>CAZMNW010000001.1:0-255509 GCA_964567755.1 uncultured bacterium
ACACGCAAAGTTTTGCTCGGGCTGCTGGTGGTGTTCACCGCCGTGGCGCTGGCGGACGCTCCGGCATCCGCGCAGCCGAAGCCCAATATCGTCATCATCTGGGGCGATGACATCGGCCAGTCCAACATCAGCGCCTACTCGCACGGGGTGATGGGCTTCAAGACGCCCAACATCGACCGGATTGCCAAGGAAGGCATGCTGTTCACCGACTACTACGCCGAGCAGAGCTGCACCGCCGGCCGGGCATCGTTCATCACCGGCCAGTCCGGTTTGCGCACCGGCTTGACCAAGGTCGGCTTGCCGGGCGCCACCGTAGGGTTGCAAAAGGAAGACCCGACGATTGCTGAATTGTTGAAGGCACAGGGCTATGCCACCGGCCAATTCGGCAAGAACCATCTGGGTGATCGCAATGAGTACCTGCCCACGGTGCACGGCTTTGACGAGTTCTACGGCAACCTCTACCACCTGAACGCCGAGGAAGAGCCGGAACTGCCGGACTATCCGAAGGAGCCGGCGTTCCGCGCGAAGTTCGGCCCGCGCGGCGTGCTGGACTGCAAGGCCTCGAGCACGGACGATGCGACGGTAGATCCGCGCTTCGGCAAGGTCGGCAAGCAGGTGTGCAAGGACACCGGCCCGCTGACCAAGAAGCGGATGGAGACCGTCGACGATGACGTCGCCAACCGCGCGGTGGACTTCATCCAGCGCCAGAACAAGGCGGGCAAGCCGGCCTTTGTTTGGGTGAATTTCAGCCACATGCATTTCCGCACCCACACGAAGCCGGCGAGCCTCGGTCAGTCGGGGCGCTTCCAGAGCCCGTACCACGACACCATGATCGACCACGACAAGAATGTCGGCCAGGTCCTCAAGGCACTGGATGACCTGGGCATCGCGGACAACACCTTCGTCATGTACAGCACCGACAACGGACCGCACATGAACTCCTGGCCCGATGCAGGCATGACGCCATTCCGCAACGAGAAGAACTCGAACTGGGAAGGCGCCTACCGGGTGCCGGCCATGGTGCGCTGGCCGGGCAAGATCAAGCCGGGCAGTGTGTCCAACGAGATGGTGGCCCACCACGACTGGCTACCGACCTTCCTCGCCATAGCTGGCGACACGCAAGTGTCAGACAAGTTGCTCAAGGGCTACAAAGTCGGCAACATGAACTACAAGGTCCACCTCGACGGCTACAATCTCGTGCCTTACCTGACCGGGCAAGCCCCGAAGAACCCCCGTGAATCGTTCCTGTACGTCAACGATGACCAGCAATTGACCGGCCTGCGCTACGACAACTGGAAATTCGTGTTCATGGAGCAGCGGGTTGAGGGAACACTGCGCATCTGGGCAGAGCCGTTCGTGACCTTGCGGGTTCCGAAGATCTTCAACCTCCGGACGGACCCGTACGAGCGCGCGGACATCACGTCGAATACCTACTATGACTGGCTGTTGGATCACGCCTTCCAGCTCGTTCCTGCGCAGGGCTTCGTGGGCGAGTTCCTGATGACGTTCAAGAACTACCCGCAGCGGCAGAAGGCGGCCAGCTTCAACATGGATGAAGTTCTTCAGCAGATGAAGGCAAGCAGCGGGTCGAAGTAGCGCGGACGCGGCGGGGCGCTTCATTGGAGGCGCCCCGCTATTCCTGCGCAAAAGGAGTATTCTTGTGCAACGTTTTCTCATGAAGAGCCTGCTGGCTGTAACGCTGCTCGCAAACACGACCTTCGCCGCCGATCCCATGCCGTCCTGGAACGACACCGCGCCGAAGAAGGCCATCATCGCCTTCGTCGACAAGGTCACCAAGGAAGGCTCGGCCGATTTCGTGCCGCCCGCCGAACGCATCGCCGTCTATGACAACGACGGCACGCTCTGGCCGGAAGCTCCCATGCCGTTTCAGGCGGCGTTCATCTTTGACGAAATCAAGCGCCGCGCTCCGAACGAGCCCACGTTCGCCGACGATCCGATGGTGCAGGCTGCCCTTGCGGGCGACATCGCCAAACTCCTCGAAGGTGAACATCACGACGGCCTGATGCATATCCTTGCGCTCACCCATACGGGGATGACGACCGAGGACTTCCACGCCCGGGTGGAGGCGTGGCTCGCCTCAGCCAAACACCCGCGCTTCGGCAAGCCCTACGACCAACTCACTTATCAGCCAATGCAGGAACTTTTGCGCTACCTGCGGGCGAATGGTTTCAAAACCTGCATCGTTTCGGGTGGCGGCGCAGATTTCATGCGTGTCTGGTCGGAGCGCGTTTATGGCATCCCGCCCGAGCAAGTCGTCGGTTCGACAGGGCGGACGGCATTCGAACTGCGCGACAGCGGACCGGTGCTGGTGAAAACGCTCGATTACTTGTTCGTGAACGACAAGGCGGGCAAGCCGGTCGCGATTTGGCAATTCATCGGCCGCCGGCCCATCGCGTGTTTCGGCAACAGCGACGGTGATCACGCCATGCTGCAATACACCACCATCAACAACCCACGCCCCAGCTTCGGCCTCATCGTCCACCACACAGACGCCGAACGCGAATACGCCTATGACGCCATCGCGAAGAGCGGCAAGCTTGTCGAAGCCCTGAAGGAAGCACCGCAGCGCGGCTGGAGTGTTGTGGACATGAAGAATGATTGGAAGCGCATCTTCGCCTTCGAGCAATAGCCAGACCAGGAGAACATAGGCGAGCGAACAGCCCGTTGCAGCGGGCCACTCTACACGCCGCCGCTGAACCGGAGCGTTTTGGCGGTGTGACGGGCAATCACCAGTTCCTCATTCGCGGCAATGACGAAGACGGGAACTGCGCTCTCGGGCCTGCTGATGCAAGAACCCCCGCGTGCGTTGGCGTCGTCATCGAGGGCCAAGCCCAACCAGGCCGACGCTGCCACCACGCGCTTGCGGATCACCGGCGAGTTCTCGCCGATTCCGCCGGTGAACACCAGCCCGTCCAGGCCACCGAGGACGGCGGCGAGCGCGCCGATCTCCTGCGTCACGCGATAGACGAAATAATCGACGGCCAACCGCGCCTGCGGCTCGGCACTCGCCAGCAGCACGCGCATGTCGCTGCTCGTGCCGGAAATCCCCAGCAAGCCTGAATGCGTGTACAGGAGGCGTTCGACTTCAGTGGCCGAGAGGCCTCGTTGCTGCAACAAGTATAGAATCACGCCCGGGTCGAGATGGCCGGGACGCGTCCCCATGCACAAGCCATCGAGCGTGGAAAACCCGAGCGTGGTTTCGACACTGCGGCCGTCGCGGACGGCGCACAGACTCGCGCCGTTGCCCAAGTGCGCCACGAGGATGCGCCCGGACGCGATCGCGGGGGCGATGCGCGGCAACGCGTCGACGATGGACTCGTAGGAAAGGCCGTGGAAACCATAGCGCCGCAGTTCTGCCCCGCACACTTCGACCGGCAGTGGAATCAGTTCACTCACGGGTTCACGATGGCGATGGAATGCCGTATCGAAGCAGGCGACCTGGGGCACGGTGGGGAATCGTTCCTGGATCGCCTCGATGCCGGCGAGGTTGTCGAGCTGGTGCAATGGAGCGAGCGGCACGAGCGCCCGGAGCCCGGCGAGCGTGGCTACATCGATCCGCATCGGCGTGGAGAATCTGCTGCCGCCGTGCACGACACGATGCCCTACTGCCGCTGGCGCGAGATCGCGGGCTTCTGCCGCGAGCCAAGAGAAAAGCGCCTCGATCGCATCGCGAGGGGTCGGAATCGCCGCTGCATCCAGCGTGCGATCGACGAGAATCGACCCGTCGCCATCTTGTGCACGCAATCGGCAGTTGCCCCCAATGCCTTCGATACGGCCACGGAGCGTGCATGCAAGTGTCGGCATCCGGAAGACGGAGAGCTTGACGCTGGAAGACCCGGCATTGAGAACGAGGATCGCACGGTCTTGCATGCGCTACTTTCCCTTGCGCTCGTGCCACGGCAACAGGCTGGGGGCGCCGCCTATGCCGATCACGGCTGCTTCGAGCACCCTCTTCGCGTCCCCCACCGCGAGCGGCGCGGAACATCGCACCCTTGTCGCCCACACCGACCACGGTTCCAAGTGTGTCACATGCTTCCCACCCGATGTATGGACCTGCTCCGAGCGGGCCAAGAGCCTGATTTCGATTGATTTGGCGGCCGGACCCACGACCTGCATCGATTCGCCGCGATCCAGCGCTCGCCATAGGACTCGCGCCTCGCTCGACAGTGCGCGTGTCTGCCATTCCTCGCGTACGAGCGCCACCCCCAGAAGTGCCGGCCACAGGCGACGATGCAGAAACGTGACTTTGCCGCCTACCAGCTTGGCCGCGACGACGTCCGGGTGCGCCTCGAGTGACTCGAGCACCGCGAAGATCCGGTGCGCATCCCGATGCGACCACCAAGACCCGCGCAAGGTTTCGCCGCTCACGATGCGGACGACATTGAGCAGCTTCGCATCCTGAAGCAAGGCGAGCCCGTCGCGTTCGATCGCGGTGAGAACACCATCTGTGTCACTCATGCGCCGTCGATGCACCTCCCTCGGTCCGCATTCAGAGTTTCGCGCGCGCGAAGCGAATGATTGCCCGATGGTGCCTGCTCACGCCTCAGGCGGGCGTGGCGTGCTTCCGCAGCACCCAGGTCGTCATGCAGCGTTGATCCTGCACGATCGTGGTCTTGAGCGGGTCGAGCAAGTCGGCCCCGAGGTCGTGAGCGGCCGACAGGAGCATCGCCTCGTCCACCAGGTAGCGTTGAGATGAATCGGGCAAGAGGAAACGCCGGCCCTCCAGATGTCGCACGCGGTTCTCCATGCCGATGTTGGACGCCAGTCGGCAGAAGAAGAGCCCGCCCGGTGCGAGAACGTCCCACATACGGCAAAGCATCGCCCAAAAATGCGCGTCATCGCGAGCGAAATGCAAGACCGCGTTGCTGATCACCACGTCCACCGAGTGTTTCGGGAACGTCATCGATTCGACGGCCTCGACGCGAAAGTTCGTCGGTGGAAGGTGCGGCGCAATGCTGGCTGCGAGCTCTCTCACTGACGCGATGCCCTCGGCGCTCTCGTCGGCTCCGAAGACCTCGCAACCGGAACGAAGCAAGTACATTAGATTGCGGCCGCCACCGCACCCGGCGTCCAAAACACGCATGCCGGCCACGATCCGGCCACGCAGGATCTGATCGAAGAGATAAATGTCGATCGAGCCGAACTGCTGTGTCAGGCCCGGCCGGCGATGGGGTCGCTGCGCCTCTCGATGCCCAGACTCGAGCTGCACTCCCAGCCCGTCCACGACGCGGTTCGCGTACGCGAAGTACGCGGTCACTTGATTCGCGTCGAGGATCTCGGCGTCGCTCAATCCCGCCGCGCGCAACGGTTCGATGTCTGCGGCGGTCATGTCGGCTGGAGCCCGTGTGAGCCTGAGCGCGTACGCGATCATCGCACGCTCGCGCGCGGTCGTGAGCGCAGGCAGACCGGTGTCCTGCAGCACATGGGCCACCAGAGCCGCGATGAAAGCGTCGATCTTGGCCTCTGTAGATCGGGATGCGCGCAGATGCCGAGCCAGACCGGCTCCATGATGGACAATTCAATAGTGGCAGCCGTTGTATACGGAGACGACGACCCCGAGGATCTCACGTTCACGCCCGCTCAGCCCGGACACGGATCGCGGGTGCATGACAGCCCGATACAGCCGCAAATGGCCGTCGAGAGTCTCGGGGCGCAGACTGTGAACTTTGAGGATGTTGTCGACGGTCCCAGTCTCGCCGTCGATGCAGGACTGGTAGAGACGCAGCAAGCGCGCCTGCTCCGGATCGCGAGCGGCATCCTCTTCGTCGATCACTTGGATCCAGCTCATGAGTCCCCGTCTGCAAGTCACCCGCCGCCTACATGTCCCCCACGGCCGCGACTTGCGTTCATGCTCCTTGCAACCGACGCCCAGCGACTAAGCGCTGTTCTTGCGCATGTGCTCGACCGACTGCCGCACCAGGGTTTCGAGCGTCCCGAGGTCGATGTCCTCGAGACTCTTGATGTAGAGACACGAGCTCCCGGTCTTGTACTTGCCCAGTTGCCGCATCAAGTCTGCTTGGCGCGCGAAACCCGACATGACGTACAACGTCAGGTTTTGTTTCCGCGGCGAGAAACCGGAAAGAAACCAGTCGCCTTCACGCCCACTGGCGTACCGGTAGTGGTAGCTCCCGAACCCGACGATGCTGGTCCCCCACATCTTCGGTTTCGCTTTGGTGACGCGCTGCATGAGCTTCAGAATCGTGCGGCATTCCTCGCGCCTTTTCGGATCGGCGACCCCGGCGATGAAGTCATCGACGCTTCGGTCATTGGGGCTCGTCTTCAGTTCCGCCATCGTGTCGGCTCCCCGCGTTCCTGGAACAACGCCGGAAATCGATGTCCGGGTCCATCACGATCCAGTCGCTTTCGCCCCGAGGACCGGCGATGAATCCGTCGAGGCTCATCGCCACTGAAAGACGAACTCTTCTCATTGCCTCTCCTTGCCGCACACGACGAGCCATCGGTTTGGGGATTATACTGTTTCTCCAGACTCCAATCCTTTCTCAGGCGCGCGGTCTCCCATGCAGGTGAGCCTGCATCGAACGCCTGGCGGAATGAATGGAGAACGCGCCGTAACACAGCTTTCGGAGTACCGTGTCCGGCCGTGTGTGCCAACTGGCCCAGCTGAGCGGAGTGTCGCCATTCATGTCTCTGACATCGATCCTCGCCCCCGCATCCACCAGCAGCTGAATGGTCTCTTCCGTGCCAACCGCCGCTGCACGATGCAGAGGTGTTTCCGCTCTCGTGCGACAATCGCGCATGAAACAACCCGTCTCCGCGGACGCCTTCGTCGCCCGATTGGGGTCCGCTCCATGCGCAAGCAGCACTTGGAGGACGAGATCGTGCGCCAGCCGATCGGGCGTACACAAGGCGGCATGGAGCGGCGTTTCTCCGCTGTCCGGCAAGGCCAGATTCACGTCGGCTCCGTGCTCGAGCAAGAATTGGCACAGTTGCCAGTGTCCATGGAATGCGGCTGCGTGGAGATCGCGGTTCGCGCCCAACGAGTCGAGCGACTCACCGTTCGCCAGTAGGAACCGGATGGCACTGACATCGCCATAGTAAGCGCACCACCGGATCAGCGTCACCCCGTCCTTGTCGGTGGTTGTGGCGGAATGGCCCGCGGACAGGTAGTCGAACACCAAGTCGGTTCGTCCATCTGCAATGCGATCGAGCACTTGTGCTCCTTCCATCACGATCCAGCCAACCGACCGTCAGTCAGCTGCTCGGGCAGAGGCTTCCAAGCTCCGGCCTCGGAATGGTCCCCGTGGAGTCCTGCATGATGTCGAAGACCGATGGGTTGGGCAGACCGTCGGTCACCGTGTACGTGTGCACGTGGTAGCGCTGCGCCAGGGCGCAGGGCGCGCCGAGGAGCAGGATCGCGCCCAGACAGCAGGCAGCCATTTTAGCGCCCATGATGCCCGAACGCTGTCACCGAGCCAGTCGCGGGTCAAGGGGATTCGAGTTGGTCGGTGGCGTCCGATCCCCATCACCACGCTCCTCTGCTCACGATTCAGCGCGCGCTGCGAGGCGCAGGATGGCGCGTTGCAAGGGCCGGTGTGCATCGAAGCGTTGGACGAACTCCGAGTCGCGCCGCCCGCCCTTGGCGCGGATGACGTGCACAAGCGCGCGCTTGTCGGCTGCGCCCCAGCGGGCGACTTCGGGCAAGGCCGCGACGAGCGGGCCCCAACGTTCCCAGGCCTGACGCTCCCCGGCATTGAAGTCGCGCAACGAACGCAAACCCAGGAGGCGCGCCACATCGCTGGCGCAGGAGCGAATTCCCCGCTCGCGTTCGGCGCCGAAATGCTGCGCCAGGGAATCGCTGATGCCGAGACTCACGTTCCAAAGCGGCAATAGCTGCACGCGTCCGACGCGTCGCTTGCTTGCCGCACTGGCTCGCCGCGTTTGCCGCGACTTCCCACTGCCATTTCCACGTGGCACGAAGAACACATGCTCGGCGGCGAGCTTTTTCAGCGTCGCGAGGCTCGAACGGTGGCTCGGGTCCTGGCGCATCGCCTCCAGTTCACCACGCAACACGCGACGCACACTCGTATCGTGCGGCCGAAAGCCTAGCTTGTAGTAGAACCACCAGGCTCCCGAGGCGAGGCCCTCCTTGTTCCCATGGCCCAGTTGGTATGGATCGATGCTGAATGTGACGGCGCCGAAGAGATGGTGCGTCATCGCCAGCACGCGCCCGAATACCTGCGCCGCCTCGCCGCCGCGGTAGGTCTCGAATGTGTTGTATGCGACTTCGGCATGGCGATAGAGCGCGCTCGCGAGCACGTAGCCAATGGGGACGCCATTCTTGAGGGTGAGGAACCCATAGATCGCGTGCAGCAGCGCCCGGCGCTCGGGAAGGAACCCGATGCTCGCGAACTGCAACCCATCGCCGAAGTCCACCAGACGCACGTCGCGCGCATCACCATAGGCGAAGACGTCGAGATCGCGCCCGCGCGTCACCATCGCGGTGCGCGCCATGTCGACAAGCCGTTGGCCTTGCCGGGGCGATAGATCGTGCACGGCGCGCGGGCGGCGCCACACTTCCAGGTTCAGATCGGGGCGTGAACGATCGAGCGGCCGCTTCTGGTACGTGAGCGGAACGCCGTCCAACTTGGCGTGCGTTCGCGATGGCGTTGTGGGACCCGTTTCGACCCGATACCAGAGATCCATGCGATCGTGTGCGGCCTCGCGATGGTAGTCATTTGGAAACGCTGCGGCGATGCGCCGCACCAGGAACGCCGCGTCGGTTTCGCCAGCCCCTTTCAGACGCTCGAGCCAATCGCACGGCTCGAGGTCGAGCTCGTCGAAGCCGGCGGTCTCGGAGAACGGCACGAGAAACGGGAGAAGATCGAGAAGCTGTTCGGCACGACCGTTCTCGCGCCAATCGAGGTGCAGTCGATCGGGCCAGTGGCGCACCACCCAACACGCCATGGGCCAGAAAAAACGGTAATGGATGTCGGTGCCTGCGATGCCGGTATCCGCCAGGTCGCGCCGGAAGCGGCGCAGATCGCTGCGGTTGGCGAAACTCGAGAGTGACTGTTCGACAGCGCGCAAGGTGTAGGTGTCGTCCGGGTAGGCGCGTAGAAAACACAGCGCTTCGTGGAAACGCAGGACATCAGGAGCGGAACGTAGCCGCCGCCTTCCCAGCGTCTGCACGAGCTGCCGTTTGGTCGCGGCGGAATTTCCTCCGTAGCTGGCTTTGGTCTTTTCGAGAGCGGCCAAGGCCGCAGAAGCGGAGATCACAAAGCTCCCATCGTTTCGCGGCGAGCGCGTCAATCGGCCCCAGGCCGAGCGTCATTCCAGAGCCGGATGACTGGCTCGCTCCTGCTGTGTTCGTAGCCGAGAATGCTCATGGTGCTCGTGCCGAGCAGGAGCAGGCGGCCGCAGGACGCGTCGAGGCCCACCCAGCGGGCCGCGAGGACCCGCAGGAAGTGACCGCTGGAGAATATCAGCGCGTCACCAACGAGACCACGCTGTCGGGCGATGACCCGGTCGGCTCTGTCCCCGACTTCCGCCACCGATTCGCCACCCGGACAGCCGTCGCGGAAGAGCTGCCAGTCCGGTCGTCGCTCACGGATTTCGGCGGTCGTGATCCCTTCGTAGTCGCCGTAGTTCCACTCGACCAGGTCCGGATCGATCTCGGCTATCTCGCCGAAGCCGGCGAGATCGCAGGTGCGCTTCGCCCGCTGCAAGGGGCTGGTGACGACGCGCGCGAAGGACATGCCACGCAGCAGTTCGCCCAGCCGGAGGGCAACGCTCTCGCCGATCTCCGTCAGTGGGATGTCGGTGAGGCCGGTGTGCTGGCGTGAAAGCGTCCAGGCCGTTTCACCGTGGCGCACCAGGTGAATCTCGGGCAGCTGGTGACTCATGGTGTGCTCGTGGGCCCTTCGATTTCGGAGGATCGGTTACGGGAGAGACCGCAAACCCGATTCACCGCGGGGAAACCCAGTAGATCACTCGACCGACCGCGGGGCCGTGGATCGGTAACACCAGGCGATCAGAATCCTGCCGGGGAAGTGTACCAGGATGTCGCGTAACCCTGGCGTGATCGGCGACGCGTGGCGGGCGAGCCGCTGGGCGAGGCGGAGGTCCCGCGTCGAGCAGTAGACATTGGTCATCGCTGGATATCTTGCCGATGATGCAAGACAAGCCATCCACGAAACTCTGCCACCTATCGCGACGCTCAGGTTAGAATCTCTCCTTCGCCGTGTCGGCGACAGGAGTTCACCATGCCGAGCAAGCGAACCAAGCGTGCCCTCGTCCTGATCGGGACACTGGCTCTGACAGCGGGCGCCGCCGCGATCACCTACGTGAAGTACGCGCCCCGCCGGATGCCGCAGGGACAGCCTCCCCTCGTGAATCTCTCAGAGGATGATCTGCGACCCTTTGAACAGGCCTTCAATGAGGGGGCTTTGAAGCAGCGGGTCGTGGTCATGCTCTCTCCCACCTGACCCGTTTGCGTGCGGGGGGCCTCCGCACTCCAGGACATGCTGAACGACTTTCAGGATGCACAGATCAGCATCCTCATCGTCTGGGAGCCGGTGCTGTGGTCCGACCTGTATCCTCCGACGTCTTCTGTGCTTTCGCGCGTCTCGGATAGGCGAGCCGTCCAGTTCTGGGACAGGAGCCATTCGCTTTCGAGGTTCGTGGTCCGCTCTGCGATCGAGAACCCCTCCCTGCTTTCGCCAGGAGACACAATCGCACCCGACACACTCTTGTGGGATTTCGTCGCGGTGTTCCCTGCGGGAGCGATCTGGGACCCTCTATCGCAGCCGTCGTACTGCGGGGGGCCCGTCGTAAACGTCATTGAGCAGGTGCATTCGACGCTTTCGTCTTCACCACCCTGACTGTCCCTCCCGAAAACCCTGATCCGAGCCCGGCCGCTTTCGGCCATGGGGTACGCTTGCTACGGAGTGTCACTTCAACGGCCGCTAGCTGTTGCAGGCCTACACAAACCATGCGTATGATCCGGCGATCATCGAGGGTACGAAGGTGGTGCGGTTGGCAGAAACCTCGGAGATGCGGCCCACGTGACGCAATTCACCGCCCTCGACTGGATCTGGTCCGTCGCTTACCTGCTCCTGATGGTCGGCGGCCCCCTGTTCTTCTACAAGCTGGCGCGTCGATCCGAATCAGACTTCTTCCTGGCCGGACGCGGTTTGCCATGGTGGCTGCCAGCGTCGTCCGTCTTCAGTACCCATACCGCCACCGATACACCAATGTGGGTCACCGGCGTCATCTACTCGCACGGGCTGCGTGGGCTCTGGTACACGTTCTTCGCTGCGTGGACATCGGTCGGCGCTTTTGTCTCGGCGCGCATGTTCCGGCGTTCGCTGGCTTACACGCAAGCCGAGTGGCAAGTGGTGCGCTTCGGCGGTTTGGGCGCCGAGCTGCTGCGCGGCTGGCTCGCCGGTTGGCAAGTGTTCATGAACATGTTCATCCTCGGCTGGGTCGGCATCGCCATGGGCAAGGTGTGCGCGCTCGCCTTCGGTTGGCCGGAATGGGTCGGGCTCGTCATCCCGAGCGCGATCACCGCCGCGTATACCCTCGCCGCCGGATTCTGGGGTGTCATCATCGGCGACTTCCTGCAAGGGATCGTCGCCCTTTGGGCGATCATCTTCGTCTCCATCGTCGGTGTCGTCGCTGCCGGCGGCGCGACGGAAATCTCCACGCGTCTGGCGAGCATGGGTCAAGACTGGCGGCTCGACCCCTTCGCCTTCACCGGTTGGTGGAGCGGCGACTTCCCCGCCGCCTGGTGGCTCACGATGCTGGTGATCTCGGTGCTCGGTGGCTTCGGCATGGGAACGAGCATCGATTGGTACGTCGAAGCGCAGCGCATCCAATCGTCGCGTTCGTTGCGCGACGCCTGCTACGGCATTTGGGCCGGCGGTGCCATCACACTGGTGCGCAATGCTTTCTGGGCCGCCTCCATCCTCGGGTTCTTCGTCATGCTGCCCAATCTGGCATCGGTGGCCGATTACGAGCTCGGCTGGTTCCGCCAGGGCTTCGAGCTCTTGCCCGCCGGCCTGGTCGGCGTTTTCTTCGGCGCCATCCTCGCCATTCATTTCTCCACCATCTCGAGCCACTTGAACCTCGGCGCACTCTATTTCACGCGTGATCTCTATCAGCGCTACTTGAACCCGCAAGCGAGCGAACGCCGGCTCGTCTGGGTGGGTCGCCTCGCTACATTCGTGCTCCTCGTGGGTTCGTTCTTCTACGGCTTGATGATGGAAGAAATCACCCAGTGGCTGATCTTCGCACTCTGGCTCATGATGGCGGGCGTCTGGCTGCCCAACATCCTGCAAGTCGTGTGGTGGCGGTTCAATGCCGCGGGGTATCTCGCGTCCTGGATGGCCAACTTGGGGCTCTCGTGGCTCGTCGTCTGGATCTTGCCGTCCTTTGGTGTCATCCCGAGTCTGCCGGACTACCTGCAGTTCTGGCTGCTGATGGCACTCGGTGCCGTCGTCTTCCTGCCGGCGACATTGCTCACGCGCGCCGAGAACATGGATCACCTCGTGCGTTACTACGTCATGGTGCGCCCGATTGGTTGGTGGGGGCCCGTGCGCCGCGAAGCCTTGCGACGCGGATTGATCGGCGACGACTCGACCACGATCGCAGCCGCGCACGCGTCACGCTCGAGCAGCACCCTCGATACCGCCGGCGAGCTGGCAAGCCCTCGGGCCCCAGTACCAAGTGCACGCCGGCCGTTCATCCGACGCAAGTGGACGCCCGAGGCCGCAGACACCTGGACTCGGGAAGATTGGATCGCCGTCTTCATCTCGCCACTCGTTTTCGCCGGCATCCTCATCGGCCTGACGAAACTCTTGCTGTTGCAGATGTCGGGGCTTTGGATCACGCTCGCCACCGCGGGCGGTGCGGTCTTCCTGTACTGGATCATCGATCCGAAGCTGCGCGCCGTTTCGGTCGAGTACGAAACACAGCAAGCACGCTACTTGGCGGAACTAGAAAAACAACACCGATGGGAACAGGCTGGGCCTGCAAACGGAGGTTGAGATGGATCGTGGGCTCGTGACATTGATCGGCATGAGCATCGCGTATGTCGCTT
Organism: uncultured bacterium; assembly: GCA_964567755.1. GTDB lineage: Bacteria > Krumholzibacteriota > Krumholzibacteriia > DASRJW01. The sequence goes on from CAZMNW010000001.1 coordinate 13,082, forward strand.
CGCTCCTCGGGATGGCGTGCGCCTACTGGGCGTGGCGAAAGCGCCGCTCCGGCAAGGACGGCCAGCCGTGAAGTGGTTGCGCACATGTCTCGCGGGCGCGGCATGTTTCGTCGCGGCGTTTCCCGCCCTGGCGCAGGTCGCCGCGCCGGAGCGGCTGCCCGCCCCGCCACCCATCACCGGTGTTCTGTGGACCGTCGTGCTCCCGATCCTCCTCTTCGGTGTCTCGTTCTGGGCGGCGTATGCGTTGTACCGCCGTTTTTCGAAGTGATCGGCTCGAGTCGGCGCACGACGAAGGTGATGGTCAGTCAGCAGAACGACGTGCGTTTCCACGTTGCCCGCGTCGCTGACCATTCGAATGGCATAGGTCGCCGCTCAACACGAGCATTGGAAGACTGGATCGCCACAAACGGCGTTGCTAGGGCGTGGGCGTGCGGAAGAGCTGTTTGATGGATCCCCAAGTCACGGTTTCGACCGCGGTGCCAGCAGCGGCTGGATCGATGACGGTCACGTCGTAGGCATAGTCGCGTGATTGCCCGGAAACGACGACGCCGTTCACTTCGACATGATAGACCGTGTCGCTCGACGGCGCGCCGGAGGGGAGCCCTTGCGGCGTCCAGCCCAGTGTGTTGTCGCCGTAGCCATTTTGGATCGGCAACAGTGTCAGAGAAATCGCTGTGGCGCCGCGATGCATCGTCACGCTGGCGCCGGAGAAATTGGCCCCAGGAACTGCGAAGGACCACATCGAATAGACGGCCTGATATGGAACCCAGGTGGGCGGCGGCCACGCCACGAACTCCGGGCTCGCAGGACGCGAGCCGTTCCCGCCGATGACCCAGAGCGCGTACGCAGGATACGAATTGCCGAAGGTCGTGCCGATTCCAACCGTCGCAAGCGGCGGGTAGAGAATCCAGCGCCGGTGCCCGAGACTCGTCACGCCGGCATCGTTCATCCAGCCCGTCACTGCGGCCGGCAAGGTCGAATATCCCGCCGCCAAATTCGATTTGCCAGCCGCTTCGGCCCCGGCGGCGGTGTAGCAAGTCCAGCTCGTCGGCGGACTATGGGAGAGCGAGCGATTGGCGGTCATCATCAGTGCTGCGTCCTGGCACTGGGCGTTCCAGGAGGGATTCAAGCTCAGGCCCGCCGGCAATCCGACCATGGCGCGGAAGTACTCGATACGCTGCAGACCGGCGGCTCGGTAATCGGCGTTCACATCACCCGATGTGCAATTCGCGTGATTCCCCGTCCAGCCCGAGGCGATTCCCTCCGCTCCGACGTACATCGTTTGATACAGGGTCACCGCTTCGGACCGCGACGCGGGTGCCGCGCCCGAGTTCGTCGCCAAGGGGAAGCCTGAGAAAAGCAGAATCAGCGGCAATGAGAGGCACCGGTTCATCTCCACGCTCCCGATGGTTCCCCTCTGTGACTGGAAAGGGGAAACCCCACGGATGCTGCAAGAAACCGGCCCCGCTCGAAGGTGCCAACATCGAGCATTGGCGTCGCGCGGCAGCGGAACTCGGACCGAACCCAACCCCATCCATCTCCGGAGACAGTCTCAAATGAGGCTCTTTCCGTTCACTCGTAGAATCGATACGGTGAAGCACGCGAGCGGCCGAGGGGACGAGCACGTTGATCCACGAGGTAGACGGAACGCTTGCGCCGACGAAAGGTGTGAGGGAACCACAGAATGAATACTCACCAGAGAGATCGACTGGTTCGCTCTTGCGTTGCGATGACCTTCCTCTCGATCTTCGTGTTCCCTTCGACCGTGACCGCCCAGAAAACGGCATGGACACCGCCCGTGCCGGTTGCGGAGGGCCAGGATTGGATCAAGCTGGTATCGGGCGAGTGGGTGCGGGGCGAAATCCAATCGCTGCGGGATGAGACTCTCGAGTTCGACAGTGAAAAACTGGACCTGCTGACGCTGGATTGGGACGACGTCACCGAGATTCGGTCTCCGCGCATCCTCCAATATGTCTTCGATGACGATCGAATGGAGATGGGAACCGCCGTGATGCAGTCTGGCGTCGTGAAGATACTCGTCGGTACGGAAATCCGGGAGTTCCCGGCGGCAGAGATCGTCTCCATCGTCGAAGGCGCGACGAGTGAGTGGGACCGTTGGTCGACCAAGGTCAGCATTGGTTTCGTGTCGCGATCCGGGAACACGGATCAGGTCGACCTCAACTCGATGCTCTTCATCCGCCGGGAGGGGGGGCACACCCGCTTCGACACGAACTACAATAGCAACTATGGCAAACTGGAAGGCAACCAAAGCGTCGACAACCAGCGGTTGCATTCCGAGCTCGACGTGTTCCTGAGCCAGAGGTTGTTCGCCACGCCCGCGTCGATCGAGCTCTTCTCCGACAGGTTTCAGAACATCAATAGCCGCACCACCCTCGGTGCGGGCCTGGGCTACAAGCTTGTGCAAGGCGCCCTCGACTGGTATGTGCAGTTCAGCGGTGGCTACGTGCACACGGACTACAGATCGGTGGAGCCCGGCCAGAGTGAGACAGATGACACCGCTGCCTTGATTCCGAGCACGTCGGTGGAGTGGGATCCGACCGGGATCATCGAGACCAGCCTGATTTACGCGGCGACCATCAGCGTCCCGGACGTGGAGGATGCGTTTCATCACCTTGCCGCGCTCATGGACATCGAGCTTTACGACATCTTGGACTTCACTGTTTCTATCACGTGGGACCCTGGTCCAGAGCCCCCAACGGCGAGAAGACGGGAGCTTGCCGAAGCGGGATGACTTCCGCCTTTCATTCGGGCTTGGAATCGACCTCTAGGCTCAGGCTTGCAGCCTTTGACATCCGTGGCTTCGAACCGTATCGTGATACTCACATCGAGCTGGTGTCAGTAGCCTTGGAATGGCCTGTGTCACAGCACGACGATCTCACCCTGGCGTTTCCAGTGTTCCCCCGCGGCACCCGCGTATCGCATTACATCGTTTCAGACCTGCTCGGCAGCGGCGGCATGGGCGTCGTGTACCGAGCCAAGGATGACGACCTCGATCGTGTGGTGGCACTGAAATTCCTCCCACCGCAATGGGGCAGCGATCCACGGAGTCGCGAGCGGTTCAAGCAGGAAGCACAAACAATTGCGAAACTGAATCATCCCAACATCGTGACCATCCACGAGGTGGGCGAGCACGAAGAACAGCCCTTCATCGCCATGGAGTTCATCGACGGTCGCTCGCTTTTGAACTACTACCGCGAGCGGCACGTGACACTCGAGCAGTTTCTGGAATTGGCGATTCAGATCAGCGAGGGGTTGAGCGAGGCGCATGGCCGGGGGGTGGTGCACCAGGACATCAAGCCGACCAACATCATGGTGAACAAGCGCGGCGGGGTCAAGATCCTCGACTTCGGGCTGGCCGCGCTCAGCGGGAGTTCCGGTACTCAGGATCATCTGATGCAGGGAACCATTCAGTATATGTCTCCGGAACAACTGCAAGGGCAGCGGGCCGATTTGCGCTCGGATCTGTTTTCCCTGGGCATCGTGCTGTATGAAATGCTGTCGGGCGTGCATCCATTTCTGGCGGACGATGTCGCCCTGACGCTCGAGTCGATCGACGCCTGCCATCCGGCGCCGTTGAGCCAGACCGCGCCCGGTGTTCCTTCAGAGCTGCAGCAAATCGTGGTGAAACTTCTCGCCAGGGATCCGGACAATCGATATCAACGGGCCGAAGACCTGCGCTCCGATCTTCGCTATGCGCGTGATGCCGTCTTGTCGGGGCGCTTGCAGCACGCCCCAGGTGTCAAGGAGTACTCACGATCGATCGCCGTCCTTCCCTTCGCCAACCTGAGCGCCGATCCCGGACAGGACTACTTTTGCGACGGCATTGCCGAGGAGATGATCAACTGCCTGACCCGGGTCCAGGGCCTGAATGTCGCCGCCCGGGTGTCCTCGTTCGCATTCAAGGGTTCGAGCGAAAGCGCCAGGGAAATCGGCCGCAAGCTGCACGTGGAGACTCTCCTGGAGGGCAGCGTACGCCAATCGGGTGGCCACCTGCGCATTGGGGTGCAGTTGATCGACGTGGCCACGGGGTACCATTTGTGGTCCGAACAGTATGACGACGAACTGAAGGATGTTTTCGTCATCCAGGAAGACATCACCAGGAGTGTCGTCTCGAGTCTGCGACTGCTGCTCGCCGACGACTCCTCCGGGCGCTGCCAATACGCCACGACGGAGACAGGAGCCTACGATTTCTACCTGCGGGGCCGGCAGTACTTCAACCAGAGGCGCAAGGCCAGCCTGCACTTCGCCTTGCAGATGTTCGGCAAGGCGACAGAGGTGGATCCCCGTTATGCGCTGGCACTCGTAGGGATCGCCGAGTGCTGTGGGCTGTTGGTGCATCTCTACGGCGAATCGGCTGAAGGCCTCCTGGCGCGCGCCGACGCCGCCACTTTGCGCGCGCTGGAGCTCGACGCGGCCATGCCCGAAGCCCATGCTGCACGGGGGTTCACTCTGTGGCTGTTGAACCGGTTCGACGAGGCGTGGTCCGAGTTCGAAACGGCGGTCGCCAGAGATCCAAGACAATCGGAAACTTACTACCTCTATGGCCGAGCCTGTTTCCAGCGCGGCGAATTCACTAAAGCCGCCGGGTTGTTCGAGCAAGCCTGCAAGGCGAGAGAAAACCACGAGGCGCGCTACTTCGCGGCACAAACCCACCTGGCGCTGGGCGAGCAGGATGTGGCGCTGACCTCATATCGTGCTGCGTTCCGGGCGGTGGAGCAGCATGTGGAGCTGAATCCGGACGACGCGCGGGCGCTCACGATCGGAGCCGTGTCGCTGTGCCGGCTGGGCGAAACGGCAAGAGGCCTCGAATGGGTGGAGAAGGCTCTGCAGGCCGACCTGGCGGACGCCGGGATCCAGTACAACGCCGCATGTCTGTTCGCACTGGAGGGCCAGACCGAGCGCGCCCTGGAGTGCCTGCAGTCGGCGGCACAGGGAGGATTCGCGCACCGCGATTGGGTCGAAAGGGACCCGGATCTGAGCTCACTGCGAGCCGATCCGCGCTTTCAGGCGATTCAGTGGCGTGATTCTTCTGGTTGAACGCTGAACCTGTCTGCGGGCGTGAGCGGGCTTCGTCGCATGTCGAGAGGAGGCGACCATGGACATGAAGCAGTATCTGATCGACACATTCACTTTCAATGACCGCGCCAACCGGCAGGTGTTGTCGAAGCTCGCGAGCTTGCCGGAGAAGGACGAGTGCATCCGGCTCTTCAGCCACCTCGTCAACTCGCAGGACAAGTGGCTGGCGCGCATCGCGCAGTACCCCCGCGACCCGGGGTTGAGCTGGTGGGAACCGCTCCACCCTCTCGACACGCTCGAGCACGAGTGGGACAGGAGTCTGGGTGCATGGCTGGAATTCCTGCACAGCAAGGAGGAGCGCGCCCTGTTCGACGAAGTCAAGTGGATTGGATACGACGGCGCCCACTGGACGGTAGCGCTCAAAGACATCGCACTGCAGCTCAACTACCACTCCATCCATCACCGGGCGCAGATGCAGGCCATCTTGCGTGCCCAGGGGGTCACGCCAGATTTCGTCGATTACATCGGCACCGTGTACCGCCGGCTAGATTGAAGCGGGCAGAAATCCGGCGAAAGGCTGCACTGGAACCATGAGGGGCCGTCCGGATCCCGGACGGCCCCTCGCAGGATAAAACCCTCGTGCTCATGCTCCGACGCGCTACTCGCTGCCGAGGAGCGGCGGGTCGATGGGCAGTTCCGATGCCATGTCCTTGATGTGGTGAAGAATCTGCGCTTGGCGCTGGAGCGCTTTCTCTGCGGCATTCGCGTCGAGGCGCACCATCTCGGCCGTGTGGACCACTTCGACAAAGGGTGTGTCGCCTCGGCCGTTGTGGTCGGTGTCGAGCATCTCCATGGGGTCGAAGGCGCCGCAGGCGAAGTTGAGCCACGCCACGAGCAACTCGCGGTCGAGCTGTTCGGCGGCGGACCCGCTGTTGTGTTGCAAGAACATGACGTCGAACGCCTGTTCCCTGGATGAGATGTCCCGCATTTCGCCAAACACCGGGCTCATGAAGTCGACGATCTCGAGGAAGCACTCGATCGTGGCCGCGTCGTAGTCCACTTGGCCATTGCCACGGCATTGATGCTGCCAGTAGCCCTCGAAGCGTGCCAGCGCGTCGGCCGCACCGGTCACGACCACGGGTACGAGCTGTTCGCCGAAGTCGAGATCGTCATCGACCGACTTGAAGCGAACGGAATACACGCAGGCCTCGCCGAAGGCATGGGTCTGCGTCTCCGTGACCTCGTGCGGCACGGGGTGGGTGGTAGAAACATCGGGTGAAGGTGCACCGTCACCCCAGTCCCAGGTCAGGGTCAGATCGTCCTGGCCCGGATCCAGCGAGCGACCGTGCAACTCGAGCGGATCGCCCGCATGGACGATGAACGCCGGCATCCCGTTGACGAGCATCGTGCCATTCAGATCGATCTGCGCCGTGGGCGCGACGTTTTGAATGAAGACGGAGGTCACGAGAGAAGCCGGGGTTCCGGCGTGGGGCTCCAGGTAGACATTCCCGGTGAGCGCACTCAGATCGAAATCGGTGATGGGGATGGTAAACGTCCCATCCCAGACGCCGAAGACATCCAAGTAGAAGAAAAGACCGAGATCGAGGTAGAAATTGCTGAAGTAGTAACGGAAGTCGCTCCTCTGGATGTTGGCAACCCCAGGACCATCGATGGCGACGACCGGGCCATGCTGTACGTCCACGTTCGCATCCGTGTAGAGGATGCTCCCGTTACCGGAAATCTTCCCCGGCGACTGGCCGAGGGTCGCCCAGTCGGCGGTGAGCTTGTCCGAGCCGGCTTCGGGCGTGAGCCGGAAACCGATCGATCCACTCGCCACACCGACGTCCAGATCCCAGACTGTGATGTCGATGGGCGGTAGCGTGAAGACCGCACCGGGCCCGAGCGGTGTGACGAAGCTGGCAGAGCGGTCGAAGGACTCGTCGACGCCGAGGTTGATGACGTCGATATAGGCGACCTCGAGGAAGACACCGCAGAAGAACTCGAAGCGCATGACGTACTCGTTGCCGTCCTCCGGAGCGACGCCGGCTGCGGTGAAATCATCGGCCGACCAATCGAGTCCCCGCACCCTGCTCGTCGGCGCGTACGTGGAACCTTCGAGCATGGGATCTTCAGAAGTCAGCGCACTTTCCATGGGGAGCCGGAGGCCGAAACCCCAGTCCAGAGCGAAGCCTGCCCTGAAGGTGTAGGCGCGAATCCCCAGGATGTCGAGGTGACTCTCGACGGTATAGTCGAGGTTCGGACCGGGAACGGTGACCCCCATGAGGAGCTCGGCCAGCGACGTCGATGTCGCACTCGGGGTGCTTGCCGACGCCGCGTCCGGATAGGTGATCTTGTATTCCTCGACAAAGGTGTACGTGCGCGGTTCATAGCCGAACTCGTACCGGCTCCAAATGTCGGGGATTCTCGTGGCGACGTACTCGCGCACGTTCTGCGTGTAGTCGCCGTTGTGGATGAAGCCCTCGCCGTTGACGGGAACGTCGCCCTCGACCACGAGATCGGGCCAGCGAACGTTGCCTGCCTGCGACGGATCCTCGAAGTGGATCACCGTCCTGGCGACGATCGTGATCTGATCACCCGGTTGGGGTCCCTGTTGTTGGACTCCAGTGGGTGGCGTGCCGGCATCGGATGTGTACGTGTAGGACACGTCCACCGGGACGGGAAGGCCGCTGGCCTCGCGCTCGGCGAGGGTCTTGGCGACCGATTGCTGGAACGGTGTTCGATCCGCATCGGTCTTGGTCGCACTCGAGGTGCTTGCAAGATTCGATGGGCTCGTTGTGGGCTGCAATGGGGTCTTGTCGCTGCACGACACGGCAAACGCCAAGACCGCTGCCAGAGCAGCCATTCGAGCGACCGCATGCATGACCGATCTCCTTGCTCCGGGCGCACGCGAAGTGGCGCCCAAGATGACACGAAAAATCGATACGCGTGTTTGCCGCTGTATTCTGCACAGAGGAAACAGCTCACGCAAGGACATTCATGCCTCGCGTGTGCCATCTTCGGTGCATTAGTCGATCTATTGAGTCGGTTGAGTGTTCGCTCGTTTGCCAGTCAATGACTCCATGGTGGGTGCTTTATTCCTCTCGCGACGTTCGAGCACGAAGCAGACCACCGCGACCCCTTCATCCCACTCCCCCAATCCGCGTTGCAACTCCCACGGCAAACCCAATCCCGCGTGTCCACGCCTCTCTTGCCCAACCGCCCGCGAAGCGATTTGCGATGCCTTATTCCTGATGTTTTCGCCGACCTGCGGGTCGGGGAAGGGCGCTACCAAGTGGTCTGGCGCGCACTCGGTCCCGCTCCAAATCGAGCTCGTCTTTGGCCCGTCGTCGCGGCCCTCCGCTGCAGGCACCGCGCCACCATGATGGCCTTATTTCAGCAGCGTCAGCTTTTCCGTGCCGCTCCCGTAAGCCGTGGCGACATGGGCCACATAGATGCCGCTCGAGAGGGGAGCGCCCGTGTCATCGGTGCCGTTCCAGAGCACGGTTTGCAAGCCCGGGGCCTGGAGTCCTGTGAACAGGTGGCGCACGGCGCGACCTCGGGCGTCATAGATCGTGATGCTCACCTTCGACACGCCAGGCAAAAGATAACGGATCTCCGTCAGCGGGTTGAAGGGATCGGGGACGTTGTCTAGAAGCGTCAGATGCTTCGGCAGAGGCAAGTCCCCAACGTCCACGGCAGCATCGTATTCGGTGACCATGATCCGTTGGTCCACGGCCACATCGAGGCTGTCTTGCTTGATACCGTTGGGCCAGAGTATTTCCAATGTGTCGACCATCGTCGCCGAGCCCAGCCCGAACTCGGCGGTGAGCGAACTTTGTGATAAGTAGCCCGAGCCGGCCGAGACCTCTCGGATCTGACTCAGGCCGCCGGCCACCACACGCACCCGCGCCCCGATTCCCGACCGGTTGGAGACCGTTCCCGTGAGGTCGACGTGCAGCCAATGGTTGCCCGGGGGCAAGTCGTTTTGGAAGAACCGGTCGAAGGTGGACGAGTTCACCAAATAAATGTCGAGGTCCCCGTCGTTGTCGTAGTCCGCCGAGGCTACGCCCTCGCCCGAGTTCACGTCCCCCAGCAGGAGAGGTGTTGCGTCGCTGAAGTTTCCGGCGCCGTCGTTTTCGAAGAGCTTGTTGGCCGACAGATAGTTGGACAGGTAGAGATCCAAGTCCCCGTCGTTGTCGTAGTCTCCCCACTCCACGCCTCGGCCATCGCCTGTGTTACCGAGGAGCGGCGTGGTCACGTCCTTGAAACCGGCGGCCCCATCGTTACGGAAGAGCTTGTTGGCGGACAGTGCGTTCGACAGGTAAAGATCGAGGTCGCCATCGTTGTCGTAGTCACCCCAGGCTACACCCCTGCCATTGCCCGCGTCGTTCAGGGGGGCCGTGGTCACATCCGTGAAGTTACCACCGCCATCGTTACGGAAGAGCTTGTTGGCCTGGCCGTGGTTGACCACGTAGAGGTCGGGGTCGCCGTCGTTGTCGTAGTCAGCCCAGGCGACCCCTGTCCCTATGCCGGCGTGGTCGAGGGGAGCGCTCGTCACATCGACGAAACTGCCGGCCCCATCGTTTTGGAAGAGCTTGTTCGTCGAGTACGCATTGACCAGATAGAGATCGACGTCGCCGTCGTTGTCATAGTCCGCCCAAGCGACACCGCGACCATCTCCTGGATCGTTGACGGGGGAACCCGTCACGCCGGTGAAGTTGCCGCCGCCCTCGTTCCGGAAGAGCTTGTTGGCCGAACCCGCGTTGGCAAGATAAAGATCGAGGTCTCCGTCGTTGTCGTAATCGGCCCAGGCTACCCCCCGGCCATTGCCCGTGTCGTTGAGCAGCGGGTTCGTGACGCTGCTCAAGCTGGTGCCGTTGTTCCTCATGAGGCTGTTGGCTACGCCGTACTTCGACAGGTAGAGGTCAGGGTCCCCGTCGTTGTCGTAGTCTCCCCACGCGGCGCCTTGGCCGGCGTCGGCGTTCGTGAAGCCCGCCACATTGACCCAGCGATACGGCGGACAGTCGAGGAAACCTTCCAGCGTGAAGTCGCCGGCAGGGCCTTCGCCGCCTAAGAAACTGTCGAGGACAAGGTAATAAGGGCCGCCGCCAGTTGACGTGTAGCTGATCGTTTCCGGTTGCCCGGCCACGGCCACGTCGGACCCAGCGACACAGCTTCCCCGCGGGTTGCTGCAGTTCGTGATCAAGTAGAGGGCCCCGTCCACCATCGACGTGTAGGTCACGGACAGGGTGAACGTTGACTGGTTGATCACGTACACCAAGTCGGAGCCTGCCGTGGCGTAGCCCGTGCAATCGTTTTGAGTGCCCGCGGTCAGGTCGTAGTCGTTGAGCGCGCCGACTGTCGAGCTCGCGATGGAGAAGCTGCCACATGGTAGCGGCGGCGCTGTGCCGCAAATGTCTGCCGGTGTTCGGGGCCCACAGGACACGTAGGCGCTGTAGTCCCCGGTGACCGCTGCATGCAGCCCTTCGATGCGGAGGACATAGGTACCGGTCGTTGGGACGAGATAGGTAATCCGAGAGAAAAGGCCCGGACCACTGTCATCGTCTGTCGCTAGCACGGTGCCGCAGCTACTGTTCAGAAGCGTGATCTTTGTATCTGGATCCAACCCACCGGCGCTGAGGGTGCCAAGGAGCATCACGTTGCCTTGGGTGGCGTTGAAAGTAAGATGGTCCATGTCGCCGGGGGTCAGCGATGCCTGGGTCAAGATTTCTTCGCAAACGAGCGTCTGACCGGGGCAGGCATTGTTGGGCTCGAGCTCGGTCACATTCCCCTGAATCGGCAGGCCCACGAGGGGGTCCCATGGGGCCTCGTGGCGCTGGGTCTCCTTGTCCGTTGCCAGCGAGTAGTCGACCTTGGGGGTGCGAGCGATGCTCGTCGAGCTGACGATGAGCACGGGGAGCACGAGCAAAGCCAGAAAACCGTAGCGAATCGGCTTCACGGCAATACCTCATCTTTACACCGTTGCGGATCTCGATGCGTTCTCGTCGTGTTTAGGAGGCACGCTTTGGCAGTGTAGCATTGATCCGTATATCCACGGACTAGAAGTATGAAGAGGCCGCAGGAATCTCTTTTTTTTCGGATTCCTACATGGGACGGGGAATATGGATCTGGGGAAATTCGCGCAGACGGATCCTTTAGATCGGTCTGGCTGTGTTGTACCCGTCGCCCCTCAATGGCAATTGATTCGGTTATTGAGGCGGCTGACCCAATGAGATTTGCTCGAGCCACCGAGATATTCCGCCAACGATTCGATCGAGGAGCACCCTCTCAGTTGAATCTGCGCTCGCAAACGCAAGAAACACAGGTGACATGTTGACGTCGCTAAATTTTGTGTGCTATAAATGCAGACATAGGGAGTACCATAGCAACCTTTCGCGCCCTCGGTTTGGCTTTGGCCCCGCATCGTTCGGCGTAGAGCGCAGTTCGAGGCAGGGTTTCCCTTTGTAGCGCCCGGTGAAACGAACGCCCAACGAAGGCCGCCTCGTGGCTGAATCGCACGCTTCCCGTGCGGGTCTAGCGAGCGTGCCCCCCGAGGGCCCTTAAGAGAAAGGTACTGCGATGAGTCGAATGCTCGTTTCAAGTGCTATCGCCCTGGCACTCGTCGCCACTCTGGGTGTCCACGAGGCGTCGGCCCAAAAGGGAAAAGACAGAAGGAACCCCAACCCGATTAGGGTGCAGCTGACTGCCACAAACCTGACGACGGGTGAGTCAGGCAAGAACATCAGCGCCTCGGCCGGCGACGAAGTCAGCATCAGCCTCCGCGTCGACAACCGCTCCGGGGAGGCACAGAACGCTGTCGTGCACGTGGTTGGCGGGATTCCCGGCTGCATGATCGACCAGACCGTGGTGGAGTTCTTCGAGCTCAGTCAGCGGAAGGAAGCAGAGGTGGTCGGAGTCGTGCCAGAAGGTGAATCGGGTGTCTTGACGGTCGATGTCACCGTTTCGCTACCCAAGACCTCCGACGTGGTGAGCGCCAGCGGCAGCGTCGCGTTTGGCGGCTTGCTCAAGGTCGCGGCTCCGCCGAACGGCGATTTGCTGCGCCGGCTGCTGCTGCAAGCCGTGGTTCGGTCGCTCGTCACGCTCAACGATGACGGCCAGGCACCCGTGAGCATCTCGGAGTTCAAGGAACTCTATCGTTAGTGAATGGGCGCGCTGGGATGCTGCACAGGCGGCATCACCACCGCGAAATTTGTGGGGAAGAACGCCGCAGCCATCGGGCTGCGGCGTTCGCGTTCTCTGCCGCTCGTGACGTGCGGGACTTCATCTCTCCAAGCACTCGAGACATTCAATCGAGTCATGCTATCCAGCGTGCGTTTCGACGCACTTCTTCATTCCTGCCTCTAGAAAGCCACCATGCCATGTGGCGACCAAGAGAGTTCGACCGGGCTGGGGCTCGATCGATCTCCAGGGCGTATCGAAACAGCGGTGGCAGCAACCCGACATTCAATGACATTGGTGCTGGGCTGACGGGCGTATCGAGAGGCTCGGCTGCTTGGGGTGACTACGACAAAGACGGCGATCTGGACATCCTGCTCAGCGGATCCACAACGGGTACCGGCATTACAACCATCGATCGAAGCAGCGGCGGTCTGACTACATGGGCAACGCGTGGCGACGGGAAACTCCGTCTGCCGCGTACAGGCCGGCGGCCAGGCGGAATCGCGCACGATGACGCTGGTCAAGTGATCCGGACGGCAACTGCGAAAGTCTCAGAAATCGATTTGCGCTTGGAACCGCCCCTCGTCGACGGGCTCCCCGGTCCCGGCCTGGAGCCGGACATCGGCCTGGAGCTTCAAGCTGTGGCCCTTCTGGTAGAAGTTCACCCCCACGTGGGTGATGTCCGTGATCGCGCCGCCTTGATCGTCGTCCAGCCGGACTTGATCGAAGCGCACGATGGGCTGCAGGCGTTGCTTCCAGAACAGGTAACCGAGGCCCGCCATCCAAACCGTGGTGTCCAGCGCTTTGTCGGTTCTCGGCTGCTCCACGCGGATGCTGTTGAGCTCGCCCTTGGCGAACAAACGCCCAGGGCCCGCGGGGATGTCGATGATGCCGTCGATTCCGGCGGCGGCGCGCAGGCCGTCGTCCGCCCCCAGCGTGTCCTCGAGCGCGCCGTGGTAGATACCGTTCACGCCCACGGAGTACCAGGAGTCGTCGCCGAATTGGGCGTCGCGGAAGAGGTTCTTGGTCGAACCGAGGTTCCAATCGAACCGACCCACGACCATGGGCACGTTCTGGAGCTTGGCTGCGATCGTGCGATTGTCGAAGAGCCCGACGGCGTACGAGTAGCGACCCTCTTGCACGTCACCGCGAAAATCGAAGCCGATGGCGTTGTCAGCCATTCCGAGCGCTGCTGGCACGTTGGAAACGGCGCCACGGTCCACGGCGAGCTGCTTCGAGTCGGAGGTCAGGCGGTCGCGGGAGAAGGGCTGGTCGTAGAGCCCCATTCTCACTTGCAGCCCGGGACCCGCGAGCGGCCACTGGATCCAGGCGTTCTCGACCCCGGCGATGGGCGTCGTGAGAACGAGGCCGGAGCTCGCGCCCGTGCCGTCGAGCCGCCATTCGAGATTGTAGATGGCACTCAGCATCTTGCCGTTTGCTTTGAGCCGCGTCCGTCGAACCAGGAATGTTCTTTCCCACTCGAGGCCGCCCCCGGATGCGGGGATTTGCAAGTAGACCAGCCGTGGCTGCATCCGCAGTCCGAGCTCCAGGCTGAAGTCCTCCTGATCGATGACCTTGGCACCGGCTTCCACGACGCGGGGACAGAGCAGCGCGAATGCAAAGACTCCAACGACAGATCGGGCCCAGGCGCCACATAGGTGCACTTGCATTGAGATGCAGTCCTCTCTTTCCCTTCCCAGAGGAGCCCGCGAAACCGCAGTGCAATCGGTCGACGCCGGAAGCGCCCCCAGGGCGGGAATCTCGACCGCACCCACAGGGGGCAATGGGTAGGATCGTCCTAGGTCAAGTCTAACGACATGTGTCGACTGGAAGCAAGTACCTCATGAGTCGAGGCTGGGACTGAAATGTGACGCGATTTGACAATTGGGGCTTTCGACCCGGACTCATCGGGTCAAGGTCACGTGCTCACCGGAAGGCGGTAGCGCGACCCAGCGTGACCGCGCGGGCATTGGCTTCGAGCTCGGCGGCGAGAGGAGTCTTCTGTGCGATCTCCGCGTCAGTCAAGAACTGAACGTCGAGCAGTCCCTCCGCTTCGGGGCCGAGGCGGGTGGCGTTCATCGCTGCCAGCGATCGACTCCACCCATCCAGCCAAAGCGTCAGGTCCTCGCGCTGCCGCGGCGTGCCGCGCACGTGCACGACGAGCTGCAACCGGCGCATCGGATCCGCGGAGCCAACACGAGGAGCACCGAGCAAGTACATCGCCTGCACTCCGAAGCGCGACGGATCGACATTCGCGGCGATCCTCTCTGCCAGCCGCAGGTGCCAGCGTTCCGAATCTTCAGAATACGGATCGGTCGAAAAACGTTCCCAGGGCTTGCCATCCGGCGCCCTCTGCGGCGGTGACAGGATCCCCACCGCCTCGTCGAGATCGGCGTTCATCAGCACGCGCAGCACCTCGCCCGGGCATTCACGCGGCACGTCGATGACACGCACAGTGTCCTGCAGGCGCGCCAGCTCCGGCGCGATCTCGGCGAGAATGTTCGTGGAACGGGTGAGAAACTCTTCGTGGAACACCACCTCCGCCTCGTCGGGATAGAGCGGGATGTAGCGAATGTCCGCCTCGACGAGGTCCTGGAAGAAGTGAGTGCCGAACGAAAGTTCGGGCGAGTACGATCCGCTCTTGCGGGCGATCTCGATGAGAATCGCCGCGTTGTTGATGTCGGAATACGTGACCGGAACCCCCAAGCGAATGTCGCCGCGGCTGCCCCAGCGTCCGGGACCCATGAGCGCGAACTGACGCCGTGGAAGCACCTTGTTCAAACGCCCCACCGCTCTGCCGATGTCCTGCATGTCGCGGACATCGGCGAGTTTGGCATAGCGCTCGGGCACGACATAGACGATGTGGGTGAGTTCGGGAACCCGACCATTCGAAATAAACCGGTTGGCGGAGAACACGAGGCGCTCGCGCGGGATGTGGCGCGGAATGGGGGAAGGCGCGTAGGTCTCGCTGTAGCTCTGAGCCCGGCACTGGAGAAGGTAGAAATTCTTGCCGTCGCAGGCGAACTCGATATCCACCGGCGTGCCCAGCTGCAGGCGCAAGAGGCTCAGCAGCTGGCGCATTTGACTCATGAACGGTGTCTGGTCGACGAGCCCCTGGAAGGTCACCACGCAGTGGTCGCGATCCCAGTCCGGTTCCAACATCGTTGGCGGACGAATACGGTCGTGGTCGATGATGGAAACCATCTGACGCAGCGCCGGAAGTTCCTCCCCGCACTCCTCGAGCAATGTCTGCACCTCCACGGTGACCAGCGAGTTCTGCTCGAGATCGATCACGTCCATTTTCCGCGGCGCGTAGTGGATGATCTCATCGGCGCTCACGTTCACGCGCAGCCCGGCCTGGCCGGGGGCCAACAGCACCGGATAGTCGTCGGCTATGCGATCGACTGCGCGGGTCCCGAGGCCTGGAACCATGCGCACGAGCCCATCTTCGCGTCGGATGCGCTCGGACCAGCGAAACTCGTTGTTGCTGAACGCCACGCCGGCAAACGCTGGAAGAAAGTACTTGCCCGCGCGCTGCCCGACCACTTCTTGCACCAGGATCGCCATTTCCTCGTGCACGTCGAGCAAACCCTTCTGCGCCCGGTATTCGATCGGGTCCGGCCCGAAGACGGACGCGTAGACTTCGGCGATCGCGTCTTGCAATGCGTTCAGGCGTTGCTGCTTGCTGCCTTGGTTGGCGAGGAACAGACTCTTGTACTTGCCCGAGAACGCGGATCCCACCCGATCTTCGAGCAGGCTCGAGCTGCGCACGATGAGCGGACGATCTTCGAACTCGTCGAGCACCACCGCGAGCCCTTTGACGATGTCCGGCGGGAAGCGTGAGTTCTTGAATACCTGGACGACGTGCGGATACTCCTGGCGTATGCGTTCGATCTCCTGGTACTTGCGATCGTAGAGATCTTCCAAGTTGTTGTAGTGCATGAAGTGGAGCAGCGTGTCGGAAGTGAGATACCAGGTTCGGGGAACGCGAATCTTGCCCAAGACTTCTACCTGCGGTGCCGACTTCTGAATGACCTGCCAGGCGAGGAACAGCCCGGTGCTCTTGCCCCCGAGCTTGCCATGACTCTGTGACGGATGAATCATGTGGCTGAAGATGTCGTAGAAATCGCTCACCCGTACGTGGTCCTTGGCAACCGCCAGAAAGGCGAACTCGTCGGAGAAGATGCGTCGCACCAGGGCGACGCGCAGGCTGCGGCGCACCGCCAGCGGCAGGTGCGCTTCGACCACGCCAGCGCCCTCGAAACGCGCGATGGCCTCGGCAATGGTGGTGAGTCCGCCGTACGGATTCTCCAGCGCGTTGATCAAGTGCACCGATTTGTCTTCCTCGAGCCAAGTGCGAAGGGTCTCGACCAACTCCGCTTCACTGAAGCGCGCTGCGGCCATGGAAAAGGCGGTTTCCACGAACTCGCTCTGGTCGCCAAGCTCGCTGCGTTGCAGCGGCTGATTTTCGTCGGCGCCCGGGACTGCATCCTCCGTCGTCATGCGTCGCAGAACCTCGCTGGCCTCCTTCACCCCCAACGAGCACAGATGGTTGATCATCTTGCGCGTGATCCGCGCCAAGAGCCTGGGGTCCGTGCGCCGGAGCAGATCGATGACGATCGTCCACTCCGCGCGTTCGTGCGCCGAGATTTCCTGCACTGCATCCTCGAGGCTCTGGTGCGCGCTGCGCACGCGCTGCTGCACCAGGAACAGGCCGATCCGGTCCGCGATCGCTTGGATGAGCTTGCGTTCCTCGCGCAGGAAGGGACCTTCGTCGGTGGCCGGCTTCTCCTGCAGGTAATAGACCTCGAGGTCACCGACCGGCTCGCCGAGGGCCAAGATCGGCGCGGACTGCACCCAAGGCGTGGGAACGAAGCCGGGCGGCGCGTGGACGACGCCGTGGAGAACGAGGCGAGCGCGGCAGATTTCGGGGAATTGCCAGCCGGGAGGGATGGCCTCGATGAGCTGGTGCGCGACCTTGCTCAGATCCGCATCGGGTGGACCGAGGATCTCGTCCACCCGATAGAGGCAGCTGAGCTCCTTAGCGCGCTCGCGCAGCGAATGGATGAGGTTTTCGATCGAGTGGTCCATGCGTTCTGGCTGACACACCTCACTTCGGGTTCGCGGGCGCGTACCAGATTGCGCCCCGACGCGACCGCCCGTCCACCTTCAGCCGCAGCGGCTGCGGCACATGCACGTGGCGGACAAACTCGGTTTCGCCGACGAGTTCCTGGCGTTCCAACCACTCCCAATCGATGTCGCGCTGTGCGTGGTGCACGGCGAAGTAGCTGACGCGAAAGCTCGACATGTTGTGGAAAAAGTGCGAGCCCTGGCTGGGATCGACGTTCATCCCGGGCAAGGTGCTTTCGACGATGGCGCTGGCGGCACAAATCTGCCCCCAGTCCACCGGAATGCCGAGGAAGGGGTCGGCGCTTCCCCAGCGACCGAAACCCAGCAGCAGGTAGGGACGACCGGTGTCGAGAAGCGTGCGGTTGAACTGCTCGACCTCGCGGGCGATCTGTCGGGTGCAGCCCTTGTCGAACGTCTTGGGTTTGACGTAGACGATGTCCTGGATCGAGTCGCTGGTGCCGTTGCCCATGACGTTGTCGGAAGCCAGCAGCAGACCTGCTTGCTGCAGCTCCGATTCGTCCAGATGGACGACATCCTCCGACACCACCATGGGGCGGACCTGGAGAAACCCCAGTCGCGCCCGCGGCCCGGGTTCGAGATTGACGGCGAACTCGATCTCGACCGGCGTGGCGAGACAGCGCGCGAACACGTCGAGGATGGAGCGGAGGACCGGATTGAGCGCGATCTCCTCGAGATCGAGCATCGGCGCGAAGTTCAGAATGCGCGCTCCTTGCGTTCCGGTGCCGGGAACGATCCGATCCGCGGCGGCATCATAGGTCGAGCACGTGTAGCGCAGCGTGCCATCGTATTCGGCGGCGCCAAGATCGTGCTTCTCGAGGTACTCGGTCTCGGCAATGGGGTCGTACTCCGGGGGCTTGCCCATGTTGACGGCCCAGAACTCGAGTTGCGAATGCTCGAGCATGTCGTGCGCGGAGGCAAACGGAGCCGGAGCGCGCGGGTGGGCCGGCGAATGCGTCCAACTCACGCCCCCATCGACGATGGTCTTGCCGAGCCCGAGCGCCAAGTGGACGACGCCTTCCTCCGGCCGGGCGTGGCCGGTGGGGTAGAAGTTGAACGATTTGGCCACCCCCGACACGTGCGGGTAGAAACGGGTTCCGTGCCGGACGCCAATGACCTCCTGAATCACGACCGCCATCTTCTCGTCGCGTGGTGTCTTGCCGCTGGCTTTGAGATAGTTCTTCGCCCCGCGCGCGAACATCGATGCATAGACGAACTTGACGGCCTCGACCAACTTGGCGAAACGCTCGCCCGGATCCGTCTGGTTGTTGGGGATCATCTTTGTCTGGTAGATGCCGGCAAAGGGCCGAAATAGCGCATCTTCCAACAAGCTGGACGACCGGACCGCGAGCGGCGTCTGCACCTGTTCGACGAGCGCTCGCAGGTCGCCCACCAGCTCCACGGGCAGATCGCCCTTCTGGAACGCGTGCGCGATCCGATTGTCGGCGGTGTCGGAAAGTGCGACGTCGTAGAGGCGATTCCCATGCATGAACCGATCGAACATCTGCGTGGTGATCACCGTCGACGCGGGCACGTCCACGACGATGTTCGGATCGCTGAGGAGCCCCGGCTCACGCGCGAGAATGTCGGCGGCGAAGAGCAGGCCGCGTGCTTTGCCGCCGAGCTCGCCGTCGCCGATACGCGTGAAGCGCTGCCGCGGATCGAAAAAGGCGCGGTCGAACGCAGCGATGTCCTGTGTGCCAAAACTGCCCGCGCTCATCTCCACGCTCCGGCTCAGACCCAGCCGCGATCCTTGCACGCGCGCGCCACGCGATCCACGGCAATAACGTACGCCGCTTCGCGCATGCTGAGCTTGCGCTTCTGCGCCAGCTCGCTCACCGCGATGTATGCCGCGGTCATCTTGAGATCGAGGCGCCCGAGCACGTCGTCGCGCGTCCAGTAGTAGTTCGAGTTGCTCTGCACTTGCTCGAAGTAGCTCGCGGTCACGCCGCCGGCGTTGGCGAGGAAATCGGGAATGACGAAGATGCCGCGGCGCGCGATGGATTCGTCCGCCACCGGCGTGGTGGGTCCATTGGCGCCCTCGGCAATGATGCGAACCCCGGTTCCGATGCGCTCCATGCTTTCCTCGTTGATCTGGTTCTCGAGCGCTGCGGGCAGGAGAATGTCGACGTCCTGCTCGATCCAAGACTCTCCGGGCAACACCTCGTAGCCCAGGTCGCGCGCCTTGCCCTTGTCGATGCCGCCGAAACGGTCGGTGATCGACAACAGTTGATCGAGATCGATGCCATCGCGCTTGCGGAATGCATAGGCGGTCTGATCGGTCTGGTCCCACGCCGAGACGCACAGCGTTCGGCCACCGATCTGATGGTAGAGGCGGATCGCGTGCTGGGCGACGTTGCCGAAACCTTGGACGCTGGCCGTGGTGTCCGCGGCGCGAATTCCCCGCTCCTTGAGCGCCTCGCGCAGGGCGAAGACGACACCAAATCCAGTGGCTTCGAGCCGGCCCATCGAGCCACCCATGCCCACGGGCTTGCCGGTGATGAAACCGGGTGCATGACTGCCGTGGATCACTTCGAACTCGTCCAGCATCCAGAGCATGTGCTGGGCCGATGTCATGACGTCCGGCGCCGGCACGTCGGCCGTGGGACCGACGTTGCGTGCAATCTGGCGCACCCAACCGCGACAGATCTGTTCCTGCTCCCGCAGACTCAAATGATGCGGGTCACAGATCACGCCTCCCTTGGCGCCGCCGAGCGGGATGTCCACCACGGCACATTTCCAGGTCATCCACATGGCCAACGCACGCACGGTATCGAGCGTTTCCTGCGGGTGAAAGCGAATGCCGCCCTTGCACGGGCCGCGCGCATCGTTGTGCTGGACGCGGAAACCGCGGAACACGCGCGTTTGTCCATCGTCCATGCGGATGGGGATGGCAAAGGAGTATTCACGCAGCGGCTGGCGCAGGAGCTCGCAGGTCGGGGGATCGAGCTGCAAGAGCTTCGCCATATGGTCGAATTGGGCCTGCGCCATTTCGAAGGCGTTGTGAGGCTTGAGCGCCATGGGACCTCCATTCACTCGGAATATAGATCCTCTGGCGACATTGGAGAAGCCGGCCGCGCGGCAGAGCCTCGCCCTGAGGATGCGCTGCGCCACGACTCGACCTCACCACACGCTGCGCAGCGGCTGGAAGTTGGGGCGGCTCGTTCGACTCAGGATCCCCCGGGGCGAAAACGCGGGCAGTGCGGCAGAGCCGCTTCGGCAGCCATGAAGTCCGGCGGCATGCCATCGAGGCACTCGAGCGGATCGCAACAGGTGTGACAGACTCGCTTGAGGGCGCGGAAGCTCTCGAGCCGCACGTGCTGCGATCGATGTTCCGTGCGCATTGGTTCCTCACGCAAGAGTGCCGTGCTCAAGTACTTCTTGCTGTCGTCGGGGAACACGGTCGCGACCACTCCTTCGCCGTCGCTCGCCTCGAGCACCTGCAACGCCGCGAGGAAATTGGCGCCGGAGGAGATTCCCACCGCCAACCCGAGATCGCGAGCCAATTGCTGCGCCATGCGGATGGCATCGCCATCGTCGACATCGATCACCTCGTCCAGGCAACTCAGATCCACGATGGGGGGAACGAACTCGTCCGAGATCCCTTGGATGCGGTGCTGGCCAACACAGTGCCCCATGCGCAGCGTCGGTGAGGTCGCCGGTTCCACCGGATGAATGCGCACGCCGGGATGCACTTGGCGCAGGAATCGCCCGACGCCCATCACCGTGCCTCCCGTTCCCACTCCGGCCACGAACGCATCCGGCCGCAAGGCGCGAAAGCGCAATTGCCACCAGATTTCGGGCCCCGTCGTCTGCGCGTGTGCCTCGATGTTGTCGCGGTTCGAGAACTGTCGCGGCAGGAACGCGCGCGGCAGAGACTGCGCCAGGCTCTCGGCGCGTTCGATGCTGCCGAGGAAACCGCCATTCTCGCGACTCACGAGCTCGATGGACGCGCCGAGACTGCGAATCAAGTCGATCCTCTCGGCGCTCATCCAATCCGGCATGAAGATGGACACCGGATGACCGAGGGCGCGACCGATGGCGGCGATGGCGATTCCAGTGTTGCCGCTCGTGGCTTCGACGATCGGATCGCCGGGCGCCAATCTCTCGTCGCGATAGGCCTGCCACAAGAGATGCAGCGCCATCCGGTCCTTGATGCTCCCCGTCATGTTGAGATGTTCGGCCTTGGCGTACACCGTGCGCTTGCGACCCCGGTACTCGAACTCGATGGCGAGAAGCGGAGTATTGCCGACGAGTGCCTGCAAACCGCGGAATCGCCGCTCGATTCTCTCGGGCAGCAGCCGCGCTCCCGCTCCGGCCGTGGACGCCATGCACAATCTCCCCCGTCAGGGGCCCTGACTGGACGATCGGATTGTTCTTGCGAGATGACAAGGGCCTCGAACCCAGACCGGTGCGAACTCAGTGCTTCAGCGACGAGCTCAGTGCTGGGGCGACGGAGACGCTCCGGCAGGGATGGCGCTCGTGCCGGACGGCGCCACGCCGGTGTGCTTCTCGATCCAGGCAAAGAGCTCCTGGTGCCACAGCCTGCTGGCCTGGGGCTTCAGGATCCAGTGGTTCTCGTCGGGAAACACCACCAAGCGCGCCGGCACTCCTTTGGCGGTCAGCACACCGTAGAGCTCGATGCCTTGGGTGACGGGGACGCGATAGTCCTTCTCGCCGTGGAGCACGAGCGTCGGCGTGCGGAAGTGGGCGGCATACTGATTCGGCGACCAGCGCTCGATTCGCTGCGGATCTTCCCACGGGAAGGCACCATAATTGTTGGCACGGCCCCAATGCGAATCGGACGCGAACTGCCCCATGAGATCGTAGACGCCGGCGTGACTCACGAGCGCCTTGAATCGATCCGAATGGCCGAGGATCCAGTCCACGAGGTAGCCGCCATAGGATCCCCCCGCGGCCGCCATGCGCGTCGAATCGGCCAAGCCCTGCGCGATCATCCAATCAGTCGAGCGCATGATGTCCGTGAAGGGCTTGTCGCCATGCGCGCCCAAGATCGACTCGCAAAACTCTTGCCCGGCGCCAGTCGAGCCGTGGAAATTGACCAGCGCAACGAGGAACCCGCGCGAAGCCAGCAACGCCGCATTCCAACGATAATGAAACTGATCGAGCCAGGCGCCGTGCGGTCCGCCGTGAATCGCTTGCAGCAGCGGCAGCGGAGTTCCGTTGACGTAGCTCGGCGGCAGAACAACGAACATCTGCACCGGATCCCCACCGGCGCCGGCGAATGTCACGTCGCGCACGCTGCCGAGGTCGAGCGACGCCATGAGCTCGGCGTTGAAGCTCGTGAGAGCGCGCGCTCCGCTGCCGTCGGACTTCGCGGTCCAGATTTCACCCGGCTGTGTCAGAGTGTCATGCGAGAAGTACAGCCGGCCCCCGGGTGCGACGGCGACGTTGCCCGTGTTGCCCCCGCGCACGAGCAACCGTGGCGTCCCGCCGCCGATCCCGAGCGCATAAAGGTGCGACCGGCCCTGTGACACGGAATGGAAATACAAGGTCCTGTCATCGAGCCCGCAGGTCCAGCCGTTCGGCTGCGCGTCCCACTCGGCGCTGAGCGGGCGAATCGTGCCCGACTTGCGTTCGTAACTCGCCAGATGCGTGAAGTCCGGATCGATCTCCGGCCGGCGCGTGCGGCCGAAGACAATGAAACGGCCGTCGGGCGTGTAGCGCGGCCGCAGGTCGTCGGCGGGGTTGTCCGTGGTCAGCCGGCGCGCCGCGCCACCCGAAGTCGGCACGACGAGAACGTCCATGTCCATGGTGCGGTGCGGTGATTCGGTGACATTGGCGCTGAATGCGATCTCGCTGCCATCGGGAGCGATGTCCCATGTGCCTGCGGGATCGTCCAGATCCATGACGCGCGTCGAACTGGGCAGGAGATCCGTGATCTTGCGCGAGTCGAGATCGACGACGAAGAGATGGGGCACCATGCCATCCGTCAAGGGATGGTCCCAGTAGCGCCACAACCGGCTCTCGCTGCGCTGTGCCCGCGTTTTGTCTTGCTTCTGTTCGTCCAGCCGCTTCTTCACCGCGACGAAGTCGTCGTTCAAGTCCGGCCACGTGGAAGCGAGGAACGCCAAACGTCCCCCGTTCGGGAACCAGCGCGGATCGGACACGGCGACAGGAAGCTCGGTGACGCGCTCCGGCTCGCCGCCGCCCATGGAAAGCAAATAGAGCTGCGCCGGATCCTCGCCACGCTTCGACACGTACGCCAGCTGCTTGCCATCCGGGCTCCAGCGCGGGCTCGAATCGGGACCTTCATTGGTCGTGAGCCGCCGCGGGGCTATTTTCTGCGTGGTGTCGAGCAGCCAAAGATCGCCTTGGCCCTTGTTGCTTTCCATCGAATAGCCGGTGACGGTGAACGCCAACCAGCGACCATCGGGGGAAACCGCCGGAGCACCGACTCGCTTCACGGCCCAGAGATCCTCGATGGTCATCGGCCGGCGAAGCGAGCTGGCGTTCGCATCGCTCTGCGGCGTCGACGCAACGCCTGCGGCCAAGAGCACGTCGAGGAACGCCATCACACGCAGACGACGGCGCAAACGGGGCGCGCTCCGCCTCGGGTTGGTCGCGGCGAGCTCGCGGGTTTCCCGATCCCGATGGCACGGCATGCGAAGCACCTCCGGAGAGCGCAATGGACGCTGTGGGGGCGCCCGGCATTCTAGCGCGAACTCAGCGCGCTAGCACCATCTTGCGCGAAAAAGTCTCGGCCCCGATCATCGCCTGGCAATGATAAATCCCGGAAGGCACGGGACGCCCCTGGGCATCCGTCCCATCCCAATCCACGTGGTGGGGTCCCACCGCGTAATCGCCGCGCGTCAAGTCGCAAATCCAGCGCCCGGCGATATCGAAGACTGCAACGCGAACGGAACCCGGGATGGTGACGGCGAAACGCACCCGGGTGGACGGGTTGAAGGGGTTCGGCAGGTTGGAAAGCCCTGGAGCCGTGGGGAGAATGTGCCCATCGCGCGCATGCGGTGCTGCATCCGTGCCCGGGCACGCTTCGAGGGAACAGCGATCGGGGCCAATCGACACCGATTGGAACGCGGTTCCGGCGCGGCTCGATCGGGTGCTTGGGCAAGGCTCGGGAGAACAGGTCGTGCTGCCCACGCGGTACTGCCATAGACCGGGTTCGCACGGCAACTGCACGACATGCGAATGCGCGGTCCCCGTTCCAGTTCCAAGAAATGTCTCCGGCACGGTTTCGCCTGGCCGGATGAGCTCGATCGTGTCGTCGCCATTCGTCGCGACCGACGTCGTCCATGCGAACTCGAAGGTCAGATTGCAATCCTGCGCCAGGATGCTCGGCACCGCCGCGCTCGTGATGTCCCACACCGTGAAGCCTCGGGTGGACTGATCGGTCTTGAACACCTTCCCGGTGCCGTCATGACTGTCGAGCTTCACTCGGTAAGCCGTGCCGAGAGGTTGCACGGCATTGAAGGCGTGCTCGAACAGTCCGCGATTCTCCAGGTTCATAGCGATGGACTTGAAGTTGCCCCCCAAACGATCCGAGATGTAGAGGTCCACGAACGACGCACAGTGCAGAGCGCCGCTCCAGACGATGTCGAGAACTTCACCCCGAGCGACGAATTCTCCCCCGTCGGGGGACACGAGATCCTGTTGGCGAGCGATCGATGTGACCTCGAGCAAGATCGCTCGGCTGCCCGGCTCGTAGCGAATGTTCTCGAAGCTGAGCCCGGTGGAGACGGCCTGAGTCGTGAACTCATTCGAGAAGCGGTTGGTATTTGGATTCGTGGCGCAGGAGAACTGGGTCTTCGCGAGCGGGGTTCCGGGGCCCCAAAAATCCTCGGCCGAGCCGCGATGACAAGGATCAGCCTCCATGGGACTCAGCCATGTCATGGGGTCGGCTTTCATGGGCGTGTCGATCATCGAGCCATGGCCTCGCGGCGGGTGGATCCTTCCCACAGGACTCTCGAGGCGCCACACACCGCGCGCGTGCCAGATGAGCAGGCCCGCCCCGCCGTATTTCCGGTCGAAATCTCCGGGTCGGTCCTGGGGTTGGTAGTTGACGAGGACGAAACGCTCGCCTTTGTAGCCGCCCTCCGGTGGCGCCACCCAGAGATTGACGGCGTTGTACGGCGCGCCCCGATCGCGAAAAGGCGGGATTCGGATTGTCTGCCCGCTCACGACCGGACCGAAGGAGATCTGTCGCAGCCAGCCGAGGCGCTCCAATTCCTCCGGGTGATAGGGAAGAAAGCCCTCGTCAGGCGGAAGCGGGCCATTCGTTTCGTTCGGACCCTTGCCGGCGAAGCCCGAGTAGTGCCCGTAATTCGTCCAGCTCGACTTCGTCGGCAACTGACCGCAGCCACTCCCAGCCGGCCCATCGCTCCCGGCGACATGATCCGCGAGGATCAAATGTTGATGCTCGTGCTGCACGATGGCCTCGATCCGCGGCGGCGTGACCACCCCAGGCCATTCGCCGCCTTCGGCTCGGAACATGGTGAATGCAATCGTTCCGCTGAATCCGGAGTTGGGGCTGCCCGGGTAGATCACGATCGGAGCTGCCCCTCGCGGCCCGGGGGCGCAAGCGTTGGAGCTCACACATTCGTAGCTGATCAGGATCAAGTAATCGATGGTCGACAACGGAAGGGTCCCCCATGCCTGCGAGTACTCGCGCTTAATGATGGCGAGAACATCGCCCGCCATGCCACCCATGCCCCCGGCGGCGACGTAATCACACGAGGGACGCGGGGCCTGCCAAGCGGTGTCGAGGAAGCCACGATTCACTTCGGCGGTCGGGTCAGGACGCTTGAGCACACGCACACTGGAGCGGAGGTTGCCGTTGCTCGCGAAGTCGAGAAAACCCTCGTAGTCGATGGCGAGCTTGTCTGCCCAGGCGGGGAGTGTGGTTGCTTGCGGGCCTCGGCCGTCGCAGCCGGGGGCCGAAAGATAATCGACGAAAACTAGAGCGGTTTCACAACCGATGCGACAGCCGGCGGTCGCGATCGCATCGGGCCAGAGCCCCGTCTCGACTTCGCATTCGCTCGCGGCATCCGCGTGCACGAGAGACGGATCCATTCCAAGCCCATCGAAGACGAGGATGCATGCGAGCGTTCGCAGGATTCGAAAAACGTGCCCGGCCGAGAACAGCCGCTGCACTCGCTCCCGGTTCACGAACCCTCCCGCCGCCTGTATCGCGGCGAACCCAGGCGAGCGAAATATAGTCCCCGTTTGGCCGACGCTGCAAGCAACTCGACGGATCCAGGCTCGTGCGTGTGCGATACTGTCGCCAAGAACCTTTTCTACCGCTTTTCGGACTGCCGAGGTCGATGAAGACGAAACCCCGCATCGTCGTCCTCTGGGCGCTGTCGCTTTTCTGCATCGGGGCCAGTCGGTCGGCGGCGGCCGAAGCGAATGCCGGCGGCGTCTCTCACGATTGGGCGAGCTACGTCAATCCATTCGCTGGCACCGACGGGCACGGACACACTTATCCGGGCGCGTCGCTTCCATTTGGCATGGTGCAGCTGAGCCCGGATACGCGATTGAGCGGCTGGGACGGCTGCTCCGGATACCATTGGAGCGACAGTCTCATTTACGGTTTTTCGCACACACATCTGAGCGGAACGGGCGTTTCCGACTACGGCGACATCCTGTTCATGCCGATCGTGGGCAGCGTGCGTCTGAACAATGGAGCCGGCGGCGATGCGGGCTCCGGCTACGGGACGACGTTCGACAAAGAAACCGAACGCGCAGCTCCCGGCTGGTATGCGGTGCGACTCGACTCTGGAATCGACGTCGACCTCACCGTCACCGAACGCGCTGGGATGCATCGATATCGCTTCCCGCCAGGCGAGCCCGCACGCGTCATCGTCGATCTCGCGCATCGTGACCTGGTGCTGGATGCCGGACTCCAGATCACGAGCCCGACACGGATCGAGGGCTGGCGCCGCTCGAGCGCTTGGGCGCGCGATCAGATCATCTACTTCTCGGCCCGATTCTCACGACCGTTCGAAGGCGGCACCGTCACGGACGGCGACAGTCTCGGAGGTGTGGTCCACGAGATCGAGGGCAAGAACGTCAAAGGCATGCTGTTCTTCGGTTCCGAAGGCGGCGATCTCCTGATCAAGGTCGGGATCTCGGCCATGGACATCGAAGGCGCCCGGCGCAACCTCGACAGCGAAATCCCCGACTGGAATTTCGACGCCGTCCGGCACGCCGCCCGCCAACGGTGGAATGAGTCGCTCGGACGCCTCGAGGTATCTGGCGGTACCGAGCCGCAACGCATCATCTTCTATACGGCCTTGTATCACAGTCTCCTGACACCGAACGTATTCTCCGACGTCGACGGCCGCTACCGCGGCATGGACGGCGCCGTTCACACCGCCCAGGGCCGGCGCCAATACACTGTCTTTTCGCTTTGGGACACGTTTCGCGCCACGCATCCATTGCTGACTCTGCTCGAACCCGAGCGCACCGGCGAGTTCGTCGCCACCTTTCAGGCCCAGTACGAGCAAGGGGGTCGATTGCCCGTGTGGGAGCTCGCGGGTAACGAGACCGACTGCATGATCGGCTATCACTCGGTGTCCGTGATCGCGGACGCCTGGCGCAAAGGCATCGGCGGTTTCGATGCGGAGAGGGCTCTCGACGCCATGATCGCGAGCGCCACACGCGACCACTTCGGGCTCGCCATGTACCGCCGCCAAGGCTTCATTGGCGCCGAGGACGAGCCCGAATCGGTGTCGAAGACTCTCGAGTATGCCTACGACGATTGGTGCATCGCCCAGATGGCCGAGGGTTTGGGGCGCGACGACGTCGCGCGTGAATTCTCACGCCGAGCGCAGTCGTGGCGCCATCTCCTCGATCCGGCGACGCGTTTCATGCGTCCACGCGTCAATCAACGCTGGCTCGAGCCGTTCGATCCGCGCCGCGTCGACCTGCACTACACCGAAGCGAACGCCTGGCAGTACAGCTTCTTCGTGCCACACGACGTTCCGGGATTGATCGAGGCCATGGGAGGCGAGGAGTTTTTCATGGCGCGACTCGATTCGCTCTTCGAGGCCGAGAGCCAGACCACGGGGCGCGAGCAAGCAGACATCACCGGGCTCATCGGCCAGTACGCGCACGGCAACGAACCCAGCCACCACATGGCATGGCTCTATCACTATGCCGGCAGACCCGATCGATCGGCGCCGCGCGTGCGCCAGATTCTCGACACCTTGTACGGCCCCGGCGCCGATGGTCTGTGCGGCAACGAAGACTGTGGCCAGATGTCCAGCTGGTATGTGCTGAGCGCCATGGGCCTGTATCCGGTGTGTCCGGGCTCGAACGAGTACGTGATCGGTGCGCCCTTGTTCACCTCGGTCACGTTGCACCTGCCCGGCGACCGGCGGTTCCTCATTCGCGCTCGGGCGGCGGAGAACGGTGGCAACCTGGGTGCGGCGATGTACGTGCGCTCGGCACGCCTGAACGGCGATGACCTGAACCGCACCTTCATTCGTCACGACGAGATCGTCTGTGGCAAGGAGCTCGAGCTCCGGCTCACGTCCAATCCAGATTCGCGCTGGGGGCGCCGGGCGGACGAGCGTCCGGGGCGCGGACCCGAGGCAGGCCAGGCGCGTGGCACGTCGCGAGCCGATCGCGCCCTCCCTGCACCCTTCGCGCGCGCGAATGCGGATGTGTTTCACGACAGCTTGGTCGTGGGCTTGGATTGTGCGGATGCCACTGCACGGATTCTCTACACGCGCGCAAGTGCCGTGGGGATGGATGCGGCGCCTGCGACATGGAAACGTTATGACCAGCCGCTCGTGTTGCGTCAGAGCGCGCGCGTGCGTTTCGTCGCCGAAAAGGGCGGCCAGCGCAGCCCCGTGGTCGAATCCGTGTTCCACCGCCTGCCGAACTCGTGGAGCGTGCAACTCGAGAGCCAACCGAACCCCCAGTACACCGCCGGTGGGTCGCAGGCTCTCGTCGACGGCTTGCGAGGCAAACCGAACTGGCGGCTCGGCGCCTGGCATGGCTACCAGGGTGCCGATTTCACCGCGGTCGTGGACTTTGGCTCCGTCCAGAAGCTGCATCGCGTCGGTGCCGGTTTCCTACAGGACGTGGGATCGTGGATTTGGATGCCCACCGAAGTCGTCATGAGCGTGTCCGTGGATGGCAAGCGCTTCAAGCAGGTGGCACAGCTGCGACACGAGATCGCGGACACCCAGCCGGGAGTGGTCGTGCGCGATCTCGTGAGCGACATCGGCGCGGTACGAGCACGTTACCTGAGGATCGTGGCTCGCAACTTCGGCGCCATCCCGGAGTGGCATCCGGGCCACGGCGGCAACACCTTCATCTTCGTCGACGAGATCCTCGTCGAATAATCCGCGCTTCCCGCCTCGGCGCTGCCACTCACTCTCGGCCGCGGCGGCGCAGCATTGCCACCGCTTCGACGTGATCCGTGCGCGGGAAGAGATCGACGAGACGCAGACTACGAAGCGCGAAGGCCGGCGCCAGTAGCTCCAGATCGCGCACCAAGGTCTTCGGATTGCAAGAGACGTAGACCAGCACGGGAAAGTCCCTGCCGAGGAGGCGCTCGATCACGGGCGCCGTGAGTCCGCGCCGCGGAGGATCGACGACGACCGCATCGGCCGCCTGCACGTCGTGCGTCTCGAATCCTTCTTCCGCCGCGGCGGCGACAAAACGGATGCGGTCGTCGAGGGCATTGCGACGCGCCGCCTCGACGCCCTCGCGCACCGCGGCCGGGTTGCGCTCGATTGCGACCACGTGCGCTCCACGCTGGGCCAGCCGCAGACCAATCGGACCATAGCCGGAGTAGAGATCCACGATGCGTTGGTCGCGCACGTCGCCCAGGACGCGCAGGACTTCCGCGTACAGCACGTCCGCCTGTTCATTGTTCACTTGCGCGAACGACCCCAACGTCGTGCGAAAGATGAGTCCGCCAGAGCGCTCCTCCATCCACTCGCGACCGGCGAGAACCTCGCTCCGGCTGCCGAAGATGACGTTCGTGCGCTCGGCATTGGTGTTCTCGACCACGCCGACGAGACCAGCATTGGCGAAACGCTGCATCAATTGGTCCGCCAAACGTTGCACCGGTGCGCTGCCCGCTTCGCGTACCACGAACCCAGCCAGCATCTCGTTCGTGCCGCTCGCCACCCGCGCCACCAAATGTCGCAGCACACCGCGATGCAGGATTTCGTCGTACACGGGGACACGCAATCGTCGCATGAGATCGCGCGTCACGAGCGCCAACTCCAGCAGACGTGGATGCTGCACGACACACGTCTGCAGGTCCACGATGCGATGGCTGCCCGGTTCGTAGAAGCCGCAAACGAGCCGACGTGCCTGGCGCGCGAACGGCAGCTTGAGCGACGTGCGCCACAGGAGTGGCTTCTGCGCGCCCAGAATCGGGAGCATCGCGTCGCTGGTCGCGAGTGTTCCCGCGGCCAACAGGGCCCGAAATGCATTCTCCTTGCGTTCCAGCTCTTGGGCATAGGTGAGGTCGAGCCGATTGCAACCCCCGCAGGGTCCGAAATGCGGGCAGTAGACGCGATCTGTCGTGTCCGCGCGCGCCGCCTCGAAATGCACGAACGCGTCCGGGCGAGAACGCCGGGGTTTGTCATCCTTCTCGCGACCGTTGCGCGCTCGCATGTGCACTCCCTGGACTGCGTCGACATTGCATCCGCGCTACGTCGCGCTGACGTCCGTGACGAGCGATCGTAGCTGCGCCACGGATCGAGGTCCATGGTGTCGGTCGAATCGTGGTGCTAAACTGCGTTTCTGTGGCTCTGTGGGCCGAATCGCTTGACCCGGCTGCCGTGGCCTGGATGGCCTCGAAACGTGCGGCAGGGCCACGGGAGTCATCCATGCCTCGAATTTACGCCATCTCGATCTGTTTGCTCGCGCAGGCACAGCTACTTTTCACAATCACCGGTGAAGAGCCGATGCAACGTGACTACGGTCCGCCCGCCGGGCCAATATCCTGGCAAGACGGCGAGCCTATCGAACAAAAACTTGCGGCGAAGACCTTCCCCAATCGACGGGTGCTCGGGACCCCTCGGGAGCCTTCATCGGTGAAGATGGTGCAGTTGCATGATGATCGCCCGTACGGCGAGCTTCCGGACCAGAGCGTATGGCTGGCTCGCTATGATTCCGTCTCGGTCGTCGCCCCAGACAGCAACAGTTCTGTCGTCGTCACCCTGTCCTGCGCCTTCAAGGCTGACACTGGAGAGCTTCTTTGCGCTTTCACCGATGCGTCATCGCAGTGGGTGCGATCTTCGGAAGCGACCGGAGCCACCACTTCTTTTTTGGGGAAGATGTACCCGGCCCGCTGCGAAGACTTGCGCTCCAATGTCCAGGACGTTCTTGCGACGTACTGGTGGCAGTTCGGTATCGATCCTCGACGGCTCGGTCAGATCATCGTTCGTCCGCGCTTCAACAACAACGAACTCCGATCCTTGATCCTCATAGAACCGCCATCGAACGTGTGGATCGTCGAGGCGCTCGGAAGATCTTTCCTCGAGAGCCATGGGAAACTGTTGACGACGCAGGTCTATCTCTTTCGAGATGGCGACCTCAAGGGGCTGTTCGGTGCTTATCGCCCTTGACCGCTCTAGGCGGGCGGCCTGGGAGGTACGCGGCCACCCCACCCTGGTTCTCCACGCCGCTGGCGAGCGGAGAGGGTGGTCGGGAACAAACGTGGCGCGCTTGCGGTTCTGCACATCGTCGGCACGAGGAGGTACAGAGGTGAGTCGAATTCGGTCGGGAATCGCTGTCGCTGTCATCGCGATCGCCGGTGCGGGAGCGTGGGCGCTCCTGAGCCCGAGATCATCGGCGGTTGCAGGCTCGGGATCGTCTTCGAGCTCCGGCGTGCGCCCGGCGGGGAAAGTCGCGGCTGCAGCACCTGTTCCGGCGCCGGGTGAGAGCGTCGCGATCTTCGCGGGCGGTTGCTTCTGGTGCGTCGAAACGGCATTCGAGCCGCTCGCGGGCGTGCGTGCGGTGACTTCCGGCTTCACCGGCGGTCAGGAGCCGAACCCAACCTATACCCAAGTTTCTTCCGGCAAGACGGGACACGCCGAAGCCGTCGAGATTCTCTTCGACCCCGCGAAGATCCCCTACGAGGCGTTGCTCGATGTTTTCTGGCACAACATCGACCCGTTCACCGCGAACGCGCAGTTCTGCGATCACGGCAAGCAGTATCGCTCGGCGATCTTCTTCCGCGGCGAAGCGCAGAAACAGGCTGCCTTCGCGTCGAAGCGCGCGATCGAAGCTTCGGGGCGTTTCGACAAGAAGATCGTCACCGAAATTGTCGCGGCGGGAACGTTCTATGCCGCCGAGGAGTACCACCAGGACTTCTCCAAGAAGGACCCGCAACGTTATCATTCGTACCGCACAGGCTGCGGGCGCGATCGGCGGCTCGAGGAGTTGTGGGGTGAAGACGCCGGCGGCCATTCCGCGAGCGGTTCCTCCAGCGGCCAGGCCGCGGCCGCGAGCGGCACCTTGTCCACGGCGCAGGCTTCGCCCGCGCGCACGAAGGGTTGGCCCATGGAGTTCAAGAAGCCGAGCGACGCCGAGCTCAAGACTCTCCTCGATCCCATGCAGTATCAGGTGACACAGCACGAGGCGACCGAGCAGCCGTTCCGCAACGAGTACTGGGACAACCATCGCCCCGGCATCTACGTCGACGTCGTCTCGGGTGAGCCGCTCTTCAGCTCGCTCGACAAGTTCGACTCGGGGACGGGCTGGCCGAGCTTCACATGCCCGCTCGAGAAGGAGAACATCGATACGACCTCGGACAAAAAGATGATCTACACCCGCACCGAGGTGCGCTCGAAGAACGCGGATTCGCACCTGGGACACGTCTTCGACGACGGTCCGGCGCCCACGGGACTGCGCTACTGCATCAATTCGGCGGCGCTGCGCTTCATCCCGCTCGAGAAGCTCGAGGAAGAGGGCTACGGACAGTACAAGGCGTTCTTCGAGAAGGCCGCGAAGCGCTAGTGCGCCTCAATGTTTGCTCGCGCCGCCGAGTTCCCCGGCTGTCCCCGCCGGCGCGTAGCCGCGCGGGATCGTGAACAAGGAATCGGGAAGGGTCGTCGTTTCGACGCGGATCACGGTGTACTGCTCGAGATGCTCCAGGTCGCGCCGGTCCGCCACAGCGGGTCGGGTGCGCGTTTCGATGCCGAGGACGACACCCGCAGGCCGGTGCAGAATCGCACCTGCACCGATACTCTCGATGCGCTCCAACGCCAGCTGATAGGCCACGTACGCGCCCTCGGGCATCTCGAGGTTGCGCGCGATCCAGATCTGCTGTTCGACGGATTCCTCGGCGCCAAGCAGCGTCCTTTTTCCATAGTAGTGATAACGATCGCAAGCGTACCCGGCGATCCGCGTCTGGCCCGGCATGAGGGCGAAAGTCGCGGCGGTCGTGTCGTCGCTCGCGTCCACATCTCCGACCGCCTCGCGAATGCGCGCGTCCCATTGCTGCAGCGACATCTGCCGGTACGTTCGCGTCGCCGGATCCAGGAGCACGATGTGATCGTGTTCGAGATCCAACAGGCTGTGCCCTGCGGGGTGTGACACCCGTACATGCTTCGCCGTGATGTAGGTCACGATCGTGTCCAGCTCCGACACTTGGGATTGGGCGTGGGTTTCGTGCAGGACGATCCCCGCCCGTGCCGCGAACGCCGGCGCCGTGGTCACAAGACTCATGGCCCAGACCCACGCCGCCACGTGCGCCGTGCAAGGAACCGCCCTGGTGCCAGAATGCCGCATGGGCTGCACGCTATCCGACCGGCCCGCGCGCGGCAACGTCATCGCTCGCCGCTCGTGTCGCCATGGCACGGCCGCGCCCGATGACCTCGCCGTAGCGAGCCCGCACGCGGTCGGTCGCCTGCAACAGTCGGCGCAGGCGCGCATCCGCGTCGGCGCGGAAGAGATCGAGCTGCATCGCCGCCGGTGCGAGGCCGCTCGCACGCAACGTGAGGCGGCGGACGCGCACGCGCCGGACGTAGAGAGCTGCGAGCGTGCGGCGCGCCACGCTCGAGATCCGGGTGTCCATGTGCGTGGGATCGAGAGTGACTTGGCGGCGCACGCACACTTGATCGGAATGCTCCAGCTCGACGACGAGCCGCCTTGCCGTGCAGCCGCGGGCACGCAGATCCGTGCCCAGGCGTGCGCACAACGCATCCAGCTTGGCCTCGAGATCGTCCCAGCGCAGCAAGTCCGGTTCGAATGTCTGCGCGTGCTCGAGCACCGGCTGGCGCCGGGCGGGTTGCACGCAGGAATGATCGATCCCGCGTGCTGCCTCGGCGAGCCGCCGGCCTGCGGCGCCGAACACCGCTTCCACCACCGCGAGCGGAATCCGCGCCATGTCCCCCAGCGTCGGCACGCCCATGTCGCGCAGCTTAAGCCCGAGATCGGCACCGACACCGGGCAAACGCTCGACGGGCTGCGGGGCGAGGAAGCTCGCTTCGTAGCCGGGCAACACATCGAGGAGATTGTGCCGTTTGGCCGCCGACGAGGCGAACCGACTGACGAGCTTGTTCGCTGCCACACCGATGGAAATGTCGAGGCCCGTCCGTTCACGCACCTCGCGCTGCAGCCGGCGTCCGGCGTCGAGTGGCGGCCCCAGCAAGCGCTCGCAACCGGTGTAATCCAAAAAAGCCTCGTCCATGGATGACGCCTCGACGCGTGGCGAGTAGCTTTCGAGCACCGCCATCAGGCCGTGCGAAGCCCGGCGCGCGTACGCCCAGTCCACTTGGACAAGCTTCGCATCGGGTGCCCGCCGCGATGCCTGCTGCATCGTGAGACCTGGATGCACGCCTGCTGCCCGCGCCTCGTAGGACGCCGAGACCACACTGCCGCGATTCAGGAGATTGCCGACGACGATCGGCCGGCCACACAGAGACCGGTCGCGCAAACGCGCGAGCGCCGCATAGAAGTCATCGGTGTTGACATGGAGAACGTGCCGCGGCCGGTCCTCGTACGCCACGAGTGCTTGCATCGTTCACCTCCGCACTCAGCCTCAGCGGATGCGGTGATTCTGGTTCCGTCGGCGTCACGCGGCCGCCCGTGAGGGCATGGATGCCCGAACAGGCCGCGTGCCGAGCGACGAGCGCGCAGGAGCGCGCGCGAGGAGCGTCCGACGGAACCAGAATCACCGCATCCGCGGCGGCGTGTCAGAGTGCCGAACGCAGGCCGATGACGACACCTCGCACGCGCAGCGCTTCGCGGCGCACGCGCCGTGGACCGCCCTGTGCTGCGAGCGGATACACGAGCATGTCGGGTTGTGCGGCCGTAAAACGACCGACGACGGTGCCGGTATCGCCATCGGCGACGACCAGCTCGCCATCGCGCACTGTTTGACGCCCTTCCACGATCAGGGCATCGCCACGTTGCAGACGCCGATCGAGATCGACCTCGACTTCGACCGATTGAACGAACACATGCGTTTCCATGGCCTCCTCCCTTGGGTGGGTTCAGGCTTCCGCGTAAGTTCGCAACAAGCCCACCACGATGCCCTGAATCTGCACGTCTTCCTTGGCGACGCGAATGGGTTTCATGTCGCGATTCGAGGGCTGCAAGCGTACTTGCCGGCGCTCTGGGTAGAAGCGTTTCACCGTGGTCTCGCGACCTTCGATGAGGGCGATGACGAGGTCGCCGGCCGCGGCGCGGTTCGTCTGCCGTACGACGAGAACGTCGCCCTCGGCGACGTCTTCGTCGCGCATCGACTCGCCCATGACGCGCAACGCGAAGTGCTTGCCACGCCCGACCATTTGCGCCGGAACGGAGACCGTCTCCAACACGACATAGGACTCCGTCGGCAGCCCGGCGACGACGCTGCCGACGAGCGGGACCTCCACCGCCGGCGCCACCGGCGCCACCGCCAACTCCATGCTGCGGTGCTGGTGGTACGCGCGCTTGAGGATGCCCTTCTTCTCCATCTGGGACAGATGCTCGTGGACGGTGCTCGCAGCCCCGACGCCGATGTGCTCGGCGATCTCGTCCAGTTTGGGCGGATATCCCTTCTCCGCCGTGTAGTTGCGGATGTACTCGTAGATCTGACGTTGACGGGGGGTGAAACGGAGAGTGCGTGTCATGCTTCACTCCAATGAAGAACAGGTGGCAGCCGAGAATCTAGACCACGACGAACCCGAAGTCAAGACGAACGTCGGTGGTTTTTCGGGTGCCGGGGCCGACCACCGCCGCATCCCGGCGCGCCGGCGGCGACATCCGCGAGCGCGCGCCGGCGGTCCGCAGCCACCTCGAGGCTTCCCTGTCGCACACCCAAGCGTCTATCGTGGTCGTGCTCCGGGGCCTACGAGACCTTCGAGGTCCCCCACCACGAAAGGACGACCATGTGCGGCACTGGCGCTTCACCGCAGCACCCAACCCCGTGGTCTCGTGTCATCGCCACCTTGCGAGCCCGGCGTTGCCGAGACGCCGCCGCCGGGGATGTCCGAGGCCCGCGCGCAGGCTGGACGCGCGCCGCCTGGATCGGCCTCTTGTTCGCGACTCCAGCAACCGCCGAGAAAGTCACGATGTTGGTGACCCCAGCGCCTGGGGACACCTTGATCTACAAGATGCAGGTGCAACAAGAACTGAGCTTCCAGGGCATGACCCTCACGGCGACCGAAAGCGGCAAGGTCCACATTATGGTAGAGGAAAGTCGCAACGACACGCTGCAGTTCTCCATCCGTTTCAGCGACTTCGAAGGCAGTGTCAAGAATGGCGACGATCTCATGGACCGAACACCACAGTTGCAAGGAGTCGCCGTGCGCGCCGCCATGTCTCGCCGAGGCGAGTTCTTCGAGGTGAAACCGCAAACGTCCGTTCCCGCGAGCCTGCAGGACGAGCTGCAGTTCCTCCTGGAGGAGTTCTTCCCCTACCTTCCGGATCAGGCCATCGAGCCAGGGGATTCGTGGACCCGCATCCAAAAAGTGCAAAACAAGAAAAATGCCAGCAACGAACTGCGAATCGACGGCGAGACGGAGTACACGCTCGACGAGCTGTCGAAAAAGAATGAAAAGGTGACGGCGAAGATTCTTGGAAAGGGAGGTGCCAAGGTCAACATCGAGTCACCGGCGGGACTGATCGTGGGGGACGTCAAAGGCGAGTCGGAGGCGCTCGTCCTCGTCGAGTCCGGCTGCATCCTCGAGCTGAAGTCGTCGAGCGCGTTCACCGGGACGATTGGGACCATGCGTGGGAGCCGCGTCGAGTAAACCGAGATCCAGCGGTTGCGTTGATTCCTGCACCCAAGGAAGCGAATCGATGTCGACAGCCGCGACACACGCTAGAGCATCCACGATGCCGTCGTCCGCCTTTGGCTCCATTCCCATCCCTGGCGCGATCACCTCGGATGCACGGACTCCAGGCTCGCCCCCACCCCCCCTTCGACCGGGGCACTTGGCCCGCCTCCCCGGGTACTTTGACCACACATCTACAGAGGTGATGCGGGCGTCTCGATGTGGTCGCGGCGCCCGGCACGGCTGGATCGAGACGGGGAGCGGGTCCCGACACCAGCGGCCACGAGGGTTCCTCCTGACGCGATCGCCTGGATGTCTGGCACCGACCGTGCATGGGGCTGGCGCGCCGGCTCGCCGAGGTCTAGGATTTGTGGCGAGCGGTTTCCTCATCCCCAAAGAGGTGAATCGCGGTGACGTCCAAAACGTGCACACCGTTCATGCCGCCGGGACCGCCCGTTCTTTTTCCCGACGACGCCACCTCCGGGGATCAGCCTGTCGCTTCGGCGCACGACCGAAGCGCGAGCGGAGGTTTGACATGAGCCTCACGAGGGCTACGTGTCTGTGGGTCGCCGTCGCCGCCATGCTCGGAACGCTGGGCTGCAACTCCTATCAATATCTGCGAGACACGACACCGCAGCTCGAGCAGGTGCGTTACGAGTACGTGCGCAACAACCCGGGTAATCGGTTCAACGACGCCATCCTGGTGGGCCGCGTGCAACCCGGAATGAGCCGTCTGCAAGTTCGCGTCGCATGGGGCGAACCGGACCAGGTGGCGGCAGGCGATCGCCTCGGTGTCGATCAGACCTGGGCGTACTCCGAACAGGAGCCATCTCGCGGCATCTCGGTGTACCAGTTGCGTTTCGGCGGTGAGATCCTGCGCAACGTCGAGGTCTCTCGCAACGCCCTCGTCTTGGGAGCCGACCACGCCGACTCCAAGCCCGTGACGCCGACGCCCGTCGAGTCAGGAAGCGCGACGACCAAGCGCTTCCAATGAGTCCGGCGGCTGCAACGGTCGTACGACTTTCTTGGCGGCAGCCAGGGGGATAGGCAGCGGGTCATTCGTTGCATGGAGAGCCAGCCCCACTGGGCAAGACGCTGCAGGAGGCACGACCGGACGGTCGCGTGCGTCATCAACGGCGCCGCTTGGTCGTCGCCGCCTTCCTCGCCGACTTCCAACTCTATCTGATTTATACCGCGATGCCCTTCAAGGCCCTGCACCTCGGTGCAGGGCCTTTCGAGCTCGGCGCGCTGGCGGCGCTGTCGACGGGCGCTTACGCGCTGTTCGTGGCCGGCTTCGGGCGCATGAGCGACCGGCTGCCACGACTGTGGCTGGCGCGATTCTCGTGCGTGGGCATCATGATCGGCTGCATCGGCATGACGCTCGCACCCAGCTGGCGCTGGATGTTGCTGGCCGCGCCGTTCGTCGGCGGCAGCATGTCGCCATTCTGGCCCAGCGTGCAGGCGGCATTGGCCGATCTCTCGGGTGCGAAGGATCTCGAACGCAATCTCGCGCGCTTCAACCTTGCTTGGACGATGGGGAAAGCCAGCGGCTTTCTCGTCGGGGCGACGGTGCTCGCCGCGTTGGGTGAGGCGGCCACGTTCACCTTGGCGAGCATGATCGCATTCACAGTGTTCTTCGTCCTGCCGCAACCTCGCTCGCGTTCGCTGCTCCAGGCCGACGAGCCGGCACCAGCGGCAAACGCGTCCACGGCGGCACCCGTCGTCGTGGAACTCGATGCACGCGCCGAGCTCTATCGGCCGCTCGCCTGGGTGGCGAACGGCGCCGCCTTCGGATTGGGAGCCACACTCAATCATCACTATCCGCGGTTGGTGCGCGAGTTCGATTGGGGCCCGCAGACCTTCGGCGTCTTCCTCGGCCTCGTGTACCTGACCCAGGCGATCACCTTCGTGGCACTGACGCTGCGTCCCGAACGCTGGCGTTTCCGTCGCACGCCGCTCTACGTGCCACAATTCCTGATGATGGTCGCGATCGTGACCCTCCCCTTCGCCAGTCGCGAGCATGTGATGATCTCCGCGCTCGTTTTCGGCTGGGCTCTCGGCACCTGTTACACCGCCAGCCTGTACTACAGCCTGCACGCACCGGCAGCGCGTGGACGCAACGCCGGGGTGCACGAAGGCCTGATCGGTCTCGGTTCGATGACGATCCCATTCCTGGGAGGTGTGTTGGCGCGTATCGGCAATGGGCTGTGGGTGCCTTACGTGGTCGCTGGGATCGCCATCGCTCTGTCGCTCGGGCTCCAGGAGTTGCTGTATCAGCGCGCGAACAGGCGCCAAAGGCGCGAAACGAACCGCGTCTAACGCCACGCGGCGAGTGGCGGCTCCGATCCGTGTATCAGGGAGCGGGCCGCGGAACCAGCGTGGACCGCGGGCGCAGCGCGCGCGCCAGCGGTTTGACCAACGACACCGCTCCACTGCACGCGGGTGGCGCGGGCGCTACACGCAGGGCGTCGTAGGACACCTGGTAACACTCGGTCGTGTTGTCGTCGTAACGAACCGTCAAGTCGCCGCCACCGGTGAACACCGAATCGTCGCGCACCGCAGTGAAATCCCCAGCGACGCTGACACCCAAGAATTCCGAATGTCCGCTGCAATGGGCGGCGAACTCCGTATCCGTGATCGTCCCGACGCACCGGATGTCCAACAGCTCCTCCCGGATGCCGAGGAATTCCTCCACCGTCGTCCCGGTACAGATCGAATCCACGGTGACATCCACTCCGAGCAGGCTGTCCGTCGGGCAATCCCGATACGGGAAGGTTCCGCGCCACACGCCAGCCCACGACGCCGGGAACACGACCTCTTGTGGCAGCACTTGTG
The DNA here is from genome assembly GCA_964567755.1 of uncultured bacterium. Taxonomy (GTDB): domain Bacteria; phylum Krumholzibacteriota; class Krumholzibacteriia; genus DASRJW01. Next base: position 53,503 of record CAZMNW010000001.1, read on the forward strand.
GATTCTCCTCTTTGGAACAGGCCCCGATGGCGAGGCACCCCAGCACCACCCCGGTGCAGCCGAAACGCCAGAATCGCCGCAAGCTCGTGCCCTCCCTCTTCAAAAGATCACACGCAAGGAGACGCGTTGCCCAACTCCCAATGACTCGTCGTCGTCGAAGGCCGCGCCGTAATCGAAGACGAGACGCGACAGGCGCACGCCGGCGCCGGCGCTCGGGTAGATCCGGCTCTCCCCAGGGGTGTGAGAGGTGATGCCACCTCGCACCCAGAACGCATCCCGGTACGGCTGACATTCGACCCCCAGCGCGGCCGTATCCACTGCGCTCTGGCGCAGGACGAGATCGGCCATGACATTCCACCGCGCCGCCGGACGGTATTCGAAACCCAAGGTCAGCGCCGGGTGCAGAGTTTCCCAAGTCGACGTGTCCCAACGCACGCGTGTCCACACGTCGCGTCCGACCACGGCCGCGGTCAGCTTCTCGAACACGAGCACCGTGAGCGCCAGATCCAACCCCGCACCTTGGCCATCGGTAGCTTCGAAGTCGTTCTGGGCCTGGAGACCCTTGAACCCCGCGCCGACCGTCGTGAAGTTGTTGAGCGCCATCGCCGCGGCAAAAAGGAAAGTGTTCTCGGACCAGCCATTGCCCGAGCCGAAGGTGAATCCGAGATGGGACACAAAGGCGCCATACCCCCAGCGTGTCGGTCGCAGGGGTTGGCTCGCGTCGCCAAGCCGCACACCCGCCGTGCGCCCGAAGCTGAAGCTATCGTACCCGTCGTCGATCTGATCCAGGATGTCGGCATGCATGAGCGTGACGCCATTCTGGTGCGGAATCCACGCGAGGTTTGCGGGATTCCAATACGCCGCGCCATCGTCGCGCAGAAGTGCGACGCCGGCGGTGCCGAGTCCATGCAGACGTGCTCCGTGACCGAGGTTCAGGAATGTTCCTCCGGTGGAGAACTCGGCGGCCGGGGCCGGAGCCGTGAGCGCCGCGAGCATCGCGACCCAGACCACGACAGACCGCATCTGCGCGCGCTCTCGTCTCATCGGACCACCGCGATCATCGTGCGGTAAAGCTCTTCCGTACCGCTGGCGAATCGCACGCGCGCAAGGACGAGATAAGCCCCGTTGCGCACCGATTGTCCCTCTGGAGTGCGCAGATCCCATTCGAACTCGTAATGCGCCTTCGCGCCGCCGTCTTCGAAGGTGCGGACCAGGCTCCCATCCATGGCCAGAATCCTCACGAAGACACCTTGCGCGGGCGTGCCCCCCACGTTGATCTCGATGCGCTGACCGGCGCTGAAACGTTCCGGCGCCGCGAGACCGGCTCCGGCGTCCCAGGTCACCGTCCTTAGCGTGGGAGTCGAAACGTTCCCGGCCCGATCGATGGCCTCGAATCGGAGCTGGTTCGTCCCCGGATTCAGTACGCGGTCGAAACGGATGCTGGGGTTGACTGCAAACAATGTATCGGGGGACTCGGCGCCGCCACTCACCACGAGCCGACCGGTATCGGCGGAATCCACCAGAACTGTCCCGCTCAACACCTGTGATTTCGTCACTTGCGGGAGCGGTGGCCGTGGCGTGGGCGGCGGGGGCAGGGTGCGATCCACGCGAACGCTGAGCCCCAGGCTGTCCTCCACCCCATCCTCGTCGATGGCATGGAGCTGGACGGCGTACACCCCCTCGGCGGCGAACAGCGTGCCGGTGTCGAGAAAGAACCGGAAGCGTGAGCTCGGCACGGCATCGCGAGGTTGGAGCGTCACGAATGTCGTCTCACCGCCAACGACGACGCGCGCCGACATCGACGCCACGATCTGTCGATCCGTGGCCTGCCCGACCAGAGAATCTGCGTTCTGAACCGCCCGCGGCAGGGGAGGGTGCGCGACCACGATGTCCGGTCCTGCCGTGTTCTTGTCGAGACTATCGACCACAGTGCTGTCGTTGCCCGCCACGTCGTGGCCGAACACGCGCAACTGGTAGAGACCGTCCTCGAAGCCCGCGTTGGCTAAGTTGCTGCCAAGAAAGACGTAATCTCCGTCGCCGGCGAAACCGCCCTCGGGATCCAGCGTGTCGCGCGGAGCGCCGTCGGCATCGAGAATGGCGACGCCGATGCGATCATCCACCTGGGAGCGCGAGACGCGCACACGGATGATCGGGATTAGACCCTCGTTCCCGGACACGGTCGGTGCAAACCGTTGCGGCACCACCTCGAGCACGCGCGGCGTCGCTGGAGTGAGGTCGATTCGCACTTGACGCTCGTTCGTCAGCACGCGCTGGCTCACCGTCACCCCGGTGAAGTGGATCGTGTAGAGGCCTTCGGATTGGATGAGGCCGGCCTCGTTCTCGCCGCGCCACTCGACCCGATGCCGGACGCGTGGCGGCAATGAACCACGGTTGTCGAGCGTTCTCAAGATGATGCTCGAGCCCGCTGCGGTCACCCCGACGTTGACCGTTGTCGTCTCGGGAAGCGTGTAGAAGATCTCGACGAGGTCGAAAACCAGATCGCCGTTGGGCGAGAATTGCGTCGGCGTCACCGTGGCGGAATCGAAGAGGATCGTGGCGTGCCTTGCACTCCTCTGCCCTTTCGCGGGCGCTTGCCGGGGCCACGCCGCCAGCGTCAGACCACCCGCAGCAAGAACCAGCGCGAGACTGCGGCGCACCTGGCTGGAGGTCAATCGCTCCCCCTCGACCCGGGCAGGGTCTCTGCTAAGCCATTGATTCTACAGTGGCTTCGCCGGGCGCCAAGTATAGGCACCCGTTCGCGAGGGTGTCAATCGTGGAACAAAGCCCGGTGCGGGAGATCCGCTGGACCCGTCCATGAAGGATGACTTCTGGATGCCAAGGCATCGCGGAGCGACAGGGTGCGGTGAAAAACTGGCGCAGCGATCTCGACGCACGGACTTCACGTGATACGTGAGCGCAGGCGCGAAACAAGTTGGCGAGAAAGACGGGAGCATCTCCGCCGTATTCCCAGCACCTCCCAGTCACCCGTGCTGTCCGGCCCTGGACGCGGCGACCGCGTCCCCTCCCGACCCCACCCACTCCGGACCACCGTGATCTCGCGATCCTGGTGTGCAACGGATGATGACCTTACCACCTTCACGTTGCGAGAAACACGAGCGGCGATGACTCCCGTCCAATCTCTTGCGCGTGAATCCGTCAGGAGAATCCACATTCTCGATGCGTCACGCAAGGCCTTTTTGCAAAAAATCGCTGTCGACGATGCAGCGACAACCGAGAGTCGCGGTACATTCATGCGTCGAAGTCATGATCGAGCGCGAGCAGTCGCAGACGCCGTCGAGCGCATTGGAAGGGCAAGACACTTGCGAGACCGACGACGAAACCAGCGAGCACGAGAAGAAGGGGGTGTGCACGCAGTGCATGCTGCCCCCACACCATGAACGCCAGCGGCACGAGGATCATGGCGCTCACCAACAGATTGAAGGATCTCTCGTGGCGCATGGGTTCGCGCGCGAATGGCACGGCGGGCTCCAAAGCCACGAGAACCGCAACGCTGACAGCGGAAATCCCGACCGGGAGCGCAAGATGCGCCGCGGCATGGAGTGGGTCTCGCCACGTGAACGTGAGCAACGCGAAGGCAATCAACGTCACCGGCAGCAAGAGCTCGGCCATCGCCGCTGCCAAGACCCCAAAATAGAACGCATCGAATCGACGCGTCGGCGCGGCAAAAAACACCCATGCTGCACGCCACGCGGTGCTGGTGGACAGACTGCGCACCATGAGGACCGAGACCATGACGAGCAGGTAGGAGGCGCCAAAGAGCGCCACGGAGGTCCGTCGTTGCGTCGATCGGCTCGCGATGCCACCGGACCAGAGCGAGCGGGTGCTCTGCCCTGCGCTTTCACGCGTCACGTCCAGGCCGGCGGGTGGCTCGAGACCTGCCGCATCGACCTCGGCTGCGCCCCCGGAAGCCCCTGCCGCAAGCGGCTTTGCGTAAGGATCCCAACCATGCCCCAACATCAGACCAAAGCCCAAGTAGACGAGCGGCATGGCGAACGCCGGAACTAGACCGAGCTGCAGCCGCCGGTCACCGCGCAAATGTGCAGCCAGAAAGTCGTAACCGGCCCGGACCATCGATTCGCGTCCGATGCAAAGGTTCAACAGTCTTTCCTTCGAGAAACGACGCGCATACGGTCGGCTCGCCCGGATAGGGTCGCTGGCCTCCTGCGCCATCGCTTCCACCAGAGTGGTGGTAAAGCGCGGAGCCAGCACGCGCCACGCGACCCAGGCCCCAAGCCCAAGCGCAATCGATGCGGCGCATGACACTCCGAGACCTGCGGCCTCGACGCTGCCACTGGCGCTGGCCGGCAACTGGGCGAACCATGCGGCGGGGAGCAAGTGGATCCAGCGTGGGAGAGAAGGCCCCTGCAGATGCAAGGACTCGAGGACCGGGTCGAGCCCCTGATAGATGAAGAGAATGGCCACGGCCATCGTGATCTGGATCCACATCAAGGCAGACTGAAATCGATCGCGCCGGATGAAACGCAACAGCCAAGCGTATACCGCCACGACCATGGCCGCGGCCAAGCACCCATGCATGAGGCCGGCGATCCAGAAGGCGACCCCGACCATCGGTCTTCGTTCCTCGACATGAAGGATCACCTCGACCACCGGGCCCAAGAGCAACGCCGTCGTGAGCGCGCCAACGTGGGTCAAGATGTGCAGCACACGCGCGAGGAACAACGTGCGGCTGCCGATCGGGCGCCAGAAGAGAACATCGAGATCCGTGATCGAGAAGAGGATCTGCTGATATTCCACCAGGACGTTGAAGGCGACGAAAAACGCCGCCACCATGAAATAGCTGGTGCAGCGCAGGAAGAGCGGCAGATCGGAAATCGCCCCGGTGGCGAGCGCCATTCCGATGCAAACATGCAGAGCCAAGGTCAGCGCGAAGGCCCCGCGCGCGCGTGCATGCTGGCCGCGAAACCTGCCCCCAGATCGCATATCCAGGATCCACGCCACGCGGACAAGCGCCCAGAGCTGGGCCGCCGCCCGCCTCACGGTCGCTCCTCTTCCCAGCCTGCGAGCTCGGGTGCACGTACGGCAGGCGATCCCGTCAGCCGCTGGAAGATGGCCTCCAATGTCGCGCCGGGGAACTTGGCCAGGATGTCGCGGAGCGGGCCGTCCCAGTGAATCTGGCCCGCGGACAAGACGACGATCCGCGTGCACACGCGCTCGACGACGTCCAAGAGATGCGAGCAATACAGGATCGTGCGGCCCCGCGCGGCTGCATCGGCGATGAGGGCCTTGACGCGTACCGTTGCTTCGACATCGAGACCATTGAGGGGCTCGTCGAAGAGCAGGACCTCGGGCTCGTGCAGCATCGCGGCCGCGATCACCACACGCTGCTTCATCCCCTTGCTGAAGCCCGTCATGCGCCGGTCCCAAGCCGCTCGTTCCAGGACAAGGAACTCGAGCAGTTCATGGAGACGCTGATCCGAGCGGCGGGAATCGAGCTCGTAGAGCCGGCCCACGAATCGCAGGTATTCGATCGGCGTCAACGCTTCGAACAGCGCTCCGGTTTCGGGGACCAGGCCGATCAGTCGCTTTGCCCGCAGCGGCTCCTGGACGATGTCGAAACCGCCGATGCGGGCGCTTCCCGCCGTCGGTCGCTGCAGCCCTGTCAGCAGTTTGACCGTGGTGGATTTCCCGGCGCCATTGGGGCCCAGGTAGCCGAGGATCTCTCCCGGCTCGACCCGGAAACTGACGCCGCGCAGCGCCTGCACGGCGCCGAAGTGTTTCACCAGTTCGTGTGCTTCGATCATGGAACGCATCCGTAACCAAAAGGGCGGCAACGCTCACGACCGGTGATTCCCCGTCGCCGGCGCCCTGGACGCCGACGCTATCACACTGCATGAACGGCGCCAAAACCCGGAACGCGCGGCGCGTCGTGGCCATTGCCACCCATCACAGCCGGACAATCCCAGAAACGACAACACCGTCGTCGCGGTCCGTCACGCCGGAGATTCTGCGGTGGAATTGCACGGCGAGGGACCCCATACTCTCCGCGACGAACTCAGCTCGATTCCTTCGCGGGGAAAAGATGAGACCCAAGCACATCTTGAGCAAGAACCTTTGGCTCGCCCTTGGTGTTTTTGCCATCGTCGGTGGCAACTGCATCCGCTGGTCGCAGCAGATCGCCGCCGACGGCGCCCCCGACGAGGCCGATCATTTCGCCATCGTGCAGTTCGTCGCCGCACATGGCCGCTTGCCGCGTTACGGCGAAGACGGGCTTGCCGTTCATCTCATGGCGAAGGGGCACCAACGCCTGCCACCGGAGACCAGCGGCGACCGCCTGCAGTTCCTTCTTGGCTCGTTCGGCAGCTACGAGCTGCGCCTCCCCTACTTGTTCTCGCCCCAAATGCCGTATTGGCTCGCCGGAATGGTTTGCCGGACCTTCGGTGGCGCAACCGTCGCCAGGGCACGAAGTTTCAACAGCATCTGCATCGCGCTTGCCGCAGTCTGCACCTTGATAGCCGGGGTCGTGCTCTGGGCGTCGCCGTGGCCAGCAGCCATCGCCGCGCTGTGCTTCGGGCTTTGGCCGCAAGTGACTTTCATCGGCGCATACGTGAACGACGATGCATTCGCGGTGCTCACGCTCGCCTTGTTCTTGCTCGCTGCGTCTTGGGTCGAGCGTGACGGGATGAGCCGCCAGCGGGCGGTGTTTTTGGGCCTGGCATTGGGCGCGATCGCGAGCGCCAAGTTCTATGTCTTCGCCGCGTTGCCGCTGATCTTGGCCTGGGGAGTTTTTGCCTGGCGGCGCGCGCGAGGTTGGCGCCGCTCCCATGTCCTCCTCGCCCTCGCCGTCGCAACCGTCTTGGCAACGCCCCTGTGGGTGAGGAACGCGGTTCTGTACCGTGGCGATTTCCTCGGCCGGCGTACCGCCGCGAAGGAGGCCGCCCGTTACGTCGAGTCCCTGCCATCTCCCGTCCGCGCCAAGACGCATCTTTTGTTCACGCAGCAGGAACAGGGCCTCACCCTGGCGAAGATCTTCGCGCGTGGCTTCCTGCGGCAGAGCCTCGAAAGCTTCTGGGGGCGTTTCGGTTGGATGAACATCCAGATGCAGCGTGGTCACTACGCTTGGGCGTTGGCAGTTGTCGGGGGTGCGCTCGCGCTTTCGTGGCTCGGTTTGCCACTCGCGCGTCACCAGGGTGGTGCGGTCGCCGGAGTCCCGCACCTGTTCGCAGTGCCCTTCCTGCTGCTTCTCGTTGGGCTTGCACTGTACAACTGCCTGTACGTCGACTATCAGCCGCAGGGAAGGTACTTCCTGACCTGCGTCCCGGCTCTGTGCTTGCAGCTCATGGAGGTTCCAGCCCGCGCCTCACGCCAGCTTGGCCACGTGCCGCGGCTGGCTCTGGTCGCAGCCTCACTCTCGGTCCTGACTTTCTTCGTGTTGCAGAATGTCGTTGCGTTCCGACTGCTCGAGCCATGACGACCCGTCTCGCTCTTCCCGAAGACTATGTGGCGTATCTTGCCGAGTGCGTTCGCGGCCGCGAGCGCCGACTGGCTCCACTCGTCAAGGCGCTCTCGGATGCCTACATCGCGAGCGCCGGCGTTTCCCCAACGCTTCGCCCTCGCTCGAGTTCGGCGTTGTCCAGAGCCAATCGGTCCGGCGATCCCAAGGCCGATGCCGCGGGCCGGGCTGCGGCGTACACCTTTTATTACGGACCGCTCACCGCGCTCAAACTCCAGGCCATTGTGACGGAGCTCGCGCAGCGCTACCCGGCCTGGCCAGCGCAGAGGCGCCTGCGGGTCCTCGACCTGGGCGCGGGGCCCGGATCGGCCACCCTCGGGCTCCTCCTCGCCGATCCGAGGTTCGAGATCGAGGCCGTGTGGATCGATTCCGCTCCGACATGGACGGCGAACGATCTGGCTCTGCCTTGGATCGAAAATGGATCTCTCGTCGTGCGCCGGAAAACCGGAGATCTAACACGTCCGATCCCCGGCACGTTCGATCTGGTGCTGATGGCGAACGTGCTCGTCGAGCTCGCAGGGGATGGTGGCTCAGACGCGAGACTCGATGCTCTGCTCGCGAGGACGCTCGTGCCAAACGGCGTGGCGATCCTCGTCGAGCCGGCGACGCGTGAGACGACACGGTGTTTGCATCGGACGCGTGACGCACTCATCGCCTCGGGATGGCATGTCCTGGCTCCGTGCACTGGCAACGGGCCGTGTCCGATGCTCCTCGGCACGCGCGACTGGTGCCACGAAACGCGCGACTGGATTCAACCCGACTTTCACCACCATCTCGACCAGCTCGCAGGGCTGAAAAAAGACGCGCTGCGCTTTTCGTTTCTCGCACTCTCCAGGCCGCGACTCGCAGCGCATCATCCAGTCGCGGCGCGTGTCGTGAGCGAAATCCGCCGCGAGAAAGGGCGCACTCGCTTCGACACCTGCAACGAATCGTCGCAACGCAACGCATGGGACGCGCAGGAGCGTGATTTGCGCCGCCACTCAGCGCTGGGCGAGGAAGTGCGGGGGCTCAGGCGCGGCGCGCTAGTGCGGCTGCCGCACGCCCAAGGCGGGCGCCTTGGCGCCGACGATGACTTCGGTCGGATCCTCTGAGCCGTCCTCGCTTGGAGAGGCTGACTCTGCGAACGCACGCACTCACTTCGCGTGACGGACTCATTCCGACGCGGGCTGTGTGTCCTGCGTCCGATGGGGTCGCAGGTTCTTGGCCGCGCCGGCTTTGGTCGCGGTGGGCGGGCGCAGAACCTCGAAGTGGAACAGGTCGCCGAGCACGAGTTCCTGCAACTGCACACCGGGCTCGAGATCGCGTTCGCGGAAATAGAAGTCTCCACGCCCTTCGACGCTGAGGAATGCGTAGCCCTCGTTGGCAACGATGTTCTTCACGCGTCCCACGAGCTCTTCCTTGAGGATGAGCTCGGGGATGCGCAATCGCGCCGGCTCCGGCTGGCGCTGCCACAGCTTCCAGCCACGCCCGGCGTCCGGTTTCGGATCCGGGTACTCGATGTGCTCGGCCATGTCGTCGAGCCAAATGGTCTCGAAGTCTTTCACCCCGTCCTGCGTGCCCGTGGCGGCATACTCCTGGGTGCAGTTGGCGCGGATGCTGGCAATGGCGACCCGTTTCCCCAACAAGCGCGCATACTGTAGTGCGGGCTTGAAGTCGAGATCCCCGATGACGGCGAGCGCGATGTCATAGGAGTTGATCGCCGCGTAGTAGAGCATGGAGCTCGCGAGACCGACATCATTGCCTTTCTCGCGCGGGCTGAAGTCGTCGTCGGGGTCGCGGTCGCGTGCCTTCAGCCGTCGCCCTTTGTAATCGATCGGCAGCTCGGTCACGTCGTAGTAGCGTTCCTTCATGCTGTAGACGAAGGTGTCGGTCTTGACCTCGGGTTCGTCGACCTCGGCGTAATTCGTCGGGTAGCTGAGGAAGATGTGCTTGCGCACCAAGTGCAGCTCGGATTGAGCGCGCCGGCTCAACGCCTCGACCAGAACAATCGGCAAGGCTTCGTAATCGATCTTCATCCAGGGCTTTCCCAACGAGCGGCCGAATGCAGGTGTGCACTTGTACAACCAATTGCCATCCACGAACATCATCACGCGCTGCATGGAGCGTCTCCGAGGAGAGGATTGCGGGCGCCCGGGTCTCGCTGGCCCTGAGAGTAATCCCGGGGATTGCCGGCCGCAAACCCGCGGGACTGTCGCCTCTTGACCCAAGAAGGTGCAACTTGGATCCCGCCAGTACGTAATGCTCGGTGTCGGATTCAGCAACCGAGCGCCGAAACCACGCCTGACCCAAGAGGCCTGGACTCGCCCCGCGGCCCAAGAAGACTCATGGCCCATAACCTGTTGTCATGGCTTAAGTTGACTTGTGTGGCAGCGCTCGTAGCCCCCACCGCCGAGGCCCAACTCGAGCGGCGCGTTTACCAGACCCGAGCCTGTGAGACCGAATCCCCGCGACTCGATGGCGTTCCCGACGACGCCTGCTGGCAGCTCGTCGAGTGGACCTCCGAGTTCGTGCAGTGGCAACCCACCGAGGGCGCGGCCCCGACGTATCAAACCGCCTTCAAGGTTCTCTACGACCAAGAGGCGCTCTATATCGCCTACCGAGCCTTCGATGGCGAGCCAGGACGAATTGCCGATTACCTGACGCGGCGCGACCGCTTCCCGGGCGACTGGGTGGAGGTCAACATCGACAGCTACCACGATCTGCGCACGGGGTTCTCGTTCACCGCCAGCGTGTCGGGAACGCGAGGTGACGAGTTCATCTCCGATGACGGCAACAATTGGGATGGCAACTGGGATCCCATCTGGTCGCTAACCACTCACATCGATGGCGAGGGTTGGACGGCGGAGATCCGCATCCCATTCAGCCAGTTGCGTTTTTCCGACACCGACGAGCAGATCTGGGGCCTGCAAGTGCAGCGCCGCTTTTTTCGCCAGGAGGAGCGCTCTCTGTGGCAACCCAAGTCGAAGGATGATCCGGGGTGGGTGAGTCGTTTTGGCGAGCTCCGCGGCATTCGTGGCATTCAATCCCGCCGCTACGTCGAGCTCCTGCCGTACGCGCTTGCTCGCGGCGAGCGTTACGAAACCGTGCCCGGCGATCCGTTTCTGGACGGCTCGGCGGGCGCCGCCCAGGCCGGGTTGGACGGCAAGGTCGGCGTCGCCGGAAACATGACACTCGACTTCACCGTGAACCCGGATTTCGGCCAAGTGGAAGCCGACCCCTCGGTCATCAATCTGACCGCCTTTGAAACTTTCTTCGAAGAAAAGCGCCCATTCTTCATCGAAGGCAAGAACATCACCAGCTTCCAGATCGCGCCTGCGAATGCGGGAGGCAATTTTACACGCGACAATCTTTTCTACTCACGACGCATCGGACGCCGGCCGCAGGGGGATGCCGAACTGGAGGACGGCGAGTATGCCGATGCTCCACAGAACACGTCGATCCTCGCTGCCGCGAAGATGACCGGGAAGACACAGGGTGGTCTCTCCCTCGGCCTTCTCGAAAGTGTGACCGCCGAGGAAAAGGCCGACATCTCCTCCTCGACAGGAGAGCGCACCCAGACGGTGGAGCCGCTGACGAACTTCCTCCTCGGCCGTCTGCAGAAGGACATCGCCAAGGGCGACACCCGTCTCGGCGCCATGGTCACGGCCACGCACCGCAACATCAACGACCCGAGCTTGGGGACGCTCCACGATGCCGCGTACAGCGGCGGCCTCGATCTTTATCATTCTTGGAAGAACAAAGTGTGGTACGCGGCTTTCAACGGCGCGGCAAGCTGGGTCCAGGGCAGCACCCAGGCGCTGCAGCGCACACAGACATCCTCGGCCCGCTACTACCAGAGGCCGGACAACGACTACGAGTCGCTCGACACGACGCGCACCGCGCTCGGTGGCTACGCCGGTTCCGCCCGACTCGGCCGCGTGAGCGGGGCCGGATTGCGCTTCGAGTCCGGAGTCGCCTGGCGCTCGCCCGGATTCGAGATCAACGATCTCGGTTTCATGCAGCGGGCCGACGAGGTCAATCAGTTCACCTGGGTCGGCTGGGCGAGCCGCAATCCGTTCAGCATCTTTCGGCGCATCGGCATCAACGGCAACCAGTGGCTAAATTGGGATTTCGGCGGTCACCCCTTGTCGCAACAGGTCAATTCCAACTTCAACATGGAGTTCACCAGCAACTGGTCGGCTGGCGCCGGTCTGACGCGAACCTTCGAGCAGCAATCGAACAACGCGTTGCGCGGCGGCCCATCCTCGCTTTGGCCCGGGGATTGGTGGTCGAACCTTTGGGTGAACACCGACCAACGCCGGCGCATTTCCGGCGGCTTCGGCGGCTCTTGGGGCACCGGCGACGACGCGGCCTTCGACTTTCGCGAAGTCTGGGTCGACCTTTCCTGGCTGCCCCAGAACGCGCTGCGGCTGTCGTTGTCGCCCTTCTACTCCACCGAGCACAAGGAATTGCAATACGTCCAGGAAAGCAGCTTCGAGTCGCAACCACGTTACCTGTTCGGCCGGCTCGAACAGGAAACCTTCGGGATCACCGCGCGCATCGACTACACGCTGACGCCGAACCTCACCATCCAATTCTACGGTCAACCGTTCGTGGCCGCGGGATCATACGATGCCTACAAGCGCATCACCGAGCCGCATGCTGCCGTTTTCACCAATCGCTTCGACGCCTTTGCCGATGACGAGATCGGCTACGACAGCGCCAGCAACACCTATGGCGTCGACGAGGACCGTGATGGCACCGTCGACTACGTCATCGGCAATCCCGACTTCAATTTCCGCGACTTCAACTCCAATCTCGTCGTGCGCTGGGAGTTCCAACCTGGTTCGACGATGTTCCTCGTGTGGCAGCAGTCACGCAACGACTACGTTGCGGACGGCAGCTTTCATGTGCGCAACGACTTGAACGGCTTGTTCGACGTCCACCCTTATAACGTCTTCTTGTTCAAGATCAACAAGTGGTTCACCTTGTGAGCGCCCGGCCTCCGGCGCAAAACTCACCTTGAAAACACCGCGTGGCCGGTCCATCATCCCGCCGACGCGAATCCGTGCCGTCATTTTCTGGATCTCGGGTTCAAGGGAGACAATGCGATGCGACAGCTCGGCGCGGAATTCTTCGGTACGTTCTGGTTGGTCTTGGGTGGGTGCGGCAGTGCCGTGCTCGCAGCGGCGTTTCCCGAAGTCGGGATTGGCTTCGTCGGCGTGTCCCTTGCGTTCGGGCTCACCGTGCTGACGATGGCCTTTGCCATCGGGCATGTCTCCGGCTGTCATCTCAACCCGGCTGTTTCCATCGGTCTGTGGGCCGGGGGACGATTCGCGGCCAACAAGCTCGTGCCCTACATCCTGGCGCAAGTCCTCGGCGCCGTGGTGGCCGGCGGCGTTCTCTTCCTCATCGCCAGCGGCAAGGCCGGGTTCGACCCGAGTGCTGGCTTCGCAGCGAACGGTTACGGGGCGCATTCGCCCGGCGGCTACTCATTGTTCGCCGCGTTGCTGACGGAAATCGTGATGACGGCGATGTTCTTGCTCATCATTCTCGGAGCCACCGACAAGCGCGCACCCCAGGGCTTCGCCCCCATTGCCATCGGTCTCGCCTTGACGTTGATTCACCTGATCAGCATTCCCGTGACCAACACGTCGGTAAACCCCGCACGGAGTACCGGCGTGGCGCTTTTCGCCGGCGGCTGGGCGGTGGCCCAGCTATGGCTGTTCTGGCTCGCGCCCATCGCGGGGGCCGTGATCGGAGCGGCGGTCTATCGCTTCCTCGGCAGTACTCGCGACTGAACGGGCTTCGAGTCGGGAGCACGGAGATCGAACCGGGTCGGTTGATTCTTATTTCATCACCACCAGTTTCCGGGTCAGGCTCTTGCCACCCGCGTCGAGCCGATAAAAGTAGACACCACTCGAGGCGCGCTGGCCGTCATCGTCCAGGCCGTTCCACACCACACTCCGATTGTGACCGGCGGCCATGTCCTCGTCGAGGAGCGTGCGCACCCGCCGGCCGGCGACATCGTAGATCCGCAACACCACACGGCCGTCCTCGGCCAAGTCGAAGCGAATCCGTGTCGCCGGGTTGAACGGATTGGGTATGTTGGGGTACAGCACCGTGGTGCGCGGCACATCCAATGCGGCGTCCTCCCCCGTGCCGGTGGGGGTCGGAGCGCTGAGACACGCGACCGGCAGCACGCCATTCAACACTTTGGCGAGCAGGATACGCTCCGGTGGATTCGCCGCCGGGACCCCCGCGTTATCGCGGATGTCGCCCCATGGATGCGACTGCATGATCGTGTTCCAAGCCCCGGAGTTGCTGCGGTTCATGACGATGGCGCCGCGGCTCAGGCCAGGCTTGGTCGAATGCGTGTATTGGTGGGTGCGGATCGCGCTGCCGGCGTTTCCCAGCGCGTCGTAGTTCCGCAACACCGGACAACCCCCGTTGAGCGCGTACACATCACCGGTGAATGTCTGGCTCGAGGTACCGACCCCTTGATCGAAGATGAAACTCGTGATCCCATTCACGTTCGGGTTGACGTCGAGGGCCTGGTCGGTGGAGACAAGACTCGTCCCCATGTCGGTGGCGATCAAGGCATCGCTGCCGCGCTCCTCGGTGGTGTTCGATCCGATGATCCACAAGGTGGCGAACAGCGCCTCGGAAGCGGCTGCCTGATTCAGCCAGTTGCGGAACCAGGTGGTCTGATCGATCTTCTCGGAATCGATGTTGACGCCATTCGGCAGAAGTGGACGGCCCGGCGTCCCGTCGCCGTTGTCGTACACGATCAGGTTGTAGCCCTGAGCCTGCAGCACCGACGCCCGGCCCGCGAGCTGGTTGTTGGTGTTGCCCATGCCGGTGTGGTCGTAGACATCGTACTTGCCCTCGTACCCGAGGCGATCCAGCGCATACATGAACGACGTGCGGTTCACTTTCCCGCTACGACGCCTGGCGTTGAGATTGTTGACATAGAGAATGCAGTTCGCCTGATCGGAAGCCGCGACCTCGCCGGCGCTCGGCGCGATGTCGCCATGCGCGCTGGCCACGATCGCCGCCAAATAGCTCGGCGCCCAGTTGATCTTGGGCAAGAAGCTGACCTCGAGCATCCCACCGGTCGCCTGCTGCGCTTGCGCAACGGAGGTCGGCATCGCAGTCATGCCGCTGGGATCGGTCGCAAAGCCGCCGCCATCGTCGATGGCAGCCCAGAAATAGTGCAGCACGTCACCGCCGCGGAAATACGTGTCGTCGAGATCGACGTAGTAGAGGTCGGCGAACGCAGCTCCCGTGTTCGCGCGCGAGCTGTCGGCTTCGAAGGTGAAAAAGCCGTTGGCCCCGACTGTATGTGGTGGAGGGGCCTTGCCCACGTGGGGTCCTGCCACGATGGCACCGCTCCAGGTGACGGAGGTGACGGTCTCGCCGCCAGGGCGGAGACCCTGCACGCTAATTGGAATCGAGTCCCCCATGAGCAGATTCGGGCTCAGTTTGTTGATCCCGAGCTCTGTGCCTTCGGAGAATGGGACAGTGCCGAAGCGATCGTTCGTCGGCTCAAAACGCGGACCGAAATTGGGACCACTATCGTCGACGCCGGGGAATGCATCCTGTGCTTGCGAACGGGCGTCGATGCCTTCGTCGATCACCGGACCGGCCAGAATCCGGCGTCCGATCCGCGGATGGTCCACGTAGGGGCCGGGGCCCGGCCGGAAAACACTTGGAGCGGTGGCGCCCGCAATCCACTGCCAGTCGGAAGTGCGGAACTGGATCTGGATGTCTTCGGAGACTGGGCTGAAGTGCGGGGTCATGTCGACGGTCACCGTTTGCCAACCGAAGAAAGACAGTGCGTTCCACTGCAGCGAGTGGCCCCATAACGAAACGCAAGGCGTCGCGTTCACCGTGACTCTGCCACGCACCGACCAGTTCTGCACGATGCGGCTCTGGGTGAAGAAGTTGCCCGGAAAGCGGCGGAAACGTAGAACGGTCGTGGCGGCCCCCGGCGTGCTCGCCAAGCTCACCCATGGGCTCGTGAGACTCTCGTCCAGCCAATTGCGAATGACGAAAGTGCCGGGACCGAAGGCCATCGACGGATCGTTGGCCAACGTGGGCGTGGTGTGGTCGGTCCACAACCAGGAGCAAGTCTTGTTCTCGGTACACACATCGTTGTCCGTCACGTGCCGGAACAGGCGCGCCCAGGTTCCGAATGGCACGCTGTCGTGAAGGTTCATGAACGTGGCGCCCGGCCCCAAGTCATCGAGCAGGCCATCCTCGAAGTTCTCGGTGCGGGTGCCCGAGTTATCGACGATCACAATGTTGTCGACGAGGACGCCCTCTCCGAATGACGACAAGAGGCCGCCATCACAAGGACTGAAGCCGACATCCGAGAAAAAAACGATGTAGAGGCAATGCACCCCAGCCCCATAGTCGAGGAGCGGTTGCTCATTCCATTCCCCGTCGATGTCCAGTCCATCGACCTGGAACTCGAGGTTGCGAAACTCGGAAGCCGACCGCCCCGGGCTGTCATCGAAATTGACCAGCGCAAACGACGCGCAACCCGAGTCGCTTTCGACCTGCAGGAAGTCGAATGCGGTCTCGGTGTCGACCATGTAATCGAGGGAGAGCGTCGCGGAGCCAGTGTATTGCGCCCGAATCGCCTGATACCAATCGTTGTCGTAGCCGTCCACCTCGATGCAGCAACCATTGTTGTGGGCACCCACCGCGGCGGACTTGCCGGCGATGCCTGCGGACGAGCTGTAGCCGGTTTCGATGTGCCAATAAACGATGCCGTCGTTGAGCACGCGGTTGTCCGCGACCGTCCAACCGCTCGGGACACAAGAGGTTCCCGTGTCGAACGGCCAAGAGACGATCCAGGTGGTGTCCTGCAGCGCCTTGCCCGGGGCGGGGTCGGAGCCTTCGACGTCGCCTACGACATCGACTTCCCCCTCGGGCTCGGCCAATTCAGACAATCGAGGATTCTGCCCAGCGAACGCGAGCGGCGCGGCGAAGAGGAGACACGCGAGAGTGGCGAGAGTGGCGCACCAGCTCATCCCCTAACCCCCTTTGAGCGGAAACCCGACACCTCCGGTAGGTAAGATCGGTCCCCGTATGCCGTAATTTTACTCTCCCTCACGCCGTTCTGCCACTCGGAGGCCGTCTTTTCTGCTCCAAGGGCCCTGGGGCTCCATTCGGTTGACCCAGGTCGCTGCGAGCATTCGGCGGCTGCGCCCTCGATATCACCTACAACCCGTAGTGTGCTGCAGGGGCAGGACACCAAACAGATCGCGTTCACTTCAAGAGCAGCATGCGCCCGGAGACTTCCTGCGCGCCGGCACACAGGTGATACATGTAGACGCCACTTGCGACTGGTAGACCCGATTCGTCGAACCCGTCCCAGCCTGCTGTCTGCATTCCGGCCTCTTGATTCGAAGCCACGAGCTGACGCACGCGCCGGCCCATGGCATCGTAGATGATCAGCTGGACCGGCAGCGCCGCCGGCAGGTGGTAGCGAATCGTGGTGCGCGGGTTGAACGGATTCGGATAGTTGTCGGCCTCGAGCGTCTCGACTTCGAGCGTCGAATCGAAGAGCATGCCGTCGTTGGCGCAATCGTCGCCTCGCCCCATGTCGTGCGGGACACACACGGTGACCTTGCCTTCGCAGGTGCCACCGCGTCCGTCGGCAACTTCGAACATAATCGTGTAGACGCGACCGTTGCCGTTGCCATCCCGCTCCGCGCGCAGGGACGCCGTCGCGGTTCCGATACCGCGCGCATCGGCGCCAAAACGTCCAGTGTCGCTGCGCACGGTTTCATCCTGCATGATGCGCGTGATCCGGCAGCTCACGGCATCGCCATCCGGTTCGGCTACGCCAGCGATCTCGATCGGCACCATGCGGCCGTCGGGGGGCCACAGAATCTCGACGCTGGCGGCGGCCTGGGTGCAATCCGGTGCCTCGTTGGCTTCCGCGGCCACGCTCACCTCGAGGAGCTCCGGCGAGACTCGCGCGCCGAGATCGGCATCAAAGCTGGCGCGGAGTTGTAGGAACCGGCCTGCTAGCCCGGTGCCCGAGATGTCGGCCGCATTCGTCGCCGCGCTCCACGCGCCGACCCCGAGATCTTCCTCCCGGTCCGCGGCGCGCACTTCCACCTGCATCCGACTCGTGCCTGGCTCCCGACTCATCCACGCGACGCGACTCCAATTCAACCCGGCGCGTTCTCCATCCACGACGACCTTCCAACTTCCCGCGGCGGCGATCTCACGTACGGTCACGCAACCAGTCATCCCACCGTAGTTGATCGGCGAAGCGCCGGAGCCCAATGCCACTGCGAGATCCATGGCCCCGAGACCATCATCGCCTGCTTGTGGGTCGATCCGCACCACATTGTGCGTGTTCTGATTCACGACCCAGATGCGGCCACGGACGTCCACCGCGACTCCCGTTGGCGCCAAACCGACACCGATGCGCTTGCGCACATTGCCAGCGCTGTCGAGACGCGAGACATCGTTGGTGCGTTTGTTGGCGATCCACACGTCGCCGTCCGTCCCGATGGCGATGCCGAAGCAATCGCCGCCGCCCGTCTGCTTCGGGAAGCCCGCGACCATGCTCCCCTGCGGCGTCAGCTTCGCCACCGCGTTGCGGTCCCACATGCTGCACCATGCGTAGCCTTGCGCATCGACGGCGACTCCGGCGGCCCATGGAACCGGCACGCAGGTCGAAGCACCCGACATCGGGTCATGACGCAGCACCGTGCCTTGATTGAAAGATGCCGACCACAGCACGCCGTTGACGTCGATCACGCCGCCGTAGCCCCCGCAGGCGAGCAGCATGCCGTCGAGGATGGCGCCTGTCTCGGGATCGAGCACGTCGAATCCTGTCGGCCCGGACTGGAACCCTCCGGCCCAGACGCGGCCATCGAGACCGAGGGAAAGATGATGGATGTCGGCGGCAGACGTGCGTTGATAGAGCAGGATGCACTCGTCTTCGGCATCCTGGACTTCGGCTGTCGACCCGCCGAGACCATCGCCCAGATCGGACCACGGCAACGCATCGCCGAGTCCGCGTGAAGTGCGAATCAATCCATCCCCATCGCGATCCACGGCAGTGCTGTGGAGAAACGGCGGTGCCAAATACGCGCCCGCCACGTCCGGGGTGAAGCTGCCATCCGGGTTCTTGCGCCCGCGCGTCCCGCCAATGACGAGCCCGATCTTGGCAATGCTGCCACGGCCGCCGGCGCCCTCGCTGCGATTGCCGACCCAGACGTTTCCGGCAGGGTCCACGGCCGTGCGCGATGGGTTGCCCGAGCGCGAGTCCGGCGCGGTGCGATACTCGCCCAGAACCTGCCCGGTGTTGGCATCGATACGCACGATCGTCTTGCGGCCGGTTTTCGCCACCCAGACGAACGGAAACTCGAGCTCGCGCGAATCCAACTGCAATTGATCGGGCACGTCGGTGTGGTTCACGTGCACGGACGTGCCGCGATCGAAGTCGGCATTCGAAGTGTAAACTCGTTCTTCTGCCCGTGCGCGCGCGGGCACGAGAGCCACGCCCGCCACGAGACACATGCTGCGCCAAACCTGTCGTTTCCGCGTCGTCATTGTTCGACCTGCCAGTCGGTCTTCACTGTGTTCGAAGCGACCGAATCTCCCGCGATCATTCCTGGAGAAGGAGAGCCACGTCGCATCGCCCTCGCGAGTCTGGCGTCTTGCATATTCCCCGCCGGAGTCGTCTGGAGGGTGCGCTGCGGCCGCCCGCGCCAACGAATGCCTCCCAGGGGCCCAAGGTCTCGGCGGCGGAGAAACGTGGCATCGTGCAGTCTCCGCCGCTCATTTCTTCTTGGACGCCGCATGCACTGCCCGTGCAGTAGCGCTGAAATCGCGCCGGCAACGCGGTTCTGTCCCGCCTGCGGCCTGTTTTTGGAAGAGACCCTTGTTTCTGGCGGCAGCTCCGAAGCCATTGCCAAGAATCGCGCACACACGCCAGGGGGCCCGACTTCGAGCGCGGCCTGGTTGGCCTCGTCCAGCTCACTCGATGGCGGGTTCGCACCGGGAACGTTGCTTCTCGGTCGCTATCGTGTCGTCGGGCTCCTCGGTCGCGGCGGCATGGGCGAGGTCTATCGTGCCGACGACCTCACGCTCGGGCAAGCGGTCGCGCTCAAGTTCTTGCCGCGAGAATTGGTGTCGAGCCCGGAGCGGCTCGCACGTTTCCACGGCGATGGCTCGGGATCGCGCCTCACTCCCCCGAACCAACCAGTCTCCTGGCAATCCTGGGCCCAGCACATATGGCGTTCGTCGCCAGCAACCTGCTCGCCGATTCGATGTTCGGACCTCTGGCCACGGTCCTTCTCCAGCTGGGACTGCGCAAAGGGCTGCGCAGCCGCTGACTCGCGGCTGCGGTCGTCATCCTCGCAGTCGGTTTTTGGGCGGTGGCCAGATCGATCCGAGTGGCGCCCATGCACAGATCTCGTTCCCGATCGGCATGGCAATCATCGCGATGTGGGTGCTTTTGATGCTGCGGTTCGGTCTTCTCGCGCTCGTGACCATGGCATTCGTGTCGACCTTGCTCGACAACTCACCGATCACAGCCGATCTGTCGCAGTGGTACGCGGGCAGTGGCGTGGTTTCGATCGTCTTGGTTCTCGCACTCGCGATCTTCACGCATCGCAACACTCTCGGCCCCACCTGGCGCCGAACTTGAGACCTCGAGTGTCTTGGCCGACGCGGCGCAGGATCGCCGGGCGATCATTCAGGCGTCGCGGCCGACAGCGACGCCCTGTGGGATGGCGCTGTCGGCAACTTCGGCCTCGGCCACCTTGACCAGCTCTTCGATGATGAGCCCGTCGGCGGGAAACTCGGCCACGCCCATGCGCACGCGCAGCTGGGTCGCCGACTGCAGAGTGCTCCGCAGGCGATTGGCCGTCTGCTGCGCTTGCGCCCGATTGGCTTCCGGCAGAACGACGATGAACCGATCGTCGGCAGGATCGCTGGTCACGATGTCGCTGTTGCGCAACAGATCGCGCAGCATGGCGCCGATGTGCCAGAAGGCGAATGACAATTCGCGACCGTTGCGACCAGGGTTGTCACCTTCCGCTTCGTGCGGGCGCCGATCGACACCGACGACGAGCACCGCCAAACCGCGTTCGTAGCGCCGCATGCGCGCCAGCTCTTGCCCCAAGAGTGGCAGTGACTTCTTGTAGCTGGGAACCGCGATATCCGCGGTCGGTGGCGCGCCCCACGTGGTTGCGGGCCGCCGCTGCCAAGCCATGAACAGACCCGCCCCGAGCACCAAGCCCGTGACGGAGATCCACGAACCCAAAAGGGCCTCGGCACCCGGCGCCTGCAGCAGACCGCCGAGCACCACGAGCGAATGTGTTGCGCCAGCCATGACATCTTCCATTCCGATGTAGGTCACGAGCGGGGGCGCGTGAACCATGCGACCGGCATCTATGCTTGTGCCGTCTCCGCTTCCGT
Organism: uncultured bacterium; assembly: GCA_964567755.1. GTDB lineage: Bacteria > Krumholzibacteriota > Krumholzibacteriia > DASRJW01. The sequence continues at coordinate 74,432 of CAZMNW010000001.1, forward strand.
ACGATCCAGCTCCCGGTAATAGCTGTAGTAGCTACCGTAGACGCCGACCGGTTCGAAGTGATTGAGCACGATCCCGAGAACGTTGGCGTTGCCGTTCACCAACAATTGTTTGGCCTTCAGCAGTGATTCTTCGTCGATGCGCGCCGAGTTGACCACGAACAGCACACAATCAACCAAGGTCGACACGATGGCGGCATCGTGGACGAGCATGATCGGCGGCGCATCGATCAGGATCACGTCGTACTTCTGCTTGAGGTTCTGCAGAATGACTTTGAGCCGTTGCGCAAAGTTCGAGATGGTGATGCTGGGATTGGTCCAGGCATCGCCGCTCGGCAGGATCGACAGATTTTTGATGCGAACGGGCTTGATGTTGTCCTGCAGCAGTTCGTCGAGGTGCTTGGTGTTCGGCTCCCGCAGACGATCGAGCCCATGCAACGCCTTCTTCGCCTTCTTGCCCTTGCCATTGGTGATCCATTCGTCATGCCCCTCGTCCTCGCCGTCGCCACTGATCTGGCCATCGGAGAGCAGGACTTCGCTCAACCCGGGCCCGCGACGCACATCGAAGGCGGTGTGTTGCACCGGCCGGCGCACTTCCGAATCTAACACCAGGACTTTCTGTCCCTGCTTCGCCAGCGTGATCGCCAGGTTGGAGAGCGTCGTCGACTTGCCCTCGCTGGCGGCGATGCTGGTGACCAGAATGGTGCGATAGCGGTCGCCGACACCCATGAACTGTAGATTCGTGCGCAGCATGCGATAGGCTTCGGCGACGGCCGAGTAGGGTTCGATCTGCGAGAACACATGGCGTTTGATGCGCCGGATCTGCGCCCGGCTGCGTGGTTCGTTCTCGAGCTTGAGCTGACCGCGCGGCAACTTTTCGATGCGCGGAACCGACGCCAGCACCGACCAGCCGGTCAGATTCTCGAGGTCGCGCACGGACCCAGGCGACGCCCCAGTCAAGCTGTCCATGACCCACGCCGCGCCGAGACCGACCACCAGACCCATGAGCACACCGAGCGCCAGATTGAGCGCTTTGCGCGGCAGAATCGGCGCCCGCGGCACGCGTGCCTCGTCGAGGATGCGGATGTTCGGGATCTTCTCGGCCTCGGTAATCTTGGTCTCCTCGAGTTTCTCGAGCAGACTGGTGTAGATCTTCTGGCTGGAGTTCCGATCACGCTCGAGCTGCGCTAGGCTCAACTCCTTGTCGGGCAGGCCGCCCAACAAGTTATTGTAGTCACCGATGACTTTCTTGAGGGCATTCTCTTGCGCCTTCAAGGACTCGATCTCGATCTGCATGGAGGCAGCCTCGCTGAAGTACTTCTCCATCTGCGCGATCGGATCCGAAACGTTGCGAGCTTCGACGAGCTTGGTCGCCTCGGCGCGCAGGTCCTTCTTGGTGCGATCGATCTCGTCCTGCATCGCCACCATCTTCGGGTGGGTCGGCGGATAGTTTTCGACCTTGAGATCCATGTAGCGAGTCTGGAGCTCGACGAGCTTTGTCATCAGGGTCTGCGCCCATGGGTTCGATACCTCGGTGATCGCCGGGACCAGACCACGTTTCTGTTTGGCGATCTCCGCCTCGACGGCGCCCAGACGTTCTTGCAAGGCGTGCCGGTTGGTGGTCGCCTGGTTGTAGAGCACCTCGGCGTCCGTGGCGCGGCGCAAGATCTCCTGCGCCTCGCTTTCGAAGGACACGACGCCATGCGATTGCTTGTACTTTTTGAGCGCTTGCTCGGAGCCTTCCAGCTTCTCGGCGAAGATCCCGAGCTGACTTTCGATGAATCGACGCACGCCAGAAGTGCCCTCGTGCTTGATCCGGTAGCTGCGCTCCTGGAACACTCGGGCCGCCGTGTTGGCAATGGCGGCACACAGCTCAGGGTCCTGCATCTGCACGCTGATGCGCACAACGTTGGAGTTGCGCACCGCATAGGCGCTGATGCTCTTCTGGATCCTGGTGACCACGAACCCCATTGGATCGAAGCCTTCGGGCGCTTCTTCCGGATACGGGAATCGTTGCAGTGTCTCGACATCGAGCACGTCCGCGATGTCCTTCGCGAACGAAAAGCTGGTGAACTCTTCGAGTCGGTTGGCCGTGACGATCTCACGCGAGAAGTCGAGCTCGTACGACTGCACCGGTGCGCTCACTTCGTCGAACACGACGGTCGTGCTCGCCTGGTAGATCGGGGTCTGGATTTCGTTGTAGATCCCGATCGGGCCGAGGATGATGACGAAGCAGAGGATCAGCAGCAGCTTCCGCCGCCGGATGATGCGACCCAATCGGCTCAGAATCTGTTCGGTGTCGGAGTGCTGCATACGAGGATTTCTCCCAATGGACGGGGCTTTTGGACGTGTCTTCAGTCTTGGTACGTTCGCACGGCCAGCAAGTAGGTCGTGAACACGATGGAAAGGTCGCGCAGAACCGCGGCGGTCGTGCGCCAAGTCGACATGCTGTTGCGCGGCACCATGACGACGTCCCCTGGGCGCAGGTTCGGAATCTCGGCACTCTTGCCCTGGAGAATGTCCTCGACGTTGACACGGTAGACGCGCTGCGCCTTGACCCCGCCGTGCGCAATCGCGCTCTCACTCGCGGACGCCAGATTCTCTGGTTCCGAGGTCATGCGCGTGATGGTGACCTCGCTCATGCGGGACAACTGCGTGCCGCCGCCGGCCTTGGAGAGCAGCTCGAGGACATTGGTGTCGTCTGCAACCCGATACTCGCCGGGACGCGTCACTTCACCAAGGACATGCACGACCATTTCCAATCGCCGCTCCTCGCCGAGAAGATAGTCGTCCCGTTGCTGGGCGCGCGCGCCGGCGGGAAGGATCCCGGCCACGAGGAGCGCCCCGAGCGCGGCGGTGCGCAACGACGGACGCAGTCCCAAAGAGTACATGCCTCTCATAATGTTTCTTCCGTATTGTTCGAGTTGTGCCGAGGCGATGGGCGTTCTCCCGGCAGCTTGCCCGGAACATCCCAGTGGCACGGCGAGCCATGGCTCGTTGCCGCTGAACAAGCATACCCGAGGCGGTTTCCGCGGCGCTAGAAACCCCAGCGTTCATTCGTCCGGGGTTTGTTTCTTGGGTCAAGTGCCGCAGCGCGGGGACTCTTTTCCGCCAGCGCCTTGGGGGGCTGCGCCTTTTGCCCCAGCGTCGAATGCTCATCCGGTACGATGCGACCATGCAAGACACAATGATGCACCATGAACTCGATCATGACGCGTGTACGCTGAGCTCCGTCATGGAAACAACTCGCATCAGGACTCGCGAGTGGCGTACGTGCTAGACTTCTTGGGCCAGGGGAGACCCTGTCCGGCATTCACAATCCGCTTTTGGGCGACTCGGTGCCGGCCCGCGGGTTCCCGTGTTCTGAGACAACCAAGTCTTGCTCTAGCGCTCGAGCGCGACGCATGAATGCGGCTCGTCAGCGCGTCTCAGACTGTCCATTCGCATGCATTGGTCGCGAAGAAATTGACCTGTCCCCTCGCTTGGAGCTGATTCGAAAATGAACCCACAGAATGTGCTCAAGATCGACCTGACCCCGGGTCATATGTTGATCAACCTGGGCATGGCCATGGCATTAGCCTTCGTCTGGGCCACGGTCTACCGCAAGACCCACAGCGGCGTCGCGTACAGCCGCTCCTTCTTTCTGGCGCTCATCCTGGTGTCCCCCATCGTCGCCATGGTGATGATGGCGATCGGCAGCAATGTGGCGTTGTCGCTGGGCCTGGTGGGTTCGCTCTCGGTCATTCGTTTCCGCACCGTGATCAAGGACACCAAGGACATGGTGTTCCTATTCTTCGCCGTCGCTCTCGGGCTGTGCTCCGGCGCCAACGCCTGGATGCTGGCCATAATCGGCACTGTCATGGTGTCGTTGGTGGCGGTCTTGATCCCGCATGTCAGCTATACGCGTGCCGCCGCCTCCGATTACATCCTGGTGTTCCGCTCGACTCTCAAGGAGCCATGGGCCGCTATGTCCGAAGAGGCGCAGAACATGGTGACGTGGAAGCAGCTGCGCGGCGCCACCGATGCCGACCACGGCTCAGTGTTCGAATTCACCTACAACGTTCGACTCGGCTCCAAGGCTTCACCAGAAGCGATGGTCAAGGAGATCAGCCAGAGCGAGAACGTCTCGCGCGTGACCCTCATCGCGCCCGAAAACCACCTGGACCTGTAAACCGCGGACGCGAGATGGCGGCCACTTCATGAGCGCAAACGAGCAGGCTTCGCAAAGCACCGGCACAGGCAACGGCCACACCAATGGCCATGGCAATGGCCATGGCAACGGCAACGGCAAGTCCGGCAGCGGACCGTTGCTCATGCAGCGCTGGGAGATCAAGTACGTCGTCGACCGCACGACGCGAACGGCGCTCGAGCGCGATCTCAACGCCCTGATGCAGCCGGACGCCTTCGCGGGTAACGATGGTTCGTACATCGTGCGCAGTCTGTACTTCGACTCGCCGGACTACATGGCTTTTCACAGCAAGATTTCCGGCGATGCGGTGCGGCACAAGCTGCGGGCGCGAATTTACACTGACGATCCCAGTCAGGTCGAATGGGTGCGCCTCGAGGTGAAGTCGCGCATTCTGGCGACGATCCACAAGATCGCCTGCGACGTGAGCCGCGAGGAGTGGGAAGAGATCTGGTCGGCACTGCAAGCGCGGACGCTGCCGCGCAGCGAAATCCTCGATCGGCATCGGGGTGTCATGGGGTTCTTCGGCCTGCAGAAACAGTACAGCATGGAGCCGAAGATCATCGTTCAGTACCGCCGCACGGCCTGGGAGCGTCGCGACGTGAGCCGCGTGCGCACCAATTTCGATGACGATCTGGTCGCCAGCCGCGATCTCGATCTCCTCGGATCGCTGCACAATGCGCGACGCCTCATGCAGTATGGCCACAGCGTCTTCGAAATCAAGGTCGATGGCGTCATGCCATACTGGCTGCACATGCTGACCGACAAGTACGCATTGCAGAATCAAGCGTTCAGTAAGTTTTGTAACGGGATCGTCAGCGAAGCGCGCAGAACCGCCATCATTCGTGGTGAGTGAGTCTCGTCAAGGAGCATTCAAGGCAATGACACGTCCGCAGAAAAACAGAATCTGGGCTGCCAACGTCCTGAACCGGATCTGGCGCGGGCCCGAGCGTTGGGTCGGCCTGGCCGTCGTGGCCTTCATCCTTTTCTGCTCCATGACCTACTCGCGCACCGTCGCCGAACATGCCAGCCGCCTGTTGACCAAGAACAAGTATGTGGCACTCGTGGACGGGATGCTCAATCCATTCCGCAATCGCCACATCCTGCTCAATGCGGGCTTGCCGATCTATGACATCAAGATTCGCAGCCAGGAATGGAACGCCTTGCAGATTGCCGCCGACGAGGCCCTGACCCGCGGCTGGATGAACGACGACCTCAAGACCTGGGTCCCGGCGACGTTCATTCATGATGGGGAAGTGCACCAGATCGAAATGCGCCTGCGCGGTGACTTGAGCCGCCACTGGAGCGGACCGAAGAAGTCCTATCGCATCAAGTTCGCCGACAAGATCCTCGACGACCGCGGACAGAAGGTCGAGCGCTTTTTCCACGGCAAGCGACAAATCAACCTCATCATCCCACAAGACAAGCTCTATGCCCTCGGCCCGTTCGTGAACGATGTCTTGCGCTCGAAGGGACTGGTGACGCCCGAAGACCGTTTCGTCATCCTGCGGGTCAATGGCGTCATCCACGGTCTCTATTACGAGGTCGAGCACTTCGACAAGCCGCTCTTGGCCGGCAACGAGCGTCCAGAGTCCGCCGTGTTCGGGCTCAACACGCGCGCGCAACGCTACGAGCGCTATACAAAGCTGGGCGCGTCCGGGGTCTCCGATGCCAGCTTCGATATTGGCTCCTTGCGGCGCCAGGTCGATCCGTTCGACGATCTCGGCCTGCGCGCCATGCAGGTTCTCATCGACCACGCGCGCAACCCGACGCCCGAGAACTTCGCGCGCGTCCGCGCGGTGCTCGACTGGGACAAATACCTCTACTTTCGCTGCCTGACGACATTGTGCAATACGAATCACGTGCGCTTTGGGTCCGACAATTTGAAGCTGTACTACGACCCCAGCCGCGGGCTGCTTGAGCCCGTGCCGTGGGACGTGCTGCTGGTGAAGATGCCCAACGAGCCGGGCACATTCGATTTCTACAACAACGGCGGGACCGACCCGATCGAGGATGCCGTGCTGCGCGATCCGGAGTTGCGCTTGCGCCGCAACCAGATCCTGTGGGAGCTCGTCGGCGATGGCGGCGACAGCCTGCTCGCCCAATACGATCGTATCGCCGACAGCATTCGTCTCGTGGTGTGGGCTGACGTCCTCAACACGCCGATTCAGGCGTACAAGATGGACCAGATTCGCAAGACCTTGGCCTTCAACATCCGCCGTATTCACCACGTGCTGGCGTACGGTTCGGGGAATCTGACGTATCGCCTCGATAGTGAGGAGCGCGCCACGCTCGAGTTCTCGGCACTCAACGCCAGCGGCATCCACTTGCAGGAAATCGCACTGGCCGACTCGGCGGTGTTCTCAGGATCGTATCGTCTGTACGCCGATCACGACGACGACGGCAAACTGGGCGACGCGGATCGGCTGGTCGGCGAAAGTGAAGCCGAAGACGGCAGTATCGCCTTCATTCTCGATGAGCCGGTCCTGCCCAAAATGGAGTATGGCTCCGATTTCATTCGTGCGCGTTATTGGGAGTACTACGAACCCATGGCCGGTCGACGGCGCTACTTCTTGGTCGGCAAGCTGGCGCCAAAGCAACGACATCCGTTGCTGTGGACGGCGCCAACGATCCAAGTGAGCGCGGGGAACGCGGTCTCGGCAGAACCGATTCCATCGGCCACGCTCAACCAGATCGATTTTGTCGCCGACAACACGATCGGCATCAGCTGCTACGACGCCTCGGACCCGTACGATCTCGAGGCGATCTCGCGGTCCCTGGCCGAGTTCCTGCAGCGGCAGCCGCAGTTCCGCGGCAGCCCCACGATCCCCGGTGCTGCCGAGCTGCGCGGTTCGGTCGCGCTCGCCGGCACCGTCATCGTGCCAGAGAGCGTGCCGCTGCACATCGCCGCGGGCACGGACCTCACCCTCGAACCGGGAGCAGCCGTGCTCGCTTACGGTGGCTTGAGCTCCATCGGCACTCCCGAACAGCCGATCCGAATCCATGGCCGCGACGGTGTGGCGTGGGGAACCATTGCCGCCGTGCGCCCGGCCGAGCGCGTGCGCATTCATTGGACCGAGTTCAGCGATGGCGGCCAGAAGCAAGCCAATGGCATGCTGTTCACTGGGGGTCTCGCCGTGCACGAAGGCGATCTGGAGCTCAGCAATTGCCGTTTCACTCACATGCAGAGTGAGGACGCCGTGAACATCAAGTATGGCGACATCCGCATGAGCCACTGCGTGGTCGAGGGAACGGCGAGTGACGCCCTCGACATCGACGTGGGAACCGGCGAAGTCCACGGCAACCGCTTCGTCGACATCCGAGGCGATGGCATCGACGTTTCCTACAGCCAGGTCCTCCTGCGCGACAACGAGTTCGACCACATCCACGACAAAGGCATCAGCATCGGCGAAAAGTCGCAGCCCGTGCTCGCGAACAATTTCTTCCGCGATTGCCAGATCGCCGTGTCTTGCAAGGACTTGGCCTTCGCCAAAGTGAGTCACTGCACGTTCGTGCGCAATCGGCTGGCCATCGAGGCCAAGCGCAAGAAGCCCATGTTCGGCGGCGGCGCCGGTGAGTTCCTCAACTGCGTGTTCGCCGCCAACGACACCTTGCTGCGCGAGGACATTTTCTCCAAGGGCAAAATTCTGATCAAAGATTCGGACATGGACGCCAAAGCCGACGATCACGACCTCGTGGGGAGGGCACCGGCGCCTGAATCCAACGCACCACCAAACTAGGACTGAGCCGCCCCGCTCGGCCGCTGCGAGACGAACCAATGCAACTGCGTAGAATGCACGTGAGCGGCACTGCCTTCGTCGTGCCTCTGTTCCCGGCGGCGTTGCCACGGCCCTGGTACGAACGTGGGAACGATGCCGCGCCGTGGATGACCTACGAGCACGTCAAACGTGCGCTCGACCTGGTGTTGTGCGTGCTGGCGCTGCCGGCCGTACTGGCGGTGATTGGTCTTTGCGTGGCGATGATCCGGCTCGATTCACCGGGACCGGCGTTCTTCGTGCAGAGCCGCACCGGCAAGGGCGGCAAGCGCTTCCGCATGTACAAGCTGCGCACGATGTTCCGCAACGCCGACGAGCTCAAGGCCAAATACATGCACCTGAACGAGCTGGCGTGGCCTGATTTCAAGATCACCAAGGACCCACGCATGACGCGCGCCGGACGATTCCTGCGCAAGACCAGCCTCGACGAGCTGCCACAGCTGCTCAACGTGCTCAAGGGCGACATGAGCTTGGTCGGGCCGCGACCGACGTCGTTCAGCTCGTCGACGTACAGCCTTTGGCACACGGCGCGTCTCGAGGCCAAGCCGGGCCTGACCGGACTCTGGCAAGTAAGCGGCAGGAACGAGCTCGAGTTCAACGATCGCGTGCGTCTCGACATCGCCTACCAGCGCAACCGCTGTCTATGGCTCGATGTCCAAATTATTCTCCGCACCGTGGTGTGCATGTTCACGCAGCGTGGAGCCAACTGAAATGGCGACTGTCGCATTCTGGGTGTTCTGGGGATCCGTCGTCGTGCTGGCGTACACCTACGTTGGGTTCGCGTTGCTCGTGGGCTTCTGGGGCGTCGTCCGTCGCCGGCACGTGCACCAGGAAGACTTGACCCCGACCGTGAGCCTCATCGTCGCCGCCTACAACGAGGAAGACGTCATCGAGGAAAAGTTGCGCAATTGCCTGGCGCTCGACTATCCCGAAGCGGCGCTGCAGATCCTCGTGGCCTCGGACGGCTCTGACGACCGTACCGAGGAGATCGTGGCCGGCTTCGTCGGCGAGCACACGCGTCTCCTGGTCCTGCCGCGGCGCGGCAAGATTCACGCTTTGCAAGACGCCGTACAGCAAGCACATGGCGAGATCCTCGTTTTCTCTGATGCCAATACCATGCTTCACCCACGAGCGCTGCGGCACTTGGTGCGCAATTTTGCCGACCCGTCGGTCGGCGGTGTCTGCGGCAATCAGATTCATGTCCAAGAGCGCCGCGGCGACAGCAGCGAGGGCAGCGAGAGTCTGTACTGGAACTACGACAAATGGTTGAAGCGTATGCAGACGCGCACGGGCAGCATCGTGTCCGCCGATGGCGCCCTCTACGCCATTCGGCGCCGGCTTTTCCGCGCCCCCGAGAGTGCGGCGGTCACCGATGACTTCGCCATCTCCACCGCCATCGTGCAACAGCATCATCGCTTGGTGTTCGAGCCCGAGGCATTGGCGTATGAAAAGCCCGCAGGCGCCGCCGCAAGCGAGTTTCGCCGCAAGGTGCGCCTGATGTGCCGCGGCATGCGTGGCGTCCTTCTGCGCCGCGCCTTGCTCAATCCCTTCCAGTACGGTTTCTACTCGGTGATCTTGTTGTCGCACAAAGTCGTGCGACGCTTGGCTCCGATCGTCTTGATCCTGCTTTTCCTGAGCAATCTGGCCCTCGCGCAGGAGCGCGCCTACGGCGTGCTGAGCCTTGCCCAGGCCAGCTTTTACGCTCTCGCCGCCGTGGGCTGGGTGCTCAAGTCGCGCCGTGCTGGGCGGATGAAGCTGCTGGCGTTGCCCTTCTTCTATTGCCTGGCCAACGCCGCGGCGTTGGTCGCGCTCTCCAAACTCGTGCGTGGGGAGCGGATCGAGTACTGGCAGCCGCAGCGCCGCGCTGCTCGCGCGTGAACAGAGGATCGCAAGCTGCAATGACCATCGTCACCGAGAGCCTCACCGCACCCATGCTCGCGCCGATTCGCGACCCCGTGCGCAAGCAATTGCGCGGCTCGAGTCTGCTGCTCGCCGGCCGCTTTTTGTCGCGCGGGATCAATTTCCTGTCGCAACTTCTCATCGTGCGCGCGCTGACCACGAACGCCTACGGCGCCTTTGCCTACGGGCTGGCAGTGGTGGCCCTTTGGGAAGGTCTGTCTTCACTCGGCCTGCACAAAGCCATCACGCGTTTCTTGCCCATCTATCACGAGCGTGGCCAGATTGCACGCGTGCGCGGCGCGATCCTGCTGGTGCTGATTGCGATCGTGTTGACGAGCGCCATCGCCGTCGGCAGCGTCTATCTCACCCCGGACTTGATGGCGCGCCTGGTGCACGACAAGGGCCCACAGGATCTTTTGCTCGTGCTCATTTTCCTGGTGCCGGTCGAGGCAGTGGACGAGCTGCTCGTCGGACTCTTTGCTTGTTTTGCGCGGCCCAAGGCCATTTTCTTGCGCAAGCATGTCGTCGCACCGCTGTTGAAACTCGGCGTGGTCCTGGCGCTCACGTGGATGCACGCCGACGCCAGCTTCCTCGCTCGTGGCTACGTGGCGGCGAGCATCCTCGGCCTGGGTCTCTACATCGTGCTCCTGGTGCGCCTGCTGCGCCAGGAAGGGCTGTTCGAAGGTTGGCGCACCCGAGCCGTGGAGGTTCCCAGTCGGGAAATGTTCGCCTTCACGTTGCCGTTGCTGAGCTCGAGCCTGGTGCCGATCGTCGTGCACTCGAGTGCGACGATGATCCTGGCCTACTTCCATCCGGCGGACGAAGTGGCCAAGTACCGTGCCATCTTGCCGGCAGCGCATCTCAACAACATCGTGCTCGCCAGCTTCGGAACCTTGTTCACGCCACTGGCAGCGCGCCTCTTCGCCCGCGGCGACTGGGCAGGGGTGCGCAGCTTGTACTGGCGCAGTGCCGTGTGGATGGCCGTGCTGTCGTTTCCGATCTTCGCACTCACTTTCTCGTGCGCCCGCAGCCTCACGGTGACGCTTTACGGCGAACGCTACGCCGATGCCTGGATCATCCTGCAACTCGTTTCCGGCGCCTACTATTTCAGTGCCGCGCTCGGGAACAATGGCCTGACGCTCAAAGTGCTCGGGAAGTTGCGCTACGTCGTCACGATCAATGTCTTGGCCATGGTGGCCAACGTCCTCTTGACCTTCGCACTCGTGCCGCGCTTCGGCGCATTGGGCACGGGCATCGCCACCGCCGCGGCTCTCGTCGTGCACAACATCCTCAAGCAGGCAGGGTTGCGTGCGGCAGGCATCGCCGCCATCGATCGCTCCACGCTGCCCGTGTATGCAGTGATCGCGGCCGGTGCACTCAGTCTCTTTGTCTTGCAGCTCCTGGTGTCGCAGTTCCTGGTGTTGCTCGCTGCCGCCGCTCTTGTGTCGTTCGTGGTCCTCGTGTTCACGAAGCACGCGCTGCGTGTCGAAGAGACATATCCCGAGCTGCTGAAGTTGCCCGTGGTGGGCTGGTTCCTGCGCACGAAGGATCCCATGCCCCTTCCTTGGAGATCAAGATGAGTCACTCCAACGTCCATGGCGACTCGAATCGGCCGCACACACCGGCTGCGGGCAGCCACGCGCCGGCGGGTGCGCTCCCCAGTCGCACCGCCGAATCGAAACTGCACCGCGACGGCACCCTGCAGCTGTGCCGGCGACTCGACTGGCGTTTCTTGCTCGCCGATCCGACGTTGCGTCACGTGGCGTTGCTCGGTGACGACGATCCACAATTGGTGCAAGGCTTGCGGTGGACGAGCCGCTCGCTCAGCCTTCTCGATCTCGGCTGGAGCTTCGCTGCCGGACAGGAACCGCGCTTCGATCTGGTAGTGCTGCGTTCACCGCGTCTGGCAGACGCGCAGCGTGCTGCCGCGCTGGTGGATCAGCGCGGTTGCTTGTATTGGGAGATCGAACGCAACTGGATGGCGCGTCCCTGGTGTGCATGGATCGAGCGCCTGCCCTTCGGGCTCGGCGAGCGCCGCGCCCCCTCTTCCCCCGAGCGGTTGCGCGCCCATCTCCAAGGACTCGGTTTCAGCGACATTCGCGTCTATTGGCACCGGCCCGATTTCCATCGTGCCCTCGAAATCGTGCCGCTCGAGAACCAGAACCTGCTGGACTACGCCCTCGACGGCCCTGCGGGTCATTTTGCCGGAAAGGTGAAACGCATGTTCGGTCGATTGTTGCGCCGAACCGGACTCCTGCAGGGTCTCGTTCCGTGCCTGAGCGTCGTGGCGTGCAAGCAGGCGTGCGAGGAGGCGGCATGAAGGCACTCCGCAATGCCATCCTCGAACAGTGGGACGAGCTCGGTCTCGGCATCCCTGCGCCGCGCACTCTGGATTGTCTGCTGCGCACACCGCGGTTCCGTGCTTCGAGTCACGTTCTGTTCTTCGTCTTCGCCAACGACGAGCGCGAACCGGTGCTGATCGCCAAGACCCCTCGCTTGCCCGACGACACCACATTCCTCGAGCGCGAGGTCGCCAACCTGCAGAAGCTGGCGATGCTGCGACCGGCGGAACTCGGCTCGGTGCCGCGTGTCGTGTCCTACCGTGATTGGCACGGGACCAAGTTGCTGCTCGAAACCCTGGTGCCGGGGCACCCGATGTCGCCGGCCGTGGTGCGCGCGCATCCACAAGACTGCATCGAGGGCGTCATGCGCTGGGTCACCGAGCTGCACTTCGCCTCGCGCGCCTTCGTCACCGGCCCCTCCGGGTCGGTGCGCAAGCACATCGAAGGCAATCTGAGCAGGCTGGCCACGGCCTTCCCGGAGTCACAAGAGTTGCGCAAGATGCTGGAGCGCACGCACGAGGTCGTCGAACCGTTGGCCACTCAAGTCTTGCCCCGCGTTTTCGAGCATGGGGACCTGAGCTCGCCGAACATTTTGCTGGATGCCGAGGGACACGTCGGTGTCGTGGACTGGGAGCTGGCCGATGCCACCGGTCTTCCGGCCATCGATGTGTTCTTCTTCCTCACCTACGTTGCCTTTGCACGCGTCGACGCGGCGCATTCCGGCAAGCATGTCGATGCCTTCGCCGATGCTTTCTTTGGTTCACCGGCCTGGGCACGCCCCTATGTCCTCGATTACGCCAAGGCGGTCGGCTTGTCGGCCCGCAGCCTGCGGCCCTTGTTCCTCCTCACCTGGGTTCGATACGTCTCGAGCCTCGTCGCGCGCCTGCACGCCGACGACACCACGGACAATCGCAAGACCCAAGAACTGTTGCAATGGTTGACGAACAACCGCTATTTCGTGCTGTGGAAGTTCGCCCTGGAGCATTGGAAGGAGCTCGACCTCTGATGGCATCCGCGTTCACCGTGGCCCTCATCGGACCGGATGGCGTCGGCAAGACCACCATCGCGCGCCGGCTCGAGCGCGAGTCATCGCTGCCTCTCAAGTACCTTTACATGGGGGACAATGTCGAGGCTTGCAACGTCATGTTGCCGACGACTCGCTGGTGGAAGCGCCGACAGCGCCAGCCACGCCCAGGCCAGATGCAGTCGAATGCCAACGGCCGTCGCCGGCGCCGACGTATTCTACTTCTCCCTTTGCATGCGGCCCGCAAGACCTTGGGCTTCGTCAATCGCATTCTCGAGGAACTGTACCGAGAGATGATCGCCGCAAGCTACTTCCGCCGCGGCACCATCGTGCTCTTCGACCGGCACTTCGTTCTCGACTACTACCATGACGACATCGACCCGACCGCCAGGCGACGGAGCTTCAAACGGCGCTTGCACGGATTCCTGCTCTGCCGCATCTGCCGGGCCCCCGACCTGGTGGTTTGCCTCGATGCGCCAGGCACCGTGGTGTTCCAGCGCAAGGGCGAGTTCTCGGCGGAATTCCTCGAGAAGCGCCGGCAGCAGTACCGTGATTTCGAGCGCTTGGTGCCGCACTTCATTCTGGTCGATGCCAACCGCGATCTCGAACTCGTCGTGCACGATGTCGCGCGCGCCATCTCGGCCTTTCGGGCCAGCGATCGCTCGACCTTGGCGAACTCCGCCGCGCTGTTGGCGCATGGCCACTCCCGGGAGCAGTCCCATGGATAGAGCAACTCCCCGGTCCGCCACGATCCTGGTGACCGATACGAACCGTGGCAGCGCGATCTGCGTCCTGCGCTCACTCGGGCGCGCCGGGTATCGCGTGCTGGCGGTGGATGACCAGCCCACGAGCCTCGGTTTCCGCTCTCGCTACGTTTATCGATCCTTCGTCGTGCCGGCGCCGCGGGACCACCCCGATGAATTCGTCGCCGCGATGGAGCGCATCATCACCCAAGAGAAGGTGGACCTCGTCATCCCAGTCACCGACCTGGCCATCCAACCGCTGGCAGCGTCACGAGACCTCCTCGCGGCGAAGACACGCATCGCCATGCCCGAGGACGCGCCTCTGCACTTGGTGACGAACAAGAGCAAGACCTTGGAGTTGGCGGCAACCCTCGGGATCCCGGTCCCGGAGACGCGCCTTGTCCACACGGTCGAGGAGGCATTGGTTGCCGCTCGTGAATGGGGCTGGCCCCTCGTGCTCAAGCCACAGGCCTCACACAAGCTGGAGGATGCGCGCGGCATCGAGTCCTTCCAGGTGACGTATGCCGAAAATCCGACCGACCTCGAGCACAAGCTGGCGCGGTTCGCGGGTCGTTGCAGCGTGCTGCTGCAGCGCTATTGCCCTGGGGTCGGGCACGGGGTCGAGCTGCTCATGAGCCGCGGCCGGCCTCTCGCGGCTTTCGCGCACCGGCGCCGGCGCGAGATCCCATTATCCGGGGGCGCCAGCTCCTACCGCGAAAGCGTCGCCCTCGATCCGCAGCTGCTAAGCTGGTCGGTGCAGCTGCTGCAGAAGATGGAATGGACCGGCCTGGCCATGGTCGAGTTCAAGGTTGGGCCGAGCCGCACCGAGTTGATGGAAGTGAATGGCCGCATCTGGGGATCGTTGCCGCTCGCGGTGGCGAGCGGCGTCGACTTCCCGGCTCTGTTGGCGCGCCTCATTCTGCAAGGCGATGCTGGGATGGCACCCCAAATCGACGGCAATTACCGCCTGGGTCTGCGCTGTCGTGACCTGCAGAAGGACTTGTTGTGGATCGCGGCGGTGCTGGCGCGCCAACGTCGCTATGATTTTTGTCGCCTGCCGACGCGGGCGCGTGCGCTTCGGGCGTTGCTTGGAATGGGCAACCCGCAACGCAAGTTCGACCTGCTGGTGTGGGACGATCCGCTGCCGGGCCTGGCCGAGCTGCCGCGACTGCTCCCACGCCTTTGGGCGAAGACGCGAGCACCACGATCCGCCGCCTAGAGGCGAGCCGCGACCGTAGTCGATCAGCGTGTGACTGGCGCTGGGAAAAGACACGCAAATTGCGAGCAAAAAGTTTACGGCGGCGGAATCAAGAGGCATTCCGTGCCCTTTGGCCGCCGTCGCGTTGACGATTGACGGATGCGGCCAGGATAATTGAATAGGCCCCACGCGACCCGAACGCGTCACCAATAGAACCTGAAGAATCAGAGTCGCCCATGCAGGCAGTCATCTTGGCGGGGGGCGCGGGCACGCGCCTGCGACCCACCGTGAGCGATCGTCCGAAGCCCATGGCGGACTTTGGCGCGCGGCCGTTCCTCGAGTATCAGGTCGAGTCGCTGCAGCGTGCTGGCATCACCGATCTGGTGTTCTGCGTCGGCTACATGCGCGAGCACATCCAAGCGTACTTCGGCGCCGGAGACCGTTGGGGCGTGACGGTGCGCTATTCGATCGAGAACGAACCCCTCGGCACCGGCGGCGCCCTGCGGCACGCCGCGTCGCTCCTTGCCCAGTCTTTTTTGCTGTTGAACGGGGATTCCTATCTGCAGTTGGATCTCGCTGCTTTCATCGCCGCACACCGCGTCCACATCGCCGCGGATCCACACTGCGTGGCCACCATGGCACTCGCCCATGTCGAGGACGCCAGTCCTTATGGGGCGGTGCAGCTGGGCCCGTCCGATCGCCTTTTCGCCTTCGGCGAGAAATCCCGTGCCGGTCCGGCGTGGGTCAGCGCCGGTATCTATGCGTTCGAAGCGCGCTTCCTCGAGTTGCTCCCGGACCAGAGGCCACTCTCGCTCGAGCACCAGGGATTGCCGGCGGCGCTGGCCGCTGGCGCCCACTTCTACGGCCATGCCGTGTCCGGTTTCTTCGTCGACATCGGGACTCCCGCTGGGCACCACACCTTCCGCAACTTCGTCGAGGGCAACACGCCATGATGATTCGCAGCAAAGCTCCCTTGCGCATTAGCTTCTGCGGCGGGGGCACCGACATTTCCCCCTACCTGGACGAGTACGGCGGCGTCGTGCTGAGCGCCACCATCGACAAGTGCGCCTACGGAACCTTGCGCGTGCGCGGCGACTCGCAGGTGCAGGTGCAATCGCTGGACTACGACCTGATCGCCAACTACAAGCTCGACTCCGCCCTCGAGTACAACGGCGAGCTGGATCTGGTCAAAGCAGTGATCAACAATCTGAACGGCCACAGCAAGACCGGACTCGACTTCTTCATTCACAGCGATGCACCGCCCGGCTCGGGGCTCGGTTCGTCCTCGACCATGGTGGTCGCGCTCATCGGACTACTCAAGCATTGGCACCACCTGCCGCTCACCAATTACGAGATTGCGCGCATCGCCTACAAGATCGAGCGCCGCGAGCTGGCCATTGCCGGCGGCATGCAAGATCAGTATGCCGCCACCTTCGGCGGCTTCAACTTCATCGAATTCGGCCGCAATGCCGTCATCGTCAACCCGTTGCGCATCGACCCGGCGACGATCAACGAGCTCGAATACAACCTGTTGCTCGTCTACACCGGTCGCACGCGCTTGTCCTCCAACATCATCCAATCCCAGGTACAATCGTACGAGAGCAAGGACCCGAGCGTCCTGGAGGCCATGGACGAGATCAAGGCCATCACCGTGCAGATGAAGAATGCCCTGCTTCAGGCGCGGTTGCGAGATTTCGGCACCCTCCTGCACGAAGCCTGGGTCCACAAGAAGAAGATGGCCAAGCAGATCACCACTCCCGAGATCGACGCCCTCTACAGTGCCGCGCGCCAGCGCGGGGCTCTCGGCGGCAAGATTCTCGGCGCCGGCGGCGGTGGCTACTTGTTGGTGCTCTGCGAGTTCGGCACCAAACATCTCATCGCCGAAGAGATGGAGCGCATGGGCGCTCAGGCCGTCGACTTCCGTTTTGTCCAGCACGGTTTGCAGACCTGGGAGGTCAACGAGTGATCAGCACAAATCACATACAAGCAATGAGTGCGAGCATTGCTGCACACATCGAAGAGAGCATGGCGACGAAGAAGCGCGTGCTGGAAGGAGACACAACCGTGCTCGGCGAGATCGCCGAGATTGTCATCGCGGCCTTGCGCCGTGGCAACAAGGTGTTGTTCTTCGGCAACGGGGGCAGCGCCGCCGATTCACAGCACCTGGCGGCAGAGCTCATCGGCCGCTTCCGGCGCGAACGCGCGGCTCTGCCGGCTTTGGCGCTGACGACCGATTCTTCGATCCTGACCGCCCTCGCCAACGATTACAGCTACGACATCGTGTTCGCCCGCCAGCTGCAAGCCTTCGGACGCGCCGGAGACGTGGCCCTCGGCATCACCACCAGCGGCAATTCTGCCAACGTCTTGCGCGCCATGGAGACCGCTCGCACCCTGGGCATGAAAACCATCGGCTTCACCGGCGAGAGCGGCGGCAAGCTCAAGGAGCAGGTGGACGTTTGCTTCTGCGTCCCCTCGCGCGAAACCTCTCACATTCAGGAGATGCACATCACCGTCGGCCACGCCGTGTGCGAAATGATCGAGCGAGAGCTCTTCGAAAACCAAAGCGATGCGTAGTGTTTTTCTCGACCGCGACGGCACCATCAACCGCGAAGTGCATCACCTGCGCTGCGTTGAAGAGCTGCAGCTCCTGGCGGGTGCTGCCGATGGGATTCGCATGCTCAACCGCGCCGGCCTGCGCGTCGTCGTGATCACCAATCAGGCGGCGGTCGCCCGGGGTCTGTTGTCGGAAGAAAAATTGGCGGAGATTCACCTGGAGCTGCAAGCCTTACTGGCGCGCGAGGGAGCGTTCGTCGACGCTATTTATTACTGTCCGCACCATCCGACCGAGGGATTCGGTCGCTACCGCCAAAGCTGTGCCTGCCGCAAGCCGCAGCCCGGGTCCTTGCAGCGCGCCGCCAAAGAGCTCGGTCTCGATCTGAGCCAGTCGTATTGCGTCGGGGACAAGGACAGCGACCTCGAAGCAGGGCGCGCCCTCGGTTGCCGCAGCATTCTCGTCCGCACGGGCTACGGACTCGCCACCGAAGCGCGACTCGGCACCGACGCCGTGCAGCCTGATTACATCGCCAGCAACTTATTGGAGGCCGCTCGGTGGATTCTCGATCGCAATCCGTGAGTGCCCTGAGCCTGCGTCTGGTCGCCATTCTCCTCGGTATGGCGTGCGGCGCACTCGCAGCGGCCCATCTCTTCCTGCATGTTCCCAAACCGATGTTGTTGGTGTCGGCCGGACTGTTCTTGGTTTGCTGCCTCATCTTCCGGCTGGCCTACCGCCATTTGCATGGCAGTCTGTCGTTTCGGATCGCCATCCTCTACCTGGTGTGGGTCGGCCTCGCCGGGTCGTTGTTCTGGGTCGGCTTTCACATCGACCGCTCGCGCTGGGTGTACTACCGGCTCACTGGATACGACCTCAGCTTCTCCGACGAGAAATCCTATCTGGCCATCGTGCCCGTGCGCAACTTCTTGGCGTACAATCGCACTTTCGCCGCCGACCCAGACGCTCCAGGGCACATCTTGCTACGCCGTGGCGAACACGTCATCGATCATACGGTGGTCGTGCCGCGTGACACCCACCTCACGATCGAGGCCGGCGCCGTGCTGCGCTTTCATCATGGCAGCTCGCTCATCTCGTACAGCGCCATTGTCGCCCGCGGCACCGCCAGTGACCCGATCGTGTTCACGGCACGCGATCAGACACGCAAATGGGGAGCGGTCGGTATCGTCGGCGGTGGCCTGTCGATTTTCGAACACGCCCACTTCGACCAGGGGCGCCATGTGCGCGTCAATGGCACCGACTTCTACGGCACGCTATCTCTCATCGGTGCCGATGTCGAGATCCGTCACAGCCGTTTCGTCGACCTCTACGGCAAAGACGCTGTGTACGTCCGTGGCGGCCACGTGGTCATCCAAGACAACCTGTTCGAGAACGTGCGCAAGGATGGCCTCGACCTGAATGGCGGCCATGGCACCGTGAGCCACAATCGTTTCGTCAACTGCCACGATGAAGGCATCGACATCTCCGAAGCCGGCGAAGTGGAGATTGTCGATAACGTCATCCTCGACGCGCGTGGCGGCCGCATCGGGGCAGACGGCGATGCAGACGACCTGAAGGCTCACAACACTCTCGGGTACAGCGAAGACCACTGATCCACGCAGACGCGGAGATTCCATGCGTATCCTGTATCTCGTACCCTCCTTCCAACATCCGTCCATGCGTGGCCCAACGCGGCACTACCACTTCGTGCGCGAGCTCGGCAGCCGCCATCGGATCACCATGCTGGCATTGACACGCACCGACATCGCCCCGGAAGCGATGGCGGAGATGAGCGCGGTGACCGAGAAGATCCTCACTTTCCGCACCCACGAGGAATCGCGGCGACTTCCCCCTGGACGCCTCGGCAACGAGTTGCAGGTCCGTGCCGCGGTGGCCGAGATGCGCGCCGCGTTCCGTGCCCTTGTGGCCCACGAACGCTATGATGTCGTTCTGTTCCATGGCAAACACCTGTTCCCGGTGATCGCGGATTGCGCGCTGCCAATCGTCGCCGATTTCTGCGACGCCACGTCGATGCGCATCGGCACCAAACTGCACTTCGCGCCTTGGCCGCGCAAGCCACTCTTGTGGTTGCGCTATCGTCAGGTTCGCCGGCTCGAGGAACGTCTGGCGCGCAAGACCACGCACGTGGGTTTCATTACCGCGCGCGACCGCGAGGTCGTCCTTGGCCCGGCGAGTCAGGCCACCATCCTGCCCAATGGGGTCGATCATCGCTATTGGCGGCGGCGATCCGAGGAGCGGCCGGCGGAAAACTGCATCATTTTCACCGGGGTGATGGACTACGCCCCGAACGACGATGCGGCGCACCATCTGATCCAGGACATCGCTCCGCTCGTGCGCCGCGCCATCCCGAATCTCGAAATCCTCATCGTCGGGCGCGACCCCTCGCGGCGAGTGCGTGAGCTAGCCCGTCGCAGTCCCGGGGTTGTGGTGACTGGTTTCGTCGACGACATGCGGCCCTATCTCGAGAGAGCGACCGTATGCGTCGCGCCACTCCGCTACGCGTCCGGAATGCAAAACAAAGTGCTCGAGGCTCTCGCCATGCAGGTCCCGGTCGTCGCCACCAGCGTCGTCGCAGAAGGCTTGCGTACCAATGGCATCACTCCCCCGGTCTTGACCGCGCGCAATGCGCTCGAGTTCGCCGAAGCCACAGTGCACTTGCTGCGCCATGCATCCGATCGCCAGACGTTGAGCCTCCAAGGCCGGCGATACGTCGAGAACAACTTCTGCTGGCGCCGTTCGACCGAAAAATTGGAGCGCCTGTGCGCCGAGGCCGTCGCAGCCGCCCACGCAACCGTGCCGAGAAGGTCCACTCTCGGCCGCACCGAGGAAGTCACTGCATGAGCACGCCATTCGACGATCGCGCCCAGGGTCCGCATGCGCAGGCGGGCGGTCTAAGGCGTTTCTGCCGCGAGGGCGCCGCAGCCTGGGGGCTCGGCAAAACCTGGGTCGTGATCCTTTGCGCGCTCCCCATCGTCATCGCGGTGGCTGGCGCTGCGAGCTCGGTGCTGGGCAAAGACACCTACAAGTGGGTCACCGGTGAGGATGGGCTCGTCGAGTGGGGTCAGGTCCTGTTGTATTTGTTCGCGCTCGCGGGCTGTCTTGCCGTCATGACGCGCTCCCATGATGCCGGACGCCACGTTCAATTTCTCTATGTGTGCGTCTGCCTCGGCTTGGTTTTCTTGCTCGGGGAAGAGTTGAGTTGGGGGCAGCGGCTCTTCGGCTGGAGCACGCCGGAGTCCTTGGCCGAGGCCAACAAACAAGGCGAGACCAATCTGCACAACATTCATGGCATCGGCAACGGGTTCAAGTGGGTGCAACTGCTGGTGGGCGCCTACGGTCTGTTCATGCCCCTTCTATTCCTCGATGCCCATCGCAAGCTTCGTGCGTACTCACTCGACCCGTGGGTGGTCCCCCATGCCACTCTCATCCCCTATTTCGCTCCACTGTTCGTCTGGCGGGGGTATCGCAACTTTTTCGAGCCCCCGCAGCGTTTCTATTTCGTCATCGCCGAGTACAACGAGGTGCTCGAGCTCCTGTTCGCCATGGGTTTAGCACTGTTCATGTGGTTCCAGCTGCGCGCCATTCGTCACGACATGACCGCGATCCACATCGCGACCCGAGTCGCCACGGTGAGCGGAGGTGCCGCGCACGCATGAACGTCGCCTCCGATTCCTTGCATCGGCTCTTCATGGCCCTCGACCAGGCGGAGGTCGAGTACAGCCTCCTGCGTGGCTTCGACGAGCTTCTGACACCAGCGGTCACGCAGGAAATCGACTTGCTGCTGTCACGGGAGCATCGCGCTCGCTTCGAGACGGCGGTGGCAGAGCTGGGCTTCGTGGCTTGGCCGGCATGGGGGCATGCGCCGCACCGGTTTTACGTTGCGTACGATGCCGCCGACGACTGTTGGTTCAAGCTCGACGTGGTGGAATCGCTGCGCTATGGCTCCCCCGTGCGCTGCCTGGCGTTCGATTTCGCCGCCGAGATGTTGCACCGGCGGCGCCGGCGCGGTCCGACGTGGATTCTGTCCCCCGAGGACGAGTTCTTGACGCTCCTCCTGCATTGCGTGCTCGACAAGCGGCATTTCCGTCCCGCACATCGGTTGCGTTTGACCGCGCTATGGCGCGAAATCAGCCAGGAACCGGAGACGCAGAAGCACTTGTTCTCGATTCTGGCGCAGAAGCTGGGTCGCTGGCCCATGCTCGCCGTAGTGCAAGCCTTCAATTTGAGCGACTGGGACGATCTGTTGCGCCAACGCCCGCGTTGGACACGGCGACTTTTCTCGCGTCAGCCGTTGGCAGCGACGCAGCGGACTCTCAGCACCATCGGTATGCGCCGCATCCGTCGCCTCCTGTTCGCCTGCCGCCGGCATGGTCTCGGCACCGTGCTTCTGGCTCCGGATGGGGGCGGCAAGAGCACGCTCGCTCAGGCCCTGGCACAGGATCCATGGTTGCGGGCGCGCGTGGTCTACATGGGTGGGAACGCCGCTGTCCGCGCCTTCCGTCTGCCGATGCGAAGTGGGATCGAACGCCGGCGTCGTGCAACGGGCGGCGTGAGCCGGCAACTGCGGCCGTTGTGGCGGCTGCTGGGTGCCGTGCACACGCTGGCGGAAGATTGGTGTCGTGCCAGCATCGGCTGCTTCCACGTGCTGCAGGGGCGCTTTGTCGTCTACGATCGGTTCTTCTACGACACACATCTGTCACCACGTGCGGGCAGCCGTCGGCTGCGTCTGCGCCGCTGGCTCCTGCAGCGCTCGTGCCCGGCACCCGATCTGGTGCTTCTCCTGGACGCCCCGGGTGAGGTGCTGCACCGGCGCAAGGGAGAGCATTCTCCCGCCATGCTGGAGAAACAGCGCCGTACCCTGAAAACGCTGGGGGAGAATTTGCAACACTTCGTCGTCATCGATACCACGGCAGGTGCGGATATGGTGCGCCGGCACGCGATCGCGCACATCTGGGAACGTGTTGCCATGCGCTGGGGCCGACGCCCCGGGGTGGCTTGGCGCAATGCGGAGTCACAGACGGGGGCCAGAGCTCCGTTCACAGCGGGCGAACGAGCCCGTGTGATATCATGAGACGAAGTCGCGGCCGCGCCAGTCTTGTGCGCGCGTGCACAATCCACGGTTCCTCGATCCAAACCAATCACCGATTGTTTACTGCGAGCGATGTGATGCCATGCTGCGCGTGCTGACCTATCATCGAATCGCGGAGCCCGCGGGCGCGCCGCACCTCGATCCACGTTTGATCAGCGCCTCTCCGGCCGAGTTCGCCAGGCAGGTGCATTTCCTGGCGGCGAACTACCGCGTGCTGAGCCTCGAGGACGTCCTCGTGGCCTTCGAGACCCGCCGGCCTCTGCCGCGACGCGCCGTACTCGTCACTTTCGACGACGCTTATCGGGACTTCATGGAAGTGGCTTGGCCGATCCTGCAGGCGCACCGGATGCCCGCCACGGTCTTCGTTCCCACCGCCTACCCGGACCGCCCCGAACGCGCCTTCTGGTGGGACCGAATCCACCGTTGCTGCACGGATCCCTCTCGACCCGAGCTGGTGCTCCCACGCTTGGGAGTTTTTCCCTTGCACACTCAGGACGAGCGGTTGGCCGCCAAGCGCGCCGCGGCGCTGCTGGTCAAGAGTCTGCCGCACGATCATGCCACGGCGCTGATCGAGGAGATTTGCGATCAACTCGGCGAGGACGACACTCCACACCCCAGCGTCCTCGGCTGGGACGAGCTGCGGTTGATCGCGCGCGACAATGTCTCGCTCTGCCCGCACACGCAATGGCACCCCTTGCTGACACGGGTGTCGCCCGGGCGGGCGCGCGGCGAGGTTTCGGCATCGATGGCGGACATGCGACGCGAACTCGCCCATGTGCTGCCGGTTTTCTCCTATCCGGACGGTGCGCATGACAACAATGCGGTCGAGGTCCTGCGCCACGAAGGTTTCGCCTTGGCCTTCACCCAAGTCGACGGCCACAACGATCCGCGCCACAGCGATCCATTGCGCTTGAGCCGCACGAATATCACGCCACGAACGACACTGCCTTTGCTGCGCCTGCGCTTGCAGACTTGGTTTACCCATGTCGACCGCTGGCGCCATCGCGGTCATGCACCTGACTCACGCACTTTCGCCGACCGGAGCGCTTCGACGTGATGGAAACAAACGCGCCCGCGACAACCGTTGACAGCGCGTCTGGCGCTGCAGCGCGTACGGCGCTCGCGCGCAAGCCGCGTTTCGCGTACATCATGTCGCGCTTCCCGAAAATCAGCGAAACCTTCGTTCTCTATGAGATCTTGGCGCTCGAAGCCCAAGGCTTGCGCGTCGAGGTGTTCCCGTTGCTGCGCGAACGTCAGACTGTCTCGCACCCGGAGGCGGCGGCCGTCGTCGCGCGGGCGCATTATCATCCGTTCCTGTCATGGCGCATTCTCCAGGCGCATCTGTACTTCTTGCTGCATCGGCCGCTCGCAACCATGCGCGTGGTCTACGAGGTGCTGCGCGGCACGCTCGGTAGCCGCAACTTTTTCCTCGGTGCGCTCGGCATCTTTCCCAAGACGGTGCGTTTCGCCTACGAAATGCGGCTTCTCGGCATCGAGCACGTGCACGCGCATTTCGCCACGCATCCGGCGCTGGCGGCGCTCATCGTGCACCGTCTTACCGGGATTCCCTTCAGCTTCACCGCGCACGGCTCCGATCTGCACGTCGACCGCTGCATGCTGGAGCACAAAGTGCGGGCGGCAGCGTTCGCCGTCACCATTTCTGATTTCAACAAGGAACTCATGGTGCAGGAATGCGGCGAGGATTTGCGCCGGCGCATCCACGTCGTGCACTGCGGCGTCGACCCTGCCGTGTTCGCCCCGGTCCAGTCGAGCGCGAATGGCGGCGCTGCGCAAAGCAGCGGTATCCTGCGCCTGCTCTGCGTCGCCTCGCTCGAAGAGGTGAAGGGTCACCGCACCCTCATCGAGGCGTGTGCCGAGTTGGTTGCGCGCGGTGTGCGCTTGCGTTGCGATCTCGTTGGCGAGGGCCCGCAGCACGCGGCTATCTCGGCCCAGATCGAGGCCGCCGGGCTCGGCGCAGAGGTCCACTTGCACGGCAATCTGCCGCGGCCAGAGATCAGTCGCATGATGGCTGCCGCCGACATCTTCTGCCTGCCGAGCGTTCCGACTCGAGAAGGCAAGCGCGAGGGGATCCCCGTCGTCCTCATGGAAGCGATGGCCACCGGCTTGCCCGTAGTCTCGTCGCGTCTCTCAGGCATTCCTGAACTGGTCGAGGATGGAGTCGCAGGCGTCCTGGTGGAACCACGCGACGGCATCGCGCTGGCCACGGTGCTGGAACAGCTCGCGAGCGACCGCGACCGGCGCCAGGCCATGGGGCGAGCGGGACGCCGGAGGGTGGAAATGCACTTCGATCTGCACCAGAACGCGCGTCGACTCGCCGCCTTGTTCGTGACCCAAGCACGTCATGAAAGTCGAGAGCGCTGGTCCTTGCATCCTGCCGCCGCGAGCCACGGACCTCAGGTGAACGATGCTTGAAACCACGCTGGCGACGCGCTTCGTGCCGGGGAGCAATCGCAAGAACGATCGTGCCGGCGCCCATTGGATCTTTTGCCTCGACCGCCTCGATCTCGGCCGAGCACTTTGCCTCGGAGCGCCGAGCACGACGACACTCGACATGGTGGCGCCCCTCGCAGACGAAGTGATGGTGTGGGAGCCGCAGGCGGCAAAACGCCGTGCCTTGCTGGAGTGGCTCGATCGCTCCGGCCGCCGCAACGTCTCCGTGGCCGAGCGGCCACAGGCCTCGTGGCAGCTGCACGAGCTGCGCGCCGATCTGTTGCTGCCGCACGGACCATGGAATGCCGCAGATGTCGCCGACGCGCTCAAACCAAGCGGCTCCTTCTATGTCGAGACACGCCCTCCTGCGGGGAAGCCGGCGATCGCCGTGCACCCCGGCATCAAAACCACGACGTTGCGCCTGACGCCGAGCCTGGGCGAGATTCGCACGGCGATTCCCCTCGAAGACACGATCACCGCGGACTATTTCGCCCGGCACCGTATGCATGCGACACATTTCCGCCGCGGCCTGCTCGCCAAGGCCGAACGCATGCTCACTCGCCACGGTCTGGTCACGCCGGGTCGTCTCGGCTTCTTGGGGAGCAGCGAGCGCAGCGGACGATCGCAACCCCCGGCATACCTACGCCGCCTCGCCCACTTGAACGGATTGGATCTCGAACGGCATCGCTGGGGACTGTGGGCGCGCGGCGACTATCGCTCGCAGAAAGTACTGTTCTATTTGTTCGCTGGCACGGCAGAGACTCCCGATCTCGTGGTCAAGATGGTTCGCGACGCCAGCTTCAACGCGCGGCTCGAGAATGAGTATCGAGTCCTGTCGCGCCTGCGTGGGTTGTCCAGCGCGCATCGTGATCACGTGCCGGAGGCTCTTTTCCTCGGGCATCCCGGCAACCTGAGCGCAGTCGGCGAGCGCGTCATCGAAGGCGCGCCCTTCACCAGCCGCACGGACGGCAGCGCCGATTGCATGCACGCGCGTCAGGCTGTCGAGTGGCTCACGGATGTCGCGCGCGACACGGCGCGACCAATGGCCGCCCCGCGTGTGGCCGACGTCCTGCGCGAGCTGTGCAGCCGTTTCGAAGCCATCTACAACCCGGCGCCGGCGGAAAGTACATTTCTTCGCCAGCAGATCGCGCGCGTCGCCGCGAGCCCATGGCCGGTGCCGGCGGTGCTGCAGCATGGTGACCCTGGGCCGTGGAATCTTTGTGTGCGTGCCGACGGTCGCGTCGTGTTTCTCGATTGGGAAGCCGCCGAGGAACAAGGCATGCCGCTATGGGATCTCTTCTATTTCTTGCGTTCCTACGTGCTCCTCGGTCGGGTGCGCGGAGTGCAGAGACGGCTCGAGACGTTCGCCTCCACTTTCCTTGCCGATTCCCCGTTATCGGGGCTGGTGCGACAAGCGGTCGAAGAGTATTGCGTGCGTGTCGGTTTGCATCCGAGCCTCGTCGAACCTCTGTTCTTCACCTGCTGGATGCACCGTGCGCTCAAGGAATCGGCCCGATTGCACCCGCAACGACTCGCCGAAGGTCGCTTCCTCGCCGTGCTGCGCCACTGCATCGCCCATCGTGAATCCCCGGGCTTGCGGCGCCTCTTCGACCTGCCGCAGCCTGCCACCGTCTGATTCTCGCCATGTAGAAGTTGGCTCCAGCTCCAGGCATCGCGCGTGCAAGGTGCTCGACGTGCGTGAAGTGTCGCGCGTGTATGGAAGCGTCGAACGAGAGCGGGCGTGATGCAGGACCCTCGTGCCGCCACTGATTCCCGGCCGCAGGCCGAATCACAGCCAGGCAGCGGCTCGCTTCAAGTCGTGGACTACGATCTGCACGGAATCGTCGGCATCCGGCTCGTGGACGCCGCGCCTGCCGACACCGCCGCCGTCGATCGGCAGCTCGGTCCGATCCAACGACCGCTGCAGCGGCTCCCCGACATCACGATTCGCTTCGTCGATCGTCTGCAGCTATCCGGACGCGTTCGACTGCTCGGCCTCGACGAGGCCGCATTCACCGACGATTCCTTCTTGGTGCTGCGCAGCAAGCACAAGACACGCGCACGGGTGCAGATCCCGATGGCGCAAATCGGCAACGCCTGCGAGATCGTGTGCGAGCGCGGCGTGGCGGCAGTGCCGTTCTTGATCCCGATCGTCAACCTCACCGCCCTCGGCAACGGGGCCTTGCCATTGCACGCCGCCGCCTTCAACACCGGCGGCACCGGCGTGCTGGTCACCGGATGGTCGAAGGGAGGCAAGACCGAAACGCTGCTCGCCTTCATGGCGCGCGGGGCGCGTTACGTCGGTGACGAATGGGTCTACATCGATGCACGCGGCGAGCGCATGGGAGGCATCCCCGAGCCCATTCGCGTCTGGGATTGGCACCTGCGGCAGATGCCGCATTTGCGTGCGGCGGTGCGCCGCGCCGACCGCGCGCGATTGCTGGCATTGCGGAGCGCGCTTGGCCTCGAGGCGGCGCTGTCCCGTGCTCCTGGGCGCAATCTCTTTCCGGCTCGGTTGCTGCGCAGGGCGCGACCGCTGCTGCAGCGGCAAGCGTGTGTGGACATGCACCCGCGTCGACTCTTCGGCGAACGTCTCGATTTGAGCGGCAACCTCGACCGGGTCGTGTTCGCCGCCAGCCACGAGCGTACAGACATCGTCGCGCGTCACATCGATCCGCGCGAGATCGCCGCGCGCATGGTGTTCTCGCTGCAGTACGAGCGGCTGCCGTTCATGGCGTGCTACCACGCCTTTCGTTTCGCCTTCCCCGCAGCGCGCAACCCCATCGTCGAGGCCGCGGAGGAACTGCAGCGCGACCGCCTGCAGCGCCTGTTCGCCACCAAGCCCTGCTTCACGCTCGAGCACCCGTACCCGGTGTCGATTCCGGCGCTCCACGACACCCTCGAGCCGCTGCTCTGAACCCTTTGGTGGGGCGATCCCCGCAAGCACCGCGCGCTGATGCCTCGCGATGGCGGCGCATTTCGCAATCCCCGTCCGGTTGAGACGCAGATTCTGCGAACGACCGTTCACGTTCGCCGACCTTCGCTTGCTTCCGAGATCGTCACATGACGACCCGTCGTTCCCCCATCGTGCGCGGGAACATCCATGGTGCGGATGATGCATGGAGAAACTCGTGATGAACGAAATACGAAATGGCGTGCTCTCGCGGACCCGCGCAAGAGCAGAGGTGTGGAGGTACGGGGATGCGTATTCATCGGGTCGTGCTTGCCTTGTTTTTCGTGATCCTGGGCGGATGTGATCTGGGGGTCGTGGGTGGCGAGGGATCACCGGCGGCACCACCCAACGCACCCCCGCCTCCCGAAGACGGCGGCCCCCCGCCGCCCGACATCCAACCACCCCCGGGGTACGTCCCCCCACCACCTCTCGGCAAAGGCATCTGGATCTCGCACGAAGAGATCGCGCAGCTGCCGACGTCAGGAAGAGCCTGGGAAGCGCTGCTGGAACAGGCGAACGCCGCGGCCGGCACGCCGCAGCTCAGCAACCAAGATCAGGACAACAACGTCCAAGTCCTGGCGAAAGCGCTCGTGTACGTGCGCACCAAAGACCAGCGCTACCGGACCGAAGTGCGCGCCAACTGCATGGCCGCGATCGACACCGAGCTCGGCGGACGGACCTTGGCTCTCGGACGCGAGCTGGCCGCATATGTCATCGCCGCGGATCTGGTGGGGCTCGAAACGAGCGAGGACATCCCCTTCCGTGCTTGGCTACGCCGCTGCCTCACCGAGACGCTCGATGGGCGCACCTTGGTCTCGACACACGAAGATCGCGCCAACAATTGGGGCACGCACGCGGGCGCGAGCCGCGCCGCCGTCGCTGTCTTCCTCGGCGACACGGCCGAGCTCGAACGCTGCGCTCAGGTGTTCAAGGGCTGGGTGGGCGACCGCAATACGTATTCCGGTTTCGAGTACGGCGACCTGTCGTGGCAGGTGGATGCATCGCAACCGGTCGGCATCAACCCGGCCGGCGCGATGAAGTCCGGCGAATCCATCGACGGCGTCATTCCCGACGACATGCGCCGCGGCTGCGCCTTCCAGTTCCCGCCGTGCTCGACGGGGTATCCGTGGGAGGGCTTGCAAGGCGCGACCGTGATGGCGGAGATCCTCCACCGCGCCGGCTACGATGCCTGGAGCTGGGGGGACAAGGCGCTCTTCCGCGCCGTGCGTTTCCTCTACAACTTGGATGCGCGTTATTCCGGCTGGTGGGCGAGCGGCGACGATCAGTGGAACATCTGGCTGGTGAATCACGCCTACGGCACCGACTTCCCCACGGAGTTGCCGGCCGGCGATGGCAAGAACATGGGATGGACGGACTGGACCCACTCGCGGTGATCACCACTTCACCCCGTCGATGAAGGGACCGGCAGACTCCCTTCCACAGGCGGCTCGCGCCCGACCACGCGCGAGCCGCCTTCTTCATTTCACACCAGTCTCGGATCGCAAGCGCCGCGAAAATAGACATCTTTCCTCGGCGGGCCTAGAGTGAGAGACACTCTCCATTTCCCGATCATCTTGGGGGCAGATGGACACCCTGATCGGCAGGACGCTCTCCCATTACCGCATCATCGAAAAGATCGGCGCGGGTGGAATGGGGGAGGTCTACCGCGCGCGCGACACCCGCCTCGAGCGCGACGTGGCGCTCAAGGTGCTGCCACGGCACGCCCTCGACGACGAGGACGCCCGCCGGCGCTTTCGCAAGGAAGCGCTCGCGCTCTCCAAGCTGAACCACCCACACGTCTGCACGATCCATGACTTCGACAGCCAGGACGGGACGGACTTCCTGGTGATGGAGTACGTGGAGGGGGTGACGCTCGCCCATCGGTTGCGCGAGGGAGCGCTCGCCGGGGACGAAGTAGTCCGGGTGGGGCGTCAGATCGGGGAGGCGCTGGGCGCAGCGCACGAACAGGGGGTGATCCATCGGGATCTGAAGCCGGGGAATATCATGGTGACGTCGAAGGGCGTGGCAAAAGTGCTCGACTTCGGGCTGGCAAAGGAGCGGCGCGCGGTGGGGTCGGGGAGCGCGACGCTGACGATGACCGCCGAGATCGTGGGAACGCTGCCGTACATGGCGCCGGAGCAGTTGATGGGGAGGGCGACGGACGCCCGCACGGACATCCATGCCCTTGGGGTGGTTCTGTACGAGATGGCGACGGGGCACCTTCCGTTCGAAGGTGGATCCTCGGTCGCACTGGCGGACGCGATCCTTCACCAGGACCCGATTCCGCTTCGCAAGGGAGAGCGCCCGGTTTCGCGCGGTCTCGAGGCGGTGATCCTTCGGTGCCTGGAGAAGGAACCTGCGCGGCGGTATCCGTCGACGCGCGATGTCATCCACGCTCTGGCGCAGTCGGGAGCGGGGATCGGTCTCTCGGAGACCGCCCGACGGAGCTGGCGGAAGCACGGGAGAATCGTCGCAGCGGGCGCGGTGCTTCTCTTCCTGGCAACCGCTCTTCTCGCGCTCGAGTGGAGTGGGACGCTGCCGCGCTGGACAGGAGGGGGGAGCACGCAAGCCATCCGTGCACTGGCCGTGCTTCCGCTGGTGAATCTCTCCGGCGATCAAACCCAGGAATACTTCGCGGAAGGAATGACGGAGGAGATCATCGTCGCGCTATCGAAGATCCCTTCGCTGCGGGTGATCTCGCACCAGTCGGTAATGGGGTTCCGGGGCTCGAAGGAATCCGTGCGGAGTATCGCGCGAACTCTGCACGTGGACGCGATTGTGACCGGCTCGGTGCGCCGGATCGAGGATCGTGTTCGGATCACATCGGAGCTCATCCAGGCGGATCCCGAGCGGCACCTCTGGGCCGAGAGCTACGAGGGGAATGCGGCAGAGGTGCCAGCGCTCCAGGCCAGTCTTGCGCGCGACATCGGTAGGAAGATCGGAGCGGGTCTCACGCCCGAGCAGCGCGACAGGGTCGCCGCGTCGAGGGCCGTGGATCCAAGAGCCCACGATGAGTACCTCAAGGGTGTGTCGGTGGGGGAGATGGCTGACCTAGGGCACTACCAAGAGGCGCTCCAGCACTTCACGAAAGCAGTGACGATTGATCCATTGTATGCCCAGGGGTGGTCCGGACTTGCGTACGGCTACTACGCGCTTTCAAGCCTCTACCTGCCCCCCGAGGAGGCGATGCCCAAATGCCGAGCGGCTGCGCTCAGGGCGCTCTCGATCGACAGCACCCTCGCTGATGCCCACGTCAACCTGGCCCGAGTCTACACAGTCTACGACTGTAACTGGTCCCTCGCCGAGCTGGAGCTTCGCCGCGCGTTCGATCTCAATCCAAGCAGCGTCGAGGCCCGAACCTGGTATGCGATCATGCTGAGCAAACTCGGCCGGTTCGAGGAGATGGCCGAGCAGTACCGGCGTGCCCATGAGATCGAGCCGCTCTCGCGATGGATTGAAGGAGGCATTGCCTACGGTGATTACCTCGCCGGCCGATACGACGAGTCTCTCGCTCGGTACCGGGAGCTCGCGCGCCAAGAACCGGACATACCAATGTGGCATTGGTCGCCTGGGTTCTGCCACGAGGAGAAGGGCAGGTTCTCCGAAGCCATCGCCAAGCACCAGAGCGCCGTCTCGCTGGCGGAAAAGGAGGGAGCGGGCCCCATTGCCTGGGCGGCTCGTACTCTTCTCTGCCGCTCCTATGCCCTCGCGGGACGCCGCGCCGAGGCTCTGGCCCTGCTGCAGAGCCTCGAGGGGCAGAAGTCTATCTCGCCGTACCTGCTCGGGACAGTCTACGTGGCGCTCGGGGATGCGGATCACGCCTTCGAATGGTTCGAGCGAGCTTTTCGGGCGCACGATGAGGAACTGACTGCTATCAAGGTGGATCCAAAGGTCCGCTCGCTCCGCTCCGATCCTCGATTCATCGCCTTACTTCGCAAGTTGGGGCTCGAGCAGGATTTCGCTCCTGTCCATGGGTGACGCGCCGCGATGTTGACCGCGGCGAACAGTCTTGCGAGGCCTCTCTTTTTGGCCGCGTTCACGACCGCATCGAGGAGGAGCGAACCGATTCCGTTGCGGTGGCGTGTATGGTGCACGTAGAACGCGTCGATGTGGCCATCGGCTTCGAGCTCGACGAAGCCGACGAGGATCCCTTCCTCCGCGGCAACAAAGGTCTCTTGCTGGCGAATCGGGCCGTCCAAATCTCCGCGTCTTGACCCGAGATGGGAGCCCACGCCTCGAGCTAGCGTTGCGTGTAATGTGCCGCATTGGCATGGTGTACGGTCGCATCGAAAAGCTGCATGAGGGCGTCAGCATCCGTCTCGCGGTAAGCGCGGTTGCGAATCATTGCGGGATCACCACGACACACCCGGTGTCTGACGCAGGAACTTGGTGTCCTTGAGCTGCTGCAACATGAAGTCGGCCACGTCGGCGCGCGAGATTCGCACTGTCCACAGCCAGTTGCCAACGGCGGCGCCGGCCCGCACACGGCCGCGCGCGCGCCCGTTCGTCAGCTCCCCGGGTCGCACGATCACCCAATCGAGATCGCTCTGCCGCACCACGGTTTCTTGCCGGTGCTTGTCCCAGAAATAGAACGGCAAAATGAAGGGACCGACGAAGAGCGTGTAATAGAGGCCCATCCGACCGAAGCTGTCGCCGACTCCGAGGGAAGTCTCACAGACCAAGCGGCGCACTCCATGCGCTTGCATCGACAGCACGAGGTTGGCGGTTCCGGTAGAGAGAATTCGCGACGGCCCCAACCAGCGCTTGTGGCCGAGCGCACAGAGGACTGCGTCCTGTCCGCGCACTGCCTTGTCGAGGCTCGCAGGATCGAGAACGTTGCCGCGAGCGATGTGGAACGAAGCGGAAGGGGCCGGCAACCGGCGCGGCTTGCGCACGAACGCCGTGATCTCGTGCCCACGTTCGAGGCCTTGCCGGACGAGCTCGCGGCCCGTGCCTCCCGTGGCGCCGATGACGAGAATCCGCACGACTCACCTCCTTGCCTCAGATCCCCTCGACGAGGATCATCTCCGTGGTCGCCGTCTCTTGGCGTAGGCGCTTGGCAGGCGCATAGGCTTCCGAGCTCCACCATTGGTGCGCTCGCTCGACGTTCGGAAACTCGAGGACGACTAGACGTGAAGGCGACCACTCGCCTTCGAGGGTCTGCACCGGCCCTCCACGCACCAGGAATCGGCCGTCGAAGGTCGCGAGGGCTGCAGCAGCCATTTTCTTGTAGTTCTCGTAGCGCACCGGGTCTTCGACACGAACTTGCACGATCACGTAGGCAGGCATGGATTCCTTTCGGCGCCAGGAAGTTGAAGAGCCCGGCGTGCGCACAAGGGGATTACGTGCGTAGCGCCCTCAAGTTTCACATGTACGAAAGCCCGCGAACACGTCTCGGCGATCGCGAGTGTAGAAGTTACGCCAAGTGTTGCGCAGCAATCGCGATTGCGTCGCCCAGCAACCGCCGCGCAACACCATGTGACGCCCATCGAACCACGGTTCGGAGTACTCCTTGTAGGGGTCGGCGACGAATCCAGGATACGGAGCGAATACGCTGGCTGTCCATTCCCAGACATTGCCCCACATCTGCCTGCAGCCGAAGGCACTGTCCCCGAGCGGCAGCGCGGCAGCTGCCACGACACCCAGATGCCTGCCATCGAGGTTGGCGTGTTCGGGCGTGGTCGGCTCTGTTCCCCACGGCTTCGGGCGCTTGGTCGCATCCAGGCTGCCAGTGCTGGCGCGTGCACTCGCTGACGCCGCTTCCCACTCGGCTTCCGTGGGCAACCGTTTCCCGGCCCATCGGCAGTATGCGGATGCCTCGTACCAGTTGAGGTGCAGGGCCGCGTGATCCGTCACGAGCGGCTGCCAGCGATCGAAGACACGTCGCCGCCAACCGCCCGCGTCGCGCCGCCAGTACACCGGGTGGCGCGCCTGAGCGGATTCACGCCACGCCCAGCCGTCGGGATCCCAGAGCTCGCGCCGTTCATAACCGCCGTCGTCGACGAAGGCAGCGAACTCGCCATCGGTCACAGCGGCTCGAGAGATGCGAAAGGGCCGAAGCTCGATCCGGTGCCCCCATTTTTCGTTGTCGAAGACGAAGGCTTCGCCAGGCTGTGCTCCGACAACAAACTCGCCCCCGGGAATATCGATCGCGGTTGCAAGGGGCTCGTGGCGCGATGCGGGTGGCGCCGCGTCGACACTGGACACCGTGGTGGACCCACGCCAATGCGGCGCGGGATACGCGAGAGTTTGGCGCGTGTACGTGAAGGCCTCGTCGTGCATGTCCTCGTGAAATAGAACCAGGCGATGGAAGTATGTGGAATCCGGATCCAAGGGACGGGCATTCAGTTGCTCGATGGCGCGCTCCAACTCGGTTTCCATGTATCGCAACGTTTCCGACCGCGACGGCAAGGGCAGATCCCAACGCGTGTCGTGCGCCACCTTGAACGAATCGTACAGCCTGTCGGCATCGGGCCGCGACAACGGCAAGCCCCGCAGATGGCGCAGCACCCAGTTGGATTGGAACCACGCCAGGTGCCCGATCTCCCAGAGCAGCGGGTTGACGATGGCGAGACGTGGGCCGAGCAGCTGGTCGTCGTCGAGATCCGCGATGAGAGCCAGCGTTCGTGACCGCGCGTCGCGCAGGTCGCGTTCGAGATCGGACGCGTCGAACCCCAAGGCTTCGCTCACCCCATCATTCCTTCCGCATTGGCACACCGTGGAGCCGCGAAGTATCCTGTTCGACGTGCGGAAGATTATCATGGTTTCACCGACTTTGCCGGCCCAGCGCACCGGAAACGGCATCACGGCAGCCCGCTGGGCGCTGCGCCTGCGCGAGCTCGGCTACGCGGTCCGCGTCACGCGGCGATACGACGGCCAGGATTGCGACGCCCTGATCGCTTTGCACGCGCGCAAGAGCGCGGCCTCCGTGCGCCGGTTCCGCGCCCTGCATCCCGATCGCACTCTGATCGTGGCACTTACGGGCACGGACTTGTACGGCAACCTGCACCGGTTGGGACCGGCGTACGCCGCGCTTGCGGCGGCGGACCGCATCGTCATCCTGCAGCCACTCGGTCGCGAAATGCTGGCCCCGGCGCTGCGCGCAAAGAGCCGCGTTATCCTGCAATCCGCGGTTCCGGTGAAGGGGGGCTCTCGTCGCAGCGCCGCGCGTTTCGACGTCGCCGTCATCGGTCATCTTCGCGCGGTCAAGGACCCGTTCCGCGCCGCGCTCGCCGCCCGCAGGCTACCGGACGCATCGCGCCTGCACGTGGTCCACGCCGGCCGCGCGCTGACGCGCAGCTACCAGGCACGCGCCCGTCATGAGATGCAGATCAATCCCCGCTACACCTGGTATGGCGATCGATCGCACAATCAATCTTTGCAGCTCCTGGCGCGGTGTCGTGCGCTGGTGCTGAGCTCGCGGGTCGAAGGCGGCGCCAACGTCATCTCCGAGGCCGCTGTGCACGGCGTGCCGGTTTTGGCATCGCACATAGCGGGCTCCGTGGGTTTGCTTGGGTCCGACTATCCTGGATTCTTCGAAGTCGGCGACACGCGCGGCCTGGCCGCGCTCTTGCATCGGATCGCAAC
Organism: uncultured bacterium; assembly: GCA_964567755.1. Classification (GTDB taxonomy): domain Bacteria; phylum Krumholzibacteriota; class Krumholzibacteriia; genus DASRJW01. Next base: position 110,246 of record CAZMNW010000001.1, read on the forward strand.
CCAGCCGCGTTTCGAGGCAGCGTTGCGCGCGCGAATGCGGCGACTTGCGCCACGCTTTCACCCGGACCGAGAGCGCACGGCGTGGGCCCGTCTATTGTCGGAGCTCGTTCTGGACTGATCAATTCGAAACGGCCGTGACGGCACCAGCCGTGGCCGCTGGTGGTTCCTGCGTGGAGAGAAGACGCGTGTCCTCTGCTTTGGATGCAGGAAGCGAGTCCATCGACGTCGCAGCGCGAAGCGTGTCCGCCACCGTGGGCGGGCGAAGAGAGTCGACCGGTGCGACCCGAGCCAAGAAGCCGACCGATTCTTGCCAGCAGGCGCGGACTTGGGCACGCACGTGCGTGGCGGCTTGCGCGTCCCCGTTGGCCTCGAAGAGCGCGGCGACATGGAGCGCGTAGGCTGGGCGCGCCGGGTCGAGATGTCGCGCTAGCTGTGCGAGGGACAGGGGAATGCGGCGCATCCCCTCGCGCTCCAAGACGGTGGCTAATTCGTTGGCGTCGCGCGCCATTGTCGTGGGTTGGGACACGGCACACGCGACCATCAAAGCCGCCAAGAGAGCGAGCAGCAACCGGTCGGCGCGAATGCTTCCCGCAACGCGTGCATGAAGCGAAGCTTCCCGAGCGGAGTCGAGAACGGATGCGACCCACCCGAGCAGTCCCAGGAAACCAACGGCGAACGTCGCCAGAAACACTGCCTCGAGCGTTGCCGGTGCGAGTGGCCAGTTCGCGCTCGCACGGTTCGCCCGCCACAACCACGCCGCTTGCATGAGGAGCGGCCCGACGAGCGCGGCCATGGTCGCGTTCCAGAACGCCAGCGCGGCGCGCGCCGGCGCACCCGTCGCGAGGAGACCGGCCCCGGGCGCGGTGATCCCCAGCAAACTCGCCGCCATCGGACCGCGCAACCAGCTTGGCAGCCGTGTCGGCTCGAAACGCATGTCCGTTCCCGCCAGATAAACACTCCGGCTCCACGCCGCGACGCCGAGCGCACTGACGAGCAACATGCCGGTGAGCCATGGCGCGAATGGAATGCGCCCACGTTCGATCCACCCCGAGAGATCGTCCCAGCGCCACACGGTCCCCACCCAGACCGCGACCGCCGCAGTGAAAGCCGCGGCCCAAGCGAACCGGCCTCGGCCTTGGCGCATGACGACGGCAGTGAATGGGCCGATCGAATAACAAAGCCAGAAGAGACTCCACGTGCGATCGCGCAGCGGCACTGCCACATAGCGCCCGGGCTGGCCGGGCTCGCGGCCACCATGCGCGGCACCGGGCTCGGACGACTTTCCGGCATCGATGATCCAGACTCGTTTGGAATCGCCCACGTCGGTCTCGACCCCTCGGATTTCGCAGTGAATTCAAGCCGCTCGAGGTGAGGCAAGGAACCCAGGATTCTCGTACTCGCGTACACGCAACGCTCGTGCCCCCGGATGCAAGAAACCCGGTCACGGGCATGCGGAAACATCATGAGAAACCAGGAGGCAGTCCGAGGATCCGCGACGGCAATGGACTCACTCCGCCGTGGCTTGCACGCAGCACGCAGAGCGCTTAAAGTGCTCGCATTCTTGCGAGGCTTCGACGTTCACCGCGGAGACACGCCCATGAACCTGAAGGAACTGTTCGCAGATCACATCCAGCGCGTCTGTGCCCACACGGACAAGGCATTGGCGGTGGCGGCCGAGGCCGAAGCGGCCTACGACGGCATCGTCTTCCACGCCGGAACGCAGGACTACTATCACGCCGACGATCAAGGCATCCCTTTCAGGCCGGTACCGCACTTCGCGCGCTTCGCGCCGGTGGCGGGTCCGGAACACTTGCTCGTCTTCCGCCCCGGGATGCGACCGCGCTTGTATCATGTCGTGCCAGACGATTATTGGTACGAACCACCCGCCGCGCCCCAGCATCCGTACGCGGAAGTTCTGGAGGTCGTGCGCGTCGGCTCGCGCGACGAAGCCAGCAAGGCGATGGGCGACGTTTCACGCTACGCCTACGTCGGCAACCACCCGCGTGCAGCAGCGGCGCTGCGCATTCCACTACCGCAGATCGAGCCCAAGACGTTGCTTGCCGCTCTCGATTGGTATCGCGGCTACAAAACACCGTACGAGGTCCACTGCATCCGGGAAGCCAGTCGTCGCGCCGCCCGTGGTCATCGCCGCGCGCGCGAAGGCTTCGCCGCCCAGCACAGCGAGCGCCACTTGCATGCGAACTATCTCGACGCGACCGCAATGCTCGAATTCGAAGCGCCGTACACCAACATCATCGCTTGGGACGCCAACGCCTCCGTCCTGCACTATCAGACCAAACGCGCCAGCGCCCCGAACCCCGGTGCCGTGATGCTCATCGATGCCGGCTCCGCCGAGCATGGCTACGCCAGCGACATCACTCGCACCTACGCCAATGACCGGGCGCATCCGTTGTTCCGCACCGCGCTCGATCGGATGGAAGATCTGCAGCGCCAGCTGGTCCAGAGCGTGCGCCCGGGTGGTTCCTATGTCGACTTGCAGGCGGACACGCACCGAGGGGTGGCGACCATTCTGTGTGAATTGGGTCTGCTCCGCACCTCCGCTGACGATGCGGTGGAGCGCGGCTTGACGCGACCTTTCTTCCCGCATGGGGTCGGGCACCACCTCGGTTTGCAGGTCCACGATGTCAGCGGCCGGCAGGTCGACGCCAAAGGGGGGCGCCGCGAGCCACCCGCAGGCGACCCCTACCTGCGCACCACGCGCGATCTCGAGGTGGGACACGTGCTCACGGTCGAACCCGGGCTCTACTTCATTCCCATGTTGCTCGAACCCTACCGTACGTCGCGAGATTCCAGCGCCTTCGACTGGAAGCTCGTCGATCAGCTAGTGCCTTGCGGCGGCATTCGCATCGAAGACGACGTTCTGGTCACGACCAACGGCAACGAGGATCTGACGCGAGAGCTCGTGCCGGGACACCGGACTGCCTGAGGTCGTCATGCGTTGGCCGGGCTACACGACACGGTCGCATGCCCGCGGAGTCCGCGCCTTGCACGTCTTCACCGGGCGCGAGAAGGCCGGCACCGCCCTGCCGCCGGTGCGCGGGCAACTCATCCTGCGCTGGTGTGCGCGCATCATCAGCCTGCTCATACTCGGTTTCGTCCTCAGCTTCTTGTTGTTCTCCGGGATCGACCTGTCCGCCATGGGATCGCTCGAATGGGTGTTGATGTCGTTCATGGCGGCAACGTGTTTCGGACTGATCTTGGCGTGGCGCTGGGAAGGATGGGGCGGTGCGCTGTCGCTCCTCGGGCTCGGCGCATTCCACCTGACCAACTGGTCGGCGTCGGGGAGCTGGCCCGGTGGCTGGGCGTTTCCGGTTCTCGCGCTCCCAGGCGCGCTATTCGTTGCCGCGCGCCTCGTCGGCGCACGATGGCGCCGTCATCAACTGCGATAGAGATACGCTTTAAACTTGCCGTTGCGTCTTACGACCACGGGCAAGTACGGCAGCTCCTGGATGCGTTGGGTCTCGGCATCGCGGACGCGGATCAAAACGTCGCGGTAGAGCGTGAAGTTCGTGTACTCGACGACGTCACCATGTTCGATGTCCACGAGATCCAACTTCCGTCCCGCCTGCTCTTCCAGCGCCTTCAGGACTCCGCTCATCGAGTTCGCGTGATGCAGCGACCAGGCATCCTCCGGTTTGATGCGGAGATACGGACGGCTCTGCGGAAACTCCGGCCACAGGATGCGCTCGAACTCGTCGCGGCTTATGCGCAGGCGCAGCACAGCGATCTCATCGCCCGCGCCGATCGCCTGCAGATACGCATTCGCGAGCGCAGCGAGCGAGCCGGCTCCGCCTTCGAACTGCAGCGGTGTCGGCGCGGTCTTGCGCTTGCCTTGGATGACGCTGCGCCACTCGGGATCGTACGGCAACGCGTAACCCGGCAATCCTTCGAGCGCCGAGCGGAAGCGTGGATGCTGCAGCATTTCCGTGTAGTCGGCGTATTCCGGATCCCCGGGCGACGGCACCGTGAAGACCGTCGCTCCGTCGCGCGAGGCGAAGGAGACCCCTGGAGCTGCTGTTGGCGCGTCCACTTCTGCCGTTCCTGAAACAGCAGCCGTGGGAACGTGAGCTGCGGGCGGCGTTGCCGCCCCAGGGAGGCGAGCCGGCGGCGGCACGGAGGGAAGCGTTGCAGGAGGAAACGCTGTGGGTGCCTCCGTGACCGCCGGAGCGACTCGCAAATCGCGCGCCGAGCTGGCGCTGGCACGCGTTCGGGAGCCATTGCCAACCATGAGCTCGCCCAGCACCGCCGCGACTAGCACGCCACCGACGGCCGCGACGACCAGGCCGACGCTCGCTCTCCCGATCTCTCTGTGGCGCGCGCGTGATTCGAGGCCGCGGCTCTTGTTCTTCACACTCATCCTCGTGCATCCTTCCTGCGTCCAGGGGCCACCGGGTGAGGGCGGCCGTGGCGCCCGCAATTCTCTAGACGTTGTAACGCAGCGACAGATTCCAGGTGCGTCCCTGCAGCCAGCGACGGACGACCAGATCCCCTTGTTTGTAGGTCATCGGATCGTTCAAGATATTCTCCAATTGAAACTTGACCAGCATCGAGCGCCCGAGACGGGCGCCGAAAGTGTAATCGAGCGCCTGCATCGGGTAGGCGTAGACATCGGCGAGCTCGCCGGCGGTGAAGGCGTGCAGTCGCTTGCCTGCGGTCTTGTACAGCAGATTGGAATTGAACCGGCTGTTGGCGAAGAACAAACCGCCGTTCACCGAGAACGAGGATTGACCGGTGAGCGGAGCCTCGAAGCCCTCGTAGGCAACCCGGCTTTCCACCCGCGCGTAGTTGAACCCCCAGGCCCAATGGCGCAGCGCCGAGGGTTGCGCCGCGCCGAAGAGCTGCCACATGCGTCCGACGCTCGCGCGCACCTCGAATTCGGCACCGCTCAGGTCGCCTTCCGTTCCGTTCACCGGCACCAGCGCCTCACCGGTCACACGCGTGCTGAGCAGCGTCTGGATCGGCTGGTGCATGTCCTTGTGAAAAACGCTGACACCCAGATACTCACGTGACGATGGATACATTTCCCAGCGCAGGTCGTAGCTCGTGAGCTCGGCGTTCTGCAGCTCGGGGTTGCCGATCTCGGCGTAGAACTCTTCGTAGTTGAACATGTCGAACGGGGAAAGTTCGCGCAGCTGCGGGCGGTTGAGCGTCTGACTCCAAGCCGCCCGCAGGTTCTGGCGCTGCGTCAAGTTCCAGGTCAGGCTGGCTGCGGGAAGCAGGTCATCCGTCTCGAGCTGTGCTTGCTCGGTCGGCCCGTTGACGAACGGGCTTCCCGTCGACACATCCATCGTCGATTGCTCGAACCGGGCGCCGAAGGTGAGACGCAAGCTCTCGATCAGCCGGGTGTCGAGCATTCCGTATGCCGCCGTCAGGTATTGCCTGGCGTACCACGAGTCGTTGGGTAAGGTCAGCTCCTCGAACAGGGCCGCGCCCGCGTCGAGATTCGCCTGGGTCAACAACTCCTCCGGCGGCAAACTGCGGTCGCCCGCTTGGGTCCCCCGAACGGAGAAACCGAAGCGGCGATACTCCGAATCGCGATTGCGATAGCTGGCGGCGAAACCGGTCTTGAGGCTCGGGCGCAGGGACCCGTACGCTCCCAAAGGAAACAACCAGTTCGCCTTGAATGTGCGGTCGTATTCGGCGCTGGTGCCGAAGATGCGCGTGAGTGGCTGGGCGAATCGCCGGCTGAGCTCGTGTCGTTCGTTGACCGGGTTCCACTCGTAAACGCTCAAGCGGCGATCGAGCTCGTTGCGAGAACCCTCCGAGTAGCTGAGCTGCCAGTCGAGCTTCGAGCCCTCGTACCACGTTTCATGCTCGCCCTTGACCGCAGTCGACAACAAACCGCGTTCGATGTAGCCGAGCTGGCGCTGCAGCACGCTTTCATTGCCGTAGTCGTTGTTGGGACCCTCCGAGATCCACACCCGATCTTCGGCATCGCGCGTGTACAGCACGTTGGCGCTCATGGTGCTGCGCTCTCCGGTCTTGTATTGAAGGGATCCGGTGATGCCCCCGAGCACGTTGGCCGACGATTCTTCCACCTCGTAGAGGAACTTGGGCTCCGGAGCGCCGCTGGTGCCTTGGTAGGAGTTGTTCTCTTTCGTCGTGGTTTCGAAACCATTGCTGAGCGCCATGGACATCAGGATCCCGAGCGGCCGGCCAGCAACTTCGAACTTGTCGGCATAGAGTCCGGAGTAGCTGAAGTTCGGCTGCGCCCCGGTATTGCTCGGTGTCCAGGTGTTCTTGAACGACCCTCCCATCGCGGCTCGATCTTCGATGCTGAAGCCATTGCGCGTGACTCGCGCCGTTCCCGCCATCTGGTGCACGCGGTCCGGCAGCTCCCGGGTGCCATCGTCGATGCCGAGGAAGTCGGACCAACCGCCCGGATAGCTCATGAACGCGCCGCGCGCGGCGCCGCCGCTGCTCAACCCCAGCGACAGCGAGCTTTCGATCACCCTGCGGTCGAGATTCTGTTTGGTGTTGATGTTGACCACGCCGCCGCCGAACTCGCCATCCATGTCGGGCGAATAGGTCTTCTGGATGACGATGTTGTCGAGGAGTCCGACGGGGAAGATGTCCAGCGGCAGGACGCGCTTGTTGGCTTCCGGCGCACCGACGTTGCTGCCGTTTACTTGCGCCGAGCTGTAGCGGTCGCCCAATCCCCGTACGTACACATATTTCCCGTCCTCGACGGTGGTGCCGCTCACGCGGTCCACCGCTTCAGCGGCATTCGAATCCGTCGTGCGCGCGATCTGTTCGGCACCGATGGCATCGGTGATCGCGTCCGATTTCTTCTGCTTTTCGAGCAGCGTCGCTTCGCGATCGGCAAGACGCGTCGCTCGCACCTTCACCGTTTCGACCGCGAGCGCTGCGAGCGTCAGTCGGGCGACCACTTGCGTGGTCTCGCCGGAGCGGACGACGATGTTCTCCAGCACTTCGTTCTTGTAGGAGATGTAACGGCATTCCAGACGATACGTCCCCGGCTTGACCGCAGCGGTGAAACGGCCATTCACCGCGGTCATGACGCCGCCGGCTTGGACGCTGCCGGCGAGCCCTTCGGTCACACGGCTGAAGGAGATGTTCGTGTACGGAAGAGCTTTGCCGGAGGCTGCGTCCGCGACTCGGCCGGTCAGGAAGCCGGGGCTAGGCTCCGCGGACACGACCGAGTCGAGAATCGCGAACGTGCAGGCCACGATCGTGATGGCGACCGATTTGTACAGCACGTTCTCCCCCATCGATCAGTTGAGAACCATGAGTCGTCCGCTCGCCTTCTGCGTGCCGGCGACGACCTGGTAGAAGTACGCGCCCGCGGCGCCGCTCTGAGGCTCCCATGGCAGTCGGTGCGCACCGGCCCCGAGAGGTCCGTTCACCACGGTTTGCACCAACCGGCCGGCGGCATCGTAGATTCGCACGGTCACGTGCGCCGCGCGCTCCAGCTCGAAGGCCAGAGTCGACGGACCGAATGTCGGGTTCGGACCGGCGGAGACGACGAACTGCCTGGCCTGGTCCGGCCCGATGGCGCTGGTCGGACAGCTGTAAAGTGCTGGCACCGCGCCAGCACAGTTCTCGAACGTCGCCGGGTTGTCGATATCGAGCCCGAACCCCGTGAAGCCGACGATGATCGAGTTGAGGATGCTGGCGTTCGTGCCGCGGCGCAGGTTGATCCCGGCCGTGCCCACGCCCGAGACGTTCAACACTCCGACGAGGGTCAAATTGGACAACACCGGGCTGGATTCGAGTGCGCAGTTGAAGTTGAACTCGTTGTTGTCGGCCTCGATGGCCTTGTCGCCGCCATCGTCGGAGTTCTGGCGCACGACGGCGAACTGCACCTGGCCGCGATACCCCATCTGCCAGTCGAGGTTGTCGTCGGAGTTGGAGGTGGCGACCAGCCAGCGACAGCGAGCGGTGCCGCCGAACCATTCGAAGCCGTCGTCGCTGCCGCGGTGCGTTTGCAAGTATTCCAGCGTCGTGTTCCTTCCGACCGCGTTCATCGTCAGGCAGTTGAGCTCGTTGTTGGGCGCGATCTCGACACCGGAGTACTCGACGCGGCAATAGCGCATGATGCCGCTGTTGTCGTCGTCGTCAGTGCCGCCGAAGCTGCCGGCGCCGCCTTCGCTGACGCAGCTGTTGACGCCATCGGTGGTGCGGCAGCCGGTCCCACCCTGCGTCGGCGGAACGTCGGCGCAGTTCGCCTGTGCCTGGCCATGGATCACCACACCGCCCCAGTCGCCGGGAAGCTGCTGACCACATTGCGCACTGCTGGTGAAGATGATCGGGTTCTGCCGCGTCCCTTGTGCGTCGATGTTGCCACCGCGCTCGATGACGAGGAACGAGGTCGTCCCGGTTCCCACCACCAGGGTTCCCGGCTGAATGGTGAGGGTCGCTCCCGAGAGCACACCGACGCGGCCCACGAGCGAGTAGATGCTGTCGGCATAGAAGGTCCGGTTCACAGCGATGTCGGCCGTCACCATCGACACCGGGCGGCCCGCGGTGGTGGCCACCTTGAGCTCCGGGGTGCAGCCGTCCTGGCCGTACCACGTCCAGCCGGTCGTCCAGTCGTTGGCGGGATCGCCAGCGGTATACGGCAACGCACCGACGTAACAAACGTCGGTGAACCAGGGATTGAGCGCCGAGACCTGAGTCACGGGCGCGCCATTGCGCGCCAGCGCCGGGCTCGTCGCCTGCGGATCCCAGCGCGGATCATTGACGGTGGCGAGCTGCGGATTGAGCAGTGGGTTCACTACGCGGTTGTTGGGAAACTTGGTGTTGACGAGATCGCAATCACTGTAGGCCGACCCACACGGGGCAAGCCCACCGGATGCCCCCGAGCACGTGCCCGCGGTGTTCTGAAACAGGATATTCGTGTCGAAGACGAGCTGTGCCGATGCCGGGAGAGCGAACGCCATGAACACTGCCGCCGCCACGAATCCCCGGCGCAGTGCGCGTCTCCTGGCGAGAAGTCGAACCATCGGAGACCTCCGTACTCGAAAGGTGTCTTGCTTCGGATCGGTCGCCGTGAGTGTAGAGAAGAATTGCAAGTGTCCCGTCATCTCCCGGTGAAGTATTCGCGAAATTCCGCCGGCAGCTGCAATGCGATGGGGCGTGTGGGGTGGGGCGGTCCGCGCATGCTGTCGTTCCAAGCTGAAGCGGACCACCCTTCCCCCGTTCCTGAACCTTCGACTCGAATTCGAGTGTAGATGGTGACTGCAAAGGCCCAGTGAAAGTGCGCGCAAGATTGCAAGAATTCGCTTCAATGGAGTGGTCCGCCGGATGGGCCGGGCTTCCACACGTGATTATTGCCCGATGTTGACACGATCTTCACCACGGTGGTGGTATCGTGGATGCAGCCCCCCGGAGAGCCACTAAGGTTTCGCCATGACCAAAAACTGGATGCGGCAACTCGCTCATCACTACGAAACGACGCGCCAACAGCACCCCGATCGTGATTTGCTCGTTCTTTTCGACATTGATGGCACGATCGTCGACGTCCGCGAAATGATCCTCTCGGTCCTGCATGCCTACGACCGGACCCACGGCACGCGCTGGTTCCGCACTCTCGGCGCCAGTGGCATTTCCGTGCAGGAGAACGCGCTCGGACGACTTCTCGAGACCCTGCGGCTGCCACCTCCGGCGCTGCAGTCCGTCCTCGATTGGTATGATTCTCAACGCTGGTCGGTTCGCGCCCTGCTCGAGGCGCACCGGCCGTACCACGGTGTCCTCGAAGTCATTCGTTGGTTCCAGATCCAGCCGCGAACCTTCGTCGGCATCAACAGCAGCCGGGGGGAACCTCTGCGCGCCGAGACGTTGCGCATTCTCAACACTCTCGGGCGCGAGTATCGGGTGCAGTTCTCTTCTGGCCTGTTGCACATGGGTGCGGACGGCGAATCGCGGGCCGTGACCGAGATCAAGGTGGACGGAGTCCGCCATTTCCAAGAGCACGGCTACCACGTCTTCGCCGTCGTCGACGACGATGCCGACAATCTGCGCGCCATGGCGAGGCTGGACCCGCAGGGCGAACTCTTGCTGCTGCAAGCCGCGAGCATCTTCGCCGCCAAACGCACGCGCGTGCCCGCAGGTGCCGTGCGCGGCGATTCCTACGATCTGACCGAATTGATCGAGGAGCACACTCTCCCACAGCACATCCAGTTCATCTGGCGTGGCGTGAACGACGACGCCAATCTGCGCCAGTTCCTCGGCTCCAACATCCACTGGGCCGAGTTCGATGTGCAGATCGACGCGCGAAGCGGCCACCTCGTGCTGCGGGAAGACTCGCTGCTCGAACGACCACCCGAGGCGCGCGAAGATCTCCTCGGCCTCGACCACGCACTGGCGCTCATGCGAGATCATGGCGCCGGTGTGGTGCTCGACCTGCACTCAGCGGCTTGTATCGAGTCTGCGCTCGCGGCTGTCGACCGCTTCGGCTTCGAAGACCGGCACCTCTGGTTCCGAGGCGATTTGGAGAAGCTCCAACAAGAAGGGTTCCGCGAGATCGTCCGTCAACATCCACAGGCCATCGTGGAGTGCGCGATCGATTTCTTGGCACCTCTCATCCATGCTGCTCCAGCTCAAGCCAAGGGCATTCTGGACATGCTGCGTGACTGGGGCATCAACCGTTACGGCATCCGCTGGCAGACACCGGCATCACGGCAGATTTTCGACCGCATGGACGAGTGGGGCGTTCGGGTCAACATCGACGCCGTACCCGATCTGGAAGCGTTTCTGCAGGCTGCGCTGCTGCTGCCACGTTCCATCACCGCGGACTTCAACTTCCCGAAGTGGCACTACTATGGTTTGGGCGGCGGCGGCCAGCGCCAGGGTCGGCGTTATTTCGAAGACGAACGGCCGCTGCGGCGCGCCTGAGGACGATCGCTTCGTGGCCTGGGCGTCTGGCGTCGAAGGAGCGCGGAGCTGGGCTCAACCCTCGACCGCGCGCACGAGGGGGATTTCCTTGTCGGAGATACGCAGGCCTGTGGGAGCGTCGCGCCGAGCGGCCTTCTCCCATCCGAGCTCGATGGACACGAACTCGCGCTCTCCCTTGCGCTTGACCTTGAGCACCAGAACCACGGTCTTGGCGGGGTGCACAGTCAGCGCGTTCATTCCTTGCTGGATGCTGATCGTTCCCGATTTCAAGCCCGCCAGCAATCCCTCTATGTGAGCCATCGCATTCGCGATCTCGACTTCGCCCTCGAACAGGACTTCTTTTTTGTCTTTGTCTCGTTCGCTCATCGAAAACCTCATCCGTTTAAACCGCCGCATGTTGACACGCGGGATCGACGATGACAAGATGTCCCCGCGACAAAACTGAGCCGTCACCACACCTGCGCGGTTCGGTTCACACAATCATTACACAATCCTAACGATATCATGACTTGTCCACTCACCCCAGTTGGTATCAGATTGGCTACTCCCAGGCTGCGGCGGGGACCAGCGGTGCCTACGCCTCCGAGGAGAGCAGATGCCACGGGTCATCATGGCCTTGCTGCGTCATGGGGCGTACGACCAGCCACACGACGTTCCCAGTGCCCATCTTCCTTATCCCTTGAACGAAACGGGGCGCGAGCAGGCGCGAAATGCCGTGTCTTTGCTCCTCGATGCCGTGGCTGCCGAACACTGGGAGATCGAAACGACCATCGACAGCTCGCGGCTGTTGCGCGGCTGGGAAACTGCCACCCTCATGGCACACGGCCTCGCAGCGCGACAAGATCGTCCTTTCCGCGTCACCGAGTTCGACGAGCTGGCGGAACGTTGCCTGGGGAGTGCCGCCAATCTGAGCACCGATCGCATCGATGCCATCTTGCGCCTCGATGCCCGCTGCGCGCCGCTGCCGTCTAATTGGCAACGCGATGGATTCTATCGCCTGCCTCTGCCTGGGGCAGAGTCACTCATGCAGGCTGGCGAGCGGGTGGCGCGCCATCTGGAGGCACGCGCCTCACAGATCGCGGGCCGGCAGCCGAGTGATGTGGTCAAGCTCGTCGTCGGCCATGGTGGTTCGTTTCGCTACGCCGCGGTTCGCCTCGGGATTCTGCGAGCGGACGACGCTGCCAGATTGTCCATGCATCACTGTTCTCCGGTTTTTCTCGAGCGGCGCGACGCCTTCACGTGGGTGCAAGTGTCCGGTGCGTGGAAAGAGCGCGTGCCGGTGGCGGCACGCAGCGATTGAACGTCCCGGGGAGGGACTGGATGACCGTGGCGAATGGCGCGATCCTCGATCTTCCCGTCTATGCGGGTCTGGACCTGCTCGGAGGCAACCTACCGCGCGAGCGGGAAGCGTGGCCGAAGTTCGCTACCCGGCGCACGCTCGACGCTTCGGGCGATTTCTACGATTTGGCACTCGAGGAAATCGCCGAGTACGGGGCCAACCGAACTTGGGAGTGGCCTGAACACGACATCTTTTTCCTCTGCGATCTGCATGCGGACGCGGACGCCTTCCTGCGCTCGCTCCTCGCCACTGGCGGCGTCGAGAAGACCGGCCCTGGCGACGCCGAGTTGCAACTGACACCCGCGGGGCGCGATGCGGTCTTCGTCCTGGGCGGCGATTTTTTCGACAAGGGTCCCAGCAATCTGCGATTGCTGCGCACTCTGCGCGCACTGATGGACACCGGTGCGCGCGTCGACATTCTGGCCGGAAATCACGACGTACGCGCGTTGGTCGGTCTCGAGTACATGGGGCGCAAGGAGCCATGGCTGGCGCATCTTTTCGTGCGCATGGGCAAGAAGTCCATTCCCCTGCTCAAGGAGATCCACGACACCTACTTGGCTGGCGGCGATGCGGCCCACAACCACAATGGCGGCGACGACGATCGCTTGCGCGCACTGCTGCTCCCGGAGCCGACGTGGTTCGACGAGTTTCCCGACGCCGTGCGGGGATTAGTGCCGGAGAAGCGCGTGCGCAACGAGTTGAGGCGCATCCGCGAGAAGATCCAGGAGATGGACGAGTGCCGCCGCGAGGCCGGCCTGAGCGTGGGCGCAGTCCATGCCGCGGCGCTCAAAGCGCGCGAACTGTTCCGCGCGCCGGACGGAGAGTTCCGCTGGCTCTTCGAGGCGATGCGGCTGGCGCGCCGTGAGGGCTCTTTTCTTTTCATTCATGCCGGCGTCGACGACGTCGTCGCCGGCCAGCTGGCGCGTGGGGGCGTCGAGACGTTGAACGAACGCTTCCGCCGGCTGATGGATGAAAACCTCTTCGAGCTCTATCACGGTCCGGTCGGCAATACCATCCGCACCAAGTACCGCGACTGCGACATGGCATTGACGGAGCGCGGCGTGAGCGCGATGCACGAGGCGGGAATCCTCGCCATCATCCACGGCCACCGCAACATTCCGCGCGGACAACGCATCGTGCTGCGCAATGGCATGCTGAATTTCGAGTGTGACGCCACCGTGGACGTCAACACGCGGAAGCTGCTGGGACTGCATGGCATCGGCGGCGCCGCCACCATCGTCAGCCCCGCAGGGATCGTCACGGGAATCAGCACCGACTATCCCTACGCAAAATCGTTCGACATCCGGACGATCGCGGGGGTGGCGGTGCAGTTTCCCGCGCGCGCGAGAAGCAATGGTCACCGAAAAGGAGGAAGCATCATGGAACAGACGCTCGAAAAAACCGAGAAGAAGGAAAAGAAGCACAAACACAAGACGGACGCCAACACCGAGACGGACGGCAAGGCCGAGGTGAAGTTCGACAACACGCTGCCGTTGGCCGAAGCGGTGTCGTATTTCGAAGCCATCGTCGCCGGGCTCAAGAAGGGCAGCATCAGTGTCCGCCGCGGCGACAAGGACGTCACCCTCACCCCGAGCACGCATGTCGATGTCGAGGTCCGGGCAGTGCGCAAGAAGAAGAAGGAAGGCATCACTTTCGAAATATTCTGGCGCGTTCCAGAGCGCGAACTGTCGATCTCCTCGCAATAACGCTAACGGAGTCGAACCCATGGGCAAGGAAGAAAAGGATTTCGACCACGAGTCGCTGCAGAGCAAGCGGTCCATCAGCGCCTACTTGGCGGCGCTGCAGGAGGGCTTCGAGAGCGGCAACTTGATCATCAGCGATCCCGAGGGCCGGATCGAGCTGAAACCCAGCGGCCTCGTTCGCCTCGAAGTCCGAGTTTCGCAGCGTCGTGATCGCGTGCGGCTGGAACTGCAGCTCGAGTGGAAGAACAACGGCCAGGAGCAGTCGCGCGCCTGGCCGCTGGTCGTGAAGGGGAATGGGGATGCGGACTGAGAAGGCGAGGTCCGAGATCGCTGCGATCCCTTCACTGGATGGCATCGACAAGAACCTGCGTTTTCTGATCCACGAGGTGCGCAAGCAGCTCGTCGCGACCGCCGAGTTTTTGCAAGCACCGACACCGAATCGCTTCGAGGGGTTGCTCGCCAAGGACGATTACATCGACAACCTCAAGGATGTGATCCTGAGGAAGTGCTTTTCGTTGGTTCCCCGCGCCAATGAAGGCGATGAGATCGGCATCGCCTTCCTCAAGGCGGTGGACGTCGTCACGGTGAACCTGGAAAGAATCGCCGATTTTTGCGAGAACATCGTCGGTCAGACCCAGTACATCGATCCAGCGCTGCTGGCGCGCCAGAACATGCGGCCATTCTTCGAGGCCATCCTCGACGGCATCGACCGCATCGGCGACGCCATCCTGCGCCGGGACGCGCGCCAGGCGCTCGAAATCTGCCGCGCCGAGCACGTCACGGACCGTCTCTACGTCGTCGAGCTCCGCCGCCTGTTGCGCGAGCTGGAATCCGGAGCCGACCCCCAGGGCCTGGTCACCAGCATCTTCATCTATCGCTACTTGGAACGAATGGGCGACTCTCTGCTCAACATCGGCGAAGCAATTCTCTCCGCCGCCCTCGGCGAACGCATCAAGATCGATCAATGGCGCACGCTGGAAGAGTTGCTCGGCGCCTCCGGACTGCAGCAAACCGTGGAGGACCTCGAGCTGGAACCGCTGGCGGAAACACGTTCGGGCTGCAAGGTCGGGCGCGTGCGCACACACGCGTTTCGTGACGAGAACCATTGGGTAGTGTTCAAGGAAGGCCGGCGCGAGAAGCTGCTGGCGGAAAAAAATGCCACCGCTCTGTGGGAAGAGATCATGCCCGGGCTGGCGCCTCGCATCCACGCCTTCCACGATCGCGGCCCAAGCGGATCGATCCTGTTCGAGTACCTCTCCGGGCACACCTTCGAAGAGTACCTGCTGCGCGGAGACTTGGGCGGAATCCAGCGCGCGCTCGATGCCATTTGTCGCACGTTGTCGCATGTCTGGGAGCGCACGCGCAGCGACACCCCGGTCAGCCCGCGTTTTGCCCAGCAACTTGCCGAGCGCCTCGGCGACGTGTACGCATTGCATCCAGGCTTCCAAGCCGCAACCGCCGGCATCGGCCGCCTCGCTGTGCCTTCGTTCGATGCACTGGTGGAATCGGCCAAGACCCTCGAGGCGCAGCTCGTGTGCCCTTTTTCGGTGTTCACGCACGGGGATTTCAACGTCGACAACGTCATCTGCCATCCGAGCGACGGCAGCGTTCATTTCATCGATCTGCATCGCTCGCGCACCGGCGATTACCTGCAGGACGTCTCGGTGTTCCTGGTGTCGAATCACCGCTTGCAAGTGTTCGACGAGCCCATTCGCCAACGCATCCGCGACGTCATCCTGTTGTTCCACGACTTCGCGCGCGACACCGGCCAGCGCCTGGGAGATCCGACGTTTTCCGCCCGGCTGGCCCTGGGGCTGGCGCGCTCGTTCGCCACCTCGACGCGCTTCGTTCTCGACCACGAGTTCGCCAAGGGCATGTTCCTGCGCGCGCGTTACCTCCTCGAGGCGGTGCTTGCCGTTCCCGCCGGAGAGTTCGGCAACTTCGAGATTCCCCGGGAGGTGCTCGTTGACTGAGTCCCTGCGCATTGGCGTGGTCGGCGTTCCGGGGCAGTGGTCGTCGGAGACGCTGGCCGACGCGATGGCCGCGCGCACTGGTTTTCGGCTGCTGCTGGACCTCGGCCATGTCGTCTTCGATTGCGAACGCGGGTCCGTCTACGACGGCAATCTCGACTTGAGCACGCTCGATGGACTCGTGGTCAAGAAAATCGGCGCCACCTACAACCCGACGATGTTGGACCGGGTCGAGCTGCTGCGTCATGTCGCCGAATCGGGGGTCACCGTACGGTCGCGGCCGAAGAGCCTCTTGCGCGTTCTCGACCGCCTGAGCGGCACCATTACGCTGCAACGCGCCGGAATCCCTATCCCGCCGACGGTGGTCACCGAAGACGTCGAACACGCCGCGGCCGCCGTCCTGCGCTTCGGCCGCGCCGTGCTCAAGCCACTTTACACATCGAAAGCGCGCGGGATGCGCCTGCTCGCAGCGGGACGCCGGGAAGATCTGGTGCAGCAGATGCGCGAATTCAAGCAGGTGATGGGCCCTGTGCTCTACGTGCAACAACTGGTCGAGCATCCCGGACGCGACCTGGGGGTCGCCTTCCTGTGTGGGCAGTATCTCGGAACCTACGCGCGTGTTTCGGGAAGCGGGGCATGGAACACCACGATCCGTGCCGGGGGTCGCTACGCACCGTACTCGCCGCCGGCGGCAATCGTCGACCTAGCGCATCGAGCCCAAGCGCTTTTCGACCTGGATTTCACCACCGTCGACGTCGTCGAGACGCCCGCCGGTCCGATGGTGTTCGAGGTCTCCGCTTTCGGCGGCTTCCGCGGCCTGCAGAATGGTTTGGGCTTGGACGTTGCCGGCCTGGTCGCCGGTGCAATGGTGCAACGCGTGCGCGAAGGCCGCCAACTCCGCGTCGTAGGAGGCAATCATGCTTGAAACAAGAGCCCCCATCGCCGCACGCCGAGATCTCCTGGGTCTTGCCGCAGCGGTGCGCGTGCGCCACCCGGTGCGCGCGCGACGCGACTTCCGCTTCGGCGGTCTCTCGATCCTGGTCGAATCGAATTCCCCTGCCCTCGTCGAAACGCTGCAGCAGTACTTCCACTGCTTCCAGCGCGACTGGAAGCCGGCCGATGGCGAGGAACAAAGCGGCATCGTCGTCACCGCGCTCGAGTCGGAGCCGGCGTGGTTTCCGCTCGTCTACCGCGATTGGCCACGTGATCCGGGAAAAATTCATCTCAAGGAGCGCATCGCCGATCTCGCCGGCGGACGCGTCGTGCACAAGGTCCGCACCGGCATGCAGTTCCTCGTCGGTGGCTCGATGCGCCTCGCCGTCGGTCCGTGCTTGAGGAACGCCAACCAAGTCATCAACTTCGTCGTCACCCAGTACATCGAGCACCACCTGCACCGCGGCTGGCAGCTCTGCCATGCCGCCAGCGTCGACGCCGGCGGCCACGGTTTGATCTTGGCTGGCCTCGCGGGCGCCGGCAAGTCCACGCTGGCTCTGCATCTGGTGGGCAAGGGGCTCGCCTTCGTCAGCAACGACCGCGTGCTCGTGCAGGCGCAGAGCCCCAGCGTGACCGCGGCCGGCGTTCCCAAATTGCCGCGCATCAATCCGGGGACGGCAATGCACCAGCCGCAGTTGCACGACGTGTTGCCCGCGGCACGCCGGCAAGAGCTTGCAGCCTTGGAGTCCGACGCGTTGTGGCGGTTGGAAGAGAAATACGACGTGGATGTGGATGCCGCCTTCGGCCCCGGGTTTCTGACGCAAAGTACCAGGCCAGCGGCACTCGTCGTTCTGACGTGGCGGCGCGATGACTCATCGCCGCCCAAGCTGTGCGAGGCGTCTCTCGCCGATCGCCCCGATCTTCTGGAGGCGATCGCCAAGAGCCCGGGTCCATTTCACGTCGGTCGCGGGGGGAATTTGCAGGCCCCGGTTCGACCCCACCCCGGCGACTATCTTCGCCACCTCGCGCATGTCCCGCTCTTCGAGATCACGGGGGGTGTGGATTTCGCGCACGCCTCCGCCATGTGCATGGATCTGTTGCCACAGCGCGGCGCCTCGGTGGCATGACGACTGTCCGAGTCACACGCACCGCGCACCTGCCCGATGACATCCGCTGCGCCCGCTGCCGCCGTAGCCCGGACCTCGGCCCGGCTCTGCTCTTCTTCAGCGGCGGCACTGCGCTCAGGGATTTGGCGCGGACTCTCAAACACTACACGCACAATTCGGTACACGTGATCACCCCCTTCGATTCTGGCGGCAGCTCCGCCTTCTTGCGCGCCGCCTTCGGCATGCCGTCGGTGGGGGATCTGCGCAACCGGCTGCTGGCGCTCGCCGACAATTCGCTGCACGGCAACCCGGCGGTGCAAGAGCTGCTCGCGCACCGCTTGACCACATGCGAAGGCCCGGCCCAGCGAGACCTCGACAACATGATCTCGGGGCGGCACGCGCTGGTGGAACCGCTGCCATCGCCCATGCGCCGCATCGTCCGCACCCACCTGCGAGTGTTCGACGAGCGCATGCCCCCTGGGTTCGATTTGCGTGGCGCCAGCATCGGCAACTTGGTGCTGGCGGGGGGTTGGCTCCACCACGAGGGCGACCTTGATTCCGTTCTCTATTTGTTCTCGAAGCTCGTCGAGGCACGCGGCCTCGTGCTTCCGGTCGTCGAAGAATCGCTGCATTTGGTGGCGGTCCTCGATGACGGCCAGTGCCTTCTCGGCCAGCATCAGCTCACCGGCAAGGAGGTCGCGGTCATCGAATCCCCGGTGGCCGATCTCTACCTGACGCGCAACCTCGAATCACCCCAACGCGCCACTGTCGACGCCTCGACACGGGCGCTGGAGGCCATCGGCGGTGCCGACCTCGTCTGCTATCCGATGGGGAGTTTTTTCTCCAGCCTGATCGCAACCCTGCTGCCGCAAGGCGTGGGACGCGCGATCCGTCAGGCCGGCGTCCCCAAGGTGTACGTGCCGAATACGGGGCATGACCCAGAGCAGCTGGGTCTCTCGGTGGCGTCCTCTGTCGCGCGGCTGCTGGCAACGTTGCGCCTCGACGCAGGGCCCGAGGCTCCGGTCTCCGAGCTGCTCGATTTCGTCGTCGTGGATTCTCAGAGTGGCGACTACGCCTCAGTCCTGGATCTGGAGCTGCTCCGGCAGCTCGGAGTGTCGGTGGTGGATGTGCCGCTCGTGAGTGCCGACAGTCGGCCCGGCCTCGATGCCGATCGCCTCGCCCGGGTCCTCCTCTCGCTGATATGACGCCTGGTTTCACCAACTCTTGAGCATGGAAACACCAGATCTTTGCACGACCTCCCTAGAGTTTGGGTACTTGGCGATCCAGTCGGGGGCCGAAGCGTCCCAGGTAGACCTCGACGCCGATCGCAGGTGCTGGAACCAGGTTCCCCGTGCCGCGCACGGTTCGGAGGTTCGCCATGATCGCCGTCCGTTTGACCGCCCCCCGATCGTCCATCGAGGAACACGAGAGCCCGGCCTGCTGGTGCAATCTCGAAGCCAGCTACACGCTCGAGCTGGTGAACGCGCGTGTGGGGACCGGCCGCTTCGCTCGCTGCCGTGAGCACGCCCGGCTGGATCTCGACACCGGCGATTTCAAGGTCGTGGAGGCGTGGATTTGACCCGAGCCGAGAGCGTCGCCATGCCCACGTTCGAGGCACCGAGACGTAGGACGATGGTCCTCATCATCGATGACGAGGCGGATATCGTCGAGTTCATCGAGTACAACCTGCGCCGCGAGCAATTCGACACCCGCAGGGCCAGCGATGGCCCCGCGGCGCTGCGGCAGGCACGCGAGGAACAACCCGACCTCGTGCTCCTCGACCTCATGCTGCCGGGAATCGATGGGCTGGAGGTCTGCCGCCAGCTGCGACAGTCGCCGGAAACAGCGCACATCCCCATCATCATGCTGACAGCGAAGGGCGAGGAAGCCGACGTTGTCTCGGGCCTGGAGGTCGGCGCCGACGACTACGTTCCCAAACCGTTCAGCATGCGACTCTTGCTCGCGCGCATGCGGGCAGTCTTGCGGCGTCACGGCCGCAGCGACAAGGAAGGCCCCAGCGTGACGCACGTTGGCGATCTGCACATCGATGACGAGCGCCATCAGGTGACACTGCGCGGCCACGAGCTGCAGTTCACCCTCACCGAGTACAAATTGCTGCGTTTTCTGGCGCGCAATGCGGGCCGCGCCTACACACGCTCCCAGATCCTCGGCAACATACAAGACGAGCACGTACTCGTCGTCGATCGCGCCATCGACGTGCATGTCGCCGCGCTCCGCCGCAAGCTCGGCGAAGCCGCGAACATCATCGAGACGGTGCGCGGCGTCGGCTATCGCTTCAAGGTCTGACCCGTCGACCGGCGCCAGTCGGTCGCTGCCGATTCCGACCCGGCGTCGGCATCGAACCGTCTCCCGGGCGCCCCGGCATGTCCCGGCCCTGGTATACTCCCGCCGCTCGAGAGGGTCGTTGCCACATTCCATTTCAGAAGGAGCCCACGACAGCATGAATCGATGTGCGAAGTTCCGCGACGTTCTAGTGGCGTTCGCGTGGGGATACGCCGCGCTCGCATTGGTCCCGGCATGCAGCGCCACACCGGACCACGATACGTCCCAGGTTGCGCAGAGCGTCGAAAAGCCCGTCGCGGCCCAACCCGCCGCGGAAAAGCCCCAGGAGAAGAACCTCTTGCTCGATCCCAAGAATCCAAGCGTGAACGAGAAAGCACCGGACTATTTCAAGGTGAAGTTCACCACGACCAAGGGCGATTTCACAGTCGAAGTCGACCGCGAGTGGGCCCCGAAAGGGGTCGATCGCTTCTACAACCTGGTCAACGCCGGGTTCTACGATGGCTGCCGCTTCTTCCGTGTCATTCCGAATTTCATGGCCCAGTTCGGCCTCAACGGCGACCCGAAGGTGTCGGCAGCTTGGCAGAACGCCAAGATCCAGGACGATCCGGTGAAGCAGGGCAACAAGCGCGGCTTCCTGAGTTACGCCATGGCAGGGCCGAACACGCGCACGACGCAGCTGTTCATCAATTACACGGACAACTCACGTCTCGACAGCGGGGGCTTCGCGTCCTTCGCCAAGGTGGTTCAGGGCATGGAGGTCGTCGATCAGATCTACTCCGGCCACGGCGAGAACCCGGATCAGGGCGCGATCCAAGCCCAAGGCAATGCCTACTTGGACAAGAGCTTCCCGAAGCTGGACGGGATCAAGACCGCGCGCGTGGTGAAGTAACCCTCTGCGCAGCGCTTCGAAGAGGCGACCCGCATTTGCGGGTCGCCTCTTTGCTGTTCGGATCCACGGCCCGAATCGCTCCCACCGATCGAGGGGCATGAAGTTTTGGAACTGCCTGCCGGCCGGTTCCCCGCCTGGCGCATCCGGATCGTGTGGGAGATCGCTGGTCCTCAACTGAGCATCCTCGTCTGGTACGGTGCGAGCGGTTTCCTGCAGATGATCATCCATGACGAGGAAACCGCGGGTGACGAAATGCCTCCAGGCGGCACGGTGATCTATGACGAAACCCAAGTACTGCAGGCAGCCCATCTCGTCCGCACTCACGGACGTTGACTCAGCGGACAGACAAGAGGGGTCGTCGCGGTGCGACGACCCCTCTCCACAGCACGAACTCGATTGGACGTCGTGTTCGCTCCGCGCTGCAAACTCTAGCGCCGGGCGGCCTCCGCCAGCGGCTTGCCGTCTACATCCAGGAACTCGATCGGTCCCAAGTTGAGCTCTCGGATCCTGGGCTCGATCACCTTGCGATCCCCCACCACGACCAGAACCATCTGGTCGGGGAGCACACGCTGCTTGGCTAGCTGTGTGAGGCCGTCCACGGTGGTGCTCCGCACCTTCTGCGCGTACGTCGGCAGGTAATCTTCCGGCAACCCGTACGTCACCAGCCGGTAGATGTACTGCGCCACCTCGCCGAGCGATTCGTGCTCGCCCGGTTGCTGCAGCACCAAATTGTCCTGCGCCTTGCGCAGCTCGGCCGCCGTGATCGGTCGCGTGCTGCGGATTTCACGCAGCTCCTTCATGAGCTCTGTGATCGATTCCTTGGTGACGTCCGTTCGCACTTGCGACGAGCACAGGAAGAGTCCCTGGCCGCGGGCGTCGAAAGCGCTGCTGCGGGCACCGTAGGTATAGCCCTTGTCCTCGCGCAGGTTCATGTTGATGCGCGAAGTGAACGTGCCACCCAAGACGGAGTTGAGCACGTCGAAGGGCACCGCCGTCGGGTCGTTCTTGGGCGGCGCCAAGTGGGCGGCGAGCAGCACGGACTGCGCGGCGTCCGGCTTGTCGACGATGTACACCGCCGTGGCGCGCGGCTGCGCCACCTGCGGCAGCTGGATCGCCGGCAGCGTGCCGGTCTTCCAGGCGCCGAATGCCTTTTCGAGACGCGGCTGGATCTCGGCCATGGTGATGTCGCCGACGACGACGAGCGTCGCATTGTTCGATTTGAACCAGGTGTCGTGGAATGCGACGAGATCCGACTGGCCGAGGCTCTTCACCACGTCTTCGGTGCCCGAGCCGGTGAATGGCTGGCCGTACGGATGATTGGCGCCGTACAGCAACCCGGGGAGGATGCGCAGCCCCATCGGAACCGGCTGCTTCTTCTGCTGCAGGATCTGTCCCAGAACCTGCTTGCGCTGGCGTTCGATCTCGTCGGCCGGGAACGATGGATGGAGCACAATGTCGGTGAACAAATCGAGCGAAGCATCGAGACGTGGCTTGAGCGCATTCAACGACACCGTGCAGTTGTCGAGCGCCGAGTTGGTGCCGAGCTGAGCGCCGAGACGCTGGGCTTCGTCGCTGATCTGCAGCGCCGTGCGCGACGCCGTGCCCTCATCCTGCATGCGCGCCATGAACGACGCGATGCCGAAACGCCCGTTCTGATCGGCCGACCAGCCGCCGCCGACGATGAGATTCACCTGCACCAGAGGGGTCTTGTGCACCTCGGCGAGCACGACCTCGAGGCCGTTCGACAACCGCGCCCGCTGCAGTTGCGGCAATACCATCGCCGGCTCCGGCCCGAGCACTGGCTTCGTGGCGCGATCGAGCCCTGCCACTTCGGTCGCGGCCTTGAGAGTCGGGTACGGATCGACGCGCATGACCACGCGACCTTGGTGCAGCCAGCGCTTGGCGGCTGCTTGCACGCTCTTCGCCGTCACCTTTTCGTAGCGCTCGAAGTCCTTCGTGATGTAACCGGGGTCCCCGGTGTAGGTGTTGTACATCGCCAGGCGGTCGCTCACGCCGCCGAAGCCGCCGATGCGCTGCAACCCGCGCACCATGCCGGACAGGATCTCGGTGCGCGCCGCGTCCACTTCCGCCGTGGCCGGAGCACTGTTCCGCACCTTCTCGATCTCCTCCATCACGATAGGCTCGATCTCGTCCAAAGTCCGGCCTTCCTTGGCAGTGACGATGACGTAGAACAGGCTGCCGATCTCGCGCGTGTCGATGTAGGTGTTGACGTCTTGGGCGATCTGCAAGTCATAGACGAGGCGTTTGTACAGTCGCGACGTCTTGCCCGACGACAGCACTCCGCTCAGCACTTCCAGCTCCGGCTCCCCTTGGGTGTAACCGGCAGGCGCGTGCCACGCGATGTAGACGCGCGGCAGCGGCACGCGGTCTTGCATCTGTAAGCGGATCTCCTGCGCTAGCTCCGGGATCCAAACGTCGCGACGGTAGATCGGCGGCACCGCGGGGATGGAACCGAAGTACTTCTCCACCATCGCCTTCGCCTGCGCCGGGTCGATGTCGCCGGCGAGTGCCAGGGTGCAATTGTTGGGGCCATAATAGGTCTTGAAGAAGTCCTCGACGTCCGTCTTGGTGGCGGCGGTCAGGTCTTCCATGTACCCGATCACGTCCCAGCTGTACGGATGATGGCTCGGGTAGAGCGCCGCATACATGCGTTCGTCGACGGTGCCGTACGGCTGGTTGTCGACGCCCTGCCGGCGCTCGTTCTTCACCACTTCGATCTGGTTGTTCAGGCGCTCCTGCGTCATCGACGGCAGCAACCAGCCCATGCGGTCGGCCTCGAGCCACAGCGCTTGCTCCAACGCGCTCGTCGGCACGTTCTCGAAGTAGTTGGTGCGATCGTTGTTGGTCGTGCCGTTGCGGTCGGTGGAGCCGATGGCATCGAGCGCGTTGAAGAAGTCGGTGTTGTGGTGCTCCGAGCCCTGGAACATCATGTGCTCGAAGAGATGCGCGAAGCCGGTGCGGCCCACCCTCTCGTTCTTGGAACCCACGTGGTACCAGAGGTTGACCGCCACGATGGGGATGGAATGATCCTCGTACAGGATCAGCTGCAACCCATTGTTCAGCACGTGCGTCTGGTAGGGGACTTGGGGAGGCTCGATTTTCTGCGCCCAGGCCATGGGTGGCGCGACCAGGAGCGCAATGAGTGCGCACCCTGCAATCGTGGCTCGCGCTCTTGCACAGCGAATCCTGCTCATCTGTACGTCCACTCCTTCCCGAGGAGACTTCCTCGACGATCACCGCAACGCAGCTGCGCGCTCGTTCGTCCGCCGCTCGTGACGCAGCCGGCTTTGACATGCGAGGAGCTTTGATTCTAAGGATCTCACCCCGGTTTCGGCAAGCGGATCCTGGCTGCCAGCGCATGCGGGTCCATCCGATCCAGGCGCCGTCGACCTCGAGCCCGCCTGTCTTGACACAGGGGGTTCGCCGCCGATAATCCGGCAACGGATGCACCCGTGTGC
Organism: uncultured bacterium; assembly: GCA_964567755.1. GTDB lineage: Bacteria > Krumholzibacteriota > Krumholzibacteriia > DASRJW01. The sequence goes on from CAZMNW010000001.1 coordinate 134,847, forward strand.
GAAACCTGTGACTGAAACCGGCCAGGGCCGGCTTCTCGAAGGGAAATGACCATGTTGAAGGAGTTCAGAGACTTCGCCATGCGCGGCAACGTGCTCGACATGGCGGTGGGGATCGTCATTGGCGCCGCATTCGGCAAGATCGTCAGCTCCCTCGTGGGCGATCTCATCATGCCTCCCATCGGCGTCCTCCTGGGCCGAGTCGACTTCAGTCAGCTGTTCATCAATTTGAGCGGCACGCCCTACGACACGCTCGCGGCCGCCAAGGAGGCTGGCGCCGCCACGCTGCGCTATGGCGCCTTCCTGCAAACCATCGTCGACTTCCTCATCGTGGCGTTCGCCATCTTCATCCTGATCAAGGCGGTCAACAGCGCCAAGAAAAAGGAAGCAGCCGCTGCGGCCACACCTCCGGCCCCGAGCAATCAAGAACTACTGCTGGGCGAGATCCGCGACTTGCTCAAGGCACGCGCTTGAAACGAACGCACGAGGGAGAAAACATGCGCCTCAAATATCTTGGTTCCGTGCTCATGCTCTGGCTCGTGCTCGCCGTCAGTGCGGCCGCGCAAGGATCCGCCCCAGGCGATACCCTGTTCCCGGGCTGGGCCATGAAGGCATCGGCCGGGCTGGCGCTCAACCAGTCGAACTTCAACCAGGCGTGGCAGGGCGATGAAGTGGGCACCGTGTCTTGGATCGGCACCGTGTCGGCGAGCGCCGACCACTGGCTCTCGAACCAGATCATCTGGAAGAACGGCCTTCTCCTCCAGTTCGGTCAAACCCACCAGCAGGACGCGGCGCGCGATTCATGGATGGCGCCGCTCAAGAGCTCCGACAAGATCACCTCTCGCAGCATCGTGCTCTTCAAATACTGGGGCTTCGTCGATCCATTCGTCGCCTTCGACGTGGACAGTCAGTTCTATACCGAGATCGAGCCGTTGAAGAAATGGCTGACCCCGACGCAGCTCTCGGAGTCGGTCGGAATCGCGCGCTACCTGGTCATGAACGCGCACGCGAGTGTTCTCACCCGCGTCGGCTTCGCCTTTCGTGAGCGCATCGATCGCTTCGGGACCTTCGATGTCACGAACGCCGACTACGAAACCAAAACGACCACCGAGGGCGGCTTCGAGTGGTACACGTTGTCGCGATTCGCAGCCCCCGAGGATCGCACCGTGTTCACTTCCGAACTGCGCCTGTTCGAGGCCGTGGACACCTCCGAGAACGACCCGCTCGCACGCCAGTACTGGTCCTCAATGGACGTCGACTGGCAGAACAAGCTCAGCAACAAACTGTACAAGTGGATCTCGTTCGATCTCTTCTGGCAGATCCTGTACGACAGGCAGATCGACAAGAGAGGGCAGTTCAAGCAGACGCTCGGCGCCGGGCTCACCTGGCAGCTGATCTGAGCGCGGCGACGATGCGCAGCGCCCCGTTGGGTTCCCGCACGCACGGGACCCAGGCGAGGGTGACGCGTTCGACATGAATATGGGTTTTCTTGGGGCGCACCGTCACCGTTTCGCACGCGATGGCTTCGGCGTCGAAACCAGCCCCCAGCTGCTCGGTCTCGACGCCAACGGCCGTCTCGAAGTCCGCAAGCTCGGCGCGCGCAGCCTCGAAGTTGCTGCGCGCTCGCGCCACGTCGTGCGCCTGCGTTTGCGCGCGCCCAGCGCCACGCGCCGCCGTCGTCGCCCGCCCGAGCGCGCCCCCGCGCCCTCCCAGCACCGCTCCCAGAACTGCTGCGCCGATCGAGATCGCCGTTTGTGCCTGCGCCTGCTGCATCTGGTCGCTCTCGCGTCCCAACGCCGCCTCGGCGCGCCGCACCTTCTCCTGCAATCGGGCAAAGCGCGTCGCGTGCTTGGCGCGCAGTTTCTCCAGCGCCTGATCGCGCCGTTCGCGAGCGAGATCGCGCAGTCGAACCTTGAAGTCCCCTTCGCCTTCGCCCGGTCGCGAATCCACTCCGAGACCAGCGCAGCGCTGCAAGTGCAGGGTTCGATTGCGACAGAGCCAGCCTGCGAGCGTGTTGCGCCAGACCACGTAGTTTTTCGGCGTCGCCGCGGCAGGTGGCAAGTCCTCGTAGGCGGCGGTGTCCGCGGGGAGGGTTGAGGATCGCTCATCGCGGATCTCGGTCTCCATCGCAGAATTCCAATCGATGTCATTGCCAGCCGCCGGGAACGGCGCCACCAGACAGAGACGCTGCGTGTGATCGAGAGGTGGTCGCGCCTGCACGTATCCCACTTGCGCCTGGGCGCAGAGCATGGGTCGATAGAATACCGGAGTGCCGGCCGGCACATTGCCTGCGACGAGGAAGGCTTCGGGAACGCCGGGAGGTAGCATCGGCCGAGCAGCCGCGTTCCCGGTAGCCGGCGCTCTCGCATCCATCGCCCGCACACCTTCCGGCGCCGGCGGATTGGCCATCGCCGGCACCACCGCGATCGCCGGAGACGCTGCCGGTGGTGTCGCCGGCACCGCACCGATCCCCGGCGGCGTCGCGGATGGTGTCGCCGACTGCGTCGACGGCAGGCGTTTGATCTCTTCACGCGTCATTGGACCGCGCAAGTACGACAGGGTCCATCGAGTTCGGAACAGAATCGGGGCCTGCCGATGCACGTCGTGCAGGAGAAATACGCGCTTCTCCAGGCCCGCGATCAGTCGCTCCAGATCCTGACGCTCGAGCCCGACACCGCCAGCGCCTTCCAACCCGTCGAGAAGGCGCAGCTTGTCGCGTTCGGTTTGCAGGCGGCCGATGAACCAGGTCCCCGCATTCGACAGCGCTTTGTAATCGAGATCCACCGGGTTCTGCGTCGACAGCACCACGCCGAGACCGAATGCCCGTGCTTGTTTGAGCAGCGTCAGCAACGGAGGCTTCGACGGCGGGTTCGCCGTCGGTGGCAGGTAGCCGGCGATCTCGTCCATGTAGAGCAGGGCTCGCAGGCTGCTGGTGCCCGTCTGGCTGCGCACCCAACCCAAGACTTGCCCGAACAACAACGAGACGAAGAACATCCGTTCGGCGTCGGAAAGATGTGCGATCGAAAAGATGGCGACACGTGGTTTGCCCGCGGCCGTGTACAACAGACGCTGCACGTCGAGTGGCTCGCCTTCGAGCCAACCCTGGAAGCCCGGAGACGCCAAGAGGTTGTTGATTCGCATCGCGACAGCGAACCGTTCCGCGGCCGGGTAGAACGTCTCCAGATCGACGACGCCGATGCGCGCAATCGGCGGCTCCTGGACCAGACGCACGAGCATGCCGAGATCCACGTCCTGCCCGCGCTGCCAACAGCTTTCCAAGATGCTCGACAGCAGAATGTGATCGCGGCTCTGCAACGGATCGGACTCGATTCCGAGCAGGCCGAGCAGGCTTTGGACGGTGGTGCCGATGCGCTCGCGCATGGCCTCGGCGTCGTCGCGCACTGCTGCGGGAGGGGCCATGAAGGATTGCAACACCGAAACGGGCTGCCCCGCTCGGCTTCCGGGCGTGTAGACGGTGAACTCTGCGGCCGCTCGCAGGCGGCGCACGCGCTCGCCATCCTGCCCCCACTCGGCGAGACCGCGGGCCCAGGATTCGGCCTGCTGCGCCGCATAAGTCTCTGGCGAGAGACCACGACGTTCGGCCTCCTCGACGACGATCCAGGGTCGAAAATCATCGGGACGCAGATCGGGGAATGTGAGCAAGAGGTTGGCGAGGTCCCCCTTCGGATCGATGACCAGCGATGGGATCGAATCGATGGCAGCCTCTTCGAGCAGCCCGATACAAAGCCCGGTCTTGCCGCTCCCCGTCATGCCGACGCAAACGGCGTGGGTCGTGAGATCGCGCGAGTCATAGAGCAGGAGATCGGATTCGCCGCCGGACAGCGCTTTCCCCAGGTAAAAGAACCCGAGTTTCTCGTAGGCAGGGATCATGCGTCTCCAAAGAGCCCGCACCGAGATTGCCAGCGCGCGCCGCATCGTCCGTGCTCGGGCGTGGGCTCGCAACCCTTGTGCGGCAGCCGGTCTCGGGTAGAATACCACCGCGGGAGAGAAAGCAATGGAACGCAAGCACAAGATTCATCTCTGGTACGTCTTCGTCGCCGTGTGGGGGATCCTCATCCTCCACAATATCTTCGGTTCGTTGCGCAAGGTCGAACACATCCCCTACAGCCAGTTTCTCTCCTCCTTGCAGCAAGGCAAGATCGAAGAGATCAGCATCACCAGCACGCACGTGAGCGGCAGCTTCAAGGAGCCGCACGAAGGCTTGCCGAAGCGCTTCATCACCGTGCGCGTCGAGCCCGAGCTGGCCCAGAGCCTGGCGAGCTCCGGCGTCAAGTTCTCGGGCACCATCGAAAGCACGTGGCTGCGTGATCTTGTGTCGTGGGTGCTGCCGGTGTTGCTCTTCTTCGGCATCTGGATGTTCGTCATCCGCCGCATGGTGCAGCGTTCCGGCATGGGCGGCGGCGGCTTCATGGCCATCGGCAAGAGCAAGGCCAAGGTGTATGTCGAGGACGCCACCAAGGTCACCTTCGCCGACGTCGCCGGCGTCGACGAGGCCAAGGAAGAGCTGCGCGAGATCATCGAGTTCCTGAAGGATCCGCGCCGCTATGGCCGACTCGGAGGCCGCTTGCCGAAGGGCATCCTGCTCGTCGGCCCTCCCGGCACCGGCAAAACACTATTGGCGCGCGCCACCGCCGGCGAGGCCGGCGTGCCGTTCTTCTCCATCAGCGGCTCCGAGTTCGTCGAGATGTTCGTCGGCGTCGGTGCCGCGCGTGTGCGCGATCTCTTCGAGCAGGCGATGAAACGGGCGCCGGCCATCGTCTTCATCGACGAGCTCGATGCGCTCGGGCGGGCGCGCGGTCTCGGGCCGCTCGCCGGCGGTCACGACGAGAAGGAACAGACGTTGAACCAGCTGCTGGTGGAAATGGACGGCTTCGATTCGCACCAGGGCATGGTGATCTTGGCCGCCACCAACCGCCCGGAGATCCTCGATCCGGCGCTGTTGCGCGCCGGGCGATTCGATCGCCAGATTCTCGTCGACCGGCCCGACAAGCCCGGCCGAATCGAAGTTTTGCAAGTGCACATGCGCAACGTGAAGACGGCGCCGAACGTGGACGTGGGCGAGATCGCCGCGCTCACGCCTGGTTTCACCGGCGCTGATCTCGCCAATCTGGTGAACGAAGCGGCGCTTCTCGCCACGCGCCGAGACGTCGAGGCCGTGAGCGCCGATGATTTCACCGCCGCCATCGAACGCATCGTCGCCGGTCTCGAGAAGAAGAACCGTCTGCTCAATCCCAAGGAGCGCGAGCGCGTCGCCTTCCACGAGATGGGGCATGCGCTGGTGGCGCTCGCACTGCCGGGCAGCGACGTGGTGCACAAGGTGTCCATCATCCCGCGCGGCATCGGTGCGCTCGGTTACACCATTCAACGACCCATCGAGGATCGCTATCTCATGACGCGACAGGAGCTGGAAAACAAGATGGCGGTGCTGCTCGGCGGGCGCGTGGCGGAGACGCTGGTCTTCGACGACATCTCCACCGGGGCTTCCGACGATCTCGCCAAGGCGACCAACATCGCCCGCAACATGGTGACTCGCTATGGCATGTACGAAAAGCTCGGGCTGGCGACGTACGACGAGACGCCGACCGCGTACCTCCCCGGCATGGCCATGGGCGGGCACCAGTACAGCGAGGAAACATCGCGCGAGATCGATTGTGCCGTGCGTGACATCATGAAGCGCGCTTTCGACAGCGCGCGCGCCATCCTCGAATACAACCGCAACGCGCTCGAGCGCGGTGCCCGCACGCTGCTCGAACGCGAGACGCTCGGCGCCGCCGATCTTCCCGGAGTCGAACGTCCCCCCGCGCTCCCTGCTGCGACGGGCGCCAGCATCCACGCCACCCGTCCAGACTGACACACCCCGGGACCCCATGTCCCGCCTATCCGCGCGCCGGATCGCATGATAGGATGCCCCGGATCGTGAGTGACCTTGCGCTCTCGACCCGCCTCGGGAATGGATCCGCGGGTGTGGCGCTAGAAAGGAACGTTGGGCATGGCCGACTCTTTCGCCGACCTGGATCGCTACGTGAACGACAACCGCGCGCGTTTCGAGGCCGACCTCAAGCAGCTCGTCGAGATTCCCACCGTCAGCATGGACCCCGCTCACAAACCCGACATTCGCCTCGGTGCCGAGGCTGCTGCTGCCGTCTTGCGCACCTGCGGCGCCGAGGCGCGCGTGGTGCAAACCGCCGGCAACCCGGTGGTGGTCGGCGAATTGAAGAGCGACCAGCGGCATCCATGGCTCACGGTCTATAACCACATGGACGTGCAGCCGGCCGACGAGCCGGAATGGAAGAGCGATCCGTTCAAAATGCAGATTCGTGACGGCATGTACGTCGGGCGCGGCAGTACCGATGACAAAGGTCCGGGTCTGACTGCGCTCTACGCCGCACGCTACGCCCACCAGCACGGCGTGCCGCTCAACATTCGCTTCTTGTGGGAGCTCGAGGAAGAGATCGGCAGCCCCTCGTTCGAAGGCATGGTCAAGGCCGAGCTCGCGAAGCTGAAGACGGATTCCGTTCTCGTTTCCGACACCATCTGGATCGCCAAAGGCCGCCCGGCGGTGCCCTATGGCTTGCGCGGCGTGCAAGGCGTCACCATCCGGCTCACGACCGGGGCCAAGAACACGCACTCGGGGTTGACGGGTGGACCGGCACGGAACCCGGTGGCGGAAATCGCCGGGCTCGTCGCCCGCATGCTGCAGGTGGAAACCGGCAAGGTGAAGATCCCCGGTTTCTACGACGACGTTCGGCCGCTCGGGAAGAAGGAACGCGACAGCTTCGCTGCCTCCGGTTTCAACACGGCGCGCTACAAGGCGGCGCACGAGTTGCGCAGCCTGCGCTTCGACGATCCCATCGAGATCATGAAACGCATCTGGGCATGGCCCACGCTCGAGATCCACGGGATCTCCGGCGGCTACCACGGACCCGGCGTCAAGACCGTGGTGCCAGCTTGGGCCGAGGTGAAAATCTCCTGCCGGCTAGTGCCCGACATGAAGGCCGCCAAGGTGTTGCAGCTCATCCGCAGTTTCACCCGCAAGCATCTGCCCGATGCCAAGGTCACACCGGAGCATCATTTGGATTGGTTCCTCGGCGAGATTTCGGGACCGCATGCCGCTGCCGCCACCACGGCCTTGCGCTTCGGCTTCGGCCGCGCGCCGGCGTTCGTGCGCGAGGGCGGTTCCATCGGCGCCGTCGTGACGATGGTGCGTTATCTCAAATGCCCGCTGGTCATGATCGGACTGTCGTTGCCGGAGCACGGCTACCACGCGCCCAACGAGAACTATGATTGGGGCCAGGCTTCGGGCGGGATAAAGACGTTCGTCAAGTATTTCGCCGAAGCCAGCAAGATCGCCTGACGCCGACGGAAAGGGGAGAGTGGATGAACCAGAAGGAGTTCAAACCCTACATCCCGGCCCATGAAACGGGGGTCGCGGAGTTCAGCCTCAAGGCCATCCTGCTCGGCGCGTTTTTCGGCATCCTCTTCGGTGCCGTGACCGTGTACCTGGCGCTGCGAGCGGGGCTCACGGTTTCCGCCTCGATCCCGATCGCCGTGCTGGCCATCGCCGTGTTCAAGCGCGTCGGCAAATCCACCATCCTCGAGAACAATATCGTGCAGACCATCGGGTCCGCGGGGGAATCCATCGCCGCCGGCGTCGTGTTCACCACCCCGGCTTTCCTCTTCATCGCCAGCGGTGGCGCGCAGGCTTATTTCAACCTGATGCAGATCGTGACCTTGGCGGCTGTCGGAGGCATCATCGGCGTCCTGCTCATGGTGCCGATGCGGCGCGCGCTCATCGTCAAGGAGCATGGCGAACTCCCTTACCCCGAAGGCACCGCCTGCGCCGAGGTGCTGATCGCCGGCGAGCGCGGCGGCGCCATGGCCAAGACCGTCTTCGCCGGCTTCTGGACCGCCATCATCTATGCCTTCGCCAACAAGCTGTTCGCCCTGTGGCAGGAAGTCCCGGTGCTGCTGCACACGGGCATCGACAAGGCGTTCAAGAACGCGCGGCTGAACAGTGAGATCACGCCCGAGTACCTCGGTGTTGGCTACATCATCGGACCGCGCATCTCCGGCATCATGGTGTCGGGAAGCGTCCTGTCATGGCTCGCGCTCATCCCGTTGCTGTCCATGTTCGTTCCCGAGTCGCAGGTGCACCAAGACCTGTTGAAGCTCGGCTTCACCCAGGGCTGGATCGACGGTCACGATCGCGCCGACTGGTTCTATCGCGCCTACATCCGTTACATCGGCGCCGGCGCCGTGGCCATGGCGGGTCTCATGACGTTGGTGCGCACCATGCCCACCATCGTGTCGTCGATCCGGGATTCGATCCGCGAGCTGCGTGCCGGTGCCGGCAGCGGCGGCAGCCAGTTGCGCACCGAGCGCGACATCCCGATCCTGTGGGTCGCCATCGGTTCACTGGTGATGGCGCTCATCATTCCCTTCGTGCAAAAAATGCCGGCGCCGTTCCCGGTGTCGCTGCTGGTGAGCCTGCTCATCATCATCTTCGGTTTCTTTTTCGTCGCGGTGTCGTCGCGCATCGTCGGCCTTATCGGCTCGTCGAGCAACCCGATCTCGGGCATGACCATCGCCACCTTGCTCGGCACCTGTCTCATCTTCCTGCTCGTCGGCTGGGCGGACAACGCCGCCTCGCAGGCAGCAGCGCAAGCGGCAGCGCTCTCGGTTGGCGCTATCGTCTGCATCGCTGCCGCCAACGCCGGGGCGACGTCTCAAGATTTGAAAACGGGCTACCTGGTGGGGGCCACACCCATTCGCCAGCAAATAGGGCTCCTCATCGGTGTGCTGGTTTCGGTGGCGGTGATCGGCTTCACGCTCATCGGCATGCACAATTCGTCATGGGGCCCCATCGGCTCCGAGCGTCTCCCCGCGCCGCAAGGAACTCTCATGGCCACGATCATCCAGGGCGTGCTGTCGCAAGATCTACCCTGGGGCTTCATCTTCGTCGGCGCGGCGCTGGCGATGGTCGTGCAGCTCTGCGGCGTGAGCGGTCTGGCCTGGGCGGTGGGTGCGTACCTGCCGATCTCGACCACATTCCCCATCTTCGTGGGTGGCGCCATGCGCTGGCTCGCCGACCGCATTCGCGGCAAGAAAGAAGAAAGCGAAGTATCCGCGGGAATGCTGTTCTCGACCGGTCTGGTGGCGGGAGGCTCCATCGGCGGCTTGTTGATCGTCATTCTCGCTCAGATCCAGGAAGGCCGGTTCTCGGAACGGCTTGGCTCCTTCGGTCACGGACTGCAAACGAGTCTGGGAGGAGGGGCAACGCTGGTAGCGGTGATCGCGTTCGCGGCGCTGTGCACCCTGCTCGTACGCCGGGCGCTGCGGAAACTGGAGATGTGAAGGGCGGATCGTGCGACGGCAACGAGTGCCGGCTCCACCCGAGGCGTACGAATCGGCGCTGTTTCTTTCGTGCTCGAAGGGAGGACCATGAACCGCCGCGAATTCCTGAGCAAGTCGGCCATGGTGGCGGCGCTCGTCGGCGTATCGGTGAAAGTGACCGGCTGCGGGAGCGACGACCCCGCGTCTCCGGCGCCCGGCAATGGCGACGTGACCGGATCGGCCACAGGTAGCGGCCACACCCATTCGGGCACGATCACCAAGGCACAGCTCGATGCCGCCATGGCGGTGAGCATCACCTTCAGCGGCAGCGGTCACACGCATAGTTTGCCGCTCACCGACACCGAGGTGGGCAACATCGCCATGGGGACGCGGGTGCAGAAGGACGTCACCGATTTCCAGCATCTGCACACGTACACTTTCAATTGAGAGGTGGCGCCCTGGAAGCGCCGCCACGCGTGCTCCTCGCCATTGCAGCGCCACATCGAGTGGCCGCCCGATCACACTTCCGGAGTTGGGTTCCACCTCCGGCACCGGCGAGGAGGACATCATGCGTCGGCTCATTCTCTGCATCGTTTGCTTTGGCGTCGGACTCATCCTGACGCCCGCCGCCTTCGCACAGATTCCCGATCAGTTCACCAACCTCAAGATCCTGCCGAAGGACATGCCGAAGCGCGAGCTCGTGAACTTGATGCGCGACTTCGCCGGCGCCCTTGGCGTCCGCTGCAACCACTGTCATGTGGGCGAGAGCACGACCTCGCTCGAGGGCTTCGACTTCGCCGCCGACGACAAGGAACACAAGCGCGTGGCGCGCGCCATGCTGCAGATGACCAACGAGATCAACGGCAAGCTCGTGCCGGCCGCCGGAAGGGAGTCCCCGGTGCAGGTGCGTTGCGTTACCTGCCATCGCGGCGTCACCAAGCCGCAGACGTTGGATCAGGTGCTGATCGCCGAGATCGCCAAGGGCGGAGTGCCGGCGGCAACCGCTCGCTACCGCGAGATGCGCACGCAGTATTACGGCAGCGGATCCTACGATTTCAGCGCGCGCAGCATGAATGTCGTCGCGGAGACGCTTGCCCGCGGCCAGAACAATGTCGACGGCGCCATCGACATGATGAAAGTGCATGTCGAATTCAATCCGGAGAAAGCCGAGGGCTATATGGGACTCGGTCAGTTGTACATGATGAAGGAGGACAACGCAGCCGCCATCCTAGCGCTCGAACGCGCCTTGGCGCTCGAACCGGAGAACCCGCAAACGAAACAGATGCTGGAGCGCGTCCGCAGCGGCAAGTAGGCGCCGAGCCACCCATCGGGAGTTTTTTGCCATGTCGAAGAAATGGAGCCGTTGGTTCCTTGCCGTCGTCGTGGCCGCGATCGGTGTCATGCAGATGATGCCGGTCGACAGAACCAACCCATCGGTCGAGTCGGACGTGGGCGCGCCGCCCGAGGTCACGGCGATCTTGCGCAGCGCTTGCTACGACTGCCACTCGCACGAAACGCGCTGGCCGTGGTACGCCAACGTGGCGCCGGCTTCCTGGCTCCTGGCGCGTCACGTCGAAAAGGCCCGCGGCGATCTCAATTTTTCGCAGTGGCCGAGGATGGACCTGGAAGCGCTCGAGCACGCATTCCACGACATCGAGGAACAGCTCGAAGCGGGCAAGATGCCGCTGCGCAGTTACAAGTGGTTGCACCCCGAGGCCAGGCTCACCGAAGCGCAACGTGCCGTTCTACTGCAATGGGCGCGGTCTTCGTTGTGAGGGACTCTCACGGCGATGCACGAGTCGCCAGCTCGGCGAGAAGGTCGTCGATCGAGAGCGCCCTCACCCCAGGAGCGAGCGTGCGCAGACCACCAGCACGCGCCGGCCGATGCACGAGAACACGCTGCGTGCGGTAACGGCGGATGACCTGCGTCAAGCGACCGAGCGACGCCGCCATTCCCGGCGTCACCGTCCGCGAGGCCTTGGCCTCGATGAGCAGCAACTCCCCATGGCGCGCGGGCAAGATGAAATCCACCTCGAGACCCTGTTGATCGCGGAAGTAGTAGATCTCTCGACGCCGTCCGGTTCCCGCCTGCAACTTCAGGATCTCGCTGGCCACGAACCCCTCGAACAGCGCGCCCAGGAATGGTGAAGACTCGAGAGTTCGCGTCGATTCGATGCCGAGCAGATGGCACCCGAGACCGGTGTCGACAAAATAGAGCCGCGGCGACTTGAGGAGTCTCTTGCCGAAGTTTTCGAAGAACGGTGGCACCAGAGCAATCTGACCCGTGATCTCCAGGATGCTGAGCCATTGCGTCAACGTGGGGACGGAAACTCCGAGAGGGGCCGCGAGATCCGTCTTGTTGAGAATCTGTCCGCAACGACTGGCGAGAAGAGAAAGAAAGCGTCGGAACGTGGCCAAGTCACGGATGGCGCTCACCGCCCGCACGTCTCGCTCCAGATAGGCCTGCACATAGGACCGAAACCATGTGTTCGCCATCGTGGGGCGTGCCAGGACCTCGGGGAAGCCACCGCGCAACAAAGACACTTTCGCCGTTTCTCGTCTCGACAGAGGCAGGAGCTGAAAAACCGCAGCGCGCCCGGCAAGCGACTCGGTGACGCCACGCATGAGGGGTGCTTCCTGCGAACCCGTGAGCAGCCATTGTCCCTTGCGTCGCGGGGCCGCATCGATGTGTGTGCGGATGTAGTTGAGGATCTCGGGAGCGTTCTAAATCTCGTCGAGAATCGCTGGCGGATGGATCTCTTCGAGAAAAGAACGTGGATCCGCGCGCAGCCGGGCGACAAGGTCGGGGTCCTCGAGCAGGAAATAAGACGTCTGTGGAAAAAGGTGGCGCAGGAGGGTCGTCTTCCCGGCGCGGCGCGGGCCGGTGAGAATCAAGGCGGGGAAGGCGCGCACCGCACGCCGGATTTCGGACTCCAGGAGACGAGGGACGTATCCCATATGAGAATCCTAAAGTATCACTTTAGGATTCTCAAGCCTGGTTTCGCGCCCACCAGGCTGGCTTGCTGCGTCAGCCAGTGCTCCGCCGCGCCCGCAGATCCGCTGAGTTCCCGCCTCTTCAGTTGCCGCCTTTCGCCTGCCCCTCAGGTGTCGTCATGGCGCGTTTGATCCACGGGACCATGACCGCGATGATGAGGGCGGCGATGACCGCGGTGACGCAGTTGATCCAGAAGATGCCGACCAGCGGGATCTTTTCCCAGAAGCCGGCGAGAACGCCGGCCATCTTGTTACCGATGGACGTCGCCAGGAACCATCCCCCCATCATCAGGGCGGTGACGCGCGTCGGCGACAGCTTCGACACCATCGACAAGCCCATCGGGCTCAAGAACAGCTCGCCGATGGTGATCACGCCGTAGGTCCAGAACAACCACCAGCCCGACACCTTGTGCGCACCGTCGTTGCTCAGCATTACGGCGATGACCATGAGCAAGGTCGACGCCGCCGTCACCAGCATGCCCCACGCGATCTTCGCTGGCGTCGACGGCTCACGCTTGCGGCGGCGCAAGACGCCGAAGAAACCGACGACGACCGGCGTCAGCATGACGACGAAGAACGGGTTGATCGACTGGAAGAGCTCGGTCGAAATGAGCGTGACCTTCTGCCCCACCGCTGGCCGTTGAGTCGCATCGACGTTGAACCAGTACGAGCCGCGCGCGTCGGGGTCGGGGATCCCCGCGCAGCTTGCATCACCGGGCGGACAAATAGTGGCGTCCTGATCCATGTACAACGACTGCAACACCGGCCCGAGCGCACCCGCTTCGCGGTGCGTGTTCTCTTCGGCCCAATAGGTGAGCGAGGAACCGTTCTGGTGGAAGATCATCCAGAAAACGATGACGACGGCGAACATGGCGAGCATGGCGCCGATTGGGCCCTTCTCCAACCGCGGAGCGCGCGCCCACAGGAGCACGTAGTACAGCACCACGGGCAACGCCGCCATGACGAAGGCCGCCGTCTGCGGCGTGCCGAAGACACCGCCCAGGTATCTGTAGCCCAAGAAACCGAAGACGATCGATGGCAGCACCACCTGCAAGAGCAAGGTCTTGAGCACGCCACCCTGAACCGCCGCGCCGTCGCCGCGATCCTTGGCGCTGGCGATGTACTTCTGCCCCGAGGCGAAGATCGCCACGCCGATGAACATGCCGATGCCGGCGGCGGCAAAGGCATAACCCCAGCCGAACTGATTGCGCAGGATGGCCGCCACGAAGTTGCAGATGAACGCCCCGATGTTGATCCCCATGTAGAAGATGTTGTAGCCCGCGTCCTTGAGTGGGCTGCCTTCGGGATAGAGCCTGCCGACGATGGTGCTGATGCAGGGCTTGAAGAAGCCGTTGCCGAGAATGATGAGAGCGAGCGCCGCCCAGAACCCGGGCATGCCAGGGAAGATGCCGATGCCGATGTAGCCGATCCCCATCAACACACCGCCCAGGATCACGCTCCTGCGATAGCCGAGGTATTGATCGGCGAGCAATCCCCCGAGGAACGGTGTGAGATAGACGAGCGCGATGAAGGTCCCGTAGATCTCGGCGGTCTCTGCGTGGTCGAGGCCGAGGCCACCATTCACTCGGTCGATCATGTAGAGCGAGAGGATGCCGAGCATCAGGTAATAGCCGAAGCGTTCCCACATCTCGGTGAAGAAGAGGACCCTGAGTCCGACAGGGTGATTCTTGAACACGCTCGACCTCCGGGGCGGATGGTACGGTCGGGAGCATAGCAGACGGCCCGGGGGCGGCGAATCGCGATGAACACCGGCGTTGTGCCGGCCGCGCGCGTTTCGCTAGACTGAGCGGCGTTTCCACGCGCAGGGACGATGGGTCCCGCAGTCGGACAACGTGGCCACATCGTGGAGCCATGTCTTTCTCGACTGATTCCATCCCCGATCCTGGGAGGATCCAAGCATGAGGCGATTGTGCAAGAGCACTAGCCTGACTGTGGCGATGATTCTTGGCCTCACTTCGCTCGTCGCCGCTCAAGAGAAGGACAAGGCCGCGGAAGCCGAGGCTTTCGCCAAACAGCTCTCGAACCCCGTGGCCGACTTGGTCAGCCTTCCCCTGCAGTTCAACTGGGAGAACGGTGTCGGCCCACAAGACGAGCTGCGCTTCCTGGTCAACTTCCAGCCGGTCGTGCCCTTCGCGTTGAACGAAAAATGGAACCTCATCGGGCGCTTCATCCTGCCGGTCCTGAGCCAGCCACCGCTGGCGAGCGGCGGCGAGACCCATTTCGGCACCAGCGACATCGTGCTGTCGGGTTTCTTCTCGCCCGCAAAATCTTCCGGCGCCATTTGGGGCATCGGTCCGGTCTTCGGCCTGCCGACCACGACGGATCCGTTTCTCGGCAGCGGAACGTGGCAGATTGGACCCACAGGCGTCATTCTCAAGCAATCCGGGCCCTGGACATTCGGCGGACTCGTGAACCATTTGTGGTCGTTCGCCGACACGGGGGATACGGACCGCGCGGACGTCAGCAGGACCTTTCTGCAACCGTTCGTCGCTTACACCACGAAGAAGGGCGTCACGGTCACGGTGAACAGCGAGTCCACCGCCGATTGGGAAGCCGCCGAGGGTGAAGAGTGGACCGTTCCGATCAACTTTCTGGCCAGCAAGATCACCAAGCTCGGGCCCTTCCCGTTCAGCATTGGCGGCGGCGCCGGTGTGTTCATCGAGCAACCCACCGGGGGGCCCGAATGGAAGTTGCGCACCGTCTTCACTCTCATCCTACCCAAATCGAAGTGAGGTGGTTCGCTTGGCGATCGTCGAAGGCAAGCCCGCACCCGCGTTCACGCTGACCGGTCCTGGAAGCAAACAGGTCTCTCTCGCGGACTACGCCGGCAAGCATGTGATCGTGTACTTCTATCCGAAGGACGACACCCCCGGATGCACCAAAGAGGCCTGTGGTTTTCGCGATGGCTGGAAGGAAATCCAGAAGCTCGGGGCTGTGGTTCTCGGTGTTTCGGCGGACGACGAAAAATCGCACGCCGATTTCGCGACCAAATACGCACTGAAGTTCCCGCTGCTGTCCGACCCGGGTCACAAGATGATGGCCAAGTACGGCGCTCACGGCGAGAAGATGTTGTATGGCAAGAAAAGCATCGGGGTGATTCGTTCCACGGTTTGGATCGGACCCGATGGCAAAGTGCGCAAGCACTGGGCCAGGGTCGCCGACGCCGAAAAACACCCCGCACAAGTGCTGGAAGCATTGCGTCGAGCTTCCGAGTAAATGCAGGGCGACGGAATCCATGGCGGCGAAATGCGCCGTGCGCGCACGGTGGCGCTCACCGGCGTGGCGCTCGTGGCTTTTGCATCCAACTCGATCCTGTGTCGAATGGCGCTCGGCGCCGGACAGGCCGATCCTGCGGCGTTCACCGTTCTGCGCTTGGCATCGGGCGCCCTCTGCCTGTGGCTGATCGCGGCGGCGCGCCGGGTGCACGTGCAGCATCGACCGCGACGTGCTTGGCTCCCGTCGCTCATGCTGTTCTCTTATGCCGCCTGTTTCTCCTTCGCTTACGTCGACTTGTCTGCCGGCACGGGCGCCCTCGTTCTTTTCGGTTCGGTGCAAGCCACCATGCTGCTCGCCGCACTGCGTGCGGGGGAACGACCGCACGCACTGCAATGGCTCGGTCTGTCTGGCGCTCTCGCGGGACTGATCGTGCTGGTACTCCCCGGATTGCGTGCTCCATCGCCGCTCGGTTCGGCACTCATGGCCGCGGCCGGCGTCTCCTGGGGCGTGTACACGTTGCGCGGACGCGGGTCCGCGAACCCGCTTGCCGACACGGCGACGAACTTCCTGTGGGCGGTCGCGGTCGCGGTACCGTTTGCTCTCGTCACCTTTGGTAGCATGCATGTGTCTCCACGAGGAGCCTTGTTGGCGCTCGTGTCCGGCGCGCTCGCCTCGGGCCTGGGCTACGTCATCTGGTACGCTGCGTTGCGTGATCTCACGGCGACGCGTGCGGCAACGGTGCAGCTCGCCGTCCCGGTTCTCGCCGCCGCCGCCGGCGTCTTCTTGTTGGGGGAGCAGATCTCGCTGCGGCTGGTGCTGGCGGCGATCCTGATTCTGGGGGGCGTCGGCCTGGTGGTGGGGACACGCGCCCGGCGTTGAGGAGGTTATGATGTCGACCCGTTGCGATTGGGCCGGGAGCGATCCGCTCTACGTCGCCTACCACGACTGCGAGTGGGGCGTGCCGCTGCACGACGACCGCCTGCTGTTCGAGTTCCTTGTTCTCGAGGGCGCACAGGCCGGTCTGTCCTGGATCACGATCCTGCGCAAGCGCGACGCCTACCGCCGCGCCTTTGCCGAATTCCAGCCTCAAAAAGTGGCGCGCTTCGACAAGCGCAAGATCGAGCGCTTGCTCGCCGATCCCGGCATCGTGCGCAACCGGCAGAAGATCGAATCCGCCGTGGGCAATGCTCGCGCCTACGCGAAAGTCCAGGAAGAGTTCGGCTCGTTCGATGCCTATAGTTGGCGTTTCGTCGGCGGCAAGACGATGCAGAATCGCTGGCAGCGCCAACAGGAGCTTCCGGCCAAGACTGCCGAATCCGAGGCCATGAGTCGCGACCTCGTGCGCCGCGGCTTTCGTTTCGTGGGCCCGACCATCTGCTACGCGCACATGCAGGCGACCGGCATGGTCAACGACCATTTGGTCGGCTGCTTCCGTCATCGCGAAGTGGTGGCCTTGGCGAAGCGCGCCAGGAAATAGCGGTTCGCCGCTCGAGGTCCGCGATCCTCACAATCGCAGTACCGAGAAACGCGTGTGCGCGGCAGCCTCACCGCCGCCCACCAGATCCGTGAGGCCGATCAGGAGCTCGTAACTTCCTTCCTCCAGCTCGCCGAGGTCGATGCGTAGTTCTTCGCCGGGGCGTGCGACGGCGGCTTCCGCGATGAAGGACGAGATCACAGTAGGGCGCGGTTTCTGGGCACGCCGCCGCCGGTTCGCGGCCGGAGTGTGCGGCAGGATCTGATAGGAAATGCGATAACGCGCCCTCTGGTTCTCGTCCAACACCAGACCGTAGATCTCGAAATAGGCCGTCAGGTGCCGCGCGCTGCTGTAGACCGCGATCGGATTCGGCAGGACGAGGCGCTCGTTCTTGGCGAAACGCGAGCTGGCGTAACCAGCCGCTGGCACGATGGCCGTGGCCAGCTGGATGTCGGAAAGCGCGAGACGCGGGCTCGCCAAATCCGCCACCAGCACATCCGCCGTATACGTGCCCGCGTTGCTCGCACCCAGGTCGGTGAGGCGGAGGGTCAAGCGGTACAAGCCAGGCCTCGCCGCGAAGGCGAGCTGCGCGGGCCAAAGATCGGCGCGATTGGTGCTGTCGAAGCGGTTGGCCTTGAGATCCATCTCGTAGGTGTCGCGGCCCACTTCGCGCAGATCTTCGTCGAGCAGGACGCCTTCGAGCCGGTAGCGGGCAGCGTACAGCGAGTCCTGCCAGGTGTAGACGAGATCCTGCACGCTCCACTGCACGTGCGCCTCGAGACGCAACAGCGCCGTGCCACTGGAATCGTCACCGGATCCGCGAAAGATATCCGTGTCGAACACGAACCACAGGAATCGTGCCGGCGCCCCGGGAACTTCGAAACGCTCCAGCCGCTCTTCCCACACTTGGCGCGCGCGCACGAGTGCGAGCTCTGCCTTCGCCGCGGCCATCGGGTTGGTCGCCTCGATGTTGACGCGATCGGGGTCGTAGTACGTCGCCGGCAAGCCGAAACCCAAAGCTGCGTCTTGAAAGCCCTGCGTCGCGGCGCGAAGGACATCGGGGCGGCGGGTGAATCCTTTCGCCGAGATCCCGATCAGCCATGGCCCGCGCGGCGGATTGCGCCGCTCGAAAGCGACCACGACGTCATCCGGGTAGAACCAGTATAGGCGCTCGGGGATGTAGCCCAATCCATCCTGGACATCGGGTGGCCAACGGCTGGTGCCACTCGGCGGCCCGTAGAGAATGAAGAATCGGCCGCGGTCGTCGAAAGAGGGTGACGCCGACATCCCGAACTGTTCGCGCGCCACGCGCACGCGCTGTTGGTGCTCGAGCCAGCGTTCGTTCTCGGCTGTCGTCGGTGTGGGATCGCGCAGCACCCAGTAGCGTCGCAGCCATTCGCCGCGCAGCGAGTCGCCGGACAAGCCGAGGAACTGATCGCGCAGGCTGATGTCGAGCAGCGGTTCCAATTCATCGTACTGCATGCGCATGCCCGGCCCGAGCGCGTCCAATGAACCGCCATCCGGATCGAAACTTGGATCGAGCGTGACGAGCCGTTGTAGATATTCGGCAATTGTTCGTGGCGGTTCGGCGCTTTGCTGGCGCCGCGCGATGATGTCACTCAGGCGCTCCGTCGCCGACTCCGGTGCCTTCCCCGCCCCGACCAGGACAGCGATGCAACAGAGCAACCAGACGAAGCGCGTACGCACGCTGGCCTGAATTCGTCAGGGGTGGGTGGAACCGATCTTCGGTTTGTGCAGTAACTGCACCGAACGGATGCGAGTAGTGGTGACACCGTTGGCGAACTCGAGGAACAGCCCCGGCGCCGCGAGGATCTCGGCGTAGATCACGCTTCCACCCCAGGTGCAGCCGTTGATGCCGACGACGATCGGCACCTGTCCGTGGCGCGCGAACCAGCCGCCCCATACGAACCACGCATCCGTGCCGGCACGGTTGATGGCATACGTCGAGTTCTTGGTGGTGACGATCAGGGTCTCGCCCCACGCCATCTCGGCGCGACGGACGACATCCCGCGACACCGGATCGTCCGAGTGCGGCGAACTCTGCGGCCGCTCCAGTGCCGGGACAGCACGCTCCACGATGGCGTTCAGGGTGCGGACGCGGACGGTGTTTTGATGTGGACTCGACGCATCCCAGACGGACACGTTCCCTCCTCGCCGGCGTGCTCATCTGAAATGTACTGGACCGCCTGGGGGGCATGCAACCCCACCCTCACCGCTGCGACCCTGGAGTCTGGACCTCGTGGGGGCTTGTGCTAGACTGAAATCGCTCGTGCGCGCTCCAGGCGCGTCGAAATTGGACCGACGTCTCCGACCTTCCGCGTCAGCGAAGAGACTTCATGTGTGGGATCTGCGGCATTTTCCACTATCGCCGGGATGAGGACGTCCCGCGCCCGCTCGTCGAGGCGATGGCGTACAGCATTCGCCATCGCGGCCCCGACGACGACGGCTTTCATTTCGACGGCCGCATCGGTTTTGGGTTCCGCCGCCTGTCGATCATCGATCTGGAAACAGGGCACCAGCCGCTCGCCAACGAGGACGACTCGCGCTGGGTGATGCTGAACGGCGAAATCTACAACTACCGCGAGCTGCGCCGCGTGCTGGAAGGGGCCGGTCACCGCTTCCGCACCCGCACCGACACCGAAACGATCGTGCACGGATACGAAGAATGGGGCGCCGCGGTCACCAGCCGATTGAACGGCATGTTCGGTTTCGCCCTCTGGGATGCGCCCGCACGCTCGTTGCTGCTCGCCCGCGATCACCTCGGGGTCAAGCCGCTCTACTACTACGACGACGGCACGCGTCTGCTCTTCGGCTCCGAGATCAAGGCGATCTTGCAAGACGACAGCGTCCCGCGTGAGATCGATTTGGAATCGCTCGCCATTTTTCTGGCGCTCGGCTTCGTGCCGTCGCCGCGGACTCTCTTCAAGGGGATTCGCAAGATTCCACCCGGTCATCGCCTGCATGTGGACGGCCGCGGTGTGCGTCTCGAACGCTATTGGCACACGGTGCCGCAAATCCGCGCCATCTCGGAGCCTGAGGCCGTCGAAGAGTACGCCAGGCGTTTCCGTCTCGCCATCGAGAGGCAGATGGTGAGCGATGTTCCGGTCGGCAGCCTGCTCTCGGGGGGAGTCGATTCGGCCATGGTGACGGCAGTGATGCAGGACCTTTCGCCGCAGCCGGTTTCCACTTTCGCCGTTGGTTTCGAAGAAGCGGGCGATTGGAACGAGCTCGAAGACGCCGCTCAGTCAGCCCGCCTCCTCGGCACCAATCACCAGGATCTGCGCATCAGCGCCCAAGACTACGTCGATTTTTTCCCGGAATCGCTCTGGCACCTGGAAGAACCGGTGCTGTCACAGAGCACCTTCGCCTTTTATTTTCTGACGCGCATGGCGCGACGCAGCGTCAAAGTCGTGCTCACCGGCCAAGGCGCCGACGAGCCTCTCGCCGGCTACGATCGCTATCGCGGCGAGAAGCTCGCGGGCAGCTTCGGCTGGCTGGCCGGCAGCCCGGTGTCGCGGCGGCTGGTGGCCGCGCTCCCACGCGCCGAGAAGCTCCGGCGCGCGGCGCAATCGCTCGGCGAACGCGATCCGTTACTGCGTTTTGCCAGCATTCACGCCCTCTTCACCACCGAAGACAGTCAGAAACTGCTGCGGCCCGAGCTCGCATCCGCCCTCGCGGGCTTCGATCCGACCCAACCCATCCGCGCCTGGCAGCAGGACGTCCAGCACTTGGATGGCCTGTCGCAGCTCTTGTACGTCGACACCCGACTGTCGCTCCCGGACGACCTCCTCTTCTACGGGGACAAGCTTTCCATGGCCAACTCGCTCGAGGCACGCGTGCCCATCCTCGACTACGAGCTGGTCGAGTTCGTCGAAACGTTGCCGCCGGCGCTCAAGCTGCGCGGGCTGACGGGAAAGTACGTGCACAAACAAGCGGCGCGACGCTGGCTTCCGGAACACGTCATCCGTCGCCCCAAGAAGGGTTTCGCCACCCCGGTCGACTCTTGGTTCCAGAGCGAGCTGGATGGTTTCGTGCGCGAGACACTCCTCGGCAGCGACTCCGCTTGCCGCGAGTACTTCGAACCCGCTGCTGTGGCGACGCTTCTCGATGAGCACCGCCGAGGCAAGCGCGACCATCGCCGCCGGATTTTCGCGCTGCTCAGCTTCGAGCTCTGGCATCGCCGTTTCCTGCGCTCCCCCGTCACCGTCACCTGAGTTGTCTCGGCGTCATCCCTTGGAGAACTCGTGAAAGTCGCGCTCTTCGGTCTCGGTTATGTCGGCTGTGTCTGCGCCGGGTGCTTCGCCCGCTCCGGTCACGAGGTCATCGGAGTGGACTTGAACTCGGTGAAAGTGGACATGCTGGAAAACGGCCGGAGCCCGATCGTCGAGAAGGACGTTGGCGAACTGCTGCGAGCCGGCAAGGAGTCCGGCCGGCTGCGCGCCACGACCGCGGCGCGCGAGGCCGTGCACGCAGCAGCCGTATCGATGATCTGTGTCGGAACTCCGAGTCGGCCCAACGGCAGCTTGGATCTGGGTCACGTCCACAAGGTCGCCGAGGAGATCGGCGCCGCGCTCGGCCAAAAATCCGAGTATCACGTAGTCGTGATCCGCAGCACCGTGATGCCGGGCACGGCCGCCAGCGTTACCGACATCCTGGCGCGTGCCTCCGGTAAACAGCCCGGACGCGACTTCGGGGTCGTCGTCAACCCCGAGTTCATGCGCGAGGGCACCGCCGTCGCCGATTTCCAACAGCCACCCTTGACCTTGCTCGGCAGCGAGGATGCGCGCGCGCTCGATGTCGTCGCCGCGCTCTACCACGATCTCGAAGCACCATTGTTGCGTACGGCTACGCGAGTGGCCGAGATGGTGAAGTACGTCAGCAACGCCTATCATGCAGCGAAGATCACCTTCGCCAACGAAATCGGGAGCATCTGCAAGGCGGCGGGCATCGACAGCCATGCGGTCATGGATGTGTTTTGTCTCGACCACAAGCTCAATATCTCGACCAAGTACTTGCAACCCGGCTTCGCCTTCGGCGGCTCGTGCTTGCCGAAGGACGTGCGCGCCCTCACCTTCCGCGCCCGCGAGATGGACGTGGCCGTGCCGCTGCTCGACAGTCTCCTGACCTCGAACGCCCTGCAGGTGCGACGCGTCGTCGACACGCTGCTGGCATGGAAAGAGCGCAAGCTCGGCTTCCTCGGTTTGTCCTTCAAGGGTGGCACCGACGACCTGCGCGAAAGCCCCATCGTCGAGGTCGTGGAAACCATGCTCGGCAAGGGTTACGACGTGCGCATCTACGACCCGAATGTGTCGCTGGCGCGACTCTTCGGCGCCAACAAGGAATACATCGAGAAAGAGATCCCGCACATCGACCGGCTCATGTGCAGCAGCATGAACGCCGTGTTGCAGCACGCCGATGTTCTCGTCGTCGGCAACCACAACGACGAGTTCGCCGCCGCGCTTGAGACCCTGCGTCCGGGTCAGCGGCTCCTGGATTTGGTGCGCCTGCATCAGGCCCTGCCAGACGTCGAGGGTTACGATGGGATCTGCTGGTAGGCGATGAAGCTCCTGCTCCTTTTCGTTCACGACTACTGGCTGCGGCCGTTCGAGCGTTCGCTCCCGGATGCCGTCGACAATCCCGCCGGCGTCGAGACGGGTCCCGCCGTCGTGGCGCTCATCCATGTCGAAGCGCAGGACATGGAAGGCACGGACAAGCGCGTCACCAAGGCCCTCAAGCACGTGAAGTGGCTGGCGGGAAAGTTCGAAACGCGCACGGTGGTCCTGCATTCCTTCGCCCACCTGGCCGCGACACGGGCCGAGCCAATGCAAGCGGATGCACTCCTCGCCAAAATGCGCCAACGATTGACGACGGCAGGCTATAGCGTGCACACCACACCGTTCGGCTGGTTCAACGAGTTCCGCCTGCACGTGGCCGGACCGTCGCTCGCCAAAGTCTTCGTCGAGCTCTGAGCGCACGCGAACTTCTTGACACCTGTAACAAGCGCGCGACAAGATCCTGCGCTCTGAACGAACTGCCCGCTGTCCAACGGAGAACGCATGCTCGGAGCCAGCGATGTCACGGCAGGGAGGTGCCGGCTCACCCGGTGAACCGAATGCAACACACATACGAGTGGGGTGAGCGACTGCCGACCCTTGCGGCGGAACGGCTGTCGTTGCGCTGGCTCACGGACGCCGATGTGCCCGATCTCTACGCCGTCTTCTCCGACCCCGAGGTCATGCGCTACTGGAGCACGGTTCCGTTCGCGACCCTCGCCGAGGCCGAAGGCTACCTGCGCAGCATTCACGATCTTTTCGCACAGCGCAGCCTGTTCCAATGGGGGATCGCGCATGCCGCCGATGCCCGTGTCATCGGAACGTGCACCTTGTATCGGCTAGACCTCGCACACCGCCGGGCCGAAATCGGTTTCGCCATCGCCCGCGCCTACTGGGGTCGGGGCCTGGCACGCGACGCCTTGCGCGCGCTGCTCGCCTTCGCGTTCCAGAAACTGGATCTGCATCGGCTGGAAGCCGACGCCGATCCGCGCAACGAACGATCGTTGCGGCTGCTCGAAAGCCAGGGATTCCGCCGCGAGGGCACCCTCCGCGAGCGCTATCACGTGGGCGGCGAGATTCAGGACACGATTTACCTCGGACTGTTGCGCCGCGAGTGGACGCAGCCGATGCATTTGCCATGAACGATGAACTTTGGGGTTAGACGGCCGCTTCCAAGAAAACCCCGCGTCTACCTCTGCGGAACTCGGTACAGGGATTTGATGACCCCCCAAGTGCTCACTTCGGCGGTCGCCCGACTGACGCGACCGCCACACAATGCTGGCTGCTCGACTGGATCGGCAGGCAATCCAGAACCCGCGGAGAGGTCGCGAGCCTGTTCCAGAGGATTCAGATGCAACGGGCGCGCTTTAACTCGGAACCTACTCGAGAAGCAGCAGTTCAGGCGCCATTCTATCTCTATATCGAGTTCAGGGAAATCACAACGAATGGGGACTAGCCCACTGTCATAATGCGCATCTCCACCGGCGCACCGGGAGCCAGAAGCGCCGTCGTCCCTACCGCCGTCCACGCCGGATAGGCGTCGGGGAAATACTCCTTGTGGATGACGGGAAACTTGGCGAATTCCTGCTGAAAAGTCTCCGCGTCGCGGCCTTCGGCATGGAAGGTCGTGATCTCCACCACGTCGCTCGTCGTCGCACCCGCGGCTGCCAGATGCATCTTCGCGCGCTCGAACATATTGCGGATCTTGCCCTCGTAGGTCTCGGCGCCCCCGGCCGGGATCCCCGATACGATGACCATGTCGCCCACACGCACGACGGGGGCGTAGTGATAGTTGTCGTAAGATCGTTCCGTCCCCTTCGGGATGATGATGCGCTTGCCCGGCGGCGATTGAGCGAGCGCCCATGTCACGGTGCAAATGAGCACGATCACCGCTGCGATTCCTTGCCACGAGCGTTTCATGATTTTCCTCCGAGGGTGGGGGGCGAGCCGCGGATCGTGGCACGATGACCCGCCGGCGCTCGAAGCACTAGACTGTGTGGCCGGAACGGCTGGGTGGTGCGTAGGAACGTGCCTGCATGCTGCGGGAGGTGCAGTGATGCTTTGCGAGCGGACAGTCGATGTGGCGGTGATCGGAGGCGGCATCGTGGGGCTCGCGACCGCGATGGCGCTCGGCCGCATCCCGGGACTGTCACTCTTGGTTCTCGAAGCCGAAAGCGAGCTTGCCCGCCATCAAACGAGTCACAACAGTGGCGTCATTCACTCCGGCCTGTATTACGATCCGGGCTCTTTCAAGGCGCGGTTGTGCGTCGAGGGCCGGGAAGCGCTGTACCGGTTCTGCGCCGCGCATGACATTCCGCACGAGCGGTGCGGCAAACTCGTGGTGGCCACCCATGCGAGCGAGATTCCGCAACTCGATGCGTTGGAACAGCGCGGACGCGCCAACGGCCTGCAGGGTTTGCGACGGCTGCGGCCCGAAGAGATCCGCGCGCACGAACCGTATGCGCGCGGCATCGATGGGCTCTTCGTCGCTGAGACGGGAATCGTGGACTTCGCCGCCGTGGCCAACGCCTTCGCGCGCATCGTGCGCGACCGGGGTGGCGTGATCGAGACGCAGGCTCGCTTCCGTCGTGCCACGCGCCGCGACGATCGACTCGTGCTCACGACCACACGCGGCGACGTCTGCTGCCGCCACCTGGTGGCCTGCGCCGGGTTGCAAGCGGATCGCGTCGCGCGCGCCTGCGGTCTCGACCCCGGCGTGCGCATCGTGCCCTTTCGCGGCGAGTACTACGCGCTCGTCCCTGAGCGCCAACATCTGGTGCGCAACCTCATCTACCCGGTCCCCGACCCGCGCTTCCCCTTCCTCGGCGTTCACTTCACCCGGCTCGTGAACGGCGGTGTCGAAGCCGGACCGAACGCGGTACTGGCGTGGAAGCGCGAGGGCTATGCACGCGGCAGCTTCTCGTGGCGCGACGCGTGCGAGTGGGTCGCCTATCCGGGCTTCTGGCGCATGGGGCGGCGTCATGGACGCATCGCATTCGCGGAAGCCTGGCGGTCGCTGTCCAAGCGCGCTTTCGTCACGGAACTGCAACGCCTGGTGCCTGACCTACGAGTCGAGGACGTGCGCCGCGATGGCGCCGGTGTGCGGGCGATGGCGGTCGGACCGGACGGGAAGTTCGTCCACGACTTCCACTTCGCCGAGTCTGAGCGGATGATCCACGTGCTCAACGCGCCCTCGCCCGCGGCCACCGCCGCGATCGCCATTGGTCAGCACATCGCCGCACGCGCCATCCAACGCTTCGGCCTGGCGGATTCCACGATCGCAGAGTAGGCTATGTCGCCATGACTCAGAATTTCGACGTGACGCGCGTGCGCGAGCACTTCCCCGCCGTCATTCGGCCGCGCGCACCAATCTATTTCGACAACCCGGCCGGAACCCAGGTGACGGGTGAAGTCGCCGCCGCCGTGCGCGACTACCTGCTGTTCGACAACGCCAATCATGGCGGCGTCTTTGCGACTTGCCAGCGCTCAAACACCATGCTGTACGAGACGCGCACTGCAATGGCCGATTTTCTCGGCGCCACCTCGCCCGACGAGATCGTCTTTGGCCCCAACATGACCACGCTCACCTTTGCCCTGAGCCGGGCCCTCGGCCGCACGCTGCGACCGGGGGACGAGATCGTCGTCACCCGACTCGATCACGACGCTAACATCGCCCCCTGGCTCGCACTCGAGGAATGCGGCGCCGTCGTCCGCTGGGTCGATGTGCATCCCGAAGACTGCAGCCTCGATCTCGAGTCGCTGGCGGCTATCCTCGGCCCACGCACGAAGCTCGTCGCCGTGGGCTTGGCCTCCAATGCCGTGGGGACGGTGAACGACGTGCCGCGCATTGTGCGCATGGCGCACGCAGTCGATGCGCGCGTGTTCGTCGACGCGGTGCACTACGCACCGCATGGACCGATCGATGTCGAACAATTGGACTGCGATTTCTTGGCATGCTCCGTCTACAAGTTCTTCGGTCCGCACCTGGGGGTGCTGTGGGGACGCCGCGAGTACCTCGAGCGCCTGCCGGCCTACAAAGTGCGCTCGGCGGCGGACGCTTCCCCCGACAAGTTCGAGACCGGCACGCAGAATCACGAGGGCGTCGCCGGAACCCTCGAGGCATTGCATTATCTCGAATGGCTCGGGAACGAGCTGGCCCCGGCACCGGTACACACGCGCCGCACGCGGCTCCAAGCCGCCATGCACGGCATTCGCGCGCGCGAACGCGAGCTGTCGCGCGCGCTCCTCGACGGGCTCCAGTCGGTGCCGGGGCTACGCATCTGGGGAATCACGGACCACGATCGCGCCGGTGACCGCGTGCCCACGGTTTCCTTCACGTGCGCGTCTCACACCCCGCGCGAGGTCGCCGAACACCTGGCGCGCCGCGACATTCAGGTATGGGACGGCAATCACTTCGCCCTCACCATCATGGAAACGCTCGGTCTGCAGCAATCGGGTGGCACGGTGCGCGCCGGTGCCGTGCATTACAACACGCACGAGGAGATCGATCGCTTGGTCCAGGCGCTGCACGCAATGACATAGTGAGGACACTCACGGGCGGAGAAGGGCATCTTCCGTCGCGTCGTTCTGTGGACCGACGCTCACGGATCGAACCGATTCGCCCGAGAGATAACGTGCCCGAGCGACGTCGATGATGCGTTGCATGAGTTGGTCGAACGGATAGCCGGCCTGCGCGCCAGCCCGGGCGAACGATCCGTATCACCGCCTGCGCCAGTGCCGGTGATCTTCGCGTAGCCGACCTTGACGCCGGCGAGCGTCAATCCCCTGACCAGGAAAGCGGCTGACTGTGTTTTCCCGGAGTCCATCGAGGTGCCGACGACGGCGACGGTTGCGGGGCAATGACCCACGAGCCGGTCCACGGTGTGCAGAGCGTAATCGCGTAGATTCGCCGGCTCGCCGGACGCGTCCGCAAGCAACCCGAGAGGCGTGATTTGTGTCGGGCCTTTGGCGACTTTCGCGTGCCACGAGAGCGCCTTGGCAGCAACTCCGCCGCTCGCAACAAGCTGGCACGGGCCTAACGTCTTCGGAACGACCGCCTCGAACTGACTCGGCGCATAGCGGTTGCCGTAGGTCACGACGATTTCATCGCCGACGAACAAATGTCTCCGGCGGCCATCGGGCAACTGCAGGCCCGTATGGTAACCAACCACGTCGACTCGAGCCAACACGAGGTCTCCAGCGTTCGGTGCACTCGCTTCACGCAGGATCTTGACCAGTGCGCCACGCGGAACGCGCCGCGTCGTGAACGCCCAGGACGCGCGCCTGAGTCGCGCGACGCCGTTCTGGACCTGACCCCGCGTCTTCCCATTCCCGAATGTGGAAACGCTGGGATCAATCATGTCGCGAACTCCCTACTTGACATCGAATGTTCTGGGTCGATGCGACGCACGCTTGCAGCTCGCGTCAGTGGAACTGGTGCACATGATCCGCAGACCAGATGACCGTCAGCCGCGCCAACGACGGACGCAAACTCCGTTTGCGCTGAAAGTTTAGCCCGAACAGAATACGGAATCGCATTAAGAATAGGCAAGATGCCTGGCACCCATCCCCTGTTCTGAGGCGGGTGACGAGCTGCGAGCGGAGCGAGAAACTCTTGAAATTTGCCCCAATTAGGCGGATTCAAAGTCTGGGTCCTGCGACAGATCCGCAAAATCTGCAGAGCCGCGTTTACGCGGCCGGTCTCTTAGAAGCTCTCGGTGCTCACCAGCCGGTCGCCCTGGAATACGTAGGTGACATGCTGGCTGGCGTAGGTCCAGCGTTCGGTCAACACGCCAGCGTAGTCTTCTCGTGTCCGATAGGTTGGAGCGCCGGCCCTTTCGAACACGCCGGCCCGATCTCCTGCCAACAGGAGCTGCCAGTTCGCGTACCGCACTTGCTTGCGCTCTTTGGAACCGCGCACGGTGAGGAAGTAACGTTCTTCGTTCCCGCGTTCCTCGACCGTCACATCGACGCGATGTTTGGTGAGCACGACGCGCGTCGCTCGACCCGACTTTTCGAGGTCGATGACCTGGCGCATTTCTTGGAGAAGACTGGCTTCTGCGTCAATTGCCCCAAGAGCAAGAATGGCGACGACGCTCGAAAGGAGGAAACGAAACGATTGCATTTGCATGGTTGCTCCGCAAGCCAAGATCCAAGGGGCCGCCTCTTGATTATAACCGACCCGGGGACCGACGCGACGGCCAGTTGGAATACGAGCCCCCATGGGTGTGCGGCGCGCACGTCAGACGACGACATTCACCAACCGCCCTTTGACGACGACGACGTTGCGGGGTTTTTTCCCGGCGAGCGCCTCCTGAACCGCACGCTCTTGCAGCGCGCGCGCACACAGCTCCGCCTCGCCAGTGTCCGCCGCCACGGTGAAGCGCCCGCGCACCTTGCCGTTCAGCTGCACCACGACCTCCATTTCGTCCTCCCTGGCGAGCTCGGCGTCGTACTGCGGCCAAACGCTCCGGAAGACGCTGCCCCGCTCTCCGAGCGCCTCCCAGAGCTCCTCGGCCAGGAACGGGGCCATCGGAGCCATGAGCTGCACCAGGACCTTGGCCGTCGGGCGGGTGACCTCCTTGGCCAAGTTCATGAGCTCCATGATGGCCGCGATCGACGTATTGAAGTGCAGATCGCCATCCATGGAGCGCGTGATCTTGGCGATCGTCTGGTGCAGCTTGCGTTGCACCTCGCGCGACTCTTCGCCGTCGCGGGCGCTCTGCACGCGCTCCCAGAAGCGCAAGACGAAGCGCTGCGCCCCCACCAGACCCGTTTCCTTCCATGAGATTGGATCCGCGCTCGGCGCGAAAAAAAACATGGCGATGCGGCTCACGTCGACGCCGAATTGATCCATGACGTCGTTGGGCGAGACGACATTGCCCTTCGACTTCGACATCAGCTCGCCCCGGGCATCGTAGACCATGCCGTGGTTGAACAGCCGCAGCGTCGGCTCATCCATCGGCAGCCAGCCGGTATCGTGCAGCACCTTGGTGATGAAACGGAAGTAGAGCAAGTGCATGCACGCGTGCTCGTCGCCGCCGATGTAGAGATCGACGGGGAGCCAGCTCGCTGCGGCCTTCTTGTCCCACGGTGCGCTGCCGTTGCGCGGATCGATGTAGCGGAACAAGTACCACGACGAGCACATGAAGGTGTCCATCGTGTCGGGATCGCGCTGCGCAGTGCCGCCGCAACTCGGGCACTGGGCCTGCATGAAGCTCGGGTTGTCGGCGAGCGGCGAGCGTCCCTTTGGAATGAACTCGCGTTGATCGAGCGGCAGGAGCACCGGTAGCTGCTCTTGCGGCACCGGCTGCGCGCCACAGCGCTCGCAATGGATGATCGGGATCGGACAACCCCAGTAGCGTTGACGCGAGACGAGCCAGTCCTTGAGCCGGTAATTGATCTTCGCCCGGCCCAACGCCGATTCCTCCAGGAAGGCGATGACGCGGGGCATTCCCGCCGGCATCGGTGTCCCATCCAGCGCGCCCGAGTTCACCATCGTGCCCGCGCCGACGTAGGCCGCGGTCATCGCCGCCGGCTCCAGGCCGCCTTCGGGCGGTTGGATGACGACGCGAAGCGGAATGTCGTACCGCCGGGCAAAGTCGAAGTCGCGCGTGTCGTGTGCCGGCACGCCCATGACCACACCCGTGCCGTATGACGCCAACACGTAGTCGGCGACCCACAGTTGCACTTTTTCGCCGTTCAGTGGGTTGGTGACCCAGAGCCCGGTGAAAACGCCATCTTTGTCGCTCTCGGCCAGTCGCTCCCACTCTTTCTTGAGAGTGGATTTGCGGATGTAGTCCGCGACCCTGGAGTTCGTACGCGCCACCTCGGCGGCGAGCGGATGCTCGGGGGCCAAGACCATGAAGGTCACACCCCAGGCGGTGTCGGGGCGAGTGGTGAACACGGTCAAGGTGCGGCCGTCGCCAATGAAATCGATCTCGCAACCTTCGCTGCGGCCGATCCAGTTGCGTTGCAAGGTCTTGATCTTGTCGGGCCAGCCGGGCAGACGGTCGAGATCATCGAGCAGCCGCTGGGCGAAGTCGCTGTACTTGAAGAACCAGCAGTTCTCGATCTCCTTCTTGCCGACCTCGCCGTCGCACCTCCAGCAGCGTCCATCGTGCACCAGCTCGTTGGCGAGAATGCCATCGTTGGGGCACCAGTTCACCAGCGACGAGGCGCGATAGGCCAGTCCCCGTTCGTAGAGCAGCAGGAACAACCATTGGGTCCACTTGTAGAAGTCCGGCTCGCAGGTGAGCACCTCGCGCTGCCAGTCATAGGAGATGCCCATGCGCTGCAACGTGGCGCGGCCCATGGCGATGTTGCGGTGCGTCCAATCGCGGGGGTGCACACCGTGCTTGATGGCCGCGTTCTCCGCCGGCAGGCCGAAGGCGTCCCAGCCGAAAGGGTGCAGCACGTTGTCGCCGCACATCATGCGGTAGCGCGCCACGACATCGCCGATGGAATAGTTGCGGAAATGGCCGATGTGAATGTCCCCGGACGGATAGGCGAACATCTCGAGGATGTAGTACTTCCGCCCCGGCGTCGTGGCGGTGTCGAAGAGACTATCCTGCCGCCATTTGGCGTGCCCCTTGGCTTCGATCGCTTTGAAATCGTACTTCGAGGTCATCGACGCGCCGCCATCGTTAGCTGCCCGGTGTCTTGCAGATCGAGCGTCAGCGTGTCGAACGGGCCAGTCGGAGCCGTGGCGCCGACGAAGTAGAGATTGCGCTCCTCGCTCCATACCGGCCCGACATCGGCGACGTAGACCACACTGCCGATGCTGAAGCCACGCGAATAGCCGAGGGTGGCGCCGTCGGGATCCACGACCTCGAAGATGCCGAAATCCACCAGGTAGACGACTTCGAGGCCGTGGTCATGGACACCGCTTTGGGTTTCGATGGCACGCGAGGCATGCACGCGCGCGTGCAAGAACACGTCGCTCACCACCGACGGGATCAACTGGAAAATGAACTCGTGCCCGACGCGGAGGTCCGCCTCGAGGTATTTCCACGCGAGGTCGAGATCGAAAACTCCGTAGAGGCCAATATAAGTGTCGGTCTTCTCCCACGCCCCGCCCCCGAGGAGGAGGGGATGAATCGGCGCGACGTCGATGCTGTCGGCGCGGACCGCTGGCCAAGGAGTCGTCTTCGGCGCGAGATCCGGCCGCGCTCGGCGCAGCTGCGCCAGGAAACCCGAAGCCACCGTGCCGCCCTCCCAGCTTCTGCCAGGCGAAGCGACTCTCCCAACCTTCGCCGCAGCGACAGGGATGTCGTCGATCCAGGCCCGAAGATTTTGTCCCATGGCGCCGGATTCCGTCGTCATCGTGCTATCGAACTGGAGCCTGTACGTGCTCAGCGCCGTTCCCAGAGGGACGCCCATGAGCGGTTCCTGCAGCAACGCGACGACCTCATCGAACGTCGGAGCAGGGGGAACGTCACCAGGGTTGGGATAAACCGCCACTTCCAGGGAATCACTCCAGTAGATGGAGCGTTCCTCGTACACCCAGTAATGCCCATCGTCGTTCGGCCAACTGTTGGCGAGATCGATGCCCCGCACCGGGACGGTGTCGTCATCACACCCGGAAACGAGACACGACACTGCGAAGATCCCGAGGCTCGCTCCGAACACGACCGTCGCAAAGCGACCGCGCACGGGTTGAGAATGGTTTCGCACGCGATCCTCCCCGGATCGAAGGCGAGGCCATTCTAGCCGCCCGCAGCTAGCAGCCTCAAGCGCGGCCGAGAATGCCGACGGCGCCCGTCCGTGGGACGAGCGCCGTCGCGATTGCATGCGTCATGGTCGCGTCTGCCACTGCTCGAGAGCGGCAGCGCGCGCCAGGTCACGACTTCTTGCGCTTGTAGGTGATCTCCACAATCTTCGCTTCGGTGCCGTCCTTGGCCACGTCGTACAGCTCGTTGACGCTGTGATCATCGGTCACGGTCTTGGTCACCGATTTCATGGTCTTCATCGACTTCGTCATCGGGTCCATGTAATTCGACTTCATCGTCAAGACCTTGCAGGCTCCGTCGCACGTGCCCTCGAAGTTCATCATCATGGTGCCGAAGGAGTCGAACCAGATTCCGACGTGCTTCTTGGTGGTGTTGTCGTAACCCCAAAGACCGCGGCCTTCCCATGGCATGCCCATCATCGGCGCCTTCGCCGTTTCCATCACGAAGCGGCCATCCATGATGCCCTCGATCGTGGCGGTGCCGGCCGATTCCATCGGCGGTGCGCCGGGCGCCATCCACATCTTGCTGCTCATCTCCCAGGTGCCGACGGTCTTGGCCATCGCCTGATGATGCGGTCCCGGAGTCGCCGCCGCCATCATCGACGCCATTTCGTCCTGACTCGGCTGCTTCTCTTGCGCTAGCACCGGCAACGCTAACATGCAGCAACCGACCAACATGCAGATCAACACTCGCTTACTCACGAACCGACCTCCTCGTTCGCTGCAGCCGCCGTGGCCGCAGGTCTTTCACTCGCTCGCGGACACTCGGGTCCGCCGTTGAAACTCTTTGCCGATCGCCACGGCGAGGGCCATCCATCCCAGGACGAGCACCATGTTGACGGCGGCAAAACTCTTCGTGCCCCACCCTACCACGTTGAGCCCGACGTAGACGAGACCCGCCGACAGCAGATCGCCGGCGCGCCAGAAGAAAGTATCGATCGCCTGCTTGGCCTTGTACTTCTCTTCACGGGTCGTCGGCAGGAACAACGATTGGCGTACGGTGTTCTGTAATGAATAGTCTGTTGCATTTTCTGCCACTTTGATCCAGCGAATGAAAGTGAGCACTGGCACGATCGTCAACAAACCGTAGCCAAACAGCGCGAGCACCGGCAGGACAAGAATCGCCACCCGCAGCCCCAAGTATTTGAGCACACGCGACACGACGAAGAGCTGCAAAAGGAGCCCCGTGACGCTCACCACAGTGAGAAACCCGGCATAAAAAGAGCCAATGCCCTGGCGGACGAACTGCGTCGTCTCCGTCGCGCTGGCCGCCGCGCCGAGCTGCTGCTGCGCCAAGCGCTTGTAGGTGTCCGACACCGCCTTCCCGAGAATGAACTCGCCATTCGTGTTCACCCAGTTGAGCACCAGGATGAGCAGCGCGATGAGCAGCAGATAACGAGTGCGGAGCACGAGACGGAACGCGCTTCCTTTCGGCAGCGGTTCCGTCTCCGTCGTGGCTTGCCGTCCACCACGTGCATGCTTTCGTCGACTCTCGCGTTTTTCGACGACGTTGGTGAGCAGCGTCGCCGCGATCAACATGCCCGCCGAAACCAACAACAAATTGCTGACGCCGAGTGGGCCGATGAGCGTCTTGGTGACCAGACTTCCGAGCACGGCGCCGGCGGACGCGCCCAGGGCGACGATGACGAACAGACGCTTGCCCTCCTCGGGCGTGTAGACATCGTTCGCCAGCGACCAGAACTGCGCCGGCACCATGAGGTTGAAGATCCCGACCCAAATGAAGAATGCAAGCCCGAGCCATACCCCGCGCTCGACCGTCACTGCCAGCACATAGAACACCAGCATGTTGGCGATGAAAAACAGGTTCACCGTGCGGAGCAGGCGCCGGCGTGGCACGCGGCTCGCCAAGCGCGCGTAGAATGGAATGGCGACGAACAAGAGCAATAGCGCCTGGGCCGCGGAGGCGTAGCTCTTGAGCTCGGCACCACGCTCGCCCGACAGGATGAGCGCCTCGCGCACCGGCCGGATGATGTAATAGCCGACGAAGATGAGCAGAACGGTGAGCATCAACAACAGGACCGTGGCCGCCTCGCCGGCGCGCACCTCGGTGAAGAGACCAAGAAAGCGTTCCAGCGCGTTACGCGGCCGCGACACAGCCCCATGCGGCGAGGTGACGTCCGTGTGCATCCAAGCCTCCGTGGTGCCGCGGCTCACGCAAAAGACATGGTCTTTTCGACGGCTGTGAACGCCGCGTCGAGCGCGCGCAGCGCTCGCCGCACGTCGTCGGCGTTCACGACCAAGGGCGGGGTCAAGCGCAAGACGTTGGCATACAAGCCGCCGCGACCGATCAGCACGCCGTCATCCTTGCAGTGCTCCATGACGCGTGCGGTCTCTTCCGCCGCTGGCGCTTTGCTGGCGCGATCGCGCACCAGCTCGACGCCGAGCATGAGCCCCTTGCCGCGCACGTCACCGATCAGCGGATGCTTGTCCATGAGCTCCATCATGCCTTCGCGCAGCAGCTTGCCCATGCGCTCGGCATTGCCCACCAGATTGTGCTCACGGATGTACTCGACGTTGGCGATCGCGGCCACCATGCTGATGGGATTGCCGCCGAAAGTGGAGATGTTGGCGCCCTTGTAGGAGTCGGCGACCTCGCGTTTGGCGATGAAGGCGCCGATGCCATAGCCGTTGGCCAGCCCTTTGGCGAACACCATGACGTCCGGTTCGACGTTCCAGTGTTGAATCCCGAAAAGATGCTGGCCGGTGCGGCCCCACCCAGTTTGAACTTCGTCGGCGATGGTGACACCGCCGTAGCGCTTGACAACGTCGTAGATGATGGAGAAAAACTCCGGCGGCGGCGTGATGAAGCCGCCCACGCCCTGGATGGGCTCGGCGATGAAGGCGGCGATGCGGCCGCTCGTGGACGTTTGCAGCAGCTCCTCGATGTCGCGGGCGCAGCGCAGCTCGCAGGATGGATAGGTGAGCCCGAAGGCGCAGCGGTAACAATAGGCATTGTGGGTGAAGTGCACGTTGCCCATCGTCGCCACCGGCAGCCGCCATGGCTTCTGGCCAGAGACGCCGATGGCGACATGCGACCGGCCGTGGTACGAGTGCCGCAGCGCGATGACATCCTCGCAGCCCGTGTGCAGCTTGGCGGTGAGCAGCGCGGTGTCGATGGCCTCGGTGCCGCTGGTGCAGAAGAAGGATTTCTGCAACGCCCCTGGCGCGAGCTCAGCCAGCTCGCGCGCGAACTCCAGCATCGGTTCGATGAGGTAGACGGTCGATACATGCTGCAGCTTGTCGATCTGGGCGTGCACGGCGGCGTTGATCTGCGGATTCGAGTGGCCGCTGTTCACCGACAGGATGCCGGCGAAGAAATCCAGGTACTCCTTGCCGGTGCTGTCCTTGAGGTATTGCATCGAGCCGCTGACGAGATTCATCGGCCGCTCGTAGTAATGTTTGACGCAGGGAAGGACGTACTCTTCCTTGAGCTTGACCAACTCTTCGGGCGTGCGCGGCACGGGGAACAACCTCCCGACGCACGCGGCCGCCGCCGCGCGCCTTCTCGCCCACTAGGACTAGGGCAGCTGTGCGGTCATGTCGCCGTAGGTTTCCGGCCTGCGGTCGCGGAAGAACTGCCAGGTTTGGCGCACGCGTTCGATCTGTTCGAGATCCAGATCGGCCACGACCAGCTCTTCACGATCCTCGCTGCCCTTGGCGACGAACTGGCCGCGCGGATCGCAGAAGTAGCTGCTGCCATAGAACATCCCCGACTTCCAGGGGGCCTCGACGCCGACGCGGTTGATGGCGCCGACGAAGTAGCCGTTGGCGACCGCATGCGCCGGCTGTTCGAGCTCCCACAAATACTTCGAGAGACCCGCAATGGTCGCGGACGGGTTGAAGACGATCTCGGCGCCATGCAGCCCCAAGAGCCGCGCCCCCTCGGGAAAATGACGGTCGTAACAGATATAGACCCCGACCCGGGCGTAGCGCGTCTGGAAAGTCGGGTACCCGAGGTTCCCCGGCTTGAAATAAAACTTCTCCCAGAACCCCTCGAGGTGCGGAATGTGGTTCTTGCGGTAGATTCCGAGAAGGGTGCCGTCGGCGTCGACC
This sequence comes from uncultured bacterium, assembly GCA_964567755.1. Classification (GTDB taxonomy): domain Bacteria; phylum Krumholzibacteriota; class Krumholzibacteriia; genus DASRJW01. The sequence goes on from CAZMNW010000001.1 coordinate 171,280, forward strand.
ACGGCGGCAGTGTTGTAATAGACGCCGGTCATCGCTTCCTCGTAGATCGGAACGACGAGCACCATCGCGTGCTTGCGAGCCAGGCCCTGCGCCCATTCGACGGTCGGGCCTGGAATCGGTTCTGCCAGCTGGTACCATTTCGGGTCTTGTTCGGCGCAGAAGTACGGGCCGAAGAAGATCTCCTGCATGCAGAGGATCTGCACACCTTGGGCGGCCGCCTGCTCCACGAACTTCTCATGTTTGGCGAGGGCAGAGCTCTTGATGTCCGCAAGCGACCCCTCGGTACGGTCGCAGGTCGCCTGGACGAGCGCGCAGCGGACGATTCGTGGCATGTCCATCCTTCCACTCGGGCCGATGCAGCGACTTCGTGGCGGCGAACAGGGTTCGTCGATGGCGCATGATGGCCGATGTGGCACTCACGCTACCCCACCGCTCGGGGGCCGTCAACGCGGCGGCGCAAGCTTTCCCTTGCTTCTCGTTCGCACCGACTTGCTTCCGGATCGTTCCGATTCGTCCTTTTAACTAATAGCAAACATTTCAGTTACGTGAATTACCCGTTGACCAGCGTGCCTCCACCAGGCTACAATCTTCCTTGTACCGACGCACCCCGCGGCCCGCGTCGGACTCCTTGGTTCCTCGAGCACGGATCCAATCAGTGTTTCTGCTCGGCCTGGAACGGCATGTGCCGGTGAGCGTGACACCACGCCCGGCAGCCCCCGCCGCACCATAAATCAGTGCAGGGACTCACGGAGGAAAATGCCAAAGGTCAGGTAGAGGTACGCATGGAGGCCTACGCTCCGGGCGAGCTAGCGACGCTGGCTCAACGCCCGCTGCGCATCCTGGTGGTCGACGACAACATTCAGGAACAGCAGCTCCTGAAAATGAAGCTCGAGGCGCTCGGCGCCGCACTCATCCAGGTACGTCATGGTCGCTTGGGGATCATGACCGCTCAGAAATCGGATCCCGATATCGTCATTCTCGATCTGGGCACCTCGGACATGCCTGGGTTGGAAGTGTTGCGACATTTGAAAGCAGTCAAGCGCACGTCGTCCATCCCGGTAATTTGCATCTCGAGCTCCCAAGACGAAACGCAACGCCTGCGGGCACTGCGGCTGAATGCCGATTGGTACTTGCCGAAGCCATTTCGTTTCTCCGAGATGCTGGCACGGCTGCGATACCACGCCCAAGAGGTGGCGGCGCGCAGTACGCTGCAGAACTCGGACACGAGCGTCGATGGCATGCGCAAGAACGCATTGCGCGCTTCGGTCGACACGCTGTCGGATCTCCAGGACATCCGCAAGGCTCTGCATGGCCTCAAGGGTTACGTAGGAACCGACGATTACTATCTGAACAACAAACTCGAAATGTGTTTCCGTAATCTCTTGCGCATCGAATCGCGTTTGAAAGAGTTCCGCGACTGGAGCTCGAGTCGCAACCCCCCGAGCGGTCAAACGCCGGCTCTCGTCGCCAACCGCGCGAGCGCAAACCGGATCTATGACCTCGATGAACCTCGACCCTTGCCGCGAGGAAAGGCGACCGAGGGCACGCAAGGAAGTGGTGCCCAACCGAGCTGACGCGCTCCCCACCCGCGCCGGCTCGCCGGCTCATGGATGAGCCATCCCGCCCTGGAGTAACTCCATCTCCCGGGCAACAAAGCCCGCCGGCTCACCGGCGGGCTTTTTCGTTCCCTCGCCGCCAGAACACGACCTGGATCGATGATGTATGATCTCGGCATGAGCGAGTTGCCAGTTGTTGTTCATGCGGAGTATTGCGGCGACTACCGCATCCATTTGGTTTTCGACGATGGCATATCGAAGACGATCGATTTCAGTGCTTGGTTGAACGGTCCTATGTTCGAAGCGTTGAAGGACCGGGCGTATTTCAGCCGGTTCTTCCTCGACGGTTGGACAGTCTCATGGCCCAATGGGGCGGATATCGCACCCGAGACTCTTTATCAGAGCCGCGCGGTCGACGACGCGGCCTAGACTCACCGATGTCAGGTGCCATGTTCCAGGTTTCCGATCAGATCCGGCGTGAAATCTTGCACGTGTGCAGGCGGCTGTACGACCGCGGCCTCGTGGCCGGCACCGACGGCAATGTCTCGGTGCGCCTGGCGAAGGATCGCATTCTGGCCACGCCCACGGGGATGAGTAAAGGGTTCTTGGAAACCGACGACCTCGTCGTCTGCGACATGAATGGCAAGCAGATCTCCGGCAAGCGCCGGCTCACCACCGAGATCAAGATTCACCTCGTGGCGTACACCCAACGCGACGATGTCTGCGCCATCGTGCACGCGCACCCGCCGCACGCGACGGCCTTCGCGGTAGCGCGCAAGCCGCTCGAGGAACGTCTCATGCCCGAGGCGTACATCGCGGTCGGCAAGGTGGCGCTCACGGAGTATGGGACACCTTCCACCGACGAGCTCGAGGCCAGCATCCGCCCGGCGGTCAAGGAGCACGATTCCATTCTTCTCGCCAATCATGGCGCCATGACGCTCGGGCGCGATGTGACCGCGGCCTACCACCGCATGGAGGCGCTCGAGCAGCTGGCACGCATTTCCATGCTGACACATGTCATTGGCGGCGCCCACCGGCTCACGGCCGACGAGATCGAGCGGCTCGAAGCGATCCGCGGCGTCTACGGCGGAACGCCGGCGAACACGCCGTGTTACCACTGTGGCTGGACACCGCGAGCGGCAACCGAGCCCGGGCACACGCATGCGGCGCCAACCGAATCGCCGCGTCCCACGAGCTATGTCGAGCCCGAGGTCCACTGGGAGGGCAATCCCCCGGTTTGGGAGCGTCACGCCTCGACGAACGCAGAAGCACAAGTGCGTGATTTGGCGCGGCGTGCGTTGCGCGAGCTGCGGGACGGCGGCTGAGGCCGCATCGACTCGATCGCGATGCCCGGCTCGGCGAACGCCTGGCCTCCCACACACCCGATCTGGCGGTCATCCCACATGAGCGAACGCCGCGAGATCCTCATCGACGCCTTCAATGTGATGTTCGCGCACTCACGATTCGGACCGCTGCTGCGACGCGACCTGGAAGCGGCACGCATCGAGTTCCTGCGCTTCGTGCAGCAAAACCGTCCCGCCGATGCGACCCGCGTCTACGTGGTGTTCGACGCCCACCGGGACCGTGGCCCGTCCAGCGACACGGGCCGGCAGAACGTCGACTACAGCGCCTCGGTGCACGTTGTGTACGCACGCGAAACCGCCGACGTGTGGATCCAGCGCCGCATTCGCGAACATGCCGATCCGAGTCACATCACCGTGGTGACCTCGGACAACGCCATCATCGCCACCGTGCGGGCGCACGGGTCCCGTCTGCTGCGCGTGAGCGCGTTCCTGCAGTTGCCGCGCCGCCGAGTTTCACCCGGCGCCGGAAAGTCGGGAGACAAACCGGAGCACGTCTCGCGGCGCGAGCTCGAGGAATGGGAACGACTCTTCGGCGAGCGCCGCGACGAAGACTGATCTTCGCAGCGGCCCAAGGAACCTCATGCCGCAATCGGCAATCCCAGCTCTCGAAGCCGTCGGCGTCGGCAAGCGCTTCGACGCCGGCGCCGACGCGCTCGTCGACGTGAGCCTCGCGGTCATGCGCGGCGAAACCCTGGCGCTCATCGGCGAAAGCGGCAGCGGCAAATCGACGTTGCTGCGCATGTTCAACCGTCTCGAGGAACCGACACGCGGCGATGTCCGCATCCAGGGACGCCCGGCGTGCGAGATCGACCCGATCGAGCTGCGCCGGCGTACCGGGTACGTGCCTCAGGACGGCGGCTTACTGCCGCATTGGAGCGTGGCGCGCAACGTCGAGATGGTGCCGGCACTGCTCGGCTGGGAACCGGAGAAGCGGCGCGCACGTTGCGACGAGCTGCTCGCCCTCGTGGGCCTGCCCCCGGAAGAGTACGGACAACGGGCGCCGCATCAACTCTCCGGCGGGCAGCGCCAGCGTGTGGCCTTCGCCCGCGCCATCGCCGCTGATCCCGAAGTCGTGCTTCTCGACGAACCCTTCGGCGCCCTCGACGTGTTGACTCGTATCGACCTGCAGGACGAATTCGTACGTTTGAAGAATCGGCTGGGCAAGACGATGCTTCTCGTCACCCACGATCTGCGCGAAGCCGGCCGTCTCGCCGACCGCATCGCGGTCATGCGCGCCGGACACATCGTGCAAATCGGCACGCTGCGGGCGTTGCGCGACGCGCCCGCCGAATCCTACGTCGGCCAACTCCTGGCACACTTCCGCGCCGAGCTGACATGAATCCAGCGCGCACCCTGGCAGTCGCTGTCCTCATCCCGTTCGCGATCGCTGCGCGCGCGGATTCCGATGGCGTTGTCATCGGCTCGAAGAACTTCAGCGAGAATCGCTTGCTGGCCGAGATGTTCGCGCAGCTCCTCGAAGCACAAACGAACCTGGAGGTCGAACGTCGCTTCGGTCTCGCTGGCACCCAGGTGTGCTTCGAGGCCGTGCGCACGGGTGCCATCGATGTCTACCCCGAGTACACCGGCACGGGGCTGGTGACGATGTTGCACGAGGAACCCGGCGGTGACGCGACGTGGACGTGGAATCGGGTGCGTGGCGAGTTCCTGTCGCGCTGGAATCTGTATTGGATCGGGCCGCTTGGGTTCGAGAACACCTTTGCGCTCGCGGTCCCGCGCGCGGTGGCAAGGCAATTTTCGTTAAAGAGCATCACGGATCTCGTCGCCGTGGCGCCCGGTCTCACCGCCGGCTTCGGCCACGAGTTCGCCGAGCGCGCCGATGGCTTGCCGGGACTCGAGCGCGTGTACGGCCTGCGCTTCGGCAGCGTGCGCCGGATGCAGCACGCGCTCAAGTATCAGGCGGCAGGGGAAGGCAAGCTCGACTGTCTCGATGTCTACTCCACCGACGGCAGACTCGTCGTGCACGACCTCGTCGTGCTCGCGGACGACCGCGGTTTCTTTCCGCCCTACGAGGCGGCGGCCTTGGTGCACGGTCCCGCGCTCGCGCGCCATCCCGAGCTCGGCGTCGTCCTCAGTTCGTTGGTGCGCGCGTTCGACGCGGACGCCATGCGTCGGCTCAACGTGCGCGTCGAAGAGCAGGGCGCCGCCATCGAGGCGGTTGCACGCGCCGCGCTCGTGGAGCGCGGGCTCGTGGGCGCGGGCGCGCCGCTTGCTCGCGAGTCCACAGGCCACCGTGGTTTGTGGCGCACGTTGTGGGAAGATCGCCGCGACATTGGCCAGCGTACATTGGAACATCTGGCGCTCTCGGGAGCAGGGCTGGTGCTCGGCATCGTGGTCGCAGTCCCGTTGGGTCTCCTGCTCGAGCGCCGCCGCGCCTTCGCCGAGCCCCTCATTCGCATCGTCGGGACGTCGCAGACCATCCCGTCGCTCGCACTCCTCGCTTTCATGGTGCCGTTCCTCGGCATCGGGGCGCTGCCCGCGGTCGTGGCATTGTGGATCTACGCCGTGTTCCCGATTCTGCGCAACACGTACACCGGATTGCGCGATGCGGCCCCCACCGCGGTGCAAGCGGCCACTGCGCTCGGGATGACACCGGCACAGGTGCTGGTGCATGTGCGCCTGCCGCTCGCCGCCCCCATTCTCATGGCGGGGGTGCGCACCGCCGCCGTCCTCACCGTGGGCACGGCAACGCTCGCGGCCTTCATCGGTGCTGGCGGTCTCGGCGAACCCATCGTTTCGGGCGTCCAAAGCGTCGATGCGGCGCTCATTCTTTCCGGCGCGCTGCCGGCAGCCGCCCTCGCCATCACCGTGGATACGATTCTGGGGCTCGTGGAGCGCAAACTCCGCCCCAGGGGAATCTGACCAGAATCGCGCGCAACGACGCCTTCAGAGCGGCAGGCGCATTTTCTCGAGGAACGCGGCGTGGCGCGGGTCGCTCTCGAGGTTCTTCAAGAGCGGATCCCCTTTGATGATCGTGAGACCCGCATCGCGCTGGACGTAGGCACGTTCCAGCCAATCGAAGGCTTTGTCGGCGTCACCTCGGAAGGCGTAGACTTGGGCGATCTGGTAAGCCCACTCGCCCTGAAACTTTTCGATCAGCTCACCAAGGATCGCATTCGCCTCGCCATCCCGAGCCAAGGCGTGATTGGCGAGGACCCGGCCTTGAAGACTCGCCCACGCCAAGTTCTCCTTTCCCGATTCCTCGAGCGCCGCTTCCGCTCTCCCCTGACTCAGGTGGACGAGACCGAGACACCAATGCGTTCCTGGAAACTCCGGATTCAGCTCGAGAGCTTTGTCGAAAGCCGCCTTGGCTTCATCCATTCGCCCGACGTACCACGAACGCAATCCAAGCCAGTACCAAGCCGCGACGTTGAGCGGGTCCAGCTCCAACGCGCGGCGATTCAATGCCATCGCTTCGTCGAAGCGGCCCGTCGTGGCCGCCAGCCACGACGCCCGAAACGCGACGTCGGCATTGCCGGGCTCGAGCGCATAGGCTTGCTTGAACTCCTCATCGGCCCGATCCCAGTCCCAGTCATGCGCCAGGCTGATCCATCCGAGGGTGGAATGTGTCTCCGCCAGGTGCGGGTCGAGGGCTTGTGCCTGCACCAACGCGCTCCTCGCCTGGCGGTAGCCTTCGTCCACTGGCATGTGTCCGTTGTCCGCCAGATTGGAGAAAACGCTCGCCAGGCCGGCCCACGCGGAGGCGTAGCCTGGGTCGAGGGTGAGCGCTTGTTGAAAGTAGGCGACGGCCCTTTCGAGATCTTCCTCGCTCTGCCGGTTGTAGAAGTACTTTGCTTGCAGGTAGGCGTTGTATGCATCGGTGTTGCCGCTGTGCACTTTGGCGGCTGTCTCCTTCGCGCCCAGGAGCGTCACCTTCAGCGCCCCAGCCACGGATCTGGCGATGTTCTCCTGCACCGCGAGAATGTCGACAAGCTCGCGGTCGTAGGCCTCCGACCAGAGATGGAAACCGTCGGCTGCGCCGACCAGCTGCGCCATGACCCGTACACGGTTACCCGACTTGCGGACGCTGCCCTCGAGAATCGCCGTGACATTCAGCTTCTGGCCGATCACACGCAGATCCTCGTTCTTGCCCTTGAACGCGAACGAGGAGGTCCTTCCCATCACACGCAGGCCGGGAATCCGCGCCAAGGCATTGAGCAACTCCTCCGCGATCCCATCGGAGAAGTACTCGGCAGATGCGTCCTCGCTCATGTTCACGAACGGCAGGACGGCGATGGAAGCAACATCCACTTGCTTGGCGAGAGAAACGCCCGTGCTGAACGGCGCAGGTGCTGGCTCTGGAGTGCGAGCGTTGTGGAACAACCAAAGCACGGCGGCGACTAACAACACTGCGGCGGCGGCCCCCGCCGGCCACAGTCGCGAGAACCGCGCAGTGTGCGCCGGGTAGTCAACCGCGACGTCGGAATGAAGCTGCAGCGCGGAGGCCAGATCGCGCGCCGATTGGTAGCGCTTTGCCGGATCTTTCTCGAGACAGCGCCGCACGACCCGCTCGAGCGCTGGCGAAACACCGGGGTTGAGGGCCACCAGCTCGGGCGGATTCTCTTTCAGGATCGCGCTCATGGTGTCCGCGGCGCTCGCGCCCTGGAAGGCGCGCCGCCCGGAAAGCATCTCGAACAGCACGGCGCCGAACGCGAAGATGTCCGAGCGCTGGTCGGCCGGGAACCCGCGCACCTGTTCAGGCGCCATGTAACCGGCGGTGCCGAGCACGACCCCCGGCTCGGTTTCTGCGGGAGCGCTCGGGACACTTGTGACCGTGCTCCGATCCTCCGCCTGCACGAGCTTGGCGAGGCCGAAGTCGAGGATCTTGAGCCGTCCGTCCCTGGTCAGGAATAGATTCGCCGGCTTGAGATCCCGGTGCACGACGCCGCTCTCGTGCGCCGCCATCAACCCATGCGCGACCTGCAGGGCTTGCTCGCACACTTCCTGGATCGGGATGGGACCTGAAATCAAGCGCTGGCGAAGGGTCTCACCTTCGAGCAACTCCGAGACGATGTAGGGTGCGCCATCGTGCAGGCCGATGTCATGAATCACGAGAATGTTGGGATGATTGAGCTGACCCGCGGCTCGAGCCTCTAGCTTGAAGCGCGCCAGCCGATCGGGGTCGGCGGAGAAGGCAGCCGGGAGAATCTTGACGGCCACTGCGCGACCGAGGCGTGGGTCGCGGGCACGATACACCTCGCCCATGCCACCCTTGCCGATCATTCCAATGATCTCGTACGGCCCCAGGCGAGTGCTCGGAGGAAGTGTCATGATTGACAGCATCCTGGCAGATTCCCGAGCCGAGCGGAAGACGCCCCTCTTTCAGTACCCCACCGCAGCGCCCTGCGTGCGCGGATCGCTCACGCCGCGTAAGAGTCCGTCCGGCGTGATCTCGATGCACTGGACGCTGCTCGGGTTCGGGCGCTGCACACGCAGGTCGTGACCCATGCGGAGGAGGAATTGTCGGGCTTCTTCGGGCAGCGCACCGTCTTCGTGTTGGAGGGCGCCGGGAATCCATTGGTGATGGAATCGCTTCGCCGCCACGGCGGTGCGTAGGTCGAGAGCGAAGTCGCGCATGCCAATGATGATCTGGACGATCGCCGTGATGATGCGCGGTCCGCCGCGCGCGCCGAGGACGAGCCACGGCCGGCCGTCGCGCAACACGATCGTCGGCGTCATGGAGGAGAGCATGCGCTTGCCGGGTGCGATGGCGTTCGCTTCGCCGCCCACGAGGCCGAACTGATTGGCGGTGCCCGGCCGAGCGTCGAAATCGTCCATCTCGTTGTTGAGGAGGAAGCCGGCACCTGCAACGATGACGCCGCTGCCGAAGTTGCCGTTCAATGTGGTCGTCATCGCCACGGCATTGCCGTCCGTATCCACGATCGAAACATGCGTCGTTTCATCGGGTTCGGGACGCACCCGAGTCGAGTCGACGGCGCCCGAAGCGGAATCACGTCCCGCTGACGCGGCGAGTGCCCACGGATTGCCTGGCTTGACGAAGCGCCACGGCGTGGCGCGATCGAGCGAGATCATGTTGCGGCGCTGCACGATATACTCTTCCGACAGCAAGGCATCGAGCGGGATGGAGACGAAGTCCGGGTCGCCGAGAAACTTGTTGCGATCGGCAAAGGCGAGCGCCATCGCTTCCGCCACGAGATGCACCGGCATCGCCAGACGCGGTTGGTAATTGGCGAGATCGAAGCCGTCGAGCATGCCGAGGATCTGCAGCAACGTGACGCCGCCCGAGCTCGGTGGCGGCATTCCCAAGATCTCGAGGTCCCGGTAGCGCCCACGCAACACATCGCGTTCGACCGGACGATAGGCTGCGAGGTCCGCCAGCGTGATCCAACCACCGCCGCGCTGCATTTCGCTCACGAGCATCGCGGCGATCGATCCGGTGTAGAAGGCGTCCGGGCCGTCGGTCGCGAGCGCGCGCAATGTCTGCGCCAGTTCGGGCTGCACGATGCGCCGGCCAGCCGGCAGTGGCTTGCCGTCATCGAGGAACACCGCCGCGGCGGCGGGAAAGCGCGCCAGCATCCCGCGCTCTTCCGCGATGCAACGCGCGAGCTCGTCGTTGACTTCGAACCCATTCATCGCCAGCTCGATGACGGGCTCGAGCAGACGACTCCAGGGCAGCTTGCCGTACTTGGTCCAGGCGAAATGCAATCCGGCCACCGTCCCAGGGACGCCGGCGGCCTGGTGTCCAGTGCGCACGCGCAACGTGTCCAAGGCGCCATTCACATCGAGATAGGCATCGCGATGCGCCGCAGCGGGTGCCGTTTCCCGGTAATCGATGGCGGTGGCGAAACCGTCGCCGTGGCGGCGAAAAAGCAGGAAGCCGCCACCGCCGATGTTCCCCGCTTGCGGCAGCACCACGGCCAACGCCATGGAAACCGCGACGGCGGCGTCGACCGCATTGCCGCCATCGCGCAGGATCTCGGCGCCGACACGGCTCGCTTGCGGGTGTCGGCTCACGACCATGGCGTGGCGGCCCTCGGCCTCTTGGGACGCGTGGGTGGGCGAGGCGATCGTGGTCGCGTGACAGGCGAACGCGAACCGGGCAAGTGTGGCGACCTTCACCCCAGAGAGAATCGATGCTCGCAGGCGCATCGTCTGAACTCCCGCGCGTAGAGGGACGGCGAGCACAGAGTCTAGGAGCCTGCGTGCGCGAGTGTCAAAAACAGAGCGAGCCTCGTGCTGGCGCGTTCCGCATCGTCGGGCTCCAGGCGGCCGTGCGCTCTGGGGTCCTTTACGCCGCCTCGACAGACCGCTACCCTGGCGTACGAACGTCGTTCACGGAGTGCGTCATGAGCCTTCGACCCGCGCGCGCCGTGCACCTACCCCGCCGTGCGGGGCTGATGCCGGCATCGCCCATTCGCAAACTCGCGCCCTACGCGGATCAGGCGCGCGCCCGCGGCGTGCACATCTATGCCCTCAACATCGGCCAGCCCGACATCGAAACGCCGCCCGAAATGTTGCAGGCCTACCGCGACTTCGCGGGTCCGGTGTTGGCTTACGGACACTCCGCCGGATTGCTCGAATACCGTCAGGCGCTGGCACGCTACTACCGAGCGCACGGCATCGCGATCGCTGCCGACGAAATTCTCGTCACCACCGGCGGTTCGGAAGCCTTGCTCTTCGCCCTGCTCGCGACGTGCGAAACCGGGGACAATGTGTTGATACCGGAGCCGTTCTATACCAACTACCTCGGCTTCGCCGTCATGGCTGGCGTCGAGGTGCGCGCGCTGCCGACCCGTGCCGAAGACGGCTTCCACCTGCCGCCACGCACGGTGATCGAGGCCAAGATCGACGCGCGCACGCGCGCGATCCTCTACTCGAGCCCGGGCAACCCGACGGGCACGGTTTTCGCGCGCGACGAGCTCTGGATGCTGCGCGACGTGGCGCTCGAGCATGGCTTGTTCGTGATCGCTGACGAAGTGTATCGCGAGTTCATCTACGATGGCGCCAAATACACGAGCCTTTTCCACCTCGAGGGCATCTCCGACCGTGGCATCCTGGTGGACAGCGTTTCCAAGCGCTTCAGCGCCTGCGGCGCGCGAGTCGGCTGCCTGTTGACGCACAATCGCGATGTCTACGATCTGGTGCTGCGCTTCGGACAGGCGCGTCTTTGCCCACCGACGGTGGACCAACTCGCGTCGCAAGCAGCATTGACGGCGCCGGCCGCTTACTTCGACGCCACGCGCCACGAGTATCAGGCACGGCGCGATGCCCTCGTCGCGGCGCTCGCGGCGGTGCCGGGAGTGCGATGCACGCGTCCGGCGGGGGCGTTCTATCTGATGGCGACGCTGCCCGTGGACGACGCGGAGCGCTTTGCACAGTGGATGCTGGAAGGTTTCGCGCTCGATGGCAAGACGGTGATGATGGCACCGGGCGCCGGCTTCTACGCCACGCCCGGTGTCGGCGGACACGAGGTGCGGTTGGCCTATGTGCTGCGGCGTGCGGATCTCCTGGACGCCGTGCGCGTGCTCGCCGCCGGCCTCGCTGCCTATCCGGGACGCATCTCGTGAGGCGGCACGAGACGCTGTGCGGCCACCGATCTCCTGCTGCCGCCGCAGCGGCACGAGCGCTCGCGTGTGTCGCGATCTGGCTCGTCGCGAGCCCGGCGCACTCACAACATACGCACGGGTCGACGAGCGACAGCGCCACCGCACGTCATCGTTTCGACGATGTGACGCAATGGGTGCAGCGTTTCGAAGATCCGGCACGCGACGCGTGGCAGTGGCCCGACTCCGTCGTCGCCGCCTTGGTCCAACGGGATGATCTGATCATGGCCGACATCGGCTCGGCGACGGGCTACTTCCCGGTGCGCTTCGCGCGCCGACTGCGCCATGGCTTGGTCTACGGCGTCGACATCGAGCCGGCGATGATCTTCTACCTCAACGACCGCGCGCGCCACGAAGGGTTGACGAATCTCACGAGTGTGTTGGCGGCCCCCGACGACCCGCACTTGCCGCAGGCGGCGGATCTCGTCTTCCTGTGCGATACGTATCATCATATCGATGCGCGCATCACCTACTTCGAGCGACTGAAAACCCAGCTCCGGCCAGGCGGCCGCGTGGCGGTCGTGGATTTCCGCATCGACTCCAAACAAGGGCCACCGCACAAGCTGGCCAAGGAAGCCGTCCTGACCGAAATGGCCGCCGCCGGCTATCGCCTCGTGCGCGAGCATGACTTCCTTCCCGAGCAGTACTTCCTGATCTTCGACCTCGGCGAGTAGCCGATGGGCGGGTCCCCACGCATCGAGCGGCCGGGGGTGCGGCGTGGCTACGACCTGTGGTCCGAGACCTACGATGCGACGCTCAATCCATTGGTGGCGCTCGATCGCAGGCACACATTGCGCGCGCTCGACCCGCGGCCGGGAGAATGGATTCTCGATGCCGGCTGCGGCACAGGAGCCAATGCCCGCGTCATGCAAGCTGCGGGCGCGCATGTGGTAGGTCTCGATCTATCCATCGGCATGCTGCGCACGGCCCAACGAGCGGTCGCAGCCGCGTCGCTCGTGCAAGCCGACTTACATGTCCCCTTGCCGCTTCGTGCGGGCACCTTCGATGCCGTTCTCTGCGCACTCGTGTCGGAGCACCTCGGTGATCCGCGCTTCTTCTTCACCGAGACTTTCGTGGTTTTGCGGCCGGGGGGCAGGATCGTGTTTTCCGCCTTCCACCCCAATCTCGCGGCTGCCGGTGTGGAAGCGAATTTCGACAAGGATGGTGTCGAGTACCGACTCGGCGCCGAGCAGCATACGGTCGCGGAGTTCGTCGCGGCGGTCGAAGTCGCCGGGTTCCGAGATGTCCGCGTCGACACCTTCCAGGGCGATGTCGCGCTCGCCACGGAGATTCCACTGGCGCAAAAGTACATTGGCCGCTCGCTGCTCCTGCTGATCACTGCTGCGCGTCCGTGACACCGATCATGCACGCACCAAGGTCCAGATCCCGATGGCGATGAAGCCGATCCCCGCCACCCAGGTGAGGATGCGCGGGTCGAGATGCTGGGATAGGATGCTGCCCGCCAACACGCCAAGCGCCGAAGTGGCGACGAGAGCGCTGGCCGAAGCCGCGAACACGACGAGCTTCGGGTGCTCGCCTTTGGCGGCATAGAGCAGGGTGGCGAGCTGTGTCTTGTCGCCGAGCTCGGCGACGAAAATGGTGGCGAAGACGGTGCCGAAGAGACCCCAGGACATGGTGACCTCCGAATTCTCTCGAGCGACGAGCCTGCGGGCCCGTGAACTCTACGCCACTGACGACTTTCCCGACACTTGACGCCGAGTGGGGGCAGGTTATCTTGGGTCCAGAGACACATCTTCGAAGGACGCCCCTGCAGCGGGCCCGGTACAGACCCCCACCTCCCGCGAGCCCGCCGCGACTGTCCAACCGCTCCGCAGAGCCAGGCTCCTAAGGGAGGCGCCATGCAAATTCGAAAACGCCATTGGAACTCCGGACCGGCGCGGCGCGGGCTCGCCTGCATGGCCGCGTGGGCCATTTTGTCCGCGCCCGCGAATGCGGTGGAGAATATTCGCAACGTCGCTTGGAACACCGCTACGGAGATCGATTGGTCGCCTGGCCGGTCGTCCACGACCCTGCGTTTCGACGCGGATCTCACGGCGCTCGAAGCGAGATACGCCATCACGTCCTTCACCATCGTCCTGACCCGCCGTCAGGGGGTTCCCGAACCCGTGGCTCGGTACACGGTTGGCCCGCTTCCAGCGGGATTGCCCGCAGGAACCACAGCCCGTTTCGAGCTCGGTTTCAACATGCAATGCGATTCGTACACGGGTCGCGTCGAGATCGAACGCGGATCCGCGTCCATGAGCTACTTGCATCCGTCGCGTGGCAGCCTCAACAACTACATTGGCGCCGAGGGCTCGATCGCTGCGGCCTCCGCGAAGGAAACCTTCGGTCTCGGTATCCGAGATCAGGATGGCGTCGATCATGCCCTGGGGTTGCCGAGCAACACATTCCATTGTGTCACGGCGCCCGAGCATGGAACCCTCGGTGTCTACTTCGATCCGCAAGGGACCACGTGCCGGGGAATGATTCCGGCGGGAACGACCGGCAAGGTGTACATCGTCGCGCGTACGGGAGGAGCCACGGCAGGCGGCATCGCCGGCGCCGAGTTCCGTTTCGCCGGCGTGCCGAACAGCTGGGAGGTCTACTCGGTTCCCAATCCCGACATCGTGGCCATTGGCGATCCCTTCGCCGACGGCGTCGTGGCCGGGTTCGTCTGCCAGCAGCCCACGCAGGGAGCCGTCTTGCTCTACACCGTGATCGTCTTCGCTCACGAAGACATCACCGACGTGCAGTTCTCGATCCTTCCCCGGGATCCACCGCTCAGCTACGCGTGCCCGATGATGTTGGCGTGCGACTACCCGGTGTTCACCAAGTTCTGCGTCGAAGGCACGGGGTGTTTCGTCAACGCCACCGGACCCACGACCTGTGACTCCGGCGTGGCCGTGTCGGCCGCGACGTGGAGCAAGATCAAAGATCTTTATCGATAGAAGTCCACGTGAGCACAGCAGCCGACGCGCCCCCTCGTCACCAACGGCCTCTCTCCACGCGGGAGAGGCCGTTTTCGACGTCAGCCGCCCCAGTTGACGAAGACCCGCAGCTCGGGGCTGCGCTGATCGACGTCGGGAAACGCGGCGTAATCGCGGCGGCTGTGGTAGAGCAGATACTCGAGGCCCGTCCCGAAGAACCCGCGGATCGGCACATTGAATCGCAGGTGTGTGAAGTTGCTGTAGCTCTCGACCTCGTTGCCATTGACCGAGTGGATGAAGTTCGACTCGTGTGCGAGCGTCAGGATGTCGCGGCCCTTGTGTGCGAACACGGCAGCGAACTCGAATCCAGCACCGGGGCCGTAGTCATACTCGCGCCCCGAGATGTTGAAATGATCCGACTTCGAAGCGCCGAGAAGGATGGCGTTGAGGTGCAAAGCCGCACGCACCTCGATCCCCTCGCTGCCCGTGAACCGGGTCAAGTAGCATGCGCCGACCGTCTGGCCGCCGAATACGTAGGCTTCGTTGTCGATGTAATCGAAGTGCTGATAGGCCCCCACCAGGTGCTGTGCGCGCGGACTCTGGCTCACGGACCTCGCCCCGAGCAACCCATCGATCTCGATGCGGCCGATGCCATGTGGCTTGTTGTCGAAGTTGAGCTGCATCCCGAAGGTGAAGGCGTCGTAGGGCTTGCGGGGACCGGGAGTGAATGGACTGCCGTACTCGGTGTCGAAAGCGACGAAGACCTTGGATGTCGAACCTTCCCAGAGTCTCTCGTCACCGATCGTCCGCACACCGAAGCGCATGCTCCCATCCCGATGCTCGGGGAAGCGATCGATGGGATTCGCGTGGACCTCGAACGCCTCGCCCGTGATCAGCCGATTGACGCCGCGGATCGGGCTCACCAGCAGGCCGGCTGTTTCGCGCCAGGCCCGATTCTCCGTCGCCGTATTGTCGAGAACCATGTTCGACAGCCGGTGGAGAGCTTCGCCGAATGCGATGCCACCCACGGCCGTGTTGAGCCAATCGTTGACGGACGGATGGTGGTTCTCCCCGGTGTACTCCCACAGCCAGGCGCCCGCGAACGAGTACATGCTCGACGCGTAGAAATCGTGGTTGTTCGAACGCGCGGCCTCGAAGTACATCCCGCCTTGATACGGGTGTCGGAAGTTGTTGGCCGAGAAGGTGTTGTCGTCCCATTCGAAGCCGGCCTTCAAGTTTTCGTGAATAGATTCGAGGGTGACGGTGAAGCCCTCGGCACTTTCCATGAATGTCTTCCCGAATAGCGTCATGATCAAGTTGAAGCCGACGATTTCTCCCATCGTGCGGGCGAAACGCCAGTCTTGCACATAGGACTCTGGTGTGCGCAGGGTCGCCGCGCCGGCTGCATTCGTGTCCGCGGCCGCGAACGGCCGCAGAAGCCGCTGGCCCTGCGCTGGCAGCAACAGGTCGAGAGACGCTGTCTGCGCCCAAGCGCCGCTGGATGTACCGGCGAGGAGCGCGAACAGCAGCCCGGCGACGACCGGCACGCGCCGGCGGCCCTTGCCTGCGAATGTGCACGTGCGTGCTTGCATCGTTCGCCCTCGCTCCCCCATGCGCTCACCCGCCCGCGTCTCAAACATCCGCCGCGC
This sequence comes from uncultured bacterium, assembly GCA_964567755.1. Taxonomy (GTDB): domain Bacteria; phylum Krumholzibacteriota; class Krumholzibacteriia; genus DASRJW01. The sequence continues at coordinate 187,358 of CAZMNW010000001.1, forward strand.
TCCACGCCGGCTCAATACAACGAGATCCCCACGACCACGAGCGGTTCGACCTCGGTGGTCGCGTCGGTCGAGTACTCCGAGAACACGGTGCTCATGCCAGCGCCGCCGAAGATCGTGGTGCGGTCGCCGACGCGCAGCTCGCCCAGCGCGCGTGCCTGCAAGGCGTAACGCAACCGGTCGTTCACCGATGGATCATCGCTCGGCTCTGGCACGACATGGACGAACCCGAGGTCCGTATCCAGCCGCCAGCGGCGTGCGATGTCGAATGCGTAACCATAGTTCCAGGTGAGGAACCCAGTGTCCTCGCGCTCATCCACCACGTCGCCAAGCCCAATCGTGAACATGGAGTAGAACCCGCGCAGTGACGTGCGCACGCCGGTGTTGATCGCGGCATAGCTGCTGGCGAAAGTCACCCAGTCGGCGCCGCCGTTCCGCGCCAAGTTCACCAGGCCGAGGGCAAAGTCGCCTTCGTTGGCAACATTGACGATGCCCACCTGGGCGCCATGCGCCGTCCCGGTCCAGTTCAAGGCACCGATCTGTGCGCCATGGAAGCGCTGGGCGTAGCCGAACAGGCCGGCTTGGATTCCCGTCACCTGCTCTTGCACGTAGTTGATACCGCCGGATGCCTGGATGCCACGCAACGACCCTGAAACTGCGTTGACAATGGAGGCGAGCTGCACGTAGCGCACGTCGGCATTCGCGAGGTTGTACACCGCCGAGACTTGGGCACCGACGATCTCCTTCTCCGCGTAGTTGAACAAGCTGGCGTATTGGAGGCCGCGCCACGCACCGTGCGCATAGCTGATCAGTCCGGATGCCTGCAGGCCGCGACCGTCACCGGCGGCATAGCCGAATCCCCCTGCGAGTGCGAGGCCGTGAACCTCCCCATCGGTCACGGACACGGCGCCCGCGAGCTGGATTCCGCGCACCTCACCGTGCACGCGCGCGACGACGCCGCTCAAGTCCAGGCCGCGAATCGCCCCCACCCGACCATACAGCACGTTGAGACGAAAGTTCGTCGACACCATTGGATCGCGGTTGGTGCTCAACGGGTAGAGAAAGGAAAAATTGACCGGATGATGAGGAGCGTCGGCTCGGCTCTCGCTGCTGCTGGCGGCGAGAATTAAGCCCAGGACTGCAACGACTCTCCGAACCTGTCTGACAGCGCGCATCCTGGTCGAGACTCCTTGGCCCGGGCTCCAACTGGGTCGTGCAAGTCGAGGACACCGACGGTCAACAGCCAGCGGGCAGTCTATGCGATCGATTGATGTAGACACAAGCGACCCTTGATTCTCATCACTTTTCCTCACCCGAGTTGTCGAAATCCAGTCGACCATGGCTTGCGTGCGCTCCTTGGCTGGATGTACAGTCTGCGCGGGCAGAATCCGCCGTTCCGATTCCGAGGAGCTCAGCATGAGCAAGCGATCAACCTCTAGCTTCCTCGGGCTCGCGCTGTTCGTCTTGCTGTGGGCGCCTGCATCGGACGCGATACGCTTCCAGGAACGACCCAACTGGATGGTGGGGATCGGGTGGGGGTTCGGGCGCGGAGTATTCGAGAACTCCACCACTGGTGAGGATCTGTACAAGGGCGGCTCCGCTCCGCAGATCCACCTCGGCTGGAAGCCGTCCGGTCCTTTCCTGATCGGGATGCATTACGAGGCCTGGATGCTCGAGTTCGGCAATCCGCCGACGAAGTACCGCCGCAGCCTGCAGAATCTATCGGCCGGCCTGACCTGGTACCCGGGCAATCCCGAAAACGCGTCGGGTGGCATCTACCTGCGCGCGGGTGGCGGCCTCGGGTGGGCCGGTACCGCAACCGTCCCGGTCGAAGAAGAGGAAGCGCAAACGCATGGCGACCGTGTGGATGAATGGGGTGTCGCGCTGTTCGGCGACGCAGGCTACGAGTTCTGGATCAGCGGCAACGCCACACTCGGTGCCGGCTTGAGCTTCGACTACCTCGACATCGGCGAACAGATCGTGGGTTCGGGATTCTTCGGCGCCGTGCTGCTCGATCTCAACATCTACTTCTGAGATTCGTTCCCGGGGCCGCACTGGTCGGGAGCTGTGTTTTACCGCCTCCCATGGGTGCTGCAAGTCGTGCCAAGTTCTGGCGCGCTCAGCACACCGCATTGTCCACTCTCAACGCAGTCTCTTGACTCTTCGCTCGGCCGGATCACCAGCCCACGGGAACGCCGGCGTTTTGCTCGTCGAGCCACTTCATGAGCGGAGCGAAGTAGTCGAGAATCGCGGTCGCGTCCATCTGTTGTTGACCCGTGAGCGCCGCGAGTGCCACAGGCCAGGGGTCCGAGAGACCCATCTCGAGCATCTTCGCCAAGCGCTCGCCGGCTACCTTGTTGCCGTAGATCGAGCGCCGGTGGATGGCAGCCTTGTCGCCCGCCATGTCGGTCATCGCACGGTGGAACTGGAACTGCAGGATGCGGGCGAGGAAGTAGCGCGTGTACGGCACGTTGGCAGGAACGTGGTACTTGGCGCCGGGATCGAAGTCGGCTTCGGTGCGCGGCACGGGCGGCGAGACGCCCTGGTACTTGAGGCGCAGCTTCCACCACTCGGCGTTGGCGTTCTCGGGCGTGATCTCGCCGGAGAAGAGCTTCCAGCGCCATTGATCGATGATGAGACCAAACGGCAGGAAGGCCACCTTGTCGAGCGCGCGCTGCATGAGGAGTCCGATGTCGCGCGATGGATCGGGCTCGGTGTCAATGAGGCCCACCTTGCGCAGATAGCTGGGTGTGATCGAGAGCGCGATTGCGTCGCCGATGGCCTCGTGGAAGCCATCGTTGGCGCTGTCGCGGAAGAGGTACGGCCGCTCGTTGTAGGCACGCTGGTAGAAGTTGTGCCCGAGCTCGTGGTGGATGGTGTTGAAGTCTTCCTCGTTGAGCTCGATGCACATCTTGATGCGTAGGTCATGCACGGTGTCGATGTCCCAAGCGCTCGCGTGGCAGACGACGTCGCGGTCGCGTGGCTTGGTGAACTGCGATCTCTCCCAGAACGTCTGCGGCAGCGGCGCGAAGCCGAGAGAGGTGAAAAACCGCTCCCCTGTTCGCACCATCTCGATTTCGTTCGGGATCTTCGCCTTGATCCGCGCCGTGAGGTCGATACCCGCGTCTGCGTTCTTGGGGGCGACCAGCGGATAGATGTTGCTCCAGTCCTGCGCCCACATATTGCCGAGCAGGTGCGCCGGGATGGGTCCGTTGGCGGGGACGGCATCTCCGTAGGTCGCGCGCAGGCTCTTGCGCACGTAGGCATGGAGCGCGAGGTAGAGCGGCTCGACTTGTTGCCAGAGCCGGTCCACCTCGGCGGCGAAGGCATCGGGCGGCATGTCGTACTTCGATCGCCACATGGCGCCCATGTTCGGGAACCCGAGCTCGCGCGCACCTTTGTTGCCGAGCTCGACGTAGCGCAGGTAGTCCTTGCGCATGGGTGGAGTCGCAATGGCATGCCAGCCCTCCCAGGCATCGCGCAGCTCCTTCTCATTGCGGCTCGAGGCGAAGAGCTGTGTCAGCTTGCCGATGTCGAGACATTCTTCTTCACCGTTCGCCGCCTTCCGACACCACTTACCTTTGCCATACACGCCCTCCATGCGTGCCACGATCTCGGTCAGCTCCTGGCTCTCCTTGGGATCCGATGGCGCGGGCAAAGTGATCGAGAGCTTCATGAGCTTGAGCTTGCGCTTCACGTCGGCTGGTAATTCGAGGCCGTCGTAGCGCACTGCGGCGTTGGCGTACTTCACCGTGGCGTCGATGAGTCGCTGGTTCGCGACCGCAGCCAGCTTCTCCGTGTCGTCGGTGATGTAAGTGGATTTCACCCATTCGGCACGCCCCTGCTCCACAGCGAGATCCAGGAGTCTAGCCTCGGCCTCGGCAACGAACCGCGTGGCTTCGTCGGCGGTGGGTTTGCTCGTTTGCGCGAACGCGACGTCGGCGAGGACCGAAGTCAGCAGTACTGTGAGAACAATGGGAGCGATTGCGAAAGAACGCCAGAGTCGGGACACGAGAGCTGAACCTCCATGCTTGACCGCGCGCCCTTCACATGAGGGGCGGCGTCCAGACACGATAGCAGTTCTTGTCTTTGGAATGGGGTCCGTTCTCGTGTCTCAGCGTGGTTCTTCTCTCTGCGCGATCATTGCCCGGAGCTTGCGCGCATCAGCGACGTCCTGATCGCGTCCAGTTGCTTCTTTGTTGCGGAGTAACGCATCGAGACCCAGAAAGGACACGGGCAGTCCATCCAGTACTCCGGAAACCCTTCCGTCCCAAGCCTCATCGAAGCTCACGCCTGTGATCGAGGTCAGCAGGTCGGCGCGGTTTGGCACTCTTCCGAGCTGGACGACGATATCGGGACGCACGAGTTCATCGATGGAGATCTCCAAATCGTGGAAGCCGAACGCGCTCAATGACTCCAGCACGCGGGCCGCGTTCTCGCGGGTGGGCCGCACCAGGAAGTCGAGGTCCCCGGTGAATCGCGGGTAACCATGGAACGCCACGCATGGGCACCAACGACGACGTACTCAACCGCGTGAGAGTTGAACGACTCGATGAACTCTCTCAAATCGCGCTGCAGCTTCACCAAGGGACTCCCGATGTCTCGCGACGAGGTCCAGAAGGATCGCGAGTCGCTCGTTCGGCGTCAAGGAGGCATAGTATCGTTCATCGGCCTGATCGGCGTCCGCGAAGCTGTGAAATACTCGAGCAACTCTTTGCATGGTCAAAGTGTAACACGACTGGCCGCTTCCAAGCTCGCGCTGGTTGTTGCGAGGTCCGCTGTTCGCTCGGCCCCGTGGGGCCGTCCGAGCAATCCTCCCCTGCGTCAACCGGTTTACCGGCCGAGAATAACGACCTTGCGCGCGGCGCGGAATCCGCCCGCCTTGGATTGCAGGAAGTACACTCCGTGCGGCAACGCGGCGCCCCCAGGACTCCTGGCCTCGAGGACTTGCACGGATGTACCCGGCGCCGGCGCATCCTGGACAGCGCCCATCCTCGTAGTTCGAGTCTTGCCGAACGACAGCACCTGGATCGAAGCCAGTACCCGCGGCGACCTGTGACATCTTCAAGCACCAAGCGGTACCACCATGACCGCCTCGGCCTGCGTCGTCGCTCATGTCCGTCTCCCGATGCCGAAGGCCGACTGCATCGAGCGCGTGAGATGGCTTTGGTCGGCGAACGCGGTGAATGCCGGCCTCCAGTGCAAGTGCGGACACTGCGATGCGACCGTGCTCATCGTGCTGTATGACGGTATGTGGCCGGTGTGTTTTTCACGCTACGCATGGCGAGAACCCGAAGAGTAGTCGCCTTGACACGGCGCCGGCGACGGGGCAGCCTGTGGAGCTGATCGCACGATGGCGAAGGAAGCTTCCACCATGGCACCGGCGAAGAAGAAACAACCGCGATCGCGTTCACGCCAGCCAAGCGTGCAGCGCGCCGACCCGCTTCGCCAGCACATTGCCTTGCTCCTCGACTGGCACAACGCCCACGTCACCTTCGACCATGCCTTGGCGGATCTCCCGCTAGCGTATCGTGGCACACAACCTCCTGGGCTTTCCTACTCGCCGTGGCAGCTGCTCGAGCACCTTCGACTCGCCCAGCACGACATCTTGGATTTTTGTGTCAACCCACAGTACGTGGAAGGCAAATGGCCTGACGATTACTGGCCGGAATCTCAAGCTCCTCCCACGCCGACGGCCTGGGACGAGAGCGTTGCTGGTTTCAAGCGCGATCTAGCCAAGCTCAAGCGCATCGCCCGAGACGAAAAGATCGATCTACTCGGCAAGCTCCCCTACGCGTCGCAAGCGACTTACTTGCGCGAGCTGCTCCTTGTGGCGGATCACAATGCCTACCACGTAGGACAGATCGTGACCGTCCGAAGACTCCTGGGAACGTGGACCAGGTGAAAACGACGGCGTCTTGGGCACCGGCGCCATGAACACATCACGGCGCATGGATTTCCCCGGTCGACGTTGTCGGCAATCGAGAACGATCGCGTGAATCTCTGTGTTGAGCGTGCCAAGGTTGCTTGCGCACTGAAGTGCCATCCCGCTGCACGTGTAGCGTCCACACCTGGAGGGTGCTCCCTCACCAGATGTGGCGCGGCGATGGGTACACCAATTTCCCTCCGACCACACGGTTCACGAATGCGTGCGCCAGCGCAACGCGCTGACCTGGCGCCCGACGCAGCGGCCCTGCTCCACGCCGCGGTCGATCGCGGCACGGAAGTGAATCCCGCCATAGAGCCGGGAGATGGCTGCCTCCTCCGCGGCTGCGAAGAAACTGGCAAAGGCGCGGGGCTCGAAGCCACGGGCGTCGTGCGTGTGATCGGTGAAAGAGATCTCGCCGAAGAGATCGGTCAGCACTTGAGCGGACGCTCCGGATTGCACCGAGTGCCCCGATGTGTACTCGGGAAAAGGCGGCGTTGGAATGAGTGGCGTCCAATTCGCATCCAGCGTTCTCTGAATGCACGTGATGGGCCGCAACAGATTGTATTCGTACTTGGACCACCAGCAACTGATGAACGCATCCGCGACCGCGATCCCCACCTTGGCGTATGTTTCGGCCGCCGTGTCGAGAGCATGGCCGCCTGTGGCGAGGATCTGGCTGGCGATGGAGATGGAGTGCCCTGGAGGCGTTCCTGTCTGACCAGCCCCGTCCGCCCAGAATCTCGCGATCGTGGTCTGCTCCACCGTGAGCCCCTGGCTCGTTTCGTAAACTTCCTGGGCTTCCGTCATGAACGGACTGCTTTCGACGTCAGAGAAATCAGGCGGCGGACCCGGGTCGCAGAAGTTGTTTTTCTCCAGCGCGAACGGCCGCAGCTCCCCCCAACATGGCTCGAGAGCGGGCGCGAGGGCGGGTGGCGTTGGCTCCCAATTTCCGGCACCGAGGGGCGGCGTGTACGCGCAGTTGCGCAACTCCGTAAAGCCGTCCGTTGTGGCCCACGCCAGCATGGCATTGGCTATGCCCGCGCCGCGATCGACCGAGCGCACGTAGATCCCGGCGGGAAGCGTGGCAGCGAATGATTCGGCGGTTTCCTCTTCCAGCGCGTCGATGGCAGCGAGCGTCGCAACCGCGCCGCCGGCGAACATCCCGCGTAACGCCGCCGCGAGCGCTGCGTTCGCGACCGTCGGCCAGTGGTACGCAACGCCACGGGCACGCTGGATCCCGTGCAGTTCGTTCAGCTGTCCATCCAGCGAAGCTGCCCCTCGCATCCCCGGCACGAGTGCCTCGTACAAGGTGACCCCGATGTATCCGAAAGCACGAGAAGCCACAGGCGGGCTGAGGCGCTCCGTCTGCACGAGACGGTACGCCAGGTCGTACCAGTCGAGTGGGACTCGGGCATCGTACGCACTCACGTCCGCGGCATGCCAAGGGTGGTCCGCTCCTGGGCCTCGAAGTTCGTCGTCGAGGATTGGTTTGCCTGCATGTGTCGGGTCATTGGTGCGGGCAGGTTCGGTCGGGGGGCCATCGGCACAGCCTCCAACCGCGAGCAAGGACACGAGCGCGAACAGAATCTGGGTTCTGAGAGATCCGGACAGATGCGGCATATTTCCCAAAAGCATGGTTCTTCTCCAGCACAGCGCCCAGCAACTGAGGCCGGACGCGGTGAGAAGCTCGATCGGATACCTGGAGGCTTAGAGAGACTTATTCTAGCGTGACACGGCGAACACTTCAAGAGCCATCGGCTCTGCCGCTGTCAGTGTTGCCAAAACGCCCGTATTTGACGCGCGAGATCTGCATCCGGGTTCTGAAGAGACCGCTTAGAGTCGAGATTCAGAGTGATCGCAGAGTTCGATTCCGAGCCATACTCGACGAGCTCGGGAGAAGACCCTTGCGAGTGGTCATTCTCTGGGATCGGCGGACCATTCATAACGCCTTTATAGACAGAGGTTTTGAGCCATGAAGGTCGCCTATTACGCGGAGACAGACACTCTTTATATCGAATTCGCGGTGAAACCAAGCGTGGAGAGCCGCGAGGTGTCGCCTGGTGTCGTCATCGATTACGCTGCCGATGGCGGCGTCGTGGGGATCGATGTCGACGAAGCGAGCATGAAGCTGGATGTGACGGAAATGACCTGGAGCAGGCTCCCGGCGCACTCACCGAAGCTCCCAGTGTAGACATCGATGAATCCCCCCTACTGCGCCGAACCCGCGCGGCGCAGCGCCAAAAGCCGGTAGTTGCCTTGGGTCGCCAGCGGCTCGACGACCCAATCGCCGGCGAGCAGTGTCAACAGACTTTCCCAGCGTTGGCGCGGCAATGGCAGCTGCTGCACGCAAGCGATGGCGCTGTCGGCTTCGCGCAGACCCTCGACGACAGTTTGCGGATCGCTGTCTGCCCGCGGCAGGGCATGATACAAATGTGGCTGCGGCTGCACTCGACAGGCATAGAAGTAACCGGATTCTTCGGAAACCCACACGACATGACCACCGCCGGTGAGGCGTGACACCTCGTCGACTAACGCGCGCAGCTCCGGCGACCTGCGGATCCACAGGTCGCTCTCACCTGGGTAGAGCTGCGGCGTGACAGCGAGAAGCCCGATGGCCAAGAGGCCCACAACGCCGGCAACGGCGCGCGATCGAGCAGCGATTCCCGCCAGGCCGACGCCGGCATAGGCCGCCCAGATGCTGGCAATGACGAGAAAGTAACGCGGCTGCGTCCCGGCGTGAAAGACCAGCGTCGTGCCAGTCAGCGCGGCGAGATGCGTGATTGCCGGAATGACCCATCCACGCCCCACGCGCGCATGCAATGCGCGCACGACGCCCATCAGTCCGAGTAGCACGACCGGCAATGTCACCGCCTGCCAGATGGCCCCGATGAAGGTGAATGCAGTGGAAATGATCGATCCGCCGAGCGTCGGATCCTGTTGCACCACGCTCATGACGCGCCCCGGCTGCCGCGTGATCAGAGAGTCCGCGACATTCCACAACACGAGCGGCAGTGCCGCGGTGACGGCAAAAACGATCGCCGTCCACCGGCGCGGCCAGAGCAACACCGCGATCGCCGGTACCAGAACAATGCAATCGAAGCGCATCCACGTCGCCGTGGCCAGACAGAACCAAGCCAGGAACAACCAACGAAAGGCGGCGCGCCCATGCGCCTCGTGTTCGCCGCGAGCCCGCAGCACCGCAGCCGTCGAACCCACGACGAAGAATGTAAACACGGGATTGACGTCTGGATTCGCCCCGAATGCAAGCGACACCGGCAGGATCGCCGCCAGCGCCGCCGCTGCGGATGCTGCGAGGCTCCCCCAATGCGTTTGCACGGCACGCGCAAGGATCCACACCGTGCCGCCCGCCGCGCAGGCCGATAACAAAATTCCCGACCACACGAGATCGCGGATGACGACGTTGAAGAGCGCGTGCAGGTACAGATGTGCGGGCAGCCAGAGCCCAGACCACACCCAGTGTGGGTCCTCGAGCCATTGCTGCAACCAGACCACGCGCGCACCATCGTCACCCAAGCCGACGTCGGAGAACGCGGCGACGACCAGGCGCAAGCCAAATGCGAACAGCCCAAAAACCGGTGCCAGCCAACAGAATGGGGTTGCGGCCCGAGCGGTGGTGGCGCTGCTCGCGGCGCGGGTGGCGATGCTCGGCGGCTGGGATGGGGCGGGTGCGCTCCAACCCGTGGCGAGCGCTTGCCGCACGTGGGCGCTGAGACTCGCGATCAGCGCCACGAGACCCGCCAGCGCCCAGAGCCACGCACCCGAATCGAGAAAGCGCGCCGTGCGCGGTTCGAGAGCACCGTCGGGCGTGAACGAGCGCAGCCATTGCGAGGCCGGACGCAACGCCAACGCCAAAGCCACCACCAGCGCCCCGACTGCCATCACGAGCAAGCGTCGGTTGGGCCCTCGATTTGACGACACGACCTTCCAATAGGACTCAGGCGCCGCTGCCATCGCTTAATTCTTACGGAAACGGAATTCGATTTCCTCGAAGCCGCCGACGAGGAAACACCAGCCACGCGAGGCTGCGAGCGGCGACAGACTAGCGAAGATGTCGATGACTTTGCCCACCCCTTCGGAGAGATAGAAGAGAAACGGCGAGACGACGGTCTTCTTGAGGTACGGCTGCGCCGACCAGTGCAAGCGCATGCGTTCGAGCACGAACTCCGTGCCCGTGTAACCGCCCTGATACGAAGGGTCGAAATAGTAGGGAAAGGTGACGTCGAAGCCGCGCTTGTGATCGGCATGAGTGAAGCCGCGGCTGAAGTGCGGCACGCGCACGACGAGGCAACCCCCGGGCTGCAGCATCCGGTGCATTTCCGCCATGACGCGAAACGGTTGGTGCAGGTGCTCGAGAACATGATCGGCTTCGATCAAACGGAAGTGCTGCGATGGAAATGGATATGGGAGCCGATCGAGATCCTGCACGACGTCGGGCTCGAGGCCGGGATCACAGTCGACGTTGAGGAATCCGGGCTTCTTGAAACGCCCGCAGCCCAGGTTGAGCTGCTCCGGCATCGGTTTCGTGACGGTCATGCTTCCTCGTCTTCCGACTTCGTCGACCAGTCTATGCCCCGGCGCGTGCCGGCGACGCCAGCGGCCGCCCCGTGAAGCGATCGAACCACAACTGAAAAACGAACAGGGTCCACAGCTGCTTGCGATTGTCGCGCACGCCGTTCCAGTGCTCGTCCAGCAGACGCGCCACGACCGGCCAGTCGAGGATACCTTGCCGCCGAATGCGACTCTCCGACAGCACGTCTCCTGCGAGCTCGCGCAACTCGCTTCGAAACCATTTGGCCACCGGAATGCCGAACCCCTTCTTGCCGCGACCGGCGATACCGGGGGGCAGACGACTGCTCATTGCACGCTTCAGAATGTACTTCGTCTGCATCCCGCGCAGCTTGAGATCGGGAGGGATGCCGTTCAAGAACTCCACCAGAGTGTAATCCAGAAATGGCGCACGCACTTCGAGTGAGCACGCCATGCTGGCGCGGTCCACCTTCACCAGGATGTCATCCTGGAGATAGAAACGGCAATACAGATAGATCAGCCGTTCGAGCGGATTCGAGCTCGGGCATTCGGCTTCGGCGCGGGCAATGTCGTCATAGACGTCGTACGCCCGACCGGTGGCACCGTGCGCATCCGCCGTGGGATCGCCACCCAGAATCTCGGCCTGGCCGATCGGGTCGAAGGCCCCGAGCCACACTTGATTGCGCACCCCTGGACGATGCATGACGCCTCTAAGGAAACGCTTGAGCTTGAAATCGAGGCTGAAGTTGTCGTGTGACACCGGCAGTCGCTCGGCGAGCGGCTGCAGGATGCGCTCGTGCAAGAGCCGCGGCACACGATAGAAACGCGCCGCGCGTGCGGCCTGGAAGGTCGGGTAGCCAGCGAGGAGCTCGTCGCCGCCGTCGCCACCGAGAGCGACCGTCACGTGCTGGCGAGTGAAGCGCGACAAGAGGTACGTCGGCACGATCGAGGCGTCCGCGAACGGTTCGTCGAGGAAGCCGGCCACTTCCGGCAGAATGTCCACCATTGTGTCCGGCCGCAGAACCTCTTCGCGATGATCGGTGCCGAAGAACTGCGCCACGCGGCGCGCGTGCGACGACTCGTCGAAGGAGCGGTCTTCGAAACCGATGGAGAATGTCTTGATCGACGCAGGCGGCATCAGCTCTGCCATCATCGCCACGATGGAGCTGGAATCGATGCCGCCGGAGAGAAACACACCGAGCGGTACGTCGCTCACCAGGCGCAGCCGCACCGCTTCGCGCAGCCGATCGCGAAGCTCGGCGGCGTAATCCGCCTCGTGCCGGCGCGCACCGTTGCCGCTACCATTTTGCGAACCGGTGAAATGCATGTCCCAATATCGACGCACGTCGGTTCGACCGCTTTCCCACAACAAGGTGTGCGCGGCCGGCAGCTTGTGCACCGATTCGAAGATGCACCACGGAGACGGTACATACTCATAGGCCAGGTACTTGGCGAGCGCGCGCCGGTCGATGTTGCGTGGGCAGTCCGGATGTTGCAGCAGTCCCTTGAGCTCCGAAGCGAAGAGCAAGGAGCGCCCAGTGTCGACCCAGTACAGAGGCTTCTTCCCCATGCGGTCGCGCGCCAAGAACAGCGCGCGCCGGCGCGCGTCCCAGAGGGCGAAGGCGAACATACCATTCAGCTTGTCGACGCAGTCGGTGCCATGTTCTTCCCAGAGATGGACCAACGTCTCGGTGTCGGAGCGAGTACGGAAGGTGTGGCCGCGCGCTTCCAACTCGGCGCGCAGCGCCGCGAAGTTGTAGATCTCACCGTTCAGGATGACCCACACCGAGCCGTCTTCGTTGCACATGGGTTGATGGCCGCCATCCAGGTCAATGATCGAGAGCCGGCGGAAGCCGAGGCCGATGCGTGGTCCGCGCTCGGCTGCCTCTTCGATGTGGAACCCCTCGTCGTCCGGGCCGCGGTGACGGAGCGCAGCGGTCATGCGCCGCAGGGCCACGGCATCCACCGGGCCGTCGTAGCTCAAAATGCCGGCGATGCCGCACATGGGTGCGCCCTCACTCGTCTTTGCCGACGTTGCGCGTCTCGGCGACCCAGTAGATCGGCTTTGCCTGCGACTCGTGGTAGGTGCGGATGATGATCTCCGCCAGCAGACCGATGAAGATGAAAGCGACGCCCAAGGAGAACAAGAACACCGCGATCAGAATGAACGGGTTGCGGTGCACGAAGGTGCCGAGGGCGAGCTTCTCCCAGATCGTCTCGACGCCGGCCGCGACGCCTCCCGTGCACAGAATGAGGCCGATGCCGCCAAAGAAATAAATGGGCTTCGTCGAGTAGTCGGTGAGGAACTTCACCGTCAGCAGATCGAGCACCACCTTCACCGTGCGCTTGATGCCGTACTTGCTGCGCCCGTAACGCCGCGGATGGTGCCGCAGCGGCACCTCGCAGATCTTGGCGCCCATCAAATTGGCGAGCGCCGGGATGAATCGGTGCATCTCGCCGTAGAGACGCGTGCCGCGCAACACCTCGATCCGGTATGCCTTGAGCGAGCAGCCGTAGTCGTGCAGCTTGACGCCCGTGACTCGACCAATGATCCAGTTGGCGATGCGGGACGGCACTTTGCGCAACAACGTCTTGTCCTGGCGGTTCATGCGCCAACCGCTCACGACATCGAATCCTTCGTCGATCTTCTGCAGCAACAGCGGGATGTCCGCGGGGTCGTTCTGCAGGTCGCCATCCATCGGGATGACGACACTGCCGCGCGCGTGATCGAAACCGGCGACCATGGCGGCGGTCTGGCCGAAATTGCGCCGCAAACGCAGCAGGCGCAAGCGCGGATCGCGTTCGGCGATCGCAGTCAACTTGCCGAAGGTGCCGTCGATCGAGCCATCGTCGACGAGGATCAGCTCATACGTGCGCCCGATCGCATCCAACGCCGCTACGAGCTGTGCGTACAGGTGCGGCACGCTTTCTTCTTCGTTGAACAGCGGGATGACGATCGAAAGTTCGACTGCCCGCACCTGTTGCGGCGCGGCGCTGGGACTGTGGCTCGGCACGGATCGCGGGACCGTGGCCATGAATGGATCCCTCGTGTGGTTCGGATGGGCATCGGGCTCACGGGCGACAAGCGCCGCCGCTCGTCTGCGCTCTACTCCTGGCGGGGGCCGCGTGCAAAGAGTAACACGCCCCGCGGGGCCCCGGCTAGAAGCTGTGCCGAGCCTGGCGGCCTCGACCGCGCCGGCAACGCCACGCGCGGAACCACAGCGACCGCGACGCTGAACTCTGGGGATCACATCGTTGCCAGATCCTGCCGGTCGCCGTTATGGTTCCCGGCACCATGTCGACGCCACCGAAACAACCACCTGCCGTCGCCTGCCGCGGGCTCGCGAAACGTTACGGTTCTGTGAACGCCGTCAACGGGCTCGACCTCGAGGTCCGGCGTGGCGAGTGCTTCGGGCTTCTCGGCCCGAACGGTGCGGGCAAAACAACGACCGTCGAGATCCTCGAGGGGCTGACCAAACCGGACGCCGGTGTCGTCGAGGTTCTCGGCCAGCGTTGGGGCCACGGCGACGATCGGGCACTGCGGGATCGGCTCGGCATCCAGCTGCAAGAGACGCGATTCTACGACAAGTATTCGGTGCACGAAACGATCCGGCTCTTCCGCAGCTTCTATCGTCGTGGCCCGACCCCCGACGAAGTGATCCGGCGCGTGCAGCTGGAAGAGAAGCGCAACGCCTGGGTCGTGAAGCTCTCGGGTGGTCAGAAGCAGCGCCTTTCCGTCGCCTGCGCGCTGGTCAACGACCCGGATCTGTTGTTTCTCGACGAACCCACCACCGGACTCGATCCGCAATCGCGACGCCAGCTCTGGGAGCTGATCGACAACTACCGCTCCGGGGGCGGCACGATCCTACTCACCACACATTACATGGACGAAGCCGAACGCCTGTGCGACCGCGTGGCGATCGTCGACCACGGGCGAGTCATCGCGCTCGGCACGCCTGCCGAGTTGATCGCAACGCTCGGCGTCGAGCACGTGGTGGAGTTCTCCCTCGATGGGGATGGCGTCCTCGAGCAGGCGGTCCTGGAGACATTGCCGAGCGTACGCCGGGTGCGTCGCGAAACGACCGGCTGGGCGTTGCACGTCGAAGCCGCACACGTGGCCGTGCCGGCGCTCCTGGCCGCGGTCGAAAATGGCGGCACCAGTTTGGCGAGCCTCACCACGCACCATGCGACACTCGAAGACCTATTCGTGCACCTCACCGGTCGCACTCTGCGGGATTGAAGAGGAAGCATGGGAATCGCACGCGCACTCGAACACAACGCCCTCTGGCAACTGACTCGCGCGCGCACCATGGGCTTCTTGCGCGAGCCGGAAGCCGTGTTCTGGGTGTTCGTGTTTCCGATCTTGCTGGCGCTCGCGCTCGGCATCGCCTTCCGCACCCAGAAACCACAGCCGCTGCCCGTGGGGGTGGCGCCCGGAGCCGCCGTCACCGTGCGCGAAGCATTGGCCGCCGCGACCGAGCTACGAATCGTGCCGCTCGTTTCGGAGGCGGAAGCCGAGCGCGCGCTGCGCAACGGCACGATCGTCGCACTCGTGCACGGCGAAGCCGGAGCATTCCGCGTCGTCTACGATCCGACACGCCAGGAGAACCAACTGGCGCGATCGCTAATCGAAGACGTGCTCCAGCGTGCCGCAGGGCGCGAGAATCCGGCCCACATCGAAGCCGTCACGCGCACGCAACGCGGCACACGCTACATCGATTTCCTCTTGCCGGGTCTCATCGGCATGAACCTCCTCGGCACTGGAATGTGGGGCGTGGGCTTTCCGATCGCGACAGCGCGGCAGCAGAAGCTGCTCAAACGCTTCATGGCCACTCCCATGCGCCGCGGTGAATACCTGCTTTCTTTCCTGTTCGCGCGACTCCTGTGGTTGCTGCTCGAAGTCGGAGCTCTCTGCCTCTTCGGCTGGCTGGTGTTCGGCATCGGCATGAGCGGCTCTTGGCCCGCCTTCATCCTCGTCGTGCTCGTCGGCGCGCTGACATTCTCGGCCATGGGGCTGCTGGTCGTAAGCCGTGCCAAGACCATCGAAGCCGTGTCGGGTCTGATGAACGTCGCCATGTTGCCGATGTGGCTGCTGTCCGGTACGTTCTTCGCGTCGACCCGCTTCCCGCAAGTGGTGCAGCCCTTCGTGCAAGCCTTGCCGCTCACCGCCGTCAACAACGCGCTGCGAGCGCTGATGAACGAAGGCTTGGGGTTCACCGCGGTGATCCCTGCGCTGCTCTTGCTCTCCGTCTGGGGTTTGGTGAGCTTCGTCGTGGCATTACGCATCTTCCGGTGGGAGTAGTCGATGGGCCACAACCGATTCGCTTCGATCCGCAAATTCCATCCGCCGTCCCATGCCGGGCTTCGAATCACGAGCGCAGTGCTGTTAGTGGCACTCGCCGCCTGGGGATGCACGCCCAACTCGAATCGTCCGGCGGCACAAAAGATCATGGGGAACGTGCTCTATCGCGAGCGCATCATGCTTCCTCCGGAAGCCACGATCACGGTCACGCTCGAAGATGTCTCGCGCGCCGACGCGCCATCTGTCCGCATGGCCCAGACTACATTGAAGCCGCAGGGCGGCCCCCCGTTTCCGTTCAGCTTGGAGTACGACCCGGCGCAGATCACGGCGGGTGCTCGCTACTGCCTTCGCGCCCGCATCGACGCCCATGGGCAATTGCTCTTCACCAGCACCGACTTCGTCGATCCCTTCGGCGCGGCCGCCGGCCGCGTCGTGGATCTGCTGGTCCGTGCGGCCGGCCGCACCGATGCCACGCGCCAAACGCTTCGCACCGGGACCTTCGCGGGAACGCTTCCCTGCGCCGATTGCGCCGGCATTCGCCACATTCTCGCGCTGCGCGAGAACAACGTCTTCTTCCTCCGTCTCGAGTATCTCGGTCAGGGTGCGGATCGCCTTTACGACGACATCGGGACCTGGTCGATCTCGAGCGATGGGGGCACGCTCGTCCTTCACGGCGGGCGCGAGTCGAGCCCGAAATTCGCGATTCTATCCCCCGACAGCCTGCGCCAGCTCGATGTCGAGGGTCGCCATATCGATTCGC
Source organism: uncultured bacterium (assembly GCA_964567755.1). Taxonomy (GTDB): domain Bacteria; phylum Krumholzibacteriota; class Krumholzibacteriia; genus DASRJW01. Next base: position 203,894 of record CAZMNW010000001.1, read on the forward strand.
CGCTCCCTTACGAGCTGGTGCGCGCGGTGACCACGCAACCGTTCGAGCCGCGCCTGCGGATGCGCGGCATGTACCGCTATCAGGCGGATGCGGGATTCTTCGCCGAATGCCTCACGGGCTTGCGCCTGCCCGTGGCACAAGAGGCCGACAACGCCGCCATCGAACGCGCCTACTCCGAGGCTCGTCGCACACCCGGCGAGGAGGTTCTCGCCATCCTCGAGGGACGGATCGTCGAGCGCCCGCCGATGGAGGGCGATGGAGTGCTCGACATGCTCGTCGTCGAGCAGTTCGGCAAGTTCTGGCCCGGCGAGAGCTGCGGCCCGCGCCACTCCCGAGCCGAGCTCACCAACACGTACTGGAAGCTCGTGCGCCTGGGCGAAGAGAGCATCGTCGTCGCCCCACAGCAGCGCGAACCACATCTCAAGCTCGAAACGAACAATCGTCTCGGCGGATTCAGCGGCTGCAATCGCTTCATGGGAGCCTGGCAGCTCGAGGGCGAGACGCTGCGTTTCACCGGCATCGCCACGACGAGGATGGCATGTCCGGCAGGGATGGAACAGGAGGCTGCGTTCGTTCGCGCCTTGGAGTCGATGTCGAGCTGGAAGATCATGGGTGAGCATCTCGAATTCTTCGACACCCAAGGCGCGCTTCTGGCTCGCTTCGAGTCGCGGTACATGGAATAGCTTCGGCACCTTGACTGCCACGGGGCTCGCGCTTAGCCTGAGCCTGCCTCCTCCGTACCGCCCCGGCTGCGGGGTACTGGGATTCCGATGTGCAGAGACGCGTTCAGATTCAGCGCCCATCTCGCGGCGCTCGTGTGTTTGGGCGCTGGCCCGCTCCGGGCCCAGACCGTGCTGGACGGCGCCCTGCAGATCGAGACCTACATCGATGGCTTCACGTCACCCGGATTTTTCGAGTTCCTTCCCGCGGCCCAGGGCGGCGCGGTGGAACTATTGCTCGGCGAGATCGGAACGGGCCGAATCTTGCATTTCCGCGACGCCGTGCTGCAAGGCACGGCTGTCGATTTCGACGTCGCGTATCTGTTCGAGCGCGGGTTGTTCGGGATCGCGCTGCATCCTGATTTTCCGGAGAGCCCGTATGTCTACGTCTATTACACCAGGAGCAACACCGGTAATGACACCGATCAAGTCGATGGCGCCGCCGAGAACCGTGTCGTGCGTCTGACGTGGAATGGCAGCACGCTCGCGAACGAGACGGTTCTGCTGACGCTGCCGGTCGGCACCAGCCACAACGGCGGTGTGCTTCTGTTCGGGCCGGACGACATGCTCTACGGCTCCATCGGCGAGGCGGGCAGCCTGTTCGGTCAATTGCAAAACTTCCCGTCGGGACCGCCACCCGACGACACCTCGATCCTTTTTCGCCTACGACCCGACGGCACAGCGCCGGCGGACAACCCGTTCTTCGCCCTCGGCGGCGCGATGCAGAAGGTGTACGCCTATGGCACGCGCAACGTCTTCGGCCTCGACTTCGATCCGGTGTCCGGCGTGCTGTGGGACACCGACAATGGCGCCGCCGACTATGACGAAGTCAACCGCGTTTCTCCCGGAATGAACGGTGGCTGGCGGCAAATCATGGGGCCCGATGCGCGCGACCCGCAGGGTGTCGGCGATCTGTGGATGGCACCCGGCGCCGCATATGTCGATCCCGTGTTCTCCTTCTTCGAGTCGTTCGGCATCACCGCCATCTCCTTCATGCGCGGGTCCGGGATCGGCGTGCACTACGACGGCGACGTCTTCGTCGCCGCGCACAACAGCATGGACATCTACCACTTCGACGTCAGCGCGGATCGCACAACCTTGGTCATGCCGGATGCGACGGTCGCCGACCAAGTGGCGGATTCGAGCAGCGAACGCGACCTCTTCCTCTGGGGCACCGACTTGGGAGTCGTGACCGACATCGAAACCGGGCCCGACGGCGCCTTGTACTTTCTCCGCATCTCCGGGTTCGCACAGATCTATCGCGTTTCTCGTCCCCCGACTTCGGATGCAGACCTACGGCTGCCTGAATCCCGCATGCTCGCATCCCCCAATCCATTCCGCACCACGGTGCAGATTCGCATTCCGGAGGCGCACCGGACCGAGGCCGCGGTCGTCCGCATCTTCAGCGCGGATGGCCGGCTCGTGCGTGCGTTGACACGCACGGCTGCCAGCCATGCAGCGTTCCAATGGGATGGCCGCGATGCGCACGGCCGCGAGTTGGCCGCCGGTGTCTACTGGGTCGAATTGCCATGCAGCGGCGACGTCCCGTTGCGTCGCCAGCTCGTCCTCTTGCGCTGATGAGGGCTCAGCGCCGCGTCGCGCGCTTGCGATTCACCGACTCCACGTTCATCGGAGTCCCGGTTGGCTGCGGTAGATCGTTCCAGTTGAGGACGACGTTGTACACCAACCGGAAGTCCGAGTGATTGAGATAGCGGTGCAGCGGGTTGAACGAAAACAGAACCACGCGCCCTGCTCCCGTCGGCACATCGAGGATCGCTGGCTTACCGTCGAGCGCCGCCGTGTCCTTGACGAAGCCGGAAAGAACGAGCTTGGCCTCGTCCTTGTCTCCAGCTTTGTCCTTCTCGTCCTTCTTGTCCTCGTCCTCGCCGACCTTCTTCGTTCCGAACTGCAGAACGACGAGATCACGATCATGCTTGCGCACGTCGAAAAGCGGTGAGTTGCCGCGGAACACGCTGGTCAGTTCCTCGTAGCCGTATGCGATCGGGTGCTGCGGGCGGAGGAATTTGGCGCGCAGCTCCGACCCCGGCGTGCCCGTGACCCGCGAGCTGTCCACGCGCCGGACGATGCCGCCGTCGACCGGCAGGGTCCCGGCATTGGCGAGCGCAAGCAGGAGCCCGCCGCCGCGCACGAAGTCGTCGATGTTGCGCAGCCCCGCGAAGCCCATGCCGCCGGTGATGTCGTCCGACTCATTGGGGATTCCATGGCTCGGAAACTCTGCGGTCTTCGTGTACGCAAGCGGTCCGAAACCCGTGTCGTGGCCATGCACGATCTGCTTCAGTTCCCCCCAGGTGTTCGGGAACAAGATGACGTCGAAACGCTCCCCCAACTTGCCGCGCTTGACATCATCCGGGCTGATCAGCGTGTAAGAGACGCCTTCGGTATCGAGTTGGTAACGCACCCAGCCACAGTCCTGCGTCGCTGACCACGTGTGTAGAACGGCGAGACGCGGCAGGTCGAGCGCGTGCCGGGGCACTTCAGGTACCGCAGTCGCGGCGACGAAATCGAGACCGAGAGTTTCCGCCACCTCGCGCACCGACTTCTCGGGAGCGCGCACGATCCAGCTGCCGGCGGGATAGCTGGTGCCTGCCGCCTCGAACGCCGATTCCGCCGCTTCCACCGTGGCTCGCCCGAAGAGAACACGCGCCGCGAGCAGCGCGTTCTGTCCGAGGTCAGCGAGCAGATACGCCTCGCCCTTGCCCACGACTTCGCCGCTCGGACGCACGGGATCCATGAGCGCCTTCATCTCCGCCTCGAGGATCGACACGTCGTCGATCCGACTGGCATCGACGCCATAGAGCAGCGGCCAGGTCCAGGCGACGTCGTCATACGGCGGATTGGGCTCGTCAGCAGGAAACTTCTGCTCCTCCATGAAGTTCTGAATCGTCTCGCGGATCGGCTGATCCATGCGCACGACGTAGCTGCCGGCCGTGTGCGTCTTCTCCCCCACGGTAAAGTCGCGTTCCAGTCGATGCACTTCGATGCGATGCTGCTGCATCAGGTTGACGACAGTGGCCAGCCGATTGCGATCCCGCTGCGCGGACGGCAACACCCACGCGTACGGCGCCTCGCTGCGCCCTTTCTTTACCGCACGCTCCCCCTTCACCCAGAAGTTTCGCAGCAGCTCCTGACGGTGCTGGGCGGCGTAGTGCAGCGCCTGCAGCACGCCCGCCTGCATGTAGTTGGTGTTGTTGCGCAGCGACCATTTCAATTTTTTCCCTGGCGGCCACGGGCGGTACCACTGCACCTCCGTCACTGGCTTGCCGACGTATTTCGTTTCTGACAGATCGCGCTCGAACGTGCCGGCCATCGAGTTGCCGAACGTCTCGTAAAAGCGCCCGATGCTGTTGTGGTTGTTCGCCACCGAGAACAGATAACCCGGCCACCAACCGTCCCAGAATCCCCAGACCCAGACGCCGGGCAACCCCTGCGCCTGCAGCTGCGACACTTCGTGAAAGGCGAATTGCGTCCACTCGTTGACGGTGATCGGATCGATGGCGCGGCTGTAGGGCCCGTGTCCCGTCGAGATGTAGAGCAGCGGCAGCGACTCGTGCAGGTCGTGCAGCACCTGGGGTCGGAACTGGTAATAGGCCGAGTGCACGGCGCGCGTGAGCGCGAGGGTGAGCTGCATGCCATCGCGGTTGTTGTCGTGGAAGACATAATGCCCCCAGTACGGGGGCGATGAGAATTTCGACGCCTCTTCGTACGGCAAATCGCGCCCGCGCAGGTGGCGATAGTACCAATCGACCACTCGATCGCGCCCGTCGGTTTCGACGACCGGCGTGATGAGGACGATCGACTGCTTGCGAATGTCGCGAATCTCCGGACGCTCACTCACCGCCAGCCGATAGGCGAGCTCCATCAGCATTTCGGGGCTGCCCGTCTCTGGAGAATGCAACCCGCCGAGGAGGTAGTAGAACACCTTGCCGTCGGCGACGAGCTGCTCCATTTCTTCGCGCGTCGTCGTGCGTGGGTCGGCAAGGCGCTGGGTCACGGCCGCATGGCGGTCGAGGGCGCGCAGGTTCTCGGCGCTGGAAATGAAGGCGAGCAGAATCTCGCGCCCTTCTTCGCTGGTGCCGAGGGTGCGCACGAGCACGCGGTCGCTCGCGTCGTCGAGACGGCGGAAATAGTCATGCACTTGCGCCGTGTGCGAGAGCTCGTTCGGCGCCCCCACGAGATGCCCCAGGACCTCCGTGGGCGAGGGCACGGTGTCGGAGTCGGGGACATAGGCGACCGACGGCGGCAGGTATTCGGCACCGGTCGTGTACTCGAGGATCGCCTCGACGCTGCCCGGTTCAGGGACGTCCGGAGCGTATGGGTCGGACTCGGCATTGGCGCGATCGGCAAACAGCAGCAGGCTCAAAAACCCCAAGGACAGCATGAACCGCGACACGGGAGCACGCATCCCACTTCTCCTTTCGCGAGCATCGGGCGATGGGGTTCATTCTGCGCGCGGATGCGAAAAAGTGCAATCTGCTCAGGCGTTCTCGCGCGTCATGCGCGCTCAGTCGGGCCGTTTGCGGCCGGCCCACACCCACCAATCGCTGCGATCCCCAAACCACCAATCGCTCGAATGAGTGGCGAGGATGCGCTGGGCGAGATCGCAACAGATGGGCTCGCGCAAGCGCTCGAGCGTGAACGGGATCCAATCGCTGGCTTGTGGGTTGCCGCGATCCTGTTCCTCTTTGAGCACGAGGAGCAGCTCCAGCTGGTCACAGTCGTTGGCCAGACGGGATTCGAGGGTCAGTCGTGCGTTGAACTCGTCGATGAGCTCTTGCAACTCGGGGCCGAAGGGCAGAGTGCGCGCCAGGTCGCGCACGGCAGCGTCTTCGTCCACCTTCACGTACTTCTTGTTCTCGTAGTTCAGATCTCCGGTGCGCGCTTCGGGCAGGTCGTGCAACAGCGCCAATGTCAGGAGCCTGCCACGATCGACGTCGGGAACCAACCGCCCGAGAGCGAAGGCAATGTACGTGGTGCGCAGGATGTGCTCGGCGACGCTGTCCTCGCCGCTGCCGAGGAACTGCAATCCCGTCCGCGGCGTGCGTTTCAGCATGCCGACTTCGAAGAGAAAGTGAGTCACGGCGCCGAGCGCGTCTGGCTCGCCCTTGTCCGGGGGCAAGGACATGCGTCAGCGCCCCTTCGGAGTCGCTGAGGCCGCGTCTTTGGCGCAGCGGAAACCGAGGTTGTGCCAACGTCGTCCGGGACGCTCTTTCTCGCGATTGGCGCAGCGCAAGTAGTTGGTGAAGGTGCCGATCCCGCCGCCGCGGTGCACGCGCGAGCGTTTGTCCTGCAGCTCCGCGTCGTCGAAGAACTGCAGGCGCGGATCGTCGGAACGCAAGATGGAGTCCTCCTGCGCGTACGCGGCCGCCTCCGGTTCCAGAGAGTCGGGCGTTGCACGTGGCTCGAGTTTTTCGATGCGCGGCTGCAGCTTCTCGACTCGCGGCGAGCTGGCCTGCTTGGCTGATTCGGCGCCACCGAAATCCGCCGGCAGAACCGCAATCAGCTCTGGATACGGCTCGTACGGAGTCGCAGTCCACTCGGCAGCGTTGCCCGCCATGTTCACCACACCATAGGGACTCGCGCCCTCGATGTATGCGTTTGCAGGCACCAGACTGCGTCCAGAGTTGGCCAGATGGCTATCATACTCGTCGCCCCAAGGAAAACGCCGGCCGTTCGGGCCTCGCGCGCCTTTCTCCCACTCTGCCTCGGTGGGCAAACGCTTGCCTGCCCAACGCGCGTAGGCCATCGCATCCCACCACGTGACTTCGACGATTGGATCGAAGTCGGCATCCTCGGGGTAAGAGCCCTCCACCCACCGTGGCGGCGGGGGGTAGCCTGTTGCGTCCACGAAGCGCTTGTACTCGATGTTCGTGACTTCGAATTGATCGATGTAGAAGTCGGGAAGGGCAATCACGCGCTGCGGCAATTCGTCGCCCTCCGCATGCACATCGTCGTCGGCGCTTCCCATCACAAACTCGCCGGCTGGAATCAGCACCATCCCCGCGAATGGGTCGTCAGCAGATGTCTCGATGATGGGTTGTTCGGCCGCGGGATGTTGCGGATCTTCGGCGCTCGCTACACGCGCGTCACACCACCCGAGCGGTGTGGAAAGAACACACATCGACGTGATCCAGCACCGCCTTTTTGGGCGCCGACGCTCCATGCGTGCCTCCTGAGCTCGCCGCAACAATATAGAAGGACCGGAACGGCCAAGCAAGCTGGTCGCCCGCGGATCCGGTCCGCGCGTGCTTGGCCGAGACGCGGCCCGCGAGTCCGAGTCGGAGATTGGTCAGCTAGCGCCGAGGAAGATGGCCGCGGGCGAGATCTCGAGCGGGTCTGGATCGATGCACGCGCCGACGCTGCGCGCGAAACGGCCCGAGCGCTCATCGATCTGGCCGAGATCCACCACCGGGTCGTCGCTCACCGGTTGACCGGCGCCGTCCAAAAGCACGCACACCTGGGGACGGTGCAAGCGCTCTGGCGTGCGGTTAGGGCGCACGACGACGCCGACGGCGTCATCGTCTAGACGCACAGTGGTGCCCGGCGGGTAAATGCCGAGCAAGCGGATGAAGCACTTGACGAGAGCCGTCTCGAAACGCAGACCGGCATTCTCCAGCATGTACGCGAGCGCTTGATCCGGTCGCACCGCACGCTGGCGATACACGCGCCGGCTCGTGAGCGCATCGTAGGTGTCCGTGACATGCACGATCTGCGACGCCACGCTCGTCGTCCATCCTGCCGGCAGCTTGGGATAACCGTCGGCCCACAGGCCCAGGTGGTGCTCGAGCGCCACGAGCGCCGCCGGCGCCGTGAGCTCGAGCGGCCCGGCCTCGAACAGTCGCAGCGCGCCGTGCAGCGTGTGCCGGCGCATGGTCGCCCACTCTTCTTCGCCCAGCGCGCCCTGGCGCTCGACGATCGCCGCCGGCACGTCCATTTGACCGATATCGTGGACGAAAGCTGCGATCCCGACCGTCTCGACATCGCGCTTCGCCAGCTGCGCTTCCCGCGCCAGCGCCAACGACAGGATCATGACGTTCACCGCATGCGTGAACTCATAGCCTTGCATGTTCTTGATGCACGTGAGACCGAGAAGCGGCGCATCGTCTTCCACCAGTAAATCGAACATGCGTTGCACCAGGCGCCGAATGGCATACCACTGCAGCGGCTCCTGTCGCCGCAAATCGCTCTGCATCTGGCGATACAATCGCGCCGCTTGCAGGTACAGACTCTGCGCGGCGGTGCGATGCACCCCGAGACCGACGCCAGCGGGAAAATGCAGCGATTGCCCGCGTTCGGCTTCGATGGCCACGATGTGCGTGATCTGCGCGCGCTGGAATCGGCGCGACATCTCGCACCAATGGTCTCCGGAATGGCCGGACTTGCCCAATACTTCGAGCGCGGTCTGCAACTCGGCAACACCCAGTTCTGGCAGGAAGCGCAAACCGACGAGACCCATCGAACGCAGGCTTCGCAGCAGACGCCGGGTGTAGGCGCGGTCGTGATCGCTGCGCGGCAGGCGCGCGCCGTCGATGTCGAGGAACTGTCCCAGACAGCGCAACTCGACGACTGGTCGCTGCGCCAGCAAGCGCCACAAGCCGGCGTGCAACAGCGCCACCAAGTGTGGCGAGACCTTGCCATCGGCACTTGCGCTCGCGATCCCGGCTTGGATGCCGCGGATGACGGTCGTTTCGAGCTCAGGGGTCCAGGCCTCGGCCGACATTTTCTGTCTCCTCCGGTCGCGTCTCTGTCTCGAAGTGCTGTGCACTCTGGATGCCGCGCACGGCACCAAGGCAAACGGCGCGCAAGCGCGCATCACGGCTGCGCACGTGCTTCTCGAGCAGCTTCCTCGCTTGCGGCCAAGTGCTGTCGCCGAGAGCGATGGCAGCGCCGCGACGCAGCTCTGCCGTCCAGCCCTTCGCCGGCCAGCTGCGCCGTTCCAGCATCCCAGCCAATTCCTGCAGCGTCATTTCGTCACCCAAACGGCCGATAGCACGGAAGAAGTCATCACGCTCGTCGGCAGACCGGTCGCGGAAGCCAGGCGCCTCCAGGATCATTTGGCGCAGTTTCGGCAGTGCGCGTACGTCGCGTCGAGACGCCAGGGCCCAAACCGCGCTTTGACGCACCCGCTGCTCGCCATCTTCGAGCAGCTCACAGAGCATCGTCGTCGCGCCCGCTTGGTCGTTGGGCAGCAGCGCCCGCACGACCTCGAGACGAATGCGCGCATCGCCATGACGCTTCCAGCGGCCGAGCGGCGCCAGCACGCGCGCGCCCCCGATCCGGCCAAGAACGTGGACGAAGTCGCGCACCATCTCCACGGAGTTGCCATCGACATATTGGGCGAGGCCATGGGGATCGTCGGCGCAAAGGCTGGCGAGCACCTGGATCACTGGCTCGCGCACCTTCTCGTCTTTCACACCCTCGAGCTGCTGCCACAGAGGATGAATCCCCTCGTCCCCCAGCAACCGGAGAATGTCCTGCACCAACGTGATCTGCGCCGGCGGAGACTGCGTGGGTTGCAAGAGAGACGCGAGCAGTCCCACGTGCACCGACCCGCACACACGCTCACCCAGGGCGCGGAGCGTCGCATAGGCGGTTGCATGCGAAGCTGCTGGGCGTAGTTTGCGCAGAACTTCCCGGACTGCATCCAGATCCTGCGCGCGCAGATGCATGTCGACGACACGCAGCAGTGCATCACGCGCCAGCGATTTCGAACCGGTGTCTTCCTCGGCGAGCTGGATGCCGCTCAGCAATTCGGCGATGCGGGCCAGCGTCGTGGCTGCTGGGGGGAAACGCGCCGCGAGCTGATTCTCCGGATCGTCCTGAAACACGCGGCGTAGCGGCGCCGTGGGCTCGTCCAGATCGAGGTCGGGAAATGCTTCGTTGCCCCTGGCGGAAGAATAAAGGGGATCGAGGCCCGCGTCGGCCGTGAGCTCATCCGCATGCGGCACGACGGAGTTGACGACATCGAACGGCTCGCTGCCTCTAGCGCGGTTGAGCCAGAAATCATCGCGACAGCGGAAAGTGATGCGTCGCATGTCGCATTGCCACAACATTGTGGCGACCGACTCGGCCGCATCGATGCCGTCCGGGCAACGATGCAACACGCCGACGAGGCGCAGGACCTCGTCGCGCGCGGTCCCTTCCTTGAAGACGATCTCGACGACCTGACCCGCATGCAGCAGTGCGGCGGCGAGATTGCGCTGGGCACCGGGACGAGTCGCCGAAAAACCTTCGACACGCAATCCATCTGGCGTCACTTGCAGGCGTAAGAAGCGATGGACGGCCAAATGGGTATCGATCTGGCGGGTCAAGCGTTCGACGAAACCTTCGAGGCGCAACGCCAGGCGTGCACCGCCGCGCGATGTCTCTGGCCGGCCAGCGCGGACTGCTGCTTCCAGCGTGCGGACGATCCGTCGCGCGCCATGCAGGCGATTGTCTGGATCCTGCCCCACATCCGTCATCCCATACCCCCGCAAAGGGGATGATTTCGCAAACGGGGTGCCACACATGGGGTGAATCGCGGACGAAACGCTGTTCCTGATCCGAAGCGTTCATGCGGCGCCCCCAGGCCGTGGAATGGAATGCTCGGACGGAAGCCCGGCCAGCTGCCCCACCTTGCCGTGGCCGTCGAGAGAGACGAGTGGCTAGCGTGCCGGCGGACCCGTGGTCGGAGTCGGCTCGATTGGGTGCAGTGTCTGCGTTGCCAGTCGTTCCGCCTGCGCCAGATGCGCCTCTGGAATTCCGGCCGCGATCAATGCCGTGCGCAAACGCGCCAGCAGTTCGGGGTCATTGTTGTGGCCGAAGTAGAACAGCTGGAACTGGTAGTAATCATCCAAAAGACGCCGTGGCGGGACCGTGCTCAACTTCTGCAGATAGTCCTGCACATGCTGTGCGAACGGGATGAAGTTGATTCCCGGCCGCCGCGCGATCTCCTGCATCAGCTCGGGATCATAGTGGATCATCTCGCCGTACAGGTCGTCGAATCGAACCTGTTTGTAGAGAGGCAGATTCGTCGTCAACCCATAACGCAAGCGAAAGTGGATGCGCCTAGCCAGCAGCTGCTCCATGGTGACGCCACGCTCGTGACCTGGCCTGCCGCGCGCAGTGAGCGGCAGTCGCGCTAGCTCCGCGTCGGTCAGCCCCTGACTTTCCAATGCGTAGGGCAAGTGTCCAAAGTATGCGACTGCATCCTGGCCGGGCAGCAGCGCGACGCGAGCCCGCGTCCCATTCAAATGGCGCCCCAAGACTTCTCCTTGACGACGCAGAATCTCGAGCGTCTCCGCTGTGTAGTATTTGGTTTCGTCGACGATGCCGTGGACTCGGTCGCGACCGACGAACGTACGCGCCCGCAGCGGTCGCGCCGCGAGCGTCGACCCCACTATCAACACCGCCGCCGTGATTTCCACCCAGCGCCGGCGCGACCCGCGCAGCACATCCTCGACCGCAAGATACAGCAGCGGCGTCATCGGAACGAAGAAGCGCGCGAACATGAAATCGCCCCCGAGGCGCGTCACGTAGAGGATTGTCAACAACACCTGGGTCCCCGCGAGCAACGCCGTGTCGAGATCGTGTCGACCTCGAAGGCGCAGGATCCAGCTCGCCGGGATGGCGGCGAGTCCCACGAGGAGCACGAAGTACGTGGCGAAATAGAGCCGCGTGTAATGCCAACCCTGGCTCCAGTACGCGTCGGCTCCGGACTTGGCGTAGAAGCTGTTCGGCAGCAAGTCGCCGTAGTAGATCCACCGGAAAACGAGGCACGGTGCGACGAGCGCCATCCACGTGGCGGTGAAGACGACAATCGGGCGTACTGCGCGCGTTTGCCACAGAAGAAAGGCACCGGCCGTCGCCGTGTAGAGTGCGCCTTCGGGTCGCATCAAGGTCGCGAGCGCGTACAACGCACCCGCCAAGCCGAACCGCGGTGAGGTCGCCGTGGCCGCCAAGAGCCCGAGCACAAGCAGCAGGCCGAATGGCGCCGTCTCGAGCCCGCTACTCGCGAACAACTGCGCGTCGTAATGAAGCGCCAGACTCCACGCGGCGATGGGCAGCCCCATCCATGCACCGGCACGGAGTCGCCACGCACGTTGCGCCAGGACGAAGAGCGTGGCAGCGAAGAAGAGAATCGGTAGGGTGCGACCCAGCGCGACGAGATCGAATCCCAGCCGGTTGCACGCGGCGAGCAAGATCACCCAGAGGAAATGCGTGTAGCCCTCGACACGCTCGCCCGGATTGAAGACGAGACCATGGCCGCGGAGCAGGTGATCCACGTAACGAAAGCTGATGAATACGTCGTCGCACACCCAGGCCCGGCGCAGGGTCTCGACGAGGCCGGCGGCGATGGGCAGCACGGCGACAAGAACGACCGGATTCAGGATGGCACGGCGTTGCACGGCGGCGGAGCATAGCATGTCATCCATCCAGACGGCACCGCGGGTGGCTCCGTCCGAGTGGCTGCGACAAGCCCCGCGCCCACCGGGATCCTTCGGCTATAATGCGTCGATGTCGCGAACCTGCGCAGAGAACGAACGCCGCCCCGACTGGCTGAAGGTGCGCTTGCCCCAGGGCGATGGCTACGGCCGTATCCGCGCCCTAGTCGAAGAACACCAGCTGCACACGGTATGCGAGAGCGCGCGCTGCCCAAATCTCGGCGAGTGCTGGAGCGCCGGCACCGCCACGTTCATGATCTTGGGCGATATCTGCACACGCAGCTGCGGCTTCTGCGCCGTCACCACCGGCAAACCGATCGGGCTGGATCTCGGCGAGCCCGCGCGCCTGGCGCGCGCCATCCACACGCTCGGCGTGCGCCACGCCGTCATCACCAGCGTCAATCGCGACGATCTGAGCGACGGCGGCTCTGAGATCTTCGCGGCGTGCATCCGCGCCGTGCGCCACGAGGTCCCTGATTGTAGGATCGAAGTACTGATTCCCGATTTCCTCGGCAACTGGAACGCGTTGGACACCGTGCTGGATGCTTCACCCGAGATCCTCAATCACAACACCGAAACCGTGCCGCGCCTCTACACGCGCGTGCGGCCCAAGGCCAAATACGAACGCAGCCTCGAGCTCCTGCGCCGGGCCAAGGCGCGCGGCGCGTTCACCAAGAGCGGCCTCATGCTCGGCCTCGGAGAAACCGACGACGAGATCCGGACCGTGATGCGCGATCTCTGCGGCGTCGGCTGCGACGTCCTCACCCTCGGTCAATACTTGCAGCCGACGAAAGAGCATCTGCCCGTCGAGCGGTTCGTTCACCCCGACCTGTTCGCGCGCTTCCGCGCCGAAGCGCTCGCCATGGGCTTCCGCTACTGCGAGTCCGGCCCACTCGTCCGCAGCTCCTACCACGCCGAGCGCCAAGTGTCCTGAGCTCCGACATTCTCCACTTCGCCGCCCCTCGACCGCGAGCCCTGGGTCTGCCACATCGCAGCGATGTGGCAAGCCAAATGCAACTGCTTGCCAAAATGTCAGTTATGACGATATGCGCAAATCAGGAATGCGATTCCTGATTTGCTTGACGAATCTGGTGGCGGCGTTCAAGCTCACACGGTGGAATCGGACCCTTTCATCGAGCGCACCCTGTCGGCGACTCTCCAAGCGTCGGCACGGAACTTTTCCGGTGTTGTCGTGACCGGCCCGCGTCAATCGGGCAAAACAACATTGGTTCGCAACTTGTTCGGCGCCACGCACCGCTACTGCACCTTGGACGATCCAACAGTGCGCGAGGACGCTCACCGCGATCCGACCCTTCTGCTGGCGCGCTTTCCTCCCCCAGTCATTCTGGACGAAATCCAATATGCCCCCGATATGTTGCATGCAGTCAAAGTAGACATGGATGCGCATCGCAAGCAACGAGGGCGGTACATCCTCACCGGATCACAAGTGTTTCCGCTCATGCAAGGCGTGACCGAGTCACTCGCCGGTCGAGTGGAGGTTCTGTCACTGGCTTCGATGTCGCTTCGCGAGGTGGATCGGCATCCCGATGCGAGCACGCCGTGGCGCGAGATGCTTTTCCCGCCCCAGCCCCCGTCTCCAGCGCCCGCCTTGGAAGTGCTGCTGGATCGCATCCTTCGCGGCGGCTATCCGGAATGCGCGCTGGACCAGAAGCTACCGTTTCGACGCTGGCATGCGGCATACGTGTCGACGTATCTCGAGCGCGACGTACGTACACTGCGCGCGATCGGGGACTTGGGTGACTTCCAGCGATTCTTGTCGGCATTGGCGGCGCGTACTGCATCACTCCTCAATCTCGAGGAACTAGGCCGCGATCTTGGCATCACGGCCAAGACCGCCAAGGCATGGCTCAGCGTGCTGGAAGCCAGCGGCCAGGTCGCGATCCTGCGACCGCACTTCGCGAATCTTGGGAAGCGCCTGGTCAAGCGCCCCAAGGTTTACTTCCTCGATACAGGAACGCAGGCTTTCCTCTTGGGCGTGTCGTCACCAGACCAATTGCTCACTGGAATCGCAGCGGGCTCACTCTTCGAATCGGCTGTAGCGGCGCAACTCTATCGTCTGCTCGCACATCGAGGCCAACCCCTTCGTCTCCACTTTTGGCGCACCGCCGCCGGACATGAGGTGGATTTCTTGCTGGAGGATGGAACCAAGCTGATTCCGATCGAAGCCAAACTCACGGCAACGCCCACCAAGCGCGACGCGGCGGGAATCGAAGAGTTTCAGCGTCTCTTCGGATCCCGCGCGGGGCGCGGAATTGTCGTCTGCTTTTGTCGCGAGAGATTCCCTCTGACCAAGACTGTCGATGCAGTGCCACTGGGTTCGTTCTGAGGCGCCGTCGATCAAGGAACGATGCGCACGGGCTTGGCCTGAGCTTGTTCTCGGTGAACTGCATCATTCTACTGCTCTTTTCGATGTGCCAGGAAGTGCGAGCCCAACCCAACCCGGATGCACCCTGGTCGGACGTGTTCAACCTTCCCGGCGCCGACGGCTCGGTGACTGTTTTCGCGGAGTTCGCCGGCAAGTTGATCGTCTCAGGCGATTTCACCAAGATCGGTCGTTTCGAGATCCCCTTAGAAACTGCAAGCCAACGGGAATCCGAGTCCATCGGGAACGAGATCCGTCGTATAACAGAACGTTGAATTCAGCTTCCTGACCCAGGGCGTAAGTGGTGAGATCGAAGACGGCGCGGCGGTGTCACGTGGACCAAGTGGCGCTGAGGTCGCATCAGTCTTGACTTCGGTCGTCGGGGAGCTCCACAACCCGGAACCGTCGCTTCTGCGGACTCCGCCGACCTACGGCTGCGCGCGTTCCGGGATGACACCGAAATGGGCTTCGAAGACGGCATCGCCCGCCGCCGGATCCAAGGGCTGCGGATTTTCCGTCGTGTGCTCGGCGAAAACGGGCATCGACTGCAGTACCGCGGTGACCGCGCAAACCGCGACGACTTCTGGCGCGAAGCGGTAGTGCCCGCGGAGATCGGTACGTGTGACGCGGAGCACGCGACATGTCGATAGGAGCTGAACCTCGACAGCGGGGATTCCGGCCTCGCCGGGGTCACGGACGCCGTCTCGGTCCCAGTCGGCGAACACGACGCCCTCGATGGCCAACGCAGACCCTGGCGGCGGAATGCTGTCCGGTGGCGCGACTCCGAAGTTCACCTCGAAGACCATGCTGCCGTCCGCCGATGGCCCAAACAAATACACTGGGTTCGGCGTCGTGTCGATCCAATCACCGTAGTGTTGCACGGCCCACGGCATCGGGCAGGGCACCTGGGCGCCAATCAGTCTGTAATGACCGTTCTGGTCGGTGCGCGTGTACGCCAAGGCGGGAAGCATGCACTCGAGTGCGGCTGCGGTTACTTCGACGTCCGCCACCCCCGCTTCGCCGCGGTCGCGCGCACCGTTGCGATTTCCGTCCAGGTACACCACGCCCTCGACGAAGAGCTCCAACTGCGTCGAATCTTGGGGAGCGACACCGAAGTTCGCCACCAACACCAAACCGCCGGTCGGCGGGCGATCGAATACGACTGGGTTGGGACTGGTGTCCACGTGGCCCGCGATGGGTTCCCGGTGCACCACGAAGGGTGGAGCGCACTCAGGAAGTTGCATCGTGTAACGGCCGTTCTCGTCGGTGCGCGACTCGATGGGCGCGAATGTCGGACAGTTCGGCGCGGCACCCGATACGAGCACGCCAGGCAAGCCAGGCTCACCCCGATCGCGCACCCCATTGTGATTCTGGTCCGAAAAGACCGCGCCGCTCACCGCAACGACCAGCGCAGGTTTCGCCGAGCAAGCGAAGTCGCCGCGCCCGAAACCGGAGAGCGTCCCGTCGGGGTTGAGAAGGATCAGCACTTGCATTCTTGTGGGTGTCGTCGGCACGCACCCGCCGGTGTTCCAGATCAACTCATAGAGGCCTGGTTCGCTGACCGTGAATGCGTAGTGGCCACGCTCGTCTGTCTCTGCCATCTGCACCGTGCTGTCGAAGACGAGAGAGACGGTGTGGCCGCCCATGCCGAAATCGCCTTCCTGCCTGCGGCCGTCTCCGTTCAGGTCACCGAAGACGAAACCCGAGATCTCGCCTGTGGCCGGTTGCGGTTCCGCGAGATTCAAACGGGCGTGAAATGCGAAGCTCCCGTTCGAAGGGTCATGAAACACCCACTCCATCGACTCGGAGGTCTCGCCGGGTTCGAGCACCCCGTCGTCTCCATAGGTCCCGCCGTGGTCGAAGACGCAGGACGTCGGGCAGGTCGCGCATTCCCACTCGATGCATGCGGCGTTCACGGGGCGCACGTCTTCCGGGACGAAGTCGGTGACGGTGATCCCTACCGGACCTGGCAAGGCGTTGTTGGAGGTGTTCCGCACCGCGACCTGTGCACGCACCAGTTGGCTATCCGGATTCTGTTCGATGCCGGTGACCACGAGCCGGAACGGGGAGAAGCTGCCGTCCGGGGATTCGAGGCTGAATTCCAGGGCTCGGCCTCTGGCGTCATAGAGGCCACGGTAATCGGTGGAATCGTTGGGCAAACCGGGGGCGGGCCGCTGCGGATCGTCACCACAACCGGGAAGCGCACTCGCGACCGCGAGGAACGCGCTCACGAAGAAGCGGCCTAACCTGTTCTCATCGCGCGAGCCCGGAACGCGCCGATCGAGGACCAACATCTCATACCTCCTCGATGTGCAGACCGGACCAGGAGAGTGGCTGAAAACCCAGCCATGCACCCTCAATTTAGCACTTTCGGCACCGCCTGCCAGGGGGTAGGAGGCCCATCGACTCTATGGCGCATCGTGGCCCTCAACGCTTTGGAGGCCCCAGGCTGGCCTAGACCGGCCCTAGAATTGTCCCTCTAACCAAACAGGACGGATTCTCGCAAATATGTCCTCCACAGGAGGACAACTGCGAAACGTGATTCGCCCAAAGATGACCGATGCGCGTCCATGCGGCTCGAGCGGAGGCGCCTGACAGCATCGAAACCAGTCTGGCCCCGTCGAATCGAGCCTCACCCGAGCTTCGTGTCCGAGTCCGCGTCCAGGTTGCCGCTCCACAAGTAATGTCGCGTCTCGCCGACGATGACATGAGAGAGGACGAGGAGCGAGATCAGATTCGGCACGGCCATGAGGCCATTGGCAACGTCGGCGAATGACCATACCGCGGGCAGAGTCGCGACCGAACCCACCATCACCGCCAGCACCCACAGCACGCGGTAGGGCCGGATGATACGCACACCGAAGAGATATTCCGCCGCTTTCTCGCCGTAGTACGACCAGCCAAGAATCGTGGAAAACACGAACGTCAACAGGCCAACCGTGAGCACCAGGGGCCCGACACCAGGGAACTCGGCGAACGCGGCGCGTGTGAGCGCCGCGCCGGTCAGGCCTTCGGTCCAGTCGCCGGCGTTCACTACCACCAGGCCTGTCATGGCACAGACCACGACCGTATCCCAGAAAGTGCCGGTGCAGGAAACCAATGCTTGGCGCACGGGATTGCGCGTCATCGCCGCGGCGGCGACGATCGGCGCGCTGCCGAGGCCGGATTCGTTGGAGAACAAGCCGCGCGCGATGCCGTAGCGCATCGCTTCCTTCATGCCGGCGCCCAGGAAACCGCCGACGGCGGCTTGTCCGGTGAAAGCGGAACGACCGATGAGTGCGACGGTCTCGGCGAGCGTATCGCTCTTCATGATCAGCAAGATCGCGCACCCGAGCACGTAGAAGACCGCCATGAACGGCACCAGCACGTCGCACGTGCGCGCGATCGAACGGATGCCGCCGAGGATGACGACGGCGGTGAGCAGGGTCATGAGGCTGCCCGACCAAACCGGCGAGATGCCGAAGGATTCTTTCACCATCGCCGCGATCGAATTCGCTTGCACCATGTTGCCGATGCCAAATGCGGCGACGGCGGTGAGACCCGCGAAGAGCATGCCGAGCCAGCGCGCGTTCATGCCACGCTCGAGGACGTACATCGGACCGCCGGCCATCATCCCCTTCGCGTCGCGCGTGCGGTATTTCACCGAAAGCACGGCCTCGGCGTATTTTGTCGCCATGCCGAAGACGCCGGTCAGCCACATCCACAGCACGGCGCCGGGTCCACCCGCGCTAATTGCGGTCGCGACGCCAACGATGTTGCCGGTGCCGATGGTCGCCGCGAGCGCGGTGGTGAGCGCGCTGAAATGACTGACGTCGCCCTCGCCTTCGGGCCGGCGCTGGAAGGACAGGCGAATCGCCTTTCCCAAATAGCGTTGGATGAAACGAAGTCGGAAGGTGAGGTAAACATGCGTGCCGAAGAGGAGGATCAGTAACGGGTAACCCCACACGAGATTGCTGGCCGCGGACAGTGCCTTTTCGATCGCTTCCATCCTGACCTCCTTCTGCCATTGCCGGTGGAAATCGGCGCGATTCTAATGGACGTCCGCGGTTTTGCCAGCGGAGAATCGGGCCGCCAGAGGCAATGACCCACAGGGCTTTGCGTTCGAACGGATGGCAGGAGATCCAGGGAACATGATTCGCCTGTGCACGAAGCTCGCCATCACGCTGCTTTCGACGCTGACTCTGGCTTCTCCGGCGATCGCGGATCCGATCGACGACATCCTGTGCGCCGTCTGCTCGCAGCACAAACGGTCGCCAGCATGTGGCAACGACAGATGCTGCGGGACGGCAAAGCCGCCGGGATGGACGCGGCGACCGGCATGACCTTGGGTTGGATCTTCGAAGAGCACGCCGATGGCTCGCGTTTCCGGGTGCGCTGTGCAGATCTCGGCACCGGTCCCGTGGCCGATGACTTCGGCACGGTCCGGACTACGGCGCTGGTTGCACGCTTCGAGACGCGCGAAGAAGACATCGCCATCGAGAGCAACGTTCCCTTGCCTTCGACGCTGCGCCGGCGCTAGATGGATGCATGGAAGCGCATGCGTTCCTCCAGGCTCTGGCACTCGTTCTGTGTGTGGCGGCCGTCACCTCCGTGCTGTTCCAGTGGTTGCGGCAGCCCGTGCTGCTGGGCTACGTGGTGGGTGGGCTCGTCGTCGGCCCACACGTTCCCATACCGCTCGTCGCGGACACCCAAATCATTCACACGCTCTCGGAACTGGGCGTCATTCTGCTGTTGTTCTCGCTCGGGCTCGAGTTCAACTTACGCCGTCTCGCGCGCCTCGGTGCCACGTCGAGCTTGACCACGGTGATCGAGGTCTCGGCGACGGCGTGGCTCGGCTTCACGGCCGGACGCTTGCTCGGTTGGAGCATCCACGAGAGCCTGTACGCGGGAGCCATCGTCGCCATTTCGAGCACGACGATCGTCCTCAAGGCCTTCGACGAGCGCCAAGTGCACAGCAAAGTGCGCGACACCGTGCTCGGCATCCTCATCGTCGAAGACTTGGTGGCCATCCTGCTCATGGCGCTGCTCACCGCCGTTTCGCTCGGCAGCGGCCTGTCCACTGGCTCGCTGGCGATCACGGCAATACGCCTGGGCGGGTTCCTCACCGCTCTCATTGTCGTCGGACTCCTCGTCGTTCCGCGGGCCATGCGTGCCATCGAGCGTTTGAACCGTCCGGAGACGACGCTGATCGCAAGCATCGGCATCTGCTTCGCGACGGCCCTGCTCGCACGCAAAATGGGTTACGCCCTCGCCTTGGGGGCTTTCGTCGCTGGCTCCCTCGTCGGGGAATCCGGCCACTCGCGGCACGTGACCGCGCTCGTGCGACCCATCCGCGATCTCTTTGTCGCCATTTTCTTCGTTTCGGTCGGCATGTCGATCGACCCGCAGATCATCGTGAGTCACTGGCCCCTGATTGCGCTCTTCGTCGCCGTCGTCGTGGTCGGCAAGGTGGGCGGCGTGGCACTCGGAGTTTTCCTCATGGACCACGGAATTCGCGTCTCGGTGCAGACCGGCATGAGCCTGGCGCAGATCGGCGAGCTCTCGTTCGTGATCGCCAGTATCGGGGTCACATTGGGGACCATCCCGGCGTCGTTGTACTCCATCGCCATCGCCGTGTCGGCCTTCACCACGCTGCTCACCCCGTGGCTCATGCGCTTGTCGGGACCTCTGGCCGAGTTGGTGGATCGCAGCTTGCCGCATCCGATTCAGACATTCGCCGCGCTGTACGGCACATGGCTCGAGAAAGTGCGTAGCGCGCCGCGGCAGGCCCGGCGCAGTGCCGCCGTGATGCGTTCGGTCCGCTGGCTGTTGCTCGACGCCGCGATGGCGACCCTCATCGTCATCTCCGCGGCGCTTTCGCAACGGGTCGTTCTCGCCGCGCTGCAGGAGCGCGCGGGTGTGACGCCGGATCGTGGCAGAATTCTGCTCGCGACAGCGGTGCTGCTGCTGTCGCTGCCCTTCTGGGTTGGTATCGTGCGCTCTGCGCGCCGGCTCGGCTTGCGCCTGGCGTCGCTGGCGCTGCCCGCGCTTCCCGAAGGCAAGCTCGACCTCGCGGCAGCGCCAAGAAAATCTCTCGTGGTGACGCTTCAGATCGCCATCGTGCTCATGGTCGGCCTGCCGCTCGTCCTCGTGACGCAACCTTTCCTGCGCGGGATCGAGACCGCGCTCGTGCTCGCCGCGCTCGGCGGTCTCGTGGTGTCTCTGGTGGTCGTGTTCTGGCGCAGCACCGCCGATCTCCATGGGCACGTCCGTGCCGGCGCCGAGCTGATCCTCGAGGCACTCCTGGCGCAGTCACGCACGCCCGGCAAACCTGTGCCCGACGCGCTGGCGCAGATCGAAGATTTCATTCCGGGCATGGGAAAACCGACACTCGTGAGTCTCGAGAGCGCCAGCCTCGCGGTGAATCAGACGCTGGCGACACTCAATCTGCGCGGCCGCACGGGAGCGACCGTGCTCGCGATCGTGCGCGACGGCCAAGGGATCTTGCCGAGCGCGGACGACGTCCTGATGGCGGGCGATGTGCTCACACTCACGGGCACGCATGAGTCCATCGTGGCGGCGACGACACTGCTCGCCACACGCTAAAAAGCGCGGCCGGCACCCTTCGCCGGGCCCTCAACGCAGAAGCGTCATCTTGTGTGTCTCGGACCAGGTGGGTGTTTCGATGCGGTAGAAGTACGTGCCCGATCGGACGGGGATGCCCAGGCCATCGGTGCCGTCCCAGATGAAGCTGTGATCGGGAGCGGCCAACATTGGGCCGTCGGCGAGCACGCGGACCAACCGGCCGCGGACATCGAGAACCGAGAGACGCACGCGCTCGGGGGCGAGCAACTCGAAACGAATGCGCGTCGCCGGGTTGAAAGGGTTCGGCTCGTTCTGTTGCAGCGCACCGCGCGGGGGCGCTGGTAGGCCGCCGGGGCGGAGCAGAATGCGCCCGTCCCAAGGGGGCACCGTCTCTGCGCTCACCCTCGCACCATCGAACACGGTGGAGCCCGGTATGTCGAGACGCGTGTACGAACCCCCGAGTGCGATCGTTTGCGGCACCGCCGTGTAGTTGAGCAGCACCGTCCCACGCTCGAAGTCGCGCCGATACACCGAGACTTCACCTTCACGCAACGACACGTTGTCGATCCATACCGTGGCCGGAACTCGCAGGAATAGATTCAAACTTGCCGATGCCGTTCCCGGGGCGAAAAAGACAATGTCCTCACGCTTCCAGTCCGGCGTCAACGCAATCGTGCGGTTCCCGAGACACGTGTTGCTGGGACAGCCCTCGCCGTAGAGGTGCAGCGACAGGTCGACGGCACGGTCGGCGCGCACGCGCAGCGTGAGCACGTAGCTGGTGCCGCTCTGCAACGCGGCGCCACTGCTCCAAACCTTGAGCTCGCCACCAGGGGAGACGGTTTGCACGCTGATGCGGCCGGTCCCTTGATCGGCGGCGAAATCACCTACAGCTCCGAATGGATACCACGACCAGCCGTCAATCCCGTTGGAGAAGTTGCTGTTCGTGATCAGCTCCGGACCGGAAAACACACCGATGCGTGCCATCGGGCCCAGAGCTCGCCCGAGATACGCCGCGCCTCGACCGGCGTGATCGAACTCTGGCTCCCACCACAGAGCACCGTTGCCTATCGATTGTCCGGCGTCGAGGCTGTAGAAGCCGTCGCCGAGCAGCGTCGAGACGAAGGTGAAGCGCTTGTGGCGCTCGAACTCGCTCGAGCGCGCGGGTGCGAGCTGCGTCCCTTGCCACACGGAGTTCATGATCGTCGATGCGTATGGCATGCTCGAGAACGGTGCCGCGAGATAGCCGGAGGTGGCATCGAGCATCTCGTAGCTCCAGTTGTAGCGATAGGGATTGCCGGCGTCGACGTTGCTCCAGCCCGAAGGGAATGCCTCGTGAATCGAGCCGTTGAGCCAGCCGAAGTAGTCCGAGGCGCCGTTGCCCACGAGCGCCAGAGGTCGCCCGCGGCGGCTCTCGAGGCCGTCGAAGCGGCGGCGAAGATCCGCCGCCAATGCGACCAACGATTGATTCCACAGCGAATCGAGCCCAGCCGCGGCGTCGGCCACACCGTCGCAGCCCGTGGGGTCGTGCGTCGGGTTGCAGTCCGTGTCGAGCTGCAGGTTGTTCTGGTTCCAGGACAGGCGCTGCCAGTAGTTGTCGAGCATGATGCCATCGAGCGAGGGACGTGAGGTCACGAGCCCCTCGATGCGCGCTGCGATGTACTCGCGCCAGCTTCCCTGGGGTCCTGTGCCACCGAGCGCGGTGATGTTCGCCATGCGCGATCCCGGCCAGTCCGAGGCGGGCAGCGCATTGCGATCGTACCACCAGAGATCATTGCTCTCGGCGTAAGCAATGTTGGCTTGCTCCCAGGCATCGGCGCTGTCCTGCGGCCACTCGACGCTGTAAGGGCAGACGTAGAAATAGATGAGGATGTCGGGGTTGCGAGCCCGGAGCTGTGCCAGCTCGGCCTCGGTCCAAACCGAGTTGAGAACCAGCAGATCCCAGCGCGCCAGCGCCTCGATGTTCGCCGTGTCGGCGAAGCCATGCAGGTAAATGTTGGCGAGTCGGGGAAAGACCGGATCGGCTGTCGCTTTCGCTGCCGCGAGCACGAGGAGGAGGATTGCGAGCCGATGAGGCAAAGCCGGAACCCCCGAACGATCGATGCGAGTGGAATGGGCCTTCGGAGTTCCATGCATTGCGCGCGCCAAGATCGCTTTGACGCCATATCGAGGAACGATCGGGATCGTCGCAGGAATCCAGGAGCAGGCGCGGACCAGACGTGCGACTGCGCCGCACACGGCCGCGACCGCCCCGGGGGCCCGCAGCGCGCCCTCGTGGTGACGCCCGCCTTGCGCCACCTCCCCCGGGAATAGATCCGGACACCGCCGGTATCTCCTCCCAGAAGGAGTCGGACGCCAATCGCGTCCAATGCACCTAGGAGGATCCACATGCCGTCGAAGTTCCACCCATGCCGAAATGCTCGGCGTCTCGTCACTGGGACCGCCTTGCTCGCTTCACTCACTCTCGCCCCCGCAGCCCGCTCACAACACCTGGATCCCGAATTCGGCTGGATGAGAAGCCACTCGGCCCCCGGCCAACTCGTGAGCGTCGAGGTCCGAGTGGATGGGCATTACGTGCCGCTCTATCGCGGGCCGGAGGACCTGAACCGTCACTACTTCGAAGCCCAGCGTGGTGAGAACTACGCGCTGCGGATTCGCAATCGCACCGGAAGCCGGGTCGGCGTGCTCATCGCCGTCGATGGTCTCAACGTCGTGAGCGGCGAACGCTCGCGACTCGGGCATGGCGAGCCAATGTACGTGCTCGATGCCTGGGAAACCGCGGTGATCCAGGGTTGGCGCACTTCGCTCGAGCACGTGCGCCAGTTCGTGTTCGTCGATGAGGAACGGTCGTACGCGAGCCGCACCCACCAAGCGAACGGCGACATGGGCTGGATCCGCTTGCTTGCTTTCGAAGAAGACAGACCGGTCGCAACCAACTTGTTCCGGAACGGCCGGCGGCGCCACGAGTCATCGCAGCGTGACGCAGGACGGAGCGAAACGGGGCGCCTCGAGGAGTCGGACCGCGACTCTGCCGACAACGAAAAAGAAGGCAGCGCGGGCGCAGGGGACGCCGCGGCACCGGAGGCGCGGGCACAGAAATCGGCGCCGCAAACGCTCGAGGGCGCGTCGCGCGCCGACGAGCCGTTCCCCGGCACCGGGTGGGGAGATCGCAAGCGCGACACGGTGCGCAGAACTTGGTTCGTCCCCGCTCTGGCATCAAGCGATCACATCGTCCTGCGCTACGAGTACGCGAGGGGGCTCACGACACTCGGGATTCTTCCCGAATGGAAAAGGCTCGACGTGCGCGAACGAGGTGAGTTCGGTTTCGCCAAGGCGCCGCGCTGGTGACGTCGAGCACGGCGGCATCGTCGCCGTCATCGCACTTCGACGTGGCTCAACGGGATCCAACCGTCCGCGGTGCGCCCGGCGACTCCGAGGCGCACCGCGGGCGCGCGTGTGTCGCGATCCACCACGGCCACCGCGAGCTCGTAGACTCCACGCGGCAAATCATCGGGCACTTGCAGCACCGTGTCGATCGTGCGTGCGCCTGGGAGCCACGCCCGAATCGTCATCGCGCTCACGGACACGAACGGCTCGCCACCGGTCGCTGGCGCCAACCGAAAGGCCAGATGTGCGTCGAAGTACGGCGGCGCGACGCCAGTATTCTCCCACTCCATCGACAGTTGCAGTGCAGCTCCGGGCCGCGTCGTCGTCGCGTGACGCAGGCGGCGGAGAACGAGCCGATACCCCATATGGCGCAGCATGCGTTCCACTTGCGAACGGGAGCCTGTCGGCAAGGGAATCGACTTGTTGTTGATGTAGCTCGCGTGCAAATCGAGGGCATAATCGAAGATGGCGTCGATATCCCAGCCGCTCTGTTTCCACTTGCGCATGTCCCAGCAGCTCTCGAAGGCAACCGGTGCGGTGTGCCACGTATCCTGCGCATCCGTCTTTTCGACTTGCTGGCGGTAGAAATGATCCATGTGGTTCCAGGTCTTGGAAAAACCGCCCATGTCGCCGAGACAGTCGGCGCGCCACCCGCAACCGCGTTGCACCGCCGCCCGCAGGCCCTCTTCATCGGCAACGAGCATCACCTTCGGAGTGCGGGGGAAGGCGCGACACCAGGCGTCGAGGATCGCCAGACGCGTCTCGAGACGCGGTAGCTCGAGCCCCGTGCCACTCATGTGCCACTCACCCCACAGTCCCACTGAACCGATGTCGATCAGTTCCAGATCCGGGTGGCCGTCGTAACGCTGGCCCAAAGCGGCGATCAACCGGAAATGCGCGTCCTTAAACAGCGCCTGATCCATGTCCGGGACCCATCGCTGCGGTCCGTTTCCTTCGTACTGATACTCGAATCCCGGGCAACCCTTGTCGCGCAGCCACTGCGGCACATGGATGCTGGCGTCGTCGGTGCCTGCGCACATGATGCGCAAAGCCAACTTCTGACCGGCCCGGCGCGCGCGCCGCAAGAGATCGTCGAGCTTGGCGAAATCGATCGCCCCTTCGATGGGCTCGATTTCACTCCAATAGAGACGGAAGTATGCCGACGTGCTCGGCAAGCCCTCGAGGTTGACGTCGCCATCGGCGAAGCAATGGAACGTCTGCCATCCCATACCCGGGTTGGCCAAGAGCTCGTCCGTCGGTGTCGGTGTCACCGTGGCGTACTGGATCGGTGCCGCACAACCCCAAATGCCGAGAATCGCGGCGATTGACCCTCGCCTCGCCCCGCGCCGATCCCGCGACTCCGAGCGGCGGCCTGTCGTTCCGCTGTTCATTCGATCTTCTTGGCGGTCTGGTCCAATCCACCTTGATGCAGGATCAGGCTCGTGACCTTGCCAGCATCATCTTGGATGAACGTGATTTGCGCTTCGATGACCTGGTAGAAGAACTTGCTCTCGGATTCGGCAAACACAGGGAAGCGCGGCTGACTTCCGAGCTTGATCGCGAGATGATCGCCATCGAGGCGGACGTCGAAATGCATGCCTGGTGCAAGTTCGTACTTGCCGACATACCGGGCGAGAAGGGCCGGATCGACGGCAACCTCGACACGCGCCGGCGGCTGGTAGTTCGCCAGTCGCTTGGCCTTGCGATCGCCGTTCTGGTGCAGCACCACATGATCGACCGCGCCGCCGGTCCCGGCCACGAATGACAGTTGCGCATCGACGACTTTGAAGAAAAACTCCGTCTGCGACTCTGGGTAGACCGGGAACTTGTCCTGGCCCGTGAGCTGCGCGAACAGCTGGTTTCCTTCGCGGGTGATGTGGAATACGAGGCCCGGCTGCAGCTCGTAGTATCCGATATACCGGTCCAACGTCGCATCCGCGACGGCCGCGACGGACCGCACCGGCTTCAACGCGAAGGCGGGCTCGAGCAAATGGAACCCGATATCGTCGATGTCCGACGTCGAGTTGCTGAGAACGACGACACCACGTTTCGTCGCGGGATCGAAGCCACAGAAGCTGCGGTAGCCTCCTGTCCCGCCATTGTGCCAAATGATCGCCCTGTCATTTTTCGTCCGCACATGCCAGCCCAGGGCGACGAACGACTCCGGCTGCCCCGTTTCGCAGCGTTCGCGATGTGTCGCTTGTAGTGCCGGTGCGAGCGGTGTTTCGTCCAGCAGCAGGTTTGCCCGCAGGAAGCGCAACATGTCCCGGGCGGTCGAACGCAAGGCTCCAGCCCCCGCGAGCGCGTCGAAATCCCAGTTCTTTGCTGGCGCGGTCCCCGCGTGGCCTCGAGCCAGACGCGATCGTTGCTCCGCCGACAGCTCGACGCTCGTGTCGTCGAGGCCCAGTGGAGCGCAGATCCGCTCGTGAACGAGCTCTGCGTAAGACATGCCGGAGCGCCGCGAAATGGCCAGCCCAAGCAGTCCAGCGCCAAGGTTCGAGTACTCGTACTGGGCGCCGATCTCTCGTGTGAGCTCGTACGTGGCGAGAAACTGCAGCAAATCGTCCTCGCCGTAATCCGCATACGGATTCCCCTCGTCCGCGGATGCGAAATTCTCCGGCATCCGTGGCAATCCCGACCGGTGCGTGGCGAGATGGCGCAGGGTGATTTGCTTGCCGTCGCGCGCCGGCACCGCGGCCGTGGAGGGAAGCAGCTGCCGGACCGGATCATCCAAGCCGACGAGCCCACGCTGCGCCATTTCTGCCAAGAGAATGGCTGTGAACACCTTGGTGATCGATCCGATCTCGAAGATCGTGCTTTCGTCGACGAGGCGCTCGGCATCCACGGCCATGCGGCCGCGACAGAGGGTCGTGGTTCCTTGCGCCTCCACGACCCCCACGACGAGTCCGACGCATTCGCCCTGCTCGATTCGCTGCGACACGTGATCGCGAACATCGGACGGGATGAGGTCGGCGGCCTGCGCTGTCGGCGCGGCGGCCAGAAGCAGGATCACGCAGGCGATCACGTTCATCATGGGTCCATCCCTTTCGCACCCATGCCCTCGTTCGCGGGCGTCACGTCACCAAACGCGCCGGCGACAGGGAAAGAGGCTGGCGGACAGGGTTCACATGCTGGCTCCGCGCTCGCGGCCGGGGAAGGCGAATCGTCACGTCCTTCGACCTGAAGCGTGGTGTGATCGAGACCGAAACGCTCGCGCAGCCGCCGGTTGATGCCCGCGATGACCGCGTCCCGATCGACCTCCTTGGGTGTCACGACGTGCGCGGAGAGACACACACGTCCGGATGTGATCGTCCACACGTGCAAATCGTGAACGTCGCGTACACCGTGCTGCTCCAGGATCACGCCCCGCACTTGGGCAACGTCGAGGTGCCGCGGCGCGGCTTCCATGAGCACATCGGTGGCTTCGCGCATCAGGATCCAAATGCGCGGCACGATGAATGCGGCGATGAGCAGCGACAGAATCGAATCGGCGCGAACCCAGCCGAACTGCATTTGCATCCACGCGGAAACGATGACGCCTGCCGAAGCCAACATGTCGGAGAGCACTTCCAGATAGGCCCCGCGCATGTTGAGGCTGGCGCGCGCACCCGTTCGCAGCACGCGCACGCCGATCAAGTTGACCCCGAGACCCAAGCAACCGAGCAGCAAGACCGGAACTGGATCGACAGGCGCCGGCACACGCAAGCGCTCGATGGCTTCACGCGCGACGAAGAATGTGACGAGCGCGAGGAGCACCGCGTTGGCGACTGCCGCCAAGATCTCGGCGCGATAATGGCCGTACGTTCGCTGTGGCGGCGACGGGCGAGCGCCATACCACATGGCGAAGAGCGCCAGACCGAGAGCGCTGGCATCGGACAACATGTGCCCGGCGTCGGCGAGCAGCACCAGCGAGCCGCTCCACAGACCCCCCGCCAGTTCGAGCAACATGACCACGCAGGTGAGCGCGAGAATCAGCACCAGCTTGCGGCGATTCCCCGTCGCTGTGGTGGTGTGGTTGCCGGACATGTTTCCTCCTGCGGCGCGCGATCGCGCCATCAGCGCGGGCGGCAGGCGACGAAGATCAGGTTGCGAAAGAGCCGGCGCAGCAGCGGGCGCACGCCAGGCACGAGCTCCGAAGTATTCACTTCGCGCCAACGCACGATCTCGAAGCCTGCTTTGTCCAACAGCCAGCGCAGTTCGTCGGCTGCGAACTCGTGGAAGTGCTCCGGGCTCTTGCCGAACAACCACTCCCATGGATGCCGGCGCGGCACGGTCAGGACCAGTACGCCGCCGGGCTGCAGCACCTCGCGGCAGCCATCGAGAACGAAGAGCGGGTTCATCAGATGTTCGAAGATCTCGAAAGCCGTGATGGTAGCCCAGGGCCCCGGACAGAAGCTCGGCAGTGACTCACGATCGAGATCGTGCATGTCCGTATGATGCGGATGGACTTGGAACCGTTGCGACATCGAGCGTGCAAGCGCGTTCGGTGGCCCAAGGTCGAGGAACGGTTCCGCGAGCGTATCGACGCTGTCGAGCGTCGCACGAAAGCGCCGGCGCGCCGCGCGTTCGTAGGCTTCGCTCGCCACCGGGACTTCGCTCTGGATGCTCATCGAAACTGCACGCGCCGCGCGAATACGACGCCGAACTCCTGTGCGAACCGTTCGGCCACTGCGGCCACCGTGGGCGGGTCCGGCAGCAACTCGGCCATGGACGTGACTGCGCTGCCGGCGAGGCCACAAGGAACGATAAGATCGAAGTAACGCAAATCGGTGCGCACGTTGAGGGCGATCCCGTGCGACGTGATCCAACGCGACACCCGGACGCCGATGGCCGCGATCTTGGCGGGCGGAGCCCCCTCGCGCTCGACCCAGACACCCGTGCGACCTGTCACGACGTGTCCGCGTACGCCCCAGCTCGCCAGCACACGCAGCAGCACGCGCTCCAGATCGCGGACGTAACGATGCAGATCGCACCGGTCGGGCGCGAGATCGACGATCGGGTACGCCACCAGCTGGCCGGGCCCGTGATAGGTCACGTCCCCGCCGCGGCCGCATTCGAAGAGCTCGACGCCCAGAGCCGCGAGGCGCGCGCGATCGGCGAGCACATGCGTCTCGCGCGCGTTGCGCCCCAGCGTCAGCACGTGCGGGTGCTCGAGCAGCCACAAGCGATCGGCGCACTGGCCGGCGGCGCGCAGCGACACACGCTGCGCTTGCATCTCCAGCGCCTCAGCATACGGGACGACGCCGAGAAATTCGGCCTCGCACAACGGTGCCGCTTCCGTCGCGATCGAATCCATCGCACCGATCCCCTCTGGGTGCGTGCAGCGCCCTCGCCTCTTACAGCAGCGCCTTGAAGTCCGCCGTTTCGAGTGTCTTCTTCAGACTGCCCATGAACTGATCGGCCACCGCCCCATCGATGATGCGGTGATCGTAGGAAAGGCACGTGTACATCATGGGCTTGATGACGATGGCGTCGTTGTCGATCACGCGCACGCGCTTCTCGATCATGCCCATGCCGAGGATCGCTACCTGCGGCTGGCTGATGATGGGCGTGCCGAACAGGCTGCCGAAGACACCCGGGTTGGTCACCGTGAACGTCCCGCCCTGGACTTCCTCTGGCTTGAGCTGCTTGCCGCGTGCCCGGTTCGCCAGGTCCGCGATCCGATTGTTGATGCCCACCAAGGACAGTTCGTCGGCATGATGGATGACGGGCACGATGAGACCCCAATCGAGCGCCACCGCGATCCCGACATTGATATCCTTCTTGTACACGACGTTGTCGCCATCCACCGAGGCATTGACGATCGGTACGGCGCGCAGCGCCTCGACACACGCTTTGACCACGAATGGTGTGATCGTGAGCTTCTGGCCATGGCGTCTCATGAAGTCGTCTTGCACCTGATGGCGCGTGTTCATGATGTTGCTGCAGTCCATCTCGTAGATCGTGTGCACGTGCGCCGAGGTGCGCTTCGACATCACCATGTGCTCGGCGATCCGCTTGCGCATGAGCGACATCGGTTCGACGACGACATTGTCCCCCGGGCGGAAGATGGGCCCCGTGGGCATGGGTGCGGACGGGAGCGCTTCGTGCTGGGTTGCGAGCGTCGGCGCCACGGCAGGACCTCCGGCTTCCAGGTGGGCGAGAAGGTCCTTCTTCGTCACGCGCCCGGAGATCCCCGTGCCCTGGATCCGTGAGATGTCGACGCCTTCATCCTTGGCGATGCGGCGAACGAGTGGCGTCGAGCGCGTGCGGCGCAACTCCTCGACGCTCTCGGGAGCGTGCCCCGTCGGCGTCGTCGGTTCGCGCAACGCCGTTGTCACCGTCGCCGCTTGGGCGGCGGCCGCGGCCGGCGCCGGCGTGTGGGCGACCGGGCTACGGGCAGGTGGCGTCGTGGCCGGCCTCGCCGGCGCGGGTGGCGCAGCTGCTGCCGCAGGCGGTGCCTTGGTCGCGGCGGCCTCGGCGGCGCTCTCGGCGATGATCCCGACTACCGTGTTCACCTCGACCGTCTGCCCCTCCCCGACTTTGATCTCGGCCAGCACCCCGGCCGCGGGCGAGGGAATCTCGGCATCCACTTTGTCGGTCGAGATCTCGAACAGGGGCTCGTCGCGCCGCACCGCATCGCCCGGCTTCTTCAACCACTTCGTGATCGTTCCTTCCGCGATGCTCTCCCCCATTTGGGGCATGATGACATCGGTCTTCGCCATTGCCTCTCCGATCTCCACGTCGTGTTTCGAGCCCCAGTGAAAAACCCTAATAAGCTGCCAGTTCCTCGCAGGCGCGCACGATGTCGGCGAGCTGTGGCAGGAACGCGTCCTCCAACGGCGCACTGTACGGCACCGGGCAGTCGCGTGCTGTCACACGCACGATCGGGCCGTCGAGGAATTCGAAAGCCGATTCCGCCAACAGCGCCGCGATTTCGCCGCCGACGCCGCCTGTGCGCGTGTCCTCGTGCACGATGACCGCCTTGCTCGTTCGCTGCACCGACTCGATCACGGTGCGCCGATCCAGCGGCAGCAACGTGCGCAGATCAACGACCTCTGCCTCGATTCCTCGTGCAGCCAGCTGCGCCGCCGCCTCCATGCAGCGGTGCACCATGGCGCCGTAGGTGAGCAGCGAAACATCGCGGCCGCTTCTCCGCACCAACGCTTTGCCGATCGGCACCTCATAGTCCGTGTCCGGCACATCATCTTTGATGCGCCGGTAGAGCATCTTGTGCTCGAGGTAGATCACCGGATCCGGATCACGAATGGCCGCCTTGAGCAGACCCTTGGCGTCGTACGCCGTCGCCGGCTGCACGATCTTGAGACCCGGCACGTGCTGCAACCAGCCTTCGGGGTTCTGGGAGTGGAACGGGCCGGCGCGCACGCCGCCGCCGCTCGGACCGCGCACCACCAGCGGCATCGGTTCGCCCCAGCGCCAGTGGCTCTTGGCAATGAAGTTCACCAACTGATCGAAGGCGTTGGCGATGAAATCGATGAACTGGATCTCGACAACCGGCCGCATGCCCATGAGAGCGGCTCCGGCCGCAGCTCCCATCATTCCCGATTCGACGATGGGGGTATCAATGACGCGGTCGGGTCCGAAGCGCGCCAAGAAGCCTTCGGTCACCTTGAAGGCGCCGCCATACTCGGCGATGTCCTCCCCCATGAGGAAGACGCTCGGGTCGCGCTCCATTTCTTCCCCGAGCGCCTGGCGAATGGCCTCGAGGTACGTCGTCTGTGCCACCGGATCACCCCGACGCAGAATAACGGATGCACGCCGAGTTCGGCGAGGGCGCGGAACTTCAAGTGTGGATTGGGATTCTGGAGCGGGCCCTGAGAGCGCTCAGACGCTGGAGGGCGCGCTTTGCGTGCGGGCGCGATTGGCGGCTTGCAGCGCCTGGATCGTCTGGCGCATCCAGTCGGCCTGCTCGGCGTGGCGGATGCAGGCGCCCGCGTTTTCTGCGAAGACTTGCAGGGCTTGCAGGTCATCCTCACCGAAGTGAATCGCCGGCGACGTGCTGCCGACGTTGAGCACGCCGACCAGCTCGCCGCGCACGCAGATGGGAACGATCATCGCCTCGCACGGAACCTTGCCTTCAGTCTTGGTGGACGGCATGTTCTTCATGTCGTCGGGACCGAGGATGCGTGGCTCGCCGCGCTGCGCCACCCAACCGGCGATGCCCTGCCCCAACGGTTCGCGGCACCCCAAGGCCCGCGACATGTCGCTGTTGCCGGTGGCGGACTGGACGACCAACTCTTGCGTGGACGTGTCGACCAGCATGAGTGAAACACGGTCGCACTCGAAAATTTCTTTGCAGGTCTTGGTGATGGCGTCGAACACATTCTGCGTGTTGGTCTCGTTGCCCATGATGCGGCTGACGTTGAGAAGCGCCATCAGGCGCTGGTGCTGTTGCTGGATGCGCGCGGAGCGTTCCTTCTCCAAGCCCTGGAGTTTGCCGAGAAGTGTGGTCAGGCTACGCTGTTGTGTCGTGAGATAAATGACGTACCCAGTGACCGCGATCCCCAAGGCCGCGAGCAAAACGATGTCGGTGTTCACCCACGGCCACGGGCTTTCGATCCGCCGCCGCAGCATCATGAACAGTGTGGAAGCCAGACCCAGGGTCGAAATGACAGAAATACCTACGAGCATGTACCAGTTCGACCAGGTACGGCGTTCGAGTGTAGCGAGCGATTGGCCGGCCACCGCTGGGCCCGTTTTCCGTACCGTGGGTTTGGCGCGCATCGGATGCTCCTGGCGAACTGCGCCGCGATCGGCGCATTGTGGGTCGAACCCCCAACGAGCGCCGGGAGCAATGTGCGTGCCCGGATGTCCTGATCACTCTCCTGACGTTTCCAACCCTTGGATGGATGCGTGCATGTCCTCGCCGAAGCGGGTCTTGCAGTTTCCCGAGCAGAAACGCATCGCGTAGGATCCTACGGTGAGCGCGTGCTCGGCCTTCCCTGCCATCTGCAGCTGGCACCCGGCGCAGTTCGCGACCACTTTGTCGGCCGTCCCATCCACCGCATCGGCTTGCGCCAGGATGGATTCCTCCGCCGGCTGCAGGGTCACTGGGGGGGGACCCTTGTCGGCGCAAGCACCAATCGACGTCACCCCGATCACCGTCGCACAAACGAACCAGAGCTTTCTCGACATTGCGCGCCTCCTTCGGCTCATTCACGCACACCGCGTAGATCAGTGCGCAGCTTCCACAGCTTGTAGATCGCAGGATACACCAGAAGTTCGAGAAGGAACGAGGTCACCAGTCCCCCGATCATCGGGGCCGCGATGCGCTTCATGACATCGGCACCGGCCGACGTCGACCACATGATCGGCAGCAGTCCCATGAAGGCCGCCATCACCGTCATCATCTTGGGCCGGGCGCGCTTCACTGCCCCATGCAGGATGGCTTCGTCCAGCTCGGCCACGTTGCGCAGCAACCCGCGCCGCTTGGCATCCTCGTACGAGAGATCGAGGAACAGCAGCATGAACACGGCCGTTTCGGCGTCGAGACCGAGGAGCGCGATCATGCCCACCCAAGCAGCGATGGAAACGTTGTAATCCAGCAGTTTGAACAGCCAGATGGCGCCGATGGCCGAAAACGGCACGGCCAGCATGACCAGCAGCGCTTTGAATGTCGAGCGCGTGTTGGCGTAGAGGAGCACGAAGATGAGCGCGAGCGTGACGGGCACCACGACTTTCAGCCGCTGCCGCACGCGCTGCAGGTTCTCGTACTGGCCACTCCACAGCAACGAGGTACCCTGCGGCAGTGCCAGCTGGCTGCGCACGGCACGCTTGGCTTCTTCGACGTAGCCGCCGAGGTCGCGTCCGGTGATATCGACGAAGACGTAGCCGGCGATGAAGCCGTTCTCGTCGCGCACCATCGCCGGCCCGTGCCGCAGCTGGATGTCGGCCAGTTGCTCGAGCGGCACTTGGGCGCCGGCGGGTGTTGCCACGAGCACGCGGCGCAGGCTCACGAGATCGTCGCGTAGCTCGCGCGGGTAGCGCACGTTGACGGGGTAGCGTTCGCGCCCCTCGATGGTGGTGGTGATGTTCTCGCCGCCGATGGCGCTGGCGATGACGCTGTGCAACGCGTCGATGGTCAGTCCGTGTCGCGCCAGCTGGTCGCGCCGCGGTTCGAAGTCCACGTAGTAACCGCCGGCGACGCGCTCGGCGTAGACGCTCCGCGTGCCGGGGATCTCGCGCAGGATCCCCTCCAGCTGCGTGCCGATGCGCTCGATCTCTTCTAGATCCTCGCCGAAGATCTTGATGCCGACCGGCGTGCGGACGCCCGTGGAGAGCATATCGATGCGGGCTTTGATGGGCATGGTCCAGGCGTTCGTGGTACCCGGAATGCGCAACGCCCGATCCATCTCGTTCACGAGATCTTCCACGGAGATGTGATTGGGCCAAAGCGGCTGCAGGAACGACTGCAGCCATCCCGGTGCCCAGGAGGAATACCAGCGCTCCCGCCCCCGCCATTGGTTCTCGGGCTTGAGCACCACCACGGTTTCCATCATCGAAAAGGGCGCCGGATCGGTCGACGTATCGGCGCGGCCCGCTTTGCCGTGCACACGCTCCACCTCGGGAAAGGCGCGGAGCACACGATCCTGCGTTTCAAGCAGCTCTTGCGCTTGGGTCACCGAGATCCCGGGCAGCGTCGTCGGCATGTAGAGGAGCGTGCCCTCCTGGAGCGGCGGCATGAACTCTGATCCCAGCGTGAAGTACACTGGCACGCTGCCCGCCACCAAGAGCAACGCGCCGGCGATCACGCTGCGCGGGTGCCGCAGGACGAAGCGACAAGCCGGCCCATAGACCTTGAAAATGCTGCGGCTGATCGGGTGCCGCTCCTCGGCGTGGTAGGTGCCGACGGCGCACTGTGTCGCGACTTTCGCCAGCCAGCGCGGCCGGAATGCGAATGGCTCCATGCGCGTGAACAACATGCGCATGGCCGGGTCGAGCGTGATGGCGAGCAGCGCCGCGATCGCCATGGCCAAGTTCTTCGACAATGCCAGCGGCTTGAAGAGCCTGCCTTCCTGGTCCACCAAGGTGAACACGGGAATGAACGCCACCGCGATCACGAGCAGCGAGAAGAACACCGCGGGGCCCACTTCCTGCAGCGCCTCGAGACGCACGCGGTGGAAGTCCCCCTTGCGGCCTTCCGCTTGCCAGTGATGCAGCTTGTTGTAGGCGTTCTCCACCTCGACGATGGCGCCGTCCACCAGCACGCCGACAGAGATGGCGATGCCGGCGAGCGACATGATGTTCACCGTCACCCCCAGGTAGTACATGGGGATGAACGACAGCAGCACCGCGATCGGGATCGTGGCGATGGGCACGACGGCCGACGGAATGTGCCAGAGGAAGAGCAGGATCACCGCGGAAACGATGATCATTTCCACCACCAGCTCGTGCTTCAACGTGTCCAGCGCGCGGTGGATGAGGTCGGCCCTGTCGTAGGTGGTGACAACGTCCACGCCTTCGGGAAGCGACGGCTCGAGATCGTGCAGCCTCTGCTTGACCCGATCGATGACGTTGAGGGCGTTCTCGCCGTGACGCATGACCACGATGCCACCCACGTGGTCGCCCAGGCCGTCCAGGTCGCCCACGCCGCGGCGGATCTCCGGGCCGAGCTGCACGCTCGCCACGTCGCGCAGCAACACGGGCACACCGTCTGCGTTCACCTTGACGACGATCTGCTCGAAATCCCCGAGCGAGCGCGCGTAGCCCCGACCACGCACCATGTACTCCGTGCCGCTCCACTCCAGCAACCGGCCGCCTACCTCGTTGTTCGAGGCGCGGATGACGTCGACCACATGATCCAGCGCGATGCCGTATGCCGCGAGACGATTGGGGTCCACCTGGACCTGGTACTGCTTGACGAAGCCGCCGAAGGTGGCCACCTCGGCCACGCCCGGCACCGACTGCAAGGCGTAGCGCAACGTCCAGTCCTGGTACGAGCGCAGTGCGTCGAGGGAGTGCTTGCCAGCGCGATCCACGAGGGCGTACTGGAAGATCCAGCCCACGCCTGTGGCGTCGGGGCCGAGCTCGGTGCGCACGCCTTCGGGCAGACGCGGCTGGATCTTGGACAGATATTCCAGCACGCGCGAACGCGCCCAGTAGAGGTCGGTGCCATCGCGGAAGATGACGTAGACGAAGGAGAAGCCGAAGTCGGAGAAGCCGCGGATGGCCTTGACCTTCGGCGCCCCAAGCAACGCCGTGACGATGGGGTACGTCACCTGGTCCTCGATAATGTCGGGCGAGCGGTCCCAGCGCGAGTAGATGATGACCTGCGTGTCCGAAAGATCCGGCAGCGCGTCGAGCCGGATCTCGCGCAGCAGGTGCACGGCCAGGGCTGAAAGCACTGCGACGACGAGCAGGACGAAGAAGCGCCGTTCCGCCGAGAACTGGATGATGCGGCGGATCATGGCTCACCACCGTGTTGGTGGTTGCCGCTCATGCCCGAGAGCGCGCCGCGCAATCGCGATTCCGAATCGAGGAGGAAGTTGGCGCGCACGACGACGTGCTCTCCTTCTTGGATGCCGGAAACGATCTCCACTCGGTCGGCGCTACGCTGGCCGACCTCCACCACGCGCGGCTCGAAATGGTTCGGCTGGGTCTCGACGAACACGACCTTGCGAACTCCGGAATCGAGCACGGCCGATGCGGGAACCGACACCGACGGCGCCGCATCGACCGCCAGCATCACGTCGACGTACATCGATGGCTTGAGGGCGAGATCGGCGTTGGGGACATCGAAGCGCACCTTCAGGGTGCGCGTCGTCGGCTCCAGGTAGGGATAGACGTACGTGACGTGCGCTGCGAGCGTGCGCCCGCGTGCAAAGGGGAGCGACAACGTCGCCGGCTGGCCCGTATGCACCAGCCGCGCTTCGTTCTCGTAGAAGTCGGCTTCGACCCACACACGCGACAGGTCGGTGACCGTGAAGAGCTCGGCTCCCGGTGTCACGTGCTGACCTTCGCGCACTTCCTTGCCGGTCACGTACCCCGATACCAACGCCTCCATCGTGACGTGCGGATGCGCTGTGCCGCGGCGCTCGAGCTCGAGGATGAAGCTCTCGGGCACCTCGTAGAGCTCGAGACGCCGGCGTGCGGCGAGCTTCAAGTCTGCTGCGCCTTGCTGCACCTCGGGGATGGACGAGGCGGCGAAACGTGCCGCGGCTTCGCGCGCCTGCAGGTACTCCTCCTGTGTCGCCAACAGTTCGGGGGAATAGATATCGAGAACCGGCTCGCCCTTGCGCACGAACTGGCCGGTCGATGCCACGTACAGCTTCTCGACGTAGCCATCGATGCGCGTATGGATGTGACGCACACGCGTCTCGTCCGGGACCACGGTGCCGACGGTGCGGACGCTGCGCGCCACCGTGTCGCGCGTTGCCACCGCGGTCTGGATCCCCGCCAGCTGCCGCCCTTGCGCGTCCATCGTCACAGCCGCCATGCCCGGAACCGCCGAGGACTGCATCGAATCGGCCGAGTCCGCTGGCCCGACGTGGCCTGCGTGCATCTGCTCTGCGCTTTTCTTCGCCGCCTCGACGGGAACGAGTCTCATGTTGCAGATTGGACAATCCCCCTGCCGGTCGGACACGTACGTGGGATGCATCGGACAGTAGTACTCCGACGCGGCAGATTCCTTCTTCGCGCAACCCGCGAACACGACCGATGCGCCGAGGACGAACAGCGCGATCAGAACGAGCGCGCGGGTCGCCCGGCGCGAACGGAACTTGATGAGCTTCATCACCGTTCCTCCTCTGCCGCTGCGGCCGGCATTGCGACGAGCGCATCGATTTCGGCCCAGGTGGAAAAATGCTCGGCTTCGCGATTCGCCAGCTGCA
The DNA here is from genome assembly GCA_964567755.1 of uncultured bacterium. Lineage (GTDB taxonomy): Bacteria > Krumholzibacteriota > Krumholzibacteriia > DASRJW01. The sequence goes on from CAZMNW010000001.1 coordinate 242,214, forward strand.
TGCGCGATTCGAGCCACATGGAGAAGCTCTCGATCACGGCAGAGAAGTCGCCGCGACCGGCAAGATATGACGTGCGCGTCGCATCCAGTACCGTACCGGATTGTGGGAGGATCGCCTCTCGATACAATTGCAATTGCGCTTCGGATCGCGTCCAGGCGGCCGCAAGACGCGCCACCTCGGCGCGGGTCATGGCCTCGGCGTCGCGCTGCTCGGCACGCGCCATTTCGAGCTCCTGCTCTGCCGCGCGCAGCAGCGGTTGTGTGCGGCGGCCACGCCAGAACGGCAGCTCCGTCCCAATGCGGAAGGTGGCCAAGTGATCGAGCTCGCCGCGGTAGGAGTATCCGGCGCCGACGAAGAAATCGGGCGGTTGCTCCTTGCGTGCCGCGTGCATGCGTTCGGCGGCCGCGGACACTGCCGCCGTGCTCGTGCGGACGAGCGGCGCCGCGCGCAGCGCCAGCGTGTCCCAACCGGCGCTTGGCGGCACCGGCTCCGGCAAGCTCGCCACTTTCCCCAAGGGCGCATCGCCGGGCTCGTCGAGGTAGCGATTCAACGATGCGAGCAACGCCGCGCGGTCAGCCACCAGGTCGTCGCGTCGCTCGCGCAGCCGTGACCGTTCGAGCTGCGTCTTCACCGCATCGGCCAGGTCGGCTTGGCCGGTGCCGTAACGAGTCGAAACGGTGGCTTCGAGCATGGCGAGGAGTTCCGCCGCCGCGTCCAGCGATTCACCGGCCCGGTCGACGGCATAGAGTCGCGCATAGAGACGGCGCACGTCGAGCACGATTTGTCGCTCCATTGCAGCCCGCTCGTGCGTGCGTTGTGTCGCCAGCGCCTGAGCCGCGGCACGACGCGCACCGCGTTTGCCGAAGAACGGCAGTGGCTGGAGAAGCTCGATGCCGATCATCGACATGTCTTCCTCGCCCACCGTGTAGTTGGGAAAGTCGATGTCTTGATACGAAACCTCGAGCATGGGATCGGGGAGCACGCCCGCCGGTCCCACTTCCTCCTGCGCTGCGGCCGCCCGCAACCGCATCGCCAAGAGTGCTGGTGCGCGTTCACGGGCGCGGGCGACGAGCTCGTCCACGGGCGGAGCATCGTCCGCATGCGCGAGGCTTGCCACCACCCCGCACCACATCGCGAGCACGAGCCTCATCGCCGAATGTCTCACGGCTTCCTCCTGCTTTGTCGAATCGACTGCGCCGCCAAGCACGCGATGCGCGGTGGCGAATGCCGGCGCCCGCGACGCGTCAATGGCCGCACCAAGATCTTTCGGTGCTTTTTGAATGGCGATGTGTCGATCAGACTTGCAGGATATGCAAGCGTGTCAGAAGTTCTTCGGGGTGCGCTTCGAGTGCGTGCGTGTCATGCGCCACGGCAGAAAACCCGACCGCTCGTGGGTTGCACCATGGCACGACCGTCGAGACCGCCGCCTGATGGTTGCAAGCCACGCTCGTCCCCGGGATTGCGACCGGAGTTGCCGTGGGCGTTTCCGGAGCCGTTGGCGCAGCCTGGCAAAAGCAACCCGCGGGATCTGGGCAGCAGGAGCAAGCGTGTGACGGAGCCGTGCGGATGCCATCGCCACAACTGGACGGACTGGCCTCAAGACCGGCGAACGGAAGCGCCAAGAGCATGAGGCTGAGGCAGATGCGAACGCAACGAGACATCGAACACTTCCGGTTGAACCCCGTCCACACCAGAGGATGCGGCTGTGGCGCTCTTTCTGTCAACCACGCCGCCGCCCGAAAGATTCCACGACCCAGCGGGGGCAGGCCAGGGAACCCTGGCAGTTTGCAGGCCAGACTTGATCTCCTGACACCAAGGCTGCGAAGTTCTCCAGAGTTCCAATAGTATCGTCGTGGTGCGCCGCTGGCTGAGGAGGGCGCGTGTCGAAGAGGTCGGACTTATCGTGGCGAACACGAACGTGACACGAGACCCCGTCTGCGGCATGGAGGTGGATCCCGCCGCCGGGAAACCTTCCATGCAGATGGACGACAGCACCTATTGGTTCTGCTGCGTGGGCTGCCTCGATCGCTTCAAGACCGAGCCGCAAAGGTATCTGTCGACGGCCGGTCCCCGATCCGCACGAACGCCCGAGAGCGCCGGTCACGACGCAGCAGCCGATGCGAGCGTCCGGCACGCCACGAAAACTCGCTATGTCTGCCCAATGCATCCTCGTGTGGAGCAAGACGAGCCGGGTTCCTGTCCAATCTGCGGCATGGCGCTCGAACTGCGCGACGTGACCACAGACGCACCGAATCCCGAGCTTGCGGACATGAGCCGGCGTTTCTGGGTGAGCGCTGCGCTCACGTTGCCACTCGTGGCGCTCACCATGGCGCCGCATCTTCTAAGCCACCGTTTCGCGGACGTGCTGACTGCACGCCCCTTCGCCTGGCTCCAGCTCGCGCTTGCGACGCCGGTCGTTCTCTGGGGTGGGCAGCCTTTCTTCGCGCGGGCTTGGTCCTCCATCGTGCATCGCAGTCTCAACATGTTCACGCTCATCGCTCTCGGCACGGGGACGGCGTGGATCTACAGCGCCGTCGCCACGTTCCTGCCGAGCGTCTTCCCCGCATCGTATCGCGGCGCACAAGGCCAGGTGGACGTGTACTTCGAAGCGGCGGCGATGATCACCATCCTCGTTCTCCTCGGACAGGTGCTCGAGCTGCGGGCACGCCGTCGCACGGGGGACGCCATCCGGGCTTTGTTGCGCTTGGCGCCGCAGACGGCGCTGCGCTTCGATGACAGCGGCGAAACGGAAATCCCCTTGGGCAGCGTGCGCCCCGGCGACCGCTTGCGTGTGCGGCCCGGGGACCGCGTGCCCGTCGATGGCGTCGTCATCGACGGACGAAGCGACGTCGACGAATCGATGCTGACGGGCGAGCCGATGCCGGTGATCAAACGTGGCGGCGATCGTGTCGTCGGTGGTGCCGTGAACGGGACCGGCAGTTTCGTCATGCAGGCGGAACACGTTGGCACTGACACCCTGCTCGCGCGCATCGTGCAGCTCGTCGGCGAAGCCCAGCGCAGCCGCGCGCCCATCCAGCGCCTCGCCGATTCCGTGTCGGCGATCTTCGTGCCGGCCGTGCTCGGAACCGCAGCCCTTACCTTCGTCGTGTGGTTTCTCGTCGGCCCCGAGCCGCGCTTCGCCCACGCCCTGGTCAACATGGTGACGGTCCTCATCATCGCCTGCCCGTGTGCGCTGGGGCTTGCGACCCCGATGTCGATCATGGTCGGCATGGGACGAGCCGCACATTCTGGCGTTCTCTTTCGCGATGCCGCAGCGCTCGAAACCCTGCAGACGGTCGACACTCTCGTCGTCGACAAAACGGGGACGCTGACCGAAGGCAAGCCACGTTTGCAAGCGGTGCAGGCGTTTGGACAATGGCAAGAGTCCGAAGTTCTGCGCGTCGCCGCGAGCCTCGAAACTGCGAGCGAACATCCGCTCGCCCGCGCCATCGTGGTCGAGGCACGGGAACGAGGCCTGCCATTCGCTCCGGTGCAGGACTTCGAATCGCAGACAGGCCTGGGTGTCACGGGTCGCGTCGAAGGCCATCGCGTTGCCGTCGGCAACGAGCGCCTTCTCTCACCGCAAACGGCGAGCGCGAAAAGCAGCGCCTTCGAGGCCATGCGGCAAGATGGATCCACCGTCGTGTTCGTAAGTGTGGATGGCGAGCCCGCGGGTGCCCTCGCGATTGGAGATGTCATCAAGGAGTCGGCGCGGGCCGCAATCGCAGAGTTGCGTCGCGAGGGTCTGCGCATCGTGATGCTGACGGGCGATGGCCGCGTCAATGCCCTGGCCGTGGCTCACGAGCTCGGGATCGAAGAAGTGCGCGCGGAAATCCTTCCGCAGGAGAAAGCTCGCTTCGTGCAGCAACTTCAAGAGCAGGGACGACGTGTGGCGATGGCTGGCGACGGCGTGAACGACGCCCCGGCGCTGGCGCAAGCGCATGTCGGCATCGCCATGAGCACCGGCACGGACGTCGCGCTCGAAACCGCCGGCATCACCTTGCTGCACGGCGACCTTCGCGGCATCCTGCGCGCCCGCCACGCGAGCCGCGCCACCATGCGCAACATCCGCCAGAATCTCTTTTTCGCCTTCGCTTACAACACCCTCGGCGTGCCCATCGCAGCCGGCATTCTCTATCCTGCGTTCGGCTTGTTGCTCGGCCCGGTGTTCGCGAGCGCTGCTATGAGTCTCAGCTCCGTCTCGGTGATCGCGAATGCCCTGCGGCTGCGCCGGCTGCGCCTGTGAACCAACCCTTCCAGATCCGGGCCGACCGGCTCTCGGTCGCTCTTGCCTGAGCGCGTGGCGCGGGACTACAACGACTTCCAGCGCTACTACTTCCACCACAACGCTGATCCCGAGGGATCTGCCCGGCGGCCTCTGAGCTGCGACATGTTTGTTCGAATCGACGTTGCACCGCATCTCCTGCGGTCGTGCTCTACGTAGAATCACGGATGGAGTCACTTGTGCAGGCGTATGCGTGGCCTTGTCGCGAGTACGCAAGAAAAAGATTGTTCGCTGCTGACCCTGGCTCCGTTATCATGTACGGATATAAGACAATGACGGCAACAACACACGAGGAGCTGGAGCGAACGTGCACCGCGCCACTGCGGATCCGGTTGTTCTGCAAAGGGCATCTGCGCGGCGTTCGATTACGCCGGACTTGCCAACGAGGCGATCGTTGCGCACACGGGTGGGGCGGTTGACCTGGGCACGACGACCTCGGGGAGTGTCACAGAAAAGCCCCTGCCCGATGGCCGCGCCGAAGTCCACGTGGTCTTGCACACTCGGAATGCCAATACGTTCGGTCAAAGTGCGTGCAACGACTTCAACACCGATCCCCTCGCCTTCGGCCACCGACCGGCGGATGTCATCGCCGGTGCCGACGCTGCGTTGGGGAATGGCACATTCCACGTCAAGTTCATCAATCCAGCGCCGGGAGCCCCCTTGCCGGACCTGTTGCAGCTCGCCTTCGAGCCGCTGGAGGGACAGGAGCTCACGATGCTGAGCATCTACTTCCGCGCCGAAGGCACGTTGCACCCCGCCTCGGGGTTCGCGGAAGGGACACCGGGCCGCCTCACCTGCACCCAGACCGGTTTGTTCTTCACCGGGTTCCATGGAGCAGTGGGTGACGGCTTCCCGGCAGAGAGCATCGATCTGCGGCCCGTGCGTGGTAGCGGCCGCGGCGACATATAGTTGCCCCGGCACCGCGACTGCGGTGCTCGCACCACGCGAGCTCGACCGCCGGGGTCCGGATCCAACCCCCCGGAAGCTCCGGACCTCGGCGCGGGCTCCCCATCTCGTTCCACCTCGCCGCCGCCAGCCGTGCTGATCTTCGCGCCCGCAGCCGTTCGTCAGCGGAGATCGACACTGCCCGCTGCCACTTCGCCCCAAGGACGATCTTGATCGCACGGTTCCGTTGTCGTCTTTCCTTGGCCGTGGTGACCACGATGGCCCGTTTCAGATCGAGGTCCTGCATGCACTGTCGCAGCCCGCTCACATTCGCGGGAACCGACGGGCCATCTTCTACCACGGTGACCCGCAGAAGAAGCTCGCTGAAGATTCAACGCACGCAATCGAAACGACACCACAACGTTTCAAGGGCAAGATCGTCACGGAAATCATGCCGACCGCCGTGTTCTATCCGACCGAGGGATACCACCAGGACTTCTACAAGAAAGATCCCGAGCGCTACGAGAGCTACCGCCGTGGCTGCGGTCGCGACCGCAGGTTGCAGCAATTGTGGGGAGCGCCGGGAAGGCACGGGCGGAGTTGATCCACGCGATCGCATGCGGGTCACGGTGCCAACAGCAGCGTACTCACGGCGGTTCAGTGTGGGGACGAGGATACGGAGCTTGACCGCGAGGGCAGCGCAGCGCATGGTCAAGAATCACCAGGGGTGAGATGGAAGCGCACCGGACCGCCAGGTCAGCCCTCGGGTCATCCGGGGAGTTCGAGCTGTTTGTCGAAAAGCGCTCATCGCGAGAGGCGTTCTTGCATGGGGATCCGAGCATGAAGGCGATTCTGAAGGGCCGCGTGATCGCGGAAAGCACCGACATCGTCGAGGTCGACGGTTACCAGTACTTCCCGCGCTCCGCGGTCCGCATGGATTGGCTCGAGAAGGCCGAGAAGACCGTGGAGGATCGGCAGTGCCCGCACGGCGTGCAGTTCTACGACGTCGTGATCGATAGCGTCCACCACGAGCGCACGGCCTGGTCCTACGAGGCACCCGGTGTTTCCATGGCAGGCGTGGTGCAGCGGATGGCGTTCTGGGAGGACGTCGAGGTTGGTTGAGCGAGCTCACTGACTTCTTCCGTTCTCTCGCACATCGAAGCGCACGTCGTCCGCGGTTTCGCCTCCATCGGGCCGACCCGAGCACGTATGTACAATTCAGCCTCGCGGTTCGGCGCTCGACGCGGGACGGACCCGGAGTAGGGGACGTTCGGAAACCAGAATGACGACCTTCACTCACCGCCGCCGGGCTCGGTGTCGCCACCTTCTTCCCCGACAGGAACCTGCTGTGGGCGGTCGGGTTCTCCCTGCTACCCGATCTCGACCACCTGCTGTTTCTCCGCACGATGAAGCTCAACGTCGGTGGGATGCGACATGCCCGCACGATTCTCCACGAGCTGCTCGGCACTGTCATCTACACGTTGATCGGTTTGGGGATCGCCCTCTTCGACTACCAGCTTGGGCTGATGTTCGTCACACCGCCCCCGGTGATGCGGGATATGGAGCAATTCCGCCCTCAACCAGACGACGTGGAGGCTGCTCGTGCCATCGAGTCGCTCTGTATCCTCTGGTGCAGTCCCGGCATCTTGCGCAACCAGTGGACCCACGCCCTCAAGCTGCTCAAGAAATAGCCCAACCTACATTTCCTGAAGATCGATTTCGGCATCGGGTCAGAAACGCGTTCGAGACATCTAGACGGGAGGCCAGTCGATCTCGCACAGCGAGGGCCTCGCGACTCTCGAGGTTCGCGCCTCCCGACGGTGAGAACGAGTCTCTAGCTTCCAGGTGTTCCCCCCTCCATCCGGTCCCGCCTGCGGGGAACAACGTCGTGCCGAGAAATGGGCCAGTCGGCACCTAGCCTAGTCCACGGTTATTACGCCCGCGAGTCGTTGTGGGTGTGGTGAGGGCCACGCCGTGCAGAGCGTGACGGTCGGGTGTAACCTGTCGGCTCCTTCGCCTCATTCACGAAAGAGCACGGATGGGACAAAGAAGAAGGCGGATTCATGCGATGAACCACCATGAGGCCGGGATCGAAGAAGCGTGGACCCTTGGCTTCTGCAAGCAATTCGGGGTCGAAGCGGCAGTTGCCGGTTTTGCTGTCTTCGCTGCGTGCTCCCAGGACCAGGCTCCCACTGGATTTGTGCAAGTTGCACCGACGCGACGCTCGTCCAGGTGGGTTGGATGGAGTGCATCCCGTGACTAGGCTGCCTCATCCACGAGCAACACGGGACGAGGCGGGCGCCGCGCGCTCTGCGAGTCGTGGCTCCCACCCGGTCCGCACACGGGGGGCGAGCATGGCGACGGCCGGCAGACCGCTTTGGATCTGGAACCTCACGATCGCAACGACCATGGGGACTGCCGCGGCGCAATCGACCGACACGACCCCCTTCAGCGAAACCATCGTCGTGACCGGTTCGCGAACCGAACAAATGATCCAAGAGGCGCCGGCTTCGATGTCGGTGATCACGGCTGCGGACATCGAGAACTCGCCGGCGGACGATTACGGCGACTTGCTGCGCAATGTTCCCGGCGTCAATGTGACGCAGATCAGCGCGCGCGACGTGCAGATCGCGGGTCGCGGTGCCACCGGCAGCTTGGCGACAAGCCAGCTCGTGCTGGTGGACGGACGCACCGTCTACCTCGATTTTCTCGGCTTTGTAATGTGGGATTTCCTGCCGACCAATCCGCGCGAGATCCGCCAAATCGAAGTGGTGCGCGGGCCGGGGAGCGCAGTCTGGGGCGCGAATGCGTTGACGGGTGTCGTCAACGTGATTACGAAATCGCCGCGAGAACTGCGCGGCACGCACCTCGTCGCGGGCGGGGGCGAGTTCGACGCCGGGTACGCGAACCTGATGCACGCAGGCGCGCGTGGACGGTTCGCCTACAAGCTTTCCGGCGGGTATTACACACAGGATCCGTTCGACCGTCCGAAGGGATTCATTCCGGGGCATACCACGCCGCCGAATCAGGTGACATATCCACCTTTCCAGAACGAAGGTACCGAACAAACGAAGGTTGATCTGCGAATGGACTTCGATCCGGATCCCGACTCGCGCTGGACAGTGGCGGGCGGGCTCTCCGGCACCGATGGAATTCTCCACTCGGGCATCGGTCCCTTCGACATTGACCCAGGAACGTTCCTGAGCTACGGCCGCCTAGCCTACGACCGCCGCGCGTTGCACGTGCAGTTCTTCGCCAACGTACTGGACGGCGACGCGACGAGTCTCCTTGCCAGCGACTCGACCGGTCGGCCGATCTCCTTCGCCTTCGAGTCGCAGACGTACAATTTGGAGGGCAACAACTCGACCGTGTGGGGCGATCGCAATGTGTTCACGTACGGAGCTAATGTGCGGAGGAGTCTGTTCGACTTGTCCATTGCGCCGCTCGCCGATCAGCGTGACGAGGTAGGTGCCTACGTGCAGGATGAGATGTTTTTGGTGCCGCGCGGCGCGCGGCCCTTGGAGGTGCGCTGGGTCGCGGGCGTGCGCTTCGACAACCTCGAGCCCATCGGCGCGGTCTGGTCGCCGCGCACGAGTTTGATCGTGTCGCCACATCGCGATCACACCTTCCGCGTGTCGTTCAATAAGGCGTTTCGCGCCCCGTCTGTTGTGCAGAACTACTTGGAGACCACAGCGGTGACGCAGGTGCGGATCCCGGTGTCAATGACGTCGGGAATCTCGTTCACGTTCCCGACACGGGCACACGGCAACGAGGATCTGCACGAGGAAGAACTGACTGCCTACGAAGTCGGTTGGACGGGATCGCTGCACGATCGGGTGATGCTGGGTGTCGCGGTGTATCGCAACGAGTTGCGTGGCAACATCGACTTCGCGCCGGAATCCTACTATAGCGGCGCCGATCCGCCGCCCGGATGGCCGCCGGCCCCGCTGCCGATAGACACGCCGGTGCCGCCGAACTCGTTTCCGAAGAGCTTTACCTATCGCAATATCGGCAAGATCCTGAATCACGGCGTCGAGGTGTCGTGCAACGTGGCCTTCTCGCCGCGCGTGTCTGGGTTCGTGAACTATTCGTTCCAAGCCGACCCCGAGCCGTTCGGGATTCCGCTGAGCGAGATCAACCAACCGCCGCAGGCACGCATCAACGTCGGTGCCGGCTACGACGGGCGGCTCTTCTTCGGCAATGCCAACTTGAACTACCAGGACGAGGCATTCTGGACCGACGTGCTGGACGCGCGCTTCTGGGGACCGACGGAAGCATTCATGCAGGTGAACGCCGCGGCCGGTGTGAAGCTGTTCGACGCGCGGATAACGCTGTCGGTGCTGGCCAACAACGTCTTCGACAAGAGCGTGCAACAGCATGTCTTCGGCGACATCCTGCGCCGCAAAGTCGTCGGCGAGTTGCGCTACACCTACTGAAAAAACGTCTGCGCATCACACGTGAGCCAAGGAGACTCCTGCAGTGCATCGGTGACCAGGTCGATGTGACAAGAGCACGAGCGCGTGACGACCTTCACTTCTTGAAGATTGACTTCGGGATGTGCATGGCGACGAGCACGTGAGGCACGTCCACGACCTCGGCGATGCGCAGCTCCCCCGTGAGCGAGCGCTATGCACGATGACGGCAGCTCGAACACGACGGCGAAGAAAACCCGGGGCCGCACGATGAACCTCCCGAGCACCTTCGATCCAAAGGCCATGGGCCAATCTCTCGAGTCCAACAGCCGCGCCCTGTTCGCCTCGAACCTGCTCATCGCCTCACCGCAAACTGGATCCCTCTCGGAGGGAGCGCACTAAAGTCGATCCACACGCTTCGCCAGCGCACGACGCGCACATTCGAGCCGATGATTGCGCCCAGCGCGCTCCCGGCGACGGCTCCGATGGCAACCCCGACGATCGCCTGCATCGGCCGACTTAGATCCTCGCAGAGAAGATCTCCTTCATCACATCCGCCGACGACCGGCGCGACGTATCCGATCGTACCGCCGATCAGCGCACCTGAGAGCCCTCCGAGCACCGCTCCTTCTGCCGTTGCGGGCACGGGACGTCGCACTTCCAAGTCGTCGAACTCTTCCAAGTAGATCGACACGGGTTCGTTTCGCTCTTTGATCGCGACCACGAGCGTGCCCGCTCTCCAGGCCACGACCGTTCCCGTCACGTAGCGAGCCGGGACCGCGACCGACCACGCACCACCCGCGGTGCCGGCCTTCGCGATCCAGCGAACCTCCTCGCCGGTTTCTGCCGGCGGAAGCACTTGGCCCGCAGCGCTTCCTCGACCGAAGAGGATGAGCGAAGCCAGCATCGCTGCGCTTCTCACCATGGACGAGCACGCCAACATCATCGTCGTCCGTCCTTGTCTCGTATAGGCCCTTGCCCGCACCTGGTCCCTTGGATGAATGAGGCAAAAGCCGCCCGGAGTTACACCCACCCCCGCGGCAACCGCCAGAGCGCTCCGCCCCATGTTCGAGGTTCATGGGTTGGTTTGCGAAATTGTCAAGAATTGACTGTGCACTGTCAGTATACAGCGACATTTACTAACAGGATATATGATATCGTTTGGCTTGGCGGTCAAGGAACTGCGAGCGGAGCCGATTCACTGGGTGCGAGATCGGAGATGGAATCCAATGTCCCGCAGCAAACACGCAACGGTACATGCCTGCCACGAGCAGCTCCGCTGGGACTTCGCAGATCCGCAGGAACAGTCGACACGGATCAAGCAACTCTTGCGAGAGCTTGTCGAGAAGGATGACATCAAACGTCTCGTTCGTGCTGAACGCAGAAACCCACGGTCGCGCGACGGGGTTACGGCTGCGGTCGAGTCGATTCCTGTCGTCATCAAGGAACAGGGAACCTTCATCCACTATCCAGCGACGATCGACGATATTCGAGCCTTGCTGAAGCGGCTCCCGCCAGGAACGGCGGACGGAATCGCGGCGATCGAGCTGACCGTCGGTTCCCATGTTCAGCGCGAGCATGTCGAGCAAGAGGAGGACGATCCAACCGAGGTCGATCCATTCATCGGTCGGCACGGCACGCAGCATCTTCCCGGCGTGTACTGCGGACATGTTCTCGGCAGGTATTATCCGTCGCGGTCTCTCCTCGAACTCTTCGCCTACGTTTATGCCCCTACGGTCGCGTACCGAGCAATCAAGGAAACCTATCTGAAGCTTTGTGCCCTTTCGACTCTCGTCCACGAGCTGGCACATTTGCAGGATCACGTGACTCGTGTCGGCCGTGGACGCTGGCGACTTGGGAGCGGCGACAAACGAGAGATCTACGCTGAGTCGATGGAGTTCGTGTGGAGTCGTGAGGTAGTCGTTCTATATCTGTCAGAGGCATACGGGAGCCAAGTCGCTGACCTCGAAGCGTGGATCGAGACTCAGGCAAAGGTATCAATCCCATTCGCGATGTTGTGCCCTGACCCCAGGGTCACGCACAAAGGCGGAAAGGGCGACAAGTTCTATGATCAACTGCCGATATCGTGGTGCGTCGAGCAACTCATGTGCGACGTGGAGAGCGGCCTCGACTCGGCCTCGGTGCGCCGGAACTTCGCGGCCCGTCTGCGTCAGGGAAAGCACTTCGAGCTGGCGCTCGCGACCGCGGAGTCTTTGGTCCTGGACCTGCCACAGGACCCGGAATCACTCACGGCGAAGGCCGCTGTTCTGAATCGGCTCCGCCGATATGACGAAGCGGCCGAGATTCTTCAGCGCGTGCTCGCCCGGGCTCCGGAGCTCGAGGATGCCTGGAAAGAGCAAAGACATGTCGCCTTCGCAAAACGTGACTGGGCCGGTCTCCTCGCGGCCACCAGCCATCTGCTCGAACACGGCGCCGACGAGTCGTTGGTGCCGTTTATCAAGGAGGACCAGGCTTATGCCCTTCTGCAACTCGGAGATCATCGCCGCCTCATTCCCCTTTGTGACGAACTGAAGACGGTGGGTTCCCCCCGGTCTCAGGCGCTAGGATTCGCCTGCGAAGCGATTGCGCTCTTGAAGGATGGCCAGCTGGACGCGGCGCTCGCGGCAGCGAACAGGGGTCTGGAGATTGGAGGAGGCACTCTCTGGTGGCCCGAACTCCTGGCGGTCCGTTACGAGGTTGCCTGCCGCTCCGGATCGCCTGCCAACGCGGTCGCGCTCGACGAAGGTACACTCGAGGCGCTCGAGTGGCGCGGCCACGCAGCGTGGGTACGACGCCTCCAGGAGTTCTCCTCTGGTCCATGATGACAGCGTCCAAACTTCAGTCACGGAACCGGCGTAGCGAGTCACCGACCCCGGAGCACGATCCCGACGGTGAAACCACCCTGCACCGGGTGGAACCCAAAGCTCAGACGCGATTGCGGCACGGCTTCCCAGTGTGCGTGCTCGTACGCGATCCCGACCAACGCTCCAATCACCAGGCCAAAACCACCCCCGGATAGCCCGAGAATCCCGACCGCGATGGGATCACCGCCCGCCATTGACGTAACGACCGTCCCAACGATAACGCCAGCCAATAATCCAAAGCCTGCGCCCACACCCATCCGGGTAGCCAGTCCGTGTCCGCGACGGCGCTCGATCGTGGAGACTTTTCCCAGCAATACACTCAACGTGTCGGGCGACTTGGACGGACGCAAGTGCAACGAACCTTGATCGATCTTCAGAAATCGCCCTTCGACCCAAGCGGATCCGGGTTCGAGCGTCTGGATCCGAATGTGAGAGCCGGCCTCGAGCGCCTCTGGCTCTTGGGCTCCCGCGGATTCGACCAACTGAATCACGACGAAAGCACCAACCAAGAAGACGGTGCGCTTCATACCACCCCTCACTTGCGCTCTCATTTCATCTCCGGTCTTGAACCTCTCCCAATTTTCGGTCACCTCTCCGCCCAAGGAATGAATGAGGCGAACGTCGCGCGGAGTTACAAGCACTCTCGCTGCAACCGTAGAACGGGCGTTCATGCTGAGAGTGGACAGCCGGTTGTTCATGAGGGAGAGCACCTAGCCCGGATTATTCACGAAGTTGAAGACGAAAAAGCCTCCACGTGCTAAAAAGAGCTTGTTGACAGCAATTCTCGGCACCGAGGAGGCTTTCTCTTGGACACGAATCCTACGACAGAGTGTTTTCTGTTTCCAGGACT
>CAZMNW010000002.1:0-51179 GCA_964567755.1 uncultured bacterium
CCGCGAGGGCAGGATGCCCGAGCAGCGCTCGTGCCGAGCGATCGAGCGCGCAGGAGCGCGCGCGAGGAGCGTCCGCTGAGACGGAGGTCACGGGCGTGCGGGCGCATCGGCTCAATGCCGCTCGGGAATGACGTCACCAGCGCGCAGGAGATCTGGCGGCAGCGCCCAGCGCAACGTCACCGGAGGTTGCAATCCATGCTCGCATTCGAAGCCGACGCAGCCGCCGGGGTGGAGTGCGATTCTCGCACTGTCGGCACCGAGGAGATGTTGTGCCAGCTCTTCGAGATCCGGCTGATGGCCGACGAGAATCCACTGCGCTGGCGGTTCCTGCGCCAGCTCCGCGGCCGACATCGCCGCTAGAATACGTCGCGCACCGCCACCGGCTGCGAGTGCATCGTGCACCTGCATGGGCTCGAGGTCGAGGCTCGAGGCGAGAAGCTCTGCCGTACGACGACAGCGCAATGCCGGGCTCGTCCACAAGCGCGCCTGCTGCAGACCGAGCCGGACAAAGGCCTGGCCCGCGTGCAACGATTGGATTTCGCCAGCGCGTGTCAGGGGCCGATCGGCGTCGGCGCAAGCGCCACCGCGTGCGGCGCGGCCATGACGCACGAGCACCAGCAGCATGTCGCATCCGCTCCGGTCTGCGTCAGTAAAGACGCCGAATCTCAGCGCCCGAGTAGTAATGGGTCAGGATCTCGCTGCTGCTCTTTCCCCGACGTGCCATCTCGATCGCGCCCATCTGGCACATGCCAACGCCATGGCCGTTGCCGCCGCCGTAGCCCAGGATCCGTACGATCGCTCGGTCACGGCGCTCGATCTCGAGCCAGAATAACGTGCTGCGGAGAATCGCGCGGTCGCGCGGGCGCAGAACCCAACGGATGCGATCGCCGTGCACGCGGAAGACGCCTCGCGTCGTGCGCAGAATCAACTCGCTCACGCGTCCGGTGTCGTCGCGAGAAGCGATCTCGAGATCCAACAGTGCACCGACCGCAGTGGTGTCGGGCCACCCGAGCTCATGCGGAAGTGTTTGCTGCAGGGTGCGTTCGAGTTGCAAACCACTCCAGGATTCGCTCCAACGGAAGTGGGGCGAAGCGGAGCAATACGACCCGGCGGCGTCGCCGGCGTCGCGTCGCCCGCGCAGCGTCCGCGCGGCAGGTTTGTTCCACACCGCTTCGATGCGCGACGTATGCCCTCCACACGTCGAACAATAGTAGGCTTCGATGGGCTCGCCCTGGTCCCAGAGCACGAGCCCGGCCGTGACGCGAATCGCGACATTCGCCAATGAATCCGTCCGCGTCGTCCCTTGATAAACCTGATCGGTGACGTCGGCATAGACGTCGAACCCCGACTCCGGGTAGCGACCCAAACGTTTGTACGCGTACGTGCGCGCCGCGATCGCCTGCGCCTCGAGTGCCGCATGCGCGGCGGGATCTTGCTTGCCGATTTCCCACGGGACGACCCCTTGCAAGTACTCTTCGAGCGCAAGCTCATTGACGACGGTCAGGCGCTCGCCGACGCGCAGGAGCTGCAACGTGCCGCGGTAGACGCCGCTTCCCAGGCGCCAGCGGGCCGCCGCATCATCGGCTTCCAGAACAACACGCATGGTGCCGCGACACGACACCACACCCTGCTGTCTGACCTCGATCGCACCGTTCGCGACCTGCGCTTCCAGCACGCCGCTGCCGCCGACGGCGGTGCTGGCGCCATCGTCGGCACGCAGGCGCACACGGCCTGCGAACGCGATCGCTGCCGACGGCACGGCTTCGCTGAGACAGACACGGATCTGTGGCGGCAGGGAAAGAGCTGGCGTCGACCCGGGGAGAACTGGGGCGTGGGTCGTGCCGCAACCGAGGCTCGCGGTCATCACGCACTGCAGCATCCATGCAGTGGGCCAGCGCCGAAAACAACCGCGTCTTTCGTCGCTCTCGAATCGAATCATGTCCGGCCTGTGGGTTCGACCGGAAGGCCAGACAGTGCCAACGTTCCGAGAATGCATGGCCGCTCCGCGCCCGTGATTTGGGTCAGTTGACCCGCATGGCCCAGCAAGGCCTCGTTGGCGAGCACGGCGAAGTCCACTGCCTCCTTGGCGTCGGGGTCCAAGCCCAGCTCTTCCAACCCACGCACGCGAATCGGGTGCAACAATGCCGCGAGCCGGCGCATCAGGGCACCGTTGCGGCGTCCGCCGCCGGTCACGTACAGCGCGTCCACGGGCTCGGGCCCGAGCTGGGAACGGGCCACTCGCACGGCGCGCGCCGTGAGCTCGACCGCCGTCGCCAAGTGCGCAGCAGGCGCGAGGCCGCGCGCCTCGCCTTCGCGCAACAAACGCTGCACATAAGAACCACCGAACTCCTCGCGCCCTGCCGACTTGGGCGGCTGACGCGAGAAAAACTCGTCGTGCAGCAATGTTTCTACCCAGTCGAGATCGGGATTGCCGCTCGCGGCCGCTCTACCGTCGGTGTCCATGTCGCGATCGAGAAGCGCGCGCGCGAAACCGTCGAGCACCATGTTTCCGGGTCCCACGTCCCAACCGCTCACCTCGTCGGCACTGCATCCCGCGCGCAAGTAGGTGAAATTAGCGATGCCGCCGACGTTGAGCAACATGCGACTCTCGCTGTGGCTGCGTCGCAACAAATAATCGGCGAGCGGCACGAGCGGCGCTCCGGTGCCTCCGAGCGCGATGTCGGCGCTGCGAAAGTCCCCGATCACCGGCAAGCCGAGCAGCGCGGCGATGACGCTTGGCGAACCCGCCTGCCAGGTCGCGGCCCCGGGCTCCCATGCCCCCGGGCCGGGCGCACGATGCGCCAAGGTTTGTCCGTGACTGCCGACCAAATCGACATCTGCCGGCTCCAGCCCCGCGGCTTCGAGAAGCTGCAACGCTGCCTGGGCGAAGCTGCTCGCGACGGCGAAATCGAGCCCCGCGTGCTCGACGGCCGTGTGCGGCGCACCCGATGCCACGGCGAGCAGACGCTCGCGCAAGGTGCGCTCGTACGCATGACAGTGGAAGCGCTCGAGCTCGACGTCGAGCTGCATGCCGCCGCCTGTGATGCGCACCAGCGCGGCGTCCACTCCGTCCATGGACGTCCCCGACATGAGCCCGATCACGCGGCGCTCGGGCTTGCGGGCCAGTGCCACGAGACGTTCGAGCACGTCTGTCCTCCGTTGTCGCAGAAAAGTGGGCGGGTGGGATGGGTCGCCGCGGCCGGCGTCACGGCGCGACGGAGACTCCGGCGCCACGGCCTTCCCACCACGCTCGCCAACGCGCCTGACCTTCGCGGCGCGCATCGGGCACGGCTTCGGGATCGTAGCCCAGGTCGGCATCCGACGCGAAGCAAAGAGAGTGGAAGGCCGCGCGCCGCCAGCGCACATCGGGATCGTCGAGCGCGTCCAGGAGCGCGTCGATGCCGTCACGATGGCCGAAGTAGACGGACTCGATGGCCATGAGCAGATTCTCGCGGCCTTCGCCTCCGACTCGCAACAGCCTCCGGCTGCGCGGCGGCTCGCAAGGATCGAGGAAAACACCGGGGCGCAAGCGCAGCACCTCCCCGGGTCTGGGATAACGCCCGTGATGGGCGCGGAAGACCGCTTGCACGCTGTCGGCGTAGCTCGTGACCACCAACGGCTGCACGTCGAGCCCGGCGGCGATCTCGTCCGGGCCGAAGACGTGATCGACACCGTAGAGAACGAGGAGTCGCTCTTCAGGCGCACGCCCGAGCTGCCGCGCCAAATGCCAGCGGATTTCGGCATTGCGCAAGGTGCGCGACCGTGCTCCGGAGGGCCGGCTCTCGAGCGGCAACACGCCGATGCCGCGCACGCGCGCGAAGCGCAGGATCTCCAAGTGCGCTCGACCCACTTGCGGCGACAGCAACAGGCTCGTCGGGTACACGCGCGCCAGAAAGTCAACCTCGTCGAGCGTACCCGCCAAGAACGCTTGCAGGATGTCGTCATCGTCGCGATCGACGAACTCGATCCCAAGGCGCACCGGCAGATCGGACTTTTGTTGCAGTTCCAGCGCGAGCCGTTGAATCTGGCGCCCCGAGCACTCCTGATCGTGCACGACACCGAGCAGGACGAGAGGGCTCGTGAGCGCCTCTTCGACCAGCTCGTCGTAGGTGACGGCACCTTCGTAGTCCGTCCCGATCGCGCGGTTGAGCGCTTTCAGGTCGACGAGCACAGGCTCATCGGCGAAGCTCGCCGCAGCGCCCAGCCACGCAACGACGCTGGCGACGACGAGCGTGTTGCGCCTGCTCACTTGAGTTCCTTCCCCAGAGCGCGGCGGAGCACGCCGCCGGCTGCCTGCAGCCGTACTTCGGCTTCAGCGCGCGCACACCCCGCGAGCCCCATGAACAGTGCCAGCTTCACCGAGCCGTGTGCCGCGTCGAGAAGTGTGACAGCCTCGGCGTAAGGGATGGCGAGAAGCTGCATCAGGATGCCCTTGCTACGCTCCTCCAGCTTGATGCTCGTCGGGCGCAGATCGACCATGAGGTTTTCGTAGACCTTGCCGAGACGGATCATCGTGGCGGTGGAGATCATGTTGAGAACGAGCTTCTGTGCCGTTCCGGACTTGAGCCGCGTCGATCCGGCGACGACCTCGGGCCCGACCACGACCGCGACGACGACATCGGCGATGAATTCGGGCGTCGGAGTGTTGCAGGTGACGAACACGGTGGCGGCGCCGATGCCGTGCGCGTGACGCAACCCGGCAATGACGTAAGGCGTGCGCCGGCTGGCCGAGAGCGCCACCAGCGTGTCGCGCGGCCCCAGTCCAATGGCTTCCAGATCGCGCACGGCATCGTCTTCGCGGTCTTCGGCTCCTTCCTGCGCGCGCACGAGCGCCGCGCTCCCGCCCGCGATGACGCCCAACACCTGGTCTGGATCGCTGCCGAAGGTCGGCGGACACTCGGAGGCATCGAGGACTCCCAGACGGCCGCTGGTGCCGGCACCGAGGTAGACGAGCCGGCCGCCGGCGCGCAAGCTGCGCTCCGCCGCACACACCGCACGCGCGATCGCCGGGATCTGCGCGCGCACGACACCGGCGACGCTTGCATCTTCGTCATTGATCCATTGCAGGCAGGTTTCGACATCGACCAGATCGATGTCGCGCGTGCGCACGTTGCGCTGCTCGGTCACCAGCTGCTGCAGCTCTTGCAGAATGGGATGCGTCTCGCCAGCGGACGTCTTGTTCCGCGCGGCCCCCTCGCCCATGACCCTTCCGCCCGCGTTGGATGCAGCGCCGGAGCCCGGAACCCGGCGACGGCAGTATAAACAGCAAGCCGCGTACCCGCACTCTCCGCGCGCGCCCGCCAGGCCACCGGCACCGACTCAGTGCATCAGAACGACTTTGTCACGCTTGCGGATCTCACGTCCGGACGCGTCGGCAATGCGAACTTCATAGAGATAGACCCCATTGGCGACGCGATCGCCGGCACTGTCGGTGCCATCCCAGGCGACGTAGTTCATCGCCATGGTCGTGCCGCCTGCCTTGGATGGCGGCGGCGGCAGCAGATCCTGCACCACGCCTGCACCCCCCAAGTCGAACTGGCGCACCGTGCGGCCGTTCAAGTCCATGATGCGCAGGTGCCCGCCCGTGATCTCCGCGTCCAAGTTGAAGAAGAAATGCGTCTTGTCGGCGAAGGGATTCGGAAACGCGAGCACGTCGTGGAGCCCCAAGACTCCCTGGACCACCAGATCGACCGACGAAGTGTCGCCGCCTGCGAACTGGAAGAGCAATCGATGACTTCCTGGAGCCACGTTCCAGGCAAAGTCGACATTCCACGACACGAACAGCGTGTCCGCCTGGCTGAAACGGATGTCGGGAACGAGCTGATTGTCGAGCAGCACCACCAGGTTGGGAACCGTCGGGTCGGGAACGCAGTTCTGGATCACGTAGCGAAAGCTGGTCCGCGCATCGGCCACACTCCCATCGTCGACCTCGAGCCCGTTGGCGTAGAGGAAGCGCTCGAACTGGCCGCGGCCGACGAACTCGGACACACGGCCGGCCAGATCGCGGGCGCCAACCACCAAGTCGAAATCGCAGCTGTCGAAGACGAGTTCGAACTGCAACTGGTAGCCACGCTTGGCAGTCACCTGCTGGGCCGTGTCCACGGTGGCGGTGATGCGGACGTCCGCGACCGGCACGCGCCGGCCGTCGACGAAGCGTTTTTCCACCCACAACGAGTCGATCCCTTGCTCGTCGCTCACGCGCATGGTGAAGCCGACGGGAAGCGTGGCGTCCAACGCCCCGATCCGGCCGTCGTCGAGGAGGAAGCCGTTGTCTAGATTGGCGACCTCGAAGCGCGGCACCCCGGCATCGAGCCTGAGCAACGGATCCCCGAGCAACGCGAAGCGATCGACGATGTCGCGGTCGGCGTTGGAAATCTCCGACACCTGCAGCAGCGCCGAGAGCAACCAATTGGCCGCCAAGGTATCGGAGCGCACGCTTGTGCCACCGAGAGCGCGGAAATAGCGCTTCTCGAAGATGGCGCGCCACATGTTCTCGTGAAAACGGTTGTTGGCCTGCAGGTACTCGAACCCGGTGCTGGCGTAGCTGGCCACCGCGCCGCGCTGCGCCGCGGTCAGGTACACCTCGCCGAGCGCATCCCCCACGACGTCGCCGTTGGCGTTTTCCCCCGCAACCCCGAACTCGTTGAGGTGACAGCCGAAGCCGAAGAAGACGAACGGCTTCCCGTGGTTCCGGAAGTCCGGAACGAAGGGCGCCGCCGGGTTGGGCTCACGACGAACGAACTGCTCGTCGGTGACGATGGCGCGATTGGCGTGCGACTGCAGGGCGAAGAACAACACGCCGTCGCCGATCGAATCAGCCAGCGCCCCCGCCACCTCGCGTTCGTAGAAAAAGACCTCGTTCGAGCCGCGATGCGGCGCCTGGTATCCGGCTCCCGAGCAGTTCTGGAAGGGTTTCGAACACGGCGACGGCCCCGGTTCGAACGCAAAGGCGCTGTGCTCGGGAATGGTTGCGGCCTGGCGGTTGCTCCATTCGTGCAAGTAGAAGGGCACGCAACGCAGGTCGCCGGGAAAGGCGTTGCGCACCGTTTCGCACGTGCAGCGGATGCTGAAGAAGAAGTCCCATTCGGCACAGCCGCGGCGGTGCACGATGTCCCCCGCGACCACGCGCCGCACCCATTCGTCGTCCGAAAATAACAGCACGCGCTTGCGCCACTTGCCGTCATCGTCCGCCGCCGGTTGCTCGTAGAGAAGGGTCTTGTCGACGACGTTGCGCAGCTCTTGGCTGGTGCCCACCGGGAAGCGCCCGATGAGCAAATCGGGCCACAGATCATTCGCACCATCCATCTTGGCGTAATAACGCTCGTAGATGTCGTTGCGGAACTCGAGGCCGCCGCCGCTCGACGCCAACACCAGGAAATACGCCATGGGCGCCGGGACGAAGTTGGGTCCGCTCGTGGGCCATAGACCGGCCGCGTCCTCGCTGCCGTCGCCCACCAGCAGGACATAACCGATGCCCCAGTTCTGATACGCGCTGCGCACGAAGGCGTAGATCGGGTCGTAGTGCAGCAGGCCGCCATTGAAGGCATCGTAGACGTCGCTCGTGCGCGCAATGCGCACCCGGTAGCCTTGACCTTCCCGGAAAGCCTTCCACTCCAGGAGCTTCGCATCCTGGGCGAAATCATCGTGCGCGACGACCAGGACATCGAACCTCTGGCTCGGGTCAGCGAGTTCGTCGAGCATGGGATCCGGGGTGTCGCGCTGAATGTCGGCGGCTGCGAGGGCCGGAATCCCGGCGTTGGCGACGATCCGGTACCGCCGCGGTATGTCCACGTCATCGGTGAGTGTGAGGGTGCCGTTCGCGAGCGCGCCGTTCAGATCGAAGATCGCCGGCGACTTGGGATCGGTGACGTCGAATGCGGCCAGCGGCGCGCCACTGCACCCCGTGATCGCGAATGCAGTCGGACCCACGGCGCTGCCGCTGGTGCAACGCAGATCATCGGACGTGACACGATACTCGGCGGCGTAGCGCAGCCGGATGTTGTCGACGAAAGGCGTGGTGTCGTCGAAAGCATGATCCTCGACCGGAAGCGCGGTCAGGATCACGCGCACGTTGCCGGGCTCGACTTGCGGCGCGGGCACCTGGCCACAGACGACGAGATGGGGCGGCGCGCTGCCCGAGGCCGGCACTCCCGCACTGGTGCCGAGCGCCAGGCGCTGGCCGCTCTGAAACTGTGCTTCCACGGTAAAGGCCCGCCGCAGCCAGTCTTGCTGCGTATCGACGCAGATCTCGAGTGCCGCGTCCATGGCGCGACCCGGGACGCTCAAATCGTAGCCAGCCTCTAGGCCTGCACGCACGCGATCGATAAGGAAGTACAATTCTTCGTCTTCCCCGTACACCCACTGATTGAGAATGCGATCCTCTTCGATCACGAAATCTTGGTCGAAGCGTGCGGGACCCGGGCTCGGGCCCGCAAGCGGCGCGCGCACCGGCATCCGCGCCGGCACGCCGCTCTCGGCCACCGACAGCCAATAGACGTTGGTGAAGGAATAACGCGCCGCGCGCTCGCCTGCGGTCGCGTCGTCGCGCGGCTGCTCGGCCCAGAAGAGAAAACTGTCGCCGCTGTGAAACACGCCGTCGCCATCGTCCTCGATGTGGAGCGGGATCTCGACGATGCGCGGCTCGAGCGGCGACCCGGCATCGAAGCGTTTCAACACCAAGCGCAGGCGATCGATCGGAGTGCCATCGGGGAAGCCGGCGCCGAACAAGGTCGAGGCAGGGACACGCAGCGCCCCCGTCGATCGCACCCGCAATTTCCATTCGTCCTCGGCCAGAAGTCCGGGTCGCAACATGCCGCTCGCGAGCGGCTTGCCGAGACGCGCGAGGCGCTCTGGGCCTAGCTGCCAGCTTCGCACACGACCCGCATTCAGGAACACCTGGTCGTAGATCTGCTGCCAGGGTCCATGCTGCGCCGGTTGCAGCCCTTCGCCAGCGAAAGACCCGCTGCGCGCGCTGCGCACGCGCAACTCGAGCAGCAGCCGGCGCACGATCCGCAGCCTCGAGGTCGCAGGATCGTAGAGCAGTGGCCAAACGTCGATGGCCACCGCGCGCACATCACGCAAGGTCCCGACCTCGCCGAGATTGGCGGCCACTGCCCTCGGCCCATCGGCGGCGTAAGACGCCGCATCGTACGCGACCCATTCCTCCGGCCAGCCACTGCTCGGGTCGTCCGGCGAGCCCCCGGTGCCATAGCTCACCCCCTGGAATGGCCGCGGCACCAGGCGTACCGTCCCCCCATCGTCGGTTTCCAGCTCGAGAATCTGCAGCGTTGCCTCACCGGTCGGTGGCAGTGCCACGAGCTGTGATACGACCAGGAGCTCCGGGGCTCCGGGCGACCCGACGCTGTGGGCATCGTCGACGTGGAAGCGACTGTACGCGACACCATCCACGTCTTTTTCCACGCGCAGCGGCGGCGGGATGCGGACCTCGATCCTGAGCAGCGACCCATCATGCGACTCCGACAACAGTCGCCACTCGACGGCGGCAGCGCTCGACTGGAATACAAGCAGCGCCACTGCAAGCATCGGAACCGAACAGCGGCTCGAGAACATCGAGTCTCCGAACACAGGGGAAGGACCAACTCTGCGGCAGGCCGTGCAGCGCCAGTCAGTATAGGGATCTCTCGCGCACGCGGTCAAGTCATCGCCGATCATTGTTATTGCCGCAACAAACGCGATAACAGCCATTTACGTCGACTGCTTCGCGTTTCACCTCGGGCTCATTTGGTGCTGGTGCTTCGAACCTCCTAGTTTCCGAGTAGTGGTTCGGCATCGAGATTGCCACGCGTGACGCTAGGCTCAAAGGAGTGCCACGATGCCACGACGTACGCTCATCATGGGTGCTGCCGGCAAGGACTTCCACGTCTTCAACACCCTCTTTCGCGGCCACACGGATGCGCGCGTGGAGTGCTTCACCGCGACGCAGATCCCGGGGATCGACGCCCGGCGTTATCCGGCCATCCTTGCCGGCCCCGGCTATCCAGACGGAATCCCCATCGAGCCCGAGCATCGTCTCGAGGAATTGGTGCGCGCGGCGCGCATCGACGACGTGCTGTTCGCCTACAGCGACGTCTCCTACGACTACGTGGACGGCCACCGGCGCCGCGTCGAAGCGCTCGGGTCAAGCTTCCGCACGCCGGATCCCCGCGCACTCATGCTGGACGCCCAGGTGCCGGTGATCGCCGTGTGCGCTGTGCGCACTGGCTGCGGCAAGAGCCAGACCAGCCGACGCGTGCTCGCCATCCTGCGCGACATGGGCCAGCGGGTCGTCGTCGTGCGCCATCCCATGCCGTACGGCGATCTCGCCGCCCAGAGCGTGCAACGTTTCGCCACCATTGCCGACCTCGAGGCGCATCACTGCACGATCGAGGAGATGGAGGAATACGAGCCGCATCTCGCCAACGGCGCCATCGTCTATGCCGGGGTGGATTACGCCGCGATCCTGGCGCGAGCACAGCAGGAAGCCGACGTCCTGGTCTGGGACGGCGGCAACAACGACACGCCGTTCTTCCGGCCCACGCTCCACATCACGCTCGTCGACCCGCATCGACCCGGACACGAGCTGTCGCATTACCCGGGCCGCGAGAACCTCGAGCTCGCGGATGTCATCTTGTTCAACAAGATGGATTCGGCACCTGCCGGCAACGTCGAGCGCATCGAGGCCAACATCCGCCAGGTCAACCCAGAGGCAACGCGCATCTACGCCCAGAGCCCGATCGGCGTCGACTCTCCGCAGCACGTGGCCGGCAAGCGCGTCGTCGTGGTCGAGGACGGCCCGACCCTCACCCATGGGGGCATGCAGTACGGCGCCGGCATCCTCGCCGCGCGCCAGCTGCAGGCAGAGATCGTCGATCCGCGCCCGTACCTGGTGGGATCGCTCGTCCAAACCTTCCGCCAATATCCCGGCATCGGCAGCCTGATCCCGGCCATGGGGTATGGCGAAGCACAAGTGCGCGATCTCGAAGCCACGATCAATGCAGTGGATTGTGACGCCGTCGTCATCGCGACACCGATCGACCTGCGCCGGATCGTGCGCATCGACAAGCCCAGCGTACGCGTGACCTACGAGCTCGACGACCGCGGCTCGAATCCGACACTGGAACAAGTGCTGCGGCGCGCGCTCAGCGCATCGTCAATGCCAGGATCGCCTTCTGCACGTGCAAGCGGTTCTCTGCCTGGTCCAGAATGACCGATTGCGGCCCGTCCATGACCTCGTCGGTCACTTCCTCGCCGCGGTGTGCCGGCAAACAATGCATGAACAACGCGTTCTCCGCTGCCCGCGCCATGAGCTGCGCGTGCACTTGATACGGCCGGAAGATGCGCACCCGCTGCTCGTGCTCGGCCTCTTGCCCCATGCTCGCCCAGGTATCGGTGTAGACGACATCGGCGTCGCGCACCGCATCGACTGGATCCTCGATGACATGGATCTCGGCGCCGCTCCTGGCGGCCAGCGCGCGCACTTGCGCCAGCATTTCCGGCTGCGGCTGATAGCCGGCGGGCGAGCCGATTCTCACCTGCAGGCCGAGAATCGCTCCGGCCTGCATCAAGGAGTTGGTGACGTTGTTGGAGTCCCCGAGATAGGCCAGCCGAATGCCGGCCAGGCGGCCTTTCTTTTCTTGGATCGTCAGCAAATCCGCCATGGCCTGGCAGGGATGCAAGAGGTCCGAGAGACCGTTGATCACCGGAACCCCGCTGTAACGCGCCAAGTCCTCGACATCGGCATGCGCATACGTGCGCGCCATGATGCCGTCCAGATAACGTCCGAGCACTCGCGCAGTGTCCGCCACCGTTTCACCGCGATGCAGCTGCAGATCGGCGCTGGAAAGAAAGAGCGCCTGCCCACCCAGCTGCGCCATGCCGACCTCGAACGACACACGCGTGCGCGTCGAGTTCTTCTGGAAAATCATGCCGAGAGTGCGACCCGCAAGCAGCGGGTGCGGCTTCCCCACGCGCAGTTCGTCTTTCAACTGCAGGGCGAACCGGAGAATGGTCGTCAAGTCTTCCGCGTCGTAGTCATGGAGCGAGATGAAGCTACGGCCTCGAAACGCCACGCGAAGCCTCCAGGAGAACGTGACGGGGTGCAGCGGACACACATGCAAAGGCGCAACTCACGTGAAAGCCTCTCCCCTCCGGACATGCACGCGGTTCCCCCCGGCGAGGTCGGGTCCGCTGTGCGAGGCTCCCGCGGAGCTGCGCCCCTGGACCCCGGAAGTTTACTCCCGGCTTGCGTCGCTGGCAACGTCCGGCACGATCCCGAGCGGCGAAAAATCGACGAGATCGACCGACACGCAATGGAACTCGATCCCGGCATGCATCCCCTCCGGGTACGTCCCCGGGCGCATGGCGTGGAGGTGGCCGTAGACACAGATCTGGACTTGATGCGCGCGCAGCAGGTCCAAGACCTCGGAGTGTCCCACCTCGACCGCATAGGGCGGGTAGTGCAGCATCGCGAGCCGTGGGCCACTGCCTTGAGCCGCTTCGAGCGAGCGCTGCAGTCGCCCCAGCTCGCGCGCGTAGATGGCGGCGTCCTCGGCGGTCGATTCGGGTCCCGGCAGCAGCCAGCCGCGACTGCCGCAGATTTGCCAACCTTCGATCTCGAGGCAGTCGTTCTGCAGTGGCAGAATGCTGGACGGCAGCGCCTGCCGCAGCTTCTTCAGGCTGCTCCACCAATAGTCGTGGTTGCCGCGCAGCAGCACCTTGCGCCCTGGAAGCGCGCCGACGAACTCGAGGTCGGGTCGCGCCTCGTCGAGCCGCATCGCCCACGACGTGTCGCCGCACACGAGCACGGTGTCCGAATCGCGTACGCGCGCACGCCAGCGCGCGGCCACCTTGTCGGCGTGCCCATGCCACTCGGGACCAAAACGGTCCATGGGTTTATCGACTGCGAAGCCGAGGTGTAGATCGGAGATCGCGTGAATCGCCATCCGGCGACGCTAGCACACGCGGGCACCGTGCCGCAGTGTCGCCGCGTTCAGCGGCCGGCGCGGCGCACGTAAAGGGGCTGTTGGATCTTCCAGCCGTCCTGGGTGAGACACAGCCGATCGCCGCTCGGGAAGCGGTGTAGCGAGTCTCCCATGCCGACGCGGTATTCGACGAGATAGGTGACGTCCACGAGGCCGCGGCCGCGGTCGGCCACGGTGAAATCACGGCAGCGCAGCTCGACGAGATCTGGCAGGGTGAGCATCTGGTCGGCGTCCTCGGCCGAGGATTCGACGAAGCACTCCAGCGCCGAGCTGTGCCGGTGCTCGATCATCGAGTGCCAATAGTTGGCAATCGTCGTCTGCGGTCTGGCGAAAGCCTCCGGCAGATCGCGCGGACTGTCGCGCATCGCGCCGAGCAGCGCCAAGAGCACTGGCAGGAGCAGCAAGATGTTCACATTGAATCATTGGGATGAGGGCAGTCGCAGCGAGACGATTTAGTCGCCACGTCCAATCATAGCAGACCTCGACGATACTGACCATTGAATTCAATGTGCAGTGTTCAATCCGACAGCGTTGCATGTGCGCCAACACACCCAGCGCACTCGCCGCAGTGGGAGGAGATGCCTCAATGTCCTGCCTCGCGGCGCATGCGCGCTCGACACCACGGCCAACATCGGGCCCGCTGGAATCCCGCCGCCTGCATCAACTTCCGTAGCGTGTGCCACTCGGATCGTCGCGTGGACTGTTGAGGAAGAAGCGGAAACCCAGGAGAACCGAGATTCCATCCAGGTGATGGGTCGAATCCACGAGGTCTTCGCGCTGCGTCACCATGTAGCGCGGCCCGATGTGCGCCATCCAGTTCTTGCCGAGGATGAGCAACACCGAGACCCCCAACTCTCCGGCCAGCAACAAGTCGTTGACCGAGGCCTGGGCAAGACCCGGAACCGGCTGCAGCCAACGCGTCACGGAGACGAACCCGAGCCCGACGTTAAACTCGGGCTTCCAGTAGCCCGTGCGCATGCCGCCGCGCGCGTAGCGCAAGCGCAGCATAATCGGGTTGGCCTCGATGCGATACGTGCGCGCACTTTCGGGCAGCAGCAGATCCTCGAGGCGATAGATCGGCTCTATCGGTCCGACCCGTTCGCCCTGAACACCGAAGGTGCCCTCGAGCAGCAAGTTGTCGGTGAGGTGCGAGCCGATCCCGAGCTCGACAACGCCCACGGTGCGCGAATCGACCACGTCCCCACCCGTCTGCCCCGTCAGCACGAAGGCGCCGCCGGCGAATTCCAGGTAGGTCCGCGGCATCGCCACCGCGCCGGGCGCGCCCCACGCAATCCAGATTGCCCCCAGGAAGAGCCCCAGCACCCGATGCACGGTTCCCTCGTCTCGTGGACAGCGGCCCGGCGTCTGTTCCGCAGAAACATAACTGCCGCCGCGCCGAATGCCAGCATCGGTCAACGCGGCAAGGCATCCAGGTGCAATTGCCACGCGGCTCGGCTCGCCGCATCGGGAGCGCTCTCGACGAGCCAGGTGAGATAGGCACCGGCGCGATCCCGCAACGCGGGAGAGGTCTCTGCCTGTCGCATGAGCCGGCGCGCGAGCTCTTCCACCTGGGGTCGGAATTCCTGGCGTTGCCGGCGCGGCCAAAGCAACGCATCCAAAGCCGGGTAGGCTTCCGCTTCGGCAACAGCTTCCGCGGCACTGCGATTCGCTTCTTTCGCGGCCGGTGAACGCGTGGGAGGTTGCCGCAACCATGCGTCCATGTGCTCGAGATCGCGCGGGTCGACATCCGTGCTCGTGTCGAGTTCGGCTCGCACTCTCTCTGCCGCGGCGATGTCAGCCGCGAGCGCTGCATCGACGAACTCGTGGATGGGTCCTGCCGCCACATCGGCCTCCACCGACACCTCGGCTTCCACCGCTGCGTTTAGGTTCATTGCTTCCCCACTCGATGCGGGAGATGTGGCTGATTTTGGCGCCGCAAGCTTGAGAGCATCCAGCGTGGTCTTGGAGCGCTGCCCGGCGTCCGGCGTCGCCTTCTCGAAAGTCTGCTGAGTTTGTGGAGCCGAGGTTCGGCCCGAGGCCCCACCCTCCTCCGCTTTGTCAGCCTCGACGAGAGATCCCGTGTCTCTTCGAGGCATGGGCTCACCTCGTGGCGGCGACGCAGGCGGCAAGCTCGGTGGCTCGAGTGGCTGCGAGACTGACGGCACGGGCTGTTGAGCTGCGGCCTTCTGCTCCAATGCCGGTGTCGGTGCGGTTGGAGCTCGCGAAGTCTCTCGCGCTGTTCGTTCCTTCGTCGGCTCGATTCGGATCTCGTCGGACCGAAAGCCGCGCATGCCGATGTAGGTGATGAGCATCACGCTCGCGAATGCGCCGGCGAATCGCGGCCACGCGGGCCGGCCTCGCGGCAGAAACCAGCCAGTGAGGCGCTCGAGCATCGGCGCTGGCCCTTCGTTTGGAGGTTGGGCTGCGGCATCTGCCAACCGATCGAGGACCCGCGGCGAAAACCGCGCCCAGTATCCCGGTCCGGGATCGGGCACCTCGATGGCGCGCAACGTGGCCTGGAGTGCCTGCAGAGCCTCGAGATCGCGACGGCATACCGAGCACGCGTGCAGATGCGCCTCGACTCCCGCACGCGTCGCGGGGTCGAGCTCGGCGTCCACGTACCCACCCAGGAGCTCGTCGACATGTCTCTCGTCAGGCATGGCCCCTCCGCGGACTCGAGCCCAGTCCATGCGACTCGAGCTCACGACGCAGCAACGCCCGCGCTCGGTGCAAACGCGACATCACGGTGCCGACAGGAATCTCCAATGTCTTGGCGATTTCGGCGTACGAAAGCTCCTCGGTTGCGCGCAGGAGCAGCGGCACCCGATACTCGTCCGGCAACCGCGCGAGCCCCGCTTGCAGCACGCGCTGCATCTCGCTCCCCTCCACCGCCGTATCCGGTCCCGGCGCATTCGAGGCATAAGACTCGCTCGCGTGGTCGAAGACCTCGCCACCTTCGGTGCGACGGCGACGGCGCTTCTCGATCCTGTTCAACGCCAGACGCGTCGCGATCGTGCGCAGCCAGCCCAGGAAGCTGTAGCTCGGATCGTAGCGCTCGATCGCGGTCCACGCACGGACGAACGTCTCCTGCGCGACGTCATCGGCATCGGCATGATCGCGAAGCATTCGGTACGCGAGCGCGTAGATCGGCCGTTGGAATGCCTCGACCAGCCGGCCGAATTCCCTCGACTTCCCGGCACGAGCGGCGGAGAGGAGCGCCTCCATGGCCTGCGCATCGAGGCCGTCGGCACTGTGCATTCACCCTCCGCCTGCTGTTGATACCGGTGTGGCGCGGTCGCATTCCGCCGCCGCATGTCCACGTCGTGCCGTGAGAGCGTGAGGGTCCCCTCGCGCTGGCGCAATGCCCAATTTTACATCCACTTGCGAAGCTGGTACATTCCGCGCCGGCCCTTGGCCCGGCGAGTGAGCCCGCCTCCCAAGGTTGGCCGGATCCGCGCCAGGGACGCGACGATCCTGGAGGTCCATGGCGAAATCGACACGAGATGAGCGCCTCCATGCGCTCGACGCCCGGCGGCAAGAGGCCCAGGGTGGCGGCGGCGTCGAGCGTGTCGCCCGCCAGCATCAGAGCGCCCGGCTGACCGCCCGTGAGCGCATCGAGTTGCTGCTCGACCGCGGCTCCTTCCTCGAACGCGGCGTGTTTGTCACCCACGATTGCAACGACTTCGGCCTCGACGGCAGACGCTACACCGGCGATGGCGTCGTCTGTGGTCACGGCACCATCGACGGGCGCATCGTCTACGTCTTCGCGCAGGACTTCACCGTCTTTGGCGGCACCTTGTCGCTATCGAACGCGCGCAAGATCACTCAGATCATGGACCTGGCGCTGCAAAACGGCGCGCCCGTGATCGGGCTCAACGACTCCGGCGGCGCTCGCATCCAGGAAGGCGTCAAGAGCCTCGGCGGCTATGCCGAGATCTTCCTGCGCAACACCCTGGCTTCGGGAGTCGTGCCGCAGATCTCCGCCATCATGGGACCGTGCGCCGGTGGCGCAGTGTACTCGCCGGCGATCACCGACTTCACCGTGATGGTGGACAAGACCTCGCACATGTTCGTCACTGGACCCAACGTCATCAAGATGGTCACCAACGAAGACGTGTCCTTCGAGGATCTGGGCGGCGCCATGACCCACAACGCCAAGAGCGGCGTCGCACACTTGCTGGCGGGCAACGATGCCGAGTGCTTGCAAATGATCCGCCGGTTGCTGTCTTATCTGCCGCAGAACAATCTCGAGGATCCGCCGCGGCTCGCCGCATCCGACCCGGTCGACCGGCGCGACCCCGAGCTCGACGACATCGTCCCCGACGACCCCAAGAAACCCTATGACATCCTCGACGTCATTCGGCGCGTGCTGGACCTGGAGAGCTTCTTCGAGATCCACCCGCACTACGCCAAGAACATCGTGGTCGGGTTCGGGCGTCTGAACGGGCGCAGTATCGGCGTGGTCGCCAACCAGCCGAAGGTGCTGGCCGGGGTGCTCGACATCCGTTCGTCGGTGAAGGCGGCGCGTTTCGTTCGCTTCTGCGATGCCTTCAACATCCCGATCGTCACCTTCGAGGATGTGCCGGGATTCCTGCCGGGCACCGAGCAAGAATGGGGCGGCATCATCGTGCATGGCGCCAAGCTGCTGTTCGCCTATTGCGAGGCCACCGTGCCCAAGCTCACCGTCATCACGCGCAAGGCGTACGGCGGCGCCTACGACGTCATGTCGAGCAAGCACATTCGCGCCGACCTCAACATCGCCTGGCCGACGGCGGAAATCGCCGTCATGGGAGCGGAAGGCGCGGTGGAGATCCTCTATCGCAAGGAGATGGACGCGACGGCCGATGCTGCGGTGCTGCGCGCGCGGCTCATCGACGAGTACAACACCCAGTTCGCCAATCCGTACGTGGCCGCGTCCCTCGGCTATCTGGACGACGTCATTCGACCGCGCGAGACCCGGCCGCACCTGATCATGGCGCTCGAGAGTCTGGTCACCAAGCGCCAGAGCCTGCCACGCAAGAAGCACGGCAACATCCCACTCTGAGATCACGAAGCTTGCGACCGACGAGGAGTGCCGTGGCCCACTCGACGCGCGCCGAAAGACGACAGCCAGCGCGGCGCATCCGCAAGATGTTGGTGGCCAATCGCGGCGAGATCGCCGTGCGCGTGTGCAAGGCGTTGCGCGAGCTCGGCATCCGCAGTGTCGCCGTCTACTCCGATGTCGACCGCAATGCTCTGCACGTGTCACGCGCCGACGAGGCCTATGCGTTGGAGGGCAACGCCAGTCTCGACACGTACTTGCGCATCGACAAAATCCTCGCCGTCGCCGCACGCTGTGGCGCCGACGCCATTCACCCCGGTTACGGCTTCTTGTCGGAGAACGCCACTTTCGCTGCCGCCTGTCGCCAAGCGGGGGTTCTCTTCGTCGGGCCTTCGCCCGAGGCGATCGCACGCATGGGCGACAAGTTGCAGGCGCGCGAAGCCGCGCGTGCCGCGGGCGTCCCACTCGTGCCGGGGAGTCCAGGAGCCGTGCCGGACGTGGACACGGCCCTGCGCGTGGCGGCTGAACTCGGTTACCCGGTGATGCTCAAAGCCGCCGCCGGCGGTGGTGGCAAGGGCATGCGACGGTTGGAAAACGCCGAAGAGTTACGGGGCGCCTTCGCGCGCACCGCCGACGAAGCCAGACGCGCCTTCGCCAACCCGGAGCTCTACATCGAGAAGTTCATCGTCGACCCGCGACACATCGAGATCCAAGTCTTCGGTGACCAGCATGGTCACTACGCCGCTCTCGGCGAGCGCGAGTGCACGATCCAGAGGCGTCACCAGAAAGTGATCGAAGAAGCGCCGAGCCCGTTGGTGACGCCAGAGATACGCGCCAAGATGTGTGCGACGGCGACGTCGCTCGCCGCCGCGGTCGGCTATCAGGGTGCCGGCACCGTGGAGTTCGTCACCGACCAGGCGGGAAATTTCTTCTTCCTCGAGATGAACACGCGACTGCAAGTGGAACACCCGGTGACCGAGCTCACCACCGGACTCGATCTGGTGCACGAACAAGTACGCGTGGCCGCCGGCGAGCCGCTGTCGTTCCTGGAACGATTGCCGCTCGAACCACACGGTTGGGCCATCGAGTGCCGCATTTACGCCGAGGACCCGCGGCGCGACTTCCTGCCCTCCATCGGTCGCATCGTCAAGCTGTCCATTCCCTACGGTCCTGGTGTGCGCAACGATTTCGGCATCTACGAGGGCTACGATGTTCCCGTGTACTACGATCCACTCCTCGGCAAGCTCGCCGTGTGGGGCCCCGATCGGCCGCACGCCATCGCCCGCATGAAGCGCGCCTTGCACGATCTCGTCATCGAGGGGATTCGCACCAACATCGCCTTCCATGCTTGGACCCTGGACCAACCCGAGTTCCGCGAAGGCAAGCTCGACACGGGGTTCATCGCCCGCGATTTCAAACCGGCGCTCCTCGATCCCGACGCTGCCGATCTCGAACGCTTCGTCACCGCGGCCGTCATCCGCGCCTTCGAGCTCGATCGCACTCCGAAGTTGCCACGCGACACAGGTTCGACCCAATGGGCGCTCTCGGGGCGCGGGTACGGTGTTGCCGACAACGGCCTCGCCGAAGGCTCGCTAAAGGAATGAGATGAAGTACCACGTACAGGCCCAGGGCCGGGAGTGGCTTGTAGAGATCGAGGGCGACTCTCCCCGATACGTGCTGCACATCGACGGCCGCCGCACCCTCGCGGACGTTTCCAAGCTCGGCGATCCTTCGTTGCTGAGCATCCTGCTGAACAATGTCTCCTACCTCGCCCACGTCGTCCCCACGAGTGATCACCCGGGAGCCTTCGAGGTTTCCACCGGCGGCAAGCTGGCCCAGGTTCGGGTCCTCGACGAACTCGCGGCGATGGCGCAACAGATGCAGCCGCCGCAGGTGCAAGGCCGCGTCATCGTGCAATCTCCGATGCCCGGCCTCGTGGTCGATGTCTGCGTCCAGCCTGGCGACCGCGTACAGCGCGGCTCCCGTCTCGTGGTCGTCGAAGCCATGAAGATGCAGAACGAGCTCACAAGCGAGGTCACGGGTACAGTCCGCGAGGTCCCCGCCCAATTGAATCAGGCTGTCGAATCAGGCGCGACACTCGTCGTCATCGAGGCCGACGCAGCCCCCGAGGACTGATCTGCACCACCCCGATCTCTGGTCGGCGGCGGATAACGTTTGGCGGTGATCCTACCCCGCGTTCCCGATCTCTGGTCAACGACGGAAAACGTTGGTGCTCATCCCACCGCTCGCACCGATCTCTCGTCGCCATCCAAAAACGTTCGGCGGTCATCCCACCCTGCGTTTCCGATCTCAGGTCGGCGGCGGAAAACGTTTGGCGTCATCTCACCCCGCGTTCCCGATCTCGACGACGGAAAACGTTGGCGGTCATCCCACCCCGCGTTCCGATCCCTGATCGACGACGGAAAACGTTGGAGTCTTTCCACCCCGCGTTCCCGATCTCTGGTCGGCGGCGGAAAACGTTTGGCGTCATCCCACCCCTCGTCTCCGAGCTCTGGTCGGTGGCGGAAAACGTTTGCGCTCATCCCATCCTCGCACCCGATCTCTGGGCGACGACGGAAAACGTTAGGCGCTCATCCCACCCCTCGCACACGATCTCGGGTCGACGGCGGAAAACGTTTGGCGGTCATTCCACCCTCGCACCCGAGCTCTGCTCGACGATGGAAGACGTTCGACGGTCATCTTCGGTTCTCATCGCCAAATCGATACGCGACGGGCGTCGTGGACGCGCGTGCGCCCAGCCACAGGAAACACGACTCGCAATGAAAGTTTTGGGCCAAACCTGGGAATGAGGCTGTGACGGCATTTTCGCTCCCGGCGGGGAAGCATTGTGTCCACCTTGAAGACAGAAATCGTCACCTTCGTTGACACCAGGCGAGTCCCTTGTTTTCTCGCGCGCGCAGAATCGTGCTGAACATGAAGCGTGATCGGTCGCCGGATATTTTGCACTGCAACTCGCACCTTCGCCGCCTCCCCCTCCGGGAATGCTCCGGCTCGAGCGCGCCGCGACCCGTGGATGCAGCGCCTGTCTAACCAAGCAACTGGTCATGCTGATATTGCAGCAATTGCTGCTGTCGCAATCCGGCCGCACAACATCATCTTTGGCCCGCCGGAGGCTGGCCGCCGGGGTTTAGCTGCCGGGGTCTAGGCGCCGAGTTCTCACCTAACATCCAAGCCACCGTTGTTGCCGGAGACCTTCGCCCGAGATGCGATCAAGTCCAAAGAGTGCAGTTCCACCAGAGAAAAGGCTGATCTTGGCCGACCGCTCTACCTACCAACCGAATCCAATCGGACATGAGACACCCGTTTCTCCCCCTACAGCATGGCTTCCTCAGCCGTGTCGGAAAAACTTCTTGTCAGCCGGGCCAGCCGCGTGACAAACGTCACGTTCACGCTGCGGACTCGCGGCGGGTAGGTAGGCGCCGAATCCGAAACCGCCTTCCGCTTCGGGGGCTCTCCTGGGACTTCCTCCGGCACGGCTGGCGACAACATCGGATCGAGTAAGGGGATCATGCGCAGTGTCGACGTGTTCGTGATCGGCGCAGGACCCGCGGGTTCTTATGTTGCCTACGCATTGGCCAAGCAGGGCTACGAGGTCCTCCTGGTCGAAAAGCGCCCCGAAGTGGGTGTTCCTGTTCGCTGCGGCGAGGCCGCGGGAAGCTTGGCCGAGCTGGAGCACTTCCTCCCCTTGTCGCCGGAGTGGATCGCCGGATCGATCGATGGCGCGCGTTTGTTCGGTCCTTCCGGGACTTGTGTCGAGCGGCGCATGCCCGGCATCGGCACGCAGTTGCACCGTGACAAGTTCGATCAAGCTCTGGCGCGCCAGGCACAGCAAGCAGGGGCCAATCTACGCACTTCGATGCAGGTGACCGGCATCTCCGCCGTCGACCAGGGGTTTCGCACCGTGCAGGCACTCGACCGATCGCGCGGGGGGGAACCGCTCGCGGTCCGCGCCCGCTTGGTCATCGGCGCCGATGGGGTCGAATCTTTGGTCGGACAGTGGCTCGGGCTGCGCAAGCCCTTCGCGCTCGCGGACGTGCACTCGGCGTTGCAGTACTGGATCGACGGTGTCGAGTCAGGCGAGCGTTACATCGACCTGTATGCGGGAAAAACCATCGCCCCGGGCGGCTATGCCTGGGTGTTTCCCAAGCACAACGGCACCGCCAACGTCGGACTGGGAATTCACGTCAAGGAGCGGCAACCGCGTCCGGCACGCGCTTGGCTCGACGATTTTGTCCACCTCCGCTATCCGCACAGTCGCGTGCTGGCGACGCACGCCGGTTCGGTTTCCGGTGCGCACGGTCTCAAGGCCATGGTCACCGACGCGGCCGTGCTCGTCGGCGAAGCCGCACACGCCAACAACCCCTTCTCGGGTGGCGGCATCATGAACGCGCTCGAGTCGGCCGAGGAAGCCGGCGACGAGCTGGGCGCCGCGCTGCGCGAGGGCGATCTCGGCGCCAGCCGCCTGCAGCGTTATCAAGAACGCTGGCACCGGCGCGTCGGCCGCACCAACGATTTGTTCTTCAAACTGCGTAAGCTCTACTTCACCATGAACGATCGTGAGATCGATTGGGCCGTGGAAGCGCTGAATCGCGCCGTGTCCGCAGTGGACGCGCGTAATGTCGACTACACCGGCATCTTCAAGGCCGCACTCACATTGCACCCGAAGCTCGTGGTGAAAGCCACGCGCATGCTCTGGTAGGTGGACAGCGACGGGGTGCGCTCGTCACCAGACCAGCATTCGAGCAGGAGGAGCGACTTGGGGTCGAAACGCGCCGAGAGCTATCACATCGAAATTGACCGTCGGACGTGCCTGGAGTGCGCCGGTTGCGTTTCGATCTGTCCGACCCGCGCGCTCGACATGCACGGGCTCGAGCTGCGATGCGAAGATCCGTTGTGTATCGGCTGCGACCTGTGCGTCCGCTTCTGTCCAGTCGTCTCGCTCGTCCTCGAGGCACAACCCAACGTCTGCGCGTGACGATCGGGTGCCAGGCGGCACCGTCTAGAGTGGAAGCTGCGGATCCCCCGGGTAGGTGACGCTCCCCGCCGCACCGATGCACGCCGTGGCCGACAGCACGTGCGACGCGGTGTGCTCGAGCGACAGCACGTGAATCACTTGCCAACCGCGTGCCACGAGCGCATCGGCCAGCAGCTGGCGGTGACAGCGGCGGAAATCGGCTTCCGCGCACAGGCACGCGGCCGGTCGCTCGCGCGCCCACTCCTGCAGCGATGTCAACGCGCTCACGAACTCTGGCGTCGTCATATAATCGGCGTAGGCGCGGAAACCCGCCTCGCGCCAGGCCGTGTTGGGCGACGAGCCCGGTCCAATGCGGCGCAAACCACCGAGCCCAGGGTACCATCGATAGTCCACCCCGGCGGCCGGCAGCACGGCTTGCAAGGAGACGCGGCTGAAGTGCGGATGGCGTCGTGACGCCGGGACGGAACGCACGTCGGCAACTTGCGCGATGGCATGCGCACGTAACCACGCGATTAGAACTTCGAGCGTGTGGTTCGAATGGCCGATGGTGAACACGCGCGGCATGAGGACTCGATGTCAGCGACCACGAAAACGTGGTTCGCGTTTGGCCGCGAAGGCGTCGCAGCCCTCGTGGAAGTCATCGCTGCGGTAGGCGTGATGTCGCAGCGCCAGCATCCGGCGCAAGTCCGCGTCGGAATGCACCGGTGCACGCTCGAACATGCGAAGCGTTGCCTTCATCCCTTGCACCGCGAGCGGCGCGCAGCTGGCGACACGGCGGGCCAGTGTTTCCACCGCGACATCGAATTCATCCGGCAGCACCACGGCCTGCACGAGCCCAAGGTGCTCGGCTTCGCTCGCATCCACGAGCTCGCCGCTCAACAGCAAGCGCCGCGCCGCGGCCGGCCCCAGGAGTCGCCAGAACCTTTCGAGACCCGCGAGCGGATACACCAGCCCGAGTCGCGCCGCCGTGATTCCGAAGCGTGTGCCCGCAGAGGCGAGACGCAGGTCGCAGGCCGCGGCCAACTCCAAGCCGCCGCCGATGGCATGACCCGCGACCGCAGCCAGCGTCGGCAGCCGGCAATCGGCCACCGCACGCATG
This sequence comes from uncultured bacterium, assembly GCA_964567755.1. Lineage (GTDB taxonomy): Bacteria > Krumholzibacteriota > Krumholzibacteriia > DASRJW01. Next base: position 24,117 of record CAZMNW010000002.1, read on the forward strand.
CAGCGCTCGAAGGGATGCGCGCGCACCACGGCGGGATCGGAGTCGAAGAGCTCGGCGGGGATCTTGTCGATGGCGTAGCCGGAGCTCCATGTTCCGCCGCGCCCACGCAAAACGATGACGCGCGCCTGGTCTTCCGCCGCCGCCAACGCCGGCGGCAAAGCTTCGAGCAATGGCAGGTCGAGAACATTGGCTTCCGCGGGGTCGCCGAAATCGATCCACGCCACATCCGAATCGACCCTCAAGCTGACCGGCTGCACTCATCCCCTCCCCTCGGTCGCCCCTGCTGGGTGCCGAACGCCGGCGCACACCCAGGGACTGCTGATCAGACTGTCTTGGCTTCGGCATAGTCGTAAAAACCGTGGCCGGTCTTCTTCCCCAGCCGACCGGACGCGACCATGCGTTTGAGCAATGGGCACGGGCGATATTTCGAATCCCCGAAGCCCTGGTGCAGCACGTTCATGATGTGCAAGCAGACGTCGAGGCCAATGAAGTCTGCCAACTGCAGCGGGCCCATCGGATGCGCCATCCCGAGCTTCATCACCGTGTCGATGGCGTCACGATCGGCCACACCTTCCTGCAGGCAGAAAATGGCTTCGTTGATCATCGGCATGAGCACGCGGTTCGACACGAACCCCGGGAAGTCGTGGACCTCGACCGGCGTCTTGCCGAGCCTCTGCGTCAACGTCATCACGGCAGCGCAGGTCGCGTCCGACGTCGCCATGCCGCGGATGATTTCGACCAGTTTCATCACCGGAACCGGGTTGAAGAAGTGCATGCCGATGACGCGATCCGGCCGCTCTGTCACCGAGCCCAGCTCGGTGATCGAAATGGACGACGTGTTCGACGCCAGGATGGCAGCGTGTGGCAGTAACTTGTCCAGCTCGAGGAAGACCTGGCGCTTGACGTCGAAGCTCTCGAAGACGGCCTCGACGGCGAGGTCGCAATCGCCCAGCCGCGCCAGATCGCGGGCGCTCATGATGCGTCCCATGGCGGCATGGGCCGCGTCGGCGCCAATGGCGTCCTTGCGCACCATGCGCTCGAGACTGGCGCGAATGCTCTCGAGCGCGCGGTCGAGCGCCGAAGCAGCGCTATCCACCAGACACACCGAGTTGCCGGCGAGCGCGAACACCTGGGCAATGCCGTTGCCCATCGTGCCGGCACCGACGACTCCTACGTGCCGGATCTCCATGGCTCCTCCTCGCGAAGATGAGTGGCGTCGGCCGCGTTGAAAACAGGTGATTCGGCCGTCAAATCTGCATGCGCACGGCGTTGCGGATGTCGAGCGGCGCGCCGGTGGCCCGCGCCACCTCTTCCGGCGTGGTGTCCTCCGCGTATTCCAACAGCACCAGGCCACTGGGCCCGATGCCGATGACGCCGAGGTCGCTCACGATCATGTCGGTGCAGCGCTTGCCCGTGAGCGGTAACGTGCACTCGCGCAGGATCTTCGCCGTCCCATCGCGGTCGGTGTGTTGCATGGCGACAATGGTGCGTTTCGAGCCGGCGACGAGATCCATGGCGCCGCCCATGCCCTTCACCATCTTGCCTGGGATCATCCAGTTGGCGATGTCACCGTGCATGCTCACTTGCATGGCCCCGAGCACGCACAAGTCCAGGTGTCCGCCGCGCACCATGGCGAAACTGTCGGCGCTGGAGAAATAGGCGGCGCCAGGGATCGCCGTCACGGTCTCTTTGCCAGCATTGATCAGGTCCGGGTCGATGTCCGGCTCCAGGGGATACGGCCCCATGCCGAGCAAACCGTTCTCGGTGTGGAACACGACGCTCATTCCTGCTGGCACCCAGTTCGCCACCAAGGTCGGAATGCCGATCCCCAGGTTGACGTAGAAGCCGTCGCGCAGCTCACACGCCACTCGCCGCGCGATGAGTTCTTTTTTCGATACGTTTTTCATACACCGCCCCCCGCACCAGAATGTCGACGAAGATCCCCGGGGTGACGATGGCTTCCGGGTCGAGCGCGCCTGTGTCCGTGATCTCCTCCACCTCGGCGATGGTCGTCTTGGCGGCGGTGGCCATCATGGGGTTGAAATTGCGCGTCGTGCGCCGATAGACGAGGTTGCCCATCGCATCGGCTTTGTAGGCTTTGACGAAAGCAAAGTCGGCGCCGAGCGCGCGCTCGAGCACGTATTCGCGGCCGTCGAAAAGGCGAACCTCCTTGCCGTCGGCCACCAAGGTCCCGACCCCGGTCGGGGTGAAGAACGCAGGAATGCCGGCGCCCTGGGCGCGAATGCGTTCGGCGAAAGTGCCCTGCGGCACCAGCTCGATGTCGATCTCCTGGCTCAGGATCATGTTCTCGAGCGTCTGGTTCTCGCCCACGTAAGTCCCGATCATCTTGCGCACCTGTCGATTGTGGAGCAGGAGCCCAATGCCATAGTCATCGACACCGGCATTGTTGCTCATGACGGTGAGGTTCTTGGTTCCCCGACGCACCAGTTCCTTGATTAAATTCTCGGGGATGCCGCACAGCCCGAAGCCTCCCATGAGGATGCTGGCGCCATCCGGCACCAGCGCCACGGCTTGCGCGGCAGTCAGAATCTGGGTCACGTCGACCTCGCTCTCTCGGGCCTCGATCCAACCACGACCACGCCCGAACTCGTAAGCGCATCAACCACGTCGGGCCCGCCGTTGCGCCACCTCGGCGCGGATGTAGCCAATGGCCTCTTGCAGCAATGTTCCCGGTCCGAACAGCCGGCCTGTGCCCTGTCGCTGCAGCTCGGCCATGTCTTCCGCACTCATGATGCCGCCGCCGGTGACCAGGATGTCGCCAGCGCCGTTCTCGCGCAGCAATTGCAGCACGCGCGGGAACAGCGTCATGTGCGCGCCCGAGAGAATCGACAACGCCACCACGTCGACGTCCTCTTGAATCGCCGCGTTCGCCACCATCTGCGGCGACTGCTGCAGGCCGGCATAGATGACCTCCATCCCAGCATCGCGCAGCGCATTCGCTACCACGCGCGCGCCGCGATCGTGACCATCCAGACCCGGCTTCGCCACCAGAACTCGGATTCTCTCGATCTCGGTCTCGGACACGGACGCCCCCCAAGGTCTTCAGAACACCGCCGGTTCACGGTAGGCGCCGAATACTTGCGTCATCGCCGATGCAGCTTCGCCCACGGTGACGTAGGCGTGCGCGCACTCGAGCAACGCTGGCATCAGGTTCCCTTCGCCGCGCGCAGTGTCTTGCAGTTCGCGCAGGCAGCGCTCGACCCGTTGGGAATCGCGCTCGTGGCGCACTTCAGCGACGGCGGCACGACATTGCCTCTCGGTGTTCATGTCGATCTTGAGCAGCGGGATCGCGACGCCTTCCTCGGGCTCGATGCATTCGTTGACGCCGACCATGATCTTCTGACGCGCTTCGAGCTCTTTTTGATAGCGGTAGGCGGCGCGGCCGATCTCGCGCTGCTGGAATCCCGCCTCGGTGGCGGCAACGACCCCCCCCAACGCCTCGATCTTGCGGAAGTATTCCTCGGCCTGCTGTTCCATCCGCGTCGTCATGGCCTCGACGAAATAGCTGCCCCCGAGCGGGTCAACGACATTGGCGACTCCGGTTTCATAAGCGATGATCTGCTGCGTGCGCAACGCGATCTTCGCCGCCTTGTCGGTGGGCAACGCCATGGTCTCGTCCATCGCATTCGTGTGCAGGCTCTGGGTGCCGCCCAGCACGCCCGACAGCGCTTGCAAGGCCACACGCACGATGTTGTTTTCCGGCTGCTGCGCCGTGAGCGAGCACCCCGCCGTCTGGGTGTGGAAGCGCAGGCGCCACGAGTTCTCGTTGCGCGCGCCGTAACGCTCGCGCATGCGGCGCGCCCAGATGCGCCGGGCCGCCCGGTATTTGCAGATCTCCTCGAAGAAGTCGCTGTGGGCGTTGAAAAAGAACGACAACCGCGGAGCGAAGTCGTCGATGCCGAGCCCGCGCGCCAGGCTCGCTTCGACGTAGCCGAAGCCGTCGGCCAAGGTGAACGCGAGCTCCTGCACCGCGGTCGAGCCGGCTTCGCGAATGTGATAGCCGCTGATCGAGACCGGGTGGAAGTGTGGCATCTCGCGCGTCGCGAACTCGATGGTGTCCACCACCAAGCGCATGGACGGAGACGGCGGATAGATGAATTCTTTCTGCGCGATATATTCTTTCAGGATGTCGTTCTGCAGCGTGCCGCGCAGCTCGCGGCGTTGCGCGCCCTGCTTCTCGGCCGCGGCGATGTAGAACGCCCAGATGATCGCCGCAGGACCGTTGATCGTCATCGAGGTGCTGATGTTCCCGAGCCCGATGCCGTCGAACAGCGTTTCCATGTCGCGCAAACTCGCGATCGAGACACCGCAGCGGCCCACCTCGCCCTCGGCGCGCTCGTCGTCGGGGTCGAGCCCCATCAACGTCGGCAGGTCGAAGGCCACCGAAAGCCCGGTGCCACCCTGGCTCAGCAGATACTTGTAGCGCTGGTTGGATTCGTGCGCGGTGCCGAAACCGGAGAACTGCCGCATCGTCCACATGCGGCCGCGGTACATGTTGGTGTACGGCCCGCGCGTGAACGGATACTCCCCCGGCACGCCCAAATCGCGTTCATAATCAAGGTCGGGAATGTCGGCCGGGGTGTACAAACTGTCGACGCTTTCACCCGAGAGCGTGGTGAAATCGGCGTTACGTTTCTTGGCGCTCTCGACCGCCTCTTTGTGCCGGCGTGCCGCTTCGAGACCATCGGTTTTTCCCGCCATGTCGCTCACTCCTCGGGCTCGTGAGAACGCTGCAACGCCGAAGCCCCCCGCTGCAAGAGGGTGCGAGCCAGCGCGTAGGGCGACCCGCGCCCTTGGTCGAGATCCGCCATCCCGGCGCGTAGCTGCTGCTGGACTTCCGGGTCCTGCCACAACGCCCGCGCCAAGCCGTGCTGCACCAGATCACGCACCCGTGATTCGATGGCGCGATGTTGCTTTTGCTGCAGCCGATTCTCAGCTTCGAGCCACTGCCGATGCGTGCGCAGCGCGTCGAGCACTTCGGGGACTCCTTCTCCGGCCCGCGCCTCCGTCCGCAGCACGGGCGGCCGCCACCCCGCCCATTCCTTGAAGTCGAGCGCGGCGGATATTTCTTCCTCGAGCTTCTCGGCACCGGCCCGGTCGCGCTTGTTGATCACGAAGATGTCGGCAATCTCCATCAACCCTGCCTTCATGGCCTGGATGCCATCGCCGGACTCGGGAACCAGCACGACGAGTGTGCTGTGCGCTTTTTCAGCCACATCGAGCTCCGACTGCCCCACGCCGACCGTCTCCAGCAACACCCAGTCACAGCCGAAGGCGTCGAGAACATCGACCACCTCGGACGCGTGCAACGACAAGCCACCAAGGCTGCCGCGCGTCGCCAAGCTGCGAAAGAACACGCGGTCATGGTTCGCGATCGCACCCAAGCGGATGCGGTCGCCGAGAAGCGCGCCACCGGTGAACGGGCTCGTGGGATCCACGGCGGCGATCCCCGGGCGCGCGCCGCCAGCCACGAGCAACTCCGTCAACTTGTCGACCAGCGTGCTCTTGCCGGCCCCAGGGGGTCCGGTGATGCCAACCCGAATCGCAGACCCGACGCGCGTGTACAGCCGCTCGAGGATCACGAGCGCCTCCGGGCGCCCATCCTCCACCAGGCTGATCAGGCGCGCTGCGGCTCGCTTGTTCCCCTGCCCGAACTGGTGCAGCAGGTCGTCGAGAGAGTCGCCCAATGGAGGCCCCGGTTCCGCATTTCCGCTCGCGCGTGCCCATGGTCTCGGCTCGTCACAAGTTTCGGAAAACTCTATGGTTACGTCGTCGGGACTGTCAACCCTCGGCGGTGCTATCCTCGCCGCGCAGCACGGATTCGAGTCGCACCGCGTTCCCGGATGGCGGAATCGAGTCCCCCGTGGCCGCGGGTCTCGAACCGCGAAGGACGGACATGATCCCTGGACTCGGGGCGTACTACAAGCCGGATCGTCTGGAGGAAGCGCTGGCGCTCCTCGCGCACGAGCCGCAGGCGCGGATCCTGGGTGGGGGCACCGATCTCCTCTTGGAGCACGAACCCCTGCACGCTGTCGTGGATGTGACCCACCTCGGTCTGTCGCGAATCACGCAAGAACCCGAGGCGCTCGTCGTTGGCGGCACGACGCGGATCGAGGCGTTGCAGCGCGACAGCATCGTGCGCGCTTGGGCCGATGGCGTCCTCGTCGGCGCCTGCATGCACTTCGGGACCTTGCAAGTGCGCAACATGGCGACCGTGGGCGGCAACATCGCACACGCCCTGCCGGCGGCCGATCTCGTGCCGGCGCTCCTCGTTCTCGACGCGACGCTTGGCTTGGCGCGGGCGACACCCACAGCTCAAGTCGCACGCCGTGTGCTTGCCCTCGATGGCTTCGCCACGGGCCCGTTCCAAACCGCGCTCTTGCCGGGCGAGTTACTGCTCGCCGTGCGCATTCCAACACACACCCGTCATTGGCGCGCGCAGTTCCGCAAGATCGGCCGCGTCGTCAAGGATCTCGCCCAAGTGAACTGCGCGGTGGCGCTCGACACACGCGAGCAGGTGGTGCGAACGGCGCGCATCGCCGTCGGCGCGGTGCATCCCACGGTCACACGCGTCCTCGAGGCAGAAGCAGAAATCATCGGCGCGACGATCGATAGCGCCGAATGGCCGGTGCGCGTGGCGCGCGCCGTGGAGGCCGTGCGCGCCTTCATCCGCCCGATCAGCGACATGCGCGCGACGCGCGAGTGGCGGCGTCACGTGTGTGGCGTTCTCGTCCGCCGCAGTCTCGAATGGGTCACCGATCCGCGCCACGCGGGCCACGTTCCCGTCCTTGCCGACGGCCCGTCGTACTGCGTCGGGATGCAACCCGAGGCCATGCGATGAGCCACGATCGCATGAACGACGATCGCGTCCCACTCTCGCTCGTGGTGAATGGTGCGCCGCATGTATTTCAAGTGCGGATGCACGACTCGCTCCTCGATGTCTTGCGTCGCGAAGGCTGGACGGGTGCCAAGCGCGTGTGCGAGACCGCCGATTGCGGCGCCTGCAGCGTGCTCATGGATGGCATCCTCGTCGATTCCTGCAGCACGCTGGCGTTCCAGGCCGAGGGTTACCGCGTCGACACGGTCGAGGGACTGGCCGGACAGAGGCTCCATCCCCTGCAGCAAGAGTTCGTGCAGCATGCGGCCGTGCAATGCGGTTACTGCATCCCGGGCATGTTGTTGTCGATGAAGGCACTGCTCGACCGCGACCCGGCGGCGAGCGAAGCAGAGCTGCGCGATGTCATGACGCTCTGCCGCTGCACGGGCTACGTCAAACCACTGGCCGCGACACGCCAATACCAGCAGCAGCTCGGTCCATCCACCGAGGAGCGATGAATGAAGTCTGATGTGGCGGATGCGACACGGACCGTGACGGCGCATGCCACCGTTGGACATTCGCTCCCCAAGGTGGATGGCGACAAGCTCGTGCGTGGTCGGCCCGTGTATACCGACGACGTCCATCCCCCGGGCATGCTGATCGGACGCATACTCGCCAGCCCGCATGCGCATGCACGCATTCGCCACATCGATGCGTCGGCGGCGCTCGCGTTACCCGGCGTTCTCTGCGTGCTGACGCACGCCGACGTGCCACGCGTTCCGCACACGACCGCTGGCCAGAGCTATCCGGAACCATCGCCGTACGATGCCTACCTTCTCGACCGCAAGGTGCGCCACGTCGGGGATCGTGTGGCGCTGGTTGCGGCGGTGAACGAAGAGATCGCCGCGCTCGCGCTACGCACTATTCGCGTCGACTACGAGATTCTGCCTGCGATCTTCGACCCGAGCGCCGCGCTCGCACCGGGTGCCGCCATCATTCACGACGAACCCGAGAGCACCGGCATCGCCGATGCGAGGCGCAATTTGGCCGCGGTGCTCGACTTCGAGGTCGGTGATGTCGCCGCCGGCTTCGCCCGCGCCGACATCATCCACACCAGCACTTACCAGGTGCCGGCGGTGCAACACGTGAGCCTGGAGCCTCACGTCGTCATCACCTGGCTCGACGAAGACGATCGGCTGGTCGTGCGCACCAGCACGCAAGTGCCTTTCCACGTGCGCCGGCTGCTGGCGCGCACCTTGGAGCTGCCGCTCTCGCGCATTCGGGTGCTCAAGCCACGCATCGGCGGCGGTTTCGGCGGCAAACAAGAGATGACGATCGAGGATGCGTGCGCCGCGCTCACGCTCGCCACGCGCCGGCCGGTCAAGATCGAATACGACCGCGCCGAGGAGTTCGCCATGAGCCGGACGCGCCACGCCATGCGTCTCGAGATGCGGATCGGCGCCACACGGGGTGGTCAGATCACCGCCATCGACATGCGCGTGCTCTCCGATACCGGCGCCTACGGCACCCACGGTCTCACGGTGACGGGAAGCGCCGGATACAAAACGTTGCCGCTCTACAACGCCGCCGCCCGACGCTTCCATTGCGACGTCGTCTACACCAACCATCCGATCGCCGGTGCCTGCCGTGGCTACGGCGCGCCGCAAGGGTTCTTCGCACTGGAATGCGCCATCGACGAGCTCGCATCCGAGCTCGGCATGGACCCGCTGGAGCTGCGTCGCCGCAACATGATTCGTGCTGGCGACATCGACCATGTGTCCGCGGCGCTGGAAGCCAAGGGCAAAGGCTGGACGCGCAAGATCCAGAGCTACGGCCTCGACACATGCATCGAGCAGGGCGCACGCGCGATCGATTGGAACCGGCGCGAGACGTTGCCACGAAGCGGCGAGCTGCGACGTGGCATCGGGGTGGCGCTGGCGATGCAGTCTTCGGGAGTGGCCGGTGTGGATTGGGGTGCGGCAGCGCTCAAGCTCAACGAGGATGGGTCGTGGATTCTGACGATGGGTGCCACGGATCTCGGCACCGGTGCCGACACCATCCTGGCACAGATCGCGGCCGAAACCCTGGGTGTCGCGCTCGATGCGATCCACGTGTATGCCGCCGACACTGATCTCGTTCCCTACGACGTCGGCGCCTATGCCTCCAGCATCACCTACGTGTCGGGTAACGCGGTGCGTCGTGCCGCCGAAGAGGCCCGCGACCAAGTGTTGGATGTGGCGTCGCGCCAGCTGAACCTGCCGATCTCGCGCCTGCATTGTGGCGCCGGACGGGTGACGAGCGACAGCGGCCAGAGTCTGTCGATGCAGGAGATCGCCGATCTCGCCATGCACCGGGAGATGACGCAGATCCTCGGGCGCGCGTCGTTCTGCATTCGTGACTCGCCGGCGCCCTTCGCCGCCCAGTTTGCCGAGGTCGAAGTGGACACGGAAACCGGCCGCGTGCGCGTGCTGCGCTTCGTGTCCGCGGTCGACTGCGGCACCGCCATCAACCCGTCGTTGGTGGAAGGACAGATCGAAGGCGCCGTCGCCATGGGAATCGGCTATGCCCTGAGCGAGGAGATGCTCTACGACGCGGACGGCCGACTGCTGAACCCGAACCTCGTCGACTACAAGCTCATCCACGCCGACGACATGCCCGAGATGCAGACGCTCCTCGTCGCGTCGTACGAGCCCACCGGCCCATTCGGCGCCAAATCGGTCGCCGAAGTGCCGACGAACGGCCCGGCGCCCGCAATCGCGAACGCGATCCGGCACGCCACCGGCAAGCGTCTCACGCAGTTGCCGATGACACCGGATCGCGTTCTACGCGCCCTCGGTAAGATCTAGGACGGCGCGCTCACCTCGTTCACGGACAAGACTCCAGGATCCGGATCAGCGACACGGTGCAGCCCACGATGCCGCCCGGCCCCGGGCTGCTGCAGGTACGGAATGCGTCCCCGATCGCAGACAAGCATTCGAGGCTCAACTGTGGAACGACGAGCGCCTGCAGTAGTGCTCGTCGCGGCTGCTGCGCTGCCGCCGTCCCTGATTCGTGACCCGTTCGTCCACTCGTGAACGAAACGGCAAGCATACAGACGAAGAGCAACGGAACCAGGGTTCGAATCCCACCAGCGGTGCACGATTGTCGCCGGTTCCGAGATCCACTCGTCTTGATTCGAGACCAAATCGACATCATGGCATCCTCCCAACCTTGTAACGCTGTTTGACGTCGCCCCAGGTGGTGGCATCGACGGGCACCGGGCAGCCGTTCGGCAGCCCAGGCGTCGGCGGGCAGTTGGTCCCGAGCGGCGCCGTTGTTCCCGTGTAGGGGTTGAGCGAATCGAAGACGAACCAGGTCGCGGCCCCATCGGGGTGGCGGCCGGTCGAACGATCGTCCAGGCCTTCGTGCGCGGCGTAGCTGTATTCGTCGACGAGAATCGTATCGACACCGCTTACTTGGAAAAGCCGGACGGTGTCGCCGGCGTTGTTGAGCGACAGCCCTACGATACTGGCGCCGGTTGCCGTCTCCCACGCCGCGCTCTGGCTGCCGTAGACCACTTGGATGGCGCCGGGCGCCAGCATGCCGCCGAAGCCGAAGCGGAAGACGTTACTGGCGTCGGTCACATAGAGACCTTCCAACGACACCGCCGTTGTGCCGATGTTGACGATCTCCAGCCACTCGTCGTTGCGGAAGTTCGCGGTACCGTCGGCATCCCAATCCACCACCGGATCGGCGAGGAGCTCGTTAATCATCACCTGCCCTCGACACGCTTCGACGGGGAATGACGTGAGTCCCAACCAAACGAGGAAGCCGATGGCAGGATTCTGAAACACTGTACGCATGCTTCTTCAACCCTTTGGGAGGGATGGGTGTCGGGGCGGTCGAGCGAAAAGCAGCTTCCGTTCCGTGGCGAATCCGGCCTGTGAGCCGGGGCGGCCGTCCTGGAGTGAAAGGCCGAATGTCGACGTCGGCGACAGCAACTGTTCACTGCCTGCGCAGCCCCCCGCTTTGAACTCTAGACAGACACCGGCCAAGCTACTGGCACCAGTCCACGCCAAATGGACCAGTCCAATATACCGCATCATTTTGCTAAAAATGGCCCTTGCGCAGTTCTAGCCGGAATACTAACCTTGGATCGCTAGTTTGGACCGTCCATTTGGAGAGACCATGCAGCTCGTCCTCGAACGCGCGAGCGATTCGCCGCTCCACCGGCAGATCGAGACCCAGATTCGCAGCCTGATCGAGACCGGTGACTTGGCCGCGGGCAGTCGTCTGCCTGCAACCCGAGGCCTGGCGCGTCGCCTGGGTGTGAATCGCGCGACGGTGACATCCGCCTACGACTCGCTCGCTGCCGCAGGCCTCGTGGAAGCGCGCGTCGGGCATGGCACGCGTGTCGTCGGCCGCGCGCGGTTCGCTGTTGGTCGTCGAACCTCAACGACCACGCCCCAACGCTCGCGTTGGACCGATCGGCTCGCTGCCGGCCTGGATGGACTCCTCCCGCAGGCGGAGGCAGATTCAGGGATCGAAGTCCACGGCAACGGCGCCATCGACTTCACCGGTCTCATTCCGGACGAGCGCTTCTTCCCCATGGACAGTTTGCGCCGCTGCCTCGACGACGTGCTGCGTCGCGACGGCGAACCCTTGTTGCAGTACGGCGCCACGTGCGGACATCCACCGTTCCGCGACATGATCGCGCATCGCCTGCGCCTCGGCGGCATGCGCGTCGATGCCGAGGAGATCCTGGTGGTGAACGGCGCGCAGCAGGGCTTGGAGCTCGTGTGCAGGGCACTGCTCGATCCGGGCGATACCGTCGTCGTCGAGTCCCCGACCTACGGCAACTTGCTGGCCTTGTTGCGCCTGCATCGCGCCGACATCGCCCCAGTGCCGATGACCGCAGACGGCATCGACCTGGAAGAGCTGCAACAGGTGCTGACACGGCGCCGGGTCAAGTTCCTCTACACCATGCCGCACTTCCAGAATCCCACCGGGATCTCGACGCAGCTCGCCCATCGCAAGCGGCTGCTCGAGATCGCCTCCCGGCACGACCTTGCCATCCTCGAGGATGGATTCGAGGAAGAATTGCGCTGGGATGGCGGCGAAGTGCTGTCGCTGCGGGCGCTCGATCAGGAGGGCCGCGTCTGCTACGTCGGCACGTTCTCGAAGGGCCTGTGCCCAGGCTTCCGCATCGGCTGGTTGGTGGCCGACCGAGCGTTGGTGACGCGACTCGCGCACCTCAAACGCACGACTGATTTCCACAGCTCCGTCCTGCTGCAGGCGGCGCTTGCCGAGTTCTGTCGGCGCGGTGAGTACGACAAACACCTGCGCCGACTGCGCAAGGTCTACCGCGCGCGCATGGCACGCACTGCCGAAGCGCTGACGGCGCACATGCCCGAGGGCACGCGCTGGCGCATCCCGGCGGGCGGCTACAGCATCTGGCTCGAGCTGCCGACTGGCGTGGCCGACGAAGAGCTCGCCGCGCGTGTCGCTCGCGACGGCGTGCACATTTCTCCGGGGCGGCACTTCTTCACCAGCGATCCGGGGGTTGGCTGCGCGCGACTTTCGATCAGCCGCACGGACGAGGAAGAGATCGACAAAGGCCTCGCGATCGTCGGCAAGCATTTGCACACACTCGTGCTCGAGGCCGGGAAGCGCGATCGCCCGAGTGGCGCGCGCCCGTACGTCTGACACGGGGCACGCGACGCGGCAGCGTCCATCAGATCCGAACGCTGCACACGTTTCACCGCACGACGAGGGAGGAAGGAACATGGACAACGACATTCGCGCCAAGCGTGGCCTGGCCGAGATGCTGCGCAACGGTGTCATCATGGACGTCACCAACGCCGAACAAGCAAAGATCGCCGAGCGCGCCGGCGCCGTCGCCGTGATGGCGCTCGAGCGCGTGCCGGCGGACATTCGCGCCGAAGGTGGCGTGGCGCGCATGGCTTCCATCGACAGGATCCGCGAGATCCAGGAAGTGGTGTCCATCCCGGTCATGGCCAAGTGCCGCATCGGCCACTTCGCGGAAGCGCAGGTGCTCGAAGCTCTCGACGTCGATTTCATCGACGAGAGCGAGGTGCTCACGCCCGCCGACGACGAGCATCATGTCGACAAGTGGGCGTTCAAGGTGCCGTTCGTCTGCGGCTGCCGAGATCTCGGCGAAGCCCTCCGGCGCATCGCCGAAGGCGCAGCTCTCATCCGCACCAAGGGCGAGGCCGGTTCGGGCAACATCGTCGAGGCCGTGCGTCACCTGCGCAAGGTGCACACGCAGATCCGTCGCTTGACGGTCCTCGGTGAGGAAGAGCTCGTGCACGAGGCGAAGGAGCTCGGCGCGCCGGTGGACCTCGTGCGCTGGGTGCGCGAGCACGGCACCTTGCCGGTGCCGAACTTCGCCGCCGGCGGCGTCGCAACCCCCGCCGATGCGGCGCTCGTCATGCAGCTCGGCGCCGAAACGGTCTTCGTCGGCTCCGGCATCTTCAAGTCGGAAGATCCGGCGGCCCGCGCGCGCGCCATCGTGCACGCAGTGCTGCACTTCAAGGAACCGGCCGAGGTGTTGAAGGCCTGCGCGGGCCTCGCCGCAGCCATGCCGGGTCTCGACATACGCAAGATCGAGGAGAAGGACCTGTTGCAGACGCGCGGCTGGTAGTGATTCGACTCGTTCGCTGAGCGAAGCTCGTTGGAGTAGCCCATCTTTCGACATGGTGGAAACGGAGCGGCGCATGCACGTCGGTGTGCTGGCCTTGCAGGGTGATATTCAGGCGCACGAGCGCGTGCTGCAACGACTCGGCGTCGCGTGGCGCGAGGTGCGGCGTCCGCGCGATCTCGACGGGCTCCAGGGCCTCGTGCTCCCGGGTGGCGAGAGCACGACGATGTGGCATTTCATGCGCGCCAACGGATTGGATGTGGCGCTACGCGACTTCGCGGCCGCCGGCGGCGCCATGTTCGGCACCTGCGCCGGAGCCATCCTCCTCGCGCGCGACGTGCAAAACCCCGCGGGCACCGGCCTCGGCATCTTAGACATCAACGTGCAACGCAACGGCTACGGCCGCCAGACCCAGAGTCGCGTAGCAACCGCTACCTGCGATGATGTCGAGATCCCCGAGATCGAAACCGTTCTCATCCGCGCACCGCGAATTCTGCGCGTTGGCCCGGAAGTCCGCGTGCGTGCATCGATCGGCGACGAACCCGTTTGGGTTGAATCCGGTCACGTCATGGCGACCACGTTTCATCCCGAACTCTCCGACGAGCTGCGCCCGCATCGGCGTTTCCTCGAACTCGCCTCCATGTCACCCGTGTTCGCCTTCCTGCCTCAAGCCCAAGTCGCGTACTGACCTCGGCGGCTTCTTCCCTGTGGTCTCTCCTGCGCGCTCCGACCGGCCCCGACGCATGGCGTCATGGGACTTGACGATTCGACCAAAGTCGAATAATTATTCTAGTATGATCGAATCTTCAGGCATAAGTCTCCGGAGGTGTCTGGACCTCCTGCGTCAGCGCCTGGCAGAACCTGCCCCGGGGCGGATCCAGCTTCTCACGGGCCCGCGTCAGGTCGGAAAAAGCACCCTGCTCCTCGAGCTCGTCGAGATGCTGGGTGATCGCGGAATGTACGTTGCAGCCGACGGGCCCGAGGCTGCGCTCCCCGGCTTTTGGGAACGCACCTGGCAGCGGGCAGAGGAAATCTCCAGCGCTCATGATCGTGCAGTTCTCGTGATCGACGAAGTGCAGCACTGGCCCGACTGGTCGGCCCGCCTCAAGGGACAGTGGGATCGTGTGCGCCGCAAGCGCCTTGGGCTGCACATCGTGGCCAGCGGCTCGTCTGCTCTCCGACTGTCACGCGGCTCGCGCGAGAGTCTCGCCGGCCGTTTCGAACGTTTGACTCTCGGCCACTGGTCGGCAGCGGCCCTTGTCGAGAGGTTTGGCCTCGATCCTGAGGCAAGCGCGGGGCTCATCGTGCGGTTGGGGGCATACCCCGGCGCGTTTGATCTGCGCAACGACCCGATGCGTTGGAACGCCTACCTGCGCGACAGCATCCTCGAACCGGCAATCGGGCGCGACATCCTCGCGTTCGCCGACGTCCGCCGGCCCGAACTCTTGCGGCAAGTCTTCGCCATCGCCGCCGCGTCGCCGGCGCAAATCGTCTCCCTGCAAAAACTCCAAGGACAGCTCCAAGACCGAGGTGCGCTGGACACCATCGCCCATTATCTGCGGCTGCTCGAAGAAGCGTATCTCGTCGCGGCTTTGCCGAAACATTCCTCTCGACCCATGCGTCAGCGGGCTGCACCACCCAAGCTCGTGACCTTGAGCAATGCCCTGATGGCAGTCGTGGATCCACGCGGTATCCCGCAGCTGGACCGAGACCCCATTCGCTTCGGATTCTGGGTAGAGAACGCCTGCCTCGCCCATGCGTGGAACTCGGGGCAACGGGTGGCTTACTGGCGCGAAGAACCGATCGAGGTCGATGGAATCCTCGATGGTTCCTGGGGATCCTGGGCAATCGAGGTCAAGACCGGCAACTTCAGCGCTTCCGACATGCGTGGTCTCGCAGAGTTCACGCGGCGCTTCCCTGCCTATCACCCTTTGGTCGTGTGCGATTCGGCGCAGATCGCAACAGCCGCGCGTCTCGGTTTGCCCGCGACGAGCTGGCAACGCTTTCTTGTCGAAGGCCCACCCGGGAAGCGCTGAAGTTGCAGGATTATTTCGCTCCTCGTATCGGCGCTGCCGCCGAGATCTGGACCGTTACGGCTTCCTCCAGTTGGGATGCAGCCCTCCGGATTTGAGGAGGACGGTTTTCGTGCCCGTGTCGAGCTCGCGCTTCACCATCGCGAGACTGCTGGCGCTTATCTCCTGATAGACGATGTATTCACCGTCGGCTGAAAAATTAGGATGCCGGCCGAGCTGCACGGTCAACACAGGTGCCACCCCAGGAGTTGCAAGGTCGAATAGGTAGATGTCCTGCTCGTTGCCAACCCCAGTGAAGCGAGGCAGCACCAGCGTCGTCGCTCTTTGCCCACGCCCCCAATCGCCGACACCTCCGTCCCAGGCGCGAACATCCGTTGCAGTTCCCATGGCGTGATCGACGAGCACGATGACCCCGTTTCCCGTGCCACGGCTTACTTTCAGGGCGATTTGTGTTCCATCCGGGCTCCAAGCAAGACTACTGAAGTACCAGTCCGCGCCACCACCCGGCTCGGAATACAGGACCTTGGGACAAGGATCGCTCGGGTTCGGCCATGGACAGCCCGCGGAGGGGATCAGCAACAGGACCGACTCGCTGGAAGGGCCTTGGGCGGTGACTGCGATCTCGTTGCCTGCGGACGACCACGCGACGTCCGAAAACGTGTTGTACTGACCTGGCGCCAGCAACTGTATCGCGTTCGTCCCGTCCACGTTCACTCGCCAAGCTCCGTAATTCAAAGTGGAGTTGACGGTGTAAGCGATGGCGGTGCCAGCCGGCTCCCAGCTGATGTCGGTGAAGAATGTTCCTCCGCCCGGACAGCTGATCGTCGCAACATTGCTACCGTCAACCGCCATCCCACGGATGCAGTACTGGCGGTTTCCAGAGGGACTGCCCTGGATTCGGACGCTCTCGATGAACGCGATCTCTCGTGGCCCGCCTCCTCCCGGAGGCGGCGGCTTGTCGACCGTCGCTGTGGTGATCGAATCCGGATCCTCGCACCCCGGCGCTGCCATCAAACCGAGCGCCAGAGCGAGGAGAAACATGCCACACCGTTTCATCTGAATCCTCCTCCTTAACTGCACCATATCGCCGCCCCTGATTTCGGAAACCGATGGCAGCTGACTCGCCTCCGCAGCCTCGAGATCTTGACCGTTACGGCTTCCTCCAGTTCGGATGCAATCCTCCGGCTTTCAGGACGGTCCGGGTGCCCGTGTCGAGCTCGCGCTTCACCATCGAGAAGTTGCCGCTCGTCTCCTGGTACACGATGTACTCGCCGTCCGCCGAGAAGTTGGGGTGACGTCCGTGTTGAACCGCGAGCGATGGCGCCACGCTCGGCGTCGCTAGGTCGAAGAGATAGATGCTCTGATCAACCCCGTCACCGGTGAATTGAGCAAGCACCAGAGTCGTAGCTCGCGGTCCACGCCCCCAGTCGCCGACGCTTCCGACCCACGGCCGGACGTCCGAGGCCACCCCGGTGGACCGCTCGACGAGCACGATGAACTCGTTGCCCTGACCGCGCATGACATGGAGCGCGATCTGCGTCCCATCGGGGCTCCAGGCCAGGCTTCCGAAGCGATGATTCGTGCCGCTTGGTTCGGAGTACAGAACGGTCGGGCATGGGTCGCTCGGGTTGGGCCAGGGGCAACCCGTGGGCGGGACGAGGAGTAGCACGGGCTCGCCGCCCGGACCGTCGCCTGTCACCGCGATCTCGTTGCCCACCGAAGACCACGCCAGGTCATCGAACCCCGAATACGTGCCGGATGCCAGCAGCTGCTGCGTATTCGATCCATTCACGTTCACCCGCCAGAGGCCGTAGTTCGGGTTGGTGGTGACGAGATAAGCGACCGCTGTTCCAGCCGGCTCCCAGCTGATGTCGGTGAAAAATGTTCCCCCGGGACAGGTGATCGTTCCAATGTTGCTACCATCCGCGGCGATGGACTTGATGCAGTAGCCCGTCTTCGAAGACAACCACACGTAAGCGATGTCCTGCGGCGCTCCACCCCCAGGTGGCGGCGGCTTCTCGATCGTCGCTTCAGTGATCGAACCTGGATCCTCACAACCGAGAATCCCAATCAGCCCGAGCACCAGGACTGCCAACAATCTGCTGTCGCGTTTCATCGCAACCTCATTTCTGCCGATCCACTTCTACAGCACGCTTCGATAATGACCGGCTCTTAAGGCTTCCTCCAGTTGGGATGCAGCCCTCCGCTTCTCAGGACGGTTCGGGTGCCCTGCTCCTCGAGCTCCCGAATGCCAAGCATGTTCGAGTGCGACCACCAGCATGGTCGCACTCGAACCGACTTCCACGATCCAGGCCTCTGGCACTTCATTCATGCCGTTAGCGCAAGCGCACGACGCGCTGTGTGTGACGCTGCCCTGCGATCTCGGCACGGACGAAATAAACTCCAGCTGGAACGGTGTTCCCGTGCCGATCGGTGCCGTCCCACACCAGAACCGCGCGACCTGGGGAAAGCGAACCCGCTGCGAGCTCGTGCACCATCCGCCCCGCTGCCGAATACACCCGTACCGACACCTCTTCCGGCCTGGCCAGGTTGAAACGAACTGTCATCGGCCCGCGCGTCGGGCTCGGTCCTGCACCGAGGAACTCCGTCACGAGATGGTCCGTCTTGTAGGCGATGTTCTGCGTGGTGAGCGGAATCACTCCGGCCCCCACTTGCTGGTTGTTGTTGACGAGGTCCGCGATCGTCTTGGCGGTCTCGTGTCCGGCCAGAGGCCCGTCGATCAGGTTATCGCAGTAGGTGATGGCCTGCGACAGCGTCGCCCCGTCCGCGCTCACTACCTGCTGGAGGCCGATGTTCCCCGCCGCCACGTTCAGCAGCAACGCCATGAGCTGCTGCTGCGCCCGCGCCGTCATCCCGACGTTCCCCCTCAGGTTGAGGAGTGTCTTGGCCACCTGGAGCTTGTCCTCGCAGGTATCCGATGCCGGCGGCTGGTAGACGACCACCTCGTTGATTGCGTTCGAGTTGAAGTGGGCCGAGATGAGATCGAGAAGCGAGCACAGTGCAGGCCCGTCGACCTGGGCGCTGCCCGGACCTCCGGTCGCGACCCCGATCTGGTGCTTCCAGAACCCCGATGGGCGTGGGTTCGCGACGATCGGCACGCACGAGAGCGAGAACTCGGCGGGCTCCGTCTCGCCGCAGTCGATCGCGGCGTGGATTTCCTCTGCTGCGGCAACGTAGCCCAGGGGCGTGACGAGCGTGACCGTGTACGTCTCTTGCGATGCGAGCCCGGGCACGGTGAAGGCTCCCGCATCGTCCGTCACGGTAGAGGCGACGAGCATGCCCTCGCCGTCGAAGACGTCTACCTTGACGCCGAGGAGCGGTGTCCCCGGAGAGGGGCACTCCGCGAGGATGTGCCCGGCCACCGCACCGGCCGGAACCTCCACCGTGACGGTCGCCGTGCACTGGGCGGAGGCGCCGCTTGCGTCGGCGACTGTGAGCGTCACTTCGGTGTTGCCGAGAGCATACGGGCCGGCCGGCGACTGGGTGATCGTGATCGGATCGCCGTCAGGATCAAAGGAGCCATTGTCAATCGTAGCGTCAGCCGTACAGTTAGAGCTGGCCGACACGGTTACGTTTCGGCATCTCGCCACGGGTCTGCAGACCAACTGCCCTGCGTTCACGAAAAAGTTGTCATATGCCAGCTTCACCGCTTGGTCAGTGAAGAGATTGTCGGCAGTAAAGGAGTTGAGGATGAAGTTGACATCCGCGGTCCCAAGGAAGGCGGAAGCTATCGGGACCCAACCTCCCGAGCTGAAGTAGTAGCCCGTGGCCGTTGCGCCAGCTCTCACCATCCTCAGCTTGCCCGAAAGATTCCCCGTCCCGGTTATCCCCTGAACACCTGCACTCGAGGCATCGATAAGGTACACTTCTCGAGGTTGTCCGGGGAAATCAACAAGTGGGTGGCCGAAACTTACGCGCTCGACAAGGAAGTTACCGGCCGGGCCCGCTACGGACAGGCCAACTCTCACCCCGTTGGAGTTAGGCCAGTCAATGAGCTGAAAATCGACTTGGATATCAAAATCGCCCCTCAGCCGACATCTGCTGTTATATTGTTTGGCCAAGAAACTGCCCGATGCGTTCAGAGAAAACGCTATCTCCAGTCTCTGATTGTTTTCAAAGAGTGTTACACCGGACCCCGCCGTGCCGATACTCCACCGGTCGAGATCCGTGGCATTGTCGTTGAAGTCATCGGACAGGACCGCCTGTGCGTTGGCTGCCCTCGCGGCGAAAGTGCCGACGAGAAGCCAGGCGGCGATTCTGGTGGCGCAGTTCATCTTCAGCTCCTAGCTCGGCTTCTATTCTGCCGAATTTTGCCCTGACCTCTGTCTGCCTGCCTGCGCGGAAGGGCACCGCGCAGCAACCGACAATTCATCTCCCCGGGACCGTTCCTCCGGGCAAGTGCCCGCTCCTTCGTGGTCCTCTAGCATTCACAACGGTTCTGCCTCGCTCCTCGCGGCACGACTGACTTCCTACCTCCAGTCCGCGAAGATGCCCGTGCGCTGCAGCATGGTTCGGGTGCCGGTGTCGATCTCGCGTTTCACCAGGCTGAACTGGCCGCTCGTTTCCTGGTAGGCGATGAACTCGCCGTCGGGCGAGAACGAGGGATGGCGGCCATTCGTGATTGCGAGTTGCGGTGGCACCAAGGGTGTCGTGACGTCGAAGAAATAGAGATCCCGAGGTGCAGCGCCGGTGACTCCTGGTGGAGCAACTGTGAGGGCGAGCACCGTCGCGCGGCTGCCCGTACCCCAATCGATTGTGCTGGCACCGAATTGCTGAACGTCCGTGCCCACGCCGGTCGCCCGCGCGACAACGACGATGAACCGCGGCGACAAACCCACGGGACCGCGGCTGACTGTGAGCGCGAGCTGGGTCCCATCGGGGCTCCAGGCGAGACCGTGGAACGAGTAACCCGCGAGTTCGCTGTACAGGAACTGCGGACAGGGGCCCCCACCCGGGAACGGGCAGCCAACAGCCGGAATGATGAGCACGGCGGGGCCGGTCCCAGTTGTGCCTCCGTTGAGTACCGCGATCTCGTCTCCAAGTGGTGACCACTTCGGCTGATCGCAGTTTCCGCCACAGTCGGTGAGGGTCAGCAAGAGCCGGTTGTTAGTGCCGCTACCACTCGGCGAGACATCGACTCGGTAAATGTTCGAGTTGCCCACGCCGCGGTAGGCGATGGCCGCGCCGGTCGGTTCCCAGCTCGGAAACCACAGGGCCGGTGTGCCCGAATCGGGACACAGTACGGTGACAGCGTTGCTGCCGTCCGTCGCCATGATGCGAATACAAGTGCCCTTATTATTCACATCCTGTGAGAAGGCAATGTCCCTAGGGCCGCCCCCACTCGGCGGCGGCTTGCGCAGCGTCACCGACGCCGGCTGTTCGCAGCCGAGAGCTGCGACGATGCCCAGCACGACAGGTCGTGTGAGCTTTGCCCAGATCTTCATGACTCCTCCTTGCCAAGATCGTCGTTGCTAGCGGCAACGGCTGGCCTCGGCGTCGAACTAGGAAACGTCGGTCGCCCCACGAGCGAACGTGCTTTCGCTTCCGACAAACCAAACGCCGACCGCGAGTCGAACCGCACACGGTTCGAGCTCGCCAACGTCGTGGGGGTCGGCCTGCCGACCCCTCGATTGCTGCTCCGGGACGGCTTCCCATGGGCTGGCGTCCCGGTGCAGACGTGATCGCATCTCTCTTTGTAGGTGCGCGAGAACGATGGGATTTGGCCAAGCCTTGGCAGAATCCAGTATTCCTACTGAGTTTTTGCTTCGGACAGACGTGGCAATGGACGATAATCGCCCGGATTCTTCTCCTGGGGCCAGCGTGCGCCCGCACTGGCGTGATCGGAAGCAATCCCCGTATTCTCACGGAGGTGAGCTGATGGATCCGACACGCGAATCGCGGGCTGAGGAACTCTTCGCCGAGGCCATCGAGCTTCCGGAGGCGGAGCGGCTGGCTTTCCTGGACGAGCGCTGCGACGATCCGGAGCTCCGCGTTCGCGTCGACTCGCTGCTACGCGCCCATGCCGGTGGCGGCGATATCTTCCGAACCCAGGATCTCCAGAAGCAAATCCGCGAGTTCCTGGGTTCTGTCTCCGAAGATCCTGCGGGGCGCCGGATCTCCCATTACCGGATTGTCGAGCGTCTCGGCGCCGGCGGCATGGGCGAAGTCTTTCGCGCTCGCGACGAGCACCTTCCACGCGACGTCGCCATCAAGATCCTGCCCGCCGGCACCTTCGCCGACGACCAGGCGCGCAAGCGCTTCCGGAAGGAAGCGGAAGCGCTCTCGCGCCTCAATCATCCTCACATCGCCACCATCTACGATTTCGATACTCAGGACGGTCTGGACTTCCTGGTCATGGAGTTCGTGGAAGGCAAGACCTTGGGGCATCGGATGCGGGAAGAAAGGCTCCCGCCCGACGAGCAGCTGCGCATCGCGAGCGAGATCGCCGAAGCGCTCGACGAAGCCCATCACCATGGCATCGTGCATCGCGATCTCAAGCCTGGGAACGTTGGACTCACGCGCAAGGGGAAGATCAAGCTGCTCGACTTCGGGCTGGCCAGGGTGTCAGGACCCTCCACCGATTCTCTCACCACCGTAACCTTGACAGGCACTCCGGCCTTCGCCGGCACCCTGCCCTACATGGCGCCAGAACAGCTCCGTGGCGCCACACCCGACCATCGCTCCGACCTGTATGCCCTCGGCGTCGTGCTCTACGAGATGGCCACCGGCCGGCGCCCTTTCGAGCGCGAGCCCGCGACCGCTCTCATCGACGACGTCATGCACCGACCACCGTCACCGCCAAGTCAGCTGCAACCCGACCTGCTCCCCGGGCTCGAGCCACTCATCCTCAACTGTCTCGAGAAGGACCCCGCAGTTCGCTACCAATCGGCGCAGGAGGTCCTCGCTGATCTGCGCCGTATCGGCGCTCCAACGCATGGCTTCGGCCACGTACGAAGACGTGGAGTCATGCGCCGGCTTGCGCGACGCCGAGTGGTCGCCGTGGCCGGTGGCGTCATCCTTGTCGGTGCAGCCATGGCCGCTCTCGTCGGCTTCAATGTCGGCGGCCTGCGCGACAATTTCTTCGGGCCGGCGGCGCCCGGTCCGATCGCCTCGATCGTCGCACTCCCGAGCGAGGTCTTCGCCACCCCGGACGATGCCTACCTCACCGACGCCGTGCCGCGGACTCTCTCTACGTATCTCAACCAGGTGGAAGGTCTGGAAACCAAGATGCCCCCGACGAGCTTCGAAGTGGAGAGGCTCGGTCGCGACCTGGAGAAGATCGCCAGAATCTATGCCGTCAGTGCGCTCGTGGTTTCCACGGTGACTGCTCGTTCCAACCAGTTCACCCTCAACTTGCAGCTGGTGGAAGCGCAAACGCGTCGACTTCTCTGGAGCCACGAGTACGACGGCTCGCAGCAGGAGTTCCTCGAGCTCGTGCGCGCGGGAGCCGAGGGGTTGCGCGAAGCCATTCGGCCTTTGGCCGCACGGTTACCCGCAGTCTCCGCTCACTCCGAGCCTGAGATTCTCTTCCAGCGCGGGCTGTATCACTCGAACCGCTACAACAACCAACGCGATCCGGAAGATCTCGAACGTGCCAAGACTGCCTTTCAGAAGGTGTTGGAGCTCGACCCACGGCGCGCCGATGCAGCGGCAGAGATCAGTAACCTCTACGGGTACGAGTACGAGTTCGGTTCGAACAATAATGCTCTCGAAGAGATCAAGACCTGGGCCCTGCGTGCCACGGAGATCGACCCGCTCAATGCCATTGCAACCGGTACGCTATCTGCCTATGAGTTCTATTCCGGGAATTATCAGAGTGGTCTGAGGATCGCTCTTCGCTCCGTTGCTCTCGCCCCGAGAAACGCATTGTTGCAGAACGGTCTTGCCGATGTCATTTGCCACGGTTCCATCCGGCTTGGCCTTGAGGGGTATGTGATGGCGGCGCGATTGGATCCGCTGTACACCTATCCACCGTTGAACCTGGCTCATGTGCACGGCTTGCTCGGTCGATCGAACCAAGCACTGGCTGTCATCGATGGCGTCCTCGATCTCGAGCCTGACATGCCCTTTGGGCTGATCATTCGAGCGACGCAACTCATTCTCCTGGGTCGAACGGGCGAAGCATCCTCCATCGTGCAACAGCTCGAGGCGCCAGCTGGAGGTGGACAACTGGCTCCTGGGTCCCTGCAGTCCGTGCGGGCTCTTCTCGCCGTGCAAACGAGTTCCTCGCCCATTGAAGTCGACAGTCTTCTGTCGTGGGGCCAGAACTTATTCTTCTTGCGCGAGCTGCTCACGATGCTCGCAGCCAGACGTGGCGAGATTGATCTCGCGTTCTCGGCGCTCTCCTCACCGAGCGACTCCTCGAAAGTTCCTCCATACGACTGGCTCATGCTCTGCCCAGACTTGCAGCCATTGGGCGGCGATCCTCGTTTCGCGCAGGTTGCGACCAAATCGAGACAACACTTCGAGGCGATGCTCGCCATCTTCGACGAGGCGCGCGGTCGCGGTGAGTTCCCGACATACCTCGAAAAACCACTGTCCGATCTCCTCGCCGACCTCCGCATGCCCGCGCGCGACTGAGCCCCAAACTCAGGAATGTTCGCAGCTTGCACCCCCTCAAGCACCGGCCTAGACTCACACCCATGCGGAGCCTGGCTCCATGATCGGCAAGCGCTTCTCCCATTACCGCATCGTCGAGCGTATCGGCGCCGGCGGGATGGGTGAAGTCTACCGCGCCCGCGACGAGCACCTCCCACGCGATGTCGCCATCAAGATCCTGCCTGCGGGCACCCTTGCCGACGATCAGGCCCGCAAGCGCTTCCGCAAGGAAGCCGAGATGCTCTCGCAGCTCAACCATCCGCACATCGCCACCATCTACGACTTCGACACCCACGATGACGTGGACTTCCTGGTCATGGAGTACGTGGAAGGCACGACACTCGCCGAAAAGCTCCAGGACAGCGCACTGCCCATGGACGAAGTTCTCCGCATCGGGATCGAAATCGCAGAAGCCCTCGACGAGGCCCAACACCGCGGCATCGTGCACCGGGACCTCAAGCCGAAGAACATCGGCCTCACGCTCAAAGGCCAAGTGAAGGTTCTCGACTTCGGTCTGGCGCGTGTGCTGAAACCGAGTACCGACGCATCGACGACGGAAACTCTGACCGGCGCCACAGGACTCGCGGGAACGCTGCCATACATGGCACCGGAGCAGCTGCGTGGCGCTCCTGCCGATCACAGAAGCGATCTTTACGCACTCGGCATCTGCCTCTACGAGATGTGCACCGGCAAGCGGCCGTTCGAACAGGAGCTGGCAAGCGCCCTGATTTCGGACATTCTGAACCTGGCACCCCCGCCGCCGCGGCGATGCAACCCCGACCTTCCGCGGGCGCTCGAGTACGTGATTCTCCAGTCCCTGGAGAAAGATCCGGGACGGCGTTACCAGTCGGCTCATGATCTGATCCGCGATCTCAATCGATCGCGGACGTCATCCTTGGGTGTTGCAAGAGCGAAGCGGGCCCTCGGGCGCCGGTGGCCGTTGGCACTCGCCAGCGGTGCTTTCGCTCTGCTCGCAGCCGCTGCGGTTCTGAACATCGGAGGCCTCCGGGACCGGTTGTTGGGTCGGACTGAAATCGGTTTGGTGGAATCAGTGGTGGCGCTTCCGAGCGAGGTGGTAGCCGGGAAAGACGATCAGTTTCTCACCGACGCGATCCCGCGGACGCTGTCGACCTATCTGGCACAGGTGGAGGGGTTGGACACGAGGATGCCGCCAACAAGCGTGGAGTTTGAAAGAGTGGGCGGGGATTTGGACAAGATCGCGAAGGCGTACGGGGTGGGAGCGTTCGTGGTGTCGAGCGTAACTGTGCGATCGGACCGGCTGGTGGTGAATCTGCAGTTGGTGGAGGCGCGGACGCGACGACTGATCTGGAGCCAGGAATACGACGGCGAGCGGGAGCGATTCTTGGAGCTGGTACGGGAAGCAGCTGAAGGTTTGCGCCGGGCGGTCCGCCCCGCAGCAGCACCATTGCGGGCGGTCGCGTCCAGCTCCGAGCCAGAAATCCTCTTCCAGCGTGCTTTGTACCACTCGAACCGCTACAACAACCATTACGACCCGAGCGACTTCGAGAGCGCCTACTCCGCCTATCAACAGGTCCTACGACTCGACCCGAAGCGTGCCGACGCGGCGGCGGCAATCGGCATGCTACACATCTACAAGTACGAATCGGGCGCCGAGGAAGCCGCAGCGGATATCGAACTCTGGGCGCGTCGGGCCCTGGAAATCGACACTCGGAACGCCAAGGCGTGGGCGCTCCTGACGTACTGGGAACGCTACGTTCGAGGGGACGTCGAAGCCGCCTTCATCCCTGGTCTGCGCGCTGGAACGTTCGGGCCCGAAGATGCGGTCTGCCAGATCGGACTCGGCATCCCACTCGAGGCGAGCTCTCTGCGACTCTCTTATGAGTGCATGTCGCTGGCGTCACGCCTCGACCCGCTTTACGTGCATCCGCTCCTGGGACTTGCCGAGTCCTTGGGTCCCATGGGACGAGCGTTGGAGGGTCTGGCATTGGTCGATCAAGGGCTCGAGTTGGAGCGCAACATGGCCAGGGCCTTGCAAGATCGAGCGATCTTGCTCGCTCTGCTCGGTCGAGACCGGGATGCTCTCGCAGTTCTGGAAGAGTTGGCGTCGGCTGAAATCGATCCTGAGGCCTTTGGGGCAGTGCGGGCGCTCGTTCTCGCCCAAACCGCAGATCATGAAAAATGGTGGCCCGCAGTGCAGCAAGCATTGGAGTGGGATCAAGGTGATATGGGCGGGTTCAAGATTCACCTCATCACAGTTTTGGCCCGCCGGGGCGAAGCCGACGCCGCCTTCGAGATCCTCGGACGAAAGTCTTCCGCTGCGGTCGAATGGGCCTACGACTGGCTCATGCTCTCCCCCGATCTGGAAACGCTGCGACACGACATCCGTTTCGGTCCCATCGCTTCCGCTTCGCGGTCCCAATTCGAGCGCATGCTGGCGCATGTGAACGAGGCGCGTGTTCGCGGCGAGTTTCCCGAGTACCTCGAGGAGCCGCTCGCCAAACTCCTCGCCGATCTCGGCATGTCCCATCTCCGATAGCTGGAGTTGTCATGATCGGCAGGCGTTTCTCCCACTCGGCGCCGGAGGTATGGGAGAGGTCTACCGCGCCCAGGACGAGCATCTGCCGCGCGACGTCGCCATCAAGATCCTGCCTGCAGGCACCCTTGCCGACGACCAAGCCCGCAAACGCTTCCGCAAGGAAGCCGAAACGTTGTCGCAGCTCAACCACCCGCACATCGCCACCATCTACGACTTCGATACCCAGGACGACGTGGACTTCCTGGTCATGGAGTACGTGGAAGGCACGACGCTCGCCGAGAGGCTCCAGAACGGAGCGCTCCCGGTGAATGAGGTACTCCGCATCGGGAGCGAGATCGCAGAGGCTCTCGACGAAGCTCATCACCGCGGCATCGTTCACCGGGATCTCAAGCCCAAGAACATCGGCCTCACGCTC
>CAZMNW010000003.1:0-7290 GCA_964567755.1 uncultured bacterium
GAGCGTGAGGCCGATGTTCTTGGGCTTGAGATCCCGGTGAACGATGCCGCGGTGATGAGCTTCGTCGAGAGCCTCTGCGATCTCGCTCCCGATGCGGAGTACCTCATTCACCGGGAGCGCTCCGTTCTGGAGCCTCTCGGCCAGCGTCGTGCCTTCCACGTACTCCATGACCAGGAAGTCCACGTCGTCCTGGGTATCGAAGTCGTGGATGGTGGCGATGTGCGGATGGTTGAGCTGCGAGAGCGTTTCGGCTTCCTTGCGGAAGCGCTTGCGAACCTGATCGTCGGCAAGGGTGCCTGCAGGCAAGATCTTGATGGCGACGTCGCGCGGGAGGTGCTCGTCGCGAGCGCGGTAGACCTCTCCCATCCCGCCGGCGCCGATCCGCTCGACAATGCGGTAGTGTGAGAAAAGCGTTCCGATCATGCCGGCTCCATTTATCGGTGATCGGGCATGCCGAGATCCGCGAGGAGGTCGGCGAGCGGTTTCTCGAGCTGCACTGGGAACTCACCGCGCTGACGCGCCTCGTTCAAGGTGGCAAGCATCAGCTCGAAACCCGGCCGGGCGCGGACGGCAATTGGTTGAAAACGGGCGTCCGTTCGCGGCGACTCCAAGTCGGGGCAGAGCATGAGCCAGTCGTAGATACTCGATCTGTGCATGAGGACCTCGAGCACTGCATCGTTTTCGCCCCGTCGAGCCAGAACCAAGGCGAGGAGTTCACGCGCGTCGTACCAAGCTCCCTTCTCCCACGACAACTGCCGGTCGATGGCGGATCGCCATTCCTTGGGGGCGCCAGTTGCCGCGATCAGGAGGTCGTGCACCTGCGCGTAGGCTTCCGGATCGACCCGACCATCGGCAACCATCGGCCTCATACGTTCGAGATAAGACAAAACCTCTTGCGTCCGATCCATCAAAATCAAGAGGATAGCCTTGAACCTCACGGCGGTGACCATGTCGGGTTCGAACTCGAGAACACGATCGATCATCGCGAGTCCATCAGGCGCGTGCCCGAGCAAGCCCAAGCGAATGGCATTGTTGACCATTGGATAGGAATAGAGCGGGTCGACGGCCGAGGCGATGCGAGACACCTCGATGGCGAGCCGCAGAGATCCCATTATTAGACTGGTGGAAAGGCCTTGTAGGACGAAGGCATCCCTGGGTGCACTTGAAACAGCGCGAAGACTGGCCAGTAATGCCGCGCGGCCGTCTCCACGGTCCATGTGGCAGACGGCAAGAAGATCCAAACCACGGGCGTCATTCGGATCGATTTGTTGAGCTCTTTGGGCCCAGAATTCGAGCTTTGGAAGAAGCTCCTCCACGGGAATCCGCCCGGCCTCGAACTGGAAGAGATAGAGATTCCCGATCTCCGCTGCCGCAGCGGCGCGGGGCTCGATTTCCAGAACTTTGTTGAAGGCGGTGAGCGCGCGGTCGAAGTGGCTAGGATCGTGAAGGTGGTTGTACAGGTTCGAGTGGTACATGCCACGCTGGAAGAGGATCTCCGCCTCCGAACCAGTCAGCGCGGCCAAAACTGGCTTGGCGCCGGGTCGGACGGCTTCCCGCACCCCTTCGGCGGCGGAGCGGACGAGCTCGAGAAAGTTCTGCCGGGTTCCATCAAACTCCTTGCTCCACAGAAGCTGGCGGGTCCCGGCGTCCACGAGCTGGACGTTGAGTGCGAGTCGATCGTCGCGAGCGGTCACTGTGGAGGTGACGAATGCCTCGACCCCGTAGGCCTTTGCGAGCTTGCTCTGGTCACCACCGATACGCTCCACCTCGATGCTGGAGGGTGGCATTTTGGTCTCCAGGCCCTCCACCTGGGTCAGATAGGTCGAAATGGTGTTCGGGATGGCGTCGGTAAGGAAGGCGTCCTCTTCACTTGCCATGACTTTGCTCGGCAGCGCAACCACCGACTCGATTGCGAGCAGGTTGCTGCTTTGAAAGAACCTGTCGCGCCAGCCGCCGGCGTTGAATGCGAGCAACCCAGCCAGGATAAGAAGGACGGCACCTGCCAGGACTACGGAACGCCGGCGCCCGCGTCCGAGGATGATTCGGAGCCAATCGAGGCCGAGTGGTGCGGAGCCGACGTGGTGAATCGCAGCCAGCAGCTCGTGCGCCGACCGGTACCGGCGTGCTGGGGATTTCTCCAGGCATTTGAAGATCAGGTGCTCGAGCGCGCGCGAAATTCGGGGATTGCGTCGGCGGGGTGAAACCGGCGCCCTGTGCAGGATGTCGTCGGCCAGTGCGGTGGCGAGCTCGTTCTCGAATGGTCGCTTGGCCGTTGCCATCTCGTAGAGGCAGACACCGAGCGCGTAGAGATCGCTCCGGTGATCCGCGGGAACCCCTCGAAGTTGCTCCGGTGCCATGTACGGTAGCGTTCCCGCGAGTCCTTTGCTGCCGGTCAGAGTTTCGGTCGTCGCAGTGTCTGTACTCGGCTTCAACACCCGCGCCAGGCCGAAGTCGAGAACCTTCACCTGGCCTTTGAGCGTGAGCCCGATGTTCTTGGGCTTGAGATCCCGGTGTACGATGCCGCGGTGTTGGGCCTCGTCGAGGGCTTCTGCGATCTCGCTCCCGATGCGGAGAACTTCGTCCACAGGAAGCGTGCCGTCCAGGAGTTTTTCGGCGAGCGTCGTGCCTTCGACGAACTCCATGACCAGGAAGTCCACGTCGTCCTGCGTGTCGAAGTCGTAGATGGTGGCGATGTGCGGATGGTTGAGCTGCGAGAGCGTTTCGGCTTCTTTGCGGAAGCGCTTGCGGGCCTGGTCGTCGGCGAGGGTGCCTGCGGGCAGAATCTTGATGGCGACGTCGCGTGGGAGGTGCTCGTCGCGGGCGCGGTAGACCTCTCCCATCCCGCCGGCGCCGATACGTTCGACGACGCGGTAGTGGGAGAAACGCCGGCCAATCATGAGATGCTCCACATGATCCGAAAGGTACGCTAGAGCGAGGGAGGGCTCAAGCGCGAACCCAGGTCGAGCCTGACCACGAGTCTTGACCGTTCCGGAGACGTTGCCGATACCTCATGCGTTCGATGAAGTCTGGAACGATTACAAGGTTTTGAGCGTGGGCGAGTCGATCAGCGGTGGTCCGACATGTGGAGATCGACCAGAAGATCGGCCAGCGGTTTCTCGAGATAGGCAGGGAACTCGTTGCGACTCCGAGCTTCCGCGAAGATCTGCAAAAGTCGCTCGAATTGTGCGCGCGATTCTGAGGCGATCTTCTCGAAGCGCGGATCCTGACGCAGCGGGGCCAAGTCCGGACAGAGCATGAGCCAATCATATGACGGCACTTGACTACTACTACTGTGTACTATAGTTGCGAGAGCCGCCTCGGTCTCTTCATTGCGAGCCAGAATTATTGCTAGAAATCCAACCCAGGCAGAGCCTAGCGCTCCAGTCGACTCCGACCGCATACGCTGCATCGCCTGACGCCAGCCATCGGCTCGAGACTCGACCGCAAGAAGGTCGCGTAGGTTACTCGAGAAACTTTCAGGGAGGCGGCCCTCGACCACCAGCGCTTCCACGCGGGGTAGAAGCGCGCGCGCGTCTTCGCGGTGCCCGAGCGCCACCAGATGCATCCCTCGTGCCGCTAAGGCGATGGGCATGTCGGGCTCGAGGGCCAGAGCTCGATCCACCATCTCCAACGCTTCGCCAGGTCGTCCGAGCAAGGCGGTGGAGAATCCAGCACCGATAAGGGGATGGTGATATAGGGGATCAAGCCTCGCCGCTTCGAGCGCGGCCTCCCGACAAAGTCTCTCGGAACCTGTCTCCCCCAAAACAATATGCAGGCCCATTTGGCAGCCGGCGTCGCTCGGCGCGAGCGAGACGGCGCGAAGACTGGCAAGCAAGGCGGTTTCTTTGCTCCCGCTCTCGCTACGCACCTCGTAGTACGACAACAGGTCCCACGCCCGAGCCGTCCGCGGATCGAGTTCCAGTGCTCGGTTCGCCCATGATGCGACCTGAGACAGTGCTTCTTGGCTCCCTGCTTCCCACTTGAGGATGTACAGGTTTCCGATCTCCGCCACAGCATCCGCACGTCGAGGATTTAGCTCGATCACCTTCTCGAAAGCACCGAGGGCCCGGTCGAAGTCCTCTGGACCGTGGAGATGGTTGTAGCGGCTCGAATAGTGTAGCCCGCGCTGGAACCAGATCTCCGGTTCCGACGGCGCTACGGCTTGTGGCAGCTGGGCGGCAGCGGGCCGCATCGCCTCGCGCAGTCCCTCTGCCGCCGCGTGCACGAGATCGAGGAATCCTTGACGATCGCCGTTGTACTCCCGGCTCCAAATGAGCCGACGCGTCTGCGCCTCCACGAGCTGCAAGTTCAACACCAGCTTCTCGGAACTGGCGGTCACGGTCGAGAGCACGAACGCCGACACACCGTACGCCTTCGCGATCTTGTCGAGATCGCCGCCCACCTTGTCCATCTCGATGCTCGTGGGCGGCAGTTTCGTTTCCAGCCCCTGCACCTGGGTGAGATAGGTCGACAGCGTTCTCGGGATGGCATCGGTCAGGAAGCGGTCGTCCTCGGCGCCGAAAACTTCGCTCGGCAAGGCGACGACCGATTCGATCAGGCCGAGCTCGGGTCGCCCAAGGAATCGTTTCCGCAAATCTCCAACATTCCAAAATGTGATGACGATGCCCCCGACCAAAAGCACCAGCCCGGCGAGAAGCGACGACCGCCGGCGATTGAGGCGCTGCTTGCGCTGCCTCGAGGTGTCCATGCCCAGCATCTCTTGCGCCAACGAGGGCGTGGTCATTCGACGAAGGTCGGTGAGAACCTCCCGGGCTGATTGACAACGAAGGTCGGGATCCTTCTCGAGACACTTGACGATCACGTGCTCCAGTCCAGTGGGAATCTCTGGTCTCAACCGGCTCGGGGACACCGGAATCGCGTGCAGAATGTCGTCGGTGAGAGCCGTCGCAAGCTCTTGCTGGAAGGGTCGCTTGCCGGTGGACATCTCGTAGAGACAAACCCCGAGCGCGTAGAGATCGCTCCGGTGATCCGCAGGAGCGCCGCGCAGCTGCTCCGGTGCCATGTATGGCAGTGTTCCCGCGAGTCCTGTGGCGCCGGTCAGAGTGTCCGTCGTCGATGCGTCGGTACTCGGTTTCAACACCCGCGCCAGACCGAAGTCGAGCACCTTCACTTGGCCCTTGAGCGTGAGGCCGATGTTCTTCGGCTTGAGATCCCGGTGCACGATGCCGCGGTGGTGGGCTTCGTCGAAGGCCTCTGCGATTTCGCTGCCGATGCGGAGCACCTCGGCCACCGGAAGCGCGCCATCTGCAAGCTTTTCTGCGAGTGTCGTGCCTTCTACGTACTCCATGACCAGGAAGTCCACGTCGTCCTGGGTGTCGAAGTCGTGGATGGTGGCGATGTGCTGATGGTTGAGCTGCGAGAGCGTTTCGGCTTCCTTGCGGAAGCGTTTGCGGACCTGATCGTCCGCAAGGGTGCCTGCGGGCAGGATCTTGATGGCGACATCCCGCGGCAGGTGCTCGTCCCGGGCGCGGTAGACCTCTCCCATACCTCCTGCGCCAATGCGCTCGACAACGCGATAGTGGGAGAAACGCTGGCCAATCATGAGATGCTCCACATGATCCGAAAGGTACGCTAGAGCGAGGGAGGGCTCAAGCGCGAACCCAGGCCAAGCCTAGACACGAGTCTTGACCGTTCCGGAGACGCATTTAACGTTGCCGATACCGCATGCGGTTTCGATGAGGTCTGGAATGATTGCAGGGTTTTGAGCGTGGGCTGGTCGATCAGTGGCGGTCCGACATGCGAAGATCGACGAGAAGATCGGCCAGCGGTTTCTCGAGATAGGCAGGGAACTCGTTGCGGCTCCGAGCTTCCGCGAAAATCTGCAGGAGATCTTCGAATTGAGCGCGCGATTCGGAGGCGATCTTCTCGAAGCGCGGGTCCTGACGCAGCGGCTCCAAGTCTGGGCAGAGCAACAGCCAATCGTAAAGCGGAACTGGACTGTCCTGGTGTGACAAGGCCGCGAGGGCCATTTCGGTCTCGCCGTTCCGAGCCAGAATCATTGCTAGAAACCTTTGCCAAACACCGAGGTCTTCAGTCTCCCATGAGACACGCTGCACCGCCAGACGCCAGTCCTCGGATCGAGACTCGACCGACAGAAGGTCGCGTAGGTTACTCAACCACCATTCAGGCAGGCGGCCCTCGACCACCAACGCTTCCAGGCGGGGCAGAAGTCCGCGAACGTCTTCGCGGTGCCCGAGCATCACCAAAAAAATCCCTCGATTCACCAAGGCGTTGGGCATGTCGGGCTCGAGGGCCAGAATCCGATCCACCATCGCCAAGCCTTCATCAGGTCGTCCCAGCAAGGCGATGGTGGTACCAGCATTGATAACGGGATAGTGGTACAAAGGATCGAGCCTTGCCGATGCGAGCTCGGCCTCCAGTTCAAGTGTCGAGGAACCTATCTCAAAAACAATAGCCAGGCCCAGTTGGCAGCTGGCG
The DNA here is from genome assembly GCA_964567755.1 of uncultured bacterium. GTDB lineage: Bacteria > Krumholzibacteriota > Krumholzibacteriia > DASRJW01. Next base: position 6,460 of record CAZMNW010000003.1, read on the forward strand.
TCGCTCGGCGCGAGCGAGACGGCGCGAAGACTGGCAAGGCAGGCAGCTTCTAGGTTCCCGCTCTCGCTGCGCGCCTCGTGGTACGACAACACGTCCCACGCGCGAGCCGTCCGCGGATCGAGTTTCAGTGCTTGGTTCGCCCATGCTGCGATCTGAGGCATTGCTTCTTTGCTCCCAGATTCCCACTGGAAGATGTACAGTTGTCCGATCTCCCCCATCGCATCCGCACGTCGAGGATCTAGTTCTATTACCTTTTCAAAAGCACCGAGGGCGTGATCGAAGTCCTCCGATCGATGAAGGTTATTATAGAGGCTCGAATAGTGCAGCCCGCGCTGGAACCAGATCTCCGGCTCCGACGGCGCGTCGATCTGAGGCACCTTGGCTGCATCGGGCCGCATTGCCTCGCGCAGTCCTTCCGCCGCTGTGTGCACGAGATCGAGGTAGCCCTGCCGGTCGCCGTCGTACTCTCGGCTCCACACGAGCCTGCGCGTTCGCGCCTCCACGAGCTGCACGCTCAGCACGAGCCTTTCAGAGCGAGCAGTCACGGTCGAGAGCACGAACGCCGACACACCATACGCCTTCGCGACCTTGTCGAGATCGCCGCCCACGTTGTCCATCTCGATGCTCGTCGGCGGCAGCTTTGTCTCCAGCCCCTGCACCTGAGTGAGATAGGTCGACAGCGTTCTCGGAATCGCATCGGTCAGGAACTGGTCGTCTTCGCCAGCGACCACCTCGCTCGGCAGGGCGACGATCGATTCGATCAGGCCGAGCTGGGTTCGGCCAAGGAACCGATCCCGCAAACCTCCAACATTCACAACTGTGATGCCGATG
>CAZMNW010000004.1:0-144411 GCA_964567755.1 uncultured bacterium
CGGCCGTGAGCGGCCGACCGGCCGCGGGCGCATCAGCCAATGTGGCCGTCACCCCACCAGCGCCCGCGACCATGCCCATGGCGCGCGCCAGGCCGAAGTCCATGAGCTTCGCCCCCGAGCGCGTGAGCATGACGTTCCCGGGCTTGAGGTCCCGATGCACCAACCCCGCCCGGTGCGCCCGATCCAACGCGTCGGCGATCTGCCCGCCGATGCGGAACACCTCGCTCGTCGCGAGCGCGCCCTTCTCGATCCGCGCCGCGAGCGTCTCGCCTTCCACCAGCTCCATGACGAGGTAGTCGACGTCGCCCTGGCGCCCGACGTCGTGCAGCACGCAGATGTGCGGATGGTTGAGCGACGAGATGGCCTTCGCTTCGCGCTCGAACCGGGCGCGGAACTCGGCGCTCTGCGACAACTTCGCCGGCAGCACCTTGACCGCCACGTCACGCCCGAGCCGCGTGTCGCGCGCCCGGTACACCTCGCCCATGCCGCCCGCGCCAAGCGGCCCGACGATCTCGTAGGGACCGAGCCGTGTGCCAGGGTCGAGTGTCATGGCCTGCGCTCCTGCTCTGCTAAGCGAAGCGTGTGTTATGCGACCTTCAACGGCTTGATGCGCTCAACCTGCTTCTTGATGGCCCGAGCCGCATCCCACAGATCGACTGCACGCTGCGCGTTGAGCCAGAATTCGGGCGAGTTGCCGAACAGACGCGAGAGCCGAAGCGCCATCTCCGGGCTCACGGCCCGCCGTCCTCGCAGCAGCTCGTTTACCGACTGGCGGGAGACGCCCAACGCCTCGGCGAGACCCGAGACAGTGAGCCCATACTCCGGGAGGAAGTCCTCCCGAAGCATCGCGCCTGGATGAGTGGGCCGGGTCTTCCTCTGGCCAGCATTCGGAATGCTCATCTCACACCTCGTCTTCAGTGGTAGTCGGTGATCTCGACGTCGTAGGCGTCGCCGTCGACGAACCGGAAGCAGATACGCCATTGGTCGTTGACAGAGATCGAGTGTTGCCCTGCCCGATCCCGCCCGAGTTCGTGAAGCCGGTTGCCGGGCGGGACCCTTAAATCGTCGAGGCGGGTAGCCAAGTCGATGTACTCCAGCTTTCGCGCCGCGCGCTTGGCGACGTCCGGCGGGAACCGTTTCGATTTGCCCGTTGCGTAAAGCTTCTGTGTATGCCGATCCGCAAACGTCTTGATCACCTCTCGAGCGTAATCTGTCACGTGACGCATGTCAAGTAGTGATCGCCCTGGCGCAAATCGGCTTGTGTGCCATGGTCGAGCGTCCATGGCCTGCGCCTCCGTCAAGTTCAGATCGATCATGATCGCCTGCCGATCCGGAGTGGCCTACATTCTAACCGCGTCGTACGCTACCCGCGAGCGACGACCGGCCGGCCGCCAATCTGCCTTCGACCATTCTCGGTGCTGGCGGGTTTGTTCGGCGGCAGACCCAAGGGAATGGAGGCTGGGCTGTGAGACCTGGAGCGCTACTGATCACGACGAGCGCAATTGAGCTCGCCACCGGCCTTGCGTTGGTGCTGGCCCCGTCACGAGTGGCTGACCTGCTACTCGGCGAGGATCTTGTCGCGCCCGTATCGATCGTGATCGGCCGCGTCGCAGGAATCGCTCTCGTTGCGATTGGCGCAAGCTGTTGGCTCGCAAGGAAGAGTGCCGGAACAAGCGGGCGGACGGACCTGATCGTGGGGTTACTCATCTACAACGCCGCAGTCCCGGTAGTTCTAGGACATGCCGCCATGGTCCTCAAAATGCGTGGCATCGCGTTGTGGCCCGCGGTCCTTCTCCACGTCGCCCTGGCGTTCTGGTGTTTCGGCTGCCTTCGGTCGCGTGGCGGGTCACAGAGACATGCAGGCGCGACCGGCAGAAAGGCTCCAGCCACAGGCGATACAGAACTCCGGGGGGCAACGCACCGTTAGCGCGCCTTTCTCATATCGCGGTTGCGCGCGACTCCTGGCAGGGAAGGACTTGACGTGTAACTACAACATAAGTATTTTGTGCGAATGTCCTATCTAGGGTTCGAGTAGGATCATGTCAAGGACATCGAGAACCAACGGAAGCACGGTGTCGCATTCGTCGAGGCGACGTCAGCTTTCTCGGACGAGCACGCTCTGTTGTTGGACGATCCGGTGCACTCCGCAGAGGAGGATAGATTCGTCCTGCTTGGATTGAGTTCCGCCCAGCGGGTCATCGTCGTCCACCACACGTACCGGGCAAGGGGCGACGTCATCCGATTGATCTCAACGCGCAAGGCAACCCGGTCCGAGCGTGCCCAGTACGTACGCAGGTGGAAACCATGAAGCGACAGTACGACTTTTCCAAGGCGCGGCCCAACCCGTACGCGAAACGCTTGAAGAAACAGGTGACCATCCGACTGGATGAGCAGACGATCCAGTACTTCAAGTCGCTGGCGAAGGAGACGGGGGTACCCTATCAAACGTTGATCAACCTTTATCTTCGCGACTGTGCGGCGTCACGACGTCGACTGGCGATGAAGTGGCGGACCGCGGCGTAGAACGCACTCATCTCGAACATCCGCTCGATCTTCTCGACCTGTGAGCGGTCGATGTTCGGAAGACGGTAGGGCTTCATTTCTGGGCTCGCGGGCTGCAGAAGCAGTTGAAGTGTACCTGCAGTCAGAATCTCAATCCCAACAACGTTGCCGTGGTAATCCAGATCGAACAGCAACCCATTGGCTGCCTCGACGGTTTCTGCAACCGCTGAACTGGAAAACCGCAAATACGCAGCTTGCGCCTTCGGATCAAAAGAAACCTGGATCGACTGCCGAGACATCAGTGGACCTCGTTTTTCGTGGACAACTTCGTGCGCGTCGTCGCCAGCGCTGGGCCGTTGGCCCACTTCGTGCCTTGCCAGTTGTTAATCACTACGACGTCATTGCCGCATTTGTCGCATGCGGCCCAGAGTTTGTCGTCCGGGTCCTTGGTCACCCAGAGCAGTCCATTGCACTTTGGCTCGCCACCGGGGCGAAAGCACTCGACGAGCGTCTCCTGGATTTCACCAGGCTCCAGAAGGCCGGCGTACTCGATCAATCTCGCAACACGGATGATCTGGCGGCGCAGCCGCGGTTGATTCGGGATGCCACCATCCGGATCGAGCCAATCCCAGGGATCGACCACCAGCGTTCCTACCCTTCTGGACAAACGCCCGCTCGCTCCATTCTCACGCCAGCAGACCCGCCTGCTCTCCGCAACGCCGTCCGCTGCATGCCGTTGAGGGGAATGCCGTCGACTACCAGCAGAGCGACTCCTTGCTCGGAGTCCCAGGTGATTCGCCCTCGCACCACGTCGTGAGTCGCGTGGTACTCCCCTTCAGCACCTGTGATGTGACGGGTGGCCAGCGCCCGGTACATCTTCTCGCGGAGCCGCCAGAGTGCGGCGCCGGTAGTCGTCTCGCTGTACGCCCCAAACACGTATCCATCGCCTTGCGCGCCCTCTTCCTCCGCCCGCAACGTGAACCCGACAGGAGTCGTATGGCAGGTGATCACGAAGCGCCGACGCCTACCTCCGAAATCCTCTACTTCCTCTCGGAGTGGGAAGTCATCGTCTACACCATTCTTGTGCCGCGTCACTGAAGCTCCACCCCCAGATTCGCCAAGGACATCATGCAGCTAACGCGCCGGCTAAACAGCGTCCGGCGCCAGATTGAAACCTCGGCCCGAGTGAACTCGCCCTGCGTCGGCCGATTGCTTGAGACGGATGTCATGCGTCCGAATCGCGCCGGACCCAACCACCGTGAATATCCAGGTTCGCCTGGGCTACGTCGAAGGACGCGGGGTCCTCCGGTTTGCCAATCCATTCGAGCATGTCCTGGTGCTCCGGATGCTTCGGATTCGCGATCACCTCGAGAAAGCGGGCGTAGCCGGGGATACCCCCGACGTCTTCCGGCGGGCAAGCCCGTCTTCCCGCTTCGACGATTGGATATCGTCCGTTATTCCCCGGCGGAAGGACCGCCTCCAAGATCACGTCGTGCTCCCAGCCATCGCCGAAGTCGTACTCGTATCTCAACCGGTCCTTCGGTCGACGCAGGAGCTGGTCAAGGGTCGTCTTGTTCTCGCTCACCCGGGTCAGGCCCACCTCGCGGTCGGAAATGCCGTAGAGGACACCTCCTGCCTCGAATTGGTGAAGATGGCCATTCGTCCAGCCCATGACCGCCTGTAACGAATCGTGAAGCCGCTTCAAGGTGATCCCGCCCGGCACCAAAAACCGCCGCCAGATGGGCGGCCTTGATCCGCGCAATGTCACCTTGAGCCTGAAGATCGGCCCACCCGTCTCTCGTATTCTCAACTTGCTCTCCTCGTACGCATGACGCTCGCGCTTACCCGCAAACCACGCCGATGCGAAGCAAGACTCGAGGTCGGGCTTCAGCACGGGCCGTCGGGTTCACCAGTTGTTCGGCACCATTCTCACTCAGCCGAGGGCGAGGAATCCAGCCTGTTCGTCGGTCAAGAACTCGTGGATATCCCCCGCGTGGGCCCTGAGAACGCCAGCGACGTCGTTGGTCGAGCAATTGCCTCGGCGAATCCAGATGACCTTTGGAGGATGACCGAGAACGAAACTCATTTGATGAAAGTCAGAGTCCTTGGAGACAATCGCGAAGTCGTGCAGGGCGGCGTAAGCCCACACGCGATCATCAGCCGCCGCTTGAAGGTCGACGTCTCGCACATGGATCGAACCGGGGAAGAGATCCTGGATCGCCTGAACCAGCCGGGGCGACAGGTTCTGATCGAGAAGGAGCTTCATGCGGCCGGTGGAATCCACACCATTCGGCGCTCGCGGTCCGCGGCGAAGGCAAGACAGGCCCGGATATCCTCGCGCGTGAGATCGGGGAAGTCCGCCAGGATCTCCGCCTCCGTCATTCCAGAAGCGAGGTAATCCAAGACGTCGTACACGGTGATGCGAAGTCCCCGGATGCAGGGCTTCCCGCCACGCTTTCCCGGCTCAATGCTGATCAGCTTGCGATAGTCCATGTGCAGAGCGTAGGGATGATCGTACCCTTCTGTCAAGAAGACAGCCCCGAACGACGCTTGCTCACCAAAGTCTCGTCGTTCCAAGGCTGCCGAGAATCGTGGAGCCGAGACCTTGACCGCCCCAGCTCTCTATTCGAGCAGATCCTGTAGTCGTGCCAACGACCTCGAACGCCGCAATGGATGATCAGGCCCGGCTGGACTCTGTGCACGAGTGTACATACAAGGCCATGCGGTTCGAGAGAGACCCGGAGAAGGCGCAGATCAATCGAACGCGCGGGTTCGCATGATATCGGCTCGGCGTGCGACACGGCGTGAGCGCGAGCAGTACCAGGAGAGACCATGAAAAAGGAGTACGATTTCAGCAAGGGCAAGCGGGGTCCGGTCGTTCGGGCCCCAAAAGGCAAGACCCGCATCACGATTCGCCTGGACAACGACGTGTTGGCATGGTTCCGGCGTCAGGTCGACACTGCGGGTGGCGGCAACTATCAAACTCTAATCAACTATGCACTCCGCCGGTACATCACCCAGCGCGAGGAACCACTCGAAGATGTCTTGCGCCGAGTGTTGCGCCAAGAGCTCCGGCTGAGAAGAGCCAGCTAATTCACTGGGTAGGAAGGAGACCGCTGTGAATCTCGCGAACGTAAGGATCGGCCAGTCATTCGCCAAACCATCATGAACCATCGTATCGCGATTCTGGGAGCATGGCATGAGCACTGCGGTTAGCAACGATCCACGAATCCAAGACGTGCGGGTTACCAAGGACGAGATCATCGCCAACCTTGTAGACGGCCGGGTCATTAGCGTCCCGCTGGCTTGGTCGTGGCGATTGTCTGAGGCCACACCAGCGCAACGAGCGAATCTCCGTCTCATCGGATCTGGGCAGGGAGTTCACTGGCCTGATATCGACGAGGATATCAGTGTTGAAGGGATGCTTCATGGCATTCCCGCCCACCGCCCGAGGTCCAGAACCGCCGGCGGAAGAGCCCGGCCGGTTCGCACGCACAAACCTTCTGTCAAGCGCCTGCGGCCACCGCGCGGAAAGCGTCCTGCCCAAGTCGAGCGACGTCGCTCGCGCGGCTGATGCGTCACGTCCGGCGGAGTTCACCGCTTGCGCCGGCGCGATCTCGACGATGAGGGCTCGCCCATCACCGCCCCCGTGCCCTAATCTGACCCCTCGATGAGTCTTTCTCCCGGCATCCGGCTCGGCGCCTACGAGATCCTCGCCCCGCTCGGCGCGGGCGGGATGGGCGAGGTGTATCGCGCGCGTGATACGCGGCTCGGGCGCGATGTCGCCATCAAGGCGCTGCCCGCCGAATTCTCCCAGGACCCCGAACGCCTGGCGCGTTTCGAGCGCGAGGCCAAGCTGCTGGCGACGCTGTCGCACCCGAACATCGCGAGCATTTACGGGCTCGAGGAGGTGGCGGACGCGCGCTACCTGGTGCTCGAGTTCGTCGAGGGCGAAACACTGGCCGCGCGACTCGCGCGCGGGGCGCTGCCGATCGACGAGGCGATCGATGTCGCCAAGCAGATCGCGGCGGGTGTGGAGGCTGCGCACGAGAACGGGGTCGTGCATCGGGATCTCAAGCCCGGGAACGTGATGCTGACGCCGACCGGCGGCGTGAAAGTGCTCGACTTCGGACTTGCCAAATCGGGGGCGGCCGATCACGCGGGCTCGGATACGAATCTGGCCGCATCCCCCACGATGAGCTTCGCGCCCACGCGGGTAGGAGTCATCCTGGGGACAGCGGCGTACATGAGCCCCGAGCAAGCACGCGGCCGGCATGTCGATCGGCGCACCGACATCTGGTCGTTCGGTTGTGTGCTTTACGAATGCCTCACGGGTCGACAGGCCTTCGCGGGTGAGACGGTCTCGGACCTGATCGCACGCATCCTCGAGCGCGACCCCGATTGGTCGGCGCTGCCGGCCGCGACCGCGCACCGCCTGCGAGAGTTACTGCGGCGCTGCCTGCGCAAGGACGCGCGCGAACGTCTACGCGACATCGGCGACGCCCGCATCGCGCTCGACGAGATGTCGAAGGGAACGACAGCCGCCGACGCAGAAGACGCCAAAACCAAGCCGACTCGCAAGTCGTCGCTCGCGTACCAGATTGGCTTGGTCCTCCTCACCGCGATCCTCGCCGTCATCGCGACCCGGTTCGCTTCGCGCGCGCCCGTGCCGCGGCCCGTCGCATTGAGCGTGATCCTGCCGCGCGGCGAGATGCTCGAAGCCGGTCTCGAGAACAACGTGCTCGCCATCGCACCCGACGGGCATTCGCTCGTCTACGCTTCGCTAGGAGATGGCGCACCACGGTTGTCCCTCCGCCGGCTCGACCGGCCTGAAACCGTCGAGATGCCGGGCACGAGCGAGGCGCGCAATCCATTCTTCTCCCCCGATGGCGAATGGGTCGGCTTCTTCGCAGGCCGCCACCTGCTTAAAGCCTCGGTGCGTGGCGGGACTCCGGTCGAAGTCGCCGAGACGGGGACGGACCGAGGTGGTGCGTGGCTCGAGGACGGCTCGATCGTCTACACACCGATGTTCGCTGGGCCGCTCTACAGGATCAGTGCCAACGGCGGCGAACCGGTGCCGATCACCACGGTCGATTCGACGCGCAGCGAGCGCACGCACCGGTGGCCGTGCGGGCTGCCCGGTGGCGAATGGGTGGTGTTCACGGTGGGCGTGGTCAACAGCCCTGGTGGCTACGACGACGCGAACATCGAAGCCGTCTCGCTGCGGACCGGCGAGCGCCGTGTTCTCGCCCAAGGTTCCTGTGCGCGCTATGCGGCGGGTAAACAACTCGTCTTCGCGCGCAGCGGATCGCTGTATGCCATGCCGATCGATCCCCGGAACCCGCGTGGCGGAGCCACTGCCGTGCCCGTCCTGGATGGCGTGCTGGGTGCCAAAACCAGCGGGATCGCCTACTTCGACATCGCGCGCGACGGCACCTTGGCGATGGTCCCGGGACGAGAGGCGCGCATGGAATCTCGTCTCGCCTGGGTGGATCGCAATGGCAACACGACCGTGCTGCCGGGTGTGTCGCGCAACTACACGCAGCTCGATGTGTCCGCGGACGGAAGTCGTGTGCTCGCACAGATCGGCGCCGGGGGTGGCAGCGGCGACGTGTTCGTCGTCGACCTCGCGCGCGGAAGCGTGAACCAGATCACGTTCGACGGTCGCAGTGGCACGGCGCAGTGGATGCCCGACAATCAACACATCGCCTGGTCCCAGAGCGGCGACTCGAGTGGCGAGGAAATCGTGATCCGTAGCCTGTCCGGCGACGAGTCGGCGCGCGTGCTGGCGCGGTCCACCTTGCCTTTGGCCATCAGCGACGTCTTGGCGGATGGGAGCGCACTCTTGTTCACCGAGTACGGCAATGTCGAAGCCGACGTGATGATGGTTCCGACCGATGGGAGCGGGCCCGCTCGTCCGATCGTGCAGGAGCCGCTCGCGCAAGTGCAGGGGGTCCTGTCACCGGACGGACGGTGGGTCGCCTATGCGAGTGACGAAACCGGTGTGCGTGAAATCTGCGTGCGACCCATGGGGCGTGCCGGCGGCCGGGTACAAATTTCACCGAATGGCGGTGTGTTGCCTCTTTGGGCCCCCGATGGCCGCGAGCTCTATTACGTCTCCGGACGCGGTGTGGTCGCGGCTACCCTCGTCGTCCGGGGTGACGTGGTGCTCGTCGATTCGACCCGGCACCTGTTCGACTTGCCGATGAGGAGCGGCGACTCCGCCTTGCGTCATCTCGACATCCATCCATCCGGGGAGAAGTTCCTGGTGACCGTGGCCGCGGGCGAATCGAACGAAATGCGTGAGATCGCCGTCAGATTGAACTGGGCGACATCACTTCAGTCGAAGACGCGGGAAACCGCCCGATGACTTCCGTGGCCGCACCCAATGCGCATTAGCAGTCCAAGGGACCGCCCGATCAGGATTCCTTGTCCAACATGCGGTAAAGGTATATAGCAGTCATCACCATCCGTGATGGGCGGATTCGTCTAATCTCTGCCCGCCGGTCACGTCCTGAGGAGGTGGCAATCTATGAAGGCTAGCAACTTTGACCGCAAGTTCGACGAAGGGCGGAACATCACCAATCAGCTCGATCTCTCCAATGCCCGCAGACCCGGGCAGGAGCAACGTCGCGTCAATGTCGACTTCCCCAGCTGGATGATCGAATCACTCGATCGTGAGGCCAAGCGGCTTGGCGTCACACGACAGTCGATCATCAAGGTTTGGATCGCAGAAAGACTCGAGCGCAAAGCCTCGTGACGCTGAGGGCTGGGGATGAACTGCTAACAACCGGTTGCAGCGGACGGTCACTCGCTGAACTTCGAAATCAACTCTGTCAAAGCCCCTCGACGTTCTGCCGAGAATGTTTTCGGGGAACCCAATATGAGAACCGACAGAATCCCCGAACGTGTTTCGGGTACCTGAAGGAGAATTCCGCAACCCGTTGGTGTTCATCTTCGACAAACCAAATAACAACACCCCGTTCCGAACATCGGCGTTAGTACCTATCACCGTATTTGACGATCGCGCTGGCAAGGACGCCCGCCTACCGCGAGCTCCGAGTCATGAGAACTTGGTTCTTTTATGCCGGCTGTTGCACCTTTCGCCGGAGAACCGCGACACGCTCGAGCTACCGAATCTCTTCGTTACGAACGCCGTGAAATGCGATATGTGCTGTGAGACAGGAGCGAACGGTGCTGTCGATGTTAGCGATCGTCAGGCCGTAACTTGTCGTAATCGTTTCCTTGTACATGAGTTGCGAACCCTGCACGCTCAAGCGCTGGTGTCTTCGGTGTGAACGCTCAACGATACTTTCTTGGTGCAACAACGCCGTTATGGACAATAGAGAGGCGCACCTTCGACGGAACCGAGTACTGGGTCCTTCGTGTGCCACACACTTCTCCGCGTTCCTTCAATACACACGGCGGCAGTGGTAAGCACTATCTTGAGCCAATGCGAGAGCTCATGTCTCGGATTCACGTGTCGCCGGAACACCCAAGTGCATAGCGATTCAACGTTAGAACGGGCTAACCGGGCGCTGGAGCACGACGCTTCACAGCGGCTCAGCGCCGGCGTTGGGCGGATGTGAGATCAACGATAGACGTCTCGACGGTGGCCGATCTTGATGACCGTCACGCTGCGATCGTGATCCACGATCTCGTAGAGAATGCGGTAGTTCCCCTGGCGGAGGCGATAGAGCTCGTGGCCGCTGAGTTTCTCGCAGCCGAGCGGTCGCGGCTGATCCGCAAGACCCCGCATTCTCGTCACGACTCGCCGGCGGTCTTTCAGGGGCAGCGCCTCGAGTTCCTGCACTGCCGATGGTTTGATCAGCAGCCTATAACTTGCCACGGCGCCGCAGATCTTTCAGGACTTTCTCGAGATCCACGCCGGGCTCCTTGGCCCGCGATCGGTAGGCGGCGAGATCCTCTGCGTCCTCGGCCAAGTTCTGGCGGACCGCTTCATTGACGAGGTCGGAGACGCTCCTGTCGGTCTCGGCGGCCTTCAGCCGGAGAGCTCGATGCAGATCTGCGTCCAAGTAGATCGTGGCTCGTCTGGACGTGCTCATACTCAGACGATAACGTCATAGTACTAAGACGTCAAGGGGGCAAAGCGGTGCGCGGAGGCTGAACGGGGAGACGTTGCTCCAGTCGAATACCCTAACGCCTCTCGCATCTCACTGCTTGCCAATGAGGCGGATGAACCAGCCGTAGGCGTCGGAGTCGAGCTCGGTGAGATCAGCAGAGAAGCTCGTAGCGTTGAAGCCGGCGCCGAGCGTGATGCTGGACGTGAGATCGCGATACAGCGCCAGGAGGGCGCCGTTCCGCTGGTCGCCGGCCTGCTGATTCCACAGCCAGCGGTACTCTCCCACTGCATCGAGGGCGTGCCCCAGATGGTAGCGCGCGCGGAACACACCGAGCTTGGGACGCGATGGCAACCACTCCCCGCCATCACGGACGGTGCGGATCTCCTCACTCTTGAGCGCCAGGCGTCCACCGAGCTCCCAGCGCCGCGTGAGATCGTACCCTGCCTCCACGGACACTACGTGCGCTTTCTCGTCCGAACGCTGTGACTGCGTGATCGCCGGCAAGCCGTAGAGGAAGGTGTAGCGGCCCAGCATGTTCATGCGGCTGTGCCGCACGGGGCGGTATGCGAGGCCGATCCCGCTCTCGACGAACTGTGCTTCCGCGAGGTTCGCGTTGCGATCATCGGTGCGCGAGAAGCTGGCCTTGGCGAGCAAAGTCCAGCCGTCCGCCAAATCGAGGTCCAAGCGATTTGCGGTCAACCATTGTCGGCGATGGACGGCACCGTCATCGTCGCGGACCTCGCCCTTGAGGCTCAAGCGCCGCTTCGGTCGCTGTAGCGTGAGCTCCGCCGAAACGGCGTCGCGATCGATCAAGCCAACGGCAGGGTCGGCGAGATCGCCGCTCTGATACGAAGCGCTGAGCGACCAGTCCTTGCGCGGCTCGAGCGTCATGCCATAGGCCTGCGTCGACCCGCTCGGACCTTCGCCGTGCGTGAACTGGTGATCCGTGAACACGCGCATCTGATTGCTGAGCGTCTGGCGCTGGCCGAGACTCAGGATGCCTCGCCGTCCATCGACGCGATCGGTGGACAAAGTGTAGGTCCCGAACAGCTCGTGCCGTGGATCGATCCGCAGGTCGGTGCCGAAGCGTGCCGCATTGCCGCGATTGCCGCTCGTGGCCTCGGCGCGCAGGTTGAGCTTGTTCCCCAGCTGCGAGCGCAATCCCAGAGTCCCGAGGTTGTTGGGCTCCTCGTTGTCGTCGTGACGCAAGGTGACCTGTCCTTGCGAGTAGAGATTGATGCCAGGGCGCAGATCGAACCCGAGCCGCACGCCTCCGAGCGTGGCGTCGGTGCTGGTCACGGCACCATTCTCCTCTTGGCGCTGGCGCAACTCTCCGCCGAGCTGCCAGCGCGGGAACCGATACTCCGCTTGCAAGGAGGCGCTGCGGTCCATACGCGTATCATCGGTGTTCGTCTCGCTCCACCGCGATCCGAGCGCAAGCCGCGGGCGCGGCCGCCACAAGAGCTCCGCGCCATAGAGTTCGCTCTGCTGCGGTGTGTAGAGCCTGGCGGTGGAGAAGCCAGCATCCCGCTGCTTCCACCAAGCTCCAAGTTGCGGCGCGCCGTCGCGCTGCAGCAGCTCGGCGAGATCGAGCTTGCCTTCGAGGCCCAGCGCTTCCCCTTCGATGGCTGCGCTCGGGTTGATCCTTTGTTCGAACGTGAAGCCACCGTCGCTGGAGTAGGAGTTCGCACCCGACTGATTGGCCTGGCTCTGGGCGTACTCCGTCTTGAGATACGTGCCGCGGCCCCTGCGCAAGATGACGTCGGTCGCCGCCAACTGATAGTCCTCGGAATCCCGGTTCTCGTGCACGTACGTCCCTCCGAGCGCCACACCGTCGGTGGCCCACACCCGGCCACGCGCGCCCGCTGTGGCCTGACCCGCGTCGAAAGCGGCGGGAACGTATTCGTAGTCCACCAACATGAGAACGCGGTTGCCGTCGAGAGGCGTGTCTTTGATGATCGAGGGCGCGACCTGGTCGGCGACCTGCATGAGGGGGCGGTGCAGCAAGATGCGCCCCTGCAGCTCGTCGATTTCGTAGTCGCGCTCGCGCACCAGCGCGACGTTCTCGATCACGCGATCGCTGTCGCGGTCGCGCACTTCGACCCAGACCTTCTCGGATCCCTGTACGACTTCGTTGTGCTCAAGGTAATAGAGGCTGCTGCCCGTGCCGAGGAACTCGTTGTGGCCTAGCGCCGTCTGCGCCTCGGAGGCGAACGCCGTGCCCTCGACCTTGCTGTCTCCCTGCGACGTCACCTGCAAGCTGCGATGCCGCAAGGTCGCGCCATAGAGACTGCGGTTGTATTGCGCGAACTCCGTTCCCGTGAAACCGGTCGTGTAGTTGCCCCACAAGAACTGGGACTTGTCCCAGTCCAGGCGTGCGTACAGACGGCCCTGTGCGTTGACGTCCGCGGTCGTGATCGAGCCATCACCATAAGTGAGCGCGAACCGGTCCGGATCCAGGTGACGGAAGACCGACCGCGGATCCTTGTGATCGAAGTTGCCGAAGATCTCGCCGAACTCTTCTTCCTGCGTGTCGAGGTGCGCGGTCGCCCGGTACTTGCCACGCCATAAACCCTTGAGATAGAAGGCCAACCGGCCGGTGCCGAAGACTGTGTCCTTGAGCGTTGGGTCACCGGCAGTCAAGGTGGCGTCACCAGAGACTTGGTTGTCGCCGAGAGACACGTCCGCGATCCCCACCATGAAGAACGCAGAGTCCTTCACGTTGGCACGCAAATTTCCGTCCCACGCCGCTCCCGACGCGTTGCGCGCCGCAACCGGCAGCTCGCGTTCTCCGCTCGGGAGCAAGCACGCGAAGGTGAACTTGCCGTCGCGGTCCATTTGGATGTCTTGGTCCGCCACGCGCACACGGACATCCAATGGAATCCCCGCTCCGTGGATGCGCACGCGCCCGCCGCGCACTGGAATGCTCTGCACTCGCAGTCGATCGTCACTGGGCGCGCCTTGTGCTCCAGCCTCTGCTGCGCGATCGCTGCCCTGCACGAGCTGGATGCGCCCGGGCATGGTCTCATCCATGTGCGATTGATCGTCGTAGACGCGCAAGACATAGAAAAGATCGTCGTCGGTTGCGACCTCGGCTCCCGAATCGAACCGGCCATCCCACTCGATGACCTGCTCGGGCTTGAAGCCGCGACCCGAGAGAGTGCGCACGGGTCGCGTCAGGTCCGCATCCGTGCCGCGGTACAACGCGATTTCCCACGCATGAATGAATGCAGAGTAGTTCGTCGATACCGTGAAGCGGGTCGCGAACCCCTTCTCGACCTCGAGAATGTCGGGACCGCGCACATCCAAACGCGGCGCGTCCGTTCCCGGGTCCGAGACCATCCAAACGCTGCCACCCCATGGCAAGGTCAACGTCTCGCGCGCGTCGTTGGACGTCGTCGCCCGGCCCGCCGGCTGATTCGATGTGCTGGCAGCAGGAGGTGCGGCAGCCAGTCTGAGACTCGGGCGTTGCGTGCCGCCGCCAACGCTCGCATCCGCGCGTCGCGGCGCGCCGGGAGCCGCGCTGGGCTTCCCCACCGCCGATGTGCGGAAACCGAGGATCGGCACTTCGATGTGCGCCGCGTTGGTAGCGGGACGTGGCGTTTGCCGCATCCACACCGGCTCGGGCGTCTTCCAACCTCGCAACGTGATTTCGACGCGCTGGTTCCTCTGGCGACCCACGGGAGTGAAGTTGTTGTCCACGGGACGCGTCGATCCGTAGCCGCGCACGACGAACACCGAGTCGGCAAGTCCCGTAAGGCGCTGGAGCGATGCCTTGACGCTCTGCGCCCGGGCCTCGGAGAGCTCCATGTTGTTGTGGAATTTCGGCACGGTGACGGGCTGATTCTCAGTATGGCCATCGATGACAATACGCACGCGGTCGAATTCCTGCATCAACTTCGAGACCAGCTGCAGCGCCTCCTCCCCTGCCTCACTCAATCCGGCGTTCACCGTCGCGAAGTCCGCGTGTCCCAAAGTGTAGAGATCGATGTGCGGCGACATTTCGCTCGCATAAAGCGGCGTGCGCAAGGAGCTCGAAGTGCCGCTGTCGCCTTCGACTGTCCGCCAGTGCAACCGCGCTTCGCCGCCGAGCGGCTGGCTGGGGTCGATGGAGAGCACTCGCGCGCGATAGACAATCGAGACGCCTGATTCGAGCGCCGCCGCCTGCACTTTCCAGCGCAAGCTCGTGCCCTCGGTGCTCTCCAGGATCATGGGTTCGACCGCCGCAGTCGCGATCTGGCTCGACCCTGGGACGTAGGTCATTCCCGGTGGCAAGGTGTCGTCGATCTCGATTTTCTCGAGCGGCAAGTCGCCACGGTATTGCACATCCAAACGCAGTGTGACCTCGTCCGGCTTCACCCCCACGACACGGGACTCGTTGGTCTGTGCCGGGATCAGCTTCACTTCGATGCGGCGGTTCTTGCGCTGTGCTGCGGCCTTCTTCCCCGGATCCACCGGGCGGTCAGGCCCCATTCCCACCGGGAACAGCCGATCCGCCGCGATGCCATGCTTCAGCACGAGCTCGTACATGATGGCGCGGGCGCGGGCGATCGATAGATCGTAGTTGTCCAGGAACATGACGCTGTTGACGGGCGCCTTGTCGGTGTGCGCTTCGATGGCGGCAGTGATGTCCGGGTCTTGCGCCAGCCGCTCCGCCAACTTGGCGATGCTGGGTCCAGCCCCCTTGGTGAGATCGGCTCTCCCGGGCTGGAAGGTATCGCCATCCAAGACGATGGTCTCGGGCCTGTCGATCTCCCACACTGGCTCGAGAATCCACGGCTGTACCGACTTCTCGAAGCGCAGTCGCGCTTCGGCGCGCTGGAGCGCGGACTCGATCGGCTCCTGAATGTCGAGCTCGACGCCGAAATCGATCCGGCTCATGAGCCCAGCCGTGAGGTGAAGGATGCGCGGATTCTCGGTGGTGAGACGCGCTCCCTCGGGAAGCGACGCCGGATCGACCTTGAGGATGAAATTGCGACCCTGGGAGAATCCTGCATTTACATCGGCGATGTGGTAGCGGCCGTGCGCATCGGTTTCGATGACGAGTCCCGACGCCGTCGCGAGCCGCACGCCGGGGAGCCCTTCCTCATCGAGGCCACGGTTCTCGATGGTGATCTCGAGCGTTTGCACATCCCCATCCTGGCGGACGGCGCGCACGATCGCGAGGTCTTGACCCGTGGTCCCGTGTGCCTTGCTGCCGGTGTGGTTCGTCGTCAGAGTTCCATCGCTTGCGAGCCGCAGGTGCGTCCCCTCGCGCGTCGTCACTTCGATGCGTGGCAACGTTCCACCTCGCACGGCGGTGGTGATGACCACTGCCGGATTGCCATCGTCGAGGCTCGCTGCCGCCGGGAGAGCGCCGACATCGGACGGCAGCGAGAAGGGTGAGCCTGCACCAATATCCTCGAGGCGCCGAGGACCGGCCCCCACATCGATGGTGGAGGAGCTGGAAACGTAGGTGCCCGCATCGAACTGGATTCGAAGCCGCACGTCGTTCGCCGCCGCCGTCCCCTGCCAGCCGTCGCCATTGCGATCGTGGAAGACCTTGCCGATGAGCGTGGTGCGCTCCAAGGCCAGATCGGGAACACGCTCGACGCTCGCCGTGGCGGTGTTGGCCACCACGACATCGTTCTGATAGGCGGTCGCGCGATTGACGTGCTCACCGAGACCCACTCCCGACCCCGTGCGCAAGAGGTACTCGATGTGCACCTTCTCGGTGGCGCCGAGATCGAACGCCGGGAACTCCAGTGTCTCGGCGCCGCGGGGCTCGAAAGCCAAGGGCGACCGGTCTGCGCGCAAGAGCATTCCAGATCCCGAGGCGTAGGTGAATCCTGCAGGGACCAGGTCGCGAACGACGACACCTGGCACAACGGCAGCGGTCGTGTTCTCGACCTCGAGCGTGTAGCGTACGAAATTACCCACCTCGACCGTGCGCCGGTCCGCTGACATCGACAGGAGAATCGCCGCCGACTGCAGTGGGAACGTGAGCGCTGTCGGCTCCTGATTGTCCGTCGGGTCGCCATTCCCATCCGGATCCGGATTCGGACCGGCGGTGGAAGCATCGTGCACGACCCCGAGCGAAGGGCTCCGCGCGCTGGCGAAGGCGCTGTTCAAACATGGATCCGGTTCGCCGCTGTGCGTGATGGCCAAGGCCAGCACGATCGTGCCACCTTGCCCTGTCGCGAGCGAGTCCGTTCCAGCGAGCAGGTTGCGGTCGCTCGCACCATCGAAGCTCGGGTTGACCGTGAATTCCGGACTGCTGATCGCCTCGATGCGGAAGCCTCTTGTGTACACCGCGGCCAGATCGTCGGTCACCTGGAGCTGGCGCATCAAGACGTCACCCATGTTGCGGACGACCATGAGGTAGGTGACCGCCCAGGTCCCGTCGACGCTCTTCTCCGGCTGGTGTTGCACCGCCTTGGCGAGGCCGATGCGCGCCGTCTCGGCGAAGCTCACGCGTGTCGCCAACTGATCGTCGCTCGGATCCCCGTTGCCGTTCGGGTCGGCAACGAGACCATCTGTCGAGGCATCGCTGATCACGGCTCCCCCTGGAATGGTGCATCGTGCGAACGCCGTATTGTCGTACGGCCCCAAGTTGGTACCGGGGCTCACTGTCATTTCGACTTCGACGACTCCTGCATCCCCAGCGACCAACGAGTCGCTTGCCGACAAGAGCTCGCGCTCGGCGCGCCCGTCGTAAGCGGGATTGAGCGTGAACTTGGAGCTCCGCACCGCATCGACGACGAAGCCTTGCGCCGCGGCGAAGGTCACTCCGAGATCATCGCTCAAGCCAAGGGCCCGAAGCGTGGATTGCCCCAGGTTCTCGACGCGCAATGCATACGTCAGGCGATAGCTCCCATCCCCCAGGCTCATGGGCCCGGAGAGGACCGCCTTCGCCACGCCGATCCGCGCCCGCGAATCGAGATTCACCGGTGTCGGCGTGGAGTCATCCCGCGGGTCGCCGTTGCCATTGGCATCCGGCTCCGTTCCCGCGGTGGAGGCATCGAGCACCGTGATCCCACTCGGGCTGGTTCCCATGGCGACCGCATCGTTCATGAAGGGCACTGCGACGGTTCCGGGTTGCACCGTCACTTCGAGCGCGAGCGTCGCCTTCTGCCCGGGTAGCAGAGTATCGCCGCCGCTCAGCAGGTCGACGTCGCCTAAACCATCGAACCCAGGGTTCGCGGTCAAGGTCGCGCTCGACACGTTGCTGATGCTGAATCCCGTTGCGGCGCGGAACGTCGTGCTCAACGAGTCCATCACCTGGACGTTGCGCAGCACGATGTCGCCGCTGTTCTCGACCGTCACCAGGTAGGTCACGCCGTAGCTGCCATCGCCGTTGTCGATGGGCGTCCCGCTGACGCTCTTGGCGATGCCGATGACGGGATCCGCCGCAAAGGTCACGTCGGTGGGCGCGCTGTCCGTCGCCGGACTGCCGTCGCCGTTGGCATCGGGAATGAAGCCGGCGGTGGACCAATCGACGACGGCGACACCGCCGGAACTGACCGCGCGACCGCGCGCACTGTTGGAATAAGATCCGAGTCGAGCGGCTGGCGTCACGGTCACCGTGACTGCGATCGTTCCACTCCCACCAGGCGCCAGGCTGTCTGTGCCAGTCAGCAAGCTCGTGGACGAGACGCCGTCGTATGCAATGTCGACGGTGAAGTCATTGCTGAGCACCCCGTCCACGATGAAGCCCTGCGCCAGCGCGAACGTCGCTCCACAATCGTCGTATACCTGGAGGCTGTCGAGAGCGACGTCACCACTGTTCTCGACCGTGATCGTGTAGACGAGCGTATACGTTCCGTCGCCGTGGTTGACGGGGGTGATGAGGACCGCTTTCGCCACACCAATTTCCGGATTCTCACCGAAGAAGACCCCTGTTGCGTCCGCGTCATCGGCTGGATCCCCATTGCCGTTTGCATCCGGAACGAGGCCGTTCGTCGAGATGTCCGACAGTGAGGCTCCACCCGCGCTGATGGCGGTGCCGGTGGCATGGTTGTCATAAGGACCAAGGTTGGCGCCCGGAGACACGGTCACTGTGACATCGAGTGTGCCTCCCACCCCGGGACCGAGCACGTTCGACGCGCTCAAGAGCGAGACGACGCTCGCGCCGTCGTAGGCGGAATCGAGCGTGAGGTCGGCGCTGCTCACCCCGTTGACCACGAACGACGCAGCGCCAGCGAATGTCGCCGACAGGTCATCCATGAGTTGCAGGGTGTGGACCGCGACGTCACCGCTGTTTTCGATCCGGATCCGATAAGTGACTGTGTAGGTACCATCGCCATTGTTCACGGGTCCGGTCGTGACTGCTTTGGCAACACCGATCTCGGCAGACTCGCTGAAGCTCACGCTCGTCGGCGTGCCGTCGTCCATCGGATTGCCGTTGCCGTTCGCATCCGGGCTCGAGCCGGCCATCGACACATCGTTGAGCATGGCACCGCCGGCGCTCGTGGCACTGCCCGTCGCACTGTTGGCGTACGGGCCCAGATTGCCGCCCGGGGTCACGGTCACTCGTAGATCGACGGACCCGCTGCCACCCGGTGCGAGCCCATCCGTTCCCACCAGGAGGTTCGTGTTCGTCGTGCCGTCGTAGAGATTGTTCGTCGCGAGGCCGGTGCCAGTGATCGCATCCACGACAAATCCGGCCGCGCCTGTGAATGTCGCTGCCAGATTGTCGGTCAACTGCACGCCGTCGACCGGGACGTCGCCACTATTTGCGATCAAGATGCGGTACGTCAGTGTATACGTACCATCGCCATTGTTCGTGGGCGCGGAGATGGCCGCTTTGGCGACACCAATCTCGGCAGATTCGCTGAAGCTCACGCTCGTCGGCGTATTGTCATCCGCTGGATTGCCATTGCCGTTCGCGTCCGGGTTCGAGCCGGCCGCCGACACGTCGGACAGCGTGGCACCGCCGGCGCTCGTGGCGCTCACTGTCGCGCTGTTGGCGTACGGGCCAAGATTGGCGCCCGGGGTCACGGTCACTCGTAGATCGACGGACCCGTACCCGCCCGGTGCGAGCACATCCGCCCCCACGAGCAAGCTCGAGTCGGTTGCGCCGTTGTAGAGCGGGTTCGGGGTGAGCCCGGCCCCAGTGACCGCGTTCACGACGAATCCAGTCGCGCCGGCGAATGTCGCCACCAGATTGTCGGTCAACTGCACGTCGCGAATGGGGATGTCACCACCGTTCTCGATCCGGAGTCTGTAGGTGAGCGTGTAGGTGCCATCGCCATTGTTCACGGGTCCGGTGACGATCGCCTTGGCGACGCCGATTTCGGTAGATTCGCTGAAGCTCACGCTTGTCGGCGTACTGTCGTCGGCTGGATTGCCGTTGCCGTTCGTATCCGGGTTCGAGCCAGCCGCTGACACATCGGAAAGCGTGGCACCGCCGGCGCTCGTGGCGCTGCCCGTGGCACTGTTGGCGTACGGGCCCAGATTGGCGCCCGGGGTCACCGTCACCCGCAGATCGACGGTTCCGCTGCTGCCGATTGCGAGCACGTCCGACCCCGCGAGCAAGCTCGAGTCACTCGTGCCGTTGTAGAGTGGGTTCGGGGTGAGCCCGGCGCCAGTGATCGCATCCACGACGATTCCGGTCGCGCCGGCAAATGTCGCCGCCAGGTTGTCCGTCACCTGCACGTCGTGAATCGATACGTCACCAGTGTTCTCGACCCGGAGCCTGTAGGTGAGCGTGTAGGTGCCATCGCCATTGTTGAGGGGTGGCGCCGTCACCAGCTTCGCAATCCCCAGCTCCGGTGCCTCGCCGAACATCACGCTCGTTGGCGTACTGTCGTCCATCGGGTTGCCATTGCCATTGGCGTCCGGGTTGGCACCCGCCGTCGACACATCGGAGAGTGCGACACCGCCCACGCTCGTCACGCTCCCGGTTGCGATGTTCCCATAGGGCCCCAGAATCGCACCGGCGTTCACGGTGACCTGGAGGTCGACGGCTCCGCTCGTGCCGGCTGCAAGCACATCCGTTCCCGCCAAGAGATTCGGATTGGCTCCGCCATCGAAGAGCGAGTTCGCTGTGATGCCAATGCCGGTCACCGCGTCGACAGTGAAGCCAGCGGCAGCGGCGAACGTCGTCGTTAGATTGTCGGCCAACTGTACATCGTGAACCGGGACATTGCCGCTATTCTCGAGCCGAATCCGGTACGTGACCGTATACGTTCCATCCCCGTTGTTGACTGGACCGGAGATCAACGCTTTGGCGACACCGATCTCGGGAGACTCGACGAAGGTCACAGGCGTCGGCGTGCTGTCATCCGCCGGATTGCCGTTCCCGTTCGTGTCGGGGTTCGAACCGTTGGCCGACACATCGGAGAGCGCCGCCCCACCCAAGCTCGTCGCACTTCCCATCGCACTGTTCGAGTAAGGACCAAGGTCGGTGCCTGGGGTCACAATGACGCGAACATTGACAGACCGTGTGGTCCCTGTCCCCAGCACGTCCGTTCCTGCCAGAAGATTGAGGTTCGTCTGGCCGTCGTAGAGTGGATTCGTCGTGAGGCTCCCGCCGGTGACCGCATCGACGCGGAAATTCGTCTCGTTCGCGAATGTCGCCAGCAGATTGTCGGCCAGCTGCACATCATGGACCGGAACATCGCCGCTGTTTTCGATGCGAATCCGATACGTGAGCGTGTGCGTGCCATCGGCGTTCTGCGTCGGGCCGGCGACAACCGCCTTGGCGACGCCGATCTCCGGCAACTCGCTGAAGATCACCCGCGTGAGGGCGGTATCGTCCGTGGGATCGCCATTGCCGTTGGCGTCCGGGTTCGATCCATCCGTGGACACATCGAAGAGCGAAACGCCAAGAACGCTCGTCGCGAGCCCCAACGCCACGTTGTCGTATGGTCCCAGATTGCCACCCGGTGTCACCGTCACCCGAAGATCGACGAATCCGCTGGCGCCGATGGCGACGACATCCGCTCCCGTGAGAAAGTTCGGATTGCTGCTGCCGTTGTACGAGGGGTTGAGGGTCAGGCCGGATCCAGTCACAGAATCGACGGTGAACCCTGCCGCATCCACGAAGGTCGTCGCCAAGTTGTCCGTCAGCTGGACGCCGTGAACCGGCACATCGCCGCTGTTCACCACCAGGACGCGGAACGTGAGTGTGTAGGTGCCGTTCGCGTTCCTCGTGGGCCCGGAGACGACCGCCTTGGCGACGCCGATCTCAGGGGATTCACCCAAGATCACGCTGGTCGGCGTGCTATCGTCCAGCGGATTGCCGTTGCCATTCGCGTCCGGGTTCGAGCCCTCGGTCGATGCATCCGAGAGCGTGGCGCCGCCGATGCTCGTCGCGCCACCGATCGCGCTGTTGCCGTAGGGCCCCAGGTTGCCGTTCGGCGTCACGGTCACACGGAGATCGATGGATCCGCTGGCGCCGGTCGCCAGCACGTCCGTTCCCGCCAGGAGACCGGTGTTCGTCGTCCCGTCATAGAGTGGGTTCGTCGTGAGGCCGGCACCCGTGACCGCGTCGACGACGAATCCTGCCGCCGCCGCGAACGTCGTCCCCAGGTTGTCCGTGACTTGCACCCCATGCACCGGCACGTCACCACTGTTCACGATCCGGATCCGATAGGTGAGAGAGTGCGTGCCGTCGCCGTTCTGCGTCGGTCCGGAGAGGATCCTCTTGGCGACGCCAATCTCGGGAGATTCAATGAAGCTCAAGCTGGTCGGTGCACTGTCGTCCCCTGGGTTGCCGTTCCCATTCGCATCCGGGTTCGAACCTGACGTCGATTCATCGGAGAGCATGGCGCCGCCGGCGCTCGTCGCGCTGCCCCGGGCGCTGTTGGCGTAGGGACCTAGGTTCGCACCGGGCGTCACGGTCAGGCGTAGATCGATGGATCCGCTGGCGCCCATGGGCAAGGGATCCGTTCCCAACAAGAGGCTTTGGTCGATGGTGCCATTGTAAAGGGGGTTCACCGAAAGCCCGATGCCGGTCACCGCATCGACTGCGAATCCTGCCGCACCGGAGAATGTCGTCGCCAAATCGTCCGTCACTTGGACATCGCGCAGGGGCACGTTGCCGCTGTTCTCGACGAAAATTCGGTAGGTGAACGAGTACGTGCCGTTGCCGTTGTTCGTAGGCCCCTGGACCACCGATTTTGCCACGCCGATTCTTGGCGTCTCGCTCATGGTCACGTTCGTCGGCGAGCTGTCGTCTGCTGGATCGCCGTTGCCGTTCGCGTCCGGATTCACACCATCGGTGGAAATGTCGGTCACGAAGGATCCCCCGGCACTCGTGCCGTTCCCGGTCGCGCTGTTGCCATAGGGGCCCAAGGTTGTGCCTGGGATCACGGTCACCTGCAGGTCGACGGAACCGTTCGCACCCGTGGCCAGGAGGTCCGTTCCAGACAGGAGATTCAGGTTGGTCGTACCATTATAGAGAGGGTTCGCGGTGAGCCCGGCACCGGTCACCACGTCGACGGCGAATCCGGTCGCGCTGGCGAACGTCGTCGCCAGATTGTCGGTCAGCTGCACGTCCCCGACCGGCACATCACCGCCGTTCGACAGCAGAATTCGATACATGAAAGTGTAAGACCCGTCTCCATTGTTCACCGGGGCGGAGAGCAATGCCTTCGCGACACCAAGCCGGGGCAACTCGCCGAAGGTCACGCTCGTCGGCGTCGTGTCGTCGGTTGGATTTCCGTTGCCGTTCGCATCTGGATTCGACCCTGCCGCCGAGACATCCGACACTGGGGTCCCACCAGGGCTCGTGCCTGTTCCTGTCGCCTGGTTGCTGTAGGGCCCCAGAATCGTACCCGGGGTTACCGTCACCTGAAGGTCGACGGTGCCGCTGGCACCCGTCGCGAGCGAGTTTGCACCCGCCAGCAAGTTCGTATTCGTCGCGCCGTTGTAGAGTGCGTTCGCGGTGAGCCCGCTCCCCGTCACTGAATCGACGCTGAATCCTGTCGCACCGGCAAATGCCGCAGTCAAATTGTCCGTCAGCTGGATCTCATGCACCGGCACGTCACCGCTATTTTCGACGTGAATTCGGAACGTGAGACTGTACGTTCCGTCCCCGTTGTTGGTGGGGCCGGTGACGACAGCCTTGGCGACACCGATCTCGGGCGACTCGCTGAAGCTCACAATGGTCGGTGCGCTGTCATCCGCGGGATCGCCGTTGCCGTTGGCATCCGGTGTCGCCCCGTCGACCGACACATCGGTGAGCCCCACACCTCCGGCACTCGTTGCAATTCCCGTGGCGCTGTTGCCGTAGGGACCCAGATTTGCGCCGGGAGTGACAGTGACCTGGAAATCGACTCTGCCGCTTGCGCCAACTGCGAGTGTGTTCGCATCCGTCAGCAAGTTCGTACTCGTCGTGCCGTCGTAGAGGGGGTTTGGCGTAAGGCCTAGGCCGGTCACCGAGTCGACGCTGAAGCCCGTGGCGCCGGCGAAGGAAAAAGCCAAATTGTCCGTTACCTGGACGTTGTGGATCGGCACGTCGCCGCTGTTCGCGACCAGGATCCTGTAGGTGAGTGCGTAGGTGCCATTGCCGTTGTTGGTCGGCCCAGAGACAACGGCCTTGGCCACGCCAATCCGCGGCGACTCGCTGAAGCTCACACTCGTCGGCGTGCTGTCGTCCGACGGATCACCGTTGCCGTTGGTATCCGGGTTCGAGCCAGAGGTCGACGCATCGGCAAGCGCCGCACCGCCAGCGCTCGTTGCACTTCCAGTCGCGCTGTTGTCGTAGGGACCGAGATTCGCACCGGGGGTGACGGTCACCTGGAGATCGACGCTGCCGCTGGCACCGGTCGCGAGTGTGTTGGCACCCGTCAGCAAATTCGTATTCGTCGTGCCGTTGTAGAGAGTGTTAACGGTGAGCCCGCTGCCCGTCACTGAATCGACGCTGAATCCTGTCGCGTTGGCGAATGCGGCAGCCAAGTTGTCCGCCAGCTGGACCCCATGCACCGGCCCGTCACCGGTATTCACCACGAGGACGCGATACGTGAGTGCGTATGTCCCATTGCCGTTGTTCGTGGGACCGACGACGATGGCCTTCGCGACACCGATCTGCGGCAATTCGCTGACGCTCACGCCCGTCGGCGTGCTGTCATCCCCCGGGTTGCCATTGCCGTTCGCATCCGGAATCTCGCCGGCGGCGGAAACATCAAACAGCGTGGTCCCGCCAGCGCTCGTGGCGCTGCCGTTGGCGCTGTTGGCATAGGGACCCAGGTTCGCATCTGGTGTCATGGTTACTCGCAGATCGACGGACCCGCTGCCGCCAATCGGCAGAAGGTCCGTTCCGATGAGCAAGTTCACATTCGTCGTGCCGTTGTAGCCAGAGTTTGGCGTGAGACCGTTGCCGGTCACCGCGTCGACGCTGAAGCCCGTGGCGCCGGCGAAGGTGGCGGCCAAGTTGTCCGTTGTCTGAACACTGTGGATCGGCACGTCGCCGCTGTTCGCGACCAAGATCCTGTAGGTGAGCGAGTACGTCCCATTCCCGTTGTTGGTCGGCCCAGAGACAATGGCCTTTGCCACGCCAATCCGCGGCGACTCGCTGAAGTTCACGCTGGTCGGCGTACTGTCGTCCGCCGGATCGCTGTTGCCGTTTGCATCCGGGTTCGAGCCCGAGGTCGACACATCGGAGAGCCCCGATCCCCCGCTGCTCATCGCACTTCCCGTAGCACTGTTGCCGTAGGGACCCAAATTCGCTCCGGGGGTGACCGTCACCTGAAGGTCGACAGTGCCGCTGGCGCCGGTCGCGAGCGAATTTGCACCCGTCAGCAAGCTCGTATTCGTCCTACCGTTGTAGAGAGTGTTCGCGGTGAGCCCACTACCGGTCACGGCGTCGACGCTGAAGCCTGTGGCACCGGCGAAGGTGGCGGCCAGGTTGTCCGTTACCTGAACACTGTGGATCGGCACGTCACCGCTGTTCGCGACCAGAATCCTGTAGGTGAGCGTGTACGTCCCATTGCCGTTGTTGGTCGGTCCAGAGACAACGGCCTTTGCAACGCCAATCCACGGCGACTCGCTGAAGCTCACACTCGTCGGCGCACTGTCGTCCGCCGGATCGCCATTGCCGTTTGTATCCGGGTTCGAGCCAGAGGTCGACACATCGGCCATTCCAGATCCCCCGCTGCTCGTCGCACTTCCCATAGCACTGTTGTCGTAGAGCCCCAGATTCGCACCGGGAGTGACAGTCACCTGGAAATCGACGGTGCCAATTACGCCAGTCGCGAGCGAGTTCGTGCCCGCCAGTAAATTCGTATCCGTCGTGCCGTTGTAGAGGGGGTTTGGCGAAAGACCACTGCCGGTCACCCCGTTGACACTGAAATTGGTCGCACCGGCGAACGTCGCGGCCAGGTTGTCCGTGACCTGAACACTGTGGATCGGCACGTCGCCGCTGTTCGCGACCAGGATCCTGTAGGTGACCAAGTACGATCCATCACCGTTGTTGGTCGGGTCAGAGACGGCCGCCTTTGCCACGCCAATCCGCGGTGACTCGCTGAAGCTCACGCTCGTCGGTAGGCTGTCGTCCGCCGGATTGCCGTTGCCGTTCGTATCCGGGTTCGAACCTGCCGCTGACGCGTCGGAAAGCGCCGCACCGCCTGCGCTCGTGGCACTTCCGATGGCACTGTTGCCGAAGGGACCGAGATTCGCCCCGGGGGTGATCGTTACCTGGAGATCCACGGTGCCGCTGGCGCCAGTCGCGAGCGTGTTCGTACCCGTCAACAGGCCCGTATTCGTCGTGCCGTTGTAGAGGGGATTTGGCACAAGGCCACTGCCGGTCACCGTGTTGACGCTGAAGACCGTGGCGCCGGCGAAGGTGGTGGTCAGGTTGTCCGTCAGCTGCACGCTGTGAACGGGCACATCGCCGCTGTTCGCGACCAGGATCCTGTAGGTGAGCGTGTACGTCCCATCGCCGTTGTTGGTGGGGCCGGAGACGACGGCCTTCGCCACGCCAATCCGTGGCGACTCGCTGAAGTTCACACTGGTCGGCGCACTGTCGTCCGCCGGATTGCCGTTGCCGTTCGCATCCGGGTTCGATCCCGCCGCTGACGCATCCGACAGCGCTGCGCCACCGGCGCTTGTTGCACTTCCCGTTGCACTGTTGCCGTAGGGGCCAAGCTTCGCACCTGGGGTAACAGTCACCTGAAGGTCGACGGTGGCGTTGGCGCCAGTCGCGAGCGTGTTCGTACCCGTCAACAGGCCCGTATTCGTCGTGCCGTTGTAGAGGGGATTTGGCGTCAGGCCACTGCCGGTCACCGTGTTGACGCTGAAGCCCGTGGCGCCGGCGAAGGTGGCGGTCAGGTTGTCCGTCAACTGCACGCTGTGAACGGGCACATCGCCGCTGTTCGCGACCAGGATCCTGTAGGTGAGCGAGTACGTCCCATCGCCGTTGTTGGTGGGCCCAGAGACGACAGCCTTCGCCACGCCAATCCGTGGCGACTCGATGAAGCTCACACTGGTCTGCGTACTATCGTCCGCCGGATTGCCGTTGCCGTTCGTATCCGGGTTCGAGCCCGCTGTCGATGCATCGAAGAGCGCCGCACCTCCAGCGCTCGTTGCACCTCCCGTGGCACTGTTGCCGTAGGGCCCGAGATTCGCGCCGGGGGTGACGGTTACTTGAAGGTCGACGGTGCCGCTTGCACCTGTCGCAAGTGTGTTTGCACCCGTCAACAGATTCGTATTCGTCGTGCCGTTGTAGCCTGGGTTTGGCGCAAGGCCACTACTTGTCAGCGTATTGACGCTGAAGCCCGTGGCGCCGGCGAAGGTGGCGGTCAGGTTGTCCGTCAACTGCACGCTGTGAATGGGCACGTCGCCACTGTTCGCCACCAGGATCCTGTAGGTGAGCGAGTACGTCCCATTGCCATTGTTGGTCGGCCCGGAGACGACCGCCTTCGCCACGCCAATCCGCGGCGCTTCGCTGAAGGTCACGCTGGTCGGCGCGCTGTCATCCGACGGATTGCCGTTGCCGTTCGTATCCGGATTCGATCCCGCCGCGGACACATCCGACAGTGCGGCGCCACCGGCGCTCGTTGCGCTTCCCGTTGCATTGTTGCCGTACGGGCCGAGCTTCGCACCTGGAGTCACAGTCACCTGAAGGTCGATGGTGCCGCTGGCGCCAGTCGCGAGCGTGTTCGTACCCGTCAGCAAGTTCGTATTCGTCGTGCCGTTGTAGAGAGTGTTGGCGGTGAGCCCCGTGCCGGTCACCGTGTTGACGCTGAAACCCGTGGCGCCGGCGAAGGTGGCAGCTAAATTGTCCGTCACCTGGACGCTGTTGATCGGCACGTCACCGCTGTTCTCGAGCCGGACCCGATAGGTGAGCGAGTAGGTGCCATTGCCGTTGTTGGTGGGGCCCGTGACGATCGCCTTGGCAACACCGGCCTCGGGAGACTCGCTGAAGGTCACAATCGTCGGCGCACTGTCGTCCGCCGGATTGCCGTTGCCGTTCGTATCCGGGTTCGAGCCTGCAGTCGACACATCCGAAAGCGCTGCGCCGCCAGCGCTCGTTGCGCTTCCCGTGGCATTGTTGCCGTAGGGACCCAGATTCGCACCGGGGGTGACCGTCACCTGAAGGTCGACGGTACCGCTCGTACCCGTCGCGAGCGCGTTCGCACCCGTCAACAGGTTCGTATTCGTCGTACCGTTGTAGAATGAGTTTGTCGCGAGACCGCTGCCGGTCACCGCGCTGACGCTGAAACCCGTGGCGCCGGCAAAGGTGGTGACCAGGTTGTCCGTCACCTGAACACCGGTGATCGGCGCATCACCGCTGTTCACCACCATGACCCTGTAGGTGAGCGAGTACGTCCCATTGCCGTTGTTGGTGGGGCCGGAAACGACCGCCTTCGCCACGCCGATCCGCGGTGCCTCGCTGAAGGTCACACTGGTCGGCGCACTATCGTCCGCCGGATTACCGTTGCCATTCGTGTCCGGGTTCGAGCCCGAGGTCGACACGTCGGAGAGCGCTGCATCGCCAGCGCTCGTTGCGCTTCCCGTGACATTGTTGCCGTAGGGACCCAGATTGGCTCCGGGAGTCACCGTTACCTGAAGATCGACGCTGCCGCTCGCACCCGTCGCGAGCGTATTTGTACCCGTCAACAGGCTCGCATTCGTCGTGCCGTTGTAGAGCGGGTTTGGCGTCAGGCCACTGCCAGTTACGGTGTTGACACTGAACCCCGTGGCACCGGTGAAGGTGATGGTCAGGTTGTCGGTCAACTGCACACTGTGAACAGGCACGTCGCCGCTGTTCGCGACCACGATTCGGTAGGTGAGCGAGTACGTCCCGTTGCCGTTGTTGGTGGGGCCAGCGACGACACTCTTGGCCACGCCGAGCTCAGGGGCCTCGCTGAAGCTGACGCTGGTCGGCGTGCTGTCGTCGGTCGGATCGCCGTTGCCATTCGCATCCGGAAACAAACCCACCGCCGACACATCGGAGAGAGCCGCACCGCCTGCGCTCGTTGCACCTCCTGTTGCGCTATTGCCGTAGGGCCCGAGATTCGCACCCGGGGTGACGGTCACCTGAAGGTCGACTCTGCCGCTCGCACCCGTCGCGAGCGTGTTCGCACCCGTCAACAGGCTCGTATCCGTTGTCCCGTTGAAGAGTGGGTTTGGCGCCAGGCCATTCCCGGTCACCGCGTCGACGGTGAAACCCGTCGCGCCGGAGAACGTGGCAGTCAAGTCGTCCATGATCTGGACGCTGTGGACCGGAACGTCGCCACTGTTCTCGACGCGAAGCCGGTAGGTCAGGCTGTAGGTCCCGTCGCCGTTGTTCGTGGGCCCAGCAATGATGCGCTTGGCCACGCCGATCTCAGGAGATTCACTGAATGTCACGTTGGTCGGGGCGCTGTCGTCCGTCGGGTTGCCGTTGCCGTTCGTATCCGGGTTCGAGCCCGCAGTCGACACATCGGAAAGTGCCGCACCGCCTGCGCTCGTTGCACTTCCCGCTGCACTGTTGCCATGGGGACCCAGATTCGCCCCCGGTGTGACAGTCACCTGGAGGTCGACGCTGCCGCTTGCACCCGTCGCGAGCGTGTTCGCACCCGTCAGCAGGTTCGTATTCGTCGTGCCGTTGAAAAGACTGTTCGCGCTGAGCCCACCGCCGGTCACCGCGACGACGTTGAAGCCGGTGGCGCCGGCGAAGGTGGCGGTCAGATTGTCCGTCACCTGCACGCTGTGAACGGGCACGTCACCGCTGTTCTCGATCCGGATCCTGTAGGTGAGCGAGTACGTTCCATTGCCGTTGTTGGTGGGGCCCGTGACGACAGCCTTCGCCACGCCAAGCTCTGGAGCTTCGCTGAAACTCACACTCGTCGGCGCGCTGTCGTCTGCCGGGTCGCCGTTGCCGTTCGCGTCCGGGTTCGAGCCCGGGGTCGACGCATCGGAAAGTGCCGCGCCCCCAGCGCTCGTTGCACTTCCCGTGGCGCCATTGCCGTAGGGACCGAGATTCGCGCCGGGAGTGACATTCACCTGAATGTCGACGCTGCCGCTTGCACCAGTTGCAAGCGTGTTCGCACCCGTCAGCAAGTTCGTGTTCGTTGTGCCGTTGTAGAGGGGGTTTGACGCAAGACCACTGGCAGTCACCGCGACGACGTTGAAGCCCGTCGCACCGGCGAAGGCGGCAGCCAAATTGTCCGTCACTTGGACGCTGTGAATCGGCACGTCGCCACTGTTCTCGGCGCGAACCCGGTACGTGAGGCTGTAGGTCCCGTTACCGTTGTTCGTGGGTCCAGAGACGACAGCCTTTGCCACGCCAAGCTCTGGAGTTTCGCTGAAGCTCACAGGGGTCGGCGTGTTGTCATCCGCTGGATCGCCATTGCCGTTCGCGTCCGGGTTCGAGCCCGACGTCGACGCATCGGAAAGCACCGATCCCCCACTGCTCGTCGCACTTCCCGTGGCGCTGTTGTCGTAGGGCCCGAGATTCGCACCGGGGGTCACCGTCACGGTGACATCGACGACACCGCTGCCTCCGACTTCGAGGCTGTCGCTTCCTGCGAGCACACTCGGATCATTCGATCCATCGAAGCCGGGGTTCACAGTGAGGTTCGGGCTGCTTGCAGAGAGCACGCCGACGCTCGTCGCCGCAGTGAATGCTGCCTCGAGATCCTCCGTCAGCTGCACACCCAAGAGCGACTCGCTGCCACTGTTTTCCAAGTAGATTCGATAGGTGAGCGAATACGTGCCGTCGCCGTTGTTGGTGGGACCTGCAACGACTGCTTTCGCCACCCCGAGTTGGGGGGCAGCTTGGGCGCGACTCGGAACCACGACGGCCCAGAGCAGGAGCGCAGGAAGAGCGATACTCAACCCTCGGATCCGGACTCTGGTACGCAGACCAGCGTGACGGAACGAGCTCATGGAGTCCGCGTTGATTGTGGCTCCTCTTCGAGGGGCGCATCGGATGGCGAAGAGCGCCGGCGTGATGGCGGCATCTCTACCCTTGTTGGATGTTGCCGAGAACAATCGCGACTGCCCGTGCCCGGATGCGCACGGCAGAAAGAGGCCGTCTGAGATTCTGCAAGCCTAATGCCGCGCAATCGTGGCCAATGAGGGACAATCGTCCTCGATGCAACGACCACTTCGAGCCATCTGCGCGGTCTGCCCCAGGGAGCTTCTGATTTTTCCCCAAGACGCGAAGCACGGAGGTGCGACGAGCGGCAAGATCGTGTCGTGCGTTGGGGCATTGCCGGTGTCTGTTGCGACCCAGCATCGCAGGTTCACAAGAATCGCCTCAGTGACGCTTCTGACCGCCACGGTCCGGCCCGGCACCACGGAACTGGCGGCGTGCTGCACGGATGGCGTGTTAGAGTTCATCTTGAGCGGACCGCGCACTCGCGTCGACCGTCTCGGCATCCTCTACACGGTCGAGGGCATGCGATGAAATGGAAGCATAGTTGACCCTCGCACCCGGCACCCGCATCGGCCCGTACACGATCACTGCCAGGCTCGGCGCCGGCGGGATGGGCGAGGTGTATCGCGCCCGCGACACGCGGCTTGATCGCGACGTCGCCATCAAGGCGTTGCCCGCGGGCTTCGAGCGCGATCCCGAACGTGTCGCGCGCTTCGAGCGCGAGGGCAAGCTGCTGGCCTCGCTCAATCACCCGGGCATCGCAGTGCTCTATGGCATCGAGCACATGGACGGGAGGCTCTGTCTCGCGCTCGAGCTGATCGAAGGCGAGACGTTGGCCGAGCGACTGAAGCGCGGCAGACTGCCGATCCGAGAAGCGATCGAAATCGCGGCTCAGGTCGCGACGGCGCTCGAGGCGGCGCACGAAGCCGGCGTGATCCACCGCGATCTCAAGCCCGGGAACGTGATGGTGCGCCCCGATGGTGTGGTGAAGGTGCTCGACTTCGGGCTCGCACGCGGGCCGGCGAGCACGAGCGCATCCCCCGACCTGACACAATCTCCGACGATGACCAGCCTGGGCACGATGCAGGGAATGATTCTCGGCACGGCGGCGTACATGAGCCCCGAGCAAGCGAAGGGCCGTGCAACGGACAAACGCGCCGACATGTGGGCGTGGGGCTGCCTCTTGTACGAGCTGCTGACCGGCAAACATGCCTTCCCGGGCGAGGACGTGTCGGAGACGCTGGCCGCCATTCTCAAGAGCGAGCCTGACTGGAACGCACTGCCCACCGGCACGCCACCGCGCGTGCGTGAACTGCTCGAGGGTTGTCTGCGCAAGGACGCGCGCGAGCGCCTGCGTGATGCCGGCGACGTGCGGCTGTTGCTGACGGATGCGGGCGCGCGCGGCGCGGAGCCCGCGTTCGTGGCGACGCGCAAGAGATCACCGTTCGCTCTGGTCGCACTCGTCTTCGTCGCTGCGCTGGCGGGCGTCTTGGCAACGAGGCTCATGACGCGTTCACCGGCGCCACTGCCCGCCACGCTTGCGATCACCGCACCCGCGGGCATCACGCTGGAAAAATGGTCGCTGGGCTTCGTGATCTCGCCGGACGGGCGCATGGTGGCGTTCGTCGGCAGCGACAGTCTCGGCACGAGGAGCCTCCTGGTGCGCGATCTCGCGCGCGACCCTGCGCGCAAGCTTCCTGGTACTGATGGAGCGGACCTGCCGTTCTGGTCGCCGGACAGCCGCAGCCTCGGCTTCTTCGCCGGGGGCAAGCTCCTCACGGTGAATGTCACGAGCAGCGCGCTGGAGACGCTGTGTGACGCGCCGCTCCCGCGCGGGGGGGCGTGGGGAAATGGTTTCATCGTCATCCAGCCACGGTCGCTCGGGCCGCTGATGAAGATCTCCGTGGGTGGTGGCGAGCTCTCGGCCACCACTGTGGTGGACACAGCCGCCGGTGAGTCCGGGCACCGATTCCCCTGCTTTCTTCCCGACGGGGAGCACTTCCTCTACACCGTTCTGCCACCGAAGGAGAACCTGCACTCCATCGCGGTCGGGTCGTTGGCCGGAGCACCGGGCAAGCCGGTGACGCGAGCCGTTTCGGGTGCGGTTTACGCCGCTCCCGGTTATTTGCTCTTCGGCAATCAGGGAGCCGTGCGCGCCCAGCGCTTCGATGCGAAATCGCTGCAGGTCTCGGGCCACGAGCGCCCCGTGCCGGGCCTGAGATTGTTCGATCCCTACTCCGGCGGCGCACCTATTGTCTCCGCCTCCGTGAATGGGATCGTCGTTCAGCTTGCCATCGAGGACCAGCTCCTGCGCTTGATCCAAGTCGATCGCAGCGGTCGCGCACTCCAAGACCTCGCCGTGCCTGCGGGTCTCTTCGCGCGCGGACAAATCTCCCCGGATGGCCGGCGCGCCGCGTGGGAGTATTCCTCGAGCTCAGGGGATCCGACCTCGATCTGGGCTCTTGATCTCACACGGGAAACCATGCAGCGCATGACGTTCGAGGGCGAAGGCTACGGCCCGATCTGGTCACCCGATGGCCGTCAGATCGCATTCACGCGCCCGACGAAAGGCCGTCAGGCGCTGTGGACGATGCGCGCCGACGCACCTGGATCCGAGAGTCTCCTGCTCGAGCTGCCGAATCTATACAATACGCCGGTCGAGTGGATGCCCGATGGGCGTGGGATCATTTACCGCGCGCAGGGCACGGACACGCAGCAGGACATCATGCTGGTCACGCTGGGTGACCCGGCGGCATCGCGCCCGCTGCTCGCCACGCGCTTCAACGAGTTGCAAGGAACGCTCTCGCCCGATGGGCGCTGGATGGCATATCTCACCGACGAGACGGGAAGGCTCGAGCTCTACGTGCGCGCATTCCCGTCGCTCGAGAAACAGACGCGCGTCTCGCCGGCCGGGGCGCACGCTGGAGCGACCATGGAGCACCGGGTCGGTCGGCCGCTCTGGAGCCGGGACGGCCGCGAGCTGCTCTATTTCGCCGCCGACGGCCGCACGATGCTGTCCGTCGAGGTGCGGCCGGGCGAAACGCTCGAGTTCGGCACACCGCGGCCGCTGTTCCGGCTGCCGCCCGGAACGGCCGAAATGTGCGCCGCACCCGGTCTCGATCGCTTTCTCCTCGCCGTCCCGCGCGAGGGACAGTCGAACCATGCCGCGACGGTGCTCTTGAATTGGACCGCGCTCTTGGAGGAGACGAATTGATCCTCATGCTCGCACGGCCCTACGTGCTCGAATCGCACCCAAGTGTTCCTGGTTTGAACAGAACATCGACACAGGAAGCACAGCCGTGATCGGCACCCGCATCGGCCCTTACGCGATCACCGCCAAGCTCGGCGAGGGCGGCATGGGCGAGGTGTATCGCGCCACCGATACCAAGCTCGACCGGCAGGTCGCGATCAAGGTTTTGCCGGAAGCGTTCACGCAAGACCCCGAACGCCTCGCGCGCTTCGAACGCGAAGCGAAGGTCCTGGCCCAGCTGCATCATCCGAACATCGCTTCCATCTTCGGCTTCGAAGACAGCGACGGCGTGCGCGCGCTGGTGATGGAGCTGGTCGAGGGGCCGACCTTGGCGGAGCGCCTCGAAGCTGGCGCGGTCGGATTGGAAGAGAGTCTCACGATCGCCCGGCAGATCGCCGAAGCTCTCGAAGAAGCGCACGAGAAAGGGATCGTGCATCGCGATCTCAAGCCGTCGAACGTGAAGCTGACGCTGGAGGGAAAAGTCAAGGTTCTCGATTTTGGACTGGCGAAGGCGCTGGATCCGGGCGGTCCTGCGAGCTCCTCGGCCACGATGCTGGCGAAGTCACCGACACTCACGCACGCCGCAACGCAGATGGGGATGATCCTCGGCACGGCCGCGTACATGAGCCCGGAGCAGGCTGCGGGAGCGACGGCCGACCGCCGCGCCGACATCTGGTCGTTCGGCGTGGTCTTCTACGAGCTGCTGACCGGCCGGAGGATGTTCGAGGGGGAGACGGTCTCGCACGTGCTCGCGTCGGTGCTCAAGGACGCTCCCGACTTCACGCTGCTCCCGGCCGGGATTCCCGAACGGATCGTGAATCTCTTGCGCCGCTGCCTGCGCAAGAAACCGCGCGAGCGGCTGCAGGCGATTGGCGATGCGCGGATCGTGATCGAAGAAGTGCTGGCTGATCCGCATCGCGACGAGCCTGTGGGTCCGGCGACCGCTTCACCAATTGCGGTGCCGCGTTCGAGGCTCGCGTGGATCGTGGCAGCGGCCGGTCTTCTCGGTGCAGTGATCTTCGCCACGCTGTGGCTCAGGGCCAACCGCGGCGTTGCACCCTCGAGAGTTCTTCACGCTGCGCTCGTCGCACCCACCGGCAATGAGTTCGGCG
The DNA here is from genome assembly GCA_964567755.1 of uncultured bacterium. Taxonomy (GTDB): domain Bacteria; phylum Krumholzibacteriota; class Krumholzibacteriia; genus DASRJW01. The sequence goes on from CAZMNW010000004.1 coordinate 35,239, forward strand.
ACACCTTCGCGTTGTCGCCCGATGGAGACCGGATCGTCTTCGAAGCCTTCGATCGCAAGAGCGGTGCACGTTCTCTATGGTTACGTGCGCTCGATCGCGGCCAAGCCGAACAGCTCGCGGCGACAGACGGTGGAGAGATGCCCTTTTGGTCACCCGACGGAACGCAACTGGGGTTCTTCGCCGAGGGAAAGCTTAAGCGGCTCGATCCCCAGGGTGGGCCCGCGCAGGTGATCTGCGACGCGCCGTCACCGCGCGGCGGTGCCTGGGGACCAGACGGCCGGATCGTCTTCTCGCCTTCGTTTCGGATCGGGCTCTCGATCGTGTCCGCGGCAGGCGGCGCGCCGCAGCCACTCACGACGCTCGACCTCGCGCGCAAAGAAAAGAGCCACCGCTTCCCTGTCTCCCTTCCCGGCGGCAAGACGATCCTCTTCCTCTCCCAAACCGCGGAGAGCGGAGCCCCCGATGACGCGAGCACGATCGAAGTGCTCGATCTTGCGAGCGGAAAACGCACCCGCCTGTTTACCGCGAACTCCTCGCCGCTCTTCTCGCCCAAGGGACACATCCTCTTCTGGCGCGACGGCACACTTCTCGCCGTGCGGTTCGACCCCGCGAGCTCGACAATCGTCGGCGATCCGGCGCCGATCGCCTCGCCTGTCGCATTCACGCAGAACGAGCATGTGCTCGCCAGCGTCTCGAACGATGGCACGCTCGTCTTCCGCGAAGGCACCCGGGGCACCTTCTCATCCTTAGTCTGGCTCGATCGGGGCGGCATCGGCACACAGGTCATCCGCGATCGCGAGCTGATCCGAGAATTCGCCCTATCACACGATGGAACGCGTCTCGCCTATGCGGTGATCAGCCCGGGGCAGGGGGCGACGGATCTTTGGGTCCATGATCTCGTTCGCGGCGCGGCAAGCCGGCTGACCTTCGAGGAGGGGGCAGAGCGCTACGCGGTGTGGACGCGGGACGATCGCTTCCTCTACTACAGCAACGATCACCGCAACGACGGCACGATCTTCCGGCGATCTTTCGATGGGACGGGGTCGGCCGAGGAGATCGGGACGACTCCGAGTGGGATCTGGCCGCTCGCCGTCTCGGGCGACGGCACGTGGCTCATCGTCGGCCTCCACGGGGCTGAGACGGGCATCGACATCTTCCGTTTCGAGATCACAACCAAACAAATGACACCTCTCGTGGCCACGCCGTTCCTCGATGAGGTTCCGGCACTCTCGCCGGACGACCGCCTGCTCGCCTACGCTTCGGAGCAGTCGGGGCGCTGGGAGGTCTACGTCCAGGCGCTCGGCGGCGGGCGCGGCACGTGGCAGATCTCGAGCGAGGGCGGGTATCTCCCGCGCTGGCGCGCCGACGGCCGCGAGCTCTTCTTCTTCTCGCGGCCCGATCGGGTGATGGTCGTCACGGTCGAGCCCGGCGACGTGCCGCGCTTCTCGGCGCCGCGCGAGCTGTTCCGCATTGCCATCGCGAGCTTCGACGTCACGCCCGACGGCCAACGCATCGTCGGCCTTCGCCCCGCCGACACCGACGCCAACAAGCCTCTCACGCTCATCGCGAACTGGGCGAACCGGATGCCGAAGAAATAAGGATGGAGCGCGCGATGATCGGCACCCGGCTCGGCCTTTACGCGATCACCGCCAAGCTCGGCGCGGGCGGCATGGGCGAGGTATATCGCGCCACCGACACCAAGCTCGACCGGCAGGTCGCGATCAAGGTTCTGCCCGAAGCGTTCACGCAAGACCCTGAACGCCTCGCGCGCTTCGAACGCGAAGCGAAGGTCCTGGCCCAGCTGCATCATCCGAACATCGCTTCCATCTTCGGCTTCGAAGACAGCGACGGCGTGCGTGCGCTCGTGATGGAGTTGGTCGAGGGGCCGACCTTGGCGGAGCGCCTCGAAGCTGGCGCGGTCGCGTTGGAAGAGAGTCTCTCCATCGCCCGGCAGATCGCCGAAGCTCTCGAGGAAGCGCACGAGAAAGGGATCGTGCATCGCGATCTCAAGCCGTCGAACGTGAAGCTGACGCCGGAGGGAAAGGTCAAGGTCCTCGATTTTGGCCTCGCGAAAGCGATGGATCCGAGCGGTCCTGCGAGCTCTTCGGCCTCCGCGAAATCACCAACACTTACGTACCCCGCGACAGAGAAGGGGGTGATCCTCGGCACGGCCGCGTACATGAGCCCGGAGCAGGCGGCGGGAGTCGCGGTCGACCGCCGCGCCGACATCTGGTCGTTCGGCGTGGTGTTCTACGAACTGCTGACCGGCCGGCGGATGTTCGAGGGGGAGACGGTCTCGGACGTGCTCGCGTCGGTGCTCAAGGACACTCCAGACTTCACGGCGCTTCCCGCCGGAACTCCCGGACGGATCGTGAATCTCCTGCGCCGATGCCTGCGCAAGAAACCGCGCGAGCGGCTGCAGGCGATCGGCGATGCGCGGATCGTGATCGAAGAAGTAATGGCCGATCCGCATCGTGACGAGCCCTCGAGTTCGGCACCCGCGACTCCAAGATCCACGTCGCGTTCGAAACTCGCGTGGATCGTGGCCGTGGTCGGCCTTCTCGGTGCACTGATCTTCGCCGCGTGGCTCGGCGCAAGCCGCCGCTTCGCGCCCGCGAAGGTTCTGCACGCGGCGCTCAGTGCACCCGACGGCCATGAGTTCGGCGACACCTTCGCGTTGTCGCCCGATGGAAGGCAGATCGTCTTCGAAGCCTTCGATCGGAAGAGCGGTGCACGTTCTCTATGGTTACGTGCGCTCGATCGCGGCAACGCCGAACAGCTGGCGGCGACAGACGGTGGAGGGATGCCCTTCTGGTCTCCTGACGGCGCGCACCTTGGGTTCTTCGCCGAGGGAAAGCTCAAGCGGCTCGATCCCCAGGGCGGGCCCGCACAGGTGATCTGCGACGCGCCATGGCCGCGCGGCGGTGCCTGGGGACCGGACGGTCGGATCGTCCTCTCCCCTTCGTTTCGGATCGGACTCTCGATCGTGTCCGCGGCAGGCGGCGAGCCGCAGCCGCTCACGACACTCGATCTTGCGCGCAATGAGAAGAGCCATCGCTTCCCGGTCTTCCTTCCCGGCGGCAAGACGATCCTCTTCCTCTCTCAGACCGCGGAGAGCGGAGCCCCCGACGACGCGAGCACGATCGAAGTGCTCGAGCTTGCGAGCGGGAAACGGACCCGACTGCTCACCGCGAATTCCTCGCCGCTCTTCTCGCCCAAGGGACACATCCTCTTCTGGCGCGACGGCACGCTTCTCGCTGTGCGGTTCAACCCCGCGAGCTTGACAATTGTCGGCGATCCGGCGCCGATCGCCTCGTCTGTCGCCTTCACGCCGAACGAGCAAGCGCTCGCCAGCGTCTCGAACGAAGGAACGCTCGTCTACCGCGGTGGCGCCCGGGGCACCTTCTCCTCTCTCGTCTGGCTCGATCGGGATGGCATCGGCGCACAGGTCATCCGCGATCGCGAGCTGATCTTAGATTTCGCCCTGTCACACGATGGAACGCGTCTCGCCTACTCGGCGAACAGCCCAGGACAGGGGGCGACGGATCTTTGGGTCCATGATCTCGTTCGCGGCGTGGTGAGCCGGCTGACCTTCGTGGAGGGGTCGGAGCTCTACCCGGTCTGGACGCGGGACGATCGCTTCCTCTACTACAACAACGATCACCGCAACGACGGCACGATCTTCCGGCGATCGTCCGACGGTACCGGCTCGGCCGAAGAGATCGGGACGACTCCGAATGGGATCTGGCCCCTGGCCGTCTCGGGCGACGGCACGTGGCTCATCGTCGGCCTCCACGGGGCCGAGACGGGCATCGACATCTTCCGTTTCGAGATCACAACCAAACAAATGACACCTCTCGTGGCCACGCCGTTCCTCGATGAGGTTCCGGCGCTCTCGCCAGACGACCGCATGCTCGCCTACGCTTCTGAGCAGTCGGGGCGTTGGGAGGTCTACGTTCAGGCGCTCGGCGGCGGGCGCGGCACGTGGCAGATCTCGAGCGAGGGCGGGTATCTCCCGCGCTGGCGTGCCGACGGCCGCGAGCTCTTCTTTTTCTCGCGGCCCGATCGGGTGATGGTGGTCGCGGTCGAGCCCGGCGACGTGCCGCGCTTCTCCGCGCCGCGCGAGCTGTTCCGCCATGCCATCGCGAGCTTCGACATCACACCCGACGGCCAGCGCATCGTCGGCCTGCGCCCAGCCGACACCGACGCCAACAAGCCTCTCACGCTCATCGCGAACTGGGCAGAGCGGATGCCGAAGAAGTAGACCCTCGTGCATGGTTCACTGGGTCCGCGCTGGCGAGAATTGGAGCGGCGGCGACCGATGAGGAAAAGCTATTGGGCTATGGTGATCCTCGTCGTCGCCTGTCTCAGCGCGGGCCTGTCGCCACGATCCGCATCGGCATTCGATGTGGTCGAGGCCTCGATCGCCGAGATCCATGCCGCGATGCTGGCCGGCACCCTGACGGCGGCCGAGCTGGTGCAACGATACCTGGACCGCATCGCCGCCTATGACAAGCAGGGGCCCGCGCTCAACGCAATCATCACGATCAACCCGCGCGCGCTCGAGCAGGCCAGGGAACTCGATCGCCGCTTCGCGGCCAGCGGTTTCGTCGGCCCGTTGCACGGCATCCCGATGATCATCAAGGACAACTACGATACCCACGACATGCCGACGACGGCGGGATCGCTGTCGCTTGCGGGGTCGATGCCGCCGGACGATGCGACTCAAGTGCGCCGCCTGCGCGAGGCCGGGGCCATCATTCTCGCCAAGTCCAACATGGCCGAGTTCGCGTTCTCGCCGTACGAAACCGTCGGCTCCATGCTGCCCGGCTACACGCGGAATCCCTATGCGACCAATCGGGTGACGGCAGGCTCGAGCGGCGGAACGGCGGCTGCGGTGGCGGCGAGCTTCGGCGCGGTCGGCCTCGGAACGGATACGGGCAATTCCATCCGTGGACCCTCTTCACACCAGGCTCTCGTCGGTATTCGATCGACCATGGGGCTCACCAGCCGTGACGGCATCGTGCCGCTCTATCTCGACAAGGATATCGGCGGTCCCATGGCACGCAGCGTCGCCGATGCCGTTGTGGTTTTCCAGGTGATCGTCGGATACGACTCGGCGGATCCCGCGACCGAGGTGTGCTGCAGTCGCGCGATTCCCCACTATGCCAACTACCTCGATGCCGGCTTACTCCGCGGTGCGCGCATCGGAGTGATGCGCCAGTGGTCGAATCGCGACGGCGCGGATGCCGAGGTTCTCGCGCGCTTCGAGGAGGCTCTGGGTGCCATGCTCCGCGCCGGTGCGACGATCGTCGATTCGGTCGCGATCGCCGAAATGGATAGCCTGCGGGAAAGTGGTCTGTGGTGCCCGCGCTTTCCGTGGGACATCGACCATTATCTCGCGAGCCTGGGCCCCGATGCCCCGGTCAAGAGTTTCGACGAAATCGTGGCGTCAGAGCGCACGCATCCATCCATCCGAGCGGACTTGGAGTACTTCCGGCCGTTCCGGAAGTCACCGGACGAGGATTCGACCTGTGTCCGCGCGCACGCGAATGCCGACCGATTGCGTGCGGCCGTGCGCCGCGTGCTGGCAACGCAGAGGTTGGACGCGATGGTCTATCCCACGTGGAGCAACCCACCCCGCCTCATCGGCGATCTCAATACGCCGGCCGGTGACAACAGTCAGGACTTGGCACCCGGAACCGGCTTTCCGGCGATCACAGTCCCGATGGGCACCGTGCACGACGGGCTTCCCGTGGGACTGCAGTTCTTCGGTGATGCATGGTCCGAGCAGTGGCTGATAGGATTCGCCTACGCGTTCGAGCAAGCGACGAAACACCGCAGAGCGCCGGCGCTCGAGGAAAAGCATTGACCCTGGATCCGGGAACGAAGCTCGGCCCCTACGAGATCGTTTCGCCTTTGGGCGCGGGCGGCATGGGCGAGGTGTATCGCGCCCGCGACACGCGGCTGGATCGCGAAGTGGCGATCAAAGTTCTGCCGGTCTCCGCGCGTGGTGATCGCGAAGCACGCGAACGGTTCCGGCGTGAGGCGCTCGCTCTGTCGCGCCTCAATCATCCGCACATCGAAATGGTGCTCGATCTCGGCGAAGAAAACGGCGTCGACTATTTGGTGCTGGAGTTCGTGCCGGGAGAAACACTCGCGGCCCGAGTGGCCCGTGGCCGCGTACCCGAGCGCGAAGCGGCAGAACTCGGCGCACAGGTCGCCGAAGCCCTGGCCGAGGCCCACGATCGCGGTGTCCTGCACCGCGACCTCAAGCCACGCAACATCATGGTCACGCCCAAGGGGCGAGTAAAGGTGCTCGACTTCGGACTCGCGAAGCTCGCGCCGACCGCCGGCGACGACACGGGGAGCATGGACCTGTCGCACGTGGGCACGACGGCCGGAACGCTCGCGTACATGTCGCCGGAGCAGCTCCTCGGCGAACCGATCGACGCCCGCGCCGATGTCTATGCGCTCGGAGTCGTGCTCTACGAGATGACCACCGCGCAGCGACCGTTCCGCGCCGCGATCGCCACCGCGTTGGCGAACGAAGTGCTGCACGGACAGCTCGCGCCGCCGCGCGCGCACGAACCGTCGCTCTCGGCGCGCGCCGAGGCAGTCATCCTGCGCGCGATGGAACGCGAGCGCTCGCGGCGCTATCAGACCGCAGGCGAAATCCTCGGGGAGCTGCGCCGGCTTGCCGCTCCTGATGGCGGCGACTCGAGCGGGACCTCGATCATGGCGCCTGCGCGCCGCGTCACGTCGATCGCGGTGCTCCCGCTCGAGAACCTTTCCGGCGACCCAGCGCAAGATTACTTCTCGGACGGCATGACCGAGGAGCTCATCGCGTGTCTGGCGCAGGTGCGCGCGTTGCGCATCATCTCGCGCACGTCGGTGATGCGTTACAAGGGCCAGCGCCGCGCGATCCCCGAAATCGCGCGCGAGCTCAACGTCGACGCCATCGTCGAGGGCTCGGTGCGACGGGCCGGCGAACGTGTGCGCATCACCGCACAGCTCATCGATGCCACGACCGAGCGCCACTTGTGGGCCAAGTCGTACGAGCGCGACTTGAAGGACTTGCTCGCACTGCAGGGCGAAGTCGCCGCCGCGATCGTCGACGAGATTCAGGTCAGCGTGACGCCGCAGGAGGAAACGCGCCTGCGGGACGTTCGTGCGGTGAACCCCGAAGCCTACGAGGCCTACCTCAAGGGCCGCTATTTCATCGAGCTGCGAACGGAGATGGATCTCCGCAAGGGCCTCGCGAGCCTCGACGAGGCCGTGCGCCTCGATCCGTCACTCGTGCTGGCGCACATCGGCGTCGCCGATGCCTACAATTTGATGGGCTTCATGACGGTGCTCCCCCCGCGCGAAGCGTTTCCGCGCGCCCAGGCCGCGGCGCGCCGCGCGCTCGAGATCAATCATTCCAGCGCGGAAGCGTTCACGTCGCTCGCCTACGCGGCGCTCTGGCACGATTGGAACTTCGAGGAATCCGAGCGCTTGTTCCGCCGGTCGATCGATCTCAACCCGAAGTATGCACAAGCGCATCTGTGGTTCGCGAACACGCTGACGCTTCTCGGTCGCGACGAGGAAGCTTATGCGGAGGCCTACGCAGCCCGGACCTTGGACCCGCTCTCGAACGTGGCCATCGCGTTCGCTGCGTGGTTCCCGTACTGGCGAGAGCGCTTCGACGAGGCGCTTCGCAAGTTCCAGGACGCGCTGCCGCTCATTCCCGGCTTCGGGCTCATTCACTACTGGATGGGACTAGCCTTCACGCGCGCCGGCCGGGATGCAGAGGCCATCGCCGCACTCACGCGCAGCATCGAATTGCTGGGGCGAACTCCGCAGGCGCTCGCAGCCCTCGCAACCGCGCACGCGCTCGCGGGCCGCGGAGCGGAGTCGCGGGTGCTCCTCGCCGAACTCGAGGCGCAGTCCGCGCATCGCTATGTCGCCGCGTACTACCCCGCACAGGTGTGGGTCGCGCTCGGCGAGCACGACGCCGCGTTCGCGGCGCTCGAACGCGCGTTCGACGAACGGGTCCACTGGCTGGCGGCGATCCGCCTCGACCCGTCACTTGCAGCACTGCGTTCCGACCCGCGATTCGAGGCGCTTGCCGCTCGCGTCAAGGTTAGAGTGCCGGAGTGACGCTCACCATCGGCACCCGGCTCGGTCCCTACGAGATCACCGCCCCGCACTCACTTCGCCAACACGACCTTCTGACCATCGACGTCGCCGTTGGCGACGGCACGCACGAAGTAAGCACCCGAAGCCAGGCGAGTGCCGTTGGCGTCGCCTCCATCCCAGAGCAGGCGATGCGTGCCTTCACCACGGAATTCGTCGAGCAACACGCCGACCTCGCGCCCGCGCACGTCGAAGATCGAGAGCCGCACGTGGCCCGGCTGGGATAGGGTGAAGGACAGCAACGTTCTCGGATTGAATGGGTTCGGCACACTGGGCTCGAGGACCACGCCGCGTGGGAGCACGACGACCATGGGGGCATCCGTCGGACAGCTCCCGAGGGCGTCACGCACCTGCTCGCGCAATAGCTCAGGCGCGGCGGTGAATACGCGCCCGTTTTCTGCGGCCGCGTCGTGGACGAAAACCCCGAACACATACTCGCGCGGCGCCAGCCGCTCGCGCCCGTCGCAGCGCGGCAGGCTCACCCAGCCGGCCACGGAGACGAAGTCCTGGCCGTTGAGCGTGTAGCCACCTGGTTTCCAGGCCAGACGTGTGTTCGCCCAATAACCTTCCACGATATACGGATAACCCAAATTGGTGGCCTCTTCCTCGATCAGGTCGCGCAAGCTGATGGTGAACCACCATTGGCTGGCCGGAGGCGTCGTCTCGCTCTGCATCAGGCTCCAGAACGTCTCTCGCGTGGCGGCGTCCATCACGCTGCCGTCCGCCACCCGCTCGTAAAGGGAACCTGCATCCTCCAACGTCAACGCGTTCGGGTTGGCGAGAGCCGGCCCGGCGCACCCGAGCGGTGTGTGGTTGATGCTGGTGTTCGTCATCAAGGAGATCGTGGCCGACGTCGTGTTGATGTTGGCGACCCCGTAGCGCGTGCCGATGAATTGCGTTGCCGCGTTGTCGGAAAACCACATCATCGCCCGCAGCGCGCCAGCAAGGTCGGAGTTCTGGAAGGGGGAGCCGCCAATGGGACAGCTGCCGCTGTAATTGATGGAGTAGCTCACCGGGGTGGCGAGGTCGTCGAAGCCTTGCATCACTTGACGCATGGCGTGCAGGTGATGCGTGACCTTGATGGTGCTGGCCGGCTCGAAGACGAAACCTTGCTGCAATGATGCCAGAACCGGACCGCTGACCTCCTTGAGGTAGAGCCCGGTGGAGCCGTCAGCGCCGTACTGCAGGATGTCGGCGATGCGCGTCGTGAGCTCGTTCGAATTGTTGATCATCACGGCGGCGAAGTAGCGCACGCCCCCGGATTCCCAGGTCTCGAGGTCGGTCAAACGGGCCCCGTTTTGGTTGAGGAAGGCGCTCAGCTGGGTCTCGGTGACGCCCCAATACCACCACCAGTGGACTGCATCGACGCCGCTGTTGGGGATGAGGATGGCGTCGAAGATGCCACTCGTCGTGTCGCGTACCTCGAGCTCGAGGATACGAGCCGAATTGGTGTTGATGAAGTCGGCGAGGTCGCTCGCGCCGATGTTGTAGAGGTGCCACCAGGCAGAAGCATCGGCGCCTGTGTTGGAGATCATGATTGCGTCGTAGTTGCCGCTCGCCGGGACCCGATCGACGTCGACGAGTCGTGCATTGTTCACGGTGGTGAGATTGCTCAGATCCGGCACGGCCTGATCGAGGTACCACCACCATCCTTTGGTGGCCATCCCGCTGTTCTCCACCATGATCACGGCGTAACGATCACCGCCGACGGCGCCATCGAAATAGCGCTCGACGTCGATGAGGCGACCGTTGTTGGCATTGATGAAGTTCGTCACGTCCGACGCACTCAGCCCGAAGTACCACCACCAGTTGCGGGCATGCACCCCGCTGTTGTGGACGAAAGCCGCGGCAAAGCGAATCGGCGTCGTGCTCTGGACCTCGATGTCGATCAAACGTGCGCCTGAACTGTTGATCAGATCGGTGATTTGGGCCTCGGTGACACCGTAGAGCCACCACCACGCGGTGGGCGTGGTCAGCGTCCGTTCTTCGTCGGCATGGAGAGGAGCGGTGTGGAGTGCGAGCAGCAGGCAGGAAAGTCGAACAGCCGTTCGAAACACGCGGGCTAGCATAGCTGGCCTCCCGGTTATCCACGGATTCGGTTGCAACGGCTTCGGCGGAGGCTTCTTGCGGGGCAGTCTATGGTCGACGGAACTGGGAGTCAACTGCGGAGCTGGGGGCGCCAGCGGCTATCCATCGACCCGTCGCTCGTCGCGCTGCGCGACGATGCGCGATTCGACGTGCTTGCCGCTCGCGTCAAGGGTAGAGTGTCTGAATGACGCTCGTCCCCGGCACCCGGCTCGGTCCCTATGAGATCGCCTCCCCGCTCGGCGCCGGCGGCATGGGCGAGGTCTATCGTGCGCGCGACACGCGCCTCGGGCGCGAGGTCGCGATCAAAGTGCTGCCGCAACATCTCTCGTCGAGCCCCGAAGTGCGTGCGCGCTTCGAGCGTGAGGCGAAGACCGTCTCGGCGCTCAACCATCCTCACATCTGTGTGCTGTTCGACGTCGGCCGCGAAGGTGACGTCGACTATCTCGTGATGGAGCTGGTGGAAGGCGAGACGCTCGCCGCGCGCCTGGCGAAGGGCGCGCTGCCGATGGCGGAGGTGGTGAAACTCGGCGTGCAGATCGCCGACGCGCTCGATCGCGCGCATCGCGCCGGCATCGTGCATCGTGATCTCAAGCCCGGTAACGTCATGCTGACGAAATCGGGCGCCAAGCTCATGGACTTCGGCCTGGCGCGCGCGACCGGTCTGGGAGGACCGCCTGCCAGCGGCGCGTCGATGACCGCGCTCGCGCAATCACCCACGTTCGCGCAGCCGCTCACCGCGGAAGGAACCATCATCGGGACCTTCCAGTACATGTCCCCAGAGCAGCTCGAAGGCAAGGATGCCGATGCGCGATCGGACCTGTGGGCGCTGGGGTGCGTGTTCTACGAGATGGCGACGGGCCGTCGCGCGTTCGAGGGCAAGAGCCAGGCGTCGGTGATCGGCGCGGTCATGCACGCCGAGCCGGCGCCGATCGCCACGCTCGCGCCGATGGCGCCGCCGGCACTCGATCGCTTGGTACGCCGCTGTCTCACCAAGGACCCGGACGATCGCTGGCAGAGTGCGCGCGACATCGTTCACGAGCTGCAGTGGGTTGTCGAGTCGGGATCGCAGGCGGGCGCATCGGTTTCCGCAGCGCCCGCATCGAGCGCGACTCCGACGGCAGCGGTCAAAGGACGCTCACGTGCGCTCCTCGCGTGGGCAAGCCTGGCGACGCTCGCTTTCGTCGCCGCGCTCGTTGCGGTGCTCCTCGGCAACCGCGATGCGGTCGCGCCTGCGTCGGTCGAATTCACCCTCGAACCTCCCCCCGGCTACCGATTCGTACTTCCGGCCGATCCATCTCTTGCGCCCGACGGGCGCATGGTCGCGTGCGTCGTGCAAGACTCTTCCGGCACGCCGAAGCTGGCGATCCGGCCGCTCGACCGTGCCGAGGTTCGTATCCTGCCCGGAACCGACGGTGCTTCGCTCCCGTTCTGGTCCCCTGACGGGCGTTCGATCGGGTTCTTTTCCGCAGGCAAGCTGCGCAAGATCGGCCTCGACGGAACCGCGCCGCTCGTTCTCGCCGACGCGGAGGACGGCCGCGGCGGCGCGTGGTCCAAGAGCGGCACGATCCTTTTCGTTCCGACGGCGAGCGGTCCCGTGTACACGGTGCCCGCCTCGGGCGGAAACGCCGTCCAAGTCACGACGCTCGATTCCAGTCGCGGCGAGGTCGGTCACCGTTACCCATCCTTGCTCGAGGACGGACGCCGCTTTCTCTACATCGCGTTCGGGAAGACTGGGAAACGCTGGCTTTGCAGCGGGAGTGTGGACGCAGGGCCGAGCCGCGTTCTCCGGGAAACCGAGATGGCCGCGCAGTGGTCCGTTCCGGGTTGGATCCTCACCGTGGAGCGCCGACGCGTGATGGCTCAACGCTTCGACGAGCGCGCCCTCGAGTTTGCGGGCACTGCGGTCGAGATCGCCCAGTGCGGCGGCACCCGGATGTACGGTCACGCCAACCTTGCGGCGTCTCACACCGGCACGCTCGTGTATCAACGCGAGATGAAACAAAAGACGGCGCTGCGTTGGTACGACGCCTCGGGTGTTCCAATCGGTGCACGAACACGCGCGATGGACACACCCAACGAAATCGTACTCGCCCCGGACCAACGACAGGTGGCCATCACGCTCGCTGCGGACAACGACATCTGGTTGCTCGATCTGGAGCAATCGGTGCCAAGTCGGCTCACCTTCTTCAACGTTTCGAAGTTCTCGGGGATCTCTTCGCTGGCCTGGTCCCCGGACTCGAAGCGCCTCGCGTACACACTGGCGACCGGCGGCAGCGAAGTGATCCACGTCATTTCCGTCGAGACATCCGCCGATACCGCCCTCTTCGTCACCCCGGGTTTCTTCGCTGTGCCGCAGTCGTGGTCTCCGGATGGGCGCACGCTCGTCGCCTTCTGTTCCGATTCTCTGGGTGCATACGACATCTGGACGATTCCGGTTGATGCCCCAAAAGCCGTGTCGAGATACCTGGAAACACCCGACTACGAGTGGTCGGGAACTCTCTCTCCGGATGGCCGCTGGTTGGCCTGTCTGACTGCGGTCACCGGCAAGTTGCAGATGAGGATCTACTCCTTCCCGAATCCCGGCGCGCGCTTCCAACTCGTGCTCGACACCGAGCTGAGCGGCAAGACTCCGGCTTGGTCGGCGGATGGACGCACGCTGATCGTCGTCGACTCCAACCAGCGTGTCATCGCCGTCCCAATTCAGCTCGAAGGCGGCTTCCGCCAAGGCGAACCACGCGTCCTCTTCGAGCTGCCCCCAGGCTGCGCGCTCGTCGCAGCCGCCCCCGATCTACGCCGGTTCCTGGTGAGTGAGTCGGAGCCGCAATCCAACCCCGCGCCTCTCTGTGTGCTGACCGCATGGCCACAGCGTCTGGTGAAATGATGAGCATCGCAATCCAGCGCATCGATTTTTCTCGCGCACTGCGCGGCTTCGCGCATGCGGCGGTCTTCGCGGCCTTGGCCACTGGGCCGGCCCGTTCTCAAGACGGTCGCTCTTCCACCCAGTCACCCTCCCCGCTCCAGGTCGAGTCCGAATCTCCGTCCACGATCCTGCAGGCCCGGATCGATCAGATCCGCAACGGTGCCCCGGTGCGGATCGCAAGCGAAACTCTCGCTTCGATGGTCGTCCTCCCCGACTTCTACGAACGGCGCGGGTTCCAACTGGCTTGGGTCGAGACGCAATTGCGCACCGAGCTTCTCGAAGCGTTGCGCGCGAGCACGAACCACGGGCTCGATCCGCTCGATTACCACGTCGCTGCACTCGAAAAGCTCGTTCGCGAGCCCTCGACCCCCGAGACCGACGCCGACTTCGACATGCTGGCGACCGACGGTGTCATCCGGCTCGCCTATCACTTGCGCTTCGGCAAAGTGGATGTCACCACCATCGACCCGGACTGGAACTTCCACCCCGACGTCGAAGCAGCGATCAGCGGCCCTCCAGCGCTCGCCCTGCAACAGATGATCGAGAATCGCTCTCTCGCTGCCGGGCTCGACGATCTGCGGCCGGCACACTGGATGTACGCCGCCCTCCAGCACGCTCTCGGGACCTACCGCGACATCGAAGCGACTGGGGGCTGGCGCAGCCTCCCCGAAGGGCCGTCGCTTCGGCTAGGCGCAACGGATCCACGCTTGCCGGCGCTGCGCGAGCGACTCGCGGTCGAGGGCGACCTCGTGTTGCAACCAGGCGACCCCATCGCCGTCTACGATTCGGTCCTCGTGACCGCCGTGCAACGTTTCCAAGAAAGGCACGGGCTGCATCCTGACGGAATCGTCGGGAAGGGCACCCTGCGTGCGCTCAATGTGCCGGTCGCCACACGGATCTCCCAGCTGCGGTTGTCGCTCGAGCGCGGCAGGCTGCTCCTGCACGACCTGCCGGCGCGATTCGTGCTCGTCAACATCCCGGCGTTCCGCGTCCACTATGTCGACGAGAATGCCGTCCCCTTCGCGTCGAAAGTGATCGTCGGCAAGCCGTTCACCAAGACGCCGATCTTCCGCGCGGAGATGACTTACGTCGTGCTCAACCCGTCCTGGACCATCCCGCCCGGGATCATGGAACGCGAGGTGATCCCGGGGATGCGCCGTGACCCAGACTATCTGGAAAAGAAGGGGTTCCAGCAGACCGGTGGCCAAGTCGTGCAGCCGCCCGGGCCGAACAACGCGCTGGGCCGCATCAAACTCATGTTCCCGAACCCACACCACGTGTACCTGCACGACACGCCGCAACGAAACCTGTTCGCCAACGAAGCGCGGACTTTCAGCAGCGGCTGCATCCGCGTCGAGGACGTCGTGGATCTCGCCGTTCTGGTCATCGACGATCCCGAAAAGTGGTCGAGGGAAAAGGTGAAGGCAGCCATCGATACTGGTCGATCGTTGAACGTGACGCTGGCGCGCCGCATCCCGGTGCTCGTCACTTATTGGACCGCGGTCGCCGGTCCCGGTGACCAAAGCCCGCGTTTCTATGATGACGTGTACGAACGCGACCCAGCGTTCCTCGCAGCCCTCGACCGTCCGTTTCAGTTCCGTCCTGGGGTCGCGTCCCGGGCCGCCGCCGTTTCACGCGCGAGGTGAGAAGCCGCTTGACCAGTGCTTGGAATCGCAGCGCATCTCGCGTCATCGGCCTCCTGGCCGCGATCATCGGCATCCTGGGGGCGATGGCGGCTGCGATCCCTGCCGGGCGCGGCGCAGCGAGCGAGGCGCGCGGGGATGCTCCTGTACCGATGACCGTCCCAGGCCTTTCCCAACGCACGCTCGATTTGGCGCTGCGTGCCTATGCGCGCGCCCGAGCGCGGGGTGAGGTCGAGCGGCCGCTCGTTTCGATCATCGATTACGCGCTGCCCTCCACCGACAAACGTCTGTGGGTGCTCGATCTCGAGCGGGGGCAAGTGCTCTTCCACGAGCTCGTCGCCCACGGCAGGCGAAGTGGAGACAACGCAGCACAGGCGTTCTCGAACGTCGCCGGCAGCCATCAGTCTTCGCTCGGCGTGTTCCGGACCGGCGGCGATTATTGGGGCGAGCATGGAATGTCGCTTCGCCTCGAAGGGTTGGAGCGCGGGTGGAACGATCGCGCCACGGAGCGCGCCATCGTCCTGCACGGCGCGCCGTACGTCAGCGAACAGTTCGCCACACGCTTCGGCCGCATCGGTCGCAGTTTCGGCTGTCCCGCGGTGCGACCGGCGATCGCGGACAGCCTGATCCGCACCATCCGCCACGGAACGTTGCTCTTCGCCTGTTATCCGGATTCCGCCTACGCCGCCGGCTCGGCCTACATCGCCCGGTGAAATCGCGATTCAACCTGGAGCAGACGCGGCAGGCGCGATGGCCATCGCTCCCGGCCTCCGCCACGGTCCCTCCACAACGATGCTTCATGCGAAACTCTCGGGTCCAGTTGTCGATCTCCCCGTCGCATCATTTCGAGTCGCAGATGGGGCAACCCTTGTCGAAGACGACACGCCAGCGGCCGTCATTTTCCAAGCGCCAGATGGAGCTGAACGTGCTGATCTGCTTGCCTGCGGGGTCGCGAACGGGGCCACTGCTGATGGCGAGCGTGCCTGACTCGAGGACTTCGACAGACTCCGGCGCCCAGGAAAAAGGCGCCTGTTCGCCTTCGAAGAAACGTTTCCAGCCGGAGACCACCGCTACCTTCCCGCGCAGCACACCTTCCCTACTGAAGAACAGCGCCTCCTCGGCAACATGAGATTCGAAGGCGTCCAACTTTCGGTCGGCCATCGCTTTGGCGAATGCGGTTTCCGCAGCGTGCACTTGTGTGGCGAGCTCCGCATTCGTCGCACCCCAGGCGGCACCCGCGGCGAGAACGGCAAGCAAGCACGGCAA
This sequence comes from uncultured bacterium, assembly GCA_964567755.1. Lineage (GTDB taxonomy): Bacteria > Krumholzibacteriota > Krumholzibacteriia > DASRJW01. Next base: position 51,334 of record CAZMNW010000004.1, read on the forward strand.
CGCGATCCACTTGGCTTTCATGAGCAATCACCCTCCAGTCCCAACGAACATCGATCCCGTACCCGCATTTCAGACCTAATCTATCCGAAATGTCGGTTGTAATTCTCTACTTCCCCCCCTTGCCGGATGCCCTACGAGATCGGAGCGTCTTGGAAAGGGGCTTCTTGCCCCAGAGTTCTTTTTGCTTGTCCTTCGCGACCTCTCCAAGGCGCCAACACTGCGAAAGGTGCCGCTCATGTCAATCCCGAACACTTGCCGCGCCGGAACGCTGGCGGCGATCGCACGGGGGGTACTCGTACTCACCATCCTCGTGCCGGCTGCCCTCCACGCACGGCCACCCATCCGTTCCGATTTCTTCGCCACCTACCCGATCGCTGTCGGCAGTAAGCTCGACGACCTGCCGAGCAAAACCAAGCACTGCGGCGTCTGCCACTATGACTTCAATGGCGGCGGGCCCAGGAACCCCTACGGCCTCGGCATCGAAGTGGGCCGGAACAACGGCCTCACGAACGTGCAGTCGATCCTCGCCATCCAGAACGCCGACTCCGAGGGCGATGGCAGCAACAATCTGGTCGAGATCACCGAGACCATTCTCTACACGAACACGCCGACCTTCCCTGGACTGCACAGCGGCAACGCGGGCTCGACTCTCAACATCCCGATGGCCGAAATCACTCCGTATCTCACGCCTGCCGGTGCGACCGACACCACGCCTCCCGTCGTCACGCTGAGTTACCCGACCGGCGGTGAGTCCCTCACCCCCAACACGATCACCACCGTGACCTACTCGGCCAGCGACGCGAGCGGCATCGCCCGCATCGATGTCTCACTGTCCGACGACGGTGGCACGACCTGGAAACCGGTGGCGAAAAACCATGCGCCAGGCGGCACGTTCAATTGGTTCGTGCCCAACCTGCCGGGACCGGCAACGCTGCGTGTCGAGGCCTTCGACAACGCGGGCAATGCAGGCTCCGATGCAAGCGACGCCAACTTCACCATCTCTCCTGTGAGCGGCGGCCGAGTGCCGACGACGTTGCGCGATGTGGAGCTGGCAGGTACGCAACCATTCCGCGGCGCCGTGCTGAACCAGCCCCAGGACTGCGCCACTTGCCACGGCAACTATGACCCCGCAAACGAGCCCTGGCAAACATGGAGAGGCAGCATGATGGCGCAGGCCATGCGCGACCCGTTGTTCTTGGCGGCCCTCGCAGTGGCGGAGCAGGATGCGCCGGCGGTGGGAGATCTTTGTATCCGCTGTCACACGCCGGGCGGCTGGCAGGAGGGGCGCTCCACCGACACGAGCGGCGGCATGATGACTGCCAAGGACCGCGAGGGCATCCAGTGCGACTTTTGCCACCGCGCGGTGGACCGCAACTACGTGGCCGGTGTGAGTCCCGCACAGGACGCAAATGTTCTCGCCGCGCTCGATGAGCTGCCGCAGCAGTACGGCAACGGGCAGTTCATCAACGATGCGGCACCGCTCCGCCGCGGCCCGTTCGCCGACGCACAGGCCTCCCACGACTTCGTCGAGTCGCCGTTCCATCGCTCGTCGGACATTTGTGGCACCTGCCACGACGTCAGCAACCCGGTGTTCGTGGCGGTCGGGTCTGGCGACTACGCGCCGAACGTCTTCAACGACAAGCACCCGGACATGCAGGTGCGCAACATGTTCCCCGTCGAACGCACGTTCAGCGAATGGTCGCAGAGCGAATACGCCACGACGGGTGTCTACGCACTGCAGTTCGCCGGCACCAAGCCGGATGGCATGGTTTCCACCTGCCAGGACTGCCACATGCACGATGTGGATGCCCGCGGCTGCAACGAGAACGGATCACCGCGCCGACTCGACTTGCCGATGCACGATCTCACGGGGGGCAACTATTTCATCCCGGACTTGCTGGCGGAGCTCTTCCCCACCGAGGTGAACACCGCGGCATTGCAGAGCGCCAAGCAGCGTGCCATCGGCATGCTGCAGAAGGCGGCGACGATGACGCTCACGCCGCAGAACTTCGGTGTCGCCGTGCGCATCACCAACGAGACCGGTCACAAGCTGCCGTCGGGGTATCCGGAGGGCCGGCGCGTGTGGTTGAACGTCGTGGCACGCGACGCGAGCAGCGTTGTGGTATACGAATCGGGCGCCTACGATCCGAGCACGGGCGTGCTCACGCACGATCAAGATCTCAAGATCTACGAGATCCATGCGGGCTCGAGCCCGGCGCTGGCCGGCGCGCTCGGCATGCCAGCCGGCCCGTCGTTCCACTTCGTGCTGAGCGACACGGTGTTCATGGACAACCGCATCCCGCCGCGCGGCTTCACCAACGCGGGCTTCGCGGCGATCCAGTCACCGCCTGTCGACTACATCTACCCCGATGGGCAGTACTGGGACAACAGCGAATTCCGCCTGCCGCGGGAAGCAACTTCGGTGACCGTGACGCTCTACTACCAGTCGACGAGCAAGGAGTACGTCGAGTTCCTCCGCGACGAGAACGTGACGAACACCGCCGGGCAGGTCATGTACGACGCCTGGGTCGCGCATGGACGAGCGGCACCCGTGGTCATGCAGCAGATGACCATCCCGGTGGATGTGACGGTGGATGTCGCCCAGGAAGGTTCTCTAGAAATTATCGCCGACGAGCTGGAACGCTCGGCGCCGAACCCGTTCAAAGCGGCAACGCGCATCGACTACGCCGTGGCAAAATCGACACCGGTGCGCATCGCCATCTACGACGTCCGCGGCCGGCAAGTGCGTGTCCTGATGGATGAAGTGCGCGGCCCGGGTCGCTATCACACCGATTGGAATGGCCGCGACGACTCGGGCAGCCAGGCACCGGCCGGCATCTACCTGGTGCATTACCAAACGGCGGATCGGACCTTCACGCAGCGCGTCGTTCGCATTCGCTGATGCATTCGCGCGCTCCGAGCGAGTGCGCCCCAAGACCGCCGGAGGCCAGGCGACGCCCCGGCGGTCTCTTCGTTTCTTGGAAGCTTTGGCTCACAACCATCGAACCTCTGGATAAGCCCCCGCCCACAAACGGCCCAAACTACTCGAGTCCAGAACAGGCTCATGCGGCGTTGGACGAGTCATGTACACTGGCGAGGACCTGGGCTGCGGGAGGGAAGGCTCTGCCAAAACGCGAGTGGCCGACCTGGTGGGCGTGGGAGATCGTGCAAAGCCCGCACCTGTATAAGCGCGCCGTTTGGGAGTAACGAGTGAAAGAACCATTCCTCGAGATCACGTTCCGTCATGGCCGACCTTTCGCTGCTTATTTCTACTTGCCTCGGCGCGCCAATGAAAAGAGCTACCGCACCCGGATGGCCGAACCTGGCCTCGTCATCGACTTCAATCGCGCTGGCCGTGCCATCGGCATCGAAATCACTGCACCCGCTGAGCTGACCCTCTCGCAGTTCAATCGGGTACTCCGCGATGTTGGCGCTGCCCCAATCAAGCGCGCAGAGCTCGCTCCGCTCCTGGCTGCGTAGACACCGCCAGCCTGGCATGTACGGAATACCGCAGAATTCATTACTAATAGACACGTCGGCCGGCGAATGGCGCGTTCGTCCACCTGTCATCCACGCCCTTTCCCTCAGCTGTGGTCATTCTCGATCTCGACGACGATCGGCGGGTTGATGGCTCTGTAGAGGAGATCGCACGAGCAGGCGTTGACGAACGTCGTCCCAGCCGCAATCTCGACACCGTAGCCTTCATGGATGTGACCGAACACGTGCAGGCGCGGCCGAAGCCGGCGCACCGCGTCCAGCAGGTCGGCGCACCCGACACTCTCGCCGCGAGCCGTTGCGTCCAGAATCCCTAGCGGCGGGCCGTGCGTCACCAGGATATCCGTGCCGGAAGGAATGAGCCGCCACTTGGCTGCCAACGACTCACCACGCGGCAAGTTGAACGCCCAATCGTAGAACCACGGCTGCCACGGCGAGCCCCAGAAGCGCAACCCTTCGATCTCGATGCCCTCGTCCTGCAGGTACACCGCGTTCGTGATCAGCCGCCGCGCCCGCTCGGGCTCGCGCTCGAAGAGGAAATCATGGTTGCCGGCGATTACGATCCTGTGGCGATACGGCTGGCGCCCCAGCCAACGATCGAACTCGACGACATCTTCCTCGGCGCCGATCTCGGTCAGATCACCGGCATGAACGAGGATGTCGCCCGGGGGCATCGCGAGCTCCCCGTGCCGCGAGTGCGTATCCGAGATGCAGACGACGCGGAGCCCCATGAACTCCCCGGGAGAAGGCCTGCCGCGTGGAACGTGCAGCCGTCGCTCGCTTCCCTACGATTCCCGCTCGTGCAGCAGTTCGAGAACTCGCGCGCGTTGCGCATCGGAGCCGATGTCCCCTACGATGTCCTGAAAGAACGATCGCAGCTCACCATCGAGCGTCTGCGTGCGCACCACTTCGCCCAGAACCTCTGCCTTCTTGTGGTCGGAGCCGATTTCCGCCGCGCTCTCCAAAAGATTGCGCAGTACCTCGGGCGCCAGCGGGCCGTGTTGGAGCGCCGCCAGTAGCACGCGACCGCACTCGTGGTCCGAGCCCAATCCACTCACGGCAGCAAAGAAATCCGGTGCGAGCGCCTGCCCGATCGGCTCCATCTCGACGATCGCACGCAGGACCTCGGCGCGTTCGTGGTCCGAGCCGATCCGTTCCGCACAACGCGCCGCGCCTGCGGCGACATGCGGTTCTGCCCCCTGCCGCGCGAGCGTGCTCACCAGCACTCGCCGCGTCTCGTGATCGGAGCCGATCCCGTTCACGGCATCGAAGAAAGCCACGGACGTCTGTGGATCGAGAGACTGCGTGTCCGCGACCGCGATCAGCACCTCGGCCCGCTCGTGATCCGATCCGATGCCGTCGGCGCTCTTGGCGATTGCCGTAACGAGCTCCGCGCTCGTCTCGCCTTGCGCCAGAATATAAATCAGCGCCCGCCGTCGCTCGTGGTCCGATTCGATATGATTCGTGAGCTCCGTGCACGCGGCAATCAGCACCTCGTCCTGCGGTTGCGATTCGATGAGCAGATGCGTGAGCTCCGTCAGCTCGTGATCCGATCCGATCTCGCGGCTGGCAGACTCGGCGATTCGCCGCGAGAGACTCGAATCCAGCGGCGCCTTCTCGAGCAACAGGGCATAGCATTCGCGTTTGGCGTGATCGCTGTTGATGTGCTCGATCTCTCGCAACGCACCGTCCACGCCCGATCGACGCAGAACGCGCTCGATGTGACCCTCGGCGTCGAAGCTCGTGTTGCGGAGAACCATGGCCAACACGCCGGCAAGCCACTCGCGGCCTTGCGCATCGAATTCGCGCACATCGCCGCGCTCGTAGTCGCGTTCGATGCTGCCATCCGGCGACCCGCGCAGCTCGAGACGCTGGGTCGTGAAGCCGCGCCGGCGGTCCTCGATGCGCATCTTGCCGCCGGACTCCAGACGGACGATGTCCGTTTCCTCATCGTTCAGCTCGAAACGCCCGTGGGAGTCGATCTTGAGCGTCCGCCCGTCCTCGGTGATCCGTAACCGAAGCCGGTCGCCATCGTCGGTCTCGATGTGAACTCCGCCGGGAAACCCGATACTCCAGCGCCCCGCCGAGGCGGGCGCGGTCGCCATCGCCACGCACATGGCCGCGACTGCGGCCGCCGTTTTCGCGCGCATGAGACCCCCTAGGGCGAGCGTGGATCACGATCCCGAATTTTCATAGGGCTGGCGACCTGTCCCACCGGGGTCCTCCGGCCGCCCGGACCAACGCCGTGCCTCTGACAACTAGTACGCACGAGTTGTCCACAGGTTCGGTCGCGGGTGGAAGGGTCTGGGCCACCCCAGAGTCTCCTCACAAAGCGTACTGGTGCAGGTGCTCAATTACTCCGAGTCCAACCTGGACTGGACCTGCTTGTAGTGCTCGGCGACCCCACAGACCGAGCAACCCAGCTCGGCTTCGGGGAAACCGCACTGTGGACACCGCACTTTGGTCTTTCCGACATCCTCGAGTGCGCGCGCCTTGGCCCCTTCGATATGCTCGTGCATCAACGCGTCCCGATCTTCACGCGAGATATTCGGAGCGAGCTCCGGCCAACCATTGGCGATGAATTTCGGCAGCCCGGGCAATTGCCGGGCGACACAATGCCCAGCCTCGGCGTGCTGAATCATCTCCGCGTCAGTTTCGCAGTAGTACACTTTCTCGTGACACTGTGAGCAGTAACGAATGCTCTCCCGACCGGTGAGCTCCAAAGAGTCCCACGAGTTCTGGCACTGGAACCTGAACACCGGTTTGCAGTTGCGAATGTCGTTCGCCATCACGATCACCTGCATCCGCTGCGGCGGTGGATTGCACTCCGCTCTCGCACTACCTCGTACCACCCAACCGGCCGCATGCCGCATCATACAGGTTCTCAACGCGGATTGAGCATCGTTGCGATGAACACAATCCCGCGCTTCACCGCCGGCCAGCCTTCGCCTTGCTCGTCTTTCGGGTTGCCTTTTTCACTGCGGGTGCCGACCCATCCTTCGAGTGGCCTTCTTGACTGCGGGTGCCGACTTGCCATTCTTGCCAACACGCATCTGCTTCGGTCGGGCGTGCCCCGGCTGATAGACACCGAGCTTCCCGCCGCCGGGCAGCGTCACCTGCGTGAGCAAACCCCAGCCCAGGTTCTGTACCGGCGCACAGGCGATCTTGCGCTTGCTCGAATGCGCACCGATGATCATGTACGGGCTCCTTTCCGCAGTTGGCCGACTACGATACATGGAACGGTTCGTTGCCCGCGATCCCCTCGGATTGGCTATCCTGTGCCCTGAGCCCTGAACCGCCTGCACATGCGCCAAGGATTGTGGCCTCTACGGTGGGCCGATGAACGTCTGCGTCTTTTGCGCCTCGAGCACGGAGGTCGCGCCCGAGTATGTCGATGCGGGCCATGCCCTCGGGAGCTGGATCGGCCGTGGCGGCCATACGCTCGTCTGGGGCGGGTGCAACGTCGGGCTGATGGAGGTCGTCGGCAGGGCTGCGCGTGCGGCGCTCGGGCGGACTGTGGCCGTCCTGCCACGTTTCCTGGTCGACCGCGGTCTCGCCTTCGAGGGTGCTGACGAACAGATCGTTACTGCTGACATGGCAACGCGCAAGGCCGCAATGCGCCAACGCGCCGAAGCGTTCGTCGCCTTGCCCGGTGGCATCGGCACGTGGGAAGAAGTGCTCGAAGTCATGGCCCTCAAGAAACTGGGGCAGATCGATCGGCCGATCGTGCTCGCGAATCTACGCGGTTACTTCGATCCTCTACTGGCCCAAATCGGCCGTAGTCTCGAGGAGGGCATGAGCCCACCTGGCATCGAGCGCTTGTACACCGTGGCACGCACGGCCGGCGAGATCTTATCGCACCTCGAGAGCATCTGATCGCTACCATGAACAGTAACCGTAAACGATAGACGATCATGTCAAGTCCGCTGACTCGAGAGATCCTTTTCGCCTTCTGGAAGGCACACGCCCTTCACCATGCAGAGTCACGCCCGGTCTACGGTCTGTAGCTTCTCGAGGAACTACGCTGAAGCGACGCCGATCCACTTCAGCGCGCCGCCCTTGCGACCCGAGTCAGTGTCTGTGGCGGTGGTGCAGGTCGGACACATGCGGATGGTCGTGTACGAGCGGCACGTGCCGGTGCGAATGGGCGTGGGGTTCACCCGGTGGGTCGCTCGCAGCATGTTCATGCTGATGGTGCTCGTCGTGCACGTGTGCGTGATCATGCACGAGAACTTCGTGGGTGTGCTCGTGTGAGTGCCGCTCGCGCACCATGAAGGCCACCCCGACAGCCATGACCACCATAGCTACCCAGTCCAGAGTCCGAATGCGCTCGCCCACCACCACGGTGGATGCAATCGCCCCGATAAATGGCGCCGTGGCGAAATAAGCCGCTTCTCGGGCCGCACCGACCAAGCGCAGTGCGTAGGCGTCGAGAAGCACGCTCAATCCGTAGCTCAGACTGCCGAGCACGAGAGCCGCGAGGACGACACGCAGCGTCGGAATGCCACCACCCAGGCTCAGTCCGATCGCAAGATTCAGTCCGCCTGCGGCGAGGGCTTTGAGACGAACAATTGTGAGGGGATCGCGTACCGTGAGCCGCTGCGTGAGGTTGTTGTCCAGGGCCCAGCACAAGCATGCAGCGGCAATGCAGAGCGTGCCAACCAGATCTGCGCGCAAGGGTCCGGGAGCCAACCCGAGAACGGCAGCACCTCCAAGAATGAGCACGACAGAGAGAAGGCCGTGCTTCCCGAGATGTTCCCGGAACACGAACAACGCGACCAGGATCGTGAAGGGGGCCTCGAGGTTGAGCAGCAGTGAGCTTGTCACGGCACTGACGCGGCGGAGTCCGAGTAGCATCAGAACCGGCCCGATCGCGCCTCCAAGCGCGATCATGGCCGCGAGCGGTGCGGCATCCGAACGCCGCAGTCGGGCTTCGGCGGTGGAAGGCACGAGCGCACGATAGAAGGAGAGGCCGATTCCAGCCCCAAGGTACAAGAGCCCAGCGAGGACTTGTGGAGACATCTGCGCTACGAGACGCTTCGATATTGGCGCGCTCAACCCGAACAAAGCGGCGGCGAAGAGGCCCAACATGGCTCCACGTCGCGAACTGGCACTCACGTCCGGGTGGTGGTTCAAGCCGTCGCTCCAGAGATGTTGCAGGAGAGTCGCCCGCAGTCACTTTCACCGACCTGCGCAAAGAATCCGCTCACAAGCACGGCACGGCTTTTCCGCAAGGCTTCGGCGACCCACGCGTCGCTTCGTCTTCCGCAAGCGGCAGGGTGGTGAACGTATAGAGCTCGTCGCCAACGCTGCTGATCGCGCCAATGCAGAAAGGGATTAGCAGCGAAAACTGAGCACTACTACATAGGGACCATTCCAGCGCGCCGTGTCTCTCGCATTCGCGACGCGACCACGAGACCCGAAGCGAAGGTAACAGCCGCGACGGCCCAGATGGCCGCGGACAATCCCAGCGCATCCGCGATCACGCCGGCGAGCAGCGCGCCGACTGCGTAGCCCAAATCGCGCCAGAAGCGATAGACGCCGACCGAGGATGCGCGCCAGACGGGGTGCGCCACGTCCCCGATGGCGGCGAGAAGCGTCGGGTAGACCATGGCCGTGCCGGCACCAAGAAGGACTCCGCCGCTGGCGAAACCCCAGAACCCTGTCGACAGCGCGATGACGGCGATCCCTGCAGCCTGTGTCCACATTCCGCTGGCGATCAACCACTTGCGACCAAGACGGTCGGACAGGGCGCCCGTGAAGAGTTGTCCTACGCCCCACACGGCCGGATAGATGGCCGCGAGCCAGCCGACCCGCTCCAGCGTCATGCCTGCAGCCGTGAAGAAGAGTGGGAAGAGGCCCCAGGCCATGCCGTCGTTCAAGTTGTTGACGAGACCTGCCTGGCTGACAGCGGAGAGATCGCGGTCGCGAAACGAGGTCGTGAGGAAGACATCCTTCTGGGAAAGCGCCGGCGCTCCATTGCTGAGAGCACCACTTCTCGCCTCATGCTTCGCATGCCCGTGCGTGTCACGAACCAGGAACGTGGACAGGAGCAGCCCCGCCAGCACGAACCCCACACCCATGTAGAACGGCTGCGGCCTCAGCCCATGAGCGGCCGCGATGTGGCTCGTGGCCGCAGCTGCGAGCGCCACCGCCAGGTAACCGGCGAACTCGTTCAGGCCCATCGCAAATCCGCGCCGATCCGGACCGGCGAGGTCGATCTTCATGATCACGGTCGTGGACCATGTGAGCCCCTGACTGATGCCGAGGAGCATGTTCGCGAACAGGATCCACTTCCACGATGGCGCCCACATGAGGAGGAACGGGACGGGGACGGCCACGAGCCAGCCCGAGACGAGGATTACCTTGCGGCCGATAGAGTCCGAGAAGCGTCCAGCGAAGTAGTTGGTGACCGCCTTGACTACGCCGAAGACGACGATGAAAGACAGGACCGCCGCCCGTGCGGCCATATGAAATTCCTGCTCGGCGATGAGCGGCAGGATGCTGCGCTCGAGGCCGACCATTGCACCGACGAAGGCGTTCACGAGAACAAGAAGGCTGAACTGGGCCAGGTTCGCGCGGAGGCCGAGCCGCGCGAGAGCAGGCTCGATCGGGTTGCGCATCTCCGGTGCGCCGAAGCCTCGTTTCAACAGGATTGTCCTCCAAGCCTTCTCGACACGTGCGTACTGGCGTCGCGCCCGCTCTCCCGCCGGAGCACACACCAGAGCTAGAAGTAGCCGTTCGGCGTGTTCTGTCCCGAATGGGCGCATGCGACGGCGTCGCCGATCAGGAAGAGCGAGATCTGCGCTTCCTCCCGAGCGGCCAGGGTGCTGGCCAGGCGGAGTCCGTTGTAGCTCCGCTCGCTACCATAGGGGGCGTCGTTCAAGATGAGCAGGTACTTCATCGGGTGACCTCCCTCGGGTTGGACTACCCGCCGAACTCCAAGGCCTGTCTTCCGTACCTCCGGCGTCCCGCGTGCGCGGCTCGATTCAGAAGTCGAACCGCGCGCCGAAGTAAACGTTATCGCTCTTCTCGAACTGGCCGAAGAAAGTCGAAGCGCTCGTCCCGCCGAACACGTTCGCTCCCACGGACACGGCCAGCTCGTCGCTCAGGCGATGAGAAACCTCGGGCTGAATCAAATAATCCTGATCCGTGGGGCTGTAGGCCGCGAACACGCCCAGCTTCCAGGCCTGGTAGCCTAGGAGCTGCAGCACGCGAGACGTGAGCACCCAGCGGATCTCGTCCGCGCTCGGGCTCCCCGCCGGAAGGGTCTCGAGATAAGCGTCGTGCATGGCAATGATCTCGGTGTACGCCTGCACGCTGGCGGTCAGGTCCTGCCGGAGCTGGCGCTGGTACCCGACCAAGAAGCGCCACTGTGAATTCGGAACCGACGGCTCGGCACCCTGTGGATCCTCCCGCGAGTCGTAGTAGCCCGCTTCGAGTCCCAGCACGCCGTCGAGAAAGCTGCGCTGGGCACTCGCGGCATACACCGAAAGCTGAGGATAGAAGCGCAGGACCGTGGATGTGTCAGCGCCACCGATGAGTCGCGAGCTCGGGGTGCGCCAGAATCCGCGGTACGCATACAATGAAGCGTCGAACCCCGCTCCTTGGCCGTAGAGCCTGAATGCGAGCTCGGCATTCGAGTAACTGCGTGCGGGCCGTAGCTCCAGCTGATTCGGTACGGACGCGAACGGGTCGAAGAAGAAGAATCGAGATGACGAGGGGAACGCATCGGGCGTGAAGAGAGGGATGATCAGCAGCTCCCCGTTCAACATCTGCGACGAGAAGCGCGCCCGAAGTCCGTCCACCCCCAGCTTCAGGTACTCGAGCGGCCGTCCCGAGAAGTAGGACTCCCAGTCCTTCGGAAACACGTCGCCGATGAAGACGAGGTCTCCAACTCCCCAGGTGACGATCTGGCGCCCGAGACGGAGGTCGAGCGCGCCCGCCGTATAGCCGACCCAGGCCTCACGGAGATCGACGCCAGATCGGTCCACGCCCGCTTCGTGGAATAGGTCTCCCTTGACGAGGAAAACTCCCGCGCCGGTGCTCGTTGCACCACCGGCGTCGAAACGCAGGCGCTCCTCGACGAGCACGAAGTCGCTGCCGTTGCTGCCCTCCGGCCGGTATCCCGTCGTCCGCCCGGTCACCGTGCCGAGCAGGAAACCGTGCACCTCGACGGTGGCCCGGGACGGCGACCCGCCACCTTCCTGCGCCTCCCCAGGGAGAGCCGATGCGGTGAAGCCGACGGCGGTCACGAGCAGCAGTGCGGCGGTGCGCATTCATTGAATCCACTTCTGCGGAGGTGTCTGCAGCGAGCGCTCGGTGAAGAGGGCCGCGTCGAGGCCCACGTCGTAAGCAATGTTCGCGAACCTGGCCTCGGTGCGGTGCCCGCTCTGGACGTTCTTCATAGTCCGCTGCGTCACCGTAGGGTACGTCTTCCGCGCTGCCTCCTCGCCCGTTGTCACGGTTTCGATCTTGTCTGCCGTGAAGACTCGGGCGAGTTTGTTCTGCGCGTCGTAATACTCTTCTTGGAGCGGAAGGAAGCTGACTTTGTCGATCCAGGAGACCTTTCGCGTGTAGTCGGCGGCAGTCTTCGGCACGCTCTGCAAGACCCAGCAGTCGGTCTCACGCAGTTTTTCCTCGCGCTCCAGCGTGTGCGTGTCAGCGGACAGATCCCGGCCGGAGATGTCCTCGTAGGTGAAGTCCGATCCCACGAAACTCGAACGGCTGTCGCGAGCTGCCACCCGTCGGACCATGTTCACTGCGGGGATGAAGATCCAGCGATCGTCATCCTTCTCGGGGTATTTCCACACGAGGAACGCCGTCCGGCGCACGTCGCCCGGCTCGTGGAAATACATGAAGTACTTCTGAGTGTCGCCCTCTGGGTCGTTCCGACGCAGCATCGTCAATACACGCGTGCGTTTTTGGCCCGCTTCCGTGACGAGGTCCATGCTGATCCGGGCCCGCATGTCCGTCCCCGCCGAGTAGAACGCGTCCTGCGACTTCTCCAGGATTCCCTGCGCACCAAGAGGCGCTTCTTGCTGCGCGAGGGCACCAGTGACGACGAGTCCCATCAGGGTCATCGTCACACCCAAAAGTCTCGCGCGCAGCATCACGGTGCCTCCGGTCTCGGCGTAACCACGAGCTTCACCGCCCGCTCGAAGTAGCTGCCAATCATGCCCTCGCGCGGCTTGCCTTTCACGGATTCCCCCTTCGTGAGCATGACCTGGAGCTCGATCTGGGCATCCACGGCGTCATCCCCCGGGCGCAGCGTCATCGGGAGCACGGTGATGCGCTCTCCGGGATAGGCTTCGGACGTGTCACCCACGAGGCGGCACGCCATCGGCAGGTTGACGAACCATCCCGGGGCGAACTTGCTGAGCGAGGAAGTATCCGTGATGCGCGTCGGATCGACGTACAACCACGCGGTACGATACGGCTCCCCCAGCGACGAGATGGAGCGCGTCCCGATCACCGTCAGCACGGTCTTCGCTTCGCCGCGCTTGGCTGCGATGAGAAATGTGCCGTCGGCTTGCTTCAGCGACTTCCCGCTGTCTTTGTCGAGCACATCGAGGATCAGGTTCGCCTGGTTTTTCCACGGGCCGTTGTCGACGTGGCACGCAAGACAGTTCCGCGACGCGCCCAGGATGCCCACGGCGGGCGGATAGCCGAAGGCGACCCCTGGCACGACCGTCGCAAGCGCGCCCGGGACGATAACGATGAAGAGCATGCAATGACGAAGGGACGATCTAAGCATTCTGTTTTCCTTTCCGCGGCTTGGGGTGGAGGAGAAGGATCACACCGGGGAGGTAGACGACGCTCGCCAGCGCCGAGAGCAGCATGATGGCGATCATGAGAACCCCGACTGTGATGTACGGCGTCAGATCCGCGAAGACCATGACTGCAAACCCGACAGCGAACAGGATCGCGTTGAGGAAGATTCCCTTGCCCGGTCGCGCCACCGTCCAGGCGAGGGCTTCGTGCAGCGAAGCGCCCTCGCGGTAGCGATGCTGGAAACGAGCGGTGAAGTGGATGGCGAAATCGATTGCCATCCCGAGGGACAGCGTCGAGAGCACGGCGATCGGCATGTCGAAGTCTTTCCCCGCGAGCCCGACCGCGCCATAAATCAACACGATCGTGAAGAAAAGCGGCACGAACATCAGCACGCCCCAACGGAGCGAGCGCGTCTGCACCACGAGGAGGGCGAAGACGAGCCCGAGACCCGCGAGGAAACTCTCGAGCATTCCCCGCAGGACCTCGTCGCTCCACACGAGATTAAAGTAGGCAACACCGGCTGGTCGGAGCGTCGTTCCACTCGGGAAGGGATGGCGCGCGATGTATGCCTCTGCGCTCTGGATGACATCCGCCATCACGTCTGCGTCCCAGCTCTTGAGCTGGAGATGGACGTTGGCCCGCTGGAATGGGTAGTCCACGACGTTGTCGAGGTCACGCGGCTTGGCGGCGGTGCTGAGAAGGAAGAGGTACTGCCCCACCTCGTCGGCCGAGTCCGGGATGCGGTCGAAGGCGGGTTCGTCCTCGTGCAGCGCGCGGTTGACGCGCTTGAGGTAGTCCACGACCGAGAAGGTCTTGCCCACCCTCGAATCCCGCTCGAGCTCTCGCTGCAAGCCCTCGATCGTGCGCAGGATGGACGGATCCTTCACGGCGTCTGCTGCGGCTCCCTCGACGATCAAGTACGCCGTCGAGGTGCCACCGAGTCGCTCGTTCAGGACCCGATCGGCCGTGCGCACGTCGCTTCCGAACTTGAACCAATGCACCATGTTGTTGTTGACCTCGATGCGCGAGAGCCCGACTGCGGCAACGACCAGCAGCACCGCACCGGCGACGGCGATTCTCCGCGCCCTCCGCACGCAGAATTCGCCCAGGCGCCACAGCACCGTCCGGCTTCCCACACCCTCCCCATCCTGGGAGCGGGCCAAGGCGTGAATCTGACCTTCGCGGAGCAGCACGAGGACCGCGGGCACCAGAGTGAAGCTCAACAGAAGAATGACGAGCGTGCCGAACGCAACCACAAGCCCGAAGATCTTGACCGGAATGATCGTGGCTGTGGCCAGGGCGGCAAATCCGGCAGCAGTCGTTAGATCCGAGTACAAGACCGGGCGTCCGACGGCGGCCATGGTGTCGAGAACTGCCTGGCGCTTGTCCGGCTGCTCACGGAAGCGGAAGGCGAACTCGTTGAAGATGTGGACGCTGTCGCTCGCGATGGCCATGAGGAAGATCGGGCTCATGGAGCTCATGATGTGGATCGGATACCCGAGCCCGATGAGAAGGCCCATGGACCACGTGATGCTCGCCATGGCGACTGCCATGTTGGCCACGATCAGGGGGATGCTGTGGAACATGAGCCAGAGGGCGATGCTCATGACGAGAGCTGCGATCGGACCGAACACCGCCATCTGCCGGAACATCTCCGCGCCGAAGGTATCGCGCGCAACAGGGTCACCAGCCAGGAAGTAGCGGTCGTCACCGGCATCTCCAGGGAGGAGGCGGCGAATCTTCGCGGCGATCTCCTTCCCGTTGGCAGTCGGCTCGATGGGGACGTAGATGGCCGTCGCCGAACCATCCGCGGACACGATGCGGTTGACGAAGAGCGGGTTCTCCGCCAGCGCCCGCTGGAGGAGCTCGAGCTCAGCGTCGGAGTCGGGCACGGCATCGAGCACGGGGCGAACGTCCAGGCCCCCGAACCCGGACGTGACGTTGTCGATTGTCGAGAGACTCACCACGTCACGGGTGACAACACCGGGGATCTCCTCGATGGCCTGGGTGAGCCGGACGATGTGAGCGAGCGTCGTCTGGTTGACGATTCCCCGGTCGTTGACGATGCCGAGCACGATGACGTCCGGGTGCAACGCGAAGTCCTTCTCGACACGGTCGTTGTACTGCCGGACCGGGGAGGTCACGGGCAGCATGTGCTTTGGATCCGTGTCGGTCGTGATCTTCGGGAGCTGCGAAGCGAACACAGCTGTGACGCCCGCCGCGAGCGCCACGACGAGTCTAGGGTGGCGAACGGAAAACAACGTCAGCCACGAGGTCCGCAGTTCCGACATTTCGACTCCTCGGTAGCGGTCCGCGAGGCGGGCGCTAAAGTCAGCCGCCTCGTTTCCTCACCGGCTTGGCCGGGGTCATTCCCTCCGCGAGCCGTCCCTCGCGCCGCATCTGCTCGCGCAGGATCTCCCGGATCAGATCGAATGCGTGCAGCAGTTTCGGATTGGCCAAGCTGTAGAACACTTGATTCCCCTGCTTGCGAGAGGCGAGCACTCGTTGCCGCTTCATCATCAAGAGATGGGCGGAAACAGTTCCCATGGCCTCACCGAGCTCGTCCGCGAGGGCAGCGACGCTCATCTCGTCCTCTCGCAGAACGTTCAAGATCATCAGGCGGATCGGGTTCGAGAAGACTTTGCACATCTCGGCGTGGCGCTCGAAAAGAGCCCGCACGTCTTTGCCGCGGACCTTTGGACTTTCGGAAGGCATGGATGTCACCATTTGGTTCTGCAAAACTCCAGTACTCTAAGAATCTATAGAATTCAGTATGTCCGTGTCCAGTGGACGTCGATGTCCGCCGGGCCGGGGGGGTCCCTTGCGCAGGGTGGCCGCGGTTCGGCCGGGCCGTGCGGCAACTCACCGGACCTTCGCGGTTGTTTGAGCGCTCCTTATCTCGGGCGTAGGGTTGGGGTGGGTAGGTCACGCTCATCATAGGAAGGAGACCGACATGAGGCTTTCGCGCGCCAGGTTCTCGCGCCTGTGCGCATTCGCTGTGTTCGCGATCATCTGCGCATTCCCCGGCCTTTCGGCCGCCCAGATGCACGCCAACAGCTCGGTGTGGATTCACCGAAACGACGGCTACCCAACCACGCTGCACGCGCGTGGCGACTCGCTTTGCCGGCTCGAGTTCCCTTCGAGGTGCTGGGGAGGGATGATGTCTCCCGACTCGCTCTTCTGCCGGTTCTGGACGATTCCGCCCGAGAGTCTGCCGCCTCATTGCCTCTTTGCGTACGGCTGCTCGATCCAGGAGCCTGACGGGCACTCGATGATGTCGGGGCACATGATGGACGGTGGATTCTTCCGACAACAGCTCCGGGTGACCTTCCACTACGACGCGGCCGCCGTGAGCGCCGCCGGTCTCGAGACGGATGACTTGGTGCTCGTCATCCAGCACAACGGCATTTACGAAGTGCTCGAGGCCGAGCCCGACAAGGCGAGTTCGACCTTACGACTCGATGTCACGCGGCTATCCTCATGGTACGGAATCATGGCTCGTTCCCAAGTGCCAACAGCTCTGGGGAGCGCGGCATGGGGTGAGGTCAAAGAGAAATACCGCTGAATCAACCGCTGTGGCGGCGGGAACATCGCCAGAATGGCGCTGCTCTCCGAATCGGACTCGCCTTCCAGCACGCTGTCGAACTGCGTGTGCTGGTAGCCAGGACCGACGCTGGTCTCCCAATCGATCCTGGACGTGTTGACAATTTGAATCCCGACGCCTGCCGAGATCGTCCAGCGTTGTGCGATGTTCTGGGAAGGGATCGCGCTAGTCCTTGCCGCTGTGGCCCCCGACCAGAGCGCTACCACCGCGACGACGTTGTAGGCGAAAGTCGCGCTCAGCCTGCGAGAGCGCGGCAAAAACCTCGACGCCGCGATCCTGGAAGGCTGCGAGACCCGTTTGCGTCCGGTGCTCATGACCGCGTTCGTGGCGTCGCTCGGATTCGTGCCGATGGCGATCGGCGACGGGAACCGGAGCCGAGGTCCAGCGTCCGCTCGCGACCGTCGTCATCGGCGGGATTCTCTCGTCCACGTTCTTGACCTTGCTCGTTCTTCCCGCGTTGTACCGACTGGCACACAGGCAGCAGGAAGCGCCGGCAGAGCCTTGAGCCCACACCACCGAATCGGCCGGACGCGAACAAGCTCGCCGACGGACCTCATGGCCTCGTTCGGCTCGTCACGTGGTCGGTCGACGCGTCGAGGGTTTCCCAGATGCGATCGATCCACGCGCGGTGCTCGGGCTTCATCAACACCGATCGCAAGCAGGTGAGACTCTGGCGATCGCGTTCAACCTCATCGAAATCGAACAAATCGGCCGAGAGATCAGCGAGTGCCAGATGGAGGCCGCGGCGCGCCGTTTCGGCGAAGATCTGACGCGAGATCGTAGACGACTGGCTCACGCTTCGGCTGCGCGGCGCCCACACCACGATGTCCAGCTCGGGTGCGCAGGCGGTCACGAATCGCTTGTCGCCACGAAGTCGATCGTGGAGCACGAGCGCCGCCTCCCTTCCAGCGCTCAACATCTGAGCGAACTCGCCGCCGCGGGCCAACGGCAGCAACCTTTGCGTCGCCCACAAAGCGACGGCGCTCGCTCCGGGTCGTGAGCACTCGAGGCTGATCTCTCCAAGGTGCAGATCGCCGGAGCTGAAGTAGGTATAGGGAGAGTCGTGCTTGTAGAACCGGCCCACATCGGGGTCACGAAAGAGCACGCAGCCGCAACCGTAGGGTTGGAGGCCGTGCTTGTGGGGATCGATGACAATCGAATCGACAGCGCCAAGCACGTCATAGACCGCTCGCGCCTCGGGCGCGAGATTGTCGGCCAAGCCGAAGTAACCACCATAGGCCGCATCCGCATGCAGGCGAAATCCGTGACGCTCGCGCAATCGCAAGAGCTCGGGCACGGGATCCACGGCGCCCGTCGCCGTCGTCCCGATCGTGGCCACGACCGTACCGACACCGCCACGTTCGACCCGCTGGCGCAGCGCGCCGATATCGAGCCGTCCAGCCTGGTCACACGCGATGGATTCGAACGCCAACCCCAGAACACTGCTGATGCGCCCGTGTGTGTAGTGCGCTTGCTGCGACGCCACCACCGCGGTTCCGGGCCGGAGTTGCCCGGCCACCCAGAGCGCTTCGAGGTTGGCCATCGTGCCACCGGCGCACAAATGTCCGAGGTGTGTCTCCCACCCGAACATGTGTGCGATCTCAGCGACGGCTTCCTTCTCCATCCGCGAGCTCGCGCGCCCGCCATCGAGCGCGTGGTTGTTGGGATTGATCCACATCGCCAGCGTGTACGCGAGCTGCGCCACGGGGTGTGGCGGCTTGAGCATCTGGCCAGCGTAGAGCGGATGAAAGTACGGGAAGTTGTCGTGGAGGCGCTGCGCCACCTCTTGCAGCACACCGTCCATCGCGCGCACAGCGTCGTGCGACGGCGTGGACACGGGCGGCAACGCCGCGAACCCCTCTTCGAGGCGAGCCAGCGCGGCCTGAAGACTGTTCAGGCCATCCGTGTCGAAGCGGAACGAGTCGTTCATTCCAGCTCCGGCGTCGTGCCGCCCGCGCTTGCAGGTCCGAGAACGATCTCGAAGCGGCCCGTGATCTCCTCCGACGAGCCTTGCGCGGGCGCGAAGGGAAGGATGACGAACTTGCGCTGATCGGGAGCGAGCGCACCGAGGATACGGTCTTTGTCGTTCAGGGATTCACCCTCGAAGTACATCTGCGTGACGAGGGTCGAATACCCCGATGCCGCGACCTGGAAGTGGATGTGTGGGGGTCGGATCCAGCCGCGCTGGAACGGATACGCTCCCGGTTTGATCGTGCGAAAGGTGAACGACCCGTCTTCCGCGGTCGCAACCTCACCCCAGTATTGGAAGTGCGGATCGAGCGGTGCCGGGTTGCGGTCCCGTGGATGATCGTAACGCCCCGAGGCGCACGCTTGCCAGATTCCGACCTTCGCGCCGCTCAGCGGCCTGCAATCCAGATCCCGAACGCGACCGGTCACGACCGCGACCTGCCCGCTGGCCTTCTCGATGTTGCCGGGGATGATGGTGAGATCCGCATCGGAATCCGGCATCTCGGTCACCGGATAGAAAGGTCCTTTGGTTTGGCGCGCCGTGAGCGCGCAGGTTTCCGCGGCGCGGGCGAGCGAACTGCCCAGGAGTGGAAGGCTCGACAAGACACCGATTTGTTGCAAGAGCCAGCGACGATCGCGTTCCATTTGCACTCCCGACGCTTCGATTCTGGAGCACGTAGCAGCGCCGCGCGTGATGCAGCCACGTCGCGGCGCCGCCCGTGCGTTCAGCGATCCGGGCGCAGTGGTCATGCTGCGACTCGGGCACAACCAAGCGTGTCAGCGGCCCGCGCGCCCCCGCGTCTTCGCCGCACCGAGCACTTGAGCAAGAACGCCGAGGCGTTCGCCCCAGTACTTCTTCATCTTCTCCGCTTCGGCCCTGGTCGCCAGCTTGCGGTGCTGGACCGCGGCTTGGCTCTTGTCGGGTCCCTTGGCAATGAGCCAGACCTCGACGCTCGTTCCATCGCTCCAGGTCATGCGCACCGATTTTGCCGCCGTGACCTTGCGCACGACGATCTTCTGATCGGGCAACCAGCGCTTGCGCCCGGACGCGGTGCCGATTGCGTCGAAGAGTCTGGTGACGTCCACCGGGAACGTCTTGCTCTTATTCGCTTCGTAACTGCCGCCCCGACGCTGTCCGATGTCTCGCAGCCCACGAATGCGCTCGTAGCCGACGGTCACAGTCTGCGACCACCAACCATCGACCTCGAGTACCTCGTTCACATGTTGCGCGATGTCCCGATGCGCCATCTTCGCGGCACCGATCGCATCGAGCACCTTCACCCATTCCTTCCACGTGCGCCCGGTCTTGGCGCGAATGGTGTCGTCGGCCATGCCGGCGAGCTTGGCGAAGCCGGCGGCTTGGGGTGCTGACGCGACGTCCTGCGCCTCGGCAACCTGCGTTTCCAGCGTTCGTGACTTCGTCACACTCGAGACACGACGCGGTTCCTTGTGGACGAGGTGAGCGCGGGCGGCGGTGTAGGATTCGCCCGTCTTGTGCATGCGGGAGCGCACCAAGCGCTTCAAGTCCTTCTGCTTCGGCATCGTCGATCGCCTCCAACCAGGTCGCACGCCACACCCCCCAGCAATGCAGCAACGACCGGCGAAGGCCTCGTCGATGCCGGTCCGGGAGTATGCCCCCCTTTGCCTCACGTGGGCCTTCGCTGGGGGAAGGCCGAAGAGGTTGGGCGTGGACCGACGCCGCGACAAAGAATGGACCAGACCGCCAGCGAGATCAAGCCCCTGGTGAAGATGTGGAAGCGCCTCGTCGTGTGCGAGCTCGCACCGCCTACTAACAGCACTCGCCAGGGTGGACGAGGGGACCCGTTGGCGGGAGCGAGACCGGCGCCGCCCGCGCGCGCTCTGAAACCCTAGCGACCGGTGATGCGCTGCCATTCTTCCGGGCTCAAGAGCGGTGGTGCGGGTTCGGCCGGTCGCGGTCCGGCACGCAGTCGCGCGATCCGATCTTCGGAGGCCGGGTGGGTGGAAAGAAACGCCGGCAGCGCCGAGTCGGATGCGAGGCGCTCGAACAGATCCGCCATGGCGCTCGTGTCGCGCCCCTCATTCTGGAGAACGCGCATCGCGAACGCATCCGCCGCCGTTTCCTCGCGGCGATCGTAGGCGAGGTTCACCAATAACGAGCTGTTGTCGAGCACGATGGCCGCGAGCCCGCTCGCGTCGCCGGCGATCGCCGCCACCGCGAACCCGAAGAATGCCGTGCGCGCGATGCGGCGCAAACCATGGCGCCGTCGCACGTGACCCGCTTCGTGCGCCAACACACCGAGCAGCTCGTTCTCATTCTGCATGAGATCGACGAGTCCGCGATGGAGAACGATATATCCTCCAGGAATGGCGAAGGCATTCGGGATTGGATTTTCGACCAGCGCGATCTCGAGGGGTGCGACCCAGAGCGCGCCGGCACAAATGTCGAGAGCTTGCTGGATTTCTGGATCGCTGGCACGCGTTTCGGCAGCGATCGTCGCTTCGAAGACGCGCCGCCCGAGCTCGACTTCCGTTTCTGCTGGAACGAAGCGCACGGCTACACCCGCGAGCGCGTCCAATCCGTAGCGCAGGAAAACGAACACGACTAGTGCGAGAAATGTGACACCGGCGACGATCCTTCGCACCGGCGAGCCGGGAAGTGCGCGCCCGGCCAAACCATGGCTGCGCAGCGTCGCCTGCGCCGAAGCATCCAAGAGGAGAACGGCGCGCGGCGTTGTTTGCGTCCCGGCGTGCGCCGTGGATCGGGATTCGATTCCTAAAACCCCGAGCTCGACGCGCACTTGCCCACCAAAGGTGGTGCCGGTGACGCGCATGGTGTCCCGATCCCAATCGTGCCACTGATCGCCAATGCGCACGCGGACACCACCCCGACCGATGAGGACATCGACCGGTCGCGGGCTCGTGTTCTCGCCTTCGTACAGGTCGCCCGTGCCGCTCCAGCTTCCCGATTCAGACGCCATCGACCCAGGCTCCAACCCCACACCCGGACCACCCAGATGAGTGGCCGTGAAGGTACTGTCCCGGGATCAAGATGGCCGCTCCTTCAATTCGAGAAGCTTCTCGAGCTCGGCGATGGCTTCGAGATCCTTGGGACGACCCGCAGCACGCTTGACGCGGATGAGGGTGGCGAGATCCAGGCAAAGACACTCGACTCCAAAGATTCGTACGCGAATAGTCCGATCCTTCAGATCCTCGTAGCTCCCTCCACCGACGATCTCCCCGAGCAGATCGACATCGCCAAGATCAGTGACGAGCGTGAAATTCAAACCTCGTCGCAGAGTCTTGGAGGCACAGCTTCGTGCCCAGCACGGCGCAGCTCATCGGCTTCCACTTGGAGTTGCATGAGCTTGCGCAGGCGCTGTTCGTGAGTGAGACGAAGTGCTTCGATGAGAAGGGTCTCGTCGACGTCTTTCTTGTAGGCTTCGATGACCGGGTCGGGTTCCAGTATTCGTGGGTCCGTCATTGGGCACCTCTATCGTGACTCATGATAGTGGGAGTCGGGTGGCGCGGCAAGCGTCTTCCCCGGAAATATCGTGTAGAGCACGGGCAGCACGAGGAGCGTCAATAACGTCGAAGAGATCACGCCGCCGATGACCACGGTGGCCAGCGGACGCTGCACCTCGGCACCGATGCCGGTGTTGAGCGCCATGGGCACGAATCCGAGACTCGCAACCAGAGCAGTCATCAGCACCGGTCGAAGCCGGCGGTCCGCGGCCTGTTCGACCGCGAGGCGCATCGATATCCCGCTCGCACGCAGCTGCCGGATCGTCGACACGAGCACCATGTCTCCAAGCACTGACACGCCGGAAAGCGCCACGAACCCCACCCCCGCGGAAATGCTGAAGGGAATCTCGCGCAGCCAGAGCGCCACGACACCCCCCACGGCGGCGAACGGCACGCCCGTGAAAATCCGGATCGCATCGGTGAAGCGCCCATAGGTGAAGTAGAGCAGCACGAAGATGAGAGCGAGCGCGATCGGCACCACCACCATGAGCCGGCGCTTCCCGCGTTCGAGGTGCTCGAACTGGCCACCGAACCGCACGTAGTAGCCTGGCGGCATCTGCACGCGCGCATCGATGGCTGCGCGCGCGTCGGCGACGTAACTCCCCACGTCCCGCCCGCGAACGTTGGCTTGGACCACGATTCTTCGCTTGCCCCACTCGCGGCTGATCGTCGACGGCCCCTCGACGGCTCGGATGTGCGTGAGCGCCGTAAGCGGCACACGGTCGCCGTTGGCTGCGGCCACGATCAGCTGACCGACGCTCTCAGGATCGTCTCGGTACTGGTCATCGAGGCGCACCGTGATCGGGAACCGCCGGTCGCCCTCTTGCAGCTCTCCCACCGGTCGCGTGCCGAGCGCCTCGATGACCGAGAGCACCTCGCGCGCCGGAATCCCGTGCCGCGCGATCGCCTCGCGGTCGATCTCGATCTGGAGCATCGGTTGTCCGGTGAGCTGTTCGGTGACGACATCCACACCACCCGGCAGGCCCTCGAGGACCGCTTCGATCTCGCGGGCCTTTGCTTTCAATGTGGCGAAGTCGTCGCCGAAGAGCTTGACGCCCACGTCCGAGCGGATGCCGGCGATCATCTCGTTGACTCGCATTTCGATCGGTTGGGTGAACACCATGCGCATGCCCGGCAGGTTCTCGAGCTCGGTCTGCATGGCGTACACGAGTTCTTGCTGGGTCCGAGCGTGCTTCCATTGCTTCCGCGGTGTGAGCATCACGAACACGTCCGAGAGCTCGAGACCCATCGGGTCGGTTGCGACCTCCGCCGTGCCCGTGCGCGTCCACACGCGCTCGATTTCATCCGGGAACTCTTCGAGCAGAAGACGCTCGATGTTGGTTCCGTAACGAGTCGATTCGTCGACGGAAACCCCGGCGAGCCGGATGGTGTTGATGACGATCGAGCCTTCCCAGAGCCGCGGCACGAACTCCGACCCGAGACGCGTGGCCAGGAGCCCCGCCACCGCCAACACCATCACCACGAGCCCGAGGACCATGGCCCGTCGCCGCAGGGCGAAAGAGAGCAGTGGCCGGTAGCCGCGCTGGAGAAGACGCACGAGCGCATTCTCCGTGTGCGCAGTCCGGCGCGGCAGGACCAGGCTCGAAAGCACGGGGATGAGCGTGAGGGACATGGCCATCGACCCGAGCAAGGCGAAGATCACCGTCAGCGCCATCGGCCGGAACAGCTTGCCCTCGATCCCCTCGAGCGCCAGGATCGGTAAGTAGACGATCATGATGATGAGCTCGCCGAACATGGTCGGCTTGCGCACTTCGATCGCCGCGTCCCGGACGATCTCGAGTCGACTGCGCTCGGTCCGGTCTTCCGCCAGGCGTCGCATCGCGTTCTCGACCTGGATCACCGAGCTGTCCACGATGAGACCGAAATCGATCGCGCCCAGGCTCATGAGGCTGCCGGCAATCCCCGCGCGCAGCATGAGATCGAAGGCACAAAGCATCGACAGCGGGATGGCTGCAGCGACGATCAGCCCGGCGCGGAGATTGCCGAGGAAGGCGAAGAGCACGGCAATGACCAGCAGCGCTCCTTCGAACAAGTTGTTCTTCACGGTGTGCAGGACCTGGTCGACGAGTCGCGTGCGTTCGTAGACCGGCGTCACCTCGATTCCCTGCGGCAGGCTCTTCTTGATCTCCTCGAGACGGACCTGCAGCCGGTTCGTGATCTGGTGACTATTCTGACCCATGAGCATGAAGCCGAGGCCGAGCACGACTTCGCCTTGACCCTCGGCGGTCACGGCACCGCGCCGGATCTCCCGGCCTTCGACCACTCGACCGAGGTCGTGGACATGAACCGGCACGCCTTCGTGCGCCATCACCACGATGCGCTCGATGTCCTCCGGCCGCGTGACGATGCCGACACCTTGGATGAGGCTCGACTCCCCGCCTTGATCGAGCGTGCCACCGCCGACGTTGGCGTTGTTGTCTTCGAGAGCTGCGATGACTTCCGAGAAGCTCAGGTCATATTTCTGCAGTTGCACCGGGTCCAGGACGACCTGGAACTGCCGCTCGTCGCCACCCCAGGTGTTGACTTCCGCCACGCCCGGGACGGTGCGCAGCTGCGGCCTGATGATCCAATCCTGGATGGTCCGCAGCTCTGCGAGCGATTTGTCTTTGCCGCGCACCAGATAATGGAAGATCTCGCCGAGGCCCGTGGCGACTGGACCGAGCTGGGGTCGTTCGATCCCGGGCGACAACACCACCGCTTGCAGGCGCTCCATAGCGACCTGGCGGGCGAAGTAGATGTCGGTCCCGTCGGCGAAGATGACCGTCACCTGGGAGAGCCCGAACTTCGAGATGGACCGAACTTCGTGCAGATGTGGCAGACCCGAGATCGCCTGCTCGATCGGGAACGTGATCTGTCGTTCGATCTCGAGCGGTGAGAGTGCGGGAGCCACTGTGTTGATCTGGACCTGGACGGGCGTGGTGTCCGGGAAGGCGTCGATCGGCAGACGCCGGAAGGCAATGAGCCCGGCGACGACGATCCCGCCCCAACCGAGGATCACGACGAGCCGGTGTCGCAGAGACCAAGTGATGATCTGTTCGAGCACGCTCTACTTCTCCTCGATCTCGCAGCACCCGGCGCCGATGCTCTCCTTGAGGATCTCGGTCTTGAGCAGGAAGCTCCCTTGCGTCACCACGAATTCGTCCGGCCGCACGCCGCTCGCGATTGTCACGAGATCCCCGCTGCGTGGCCCGACACGCACGCGGCGCGTCTCGAAGAGAGTGTCCGAAATTTTGACAAAAACCACGGGCACGCCCTTGGCCTGCTGCAGCGCGTTCCGCGGCACGACCACCGACACCCGGGCATCGTCCGTGGAGATGCGGGCTCGGCCGTACATGTTCGCTCGCAGCACGCCGTCGGGATTGGCGAGGCGAGCCCGCGCGAGCACCGTGCGCGTCCTCGGATCGAGCGCGGGAGCGAAGTACTCGATCCGACCCGAGTACTCGCGGACCTCGCTCATCCCGTCCAGGGTCACCACGACCGACTGCCCGACGCGAACCGCGGCAACATCCGCTTCGCGGACCTGGATCTCCACCCACAGCCACGAGGCGTCCACGATCTCGAACAGCATCTCCCCGGGATCGACGAGCATGCCGATGTTCGTCGTGCGTTGCGTCACGACGCCGCCGAGCGGCGCCTGCAGCACGTACGACCCATCGGTTCCATTCGTGTCGACGAGGCGCAGCGACTGCTGCGTCGCCTCGAGTTCAGCGCGCGCGGCCGCGAGCTCTTGCTGCGCCTCGAGCACTTCCTTGCGGGGAATGATGCCGCGCTCCTCGAGGCCCTTCGTGCGTTGATAGTTCGACTCGGCCACGTCGAGGTGTGCCTGGAGCGCCACCAGCCTCGACTGATCGGCGCCGACGGCAGCGCTTTCGATCACGGCCAGGGGGGAACCGCGCCGCACGCGGCTGCCAATATCGACATGGATCTCGCGAACCACACCCGCGACACGCGCGTTGATGCGCGCGACGCGCGTCGCGTCGTACGCAATCTGCGCGATGGCGTCAACGCCCGCCCCGCTGTCGCTCTGCTTGGCTCGCGCTGTCTCGATGCCAGCGTGCCGTGCCGTCTCTTTGGTCCGCAATCGAATCTTGAGACCATCCGCCGGGCCCTCGTCACCCGTCACTTCGACCAATGGGCGACCTCGACGGTCCGGATTGCAGATTGGGCAGAAGGACTCGGGGAATTCATGCTCAGCACACCAGTCCCCCTTGGCTTGAAAGACTGGAACGAGCTTGGGATTGCACTTGGTGCACACCGCTTCGAGAACGCCGTGTTCGCCGCAGATGGCATCCGTGGAGATGGCCGCCGTCTGCGCTGGCCTGGGAACGTTCGCGGGTGCCGCGTCCGCATCTGGCCGGCGCTGCTCGCAAGCCATTGCCAGCACCACGGTGGCGCCGGCGAGCGCAAGAATCCACCGCATCTCAGTTCTCCTCAGGCTTCGGCGGTCGCGTGATCTTGAGATCCGGGTTGCACTGCAGGCACTGGGACTCCGGGAGTCCATGTTCTGCACACCAGTCTCCCGTCGCTTTGAAAGCCGCAACGAGCGTCGGATTGCAGCGCGTGCACAAGGTCTCGGGAACCTGGTGCTCTCCACACCAGTCTTCGTAGGAACCCGGCACGATGTCAGTGTCTAGGTGCGGCGGAAGCACAGGAGTCTCGGCACGCTTCGAGGTGTCTTGCGACCGCTGCTCACCGCAACCAAATTCTCCGAGCACGATCGCGAGGACTCCCACAATGGCAACTGCTCTTCGTGACATCTTCCTCTCCAGTCTCAATCGGTTTTCTCCAGTCTCAATCCGTCGCAGTGCGTCGCGGCACCATGCAATGGCACGGCCGTCGGCCGACCGCGGCAGAAGAGCGAGAACGGGTTTGCTCAACCCGGGATTTCGTCAGGCAAGCGCGAGCTTCGGGACGTGGGAGATCTCACGTGGGTGGGCTGCGCTCAAGGGGTTCGACAAAAGCGCCTGGACTGGACGATTCGGCTGCGTGGGGATCGTCACCAAAGAGCTTGGAAGTGCGAAGACTCTCAGGTTGAGGCAACAAGCGCAGTCGCGACAGGTCGGGAACCGATCCGCCTCCTCGTCAGTGCAAGCTTGCTCACATTCTGTTTCCAGCGCAAGCGACACGACGCCGCTGACCTGGAAGCAGAAGAGCAGAAGCACTAAAACGTACAGAATACGCCTCACGGCTCCCTCCGAGGGGCAGTCGCTTCGTGGACAATATACTCCCACCGGGACTCGCAAGCCAGGAACGAGCCATGGACCTGGTGCCGTCCGAAACGGCACGCGGTATGAGTCTTGCCCGTGCCGCATCGGCCTGAATGGAGCTTCACGAGAAGATCCTGCCCCTTCCCACAAGGGACCTTCCGCTCCGCATCTGATCCCCGGAACAGCAATTGACGTTTCTTCCAGGCTTGCCGGCGAAGAGCCGCGAGCTGTTGTTCCGGCTTCGACGAGGACCCGACATGATGCACCTTCGACATGCTCACGTATGGCTGTGGTTTCTAGGGCTCATCGCCATTGGCGGCTGTGCAGGTCCCTCCATCGCGCCACGGCCACCCGAGCCGCGGGCTATCGGTCGGGACATCGCCGTGTACCAAGTCCCTGAACGTCCGAGCGATCAGACGCGTTGCGGCTTTGCTCCGCCGCGAATCAATCAAGCCTACTCGCTGTCGAGGCCTTCCACGGCATGACACTTGCTTCCGCCCCCCTCTTCAGGTAGGTTCCACACATGATACGCGGTGTTGGATTTGTCGCGGTTGTCCTGGCGCTGCTTGCGGTGCCCAGCCTCTGTCAGAGCGGCATCCTCAAGCACGCCTGTGATTGCGTTACACAGACCGAATGCAGCCACGAGACATCGTGCTCGGGAGACCCCTGCGGGCTGTACGCGACCACTCGCGCGCCAGCAGGAACCGAGGCCACAGGTTTTGCATGTATCTGGATGCCAACCTCCTCGGCCCCGGGTTCCATCCTGAGATGTGCCACTGCACCAAGTCCCGAAGCCGCTTGCTTCGATCTCTCCTATCGGCGGACCGACTCCGTCGTCCTGCGCATCTGAGCGACTAGCCCTCCACCAACTTGGTGCAGACCAACGTCGCACGGTGTTTCCCCGTGCGAAACGCTGGCGTGCTTTTCCGTTCTCGCGCAGGGAAGGATCGATGGCACGACGAATGACGGGCTCGAAGATCCGGCTGCTTGCCCTCTTGCTCAGTGCTGCTGGTGCGGGCTCCTTCACCCCCGGACCCTCCGGTGGCCAATCTTCGCCCGATGCCCTGAATGGCGTGGCACCCGACGACACGATTCAAAGTGTCATGACGGAACCCGATGTCTTGACGCTTCGCGATGCTCTTTCTCTCGCCCTGCAGCGCAGCCCTGTACTCGCATCGTGGCCTTGGGAGCTGCGCGCACTGGAGGCCGAAACGCATCAGGCGTCTCGTCGCCGGAACCCGCGAACAGGCGTCTTGGTGGAGAACATCGCGACGGAGAATCTGGAAACGTCGCTGCTGATCTCGCAGCTCGTCGAGCTCGGCGGCAAGCGCGGCCGACGCGTCGCGCTCGCCCAGGCCGAGTACGAAACGGCGAACTGGTCCTTCGAGTCCGCGAGAGCCGACGTCATCGCGATCACGGCCCGGCGGTTCATCGATGCGCTCGCCGCCCAGGAGCGCATTTCGGTCGAGCGCGAGCTCGTGAACGTTGCGCAGGAAACAGCTGAGGCAGTCTCCATGCGCGTGCGCGCGGGCGGCGCATCGTCGGTCGAGGAAACTCGCGCGCAAGTGGCGCTCGTGAACGCTCGAGCGGCGCTCGCGTCGGCGGAGCATGAACGGTCGGTTGCATATCGGCGGCTCGCCTCCACGTGGGTGAACCCCAAACCACGCTTCTCCGAGGTGCGCGGCGACCTGGAATCGACCCCGGTGCCGCTTCCACTCGACACGCTTCTGGCGCGAATCGACCGCAATCCCGACGTCGCCCGGTGGGCGGCGGAGATCTCGCGGCGCGAGCGCTTGCATGACTCGGTCCGTGCGTCGCGAGTGCCCGACCTGGACTTGGACTTTGGCGTTCGCAGGCTCGGAGCGAGCGAGGAAACAGGATTGCTGATCGGTGCCAGCATCCCGATCCCAATCTTCGACCGAGCACAGGATGCGACAACGGCTGCGGAGTTACGCATCCGCGGGGCGAACGAGCAGCAGGCAGCGGCGCGTGCACAGGCTTCTGCCGCCGTGGCTGTGGCGCATGAGGAGCTGGCGGCGGCCCTCGACGCCCACCAACGCTTGCAGAACGAAGTTCTTCCGCAAGCGGTGAACGCCCACGAGGCAGCAAGCTCTGCGTATCGGAGTGGACTACTGCGCTTCACCGACGTGCTGGACGTACAACGCATGCTCTTCGAAACGAGGATTCGTTCCATCGACATGTTGATCCGCTACCACACCGCCGCATTCGAGATCGAGCGTCTGACCGGCACGCCCGTCGCCGGCCCGAACAATGAGGAGCAGCAATGAACCTCCGCCATCCCATGATCGTCGTCGGCCTGGCTGCATTCGCAGCGTTCGGCGGCTGGCTCGGCTGCACACGTGAGCCCGAGGGAAGCGGAGGCAATCGCACCGGGTCCTCGGAGGGAACAGAGCACGAGGCGGGTGTCGTTCCGAAGGGTCCGCACGGCGGATGGCTGTTCGAAGATGCTGGAGTCCGACTCGAGCTGGACATCGAAGAAGATACCGGCCCGCCCGTGTTCGTCGGCTACCTGTCCGACGGGACGGGCAAGAGCCTGCCGGTGGCCGCGAGCACCCTCTCCGTCGTGCTCGAACGCTTCGGAGGACGCCAGCAAGCCATCGCATTCCGCACCGAAGGCGACCGCTTTCGAAGTGCTTCCGAGGTCGAAGAGCCGCACTCTTTCGCGGTGGCAATCACGCTCGAGCACAACGGGCGGACGCACCACTGGAACCACGAGCAGGTCGAGTACCGTGTCGAGCTCACGCCGGAGTCCATGCGCGCTGCGGCAATCACGGTTGGTGAGGCATCGGCACGCAACATCGCCGTGCAAGTCGATGCACCCGGCGAGGTCCACCTGAACGGAGAACGGGTCCAACAGCTGCGCCCTCGATTCCCAGGAATCGTGCAGAGCCTCGAGAAGCGCCTCGGGGACCTCGTCGACGCCGGCGATCTTCTCGCGCTCATTCAGAGCAACGAAAGCCTGAGCGAGTACGAGATCCGCGCCGCGATGCCCGGGACGATCGTTTCGCGCGACGTGGCCCCCGGGGCAGCGGTCGACCGCGAGGACGTTCTGTTCACCATCGCAGATCTCAGCACCGTGTGGATCGACTTCGCCATCTACCCGCAGCACATCGGACTCGTCCGGCGCGGCCAAACCGTGAACGTGCACTCACGTTCGGGTCCGGACCTCACCGCGACCGGAACGGTGAGCTACGTCGGCCCTTTGCTCGAGCAGGACACGCGCGTCTCTTATGGGCGGGTCGTAGTGCAGAACGCCGATGGACGCTGGCAAGCCGGCGTCTACGTGACTGCGACCATCACGGTGGACTTTGCAGAGGCGACGGTGGCCGTGCCCGAAACCGCGATCATTCGCTCCAAGTTCGGTCCGGCCGTGTTCCGCGCCGCGGGCGCGACCTTCGAACTGCAACCAATCGAACCCGGCCGGACCGACGGGTCGTTCACCGAGGTGCTCGCTGGCCTGGAGCCAGGGTCGTTCGTCGTGACGCAGAACGCATTCCTCCTCAAGGCGGAGCTCGGCAAGTCGGAGGCGCACCATGACCATTGAAGGCGCCACCCCGCCGGGAGGGCCCGGCGTGCTCGAACGGGTCATTCGTTTCTCTGTCCGACAGCGCTGGTTGGTCGTCGCCGGTGCGATCGCGATCGCTGCTCTCGGCGCCTTCAACTTCACACGCTTGCCGATCGATGCCGTGCCGGACATCACCAACGTCCAGGTGCAGATCAACACCACAGCCGAGGGCCTCTCGCCGATCGAGGTCGAGCAACGCATCACGTTTCCCATCGAAACCGCGATGGCGGGGCTCCCCCGGCTCGACTACACGCGTTCGCTCTCGCGCTATGGACTCTCCCAGGTCACCGTCGCCTTCGAAGATGGGACCAACATCTATTTCGCCCGCCAGCTGGTGAACGAGCGCTTGCAGGAGGTTCGGTCGACGCTGCCTCCCAACAGCGGCGAGCCTGGGATGGGTCCCATCGCGACTGGTCTCGGCGAGATCTTCACTTGGACAGTCGAGTCTCGACCCGGAGCGCGCAAGCCGGACGGAACGATGTTCACACCGATGGATCTACGCGAGATCCAGGACTGGGTGGTCAAACCGCAGGTGCGGACGGTCCCAGGCGTGACGGAGGTCAATGCGATCGGCGGCTATCGCAAGCAGTACCTCGTGACCCCCGATCCGGCACAGCTCATGGCATACGGGATGTCGCTGCATGACATCCTGGACGCGCTCGAGAACAACAACGGCACGGTCGGCGGCGGCTTCATCGCCCACAAGGGCGAGCAGTACCTGGTCCATACGACAGGACGCCTGCAAACCATGGAGGAAATCAGCGACGTCGTCATCGCCGCACGGCGCGGCGTCCCGATCCGCATTCGTGATGTCGCCAGCGTGAGCCTCGGCAAGGAGCTCCGCACCGGCGCCGCGACGGAGAATGGCGTGGAAGTCGTCCTGGGAACGGCGTTCATGCTCGTGGGTCAGAACAGTCGCACCGTCTCGGCCGCAGTCGGCAAGAAGATCGAAGAGATCAATCGGAACTTGCCAGCGGGGATTCTGGTCAAGCCCGTGTACGACCGGACCAGGCTCGTGGACGCCACACTCGAAACCGTGCGCAAGAATTTGCTGGAAGGTGCGGCCCTCGTCGTCGCGGTCCTCTTCCTTCTCATCGGCAACTTCACGGCTGCTCTCATCGTCGCGAGCATCATTCCCCTTTCCATGCTGTTCGCGGTGAGCGGCATGGTGCAAGGCCGAATCAGCGCCAATCTGCTCAGCCTCGGCGCCATCGACTTCGGCATCATCGTCGATGGCGCCGTCGTCATGGCCGAGAACATCGTTCGCCGCTTCGCGCACCGCCAGAGCAGTCTTGGCCGCCGGCTCGACGTGCACGAACGGCTGCACGAGGCCTACGAGGCGGCCGCCGAGGTCGCTCGCCCGACGCTCTTCGGTGTCGCGATCATCATGATCGTCTACCTCCCGATCCTGACGCTCTCGGGAATCGAGGGCAAGATGTTCCGCCCCATGGCACAGGTTGTCCTCCTGGCGCTTTCTGGTGCGTTGATCTTCGCCTTCACGGTGGTTCCAGCGTTGGTGGCGATCCTGATGCGGCGACGTGTGTCCGAGAAGCAGAGTCCGGTCCTCAGGCTCGTCAGTCGCGCCTACCTGCCGGCCTTGCGTTTCGCATTGCATCGGCGCGTCCTCGTCGTTGGGATCGCGCTGCTTGGCCTCCTCGTTTGCATCGTGCCCGCGACCCGACTCGGCAGCGAGTTCGTGCCCACGTTGGACGAGCGAGACATCGCGGTGCACGCGCTTCGCATTCCGGGCACCAGCCTGGAGCAAGCAATCGAGATGCAACGGCAAGTCGAGAAGACGATCGAGGCATTCCCTGAAGTCGCGTACGTCTACGCCAAGATCGGCACGGCGGAAATCGCCACCGACCCGATGCCGCCGAGCGTGGCCGATGTCATCGTGATCATGAAATCTCGCGCCGAGTGGCCCGACCCCGAGCGGCCGAAAGCCGAGGTCGTGCTGGCCATGGCCGAGCAGCTGGAAACCATTCCGGGCAACATGTACGAGTACACTCAGCCCATCCAGATGCGGTTCAACGAGCTGATCGCAGGCGTGCGAAGCGACGTCGCGGTCAAGGTTTTCGGCGACGACCTCGAGGAGCTGCGGTCGATCGCAGCCGACATCGCGGAGGTTCTCGAATCGGTCCCGGGATCAGCCGACGTCAAAGTGGAACAAGTGAGTGGCCTGCCGATGCTCGCGATCGACATCGACCGCACCGCGGTGTCCCGCTATGGGCTCAGCATCGCCGACGTGCAGGCCGTCATCCGGACGGCGCTCGCCGGTACCAACATGGGTGAGCTCTTCGAAGGCGACCGCCGGTTCGACATCGTCGTGCGTCTCCCGGATGAAGTCCGCAACGATCTTCGCGCCCTCGAGCTGCTGCCTATCCCGGTGTCGGCGAAACCACGGTCGGTGCTGGCGACCGCACTGCCGGCGCTCCACGACGACGCGCGGACCGAGTTCGTTCCGCTGGGCGCGATCGCCAGCATCACCCTCTCCGAAGGTCCCAATCAAGTGACCCGGGAGAACGGCAAACGTCGCGTCGTCGTGCAAGCGAACGTGCGTGGCAGAGACCTCGGCGGTTTCGTCCAGGAAGCCGAGAGCCGCATCCAGGAAGGCGTGGAAATACCCGACGGCTGCTGGATAACGTGGGGCGGTCAGTTCGAGAACCTTATCGCCGCGCGCACGCGATTGTCCATCGTGGTGCCCATCGCCTTGCTCCTCATCTTCCTTCTTCTGCTCATGGCGTTCGGGTCGGCGAAGGATGCGCTGCTCGTCTTCAGCGGCGTGCCGCTCGCTCTCACCGGCGGTGTCTTGGCGCTCGCCTTGCGTGACATGCCGTTCTCGATCACCGCCGGCGTGGGGTTCATCGCACTGTCCGGCGTCGCGGTGCTGAACGGCGTCGTCATGGTGTCGTTCATCCGCAGCCTGCGAGAGCGCGGCAAGAATCTCGACGCCGCGATCCTGGAAGGCTGCGAAACCCGTTTGCGTCCGGTGCTCATGACCGCGTTCGTGGCATCGCTCGGATTCGTGCCGATGGCGATCGCGACGGGAACCGGAGCCGAGGTCCAGCGTCCGCTCGCGACCGTCGTCATTGGCGGGATTCTCTCGTCCACGTTCTTGACCTTGCTCGTTCTTCCCGCGTTGTACCGACTGGCACACAGGCAGCAGGAAGCGCCGGCAGAGCCTTGAGCCGGCACCGAATCTTGAAGGGAACCAAGCTCGGAGCCGGACCTATTACCTCGTTCGGCTCGTCACGTGGTCGGTCGACGCGTCGAGGATTTCCCAGATGCGATCGAGCCACTCGCGGTGCTCGGGCTTCATCAGCACCGACCTCAAGCAGGTGAGACTTTCGCGATCGCGTTCGATTCCATCAAGATCGAAGAGATCGGCCGAGAGATCGGCGAGTGCCAGATGGAGGCCGCGCCGCGCCGCCTCGGCGAAGATCTGACGCGAGATCGCAGACAACTGGCTCAAGCTTCGGCTGCGCGGCGCCCACGGCAACCCCAAGCAGTTGCAGCTGAATCCCCCGGCGGTGAAGTGGAGATCGGTGTCCACCGGAACATCACCGCGGTCGTGAAGGCCAGGATCTTGGCGCTGAAAAGCGGCACGTGATCCCCCACCTGACATTCGGCGAAGGTGATGCGGCCCCCGTCACCGAATGGATCGCCTTCGGCACTCGCGTTCGGGTTCGGCGTGACCTCGAGAACGATCACTCCGCTCTGAATCACACCGTCCACGGCGAACTCGGCCCCGGTCATCCCGTTCGGGGCCCAGGCATTGATGGACACATCGATCATCTTCACCAGTGGGAGCGGCCAGGAAAGACATCCGCTCGAAGCCATTTCGAAATACACTTCGCCGTGCGCGGCCGGCACCAACAGCGCCATCATTCCGACAGCAATAGCAATTTTCATGATCTCCTCCGTGGCGAGGATCGAGGAGGGCAGCGTTGATTTTACGCCCCTGACGAGCGCGCAGCAATCGGTGCATCCTTTGCGGCCGCCGTGACAAACCACCCGTCGCGGCGGCCGCAACAGGCCATGTCCACCGTCGCGGCAGGCCGGACGTGTGTCCGGCCGTGCGTCGGAGTCAAAGCGGCAAGAACCGGTGTTCCAAATCGATCCGGAGGCCCAAGTAGCGGTCGAGCTCCTCTAGATAGCGATCTCGTTGTTCCCAACGGAAGATTCGGCTTTCGAGGAACTTGATCTCGGAGATCTGGCCGTCCTTGTAACGCGACTCGGCGATGGACAATCGGTTGGCGGCCAGTTCGATCTGTCGCCTGACGATATCCAAGCGGCGGTAGCTCACGTCGAGATCGTTGAGCTGATTGACGATCTCGGCGCGTGCGTTCTTCAGCTTTTGCTCGTACTCGAGCCGCGCTTGCTCGGATTGGAAACGGGCCGCCTTGACCGCCGCCCGGCCGGCGCCACCGTCCCACACCGGAATCCGCACCCGCAGCAGCAGCCCCCATCCTTGCGTGTTGATATCGTCGTCGACTTCCTCGTTGTAGAATGCGGTCTCGACGTTGCCCCTGCCGAACGAATAGCGCGCTTGCAAGTCGCCGCTGATCCGATGCGCGGCGGCCGCATAATTGGCCTGCCGTTGCGCCTTGCGATAGCCGCGGTCGGCTTGCCGCACCGCCACGGTCTTTTCCCACTCGTCGACGAGACGTTGTTCCGCCGTGGATTCGAAGTGCGCCGGCGGCTGTGGTTCGCTGGGTTCGACGCTGTCGCCACCTTCCAGATCCAGCAGAGAGTTCAACTGCCGCTCCTGCTCGCGCGCGTCGACTTCCGTATCCACGTGTGCGAGCTCGGCGTCCAGCTTCTTGGCTTCGGATTGCAGCCAGATTTCTTCCGAGATGATGCCGTCACGAAACTTCAGCGAGTCCACTCGAACCTGCGCACGCGCCGACTGCAGGCGGTCGTTGGCCAGCTCCTGCTTGACCTGGAAGCGCAAGACGCCCACGTAAGCATTGGTCACCTCGCGCCGCAGCTCCCCTTCGCGTTGCCGTTGCGTCGCTTCGGCGATGTCGCGGTCGTCTTGCAGATCGTGCAGCTGCTTCTTGCCGTCGGATGGCCGAAAAAGCGGCTGGTCGAGGCGCAAGTCGAAGAACCCCTGGCGCAGCGTCTCGTAGACGAGGTTGTCGCCGCCGAGAATGCGCGTATCGGGGTAGCGCGAGTCGTCCGCCGTCAAGTTGGCGGTCCCGGTCAGAACTCCTCCCGTGAGCAGGCTCTGCTTCAGCTCGATGAAGGAATTGAACGACACGTCACGCGTACTGTAGAGCTGCTTGGTGTTGGCGCCGCCGAAGAATCGGTAGCTCTCGTCGACATCGAAGGCGGGGACCGAACCGTTGATCGACACTTCCGGGACCTTGAAGTTGATTTGCTTCGCCTGGTACTGCTGCGCCGCCACCTCCGCTTGACCGCGAATGATGCGACCGCGGGCGGTCTTCTCCAGCGCCGCGGCCACGGCCTCGTCGAGCGTCATTGCCAACTCGGCGCCTCGACTCGCCGGAGCCATAGCCAAGACCGCACACACGATCGCCATCCATGGGCCCGCGTTGTTGCCGAAGTGCATTGCTCGCATGCAGCCGCCTCCTTCGCCAGCGTTGCGTGACTGGCCTTTGGATCATTCGTAGCGCAAGGATTCGATAGGATCGACGCGCGCCGCCCGCGCTGCCGGGTAGAGCCCGAACACGACGCCGACGAGACTCGAGACGCCGATGGCGAGAACGATGGCGAACACCGACACCACGGTCGGCCAATGCGCATAGAATGAGATGATGCGCGAGATCAAAAGACCCAGCGCGAGTCCCAGGGCGCAGCCGAGCAGGCAGATCACGATCGCCTCGACCAAAAACTGTTGCATGATGTCGAGCCGGGTGGCGCCGATGGCGCGCCGTACGCCGATCTCGCGTGTGCGCTCGAGCACCGTGGCGAGCATGATGTTCATGATGCCGATGCCGCCGACCAAGAGCGACAGGCCGGCGATCGCCCCCATGACGATGTTGAAAATACGCTGCGTCTTCTGGGACTGGCGCAACAGCGATTCGGGCACCACGATCTCGTGGTCATCGACGCCGGCATGGCGGCGGGCGAGCACCCGTTGCACCAGTCTCGCCACCGCGGTCACGTCCTCGAGCCGCGCGCTCGTGATCGTGAGCTGGTCGATCTCGGGAATGTTGTGTTTTTGTTCCTCGCCTTGGGATCCCATGATGAAGAACCCGCCGCCACTGTTCGTCGCCAGAGGCTTGCGCTCGAACTTTTTCTGCGCCGTGGACAACGGGATGTAGATGTCCTCGTTGAAGTTCTTGAGCTGCAAGCCCTCGACTTTGCCGCGACCGATGTACTTGTCCGCCATCACGCCGACGACCGTGAAGTCGAGGTCGCCGATGCGCACCATCTGTCCGAGAGGCGAGGCGAAGGCGAACAAGGCGCGTTTCGCCTTGGCGCCCAGCACGCACACCTGGGCGAACG
Source organism: uncultured bacterium (assembly GCA_964567755.1). Lineage (GTDB taxonomy): Bacteria > Krumholzibacteriota > Krumholzibacteriia > DASRJW01. Next base: position 88,967 of record CAZMNW010000004.1, read on the forward strand.
TGTCGCTGTCGCTCGGCAACAGGAAGCGGCCGGATTCGACCCCGACCGACGACGCGTACATGAACTCTGGAGTCGTGGCGACCACGCGCACCGCCGCCGTTTGCGCCCGATAGCGCACGCTTTCGATGGGCTCGTAACGCTGCGGCACGACGTTCGTGACCAGGTCCGTGAAGGCGGCGATGTTCGCCGCGTCCGCGAGCGACAGCCCCGGCGAACGCTGCAAGTTCTCGTCGACGCCAGGGGCTTCGTGCGGCACCTGCGCGTTGACGATGACGTTAGTGATGCCGAGGATGGCGATCTCTTCGAGTACTTCTTTTTCGGCGCCCTTGCCGATGGACAGCATGGCGACGACGGCGGCCACGCCAATGATGACGCCGAGCATGGTCAACAATGTGCGCAACTTGTGCGCCGCGAGGGAATCGAAGGACATCTGGAGTGTGCGGCGCGTGTCCATTCGCAACGTCTAGCGTGTCGCCTGCTGCGCCGGCGGCGCCTGGCGGCCCTTGTTCAGCTCTGGCTCGGTGGCCTTGTCGCCGGGCAGCCCCGGCTCTTCGAGAGTGGGATCGACGAGACAAATGCGCTCGCCGCCCTGCAGCCCCGACACGATCTCGATCTCGCGGTCGTTGCGCCGCCCGACTTGCACGTCGCGCGCGCTGCGATTGTCGAGGTACACGAGCGGCTTGCCTTGCTTCTCGAACACCGCCTCGAGCGGCACCGACACAACGTCCTGCAGGCGCTCGAGGATGATCTGCGCCGACGCCGACATCCCGGGTTTGAGCTCAGGATCGGTGTCGAGAATGGCGAGCTCGACGTCGAAGACGTTGATCTTGGAGTTGGGGTCCTTGCGGTGCGCGAGCGCGCCCTTGCGCGTCACCTTGCCGCGGTAAGTCTTGTCGGGAAAGGCATCCAGCGAGATGATGCCCTCTTGGTCGTTCGCGACCGCGCTCGCATCGACCTCGGACGCCGTGGCTTTCACCATCATTTCAGTCAGATCCGGCAAGGTGACGAGCTGCTGCCCTGGCCACGGGGAATCCCCCGCCTGCACCTTGCTCATCGCGCTCCCCTTCCAGATCTCGAGGTGCACGACCATGCCCGAGATGGGCGCCATCATCGTCATCTGATCGAGCTCGCGCTGCGCCAGCATCACCTTGTCGTTGGCGCGCTGCACTTCGAGCGTGGCCTTCTCGACATCGCCACGATGCTGCTCGATCTTAGCCTGGTGGTTGAGCTCCGCCAGCTCGAGCTTGAGCTTCGCCTCCTCGGCCAGGCGCGGGGCGTCGTGCTTCATCTCGTCGTAGTTGCGTCGTGCTTGCTGGAGCTCGAGTGCCAGCTGTTTCTCCTGGATCGCGAGCTCCTTCTTGGCACGCTCGAGCGATGTGGCGGCGATCTTGAGCGCCGACTGGTGATCCGTGAACTCAGCCTGCTGCTGCGTGGAGTTGAAGCGGATCACCGGATCACCAATCTTGACCTGCGAGCCTTCGGGCGCGAGCCACGTGATCTGCAAGTTGCGCACACGCGGCGCCACCAACGCCGAGGCTTGGCGCGCATCCACCTGCCCGGTCACGCGCAGTGACAACAAAAACTCACCCTTCTTCACCACGGCCACCGGAATGTCGGGAGACGTGGTGAGAAAGGCTTGGACGCCGAAGTAGCCGCCCACGACCACCGCGACGACAACGGCGAGGAACACGCCCCGTTTCACCAGAGATTTGCGCATCGACGCTCCTCGCTACCGGAACAAACTTTTCACACCGCCCCAGGTCGTCTGCTCGACACCCGTGATGCCTGCCTGCCGGAGAAATGGTCCGTAGATGTCTTCCCAGATATAGATCAGGAACTTGCCGGCATCGCCGATGTCCTTGGTCAGATCCTCGATGACCACGAAGTTGGCTTCACCGTCGACCTTGTAGTCCGTGCCGGTGAAGTCGAAGAACACGTAGGTGGAGTAACGCGCGTCTTTCACCCGCCAGATCATTGGATCCAGCTTGCCGTCAAACCCACCGTTTTCCGAGTACAGATCCACCCTCTCGGTGAAGTTTTCCAAAGGTGTGAGCGTGATGGCCACTTCCTGTAACCACAGTTCGGGCGGGACCGGCGGATCTCCCGGAGGAGGGGATTCCGGATGGAACATGCGCTGGTGGATGCGCGCTTCTTCACCATATCCCCATTGCGTTTCGCCCAACTCCGTCGGTTCGCTGAGAAGGAAGAGATACTCGGCGTTGCGCGCGGGATCTTCTGCGAGAAGCGATGCAAATGAATCCGAGTCACGCCGGCGGTATGCGAGCGCGAGCGCTTGCACGACGGCTTGCGGGTCGCTCAACCGAGGGCCGGGAGGATGCGGCACCGGCCGCGCTGGAGCACCCGGCGTGAGGACGAAGAGACTCTCCACAGTGGCAACGGGCTCGAGTACGAGGGGATCATCCCAGCCGATGCGGTACTCTTGCACACGACCGTCCAGGTCCGAGCCGCTCCAGAGGACGCGAACCGCGGACGTCGAGCTCAGATCGGGATCCCAACCGGCGATTGGTGGTGTGACAGTGAACGCCGCCGCGGGGCTCGTTGGTGCCACGGGATCGTCGTCGCATGCCAACACCGAGAGCCACAGGCAGAGACCGAGCGTGCGCGCTCTCATGTTTCCTCCTGCGCAACGAGCGGCGGCCGCATTTTGCCAAGCACCGAACGCCGCAAACGCCTCGAATCACAATGGTAGCACCCGGGGGCTCCGAGCCGGGGCCATCGGATGCGTTGACGGGCGTCCAGAGCGGTGATACCGTCGGAGCACCGCCGTTCGTTCTGCACCGATTTCCCGCATGCGGCCGTAGCCTGCCCGTTACGACCGCCGCGACTGGGGCGGGCGCGCCGTCCGCCCCGTCGCTTTTTCTCCCGTTCGTTTCAATACAGCGGATGGCGGCGAGATGTTCCCCCTCAACGGACTTCCGGGGTCTCCAAACGGTGGTTGTCGAGCCGCGCCTGTGTGCCGCCGTGCAGCAGATCGACGATGTGAGGCTGCGACAGGAAGTTGTGCGGGAATCCGAGATCCACGCGGCTCGCAACGGCGAGCTGCTCGAGATGTTCCGGCCCGAGAGTGACATCGAGAGTCCCCAGGCTGTCGCGGAACTGCTCGAGGTTGCGCGCGCCGAGCAGCGGCACGATGACTCCTGGTTGCTGGCGCACCCACGAGAGCGCCACCTGCGCCGGCGTGCGGCCGATGGAGTCTGCGACCGCCATGACAGAGGCTGCGATCTTCAGGTTGCGTTCGACCTTCGCCGCGCCTTCTTTGGCCCGCCCCTCGGTCACCTCTCCACGGTTGTACTTGCCGGAAAGGACGCCCGCGCCGAGCGTGCTCCAGGTCGTGACCGCGAGATCGAACGCCCGCGCCATGGGCAGGAGATCTGCTTCGGCGGTGCGGTCGATCAAGCTGTAGCGCAGCTGCAGCGCCACAAAGGACGACCACCCACGCCACTCGGCCAGCGTGTTGGCGCGCGCCACGATCCAGGCCGGCGTGTCCGACACGCCCACGTGCAGAACCTTGCCGCTGCGGACCAGATCGTCGAGCGCACGCATCACCTCGTCGACAGCAGTGGTGAAGTCCCAGGCGTGCACCCAAAGCAGATCGACCATCCCCAAGCCGAGCCGCTCGAGGCTCTCGTCGACCGATCTCACCATGTTCTTGCGATGATTGCCGCTATGGTTCGGGTCGTCGCGGCGCGTGAACAGAGTGTACTTCGTCGCGATGACGAAGTGATCGCGATTGCTGCGGACGAACTCGCCGACGAAGCGTTCGCTCGTGCCATCGGTGTAACGATTTGCGGTGTCGATGAAGTTGCCGCCGGCCTCGGCGAAGGTGTCGAAGATCCGGCGACTTTCCTCTTTGGTGGCGCCCCATCCCCAGTCGGTGCCGAAGGTCATGGTGCCGAGGGCGACCTCGGAGACACGCAGGCCACTGCGGCCGAGCAATTTGTAACGCAATTCATGTCCCCATTCGTTCTACAATCGACGTCACGGAGCGCGTGACGAGCGGTTCACGACACCCAACCGTCAAAACGGCCGCTCGGGCTGCAGGCGGGCGCGATGCCGCGCTGAACCATCACCGGGGGCTTGGCGGCACTGCACCTGCGGCACGTCGCCGTGCTTCCTCGCTTGCCCGCTCCCACAGATTGACTGAGCCGAGGTGCGCGCAAAGTGCCTCGAAACCTGGGCCGGGCCCCGTCCAGCGCAGGGCATCGATGTCGTCGAACAGAGGTGTTTCGGTGCGCAATGTCGCCAAGGTTCGAAACAAGAGCGCCTGCTCCCAGTCCTGCGCCAAGCGCGCGCCCAATTGCGCCGCGTTGCGCACCGGCGTCGTCCAGCGCGACGGGTCTTTCGGGATTGATTCGAGATGGGCGTAGCCGTGCAACACGGCCCCCGCGGACTTCGCGCCCCACCCGCGAATTCCAGGATAACCGTCGGCGCTGTCACCAACCAAGGCGAGATAGTCGGGAATGGAAGCAGGCGGCACGCCGAAGCGCGCTTCCACGCCAGCCGCGTTCCGCACCTGACGCGCGCGGCGGTCGAGCTGGACCACGCGCGAACCCACGACACACTGCGCCAGATCCTTGTCGGGCGTGCAGATGTAAACGGTCTCGACGCGCGGATCCTGCGCCGCAAACCGCGCTGCGGCACCGAGGGCGTCATCCGCTTCCAGCTCCACCATCGGCCACACGACGACGCCGAGCTGCTGCAGCGCCTCTTCGAGCAAAGGGAACTGCGCCATCAACTCCGGTGGTACGCCGTCTGCCGTCTTGTACCCAGGCCACAGCGCGTTGCGAAATGATTCGACCACGTGATCCGTCGCGACTCCCACATGGGTCGCGCCTTCGCGCAACATGGAAAGAATCGAGCCGAGCACGCCGCGCACGGCCGCGACCTCGTGGCCATCGCTGTCCTGTGCCGGTGGCAACGCATGGTAGTGCCGAAACAGCTCGTAGGTGCCGTCGACGACATGAACCTGCATCGGCCCTCCACACTGGAGACTCGTCTCGTGCCGAGGTCATTTTCATCCGCGCGCACGCGAATGCGCAACCTCGGTGCGAAAATCCCCTGCCATCCGGAACGTGGCTCGGCAGCCTCGAATGGCCACCCCGCGCCGGCCTTTCGCCCCCAGCAAGGAATGCGTAGGATCCTGCGCGGCAGCCCAGTCGGGGCCGCGAAGGGCGATACGTGCTCGGACGAACGTTGAAGAATTATGTCGTCGAGGAACTCCTCGGCAAGGGCGGCATGGGCGCCGTGTATCGGGCGCGCGACACCGACCTCGAGCGCTTCGTCGCCATCAAAGTGCTGTCCCCGGAGCTCACACGTCACCCCGAGCTGCAACGCCGCTTCTTGCAAGAAGCCAAGGCGGCTTCCGCCGTCAACCACCCCGCGATCGCCCAGATCTACGAGATCGACACCGACGGCGACTTGACCTTCATCGTCATGGAGTTCGTGGACGGCTCCACCGTGCGCAAGCTGGCGGAGCGCGGCGAGCTGGACGTGCTGTCGGCGGTGGAGATCGGCATCCAGGTGGCCGATGCGCTGGCGCGCGCGCACGGGGCCGGCATCGTCCACCGCGACATCAAGTCCGATAACATCATGGTGACGCGCGATGGCCATCCGAAAGTGCTCGACTTCGGCCTCGCCAAGCTGCTGCCCACGGAGTCGAGCGATCCGAATGCCACGCTCGCTGCGTCCATGAACATGACGCAAGCCGGCACGGTGTTGGGCACCATTGCCTACATGAGCCCCGAACAAGCGCGCGGGCAAAGCGTCGACCATCGTTCGGATATTTTTTCGCTCGGCGTCGTGTTGTACGAAATGGCCGCCGGCAAGCTGCCGTTCACCGGACCGAGCGCTTTCGACACCATGCATGCCATCGTCTATGGCGAAACGCCGGCGCTGTCGACGCTGCGCGCCGGACTTCCGCTTTCGCTCCAGCGCGTGGTGGAACACTGCCTGCGCAAGGACCCCGCCGATCGTTACCAGAACCTGGCAGAGACCGTCGCCGACCTCAAGAAGGTCAAGCGCGAGATCGAATCGGGCCAGGTGACCAGCACGCCGTTCTTCGACCGCGTGCGCCTGCCCAAGCGACTGTTGCCGCGCGATCTCACCTCACGCGGCACCCTGGTCATCGGCTTCTGGACCATCGTGCTCGCCAGCCTGTTCTTGACCGTCGTGATCAACAACGGGGGGCCTGCGGGCGGCATGCCGTTCCTCGTCGTTGGCCTGATCGTGTTCGTGCACGTGCGCGGCCGTCGGCGCAAGATGATGCAACGTTTCGTCAAGAAGGCGGCGAAGCTCAAGGAAGTGCAGCTCGTGGGCGTGATGGGCGCCGAGCTCATCGTAGCCAGTGCGGGGACGAAGGCCAGCACGTACGTCAAGCTGAACGCGCTCCTCGATGCCGCGAACGCCGGTTTGTACTCCGGCCCACCCTTCACGATGAACGTCCGTACCGACCTTCCGAGCGAGGAGCTCAACGCACTCCCGGCACGGATCAGCGTGCACTTCGCCCGCGAGGAGTGATCCGCTCTGAGACTTCACCTCGGGCCAACGCTCGGCGTCTTGTGCCTCGCTCTCCTCGACTTGTCGAGCACAAGGGTTGGACTCCAAGCTTCCACAGCCGCCCTCTGCGCGCTCGCAGCCGCGAGCGATTCGAGCGCGACTTCCCCGCATGCCGCCACGATCTCGTCGGCACCGAAGCTCCCCATCGTGGTGGAGGATGACGTCTGGCGTCCGCTGTTGGCTGTCGCCGACTCGGCACTGCAGCGCCGCCTTGACCACGAGTTGTCGCAGCGAGCCGTCTGGCAGGCGCTCGTGCGACGTGGTGCACTGGCCGTCGGCCTCGTGGACTTGACGGACATGGAAGCGCCGCGCTTCGCGCAGGTGAACGGCGACACGATGATGGCGGCCGCGAGCCTGGGCAAAATCGCCATCCTGCTGGCAGCGCACCAGTCCTTGGCCGACGGCACGTTGCAGCCATCCCCCGCGCTTCGACGCGATCTCCACAGCATGATCCGAGTGTCGAGCAACGATGCCGCCACGCGCGTCATCGACCGGCTGGGGCCGGGAAAGGCCGGTCTGCAGCGAATCGTCACCGTGCTCGTCCAACCTCGCTATCGGTTGTTCGACCCAGAACGAGGTGGTGGCCTGTGGGTCGGCTCCCGCTATCCGGCGCATGGCGACAGTCTGCCGGACCCGCTGCACGGCCTGCTGCACGCCGCCACCGCGACCCAGACCTGTCGCTTCTATCATCTTCTGGCAACGGGACGTCTCGTCGACGTCGAGCACAGCACGTCCATGCTGGCGGCGCTCGCACATCCGGGTGCACATACGAAATTCGTGCGCACTCTGGCGCAGAGCACCGACCCCGCGAACATCTACCGCAAATCCGGGATGTGGGGACGGCATCATGCCGATTCCGTCCTGGTGTGGGATGCGGCGCGGCGCTATATCGCCGTCGCAATTGCCGACGACAAGAATGGCGAGCTCCTGCTCACGCAGCTGCTTCCGGCCCTGGAAACGGCGCTCGGGATTCACCAGTAAGCGGCGAATTCATTCTGATGTCGGATTGAGTTCTCGTTACACAGCACATCGACATCGGTTCGGTCGTGTGATGAGGCTTGCTCGCCGTGAGCCTCGCCGACTTGACGCACGTCCATTCCATGCAGTGTCATGATTGGGTGAAAATGCTCATTTGCTCCATTGCTCCAGGTCCACTTGCGCTCCGATGGCGCTAGAACACCAGTGCTTCCCTTGTTTCGGTCACCGACCGCAACCGATCGCTCATTTCTCTCTGCCACAGAGCGGCAACACGCTGATTTTATTCTGATTACAGTGGTCTGCTCCGACCATTTCCGGTCTATTGCCGCACTCTATTTTTCCAGACAAACTCTCTATCGTCGGATTTTTAAACAGAATTAGCGATTCGAGCTGTCGACTGAAACTCACGAGCTAGGTCTGCGAGGCGGGTATTTTTGCATGCTTACCGGAACGGTTGCGCGGGAGAGTCCGCCTCCTCTGCCTCCGTGAATTGGCCGTGGTCATCGTGAGTAGCTGAATCTATCTACATATTTCTACATGGTTTAACGAACTGATCTCAGATCGCTCATCAAGCCAGCATCGGCTTGGGGGTTGAGTCTCCCCAGGCATGAGTCTCCTCAATCGAAGCCCGATCCAGCCAGGGAATCCTGGTATTTCGTGCACTCGCCTCTGCTCCTGAAGAACTGAACGATTGAGTAGTCCTAACCGAAAGCCCTGGTAGTTTATGTAAGGTACACCGACACAAGTTCTTGACCTCCCGCCCCCCGATCCTGTAGTTTCTTCAGTGCGAATCCACCTCAGACTTGCGGACCATCGCCGAAGGCGATCCTGAGCCTTCGGTGCACGGCAACGCGGAGGCGATGTGTCTCTATGAGCATCTTCCGGTCGTTCGGTGTCGCTGGACGCGCTTACGGCACCATCGTTCCTCTCGTGACGCGACCCGCGTACTGGCTACCGTTTCTGTTGCTCGCAGCCGTGCAGTTCGCGATCCTCGCTGCATTGGTGAGTTTCCATCGCCCTGGGATTTCGTCCGTGGGCGTGCCCGTCGTTGATTTTCTTGGTGATGATCGCGCCACTCATTACCCGTTTTTCTACCTGTTTCTGCCGATGATGTACTCGAAGGTGATCCGAGTGGTGGCGGTTGTCATGGCCTCGGTGACCGCCGCCGTCGCCACGTTGTACTTCGCCCGCGCTCTGGGACTCGGGATCCAGGGCGGGAGTTGGCGCAATGCGTTGCGTCGTGCGCCGGCTTTGATTCTCACCGCACTCATCCCGATCCTGATCCTCTACGGCATGGGGAAACTCAGCGCACTGGTCCCAAGCGACCTCGTGCTGGGCAACGGCAAAGTACGCTGGGGAATCCGGATGGGAGAGCTGGGACTCAACGTGCTGTTGCAGAGCTTCCTGGCGTACACCACGGCGTGGATCGTCTTGGAAGGCTACAAAGTTTTGCCGGCGCTGCGGGACTCGATCCGCGTCACCGCGCGCACTTTCCTGCCCACCCTGATCGTCGTGGGCATTCCGATCACCCTTCTCTATCCCTTTAGCTACCTGATCCAACGAGGTGACCTCTTCCTAGGAAAGCTGCGTCCCGAGATGTTGGTGGGCGTTCTCTCGTTGAGCATCGTCGGTGACATGGTGCTGTCGTTCCTTTTGGCCGCCGCCGTGACTCGTCTCTTCCTGTGGCGCATGGAGGCGACTCGATGAGAAGCCAGCGCACGAGGTTCCGGAGGCTGGCGACGTTCCGCGCCGCGTTGGTCGTCCTGGCGATGGCGCCTGCATGTGCGCAAGACGAATACGTGGGCCCACGATTCCGCGCAGAGCGGGAGATGTGGCGCATCAACCAGGAGTTCCGAAGACTCTCGATCAAGCCCGAGCTCGTCGAAACGGAAACCTGGCGCGCCCTGGCCGAACGCTACGAGAAGCTGTCGGCGGACTTTGAGTACGTGCATGCGACGGAGGCCTCGGCACCGGCCGACCAGGCTCGGACTGAACTTCGCGGTCTCGTGGCTCGTGCCTGGGTCAACGCCGCTCAGGTCCATGCGATGATCGGCGACTCCTTGCAGATGGCCGAGAACTATGAGCGGGTCACCAAGGAATTCCAGGACCTTCCCCTTGTCGTCTCCGAGGTCGCTCTGGCCCAAGGGCAGCTTGCCGAGAACCAGCGTGAGTGGGAGAAGGCCGCAGCTGCCTACCAAGGCATCGTGGACCGCGTCCAACCGCAACCGGGAGAGCCGGGTGTCGCTGGCGCCGTTCTGAAGTTACCGCTGCGCATCGCGCGCCTCCGTGTCGCAGCGGCGGCAGCAACGAAAACGCAATCGGCCGAGCAGATCGAGAACCCTGCGCTGGCTGCCTCCTCCCCGAACTACGACGAAGCACGTCGGCGCTACGGTGATTGGATTCGGGCGCATCCGGGAACGCGCCTCGAGGTGGAATCTCGGTTGTGCCTGGCCGAACTGGCAGCGGACCAGTCCCGCTGGGATGCAGCGTTGTCAGAAGTGCACGCAGTGGAGAAACAGGTCAAAGCGATGGATGACCCACCAACGGAACCAGGAGGGCTACGCTTCACCACGGCGATGCTCCAGAGCCGCGCCTCTGCGCCGCCTGACTCGATCCGCAAGACCTTGCGTTCCATCCCGCAGGAGTATCCGCAGAGTCCATCTGCCCCACAGGCGCTTTTGGCCTTGTCGCGCCAGGCTGCCACTTTGGGAGCCATGGACGATGCGCTGGAGTACTTGGACCAGCTGCGTGACGACTACCCGCAATGGGCGAGCCCCGCAGCGCAGGGAATGCTCCTGCGCGCACAAATCTTGGAAAAGGACGGCCGGTGGTTCGACGCCTACAACGTCTTGCGTGCTCTGCCCGTGCAGTACCCGATGAGTGAGGAGGCGCTGCAAGCCCCGCTCGAGATCGTCGCGCACTATCTCCGAAGCGAGGACCAGGATGAGGTGGACTCGGCGCTGAAGCGAGCCGAACAGGAGTATCGCGAATTCATCGAGCGCTATCCCAAACAGCCGGAGACGCTCTTTGCGCGGACCAAGCTCGTGCAAACCCTGCTCCTGCAGAAGCGGTTCGACGACGCCATCGGGGAGTTGCTCGGCATCAGCGACGCCATGCAGGAGAACCCGCGGGCGGCGAATTTCATGCTGGAGGCAGCGCGAGTGGCACAGCAGAACCTGGGCAACTCGGAACGTGCCGCCGAGATCCTCGAACAGATCGGCGTCAAGTTTCCGAAGATGCAGATCGGCCAATGGGCCTCCAGTGAGGCAGCGCGCTTGCGCGGGGTGCCGGGCGAATGAACCTGCAAGAAACCCCCATCCTCGTCGGCATCGTCACCTGCGCAGCTCCTGTGCTGGCAGTTCTGTTGCGTCCCAGTGCCCGATTCCTGCGCATCGCCACCTTTGCGGTTGCTCTGTCGGCAGCCTTTTTCCTGTTCGCATTGCTCCGTCTGATCGAGGCCGGCCCGACGAATACTCCCAACGTCTGGGTGTGGCTGTTCATGGCCTCCGGTGTGCCATTGGTGCTGGGGGGATACCTGCTCACCCTCGCAATCGGGCGTGAGCGCCCTGAAGAAGCCTTCCGACGTTCACGGCTGAGTTTCATCTTGCTCGCACTCGGCGGCTTGGCGGCATTGCTCGCCTTGGGCCGATCCTCCTTCGTGGCCGGCTACGACTGGAACGATGGACGCGGCACGATCCACCTGGGTTTCCTGGGCAATGCTTACTTGAGCTACCTGCTCGTGGGCATGGTCCTGATGGGCTACAACCTGGAAAGCACCTACCGGCTTTCGTCGAGTCAACTACGGCACCGCCTCCGGCTGCCTTTTCTCGGGATCTTTGGATTGCTTGGATTCGCCACCTTCATCCTGACCTCGGGCTTGCTGTACGCGTCCGTCGGCCTGGGTAAGTTGGTCGCTTTTTCCTTCCCCGCAACCTTCGCCAATGTCGTGGTGGCCTTCAGCCTCATGCGTCAAGCGCTGACCGATGAGTCCGCACCGGTGTCGCGCAACGTCGTCTATTCGTCGTTCACGGCCGTCATGGCCGGGTTGTACGTCCTGGCCGTGGGCATCGTCGCCCAAACCGCGCGATTCACACACTGGTCACCGGACGAGGTCGTGACGCTCTCGTTCGGGTTCCTGACGGCGCTGGTGGCAATTTTGCTCGCGGTTTCGAACCGCTTCCAGCGGCGCGTTCGCCGCTTCATCGACCAGAACTTCTACGTCAATCACTACGACTATCGGACCCAGTGGTCCAACGTGATTCGGGCCTTCGAGAACGTGGTCGAAACCGATAAGGTTCTGGAGAATGCGCGCCATTTCCTGGCAAGCGTCTTCATGGCCGATTCCGTGACCATCGCAATCCGCGAGGAAGCAACCTTGGTCATCCGGCCACGCCTGGGCAAGGGCGCTGGCAATCCCAAGATGATCTTGGAAGAGGATTCACCGTTGGCCACGCTCTTGGCCACGGAACGCCGTTCATTGCTTCTCGATCGGCGGCCGGACGATTTCGAGTACATCGGGGTTTACGCCGAGAATCGCGGTTGGCTGGATGCCACGGCAAGTCAGATCGTGGCTCCCCTACTGGAAGGCGACAAGCTCATCGGTTGCATCGGTCTCGAGCGCGATCAGGCGGACGACCCCTTCACGTACGAGGACGTGTCGCTTCTCGACAGCATCGCCTTCCACGTCGCGGCGAAGCTGGGGGAAGCGCGCCATGCCGAAGAACTCGCCGAGTCGCGCGAAATGAGCCTCATTGCCCAGTGGAGCAACATGTTGCTCCACGATCTCAAGAACTACCTTTCCCCCTTGCGCCTGGTGGCGCAGAACTTGGTGCAGTATCAGAGCAGACCGGGCATCGCCGAGATGGCCGCTGGCGACATCGGCAGGGTCACGGATCGTATGGAAGCACTGGTGCGCGCCCTGGCGGAATTGCGCGACAACCCCCAGCGCTCGCGTCAGCGCATCGACCTCGGCAAGCTCGTTCGCAACACCCTCCGAGAAATGCAGGTGAAGCGCCGCAGCGAATTGAAGTTACAGCTGAAACTGGACGTGGACGCCATCGTACTGGGCGACGAGGGCATGCTGCAGCGAGTGCTGGAGAACCTCGTGAACAACGCCATTGAAGCCATGGATGGCTCCGGCTCCCTCAGCATCGAGACACGGATGGAGCCGACGTCCCACAACGGTTCGCGAGCACTCGTCTCGATCCAGGACACCGGGAGCGGCATCACGCCCGAGTTTCTTCGGGAGCATCTATTCCGTCCCTTCGCCACGACCAAGACGGGCGGGCTGGGGCTCGGGCTGTACCAGTGCCGCTCCATCGTGCGCGCGCACGGCGGCGAGATGAAAGTCGAGAGCGAACTCGGCGTTGGCACCACCGTGCAAGTCATCATGAACGCGATCGCTCCGGACCTGGCCTTCGCGGCCGGAGGACCGATGCCTCGCACACCGGACGGAATCATGCAATGACAATGGGGCGTGAATCACAGGATCAAAGAGCAAGACTGCTGATCGTCGACGACGATCCTGTGATGCTGAACCAGATCGGCCTGGCGCTCGGCGACGAGTTCGAGATGTTCAAGGCGAACAATCCCAAGTCTGCATGGGCGATCATCGAGAGCGAGCACCCCGACCTTGTGACGTTGGACCTCGCCCTGGAGAACAACGACGCCGAGTCCGGCTTCTCGCTGCTCGAGAAATGCATCGAGTTCGACCCGTTGATGAAGATCGTCCTCATCACGGGCAACGACACGGAGGAGAACGCCCTGCGTGCCGTCGATCAAGGCGCGCTCGACTTCTTGGGCAAGCCGATCGACATCGACGCCTTACGGCATCTCCTGCGTCGAGCGCGACGCATCGGCCAGCTCGAACGCCAGAACGCCGAGATTCTGAAGCGTTTCAACGGCAAGGGTCGTCTGGGACAGATTCTGGGGCATTCGTCTGCGGTGGAAGAGGTTTTCCACATGGTTCGGAAGGTGGCGCCCACGGACGTCACCGTTCTGATCTTGGGCGAAAGCGGCACGGGCAAGGAGTTGGTGGCACGGGAGCTGCGCCGTCTCAGCAAGCGCGTCGCCAAACCTTTCATCAGCATCAACTGCGGCGCCATCCCAGAGAATCTTCTGGAGAGCGAGCTGTTCGGGCACGAGAAGGGTTCTTTCACCGGCGCCCACATGTTGCGGCCCGGAAGGCTCGAGCTGGCTCACACGGGCACGGTGTTCCTCGACGAAGTGGGCGAGCTGCCTCCACCGTTGCAGGTCAAGCTGCTCCGCTTTCTCCAGGAAAGAGAAATCGAGCGCGTCGGCGGCCGTAGCGTCATCCGTATCGACGCCCGCGTCATCGCTGCGACCAATCGGGATCTGGACAGTGAGGTCAAGGCCGGCCGTTTCCGAGAGGATCTCTACTACCGTCTCTCCGTGGTCAACATTCAACTGCCGCCCCTGCGCAAACGGCAAGAAGACATACCCTACCTGGCACAGTACTTCCTCGAACGCTTCAGCGTGGAGATGGGCAAGGAGAAGCTTGCTTTCAGCCGCAAGGCACGCGAAGCAATGCTGCATTACTCGTGGCCTGGGAACGTGCGCGAACTCCAGCACCACGTGCAGAAGGCCGTCGTGATGTCGACAGGACGGTTGATCCGCTCTGTCGATCTCGGCTTGGAGGATCAGGCTGTCCCCTCGCCGCAATCACTACGGAACGTCCGCGAACAGACAGACCGCGAGATGATCATTCAGACATTGCGTCGCACTTGCGGCAACATCTCGAAGGCTGCTCAGGAATTGGATATCTCCCGACCCAGCCTGCACGACCTGATGCGTAAGCACGGGATCGATGCCACGAGCTATCGGCAGAAAGCAGAGCCCGTCCCTCGAGAGGAAGCAGAGTAACCCCCCCATGCAGCCGTTGAATCGCATTCTGTGCGCCCTGGCGTGTGTCTGTGTGTGTGCCACCCTCGTCCCGAAGGTGGTCCGCGGCGAGATCAACGTGCAGTCCCAGCCGAGTCATGTCCATGTGGAGTTCCGGGGGCCCTTGACCATCGCAGGGGTCGCGCCACTCACGCTCGAGCGCTTCCCGCCGGGGGATTATCTGGTCCGCGCGACCGGGCTCGGGCTCGTCACCGCCCGAGGCCGCGTGCGCAGCACCTTCGACAATCGTGTGACCGTGCAGCGCTGGGCTCAGCCCTACGCTCTCATCATGCCTCCCGGACTCGTCCACATGTCGCGCCGTGATGGTTGGCGTGGCTCGATGTTCACGACAGCTGCCGTGGGAGGAACACTCGGGGCCATCGTGAAGAATGCGCACCACGACAACGCCGTGAGCGACTTCGAGCTGGCGCAAGAAGCTTACAACCGCGCCACCACCGACGAGGAGATCACAGCGGCAGCGTTGGATCTCGAGAACGCCTCCGAACTTGAAGGCGACGAGGCGACCATGCGGAACATCTGGATCGGCTACACCGCGGCGACATGGGTCGGGGCCGCCCTCGAGGCCTGGCTGCTCACGTCACCACCCAAGGTGCGACCTCTGGGGGGTGGGAGCTTCGAGTTAGGGGTGTCGAGGGCCCGGCCGATCGATGCAGCGATCCGTAGCATCCTGGTTCCTGGCGCTGGACAGCGCTACATGGGGCATACGCGGCGCAGCATCGTGTTTGGCCTTTCCATCTACACCCTGAGCGCGTTCACGATCAGCTCCTACGACGAATACCTGAATGCGCAACGGAAGCAGTCCGACGCACAACGTCGCTATGACGCAGCAACAACCCCGGCCGAGATCGAGGCCCTTCGTTCGAGCCTCGAACAGGCGGCCGACTCTGCCAGCGAATGGAAGGTGACAGCGTGGTCACTCGGTGGAGCCGCGGCTGCGGCGTACATCTGGAACGTTCTCGATGCCTTGGGTCAGGGGGCGACAGGATGGGAGCCCAGTGGAGTCGAGGTCGGGCTCGCGCCCCGGTTCGATGGGTTCATGGCGAGCGTCACGTGGAGGATGCCATGAAGCGGCCCTTGGCACTCACCGTTTCGCTCGGGCTGGTCGCATTCGGCCTCGCCATCATCTTTGGCGGCTGCAGCGAGAGCCCAACTCCAACGTTCGACAACCCCTTGGATGAGCGTAACGGCCAAGGACTGCCCATTCCAGACTCCCTGGTCGTCACCGTGGGAAACAACGCCGTGAGGGTGTGCTGGGGGCTCCCGGAAAATGAGACTGCCGACGAATTCGCCGTGTTCCGCCAGCGCATCGATGTCGTCGAGGGTGAAAAGCAAGTGGCGACCACGAATGAGCGCTGTTATTTGGACACGGGCGTACGCAATGGTCGCGCGTACGCGTACCGCATCAAAGCTTGCCGTGAGGGCCGCTGCGGTCCGATTAGCGAGAACATCGAGGCACGACCCAATGTCTTCTCCATGCTCATCAACGATGACGCACCGAAGACACGCAACCGAACGGTCACGGTTGGGTTGAGCGCGCCGGGTGCGCAGTCGGTGCGCTTGGCGATGGATGCAGACTCACTGACAATCGCGCGCTGGCGTCCCGTCGCAGCCGCACTCAGTTACACTTTCCCCCCCGGCGATGGCACGAAGACGCTGTTTGCGGAGTTCCTCCTCCTCGACGGATCGGAATCGCTCCCGCTGTCGGACACGATCGTTCTGGATACACAGGCGCGCATCACGAGCGTGGATTTCGATGGAGCCCAAACACGGTATGCCGGCGAGATCCTGCACTTCAGGCTGGCCGCCGGCGAACCCGGTGGTACTGCCAGCGTGACCGTGGCGGGACTGGTCACGGCCCTACCGCTATTCGACGACGGCAGCTCGGGCGACCCGGTAGCGGGCAACGGCGTTTACGAACGGGACTGGACCATCTCGGCCGGGATCACGGTCACATCCGCCACCGTCACCGGCCAGTTCACGGATGACATCGGCAACGTGGCGGCGAGCATGACCGGTCCCCGCACGTTGACGGTTTTGCAGACTCTCGATCCGGTCACCCTGATCGAGCCCGCGACACTTGCCGTGCCACCGGATCCGGCGGCGGTGACGCTCCGATGGACGCAGTCCACGGCGACAGATGCTGAATTCTCCGGTTATCAGATCTTCCGCTCTGAATCGGAGACGGTGGATTCGACATCAAGCCGTGTAGGGACGGTGACCCCGCGCACCAATCTTGAGTTCACCGATTCCGACGTGGTTGAGTTTCACAAGTACTCCTATCGCGTCTACGTGCTGGTCAGGTCGGGACAGCAACGAGGCTCCAACGCGATTTCGGTCGTCGTTGACAACGAGCGCATCCCGACGGCGGTGAATCTCCAAGCGGCGAGTTCCGTGGCAGCGACGAGCCTCACCTTGAGATGGAGTGTCTCCGGGAACAGGGACTTCAAGGCCTACATGGTCTGCCGCAACACCACGGGCACGGTCACGCTCGGAGACTCCTTGCCCCCACCTATTTTCGCCGTGGACCGCAACTCTCTGCAGGAGCAGGGGCTCGAACCCAGCACCACGTACCATTACGCCGTCTTCGTCCAGGACGAGGGCGAGCTGTGGTCGCAGCCGAGCAACGAGATCAAAGTCACCACCGAACCCGATGGGGTGACTCTAGTTTCGGCCACACCCGTGGCCCCACCGGATCCGGCCGCGGTCACACTGCGCTGGACACAGGCCACGGCCACGGATTTCTCCCTCTACCAAGTGTTCCGCGCCGAATCGGAGCCCGTCGACTTGACGTCTGAGCTCGTGGGAACGGTCACGGCACGGAGCACACTTCAATTCACCGATTCCACCGTGGTCGAGGGCCGCACGTACTGCTACGGCCTCTACGTGCTCACCACGACGGGCCGCCAGACAAGATCCACGAACACTTTGTGCGTCGCAGTTCCCAACGTGCGCACACCGGAGGAAGTGACGTTGGATCCCGCAAGCGGTGTGGGAGCAACGAGCCTGTCGCTCCGTTGGAGCCGCAGCGCCGATCGGGATTTCAGAGCTTATTTTGTCTGTCGAGACACGACGCCCACCGTCGCGTTGGGGGACTCCGTGGCCCGGATCTCCGACTCGAACGAAAACTACCGAGACGAGTTCGGCCTGGTGCCCAGCACGACCTACTACTACCGGGTCTTCGTGGAGGACACGGCTGGCCGACGTTCCCCAAGCAACGAGATCAGCGCGACGACGGCTATCGCGGCCGGTGCGACATCGGTCCTCTTGCAAGCTACAGATGTGAGCGGCACCGGCGCCACGCTCGAGTGGGAAGCGAGCAGAGACCCGCTCTTTGCGCTTTACCGCCTCTACCGCGACGAGATTTCGGCGGTCACAACAGCCTCGACGCTGGTTATGGAGACTGGCGAACGAGATGCCACGAGCTTTCGTGACACGGTGATCCGGCCCGATGGGACCTATTACTACCGGGTCTACATCGTTGCCAAAGACGATGCCGTGCCGAAGGCGAGCAACACGATCCAAGTCACGACTTCCCGATGAACTAACCTGGAGGTGACGACATGCTCGAAACTTCGAATGCAACCGCAGGAATGTCCACCCGATCCTGCAAGGGAAAGCGACGCGTCGATTTCGCTCCGTGGACGAGCCTGCCGCCCCTGTCACCCACGAGACCGGTGAAGGAACCTGCAAACAATGCAGGACCCGGCCTGATCGAACGGGCGGCCGCCCTCGTGATTCTAACCTTGGCGACGCCGGCTCTCTTGCTGATTGCCCTTGCCATCAAGTTCGAGTCGACCCGTGGACCCGTGTTCTATCGGCAAGAGCGGGTTGGCCAAGACCGCCGAAACGGCGATGGCAACGGGCACGGAAACGGGAACGGAACATTTTCCGTCCAGCATGAACGCAGAAAGACCTTCGGAAGGGGACGGAGCTTCATGATCTGGAAGTTTCGCTCCATGATCCCCGACGCGGAATCCAAGACCGGTCCAGTTTGGGCCCAGGAAACGGATCCGCGCGTCACGCGCGTGGGGAGCTTCCTGCGGAAAGCAAGGCTGGACGAGGTCCCGCAGCTCATCAATGTGATCAAGGGGCAGATGCGCCTGATCGGCCCACGGCCTGAACGTCCAGTTTTCGTCGAGAAGCTCACCCAGACCTTCCCGGATTATCCCCAGCGCCTCAGGGTGCCTCCGGGGATCACAGGGCTAGCTCAGGTGCAGCGTTCTTACGATTCCGACCTGAACGACGTACGCAAGAAGCTCATGTACGACCTCTTCTACGTGGAGAATCGCTCCGCAACCTTGAACGTGAAGATCTTGATGAAGACGGTGGGGGTGGTCCTGAACGGTCGGGGTGCACGCTGAGTCAGGGGTGAAGGCTCAAAACGACAGGCCACGGCACAGGAAATCGCTGCAGCCTCGTAGTTCAGATACGAGGTCCAGGAGCTGCCCGGATGTTCCCGTGTGGGTTCCCCCCTGCTTGTGCCTTCCTTGGCGAACCACGGCGAGGCCCGAACCCAGCAGATCTGGGGAATCTTCTATAATCATGAATGGCGAACCCGTCAAATGGTCCTGGACTGACTTAAACGAAGGATCTTCGCTTGCTTAGAGTCCTGGCTATCACACTGGTTTTAGCGGCTGGTCTGATGGGGCTTGCAATTCCCGCTTCCCCACAACCGTGGGTCGACGACGCGTGGGAATATCGCGTTCGGATTACCGTCAATTCGGACTCCATCGAGGGGAATGTGGCATTTACAGATTTCCCCGTCCTGGCCACCCTGAATGGGACCGCTCATGCGACTATCTTCAGCCACGCAAGGCCGGATGGAAGTGACCTCCTGTTTACCAGTAGTGATGGAATCACCGTGCTGCAGCGGGAAATCGTCAGCTATGAATTCGCAACGCAGGAGTCGGAGATCTGGTTTCGGTCAGACGTGTTATCCAAGTCGAACAATGAGTTTTTTCTATACTATGGGAACCCTGACACAACGCAGCAGGACTTGCCGCCGGGGGCCTGGAGCGTGGACTATCGAGTCGTATACCACTTTGCCGAGGACCCTGGCGCTGGGATCTTGACAGACTCTAGCCCGCAATCAGCTCATGCGATTCTCAACCCTCTTCGGAACTGGACGAGCTCGGACGTCACGGATGCCCAAATCCACCAAGGATGGTTTTTCAATGGTTCCAGTCATCACATCAGATCGAATGCCATCAGTACTCAGGGTGATTCGTATGTTATCTCCGCCTGGCTTCTCCATGCGGACCGGTCGGTCGATTTCATGATACAGGCTAACCCTGGTTTCTGGCATCTTTCCTCACAAGGCAACGGCTTGGTGAACCGCCCTAATTATGCAAGGTCAGGTGCCGATATCCAATGGCACCCAAATCCAATTCCACTGAATGGGTATCATCACTTCGCCTGGGTGTTCGATGGAGTCGCTGATACGCTACAGTTCTATTTCGATGGCAATCCTCAACCGGTGTTCAGTACGTTCCCAGCCAATCTTCAGCCCTTGTACACGGGACAGTTGATCAACCCCTCTCGGCTAGAGCCCGTGGGTGTATTGGGACCGATGTTCTTCAATTCCGAAGATCTCATGACGGGAGGGGGGGATGAGTTCAGGATCCGTGAAGGGACCCTGTCGGCAGAGTGGATCAAGACGGAATACCGCAACCAACGGAACCCGGGTGCATTCCTCGCCTTTGGTCCAGAAGAGGTCGTGACATCGGTGGATTTTGTTAGTTCCAGCGTGGTTCTGTACCAGAACATTCCCAACCCGTTCGATGGCGGGACGTCCATTCGGTTCAATACGACAAGTCCAGGGCGCGTTCTTCTCGCGGTCTACGACGTTGCCGGTCGCGAAGTCGCACGCCTCCAGAGCGGTCATCTCAATTCAGGAACCCACGAGCGCTACTGGGACGGGCGACTAGGACAAGGACACAGGGCCGCCCTTGGCGTCTATTTCCTTCGGCTGGAGACCGTGGATTCCTTCGAGTCGGTGAAAATGCTTCTCGTGCGCTAGAAGCGATACGCCCAAACAAAGCCGCTCCTGACCTTCATCAGTGACCAGGGAGCGCGAGTGCCTCCTGGCCGATAACGCTTCCAATCGCCTCCGCGATGCGTTCGTTCTTCGTCTCTCGAATGTGGCAGTAATCGATAAAAACGGTCTCAGGGTCGCCGTCGAATAAGTCCTGAAGATCGTAAAGACGGTCCATCTGAGGCGCGCCCGTCGTGATTCTAGCGTAGACACGGTCAAAGAACTCGACTAGACGAGTGGGGTACCGAGTCGCCAGTAGGCTTTCAGCTACGGATCCACCTTCCTTCGAGAACAGGGACGGCTGCCAGAAGAAAAACACTTCAAAGCCGTAGTCATCTGACAGAGCTTTGGCGATTCTTACATTGGCAAGATAAACGCCAACCGTCTCGTCGACGAGCGAGTCGGTCACTGCGGCCTGGCCGGCTGACGAAGTGCTCGCCGAGACAATGCTACCGAGTCTATCCCTGAGGCCCGCCGCCGCCTCGGCAAGCATGGACGTCCGCAGGAGAAGGTCAATGAGCCGAGATGGTTGTTTGCTGACGTTAAACTCGCGACGGCGATGGTCTTCGTTCAACGGGATTCCCGCCTCGTGGTTTTGGAAAGCCGAGAACACATCATTCACTCCATCATAAAACACTACGATGTCCGGTATGTTTCCCCTTCGTAGCTGGAGCATCAACGTCAACAAGCTCTGCGTGGAAACATGGCCTGATTCGGCGAGGTTGGAAACGTGCACTCCGTGATGACCGTCGCGCTCGAGCACGCGAGAGAGATTCGATGGTATGGTGTAGTCATCTCGGATCCAAGGTCCCCAGACCGTCGATCCTCCAAACATGAAAACCCGAGCTTTGGCTTCAGATTGCGGCACACGGTTGTAGGTCTTGCGGTAGCGACTGTCTGCGTCGACGTTGATGTACTGGCCCGAGTATGGAATCCGACGCCAGTAGACATACGGTTCCCATTGAAGCCGACCTGAGTTCCGGAACTCTCGTATGTAGTCTCCATTCCAATGCGGCGAATAATCTGGTGCATAGAGCGGCGTCGGATCTACCGTCATGTCTGGGTCTGTGCTGCCGTGTCGTGCTCGATAGATGGCTCGGGCGGTGAGCTCCATTATGAGCAGAATAAAGACTGTGATACTCACGATTGCAAACGCGTCCCGAATCCAGTGTGCCGCGCGAACCACGGATCCGAGCGCTCTGCTTCTGCTGAGGAACCCCGTCATTCAGCAATCCTCCCATCAGTGACTCCCCGGTTGTCAACCAACATTGACAAGTTGGCCAACGTGAGCGACAAGAAGGCCTGTCCCTGATGTTTGGCGGGGAGTCATCCGAAGGAACTGCAACCTGATTCCAGACGGAGATGCGGCGCTAACCACCGTTGGCGAGACTTCCCTTCAACAGGGGGATGTCAGCGTGAAGCTGGATGCGGAATGACGCGTGACGATCCAAGAATTGGCGACTCGCGGTCACGGGAGGCGGGAGATCGCAAGGTTTCTAGGGGTATCGAGAGCACGGTGCGGTACCACCTGCGGCGCCAGGCCACCGCCCACAACCCCGAGAGACTGCACGGCGCCCTTAACCTAGGACCACCTTCCGACCGTGGAAGGCTTCCGCAAGGCCTGTCGGCGAGTTGCACTCCATGCCGCGGATCCGGAGAAGCGCCTCGAAGAGGTCCTCGGTGAACCAGCGTCTGTTGGCTTGGGAGGGATAGCTATCGAGCAGATGGCGGATCTTGGCTCGCGCAGACTCCTCCGAGATCGGAACAAACACGTTGGGGGTCCCAAGGTCGGCGTCATATTTGGGAACCTCGTACTCCAAGATGAGATGATCGCGAAATGTGTTCCAGGTGAGCTCGCAAACAAGGCGGTGATCCTGATGGAGGTCGTGGCGTGAATGCGTGAGAATGATATCTGGCTGACAGACAATCTTCAACCGCTCGAACTCATCCTTCACCTGGCCGCCCGCGTAGGGTAGAAATCCATCTCGGAAGTCCTTGATGATGATCTCGGTGTTGGTCGCGCGCTCGAGGAAGGCATTGGCTGCCTGCGTCGCTTCCAATGCGCGTGTGGGACTCGAGGAAAAGATAACCCACGTGACCGATACCTTCTGTCGCCGGGTGAGTTCGAGCAGTGTTGCCCCACAACCAATGTCGATGTCGTCGCAGTGGGCGCCAAGACAGAGTATTTTCATTGGGCCGGCGCTGGGAGTCAGTAACGCGAGATTCAGCATGGTCTTCCTTTTCTGTGGGGATGATCCGTCCCTGGCGGCAGGTGCTTTGGGGAAACCGCCTGGATCTCCAGTGCCTGTTGGCGCCACAAGTTCCCTGCAGCCACGTGGATTCTGCCCCAGCCAGGTGTCAGGCGATCCTTCGCTGCGGGCTTCGTCGTTCCAGGCGAGGATCCGCACGACCACTGAGGCGACCCAGAGCCGGCAGTGCCTGCGGACACCGCCCGTCGGTGGTTATTATCGGTACACCCATCGTCAAGTAGTCATTGGACTTCAAGAAATCATTGCCCCGCGTATGAGCATTCACACGGAACGGACAGCACTGCATCAAACATCGAAAGATCTAATTCCTGCGAAAACCGTTCTTGATGTCCGTCCATGTCGCTCTCCTAACACTGGTGGGCAAATGTCCTGGGCTCGGGAACCCGATGCTCGCATCGTCGGCAACGAACACCCAGTCACCAGCCAAAGGCGGTGAAAAGGTCAACATGCCTTGCTCATAAGTACCGATCAACGTCGCCTCGGCCGTCGAAGTCTCGTACCACCAACATTTCACTGAATCACCTGAAACTTTTGTCGCATCAAAGGTGATGGGCCGACTCGAAGGAAGATAAGCGATGAAACTCGAGCCATCACTCGCCAACGCGCTCGCAGCATAGTTTGTCTGGCCCCACGTCCCGTAACCAGACACGAGGACAGAATGATCAAAGTCGGGAACCAGCCTGTACCAATAGCGAGAATTGAAAAGTTTCTGCGCATACTTCATGCTCAATGCACCCGAGCTATTCAGCGCAGATTTCCAGCCGGCGTCGAAGTAGCTAAAACCCCAAATGGGACGATTGCCAAAAATATGGCCACAAGCCCCGGACAAATTCGTCCAGTAGATTTGTGCCCGCAGCTGCTGGGGTGTGGATCCCTGTTCATTCTCATAGGCCGACTCGAGTAAGAAGAAGGGTGTTCGTGGCGAGAACTCGAACGCGGTCTTGGCATTTGCATATAGCGTGCTGCTATAGGAGTAAACGTTGTTTAGATTCAGCCATGATTCACCAACCCAGGGGTCGACCGCCATAGATTCTGGTTCGTTATGCGCAGTAAAGAGGTGCCGATTATCGGACTCCCTAACTCCAGCGACGAATTCCTGGACCTTGGCTCTTACTCGCGTTGGATCAACATCTCCGCCGATTATCCATATGATATTGTCGAAATTCTTGTATCGGTCTCCTACGAACTGCCCCCATTGTCGCATGTCCGCAAGTGTAGCCACCTCTACTTCGGCACACCATCCCTGGTTTCCGCAACTGTATCCCAAGTAGAGTGGGGCCAACAAAACGACGATTCCTCGCTGAGCAGCGGACCTGATTACATAGTCGACATGGTCGAAGTAGGTGTCGTTGGGTGTAACAAATGCCTTGCCTGTAAATGGCAATGCTCCATAGAAGTTGCCTGGCGGATTGGAAGCATAAAACTTCTCTATTAGATTCACGAGAATCATGTTGAAGCCTTGCTGTTTCCTGCTTTCCAAATAGAAATCAGCGTCTTCTTTGCTAACTTCCACGATCAAAGACCAGGCTGCGTCTCCCAGGACGAAAAAAGGAACGCTATCATTCTGAACGAGGTATCGATCTGTTAGGTCAACTTCCAATAGCGGCTGACCTTCTACTTTCGGCAGCTGGCAAATCAGGCAAAGCACAAAGATTCCCAGCGAAAAAACCTTTTTCATGTCAAGCATGAACCCCTCGGATCCTGATTATCTTGCTGCTGGTTCAGTCCTCGCAGACTCGACGGGCAAGACTCGGCGTATCCCGTCTGTATCCTGGAAACACCCTGCGCATTCTGTTCCGCAGTTGACACCGCTGCTGGGACTCGATCCCCGAGTGATCATGAGACCGCGCTGCCTCGGGGATAAGTGTTTTCGATACCAAGCCCAAGCATCGATTGGCGTGGCTCCCTCATGCTTCAACACCAACGCAGCCATATTGTAGCCGCAGCGGGCACTCGTCCGCTACCCTTGATCCCACATTGCTTCAAAGTCAATAGGTTCGCCCGACGAGCCCAGCACGGGTCGACACTCTCCTCCTTGCTTGGTGGTCGAAAGCGCAAAGCGCTATATCGCGATGGCGGTTGCTGATTCCGGCCGCCAGCCCGGCAAACATGTCCCCCCCTGGGCCAGAACCCTGAGTGAGAAGATTGAGATTCAGCATGGCCCTCCGTTTTCATTCGCACTATCAGGGTCGGACGGTAAGTGCTTCAGGAGGATGTCTTGGATTTCCAGTGCGCGTTGGCGCCACGAATTCGTGGCCGCCATGTCCATCCGGCGCTGGCGTATCTCGGGCGACGATTCGCCAAGTGCTTCGTCAATACTGGCGAGGAAGTGCGCAGCATCCGTAGCGATCCAGAGTAGACCTTCGTACTTGCGCGCGCCGCCCATATCGGTGGTCACAATCGGCTTGCCCATCGCCAAGTAGTCGTTGAACTTCAAGAGGTCGTTACCCAGCGTATGCGCGTTGACTTGAAACGGGATGATGGCGGCGTCGAAGTACCTGATGCAGTCCGCCAATCGATCGCTACTCACCCAGGGGTGATGGTGGAGGTTCGGATGCCGTTCGACGATCGAGTGGAAGCTGGGGTCGGCACCGCCGATGAACACATACTGGCAATCGAGCCGATTCGACGCCAGAGCCTCCAACAACGCATAGTCGACTCGGATGCTATTGATGTTTCCGGAATAACCGAGAATCGACCCGCCGCGCGCGCGAATGTCCTCGAGGAAATCGACGGGTCGGTATGCATCGCGGTGAAAGTTCTCGAAGTTGGTCGCGTTCGGAACAACGTACATATT
Source organism: uncultured bacterium (assembly GCA_964567755.1). Lineage (GTDB taxonomy): Bacteria > Krumholzibacteriota > Krumholzibacteriia > DASRJW01. The sequence continues at coordinate 114,543 of CAZMNW010000004.1, forward strand.
GGAATTGAAATGGGCATACTTATTTTTCAAGTGCTCGTTCACGGTGAAGACGAGATCGGAATGGGAGCACGCGTGATGCAGGCTTGACCCGATGGCGAGTCGGTCGGCGTCGACTCGATAGAACTCGACGAAATCGTCGGAGAGATCAAAAACGCTCAGCACCGCCTTCTGCATGAGCTCGTCGAGTAACTGGCTCGAGAAGAACAATGGATGGTTGTTGAGGAGAACGGTAGGGCGGTTACCCTGGAAATATCTGACCATGGAGGCGAAGCATTTCTCCTCGAAACGCTCCGCCGAAGGAAGGTGCCTCTTCATGGGCAAGAAGCAGAACATGCTGCAAATGCGTATCTTGCGACCGTAGGATCTTGGAGCCGCGCGGATGATGGATCGAAGGCGCTGCGGGAATGTTCCGGGGCCAGTGATCAGCAGATCCTTGACCCACACGGCGCGAGGATTGACGAACACGACCCGGTCGAACAACGCAAGCTTCGACAACTCGTACACCATGCTCTGGTTACGCTTCCACGAATCATCCCAGGGAACCTCTCCCAAGCAGATCAGGGCCATCGGTCGGCGCGCCGCGCTCGCGATTATCCGTTCGCCTCGAGCGCTGACGGTGCGTTGAATGCTCCCCGTGTTCATGGTCGTTGCCGGTGCAATCAGTTTGTCCTTCCAGTGATTTCGGTCACAGACCTGCCCAGTGTATCCTTGCCGTGCCATGATTGGAAGTGACGAAGAGACGGACGCGTGATCCCCGTGGGTGACCCCACCCTCTTTCGGCCTGCGCCGCGAGGCGATGACAGGCACGTCGTGGCCGTAGTCTGAGGATGCCCGGTCGGTTCAGGTGATCTTCAACCGCGGGTACAGATTCGCAACTCCGCGTACGTCGACGTCGGAGTGCACGACGAAGTTCTTGGCCGGAGCTCGATGGTCGAGGACACGGTCCAGATCGGGCTGCGTCAGCGCCACGTTCAGGAAATACGAGCCGGGCGCCAGATGCATGTCGAGCTCGAAGGTCAGCGTCATCGACTCCCCCTGAGCTAGGAGCAAGCGACGCTGGTCAAGGCGGGCCGAGTCGATGTAGAAGAAGAGGTTGTAGCTTTCATCGCGAAGGCCGAGGGCGACCGCAATGGGATCCGCACAGCGGTGATTGACGATCTTGACCGCCACGATCGCCTTCTCGCCGGCCCGGAACAGCGTAGCCTCACGGCCGTCACTCCAAAGTGAAACGTCCTCGATGACAGCCTCTTTATCCTGCGAAGAGGTCCCCGGCTCCACCACCGCAGCCCGCTTGATATAAGCATCGACGACCTCACCCGGCTCTCCGGAGACCGTTACCTTCCCCTTCTCCAAGAGGAATACCTGATCGCACAGATTGGTCACCGCCTTGAGATTGTGGGAGACGAAGATCACCGTCGTCCCGCCCTTGAGGATGCTCTGCATCTTCTCCATCGATCGGTTCTGGAACGCCCAATCGCCCACGCTCAGGACCTCGTCCACGACCAAAATGTCTGGGTTCACGTGACACGCGATGGAAAAGCCGAGTCGAGCGTACATCCCGGAAGAATAGCGCTTGACCGGTGTGTCGATGAAATCCCGCAGGCCGGAGAACTCGATGATCTCGTCCAGCCGTGCGCGAATGTCGGCGCGGCTCATCCCGAGAATCGTGCCGTTGAGGAAGATGTTCTCACGCCCAGTCAGATCGGGATGGAAACCCGCCCCCACCTCGATCAGCGCGGACAATGTTCCATTGACGGTTTTTGCCCCAGATGTCGGATGCATGATCCCGGTGATGATCTTCAGGATCGTGCTCTTGCCAGCCCCATTGGGCCCAATGATGCCCACAGCTTCGCCCCAACCGACACGGAAGCTGACATCCTTCAGGGCCCAGAACTCCTGCCGGCCGAGCTGCACACCGGCTCGTCCACGCACGAGGGACCTCAGCAGCGACGGAACCAAGTCGCGCAAGGAATCGTGGATCTGCCCGCGACGGAACTTCTTGGATACCTGATCGAATTCCAAGGCGAATTCGCTCATCAACTGCCTCCTGGCTGCCCAGTTTGATTTAGATGCTTTCCGCGAACAGCGGCTCCATCCGATTGAACACCGACACCGAAAGCGGGAAGATCAACAGGGCAAAAACGGCACTGTACCCAGTCCACACCAGATCGGGCGCATTCTGGAGCACGATGCAGCTCCGAAGTCCCTCGAGGATCGGGGCAATGGGATTGAAGAGAAGGACGGTCGACCACTTCCCGAACATCTCGACTTCGTAGAACACCGGCGTGAAAAAGATCGCGAATGTCAATACTACCTGGACGATGTACTTCACATCCCGGAAGAAAAGGTTTGCCGCGGCGAAAAGGATCCCTGTTCCCATGGCGATCAGAATGAGAAGGCCGATGAGCACCGGTACCCAGAGCAAGTGAACCGTCACGCCGACCCCCGCGACGGCGAGAAATCCCACCAACAATACACATGCGATGGTGAAGTCGAACAGCTGTGAAAGGACCGAGGCCACCGGGAAGATGATGCGTGGAAAGTAGATCTTGGTGACCAGGTTTTGATTCGAAATGAGACTATTCGATGCGAATTGCAGACTAGAGACGAACAAGGACCAGGGCAGCGCTTTCACCGAGATGGTGACGACGTCCTCGAGGGCGAGAGGCTTCTTGGAGAGGTAGGAGAACGCGACCTTGACGACGATTCCTGCCGCCACGATGATCATGGGCATGAAGATGGCCCACAGGAACCCCATGATGGACTGCTTGTACTTGACGCGGATATCGCGCCACGTGATCATGAACAGCAGCTCTCGATAGTCGACAATAGATCGAATAGCTTGGATCATGAACGTTTCCTCGATTCACTCGACGCGGGTTGCGGCTCGCGCGAGCTGATTGCACGTTGTGTAGCCGCAAGCCTTCCTCTTGACCGCGCAATGGTCCGCCCCCCGATGCTTCGCAGTCTACTGGCCAGGAGCGGGAGGTCGATTAGCTGGCACAAAAAGGCCTGGACGATGGCCCGCGCCAGTCGACCGCGGTCCAGGCGCTGGTCCGCCGTGAGGAGGCCCTGAGCGTGATATCGCCAGAAGGCTCGACCCGTCCAATACAGACTCCGATTCGCCAAAAAGCGATAGTAGGAGCGCTCCACTTCTTTGATGCGGGCCGCGGATTCCTTGGGACCAAGATAAGAGGGGGAGAACTTCATGGTAATGATGAAGCGATCCAACCAGTGACTGGGATCGAAGACGCGACGGGCGTTGGTCAGAGACTCGTTGCTTCGACGCGTAAAGGTCAAGACCTGATGCACGAAACCCAGATCATGCTCCAGCAGGATCTCGTAACAAGCTTCCGTGTCCTCATGCAGACTGGTCTCGCTGAACACAGGCTGACGCTTCCATAGGACGTCAGCCCTGTACAGAAGATTGTTCGGGGAACCGAACACAAAGAGCCAGTCGAGCAAAGATCGGCGGCCCACCTCGCGCCCACTGACAACGGTGCTGGGATAGGCCAGGCCCGTCCCCGTGACCCGCGTCTCTTCAAGACAGTACGAGCTGACGATCCCCACCTCGGGGTATGCCTCGGCGACGGCAACCATCTCCTCGAGACATCTTGGAAAGATCCAGTCATCGGCGAAGACGATCTTGACGTATTTGGCCTCACGCGACACGAGCGACAACGACCTGTTGATATTGCTGATTTGTGGCAAGAATCGCTCGTTCTCGACGATCCGGATTCTCTGATCCGCGCTGGCATAGGACCGAGCGATCTCGAGCGACCGATCCGTGCTGCAATTGTCGACGATCGTGTACAACCAGTTCTGGTACGTCTGCGCGAGGACGCTCTCGATACATGCAGAGAGATACGGCTCGCCGTTGTGCACGGGAGTGACGACGCCGACGAGAGGCTCGGAGCGAGCGACCTCCGCCGCCGTCATGTCAAGGGACTTCCAGTCATTGAATGTACCGAGATCTGTTCTTGGTGGCTCGCCCCTTGTGGTGGCCCGAACAGGCGATCGTACTGATCTTCGAGCTGGGCCCGCGTCTCGACCAGCACGCGACCGATGCGTTCTCGCGCCATGGGCAGCTCCCCTTGCAGGGCCTGAAGCCGAGCTTGCAGCTGCTCCGTCGTGGCTTCTTCGATTCCCAAACAGTAGGCGGTCTGTCCGAAATGTTCCATCACGGACAGGGTCTTTGGATCGTAGGACAGCGCGATTGCCGGCTTGTGCTGCAGAAAGGAGAGAATCACGCCGTGCAGTCGCGAGCTCACGATGATGTCGATCGAAGCAATCTGCTCCAGAAGATGGGAGAGATTCCGAGTGGGCACACACTGAATGCGCTCTTCGTCGACGATGTTCCCTGAATTCTGGAGATCCTGCACGAGATCGTCGAACGCGTGGCAGTCGTTGCCGATCTCCGAGCAAAGCAGGACCACCGATTGCCCCTGCGCCAGGACCTGGGTCGTGAGCTCGTGCATTGTGCGACGATAGCGCTTATACCGCTGGGCGTCGAGATTCGGCCACGCGCCTTTGCGGGGAAAGCAGTAGCTCATCGGGCTGATTCCCAGAACCAGAGGGCGTTCGGCCGCCACGGATGGCGTTCCGCTGGAGCTGGGCGCCGAGTCGGGCTTGGACCTGGAGCCGAGCGCGGGGACCGGATCGCGTAGGAGGCTTGGACTCGGCGGGAGGCTGAAGGCCAGATCCGGATAGATCGGGTCCCGGCGAGTGAAGCCCCAAGGTGCAAGGAGGTCGTGAGAGCGCCAATCCCGATAGGAACGGTAGTGGGCCAGGCGCATGGCCGTCCGCAGCAGGAGCTGGCTAGGCGATTGCCGGAAAGGTCCCGCCCCAAGGCTCACCGCATACACGCGGCAACCTGCCAGCCGGGCGCACACCGTCCATTTCAAAATGGAGTAGGGATGCTCCCATGGACCACCCCAATCGTCCGAGAGCTGCCCACCTCCGGACAGAATGAGGAGATCCAGAGAACGCAGGAACGTGATCGTGCGACCAATGAATCGCAGTTCGCGAAGAAGCTCCTGCAGGGGACGAGTCACTTTCCAAAGCACCGGACCCAGGATCGGGATTGCCTTCAGGCGAGTTTTCCAGGTGCGTCCTACCTTCGAGCCCGTGCCTGAGACTTTGTGAGCGGGCGCCGCTGTGTTCTCAGTCTGAACAGGTGAGCCGACCGCGTTTGAAGGAAACGACCAGGTCCGCGCGATCGGAAATGACTTTATCCCGTGGATCTCCTCCGTATTATCTGGGCGCAGCGAGATCCCCCGAAACTCGACGTGCGGCTGCCGCCGCCGCACGTTGTACATCATCGCTTCCTGAATGGCTGCATCGCCAAGGTTGCCCCAGCCAAAAGGGCCGTACAGGCCGATTCTGCTGAAGTTGCTCGAGTCGCCCACGTTCGCTTCTCCGTTCCCTCCAAGAAAGTCGGGGCATTGCGCAGGAGTGGATCATTCGGGCCCGATCCTCCGGCTACCCCGCGACTCGCTGGTTTCGGAGTCGGGGCTGCACGAGCCCGACTTGCTGCAGGGCACGCGCCGCCGCCAGGATGGCACCGAACGGCATCTGCGATCTCTCGGCGATGTCGAGCAGAGAGTGTCTCCCATCGCCGAGGCTCAACACCCAGAGCAAAGCGAGGCGCACCTGCTCCCAGTCGGGCCGTCCGGCCAGGTCGTCGTACAACCCCCGCTTGCCCAGCTGGGGCTCGCCGAAGGGGCTCTGATTCAGGAGCACCTGGTTCGATTCCAGCACGAGGAGTGCCTGCATCAACCGAGCGACCGAGTCCTGCAGGGACTCGGGCGTCACGAAATCGAGGTCATCGGCCGAAGTATGATACTCGGGATAGGTGCCGTACTCCGAACGAGAGAAACGCCCGACCGGCAGGTCGAAGCCTGGTGAGCAGAACTGGCGCTCGTCGTAGCCATATGGCGAGAAGTCCAGGATGCGGTGCGCCTCGCCCGAATGACTCAGCACGTGTTCCACGGCCCGGTCGATCTCGGCATCGCCTCGCCGGCTCCTCTTGTACGTCAGAGGGCCGCGGTCGCCCAAACCGGCTAGAACGAGGCCGTGATGGATCCGGCTCGTTCGCTCCAGATTGCGGGCCAGCCAGGTGATGGCTCCGATCGTTCCGGGAATGAACAAAAGGCGATAGGAATAGCGCCGCTCGGCCTGGCTCAATGCCATGGCGAGGGTGGTCAGCACCGCGATGCCAGAGAGGTTGTCGTTGCACATCGAGGGATGACAGACGTGCGTCGTCAGGAGGATCTCCTCTTCGCGCTCGCCCGGCAGATACAGCTCGCCGTAACTCAGGTGTCCGTCCTCGAGCGAGGAGTCGATGACGATCTCGTACTCGTCGTCCTCGAGCGCGACGAGGTCGCGATGCCGCAGGCAGAATCCCCACTCCTCTTTGTAGTAACTGGTCCGGTACGGAATCCAGTCGGGATGATCCGGCAGCGAGTGCAGATGTGGTCGGAGCTCGGCAAGGCGCATCCGTCGCCGCACGGGCACGCTGTAGTTCACGACATGCAAGTTCGACTGGCGGAAATCGATGACGCGCTCGTCTCTCGAGTTCGCGACGTAGGCGTCACGGATGTTCCACTCCCGGGGAACGGTCCAGTCGAGCACCGGCGTGCCACTGGGCACTTCGTGGATCTCGAGCGGAATGATCGCGCCGATGGCCTTCAACGTCTGTCGCAGCCCCTGGCCGGTGATGCTGCGGCACAGGGGATATAGCTCCCGAATCAGTCGGGTCATGTCGACGCCGATCTGAGTCGGGCTGCGGCTGCAGAGTTCGTGGAACTGCATCATGGTGCGTAGAAGGGTAGCGTGCGATCGCTCTCGGACAGGATCTTCTCGCCCTTGGGCCAGGGTATCGCGAACTGCGGATCGTCCCACCGGAAGCCCATGGCTTGCTCGGGAAGATAGTACTCCGACATGTGATAGAAAACCTCGGTATCGTCCTCTAGACTCATGAAGCCGTGCGCGAATCCCTCCGGAATGAAGAACATCGTGCAGTTCGATGCACTCAAAACGGCCCCGAAGTGCTGCTTGTAGGTCGGCGACGACGAACGCAGATCGACCATGACGTCGAAGATCGAGCCGCGAGTCACCCGCACGAGCTTGGCTTCCCAGCGCGGGAACTGGTAGTGCATCCCCCGCAACGTGCCTTTCTTCCGATTGAAAGATACGTTGCACTGCACCCAATCGACGTCGAGGTCATGCGCCTCGGCCTCTCGCTTGCACCACGAACGGGCGAAAAACCCTCGGGCATCTTCCTTCGGCTCCATCTGCACCAGAAAGGCTCCGCCCAGGCCGGTCTCCTTGAAAATCATTCGTACACCCTCAGCTCGGGAATGGCAACCACGTGCTTGCCCCCCCACTCGCGAATATAGGCGGTTTGGTCCATGATCTCGTCCTTGAGATTCCAAGGCAGGATCAGTAGATAGTCCGGCCGTGTCTGACGGATGCGATCGACGTCGAAGATCGGAATGTGCGTCCCCGGCAGGAATTTGCCGTGCTTGTACGGGTTGCGGTCGACGGTGTAGTCGAGAAAGTCCTCTCGAATGCCGCAGTAGTTGAGCAGGGTGTTGCCCTTGCCCGGGGCACCGTAGCCTGCCACTTTCTTGCCCGCCTCACGCGCTGTGATCAGGAAGTTCAGGAGCTTGCGCTTGGTGCGCTTCGCCCGCTCACCGAAGGCCTCGTAGTAGTCGAGGCGCTGAATGCCCAGCTCTTGCTCGCGCCGCAACAGGTCGGTCACGCGTTCGCCAACCGGCTTGCTCTTATCGTTTGCGTGACGGCCGTACACTCGTAGCGAGCCTCCGTGTGTCGGAATCTCCTCGACGTCGAAGAGCTCCAGACCGTGCTCCCTGAAGATGCGGGTCGTGGTATGCAGGGAGAAGTAGGAGAAGTGCTCATGGTAGATGGTGTCGAACTGATTCTCGGCGATCAGGCGGACGAGGTGTGGAAACTCCAGCGTGATCACGCCCGTGGGCGCAAGGAGGGTTCTCAAACCCTGAGTGAAGTCGTTGAGGTGAGGCACCTGGGCGTAGACGTTGTTGCCGATGATGAGGTCGGCCTGGGGACCTTCTCCTCGCAGTCGTTCGGCGAGCTGCACACCGAAGAACTCCGGGAGCGTGGGGATGTTCTTGGCCACCGCGGCCGCGGCCACGTTGCGCGCCGGCTCGATTCCCAACACCGGGATGCCACGCGGGAGAAAGTGCTGCAGCAGATAGCCGTCGTTGCTAGCAAGCTCCACCACGAAGCTTTGCGCACTCAACTGTAGCCGGGCGATGATCATCTCCACGTATCGGCGCGCGTGCTCCACCCAAGACGTCGAGTAGGAAGAGAAGTAGGCGTACTCGGTGAAGATGTCCTCCGGAGCAATGTACTCTTCGAGCTGCACCAGGAAGCACTCCGAGCAAGTTCGTACGTGCAACGGATAGAACGGTTCCATGCGATTGAGCTGCTCCGTCGAAAGGTAGCTCTCGCACGGTGGCGACATCCCGAGGTCGACGAAGGTGTGCCGCAGCTTGGCGCCGCAGAACCGGCAAGCGGGATCCTTGTCCTGGGTCATGACGGGGAGATTCACGTCCATCGCAGCTCGTTGTCGAGAATGCCCTGCTCGCGAAGCCGAGTCAGGTGGTTGATCCGCATCAGGGTCGAACTGCGGAAGTTGCCATCGCGAAAGCCCATCGCCGTGAGCCTATCGCGCAGCTCGAGAATGGAGCGATCCAGGTCGAAGGTGGGTTGGTGGTCGGGTGCGAGCCTCTTGTAGAGCCCGAAGTCGACACGATAGGACCGCTTGTCGGGCGGAGCGTCCTGGTTGATCGACACCTTTCCACCTTCGATCCGTCCCGCCACAGCGTTCGCCAGCTCCCTGACTTGATAGTTGCCGGCATCGGAGCCCACGTTGATCGCGAGATAACCGTTCGTGCTGCCATGCTCATCGCGCAGGATCGCCCACTCGATTGCCCGCGCCATGTCTCGAACGTTGATCAGCGGCCGCCACGGAGTGCCATCGCTGAGCACGGTCACGGTCTGACCGGCGACAGCGCAGGCCACGAAATCGTTCAGAACCAGGTCGAGTCGCAGTCGCGGGCTCATGCCGCAGGCGGTGGAGAACCGGAGGCACGTCACGCGAAAGTCGGGGGCGGCTAGCGGGCGCAGGTCGTTCTCGGCAAGCACCTTGGATTTCGCATACGGGGTGAGCGGATCGAGTGGCGAGCTCTCCGACCGCGGTCCGGAATCGGCGAAGCCATACATGCTGCAGCTCGATGCGAAGACGAACGCGCTCACGCCCGCTCTCCGGGCTGCTTTGGCCAACTCCACCGTGGCCACGTGGTTGATGTCGTAGGTCACCTTCTCGTAGACATTGCCGATGGGATCGTTCGAGATGGCGGCCAGGTGGACGATGAAATCCGTCCCATGCAAGAGGGAACTGTCGACCTCGCGAACGTCTCCGAAGTACTGCTTGTCGAGCAGAACCTCGGGTATGACGTCGGTGCCTGTCAGACAGGAGCCGAAGAAACCGGTGTCGAAACCGTTGATCTCCGCATCCGGGAAACTCGCACGCAGGTGCTCCACGACCACAGGGCCGACGTAACCCATGTTACCTGTGGCGAGGATCTTCATGGACGCTCCATCTCCGCTGCAGCTGGCCTGATGACACGCGACGCGATATCACTCGATGACCGACACCAAGTGGCTGTGGGAAAAGTCTGCCGGCCTTCCGACGAGACTCGCTTCCGGCCAACCGATTTGGGGCCGCTTCACCTCGTCGTGGAAAATCCACTGCGCCTATTTCCACACCATCCAGGGGTGCTCGCCCCGGTCATACAGCGCATCGAGCTGCATCTTGTCCTTGAAAGTGTCGGCGCATTGCCAAAAGCCGCCGTAGTCGTAGGCGACGAGCTGCTTGGCCTGGATGAGTCGATGGAACGGCTCGATTACCAGATCGTTGCCGGGTTCGATGTAATCGAAAACCTCTGGCTTGAGTACGAAGTACCCGCAGTTGATGTGGGTGGCCGCTGACACCGGCTCGATGCTGGTTACCAATCCGGCGGAATTCCAGTTCACCACATGAAAGCTCGAAGTGGGACGCACCGCAACGAAACAGGCCACCTTGTTCCGCTCGCGTGCATACTCGAGATACCGATCGAACGGCAGGTTGGTGAGTCCGTCGCTGTAGTTGGCTAGGAACAGTTCCTCTCCTTCGAGGTGCCCGCGGACTTTACACAGGCGTTCACCGATGTTGCTCGACGTACCCGTGTCGACGAACGTGATCCGCCAATCGTGGATGTCACGGTTGTGGAGCTCGATGTCGCTTGCACCGCCGTTCATGACGAAGTCGTTGGCCATCGCCTCTTCGTAACGAAGGAAGAATTCCTTGATCGCATCGCCACGGTAGCCCAAACAGAGAATGAAGTCCTTGTGGCCGTAATGGGCGTAGTACTTCATCACGTGCCAGAGCAAGGGCTGAGGTCCGATACGGACCATCGGCTTGGGGATGTCATAGGAGTAGTCGCGCAGCCGGAGCCCGAGCCCACCGCAGAACAGGACCACTTTCATCGCCGAATCACCTCCGGTTCGGGCGGTCTAGCCGCGACGGCGGTCGACCGGTTGCACGGATCGCCCTTCGAGAACCGATTGCACCCCACGGTCTATCCCCTGTCGATAGACTTCCAGTGCGCCACGGACAGCATCGATCGTGAAGTCGATGTCGGCATCGGAGTGGGAATAGCTCACGACGAATGATGGCCCGAGAACACCGCGCTTGATCATCTCCTGCATGAAAAGCGTGCGGAACGGCTGGGATCGGTTTCTCTGTCCGTCGCGCGTGACGTAAACCAGGTTGCACGGGCGGCCTATGACCTCGAAGTAATCGGAGAGGCCGAGCTCGGCCGCGATCTCGTCACAACCCCGCTTCAGCCTTTCTCCCTGTCGATGCAGGACTCCGATCACGTCCTCGCGCTGATAGAACTTGATGGTGGCAACGGCTGCGGCCAGGCTGTGGGTTTCGGCTCCATGCGTCGTGGAAAGCAGGAAGACCCGGTCACGGTCGTGCTCCCAGCCACCGAGCTGCATGATCTCCCGACGCCCGACGAGAGCAGAGACCGAGAACCCGTTGGCAATCCCTTTGCCGAAACAGGCCAGATCAGGCCGAACGTCGTACAACGCCTGAGCTCCGCCCAGATGCCAGCGAAATCCGGTAATCATTTCGTCGAAGATCAGCAGAGCTCCGTGTTGGTGGGCCATTTCTCGGACCTTGCAAAGGAATTCATCGAGCGGTGGATCTTCGCGCTCGGGTTCGAGCAGCACGCAAGCGATTTGCCCGGGGTTCTGCTCAAACACCGCCCGGAGACTGTCGAGATCGTTGTAGCGGAACGACGCAGTAAGACTGCGGTACGGCTCGGGGATCCCGGCGGACATCTGCCAATTGCCGATGAACCAGTCGTTGTACGAGAAGAAGGGGTGATCGGCGCAGTAGGCCACCATGTCGCGCCCAGTATAGGCGCGGGCCAGCTTGGTGGCGGCGGTGATGACGGTGGAGCCGTCCTTGGCGAATTTCACCTGCTCGGCTGCATCGATCACCTCGAGGACTTTCTCCGCGCATTCCACCTCGACGGGAGCCGGACGTGTGAAATTGCTCCCGAGCTGTAGATACCGCGCCGCGGCTTGTACCACCGGCTCGAAGGCGTGTCCCAGGGTGACCGCCCGCACCCCCATGCCGTACTCGACGTACTCGTTCCCATCGACGTCCCAGACATGACAGCCTTGGCCACGAGCGATAAAGCCCGGAGTCTGCTCGGGATACTGATCGTCTCCCTTGGCGTAGGTATGTGCGCCGCCGGGGATGCACACATGGGCACGCTGGCTGAGCTCGAGGGAGTGATCGAGCGGACGCTGGGTGCGGAGTCTCGCCATGGCCTACCTTCTCGACCGAGTCGGCACGCGGGCTATGAGGGCATTAAAGGATTCTACACGGCAGATCACGCCGGTACCACACCCCTGCGGGCGCATGTGGAGGCCGTCTGCCAGTTTGCGTGATCGTGCAGCCCAAAGGCGGAGAACGGCGGTCACGACACGATGGGAAGACCTTGAAGTCCGTGGTATGACGATCTACGCTGCTTGCGTCAAATCCGACCACAGAATCGTCCAAGGACGTCGTACTCGAGCCGAGTGGCAATGAAAGCTGCGGTCGAACAGAAGTCTCCCGAGAGGTTGCCAGGAGTCGGGCCGGCTCGACTCCTGGAATGGTTGATCCCCTTTGCGTGCTGTCCGGTTTTCGTGCTCGCATCGCAGCTCCACACCGTGTTCAACGAGTGGGGCGGAGTGATGCAATGGTTTGCCGGTCAAGACATCCTCCATGGCGTCGGGTATCGCGGCTGGACCGCTCATTTCTGGCCACCTCTCTTCTCGATTCTGGTGGGAGTTGGGAGTTTTTTGGCTCCTGGCTTCGTGGTGGGCAAACTGATCTCCGTATTTGCCAGTGTTCTCCTCCTCCACACAGCCTATCGCCTCGCTCTTACCCTGACAGGACGCGTGTCGGTTGCTCTGTGGACTCAGGCGTTCCTCGCGGTGAATCCTCTCTACGTTTTCGAATCCATCACGGCTCACAACCACATGCTGGATGCATTCTTCCTTGTGACCGGCCTGCACCTCTTCCTGACGGCGCTGCGTGATCCTGCATCGAACCGGTCATGGACCGCGGGCCTGGTCTGCGGCTTTGCGTGCATCGCACGGACCACAAGCACCGTTCTGCTGCTGCTGGCCCTCTTCCCGTTTCTGATGGGCGACCGCCGGTTGGCTGCACGCCAGTCCATTCGTTTCCTCGGTGGTCTTGCCCTCGTGATGCTGCCGTGGCTGATCATGAATGGGGTTTACAATGGCTCACCCGTTGCCAACTGGCAGTACTTGAATGTCCGCGCGGGCGTGCTGGATCCCGAGAATGCCGGCTCGAACCTCGCGCTCTGGCGTGTCAATGCCGACGGTGCCATCCACAGTATCCTCGGCCTGATCGTCCAGTATCCGGTCGAGTATGCGCGCAACGTTTTCCGAAACCTCATTGAGTGTATTGAAAAGACCGTGCGATTGCAGGGAAGTTTGGCGGCGTTTGCACTTCCGGGGATATTGGACGCCGCGCTGTCAACCGGTCGTGGTGGTTGGGGCGTCGTGCTCGGCGCCTTCTGCTTGTACATCTCCATGGTGTCTCAATCCCATGTGGCGGACTGGCATTTCTTGCCTTGGGTTGTTCCGATGACAGTGTTAGGCGTCCGATTGATTCACTGCTATGGGGACAAGGCCGATCGACATTACCGATTCTGGAGACGCCTGCGGCTGTCATACTGCGGGCTCGTACTGTTGCTTCTATATGGTGCCCGCTCGACAAAATGGGAGCTGGAGCGTCTGGCTCGCGATGGGGAGTGGTATCGACCGCTGGAGGAAAGTCTGGAAGTGGCCACGGCAATGAAGATCCATGACCCCGAGATTCACAACAAGATCATCATGGCGATCGACCCCGGCAGGGCCTATTATGCCGGCGGGAAGTATCTGATGACGCCTTTGGAATACGATGGATCGGTCACTGGCCTGGTAACTTATGAGGGGTTGGACCGCCGAATCAGAGATTATGCGCCGAGATACCCGGCCGATCTAGGTGAGTTCAATGCCGATTATCTTGTTTTTACAAGGACAGAGCTGAATGCGCGATCGTCCGCCCTGCAGGAGCCGCATGGATTCGAGTTTCTCTTGGATCCGAGTTCGGAGAGAATTCCACCGACGTTTGTGGCTGTGTACCGATCACAGAACGTGGTCGTATACGAGATTCAGCGAACGCCGTAGGTGCGGGAACGCTCCGTCTGCTTGCGATGGAACGCCGGAAGGATAGGATCCGTCATGGAGAGATCCACCCGGTTCACCGCGCCTGCAAAAACTGGCCCGGAATCTGCGCTGCCTTGGGAATCTCGCCTCGAACGACTCGTGCAATCGACCCGTCGCTACCGGCCCGAAGACCGTGAAGCGCTGCGTCGGTTCCAAAAGCGCTTCTTCGGCGGGCAAGCCCGGCAGCTCGACGAGGTGCGATTCCGCTGGCTTTTCGAGGCGAACCCCTGGATGGACGAGGCCGGTGCAGAGATCTGGCTTTGTGAGCGAGAAGAGATTGTTGGCCAGCAGTCCGGGATCATTCATCGGCTCAAGATCGGCAGCGAGACGGTCCGCGCCTCATGGGCCATTGATCTCATGGTCGACCCTGCATGGCGGCTGCGCGGTGTCGGCCCAGCGCTCTCGGAGAGACACGCGCGCAGCCATCCCGTGGTCATCGGTCTCGGAGCGAGCGATCAGCTCCAGCCCAGCCTCCTTCGCTCGGGCTGGGTCGACCTGGGTTGCGTTCCGAGCCGCATCCGGCCGCTGCACCTGTCGGAGCTGCGACATTGGTGGAGTCGTCGTCCTGTGCGCGCGTGGCTCGCCAAACATCTCGTCCCGCCCTTCACCTGGACGGCCGATCGTTGGGGCGATGTTGTCCGCCGGAGCACCCGTGTCCGTGTCGAAACCGTTGCCACCTTCGACACACGCACTGACGAGATCTGGCGGCTGGTTGCTCCCGAACATCCTGTGACCGCCTACCGGGATGCGTCTGCCCTGCGCTGGAGGTTCGATCTCTCAGCGGATGCGCCCCGTTATTCCCGTTTCCTACTCCTCCATGAGGGGGCCCCGGCCGGCTATTTCGTGCTTCGCGACGGGACCATGCTCGATGATCCGGTCAGTTTTCTGGTGGATTACCTTTGCCCGCTCCGGTTGATGGACGCTCTGCTCACTCACGTGACCGCCGCGTGCTGGGAGCGGGGTGTTGGCGCCGTCGTCTGTAATTCGCTCGATCCGCGGGCAGCGACCGCTTTCACGCGAGCCGGTTTTCTCTCGCACAACTGGGAAGCTCGGCGCCTTCTCTGGAGAACCCAGCCCCATCTGGCGGGCCTGCACGCGATCTCGAGCGACCTCAAGAATTGGTTCGTGACGCAAGCGGATAGCGACTGGGATCACCCTGCTATGGCCGAACCCCTTCGACCGACTCCCTGATTCCCTTTGAGAATCATAATCACGCGGGCAGCTGCCGCACCGGCTCGACGATGAGCGGTGCCGCATGCCGGTACTCGGCTGCTCGCGATTGTTGTAGAATCGTCGATAATCGATGCGGAGATTCTCAGTGACAGTCAAGGTGGTCGACCAGCATGGACTTCACGTGGCCTGAAGATCAGCAGATCCTGTTTGCAGCCATCGAAAACTTCGCCGCCAAGCATCTGAACGAGGATCTTGTCGAGAAGGACCACAGCGGCACGTTCAACTCGGACGGCTGGAAGAAGTGCGCAGCCCTGGGGATCCAGGGCTTGCCCGTTCCCCAAGAGTACGGTGGCCTCGGCCTCGACGCCCTGGGGTCGGTGGGCGCCCTGGAACGGCTCGGCTACGCTTGCCAGGATAACGGTCTGGTGTTCTCGATCAACGCACACATTTGGACAGCTGCCATGCCGCTGGTCGCCTTCGGGAACGAAGAGCAGAAATCTCGCTTTCTGCCGGACCTGTGTGCAGGCCATCGCATTGGCGGCAACGCAATCAGCGAGCCCGCGTCAGGTTCGGACGCCTACGCTCTGCAAACCACGGCAAGGAAACAGGGCGACCTCTATCTTCTCAACGGCAGCAAGATCTTCGTGACCAACGGCCCCATCGCGGACGTCCTGGTTGTATTCGCAACCGTCGACCGGGCGAGGGGCGCCGCCGGGATCACGGCGTTTCTCGTGGAGAAGGACTCCCCTGGCATGACCGTTGCGCGCAGCTTGGACAAGATGGGACTGCGGACTTCACCCATGGCGGAAGTGTTCCTCGAAGACTGCGAGGTTCCCGAGGCAAACCGCTTGGGCCGGGAAGGGGCTGGCATGGGCCTATTCACCCACGCAATGAACTGGGAGCGCGGTTGCATCTTGGCCAGCGCAGTCGGTTCGATGCAGCGACTCTTGGAAACCAGCATTCGTTATGCGAAGGAGCGTAAGCAATTCGGTCAATCAATCGGCAAGTTTCAGCTCGTTGGCAGTAAGCTCGTCGACATGAAACTCCGTCTTGAGACCTCCCGATACCTGCTCTATCATGGCGCCTGGTTGCGCAGTCAGGGAAAGGCGGCGATCATGGAGGCCGCCATGGCCAAGCTGTACATCAGCGACTGCTGGGTGAAGACCTGCGAGGATGCCTTACAGATTCATGGAGGCTACGGCTACATGAAGGAGTACCAGGTCGAGCGCGAGCTGCGGGACGCCCTTAGCAGCCGAATCTACTCAGGGACGAACGAGATCCAGCGAACGATCATCGCAGCGTTCCTCGGATTCTAGTGATGACCTTTCTGGAGCTGGACGATCTCGCCTGGAGGCTCGACCGTGCATGCCGAGGTCATTCCTAGTGAGATCCGGTGGAACGGCCGGGCGTGAAGTCGTCACCCGCAGTTAGGCCGCCTGCTTGTTGCTGCACGCTGTGGATTGTGGAACTCATGTGCTGAACATGCTAAATTCGGTAGCCTACGAGTAATCGCGAGGGGAACGACCTCAGCGGTCCACCGGCTGGTCACTGTAGACAGCATCCCGCCGCTGGCGGGCTGCGCCGGGCGATCAGTCGGCCTTTGGAGTTGTGATCTGGATGCGCTGTCTCGTGGAACTCGTCCTGGACGCAGCTGGGCGTGTCGCCCCATCCAAAGTAGCCATCCGATCCAGCCGAGAATCGCTTTCATACGCCGACCTGCTGTCCGGTGCGCGTGGGATTGCATCTACCCTCGTCGGGGCCGGAGTCGGCAGGGGGGACCGCGTCGGAATCTTGATGGAGAAGACCCCATGGTGCGTCCAGGCCATCTTGGGCACGATGTGGGCTGGCGCGGCATACGTGCCGCTCGACCCGCGCACCACGTGGCGGCGATGCCGCACGATTGCTTCGGACTGCTTCCCGACTGCATGGGTCGTCGACGCCGCGCACCTGTCTGTCTTGTCGGATGTGCTTGCGGGGATCGATACGCGCCTCGTGCTCGTGGATTGTGATGAGGGCGACCGTCTGGCGCAGATGCGCAGCTCCCTGCCGACGGTTGCTTTCGAGTCTCTGCAGTCGGCGAGAAGCGCCAGCAGCGCTAGGGATCCTCTGCCCGGGCCAGATGACCTTGCTTACATCTTGTACACCTCCGGCTCCACCGGTACGCCCAAGGGAGTAGCTCATACACATGGGTCGGGTTTGTCCTTCACTTGTTGGGTGCAAAAGACGTTCGGCGTCGTTCCCGAAGACGTTTTCTCGAGCCACGCCCCTTTCCACTTCGACCTTTCCATTTCCGATCTCTATGCGTCGCTCGGAATTGGGGCGAGCGTGCATCTCATCTCCACGGCCGAGGCCATGTTGGCCCCCTATCTGGTTCGCCAGGTGCCGAAATGGGATATCACGATCTGGTACTCGGTGCCGTCGATTCTGATTGCGATGTTGGACATCGGTGAGTTGGAGAATCGCGGATTCGGCCACGTCCATACACTTTTCTTCGCTGGAGAGACGTTCCCTACGCCGCAGTTACGTAGGTTACGTCTGGCTTTGCCACAGACGAGGCTATTCAATCTGTTTGGTCCAACTGAAACGAATGTGTGCACGTACTACGAGATACCGCCAGACATAGCCGGAGACGAGGTCGCGCCCATCCCCATTGGTCGTGCCTGTGAGAATCTAGAGACATGGGTGATGGACGATCTTGGCCGGGAACTGGGTGTGGGCGAAGTGGGTACACTCTGGGTCCGGGGAGGAAACCTGATGCAGGGCTACTGGAACGACGCGGAGCGCACGGCCAAAATGCTCGCTCCCGATCCACTTGGAAGGCCGGGCTTCGCCTGCAACACTGGAGACCGAGTCCGTCTGCGGCCGGATGGCAACTACGACTTCCTCGGTCGCCGGGACCACATGATCAAAACTCGCGGTTACCGAGTGGAGCTCGGTGAGATCGAATACACGATCTGCCTCCATCCGAGCGTGCTCGAAGCCGTCGCTTCTGCACTTCCCGATTCCAAAGTCGGGAATCGGATCGTGGCCTCCGTGGTCCCCCGAGCCGGTCAGGTTCTCGACCCCAAGGAGTTGCGGGCCTTCTGCGGTTCGCATCTGCCGACGTACATGGTTCCAGATGAAGTGGAAACACTCGACGCCTTGCCACGGACCTCCACGGGGAAGGTCGATCGGGAAAAACTACGCTCGGACTGGCAGAGGAGGAGCACATCATGAGCATGGAGAGAGAGCTGCAGGATTTCATCACCCAGGAGATTCTCCTGGATTCTGCGCACGGTATTACTAACCCAGATGAACCGCTGATCACTTCTGGCAGGGTGGACTCTCTGGGACTGTTGCGGATCGCACAGTTCGTGCAGGACCACTATGGCGTCGACATTCTGGCCGTAGCCGGCCCCGAGGACTTCGAGACCGTCCGAGCCATCGTCGCCGTCATCCACCAGAACCTTCGACCGGTTTGAGGGGGAACCAGCAGAGACCTACCGGCTGGGTAGGAACCGATAGGCAAGATCGGAGCAAAGGTAATTGAACTCGCGTAGCTCCTCGAGCGGACCCTTGGCGGGTTGTGAAGCGAAGATGAAAAGCGGCATGCTTTCGCGCGCTTTCACAAAGTGCGCACCCCGCAAGACTGCTTTCGTGGCGTAGTCATTCCGAGAGACCACAATGGTGAGCAGATGCCCGCCTGCCCGACGCACGTGCCGAATTGCTGCGTCCAGTGCCCTGTGGAGTTCGCGAGTGGCCCCCGGTCGTGACGCCAAAAAGAATCGCCAACTGTGAGCTGAATCCTTCGCGTGCCAAAGCACGACAGCTGCGGTCGCGGTGGAATCCTCATGAACCTGGCAGGTCCATGCACGCAGCTCCGGGCAACGACCGATTTGCCACTGGACGTGTGACAAGTCGAACCAGGGGTGCAAATCCGCAGGTCGTGCTTCGAAGAGTGGAGCAATGGAGTCTGGTACGCCAGGCTCGACTTCGACATCGCTGATGCGCATCGTCTTGAATGATGTCGGCAGTGGCAACTCCCCAAGACGGGTCCACCGGTCGAGGCCAAGTAACGGCACATACTTGCCGACCTTCTCCAACACCGGGCTTAGCCGGATGGGCAGATAATACGTCTCAACAGCAGTGGCGAACTGAGCGCGAGCAAACCGCGAGAATATCGGGAGCGAGTAGTTCGAACCCCCAACCCCAAATAAGTAGTGGAGTCTCTGCGTCGCAGACTGGAGTAGGAAAAGACCAAGCCCCGGCACCGAGCAATACCAATCGCAGAGCCACCCCGTTTCCAATATCCCACCGTGCGTGGTCAAACGAAAAGGAATCATCCCGAGAAATCCAACCATGCGATCCTCTTGGAAGAGCACAAGTCCCCGATCGCGACCCTGGTTGAAAGCTTGGTCGTAGTATTTCCAGGCCATGAACTCGGGGTCGTGCCCAGCGCCTTGACCGATCAGGTACGTCTCGACGATGTCACGCGGCACATCGGAAAGTGGGTGAACACTCGTTCTCAATCGGGTTCCCGATCGTTGGATGGCAACCTTGTCCTATCAGTGCTCGAAAGAATCCCTGCAGAGTGCATCGCCTAGGCCCTATTGTCAAGGTACCACGGGCACCAGAAGCATGCGTGACTCAAAATGTACTTGAGGGTGCGAAACATCGCGAGATGCTGCCGAAACAGCGAGCCATCGATTCGGACATACTTATAAGAACATACTCTCCGTATTGACTATCGCAGATCACGGTAACGGAGAGGCTTTTCCTCTGCTTGCGACCGGGATCACTCTGCGGCTGAACCCTCCGACCGACCATGATTCAGTCCTACGAAGTCACGCAGGCGGCCGCGACACTGAGTCGACCATGAGCGGTGCCGCGTGCAGGTACTCGGCTGCACGCCGGCGGGCCACGATCGCACGGTAGGCTTCCACCACATCTGCCGGCGTAAGTCCGGTGGCCTCGGCCACCGTGGCGGGATCTTCGTTCCTCTCGAAGGCAAGCAGACAGAGGTCGAGTGTCTCCAAAGAAATCGCGAAATAGAATTCGCTCTGAGTCTGTTCGAGCGGATAGGTGTCGGTGGTTGGCGGTCGCGAGCAAATCTCTTCCGGGATGCCGAGCGCGGCCGCCAGGCGGTAGACCTGTGTCTTGAACAGATGTGCGATCGGCTTGAGGTCGCCGGCGCCATCGCCATTCTTGACGAAGAATCCCTGGTCATACTCCAGTCGGTTCGGCGTGCTGGCCACAGCGTAGACGAACCGATCGGCGAAGTAATACTCGAGCATTTTGCGTACGCGTTGTTTGAAGTTCATAGCCGAGAGGATCCCCAGGTAGGCCTCCGGGGTGACGCGCTTTCGGTGCATCTCACCGGAGGGCGATTGCGCGACGACTTGGAAGAATGAGACTCCCGCTCCCTCGGCTGAACCCTGGAGCGCGAGCTTGAAGCGCCAGCCCTGGCCGTACTGCGGCAGGATTAGGCGTACCGCCTCGTCGCGGCGGATATAGCAGCCGGCCGCCTCGAGGATTGGCGTGATGTCCCAGAGTTCGGTCCGAATGGAGAGCGCCTCGGCCATGACACGCCCGAGGCGCAGGCTATCCTCGGAAGACTCTTTCTCTGGCAGGAACAGGGCCAGGACACGCTCGGCTCCGAGAGCACGGGCGCAGAGGGCGGCCGTGACGCTGCTGTCGACGCCGCCGGAGAGGCCGAGGACGACGCCGCGCCGGTGCAAATCTCGACCGACCTGCCGGCGGATCGCGTCGCAGATCCGATCGATCTCGCGGTCGACGTCCAGCTCGAGCAGGTTACGCGAAAAGGGTCGATTCTCCGCACTCACCAGATGCCCCCGACTTTGACCCCCGGGTCACTCGTCCCCCGGAGCTTGCACCGAATCCTCTTGGGCCAGGCGGCTGCGGTCGATCTTCCCAGTCGACGTGCGAGGGAAGCTCGCCCGGATTTCGATCGATGTCGGCACGAGCCGAGTCTCCAAGTTTTCTGAACAGAAGCGAAGCAACTCGCGCTCGGTCACCGTCAGGCCACTCTTCGGCAGGATGAACGCACGAATCGCGTTTCCCAGCAGCGGATCCGGGATGGCGACCACGGCGACTTCTGCGACGCCAGGATGCTCGGAAATGGCCAGCTCGATCTCACGTGGACTGACGCGCTCGCCGCGGCTCTTGAAGACGTCGTCTCTGCGACCACGGAAGTAAAGAAAACCGTCCTCATCG
This sequence comes from uncultured bacterium, assembly GCA_964567755.1. Taxonomy (GTDB): domain Bacteria; phylum Krumholzibacteriota; class Krumholzibacteriia; genus DASRJW01. The sequence goes on from CAZMNW010000004.1 coordinate 135,816, forward strand.
GCCACGAAAAGATCGCCTGTGTACAGTACCCGTTCTCCTGGCAGCGGCCCTTGGCGCAGGACGCGGTTCGTCTCTTCCGGACGCCGCCAGTATCCGAGCATCACGTTAGCGCCGCGGACTACCAGCTCCCCTTCAACACCAGCTCCGACACGGTGCCCCTCTTCGTCCACGATGTAGGTCTCGCTGTTCGGCATTGCCCTGCCAACCGAGGCGGGCCGGCGGTCGATCTCCTCCGGAGGCAGGTAGGAGACGCGCTTGCACTCGGTCAATCCATACATGGAGAAGATCCGCACCCAGGGGAGACGCTGGCGGAGCTCGCGGATCTGCGCCGGCATGAGAGCGGCGCCCGTGTTGGTGACGATGCGGAGGGAAGCGAGGTTGTACTTCGCGAGGTCGATCTGCAGGAGAATCGCAAGAATGGTCGGCACCAGAGGCAGCGCTGTCACGCGCTCCTCGCCAATGAGGTTCAGGAAGACGTTCGGATACAGCAGACCCCGTTCCAGCACGAGAGTCGCCCCAGCGCGGAAGGCGAGGAATACCTGGTAGAGGCCATAGTCGAAGGAGAGCGGCAGGAGATCTAGAATCACCTCATCCGACTGGATGCCGAGATACTGGGAGATCGAGGCCGCGGCCGAGAGGATGTTGCGGTGCGAGAGCATGACCCCCTTCGGCTGACCGGTCGATCCGGAGGTGTAGATGAGCGCGGCAAGGTCGATGTCGATGCAGGGGCTCGGGGGCAGGGGGATGGCGGAGTCTTGCTGGAGCACCTCGTCCCAAGTGAGGATCCCGTGCGCATGACCTGGAGTGGTTCCGTCCGGGCCGGTGGCGATGCGGATCGGTACTCCCACCTTGTCACCTTCCTTCTCCTCCAGTTCTCGGATCTTCACCTCCGGAGCGATGAGCGCGCGTGCCTCGGAGTCGGCCAGGAGAAACGCGAGCTTGCGCGCCTTCACCGCCGGGTCGATGACGACGAAGACTCCGGCCGCGCGCAAAACGCCGAAGATCGCCACGATCGCCTGGACCGAGTTCTCCTGCCAGATCAAGACACGGTCGCCACGCTCGAGTCCTCTGGCCCGCAGTGCCCGCGCCAGTGATGCGCTCCGTATCTCGAGGTCACGGTAAGTGAGCCGCTCCCGGCCGCAGACGAGCGCGGTCTTTTGCGGCGACCGTTCTGCGGACTCGAGAAGGAAATCGTGCACCAGCATCGTCGGTCGACCTCACTTGCTCCCGCGCTTCCGCTCCACGAACGCCGCAATCCGATTCAGCGTGTCGAGGTTGGCGGGGTCGAGTTCGTGATCCTCGATCGAGATCCCGTAGGTGCTCTCCAAGAACGCCACAAGCTCGAGGATTCCCGTCGAGTCGATGATCCGGCTCTCTAAGAAAGATGTCTCTCCATCGAACTTCTCCTCCGGATTCCCGAAGAGGAAGTTGTCCACGACGAAGCCGCGAACCTGCTCCTGAATTGTCTGCATCGAGATGCCTTCTCTCCTTGTCTACAGGAACTGCCGCGCCAGGAGCTGCGTCGAGAGGACAGCCGTCAGGGCCATGTTGTCCTTCACGCCGGTCGCCCGCCCGGAACGGACCTTCTGCACGAGAAGCCGCACGGATGCCGGCTCGAACAGCCCGACCTCACGCAGCCTGCTGTCCGATAGCTCCTCTTCCACGTACGCCTCCCGCGCTCGGCCCGTTTCCGGGTCGAAAAAGCTCGGCCCTTCCGGCCCGCGGTAGGGTTGTTTCTTGCGGGCCCGGATCTCCTCCGGGAGGTACCGACACGCCACGCGCTTGAGCAAGTACTTCTCGTTCAGCACCCGCATCTTTAGACGATCGTCCAGTGCTCCCCCGAACTCGACCACGCGGTGATCCAGGTAAGGGATGCGTGTCTCCACACCATGCGCCATTGCCATCCGGTCTCCCTGTGAAGAGAGAATATACCCTGGAAGCAGGTGCACCATTTCCAGGTATTGCGCCCGCGCGAAGTGAGTCCAAGTGTGGAATTCGGCCGGCAGGGACTCAAGTACGTCCGCCATCAACCCCTCGTCCGAGACCTCGGCGCGAACATCCGCCTTGAGCATCCGTCGGATCGCAAGCCCTAGCTCCCAGCGCGGCAGGTGCGAGAAGAGCGGATTGGCGAGATCCTCGGGCCGGGCGCGAAAGAACGCGCGCAAGTACCCCACCGGCTGACGTTGGAAGTTCTGCATGTAGGGATACAGACGCTGTAGGAGCTGTGCTCGCCGGGTCGAGCCGGACCCTCCCAAACTGAATTGGCGGATCTTGACTTCCTTGAAGATGTCGTACCCACCGAAGACTTCATCCGCACCCTCGCCGGTCAAGACGACCTTGCGGTCCGATTCGCGCACGGCCTGGGACAGTAGGAAGAGGGGCGCTGGGGCGGTACGAAGGAGCGGTCTTTCGGCGTGTCGCACGGTTTCCGGAAAGGCTCGGCAGAGCTGTTGATGGTCGCAGAGTATCCTGGTGTGCTCGGTGCCGAAATGCTGGATCAGGAGATCCTGCCAGCGGCTCTCGTCATACTCGGGGTCGGTGAATCCCACAGAGAACGAGCGAAGCAAGGCCGCGTTCTCCTCCCGGACGAGCGCTGTAACCAGCGCAGAGTCGAGGCCCCCGCTGAGATAGACGCCGACGGGCACGTCGCTTCGCAGTCGGATGCGTACGGCATCACGGAGGAGACTGCCCAGCTCTTCGACGGCCCGGTCGGCTTCATCGCGCTCCAAGGGTGCATGATCTGCATGGGGCCGGAATTCAGGGCGCCAGTAACGCTGCAAGGTGACTTGGCCATTCTCGATCAGGAGGTTGTGACCAGGAGGGATTTCCCAGATGTCGCGAAACGGGGTTCGCGGTGAGAGAGATGCCCAGAACGTGAGGGTCTGGTTCAGACCCCGCAGGTCGATCTCGCGGCGTACACTGGGATCCCGCAAGAGGGCCTTGATCTCGGAAGCGAAAAGGAAGCGCCGCCCGGCGACCGTGTAGTGGCACGGACAGATGCCCAAGCGATCCCGGGATAGGAAGAGGCGCCGTGCTGATTTCTCCCAGATGGCGAAGGCCCACTGCCCATTCAACCGTTGAACGCAGTTCGGGCCAAATTCCTCGTAGAGATGGAGAACCACCTCGGTGTCCGACGTCGTTTTGAAGGTGTGGCCGAGACGGCGGAGCTCCTCACGAAGCTCGATGTAGTTGAAAATCTCACCGTTGTAGACGATCCAGAGTGATCGGTCCTCGTTCGACATGGGCTGTCGGCCCGTGGTCAGGTCGATGATGGACAGCCTCGTGCTCCCCAGAGCAACGGACCCTTCGACGAACGTGCCGGACTCGTCGGGGCCTCGATGTCGGATCGTCTCGACCATGCGATGGAGAATCTCTCCGTCCACCGGCTCGTGGTCGAGGGAGAGATACCCCGCGATCCCACACATTCCGCCTCCACCGTTCCCGCGCGTCAGGCGCAGTTAAACGGGTGCATTGGGCCAGGCCACGATCACATTTAGAAGCCTAAGGGTTGTTTCATGATCCCGTCCAGGGCGTAATCCTCGCCCTGAGCGTCCTCGAGCGCATGCACCAGCAGGAAGGCCAGTTATAGCTTAGAATCGTGTGTGTGGAGGACGCTGTGAGTGTAAGGCAATTGTCGATTGTGCTGCTCGTAGCCGGAGCGATACCAGGTTCGCCACTCCATGGGGATACGCGTGAACCGCCGCCAGTCCTTCCGGCCGAGGAGCGGCTGCCCCTCGCGGATGAGAACCTGCCTGCGGGGCAAGTTTCGGAAGAGTGGCTCTATGCAGGACGAACGTCGGCGCTCATCTACTGGCAGACCGAGAACCGCGCCTCGAGCTACGTCGAGTATGGTCCGACCGACGCATACGGCGAGCGCACTGCAACGTCTCCCGACTCTTGGGTCGCGGGTAAGCCCTATTATTCGCACTTCCACCGGCTCGCGTCCCTCCAACCGGCGACCGTATATCACTACCGGATGGTATCCATCGGCACCGACGGGAAAGAGGATCGCTCCGATGGCAAGACCCTCGTGACCGGGACCGTGGACGGGGTGATTCAGCTCCCAGGTGCCCTCGTGGGACCGCCCTACTTCCTCGACACGCCCGGGGCGACCTACGTACTCACTCAGGACATCACGACCCCCCTGGGAGCGATCGCCATTGGCGCTGGGGGAATCACGCTCGACCTCGACGGCCACACGATCACTTACAACGACCAACCCGGCAACTTCCCCGACGAGAGGTGGGCGACCAGGATCAATGGTCCGAAGGCATGCTGGGGAGTCATGATCTCGGGGAGTGCAAAGGAGCCCGTGCGCGTCCTGAACGGAATCGTGTTGCAAGGAATGGGCAACGACACGGGGAGTGCTGTGGGGATCGGTTGCAACCCACTCTATGCCGACGTGCTGCCGGAAGGCAGCGTCATTGCTGGCGTCGAGTTCGTCTGGTCGGGAGCCGACATCTCGGGGCTTTATTTGCACTGGGGCACCGGCGGGCATGTCCACCACTGCGTCATCGAGGACCGCGGGACTGTGGTGTCAAACCGCCACCAAGCAATCAGCAGCATCGAGGGCGATGGAGGCGGCCACAATTACGACCACAACCTCGTCAAAGCCACCCGCCATCAAGGTCTGTGCGCTGCGATCAAGGCGCATCACAACGAGATTTACATCAACAGCTACGACACGAATTCCATCGGCGTCCTCACGACCAACAAAGCCGGCCCCGTCGACGTCGCCTATAACAAGGTTTTCGGCTCGGGCAATCACCCCATTGCGTTTGCCATGTACGGGGCCTATCAGGTCGGGTCGAAGCTGCACCACAATTACGCTGAGGTGATGTGCACGCGGCGCGGTGAGGAATATGGTTGGAGCGGAAGCGCCTGCTTCCGCACCACCTGGGGTGCCGACGGGCTCGACGTTTTCAACAATACCTTCATCGGTTACAGCCTGACGCGTGACCGTGGCGGCATCGGATCCACTGGACAGACGCGGGTTCTCTGGGTGGGTCTGCCGTATTTCAAACCGAGCGATGCAACAGAGGAGATTCGTGATGCGCGCGCGGTCTTCCACGACAACCTTCTCATCGCCCGCGGCCTCGACCCCACCGCGAAAGCCGCTGCCATTGGTGTTGTCTGCAACAACCAGTCGCAGAATCTCATTTTCATGAACAACACCGTCGTCAGTACATGGAGCAACGTGCTTCTCGCAGATTCCTACGGCCATGCGGACGGCTTCCCAAAATTCGTTGGCAACACGTTCAGGCGCGAAGGCGATTGTCCGAGTTATGCGACAATTCGCAGCGGTTTCAGCGGCAGTCCCGCGACAGCCATCTTCCTCGACAACCGTTACGAAGGCGACGCCTCTCCCAGATCGATGGATCCCAAGCCGGGAATGAATATCATCTTGCAGAAACTGGTCGTCATCGACGTGCAAGGGTCAATCGGAACTCCAGAACCCAACGTCGAAGTGACCGTGACCGATCGTTTGGGCGTCGAGGTCTTTCGGGGGCGCACGTCTACGGCACGAACGAATCTGACACTCACGTCCGGAGTGGGTGATTCGCTCGTTCTGGTAACCGACTTCCCTCCTGAACACAAAGGCTACCTGAGTGAGGTCACGACTCTGCCTGGACAAGCGGCTGTCCTTCTCGTCGAGGGGACGCAGGTCGCGATGCAACACGAAGTCTATGCGCCCCACACCATCACGGTACACCTTGCCAAAGGCTCGGTTACCAAGGAAATTCCAGTTGGCCTGAAGGGCCGGCTCGAGATTCGCCCCTAGAATTGACGAGCCGCGAAATTCGAAAAGAAATCACCATTTTCTCGCGTGGTTGATACAACTCCTGACCATTAGTTTCAGCATCTTGAGCTTCAACGGATAGCGCGGCAAGTATTCCTTGAGCACAGCTGCCGCCTCGCGGTCTCGACCATCACGCATGAGTCCCCACACATAGTCGACGACGAGTTCTCCGATCAGGCGTCGAAGGGAACTTGCCATTTCTGGATGTGCGGCGTAGCTCAATAACTGTAGCTCCGAAAGCTTCAACCAGCTCTCGACGTTGCTGACTCGCCGTGACAGATCGTGTTTCAGGCTATTGGCGTGGTTCCTAGCGCGGCACAATACGCGATCCACGTACCCAGAATCACAACCGAAAGAGATTTTGATTAAAAAATCATCGTCCTCTGCAAAATAATATCCAGGTCTGAAAGCGCCATACTTCTCCAATAATTCCCGCTTGACCATCAGCCCCGAGGTATGCATGAAGCTTCCGTAGCAAACAATGTACTTCGCAAGCGACTCCTCGAACACCCATAGGGCGGGACCAACTTCCCGGTGCGGAATATTCCGGAAGTGTCGCCGTATGTCGACGCCGGAGGGATGAACGATGCCTGTTTCGTCAAAGATTTCGAAGTTGGGGAATGCGAGACCGAGACTCTCGTGAGATTCCATCAGATCAAACACTTGCTGAACACATCCCTTGATCAGGATGTCATCGGCGTCCAAAAGCATGATGTACTTCGACTGCGATACACTTATTCCAGTGTTGCGGGCAGTTGCCGGGCCGTCGCGCTCCTGTCGGATATAGCGGACTGCACGGTTCTTGAACCAATCGTTAACAAGCGCCTCTGTGCCGTCCGTGGAACCGTCATCCACGACAAAAACGCACAGCTCATGGTCGAAGTCTTGACTCAGAGCGGATTCGACCGCTACTCGGAGAAACGCGGAAGAGTTGTAGCTGGGGACAATGATCGCGACGTCATGAAATTCCCGCATCTGGAGGCCCCCGGGTCGGGACTTTTGAATTGGCGCCACTCACGATACTGCTGAGACGATTCCCGTGACGACCGCGGCTCCCCAAGATGCCGGCGCACGCGAGTGGCCTCGCTCCGGCGGTTTTTATCGCCCTTCCAGGGAGGAAAGTCCCCTACCGGAGAAACCCCGCGCCAGGGCCTTTCCCCCACGAAAAGACCGCCCCCACCGAGAGCGACCCTCGCTGGGGCGCACTCGGATAGGACAGCGAGCACGATGAGCTGATCAGCCACAGAAGTAAGGCCAATTGCCTCTGGCGAACCCGCTTGAGCGTCTGGACCGACTGCGTCATACTTCCCCGCCAGAGGATTCTAGATCCCTGAGGGTCCAGCTCCTGGCACGCCTTATGCGCTAACATCCATCAGGGGCATGCTGCCAGGCTTGCAGAACCATTTTTAGGAGACTGGCCGCAAGATTCAGGCCCTCTTGTTTCCGCCCGTGCCCGATGATTGCTTAAAAAGGCTGTTTCAGACGAGGTGCCGTCCGATGTCGCGCTCCAGAGCATTCCTGATACTTACCGCCGTGCTCGTATCAGTGGCTTGTGATCTCGTAACCGAAGGGCTCCCAGCCAATAGGCGCGAGACCCCCATATCAAATCGCCGCCCCCCGCTTCTCTTGCATAGTACCATGGACAGTGCACAGGAAATCTTTCGGCCTGTCTATGCTACGACAACGTATCCAACAGTGAGTGACGCCATCCCTGGGCCGGCTCAAGTAACCTACGAGCCAGGCAGGTATAGCTATGCGACCCGACTCGACAGCCAGGGTTTCCACGGACCTACTGACGCGCCCTTGCGGTTTCACGGGGACAACTTTGATTATGATGACGCTGATGACAATGGGGGCCGGCTGGATTTCTGGATCAAGTTCAACGAAGATCCGCATACGACCTATGAGAATACCTGGGTAGCACGATCAAATTATGGTCCTACTCGCTACATTAATTATGAGTTTGCGGGCACCGCCGGCACCCCTGCCAATTTGATGATTGATGTGTACGGCGAGATCGCTCACAATGATCGAACAAATTACGCCAATTTCCGCGTCACTCCAAGGGGCTGGGATGTTTACGAAAACATCCGGCAGGGCGAATGGCACTTGCTCACTGTCACTTGGAGAAGAAACGGTGGCCCGCACAAGGCGGAACTTCACCTTTACATAGACGGGACGCAGGAGGGGTGCATCGCTTGTAATGACTACAATGGCAATCTGCCGGGTGCGGGGTCAGTTACTGACCTGTTTTTCTCTCCTCCACTCTACGGCAACGTCATACTTTTCAGCGTCGATGAAGTCTATAGCTTCGATAGCTGGGACGTTTCTGGACTGAGCGGCAATTTTGCTGACCTCCAAATTCCTGAAGGGGTTACGTTAACGTACCCCATGCTGACCGCTTACCCTGTTTGGGGGTCGCCTGTCTCGGAGGCCTATGTTGTGTTTGAGTTCTTTGTAATCAATTACGAGTCCACCCAATGCGGTTGTGATTTGTATGTCGACAACGTTTATGTGCATTCCGTCACGACCACGACGCAAGCCCACACGGAAATAGCCAACCCCAATCCACTGGCAACCGGTCTCCACGCGTTCCAGGTAAAGTGCGATAACGACCGCCTAGTAAGCGCCATCACGCAGTTCGAGGTGACCCTCCCCTAGCCCGGATTATTCACGAAGTTGAAGACGAAAAAGCCTCCACGTGCTAAAAAGAGCTTGTTGACAGCAATTCTCGGCACCGAGGAGGCTTTCTCTTGGACACGAATCCTACGACAGAGTGTTTTCTGTTTCCAGGAC
>CAZMNW010000005.1:0-105418 GCA_964567755.1 uncultured bacterium
CCGTGGGCCCAGTTCCTGGACCGTCTGCATCAGTGCCCTCCGTCGCTCTCGGGCAGATCGATCCCCAGGAGCTGTGAGAGTTTTTTTTGGACTGCGACCAACGCTTCGGCGCGCTCGGCGCGCGCACGGAGTCGATGGACAGCGCGCTCGAGCTCCGCAATGCGTTTATCCCGCGGGTCTGGCTGCCGGCCCTTCGGGCCGCGCCTCTTCGCCGACAGCCCGGCCAGCTCGCCGCGAGCACGAGCCCCCCGCCAAGTCGCCAGGTGCGACGAGTACAGCCCCTCACGCCGCAACAACGCTCCCAACTCCCCCGACTTGCTGCAGGAGTCGGCCTCTTGCAGAACCCGGCGCTTGTACTCCGCGGTGAACCGTCGTCGCACTACCTTGGCCGACACCTCGACCTCCCGCACTGCAGCATTGACTCCCGGCTCTTGGGACATCTTCGACCTCTCAGGCACCCTCTACATTAAATCCTCGGAGGTCTGCTGTCTCATCCACGTTGGCAGAGAGGGACCCTCAAGGCACGACGAGAATAGCTGGGCTTGAACTGGACAAGCACGATCGAACATACTCACGATGCTACCGAAGTGGCCGCTTTTGAAACGTTCCTCCGTGGCCGCTTTTGAGTGTTCGGTGACAGCCAGCGCCGAGCTTTCCCGTCACCTCGTAGTGCCCAGGCTGCGTCCGCGCATCGAGGATCTTCAGAATGCACCATCCAGCACGTACACGTCGCCGGCATCGGTGTCGCGTGTGAAGATCACGCGCCGTCCATCGGGAGACCAGCCGCCATTGTGCACATGCCAGCGTCCTTCGCCGTGGGTGATCATCTCTACAGGCCCGGCTGCACGCGGCAACCGGTTCGCTCCGGGTCTTTCGAGACGCAAGATGTGCAAATTCATGTTGTAGTGGCTGAGTGAGCTGACGTAGCTCAAAGCACTGCCGTCGAATGCCAGCTCCACCTCGGCATGGGACGTTTCCAGCAAGAGCTCCTCTTCACCGCTGTCGAGATCGACGGCACGAAGCTCCTGTGCTGCTTCGTCGGTGATCGGAGTGTAGATGATGCGGCGTGAGTCTCCGTACCAATTGTAGCTGCTCACGTCGTCCAGTAGCTTGCGGACTTCCCCGCCTTGGGAAGGGATCGCGAACAGGGCTCGTCCCGCTTCACTATTCGCGACGAAGCCGATCCATTTTCCATCGGGGGACCAGCGTAGCCGCCACATCGCCGGGAGCGCATCGGTGAGCTTCCGGGCGGCGCCACCCTCGGCGGCCACCACCCAGAGCGACGTCTTGCCGCCCTCGTTGGAAGTGAAGACGATTTCACGCCCGTCGGGAGACCAATCGGGAAACCCGTCGTCACCCTCCCGCTGCGTGAGCTGGCGTTCGATACGGCTCTCCAGATCGAGAAGCCAGATCTTTGCATTCCCCGTGCGGGTCGAAGAGTACGCTACGCGCCTGCCATCGGGAGAGAATCGGGCCCCAAAGTTGTCGTGCGTGTGTGAGGTGAGACGCTCTTCCTCCGTGCCATCCAGGTTTTGTGTGAAGAGATCCGTTTGATGGCTGAAGGTCTCGTACAGGATGCGGCCATCGCGCGCCATCACCGGTCCTCCAAAGGAGTCGACCGTCGTCAATTGGCGACGCCTCCCCGTTGCCACTTCCACCGCCCACAAGCCACCGGAACCGTAGATCAGGCTGCGCCCATCGGGAGACCAGCACACGAGCAAGCTCGCGACTTCCTCTTCCCAAACCGGCTGCAACTCACCGCCTCCCGCAGGCATCACGAACAGTGTGCTGTGGGCGAGGTCGGAGCGGCAAAAGGCAACCTGGGCGCCCGAAAACGACACGGCCGCCGCGAAGTCATTGTGGCCTCGGGGTGGATCGGTCAAGCGCTCCTCCGTGCGTGTCGCGAGATCGATCTTCCAGATGGCCATGCGACTTTCCTCGTCTCTACGGGTGAAGTACAGCGTCCGTCCATCGGGAGACCAAGGGAAGCTGCCCAGGGTTGAGTAGATTGCACCGTCCATAGGCGAGATCCCAATGTCCACCAGCTTCTGCACGCCCCCCCCGAGTGGCGGGACGAGGTAGATGCTGCACTTCTGCTCCCGGTTCGATGTGAATGCGATCCAACGGTTGTCCGGCGACCAGCGTGGAAGCAAGTCGTCGGCAGGGTTCTCGACCACACACACCGGGTCGCCTCCCGCCGAGGAGACGATGAAGACGTCCATGGACCCGGCGGAGTGCGAATAGGCAAAGAAGCTGCCGTCGGGAGACCAGCTGCCCGCCATTTCGAAACCCACGAGGCTCGTCATAGGGAGGGTCGTCACGGCGAGCTCCGGTGCGGATGGCGTACCTCGGAAGAAGGCGAAATAGACCAGCGCTGCCATCGCACCCGTGGCAATTCCCACCCAAGGCCAAGGCGAACGACGGATTGCCTGGCCGGCGGGCATTCTCGGTGCTTCGCGCGACGCCGTTCCCGAGACGACGGCCTCGATGTCGCCCGATTCCACTTCCTTCTGCAGGCCTTCCAGCTCGTTGCATACGTCGCGCGCCGTTTGGAAGCGTTTGTCCGGGCTCTTCTCGAGACAGCGTCCAATGACCCGCGCCAGATGGCGTGGCAGCGTCGCCTTGTGCTGCGTCACTGGACGCGGCGAATCCCTCAAAATGGACGAGATCGTGGAGATCGGCGTATCCCCCTGGAAGGGTCGCTCTCCCGTTGCCATCTCGTACAGCACCACACCGAGCGAGAAGATGTCCGTCCGATGGTCCAGAGGCTTCCCCCCGGCTTGCTCCGGCGACATGTACGAGACGGTGCCGAAGATCGCGCCTTCTTCCGTGACGCCCTGATCGCCGACGACCGTGGCCGTGGCCTCCTGGGATCGGTCCGATGATGGCGCGAAGAGCTTCGCCAAGCCGAAATCGAGAACCTTCACCCGTCCATCCTGATCCAGCATGATGTTCGACGGTTTGAGGTCCCGGTGGGTGATCCCCTTCGTGTGAGCGCTGCTGAGCGCATCCGCCAGTGGGATGGCGATTTCGAAAAAGCGCTCCAAAGAGAAGCCCCTGCCGGGAACGAGCTCCGAGAGCATCTTGCCTTCCACGAGCTCCATCGTGATGAAGTGCTGGTCGTCGATCACCTCCACCGAGTGGATCGTCACGATATTGGGGTGCTTCAGAGCTGCCACGGCCCGGGCCTCGCGCTCGAAACGCCGCACGCGCTCGGGATGCTTGGCCGAGTCGTCTGGGAGGAGCTTGAGCGCAACGTCGCGGCCTAGCTTCGTGTCCCGGGCGCGGTAAACCTCACCCATCCCCCCCTTGCCGATCCTCTCGACGATCTTGTAGTGACCCAGCTTCTTGCTGATCATCTGGTCCCGACTCCTTCAGTGAAGGCAATCGACGAGGGACCCCGGCGACTCTGGCCGGGAGATCTTATCGCCCGGAGATCACCTAGGACCAGAGGCGTCCGAAGACACGCGCCGTCCATCGGGGGACCGCCACACCACAACGCGTAACAGTTTTTGAGCAGTTTTTCGACTGGCACGTGCCCTGAGCTCTTGCATCGCCAGAGCCTTCAGGGCGACGTTCGAGTAAAGCGTGAACGCACTTGCGCGGCTCGCACCGCGCCAGTAATCTCTTGTGTTGTTTGAAGATGGCCCCGCCTAGCAGCTGGCGCTTCGTCCTTTCGAACTGGAGGCGCGTGTTTCAGACCGTTAGCCGCCAGGTCTACGGTCCATCCCACAGTCAGTCAGGCACCTAGGGAGCGAACGGAGCGTCTCGTGAGTGTCGAGCGCGGACAGATGCTCTCCCACTACCGGCTCCTCGAGAAGATCGGCGAGGGGGGCATGGGTGTGGTGTGGAAGGCGGAGGACACTGTCCTCAACCGAACCGTCGCCATCAAGGTCCTGCCCGCCGATCTCGCGTTAGATGAAGAGCGCCGCAAGATGTTCCTCGACGAGGCGCGGCTAGCGGCATCGGTGAGTCACGCACACATCGTCCAGGTCCATGAGCTCGGGCGCGAGGGCGACCTCGACTTCATCGTGATGGAGTACATCGAGGGGCAGCCGCTCAGCAAGCTGCTGCATGGACGTCCGCTCCCGCCGGACAAGGTGGCCGACTGGGGTTTGCAGGTGGCCGAAGGCCTGGCGCGTGCGCATCGAAAGGGTCTCATCCACCGGGACCTGAAACCCGCCAACATCCTGGTCACGCCGGACGGCGAGGTGAAGATCGTCGATTTCGGGCTCGCGACCCTCTTCTCTCGGTGGGAGACGACTGCGACCTCCACGCGCACGCTGACCGAGGCAGGATCGGTGGAGACGCGCAAGGAGATCGCCGGCACGCTGCCCTACATGTCGCCGGAGCAGGTGCGCGGCGAGAAGCTCGATGCCCGGAGCGACATCTTTTCCTTCGGCACGGTGCTCTACGAGATGACGACGGGACAGCGGCCGTTCACTGGTGCCAGGCCCGCCGATATTGTCCAGGAGATTCTCAGGAGCCAGCCCACCCCGGTGCAGAAGCTCGTTCCGAAGGTACCTCTCGATCTCGGCCGGATCATCGAGAAGGCGCTCGCCAGGCGGGCAACTGACCGTTACCAGACGATGGAGGACTTGGCGGTAGACCTCCGGCGCTTGGGGCGGGACCTGGAGTCTGGTTCCTCGCCATCATACGAAGACCTGAAGGGTAAGCGGTCTGCCGCCCAGCAGAAGAAGCACCGAGCCATCCTGCTTGCAGCGTTGCCCCTATTGGTGGTTCTTGCTGCCCTTGCTTGGCTCAAGGTGGCTCGGAAGGGGCAGACCGAATCGGATGCGCGCACCGTCCTGATCCTGCCCCTGGAGGTCCGGGGCGAGACCGACCCGTACGTGGGCCGTGCTCTTGCCGAAGCGATCGCGATCAATCTTGCGCAGGCGAAGAACCTCACCGTGCTGCCGGTGCCGGCGAAGAATACGAATACAGAACCTCTTGAGGAAACGCGGCATGCCAGGAAGCTGGGAGCGGGCTACCTCCTGAGGGGCAGCGCGCTGCAGGATAGTGAGAACGTGCACGTGAGCGTGAGTCTTGTAGACGTATCCAAGAACCGCATTCGGTGGGGTGTACAGAAAGACGTTCCCAATGATGGGCTCTCGTCACTGGCGGCTTCCCTTGCCCGCGATGTGGTATCCAAGATCGGGGGACGCCTACCGACAATGTACGGCCGACCTCTATCGGAGAGCCTACGCCGGGGTCCGGTCCTGGACGGATCCCTCCTGCTGGCCGACGCTGTGGGAGCGCTACTCCGCCACGAGACCGATGCGGCGCTCTCTGCAACGCAACGCCTTCTCGAGCTTTTCCCAGACGAACTCGAGGCCCATGTCCTGCGCACCGAGGCTCTCCAGTTGGCCTGGCTCAGAGAGCCGGCGTCCCCGGACGCGCGCAGGGCCTGCGAACAGTCCATCGCAGCTATGGAGCGCGTGGATCCTCAGAGCCCGTACCCCGACTTCTATCGTGCCTGGTTTCTGAAAAACAGTCCGCGCGCTCCCGAAGCGATCGAAGGATTCAACCAGCTCCTCACTCGCGGAGACCTGACCTCTCTGGCGACGCAATGGGTGTTGATGCACCGTTCGGAGGCGGAAAGCTTCCTCGGAGAATTCGATAAAGCTCAGGCCGATCTGGAAGAGGCGATACGCCTCGATCCACTCAACGCGGGCAATCACAAATTCTTGAGCATGACACTTCGGCGCGCCGGCCGCCTCGAAGAGGCGGTGGCACGTGCGGAACAGGCGATTGCTCTCGACCCAGCCGACGTGCAGTCGTTCACGGCGAAGGCAAGTGCGTTGCTGGAGTCCGGAAGGTACGAGGAAGCGGCCAAGGCGTTCGAGCCCGAGTGTCGCGCACGGCCTAGGCAACCCTTACTTGCGCGGTGGGCGATATCCCTGTACAGAGCTGGGCAGGCGTCGGAGGCGTCGATCGCGGCGCAGAAAGCCGCTTCCCTGCCGGAAACAGCGTCAGGCCAGTACAATCTCGCGTGCTTCTCGGCCGTGAGAGGAGATCGAGAAAAGGCAATGACGTATCTCCAGCGGGCTGTCGCCCTAGGGTTTGCGAACGAGATCGTCACCAAGGACCCCGACCTCGAATCACTCCGCGGCAGGCCTGAATTCGAGGCCATCGTCGCCGAAGTCAACCGACGCATCCAAGCACGCAGCGAGCCTCGCCGCTGATGGAGTTTCTGCCGCCTTGATCAGAAACCGACGCCACGCCTACGTTCGCCCACGCTTCCTCTTCTGGTAGGGCGACTCGGGAATCCTGCAGTTTCACCAACCCTGGAGCCCGAGCTCATGCCCGATATGATCGAGGAGGCGCGGCAGGCGCTGGCTGAGGTTTCGGGGGCTCCGAAGTGAAACGCTGGGGCAAGATCACGACCCGGGTCCGGGCCATCAAATCGTTCTTCTGGAAGCCAAAGGCCAGCGTCGAGCTGCGGCGTGTTGGCGAGGTGGGCGTACTCACGCTCAAGGGAACGTTCTTCCGCCCGAGCGACGCCGAAGCGACAAGGGCAGGGGTTCAGGAGCTGCTCCTAGACATGGATACGAGAGCTTTCATCCTGAATCTCCGAGACGCGGTTTTTCTCGATAAAGGGGCTATTCGCGAGCTCCTCGAACTTCTGATCGAACAGGAGAAGTCGACGCGGCGAGTTCGGATAGTGAATGTGAAGCCAGTTGCGCGGACGCGCTGGTGGCACGACGAATGGGACGATCGCTTGTTCGGGCAGCCCTACGAGGATGAAGTCCAAGCGCTTGACGCCGTTCGACAAGAGCAAGCGTGAGGCATCTGAGAGCGAGATATCGGACTCGCTTCGGGGACTTTAGCAGACTGCTAAAAACCTCGCTTTCCCAGGAATACGGATCGTATGCAGAAAGGAGTCGGTGCTTTCTAAGAGCAGGAGGAGGCCGATGCGAGGCGAAGACGTTCAGTAGAGTGGGATGCGGAATTAGATCTCAGCGAAAGAGCGTGCACCGTCCGATCATCCGCTTCGGCTGATCCGGACGCTCACGAATGCGGCGCTGGCGAAACTATCTCTGCTCTTCGAAAGATTTACTCGAAGACGGGCAGCCCGTAGATCGCTCCCGAAAGACTCCTTCGAAGTTCTGTTGCTGCAGGTTCTGTACACGCTCCGCAGCGTTGTGGGTGCTGATGGAGCAGTTGAAGTGCAACACGATGTTCCGTTGCTTTGCGGGCTCAGCATGGGTGACGCGGTTTGGGTGCCAACGGTGTTCACGATAATCGCGACCAGGTGCTGCAGGTAACGTGCACGTCAGGACGAACCTCGGAACCAGAACTCGGCACGGATAAATCCATTGCCGTGGCTGGTTTTTCAACAGCCTGTTGAACGGTTCCTGGCGCGTTGTACACGAACTATTTTCGTAAAAGTTTTCGCGCGTGACAAAGGGGTTTCAGCTCAGTTTCTGAGACCAATCGTTACAAGCCCCCGGCTGCATGCATTCAGCTCCAGGAAACTATGTAGCGGCTGCGATCCAAGCGATGCATCATCTCGTCCCTGCCCCGGGACGAGACGCGCGCGTAGATGGCCGTCGATCGGATCGAGCTGTGCCCCAGGAGGTCTGCCACGTACTCGAGGCCGAAGCCCTCCTCGAGCGAGTGCACAGCGATGGAATGCCGCAACGAGTGCGACGCAACCGAAGGAGGCAGTCCCGCTTCGGCTGCGTACCGCTTGAAGAGCTGCTGCACGCGGAGAACGGTCAAGCCCCGCTGATTCGTCGATTGACGGCCAGTGAAGAGGAATGGCCCCCGATCCGGGCGACTGCGGAGATGCCGCCGTACCGGTCCCACGAGATCCGCTGGCAGCGGGTACTCCTTCGGGTGCCCGGCCTTGGCGCGCCGAATCTGGATGCGCCGGCGGCTCAGGTCGAGGTCATCGATGAGGAGCCTCGTCACCTCCACGGCCCGCAGGCCGAAGCGGTACGCGAGCCCGAACAGCACGATGTCGCGCTGGCTCCCGCTGGCGTGGACGACCTTTCGGAAGCGTCCCAGCTCGTCCTGGGTGAGGTATCGCGGGAGCGGTGGCTCAGGGGGTCGGCCGCGTTTCCGGCCTCGTCCGGCCCATGTCGAGATCGGGGTTACGGTGCGTCGAGTTATAGATTTCTGCGCTCGTTGCATGTTTGGTCCTCCTCGAACGGCGGCATGTAGGGGCAACAGCAGCCCTTCCGCCCAGACTGAGTTATATATTCTATCCTATATTCTATAACTGATCCGGTCCCCCAACAAGGGGGAGTCGAGTCATGACACCGACGCCAACCCACACCCCCTGGCCCGTCGGCGCAGCCCAGAGAATTCCTTGGTTGAATGCCGGTATTCGATTTTGGTCCATTGTTTCAGGACAAATCGACGCGTGCTTGAACTCGAAAAGTCACGCCCGGTGAGATCGACCCGCGGCGGCTCTTCACGGTCCAACAGCCTGAGCCCTTGGGTTCACGAGATCGGGCGCTTGTCGCCGTGGCGTATGTCACAGGTCTCCGACGCGCTGAGTTCGTGGCACTTGACCTCGAGGATCTCGATGGTGACGAACTGAGTGCACCGAGGCAGGGGCCGCAAGGATCGGTTGGTTTACATCGGCCCCGCAGAGGCCGTTCTCAAGATGTGGCTCAAAGCGCGAGGGAAGGCGCCTGGCGCGTTGTTCTGTCCAGCCCCATGGCAAAAGGTTCGCATTGCTCGTCTATGCGCTGGAGCGGTGGTGTGTGCTTTCAAGCGCTTGTCAACTTTGGCAGGTGTGGAGCGGTTCACTCCTCACGACCTTCGGCGGACCTTCATTTCGACACTCCTTGACAGGGGTGCCGACCTGGCGACGGTCCAGAGCCTGGCTGGGCATGCGTCAGTGTCCACGACGACACGTTACGACCGGAGGGGCAACGAAACGAAGCGGCGGACCGTCCAGTTGCTGGCGGTGCCAGCCTTGGAGCTCACATGCGGTATCGGCGACTGACGAGAATTCGCATTCTCGCCAGTGCCCCACTACTTGACTCCTCGATGTCAAGTGCGCTCGCGTGCGACTTTACCTGTGCCACCTTAAATGTTATGCCGCGCAAGAGAGTCACCTTGTGGGGAGATCGAGAACAAGGACGCCGAGTAGACAATGTTGTCTCGGCCGTCTCACTACTCGACTGACTCGTCACGCACTCTCAATTGACTGCCAGGACGCTCTATAGGCCCACCAGATTAGAAGATATGCCAATGCGTCCGGACCTTGATTCCCCGGACGCCATTCGTCCGGACGCTTCTCCAGGTAGCCATTGAAACGTCCGACCGTCCGGTCCGGGGTGCCCTATTAAGGGCACCCGGACGGTCGGACGGACGGCTACCATGTTTCCGAGGTCAACTGGTAGGACGAGGATCCGAGGTCACCACTTCGTACATAGGGTTTCTCGTCGGCCCGATCTGCCGAAGGCGCCCTTGTTCAACAAGCGCCCTCAGGTGATCAATCTGCGTGTTCTTGCTCTGGATCCCCGTTACCAGCATCACGTCGTGACGGCTCGCTCGACCCAACTGGACAACCGCTTGATAGGTCTTCTCCTGGTTCACGGCGCCCCCTCCGCTTGAGTTCCGTGGAGGATTGCCGGGGACCAAGACACCAGATGGGCGGCGCTCAAGATATGTCGGAAGCGCCGCATGAGGACCAAATGTGACCTTGCCCTGGTGAAGCGCCAGCTTCTCAATGCCAGTTTCCTTGTCCGGTCCCAACTCCACCAGTCGAAGCTGCATCCGTGCAGCATCGGTCAGTTCTGTTCGACTGCGCGAGGCGTACATGTGCTGAAGACGACTGCGGCTTCTGCTAGCCCCCACAGCTGCCTGAGCTTCATGATGCAGGCCTAGAATGGCCAGGTCTGGGGTTCGGTCGAGGACTTGCTCGATCGCACCTATCATGGGAACGACATCGTTGAACTCATCTCCACCGTGAAGACGTTGCAGCGAGTCGATGATCAGGACTTTGGCTCCTGTTGCTTTGATCCAACCAAGCAGGTTTGGGAATTCTTTAACGAGGTGCAATCGCCGCCGCTTCAGTTTGTCACGACTGACAACCGCGATATTTTTCAAGGCGGTTGTTCTGATACTAGGGGGGATTGTGTTACCACCCCAGAGCTCCCTTTCTTCGCAGAGGGCTGTGAACCGCAAGTCGAGATCCTCCCCGTCCATTTCGAGATTCAAGAAGGCTACGCGTACTTCCTTCGTCTCCATACCAAACCAGGGGTATCCCATCGCCAGACACAGAGCCAGATGGCAAGCGATGAATGTCTTGCCCGATCCCGCAGCCCCCACCAGGAGTCCAAAATCGTTTGGTCGGAGCAGTGCGTTCCCCAGATAGCAAGGCTTGTGCGGCGCTGTTTCGCATTGCTCGTGCAGAGCCCAAGCATCTCTTGAGATGTGGCGAAGATCAGCAGCATCTGTTTCCAGATTGTAGATATCTCGCTGCAGTTGGCCGAAAACCTCAGATCTGGACTTATCAGGTTCGAGGACTGCAGCGGCGGCCGTCTCGAGCAAGCCGTGTGCTTCTCGCTTGCGATATGACTCGATCAGCATCTCAACATGGTGTTCAAGGTGGGCTGATGTCGCGGCGGAGTCTAGTAGTTCATCGATGTATCCGTGGCCACCAATTCGATCTAGATCCCCGGTGCTTTTGAGCTCCTCAAGGAGTGAATGAGTTTCCACTGGGGAACCTCGCGCTTCAAGGATTTTGATGGCTCGAAACACGCCACGGGCCTTTGGGTCGAGAAAGTGTTCTGGCCTCAATGGTTGAACTCGCGATAGCACGTCCGGCCAGATCAGGATCACACCCAGCACCGTCTTCTGCAATTCGACCTGTGGTTGCTCTGAAGAGTCTCGCGTCAAGTTACCCATACGGCCTGCCCTTGGACTGGGTGCCAAGAGAAAACCCCCGAGAGCGAGCCCGGCAGGAGGTGCTCTCGGGGGCGGCTCGACACCTCTACTTAGGGCGTCGATACCTGGATCACGCGTACCTGCCGGGCTGCGGTTCCCCATTTCGTCTGCCCGAACAGGCGCTACAAGAAGCGTGGCATCGCTACAAAGGGAGTGGCATCGTCGAATGAACCCCCGGCAAATCCGATGGTCTTCAGAGGTTTCAGGGAACCTCAGCAAGAA
Source organism: uncultured bacterium (assembly GCA_964567755.1). GTDB lineage: Bacteria > Krumholzibacteriota > Krumholzibacteriia > DASRJW01. The sequence goes on from CAZMNW010000005.1 coordinate 11,134, forward strand.
GTTGTAGGGGGTCGTAAGGGTGGTTTACCATCAACGCTATGGCTCGGCAGGCCCTCATCATTCCTGGTTCGGAATCGTGGACTCAGGACCAGCAAGACCGCGTTACCCGGCTCATGCAACGAGTTGATACGGAGTACGCGCCCCTGGGACCACGCTTCCGGCGTGACGTTGCGGATCAGTTAGGTGCTGCTTTGACGGTCCACTCAGGTGAGATCGACGATATCGTTTCAGTGTATGAATCGACAGACTTGTCGCTTTTGCTTCCCCGTCTGTTGGCTTACTCAGACCTGCGGGCGTACCACTCATTTCAATCAACTGCAGATTTTGCCGATGAGACCAGTCGGGTTTTGACAAAGAACAAGGCAGTGCTACTCGATTACGGCATGCTCCCGAGAACCGGTGATCCGACAGCGGCGATGAGCATTTACTTGCTTTACCCACTCGCAGGGAATCCATTTAAGGATTTCTATGAGCTGAGCGACGAAGACAGCGTCTGCCTTCGAGAAATCTTGAGTGACGATGAGATCTCACGGCTCAAAGCAGCTCGGCAGGATGTTCTCGACTTCAAGATAGAGATGCTGTGTGCCATTTCGCGCGCATTCAGAGTTCTTCAGCCGTCAGGTTTGCTTCAGCAGGTGACCCGCGAATTAGAGGAGCGTTTTGCGGCTGATGATGTCGCCTTCCTGGCAAAGATGGATCATGTATACAGCTGTGGCAAAGGATGCAGCTGCCCGGAGCAAGAGCGGTGGAACTTTGATGTACCAGAGGAGATTTGTTGTGGTGGCTTGACGCAGATCCTCCGTTACGTTTCCGAAACACTGACCTTTCTGGTTAACGGGAGAATCGTTGAACTTGGAATGAAGGATCTGCAGAAGATCGCAGATTCCCATTCGCTTGCAAACTGGAGAGTGGTGCTAGCTGAAACACCGTCTACCATCGACGCGACGTATTACCGGGCCAAGACGAAACCATGGGGCGCTGAGCTAGATGCTTGTTTGGATGCGCACTGGATGCGGTGTCGGCAGTCGCGCATGAATGCCGGCAAGCTATTTCTTCAAGGAGTCAGAGAGTTTGTGGAGTCAAACTATGAAATCCGTTCGACGCTTAAGATACTGGATGACGAGATCGAGTATCGATTGTTAGCGCGGCCCGCAGTCGCGCCAGATGCTGCCAAGCAGCCCGCATCTCGTCAAGCCGAAACAGAGGTTAACGTTTTTCGAAGGGGAAGGGACTTCTGGACCATTTCGTTCGCTGGCAAGACCACGCAGATGAAGGCACAAACTGGATATGCGTTTATTGCTGAACTTTTGCGCAGACCTGGTGAGGCGATTTCGGTGGAAGAGCTTGATCGGCTCGTTAAGAAAGCGCCTCTCGTGCATCGGGGCACTCGGCAGAATGGCCATCGAGCCAAGCCTGCTTCTCCGGACCGCGGGTCTCCTGTAGCAGATCCTAAAACGAAAGCCCAGGTTCTCGACAGGATGAGAACTCTGCGGAAAGAGCTTGATGAAGCGACGGTAAATGGTGTCGCGAGCGAAGGGGCTAAGTCAGAACTAGAAAGACTCGAAAAGTACATACGCAGCAGTGAAGGTTTAGGTGGACACAGCCGCTCCTTGACTACAAGTGAGCCAGAGAGAGCCCGTAAGAGAGTCTGCAATGCCATTGATAGGGCAATAGACAGTCTAGGGGCGGATGATCACCAGGCACTGTGGTTGCACTTGAAGAACTCTCTCGATCTCGGAAGGGAATGCACATATCGTCCAGAAAAAACACCTCGTTGGGACTTCTAGTCAGTTGGTACGTGGAATGTGGTGTCGCTACGGCCCATGTAGCGCCATTGGAGTAGGGAGCTGAACCGTACCGTCCGTGGCGACGGCGGATTCCGAGGCCTCCGATGGGGTGTGAACATGGACCGGGACCTTGAACGCGGGGAAGGCTCTCATCGACATCCGCCCCGCCTATGGACACCACGTGACCTGGCATCCTACCTCGGCCTCCATGAGAAGACAATCTACAAGATGGCCGCAGAGGGGCGTCTACCTTGCATACGGGTCGGTCGCGTTCTACGCTTCTCCTGCGATGACATCCTTCGGTGGGTCTCGGCCAGGAAGGAAGGCTGAGATGCCGAGGCTACCGAAGGGGATGTACCAGAAGGGAAAGGCGTATTACACGCGCAAGTGGGAAGGCGGACGCGACCGGTGGATCACTCTGGGAACCGACTACGAGGAGGCTTGCCGAGAGCTCCGGGAATTCAGGTCCGGCGGAAGGCGGCTACCGAATCAGTCGACGGTCTCCGTAGTGGCGGCCAGGTGGCTCGAGATGTACGTGGCTACCGCGCGACCCGCGTCCGGCCACAAAGCTGTCCAGAGGGTTCGAGATTACTTGGCTCCGTACTTGGGCATTAAGCCGGTCGAGCGGGTCACCAAGGACGACCTGCGCGGCTATCGGATCTGGTTGGATGGCAGGGGGATCTCACCACAGACGGTGGTGCACGTCCTCTCCGACGCCCGCTGCCTTTTCCGCTGGGCCGAGGAATCGGGATACGTCGACAGGTCTCCATTCCCGCGGCGATTGATGCCCAAGATCCAGGAGAGGCCACCGGACAGGCTTGCAGACGAAGACGTCGCGGTGCTGCAGAGCCTCACCGAACCATGCGGGTTCGTGATCCGGTTCGGTCTCGCCACGGGGCTGCGTTGGGGTGAGATGGTGCGTGCGAAGGCCGATCACGTGGAGAACGAGATGCTGGTCGTTAGCCAGACGAAGAGCCGCAAGGTGCGTCGCGTTCCCCTGCCGCCGGAGTTTCAGCGGGAACTCAGACTGCGGGTCGGAAAGTTGGTGCCTTTCGTGGATTCTTCGTCGTTCAACCTGAAGGTGCGCCGGTTGAGCAGCGTCGCAGACTTCCACGTGCATCGCTTGCGGCACACGTACGCGTGTAATTGGCTCGAGCGTGGAGGGTCGCTTGCTGCTCTGCAGCAGATTCTTGGTCACGCTTCGATCGTCACCACGCAACGCTACGCGCGGCTTCTCGACGCCCACGTGAAGGCAGAAGCCGCGACGTTGTGGGGACGATTTGTAGAAGATTCCGAGAAGGCAATTTGAGAAGTGTTTGATTCTCAATCGCTTACGGGATCTGAAACCGGGTCCAACTGACTCCGAAGGCTGAATTCACCATCAGATGGCCCCACGTCGCCGACGCCGCGTCGCCCCCGCACATTCACCGTCGGGGTCCAACGCTCCGAAGCTGAGCGGATCGCGGTACAAGTGGCCGCAGGAGTTCGACGCCGTCCCTCTGTAAATCTACTGACTCGATCGGAGCGCACGACAGACTCCGACGACGATGTGCTATTTGAAGTCTCCTCGCGTTCTCTCAGAGTGTGCCAGTCATTTGGGGTCGGCTCGACTAGTGCTCGGTGCACCACGTCATGTGTGGGTACGTTTTCATTTGAATCGACCCGTGGCTGGCTGTAACGGCACAAGAAGCAAGGAGCAAGACGATGAAAGAGCGACGCGAGAACCTTTGGTTCTTCCTCCTCGTAGCCATGATGGTCGCAGCCTTCCCAGGCTGCATGGACCCCACGGTGGACCGCCCCACGTCCGAAGACACCCAGGAAAGCAGCGGCCAGGAGCCGACAGCTCTCACTGCGCCCTTGGAAGAGATCCAATCAGCGCGTCCGTTGTCCGACTTCCTCGACGCTCAGGGGTCGACGAACATCTTCGTTCCCCCCGTGCCCGATTTCATCGGATGGAGCAACAATCCCCCGGAACTGTGTGCCTCGATCGACTACGCGGGCCTCGAAGCCAAATGGCTCCTGGACAATTTCGGGATCGATCTTGGAACGCAGATCAGCGGCACCGTGACCGAGCACGCGTTGAGCGACGGGCGAGCCGAAGTCACGGTGAACGTCAGCGTCCGCAACTCACTCTTCTGGGTCGTCTCGTGTCTGAGCACTGGGAATCCGTTCACTCTGAATCCACCACTGTTCGGCTACCGGGCCCAGGAAATCGCCGCCGACCCTGTGAACAAGAAGCCTACACTTGGAAACTGTGAGTTCCAGGTGGTGTTCAAGAATACGGCGCCCGGCGCGCCCCTCCCGGACCTGCTCTATCTGGACGGCTCCCAGGGGCAGGAGCTCGTAGCGCTCTCCGTGCACGGCAGGGGCACCGGTGCCCTGCGGGCAACCTTCGGCGTTCCCGAGGGCACCCGCGGTGGCTGCAACGTGGTCCAAAACGGAACATTGTTCAGAACTTCGTTCGGCGGCGCCACGGGGGACGGTTTCCCTGTGGAGATTGTCGACCTCCAAGTCTTGGGTCGGAGCGGCCGCGGTCACGCGGGTCCCTGAGGGGACAAGTTCGAAACTCTCGAGACTCAGAACCTCCCCGCCGCGATCGCGCGCGGGGAGGTTTTTGGGCGACCGTGCAGGGTGCATGGTGCTTGCCGTCCCCTGGTGCCCGAGCGGACGAGGAAGCTGAACCGGGGCGCCACAGTCGATCGCGGGACGCGTCGATCCACGCGGTCCCCAGTTCTGCGGCGAGAGCGAGAAGAACGCCGATCACAGGAACGGCGAGATCTCATGATGAGATCCTCTTCGATTCTCGTGGGCTGTCTTCGTATTCGAACTGGGCGAGGATGCGCTCGGCGCCGTCAGCGTCGGTGTCGAAATAGCGGGCTGTGTCCTCGAGATCGATGCGACCCGACCCGAAGGCGCTCGCGACCAGGCGCACGAAACGATCCGGCAACAACATCTGGCCAGCGAAGACTTCGCGCGGTGGAGTGCGCACGATCTTGGCAACCTCGGCATTCGTTTCGAGGAGTCGTCGTAGACCAGCCGGGTCGATCCAGCCGAGCTCCAACAATCTCCACAGGATGATCTCCCCATCGAGATCGAAGTAAACACGCAGGTGCTGGAGAAACTCAGCCGACACGACCAGCTCGGGCCGTGGTGGGCCGAATTTCGCGGCGCGGTGCGGGGCCGACGTCACCTCCCGTTGGCCGACCAGAGCGCTACGGTAAAGCTCCATGTCCGATCTGGGCATGAGAAAGGCGAGCGCTGTCGCATGCGCGCGCGCCTCGAGAGGGTCCTCGGATGCCGCGGCGCTCGGCAGGCTGCAAATCGTCGTGATGTAGGGGTCGAAGTCGGCGAGGAAGTGCGCGTACTGATGTGCGAGGGCGTAGAGCGTCTCCGATTCACTCATTCCGGCGTGCAACAAGATGCACGGTCCCAAATGGGAGTCGAAGAAAAATCCACCCGCATACTCGGGCGCCGGGAAAAGACGGGGCGCGACCTTGATGCCTTGCGCTTCGATCAGGCGCTGCAGTTCGAGAACGGGGCCCGCGGGCAGCTCGAGTCGCGCGCGTTCGGCCTCTGCCAGCGCCTCGCCCTGGGCAATCGGGTCTCCCCCCGCGGCCAGATCGACGGCGAGTGAGGCCGGCGAATAATGAACCTCCACACCGCCGAGGACGAGCTTTTCGATCCGTGCGTAACGCTCGACGAAATGCAACGTGTCGTCTAAGAATTGTTGCGACAAGCTCGGCTGCGTTTGCGACCGGCAACGATCACCATTGCGCAGCCTTGCGCTCCATGCGTCGTTGCCGATCACGTGCGCCGGCTTCCGGGCTTGATCGCAACATCGCCAGTGGCGCAGGCGGGGCAAGTTCCTGGTTCGACGGCCTTGGCCTCGATCTCGAGCAGCGCCTCGAGGCGATGGTCGAAACTGCGTTCGCCGCCGCTGCGATCGATGATGGCTCCCGTCGCCACGATCGCGGCGTTCTGCTCCTGCACCAGAGCACTGCACTCGGCGATGGAACCGCCGCGTGTGCACACGTCGTCGACGATGGCGACGCGCTCTCCGGGGCGGAGCTCGAAGCCGCGGCGCAGGCGCAGGACACCGGCCTCGTCGCGCTCGGCGAACAGCGCGCGCACACCGAGCGCTGCGGCCACCTCCTGGCCGATGACGAGCCCGCCCAAGGCGACGCTGATCACCGTCTCGGGTTGGTAGCGCCGCAAGCGCTCGGCGAGCCAGATGCCCGCACGTCGCGCCAGATGCGGGTATTGCAGCATCTGCGCGCACTGCACATAACGATCGCTGTGCAAACCCGAGCTCAGAACGAAGTGTCCTTCGAGGAAAGCACCGGATTCTCGCAGCATCCGCATCAAGCGCTGCGCCATGACCGGGTCGGTGGATTCGCGCGCCAAGGCGCTGCGTCCCGCCGAGATGGAGTCCGAGCCACTGGATGCCGCTCTGTCGGCGAGCGCGCGTGCGATCTCGTCGACGATGCTGGCTGCGGCACGCGCTGGATCGCTGGCCGCATGGATGGGGCGGCCGACGACGAGCAGGTCGGCGCCATCGCGAATCGCAGCGCCCGGTGTCGCGACCCGCGCTTGATCATTCGTCGACGCACCTCCTGGTCGCACTCCTGGTGTCACCAGAAGGAACCCGGCGCCGCAGGCGGCGCGCAAGCGCCCTAACTCCTGCGGTGAGGCGATGGCGCCGTCCAAACCGCAGCGCTCGGCAAGAAGCGCCCGGTCCACCACTTCTTCGGGATCTTCGACATCGAGGCTCGTGAGCACCGTGACGCCGAGTAAAAGAGGACGCTGATCATGTGGCAGCGCATCGCGCGCGCGCACAGCCGCTTCGAGCATGGCGGCACCGCCGCTCGTGTGCACCGACAGCCAGCGCACGCCGTGCTGCGCCGCCGCGTCCACGGCACGCGCCACGGTGTTCGGAATGTCGTGGAACTTGAGATCCAGGAACACGGGCAGGCCGAAAGCAGCAAGCGTGGCGATCGCTTCCGGACCGCAGCGGGTGAAGAGTTCCTTGCCGATCTTGATGCCGCCAACGCTCGCAGCGGTAGTTTCGACCAGACGCCGCGCCGACTGCAGATCGGGCACATCGACGGCGAGAAGCAACCGCTTCTGCGCTTCGGCACGTCGGTCCTTGGTCGTGGGCGTTGTGGTGCTAGGTCGCGTCACGCCGCTGGATCTCTGGTCCGCCATCACCAATCCTTCGTCCCGCAAGCGACGGAATGGTCACAACGGCGTGACCTGCCGGGCATGGAGCGAAGGAGAGAATACTACGTGGTGCGGAACGCGCCAAGCCCGTTGGGTCAGCGCACGTTCAGAATCTTGCGTACGAAGCGTTGCGCGCCGATCTCGGCGTGGACGAAGTAGACGCCGGCCGGAACTGGCCGGCTCGCATCGCGCGCGCCCCATTCGAGACGCGTACGGCCTACCGGCAGCGGGCCATCCCAGAGCGTGTGCAGCCAACGACCGCGCACGTCGAAGATGCGCACGGTGGCGCGCGCCGATCGAGGCGAAGCGAGCTCGATCCACGGCACCGTGCCGCCGATACCATGGCCGAGGGTGAGTCCCGCTTCCATCACTCCACCCGTGCTCTGCACGTCTTGCTTCGCGGCGCCGACGAACGGGCGAATTTCGATGCCCACGACGGCCCAGTCCACGGCACCGTCGAAGCTGCCGTTCACACTCACGGTCGCGGGGGTCTCCACGTCACGATCCATGAGCGTCAGACCAGAGACGGCGCCGGAGGCTCCCGCGCTCAAGGCGTCGCGCACGATATAGCCGGCCCCGGGCACGAGCACTCGGTTGCGCATGGCGACGACGGCGAACACGGTTGCATCGTTGACGGACGTCGGCAATGACAGTGCATACGCGGCGTTGTCGGTGCCACCGCCGCATACACCGCTCGTGCCGTTGGTGTTGGCGGATACGATGGTGCCCAACACGGTCGCGGGATCGGCTCCCGAGTAGCGCGCGACGATGATGACGGCACTGCTCGGGGCGCTGGCGAACGTCGCCGTGACCACACCCGGACTCGGTGTCCCCGTCCCCTTCCACACTTGCACTCCAGTTTGGAGCCGGCCGCCGCACTGTGCGCGCACCGGCGACCAGGTGAGGCCACATCCGGAGAGCGCGGTGACGTTCACGTATCCTTTCGAGGTGACGGCGGCCAAGACGACTTCGCCTGCCTCGGCTTGCAAGCTACTCGACGTCGTGACCGTGGTGCCGCTGGTGGCGCTGCCGTGGATTGCACCTTCGAAGACGACTGCCCCCTCGAGAGGCGCCGTCGCGAGGCCGGTGAGCACCACAATCGCCGGATTCTCGTCGGGATCGTCGCTCGTGAGGCGCAGTGTGGAGTTCTTCGCCCCGAGCGAGGTCGGGGTGAAACTCACCGATAGAATCGTGCTGTCACCGGCCGCGATCGTGAACGGTCCCGCACCACCGGGCAACGCGAAGGCAAGCGAGTCGGCACCCACGAATCGGAGCGTTGCGACGTGCAGGTCGCCGGTTCCGGTGTTGGCAACTCGTACTGTGCGTGTCGTGCTCGCGAGCATGGTCAGGGTGCCGAAATCGACCGCCTGCGGATCGAGATCGATATCCGCTACCAGCAGCGGCAGTCCGATCCCGGCGAGCGCGACATTCACGACCGGCTCATCCGCATCGTTGCACGACAGGCGTAGTGTGGCGATACTCGCACCCTGTGCAAGCGGCGCCCAGGTGAGCGCGATGGTGGTGCTGTCACCGGGCGACACGGTGAACGGCGTGCTCGTGCCCAGGGTGAACTCGAGCGAATCGGCGCCCGTGACCGCGATGGCCGACACCTGCAATCCCGCATCGCCGGTGTTGGCGACACGAATGTTCCGGGTGACGCTGCCGAGCGCGGGGATGCTGCCGAAGTCCAATGCGGAAGGTGTCACCACGACCTCCGGCAGCCTCAGAATCGCCGTGCCGGTGAGCGACACGTCCGTGGTCAACTCGCTCGCGTCATTGCTGACGATGCGGAGAATGGCGTTCTTGGCCCCAACGGATATGGGAGCGAAGCGCACCGTTACCGTGTGACGCGCACCCGGAGCGAGCGTCGGTGGCGTTCCGCCGCTCGTGATGGCGAACTCGGGCGCCTGCGCGCCGAACACGCCGATGCCTTGCACCAGCAGGTTCGCCGCCCCGTCGTTGCGGATCTCGAAGCTGCGGAGTGCGTTCTCGCCGAGATCCAAGGTGCCGAAGTTGGAGGACATGGGCGTGACCGTGATTTCCGGGAACACGATGGCCGGCCTGAGCTCGACGGCAACGACCGCCCAATCGATGTCCTGGCTGAATGTGCCGTTCACCGTCACCTGACCTGGGTTGGCGACGCTACGATCCATGACCGCGAGCCCCGCGATCCAACCCCCGGAGCCAGCCGTGACTTCGTCGCGCTGCGTATAGCCGGAGCCCGGTGTGTAATCGCGGTTGCGAATGGCCACTGCGGCGAACGCCAGGGCGCCGGGTACCGTCGTCTGCAAATTCATGGAATGTGATGCGGTATCCGAGCCGCCAGAGCAGCTGCCTTGCACACCATTGGTGTTGGCAGACACGAGCGCTCCGAGCGGTGAAACAGGATCGGCTCCCGCATAGCGCACCACCACCAGTGCCGCGCTGTTGGGTGTGCTCACGAACCGAGCCGTCACGGTTCCCGGGCTCGCGGTCCCCGCGCCGGCCCAGATCTCGACGCCCGTCTGTCCGCGGCCGCTGCATTGTGCACGCACGAGTGTCCAGGTGAGCCCCATGCCCGTGACGCTCTGCACGATGACGTGATCTTTGGAGGTGATCGCCGCCAGATAGAGTGCACCGCTGACCGCCGCGACGCTGCTCGAGGTGACGACAGTCACCGAATTCGTCGACTTTCCATCGACGCTGTTCTGAAACAGGACTTCGAGCCGAGTTCCGGGTGGCACGATGCCGATTCCCGAAAGCACGACATTCCACGTCGCCTCGTCCGGGTCGTTGCTCTGGATCCGCAAGGTCGCAGTTTTGGCGCCAGCCGTGGCGGGCGCGAACTCGATGGACAACGTCGTACTGGCCCCAGGAGACAACGTGAGAGGAGCCTCACCGCTCGTGAGCCTGAAGCTGCTGGCGTCGGGGCCGACGATCGTCGTCGACCCGACGTCGAGCGTCGCCGTGCCTTCGTTGCGGATGGTGATGGATTGCATTGCCGAGGCGGTCGCGACGAACACGCCGCCGAAATCGGCGACCACGGGAACGACGTCGATGTCGGGTGCGGGGGGCGGGAGTGCCACGCCTGTGCACGCAATGTCGACGACCGCGGCATCGGGATCGTCACTCGTGATCCGGAGAGCGGCGACTTTGGTCCCGGTGGCGGTGGGGAGAAAACGGACCGTCACCGAAGAACTGTCCCCCGCTGCAACGGTCCGCGCTTCCCCGCCACTCTGGATGGAGAACTGCGACGCACTCGCACCGACGAAGGCGACAGCTACCACGTGGAGATCTGCCGTCCCCCGATTGTGGATGCGGGCAATAGCGCTCGCGCTCTCCGAGACGATGACTTGTCCGAACTCGATCGCGGCGGGGGCAACGGCGATTTCCGGCGCCGGAAGCGGCAGGCCCATGCCCGCGAGTGGGATGTCCGCCACCGTTTGCTCTGGATCGTTGCTTGCAATGCGGAGCGCGGCCGTTTTCGCGCCTTCAGTCGACGGAGAGAAAGCGAGAGTGACGACCACACTATCGCCAGGCATGATCGAGTGCGCTCCCCCGCCGCTCGTTACGGAGAAATGCACCGCGTCTGCCCAGACCAACGACACCGACGACACCTGCAACGCGGCGCCACCGGTGTTGCGCAGTTCCAGCGTGCTGCTGGCGCTCGTCGAAACCATGACTTCGCCGAACCCGAGCGTGGAAGGCGAAACAGCGAGATGTGGCTGCAAGGGTGGGAGGGCGCGGCCGGTGAGCGCAACGCTGGCAAATTGCCCGCCTGGGTCATTGCTCGTGATGCGCAGGCTGGCTGTCTTCACACCCAAAGTCGTGGGACCGAACGTCACCCGTGTCTCGACGCTGTCCCCCGCCGCGACTTGGAATGGCCCCCCGGGGCCCGTGACCGAGAAATGTGCCGCATCCGGACCAAGGAGAACGATTTCCTCTACTTCGAGCGGCTCACTGCCGCGGTTGCACCAGAATACGGATTCCCGGGTGTTGGCGAACACGGGGATCGCTCCGAAGTCCAATGCCGAGGGCCGAAACTCCAGCGCTGGAGAGGACGGCTGCATCGCCAATCCTGCGAGCGGCAAGACCAGAAGTTCCTGATCGGGATCATTGCTCACGACGCGAAGCGATGCGCTCTTTGTGCCGGGAGTTTCCGGATCGAACTGCACCAGCTGCGTCGTGCTGTCCCCAGGAGCGAGCGTGAGGGGCAATGCGCTGGCGATGACGTACTCCGGCAACCGGCGAGGCCGCACTGCCGCGACCGGAACGACGTCGAATTCCATTGAGTCGGGACCGACCACATCGAGGTCCGTGATCTCCAGGGCTCCAGTGCCGACGTTGCGCAGCACGAGGTTCTGCACCGCCACCGCACCCACGAAGTGCCTGCCAAATCCGAACGCAGCGGGCGCGGCACTCAGTTCCGGATCACCGCCCACAAGCGTGTATGAATCCACCACCGAGTCGGTCGGCGCGATGGAAATGAGTTGAAACGTGAGGTTGCCGTTCTCGGCCGTGAGCAACATGGCGCCGAAGTCGTCGTTGTAGCGCACGACGCTGCCGGGCCGGGGACTGGTGAAACCCTTCAGGTTGCGCCCACCGATGCCATTGACGAAATAGGGAAACCCATCGACCGAGAAACGTTCGTACACATGATCGTGGCCGGAAATGACGGCCGCGGCGCCCCAGGCACGAAACGGCCATTGCATGATTTCGATGCTGCCATGGCTGTCACCGCTCGAGTACGGGGAGTGATGCATGATGACGATCTTCCACTGCGCCGTCGACGCCGCGAGCCGTGCGCGCAGCCATTGCGCCTGCACCGAGGTGCTGTCGATGCCGTGTGGCTCCGCCGCATTGCTGTTGATGGCGAAAAAGTGGATGGGGCCATGGATGAAGTCGTAGTAACGCTCGTTGCCGGAGCTATTGGTGCTTTGGATCCCGGCACCTGGCAATGTGAAGTACTCGAGATAACCGGGAAGGCCGTCCCCATCGGAGTAATCGTGGTTGCCAAGGCTGGGGAAAAATCGGTTGACCAGTGCACCAGGAGGATAGTCCCCGCCGTAGTTGCCGATGTAGCGCGCGTAGTACTGGCCGACATTGTCATCGATGGGGTTGCCGTCGTAGCTATTGTCTCCGACGGTGACCACGATGCCGGGGTTCATCCCGTGCACGAGGTTGGCCACGGCTTGTGCGCCGGGGCTCTCCTCGCCGTAATCGCCAATGACCGCAACGCGCACGGGTGCCGCGGCGCTGGCGATCGCCGCCAACGCGAGCCACGCGGCGGCCAAGGCTGCTGAAATTGACGCACGCATTGGAGTCCTGGCGATTGTAATGAACGGCTCCGGTGGAGACGGGAAGCGACTCCCCTCCATCTTTTCAACGTCGGCTTGCGGGGCGCAGTCCTAGAGAGACGCCAGAGGCGACCTATGAAAGGTTAACCAATTCATGCCTGGAGCTCAAGCAGCGGCCCAAGGGGGCTTGTGCCAGGGACTAGAGGACATTGCGCGCCACCTTGGACAGCCGCCACGGTCAGACATTGGGGAATTCTCCACACGAACCACCCCGCGGAGCACTGTTCCCCGGCGAGTCGAGCCCATCGCGGCACGATCGGCAGTCGCGTCACTCGCGAGTCCACGGATGTCTCGTATTGGAGCTGTATCATCGTCGTCTGCCCCTATTCTTCTGCTTGAAGGACAGCAGCGGCGTCTCAACCCAGGGTGGCCGACGCCGGGTCTCCCACCTCGAGAGCGCCGGCGCGGGAGAGACGCAATCGATGCGGGTGATCGAGCCTTCGTACGGTGAGAAAGTCCTCTACGCCGGCTTTGACCTCGGCCAGCAGTGTCGGGCGCGAGAACAGCAGCGTGCCGAGCTGCACGGCGCTCGCGCCCGCCATGAAAAACTTGATGACATCACTCGCCGAGGCGATGCCTCCGACCGCGATCACGGGAATGCGCACCGCGCCGGCAATCTCCCATACCTTGAGCAAGGCGATCGGGAAGATCGCTGGACCGGAAAGACCGGCGCGCACGCGCGTGAAGGTCGGGCGTGCGCGCGCGATGTCGATGTCCATCCCGGCCACGGTGTTGATGGCGACCACCGCGTCGGCACCGCCTTGTTCGGCCCCTTGCGCCAAGTGCACGATGTCGGTGACATTCGGCGTCAGCTTGATGGCCACCGCCCGATCCGGCAAACGCTCCTTCACCACGCGCGTGATGCGCTCGACGGCGCGTGCCTCGGCTGCGTCGCGGTCGCCGCCGGTGTCGACGTTGGGACATCCCAAGTTCACCTCGACCGCACGGATGTTGGGGTAGTCTGCCAGGAGGCCGGCCATGCGCGCATATTCGTCCAGTGTTTCCGCCGCGATGCTGACGAAAGGCGTGCCTCCGGCATCGATGAGCGGCGACAGCTTGTCGCGCAGGTAGGCCTCGAGCCCCACGTTCTGCAGTCCGATCGAGTTGAGCAGCCCCGAGGGCGTCTCTTGCAGGCGCGGCACCGGATTGCCGTCGCGGGGCAGTGGCGTCACGGTCTTCGTCACCACGGCGCCGAACTCGTCGGGTCGGATGAACTCACGATACTCGAGACCGTAGCCGAAACAGCCCGAAGCGGCGAAATACGGGTTGGCGAATCTGGCCGGGCCGATCCGCACCGGGTACTCAGACATGATCCGACTCCAAGGCGATGTCGGTCACGACGCTGCCGCGGAAAACCGGCCCGTGGGTGCAGATTGGAACGGTGCCATCGCGTGTTCGCGTCACGCACCCCATGCACACGCCGACGCCGCACGCCATGATCTCTTCGAGCGACACGTACACCTCGCGCACCAGGCCGTGCACGGCTTTGTACAGCGCTGCCATCATCGCGTGCGGGCCGCAGGTGAGCACGGTGAACCGCGCGGCGCGCTGGCCTTCACGACGCAGCAGATCGACACAACGATCCACGCAAGTGCCATGGAAGCCGAGCGAGCCATCGTCGGTGCTCGGCACGATCTCGCTGCGCAAGCCAGCGAGTGTGTCGAGCTCGATATCGCGGGCGCTGCGCCCACCATAAAGGATGCGAACCTCGGGGCCCGATGCCTGCGCCTCGATCCGGCGCGCCAAAAAGTGCATCGGCGCGATCCCGAAGCCGCCACCCACGAGCAGGAGTGGATCCTGTCCCAACTCGGAGGGAAACCCGTTGCCGAGCGGTGGGCTGATGTCGACGTGGCTGCCGGCCGCCAACGCCACCAGCTCGCGTGACGCCGGGCCGACGGGCTTCACCATGTAGCTACGCCAGCCATCACCTTCGTCGTGAATACTCATCGGACGGCGTACGAGATGCAACGACGGGTGCGCGAGCAGCAGCGCAAACTGCCCGGGTCGCGAGGTCGGCGTCAATTCGTTCGCCTGCGTATCGCGGATGCGCAGCAGGTGGGATCCGCCACTCAACCGGCGGTTCTCGATCAGGGTTGCGAGGATGGATCCATCACCTCCGGGAGTGCCGTTGCCGAGTCGGGCGGCGCGACAGGCGATGGGGACTGCAGCTCCGCAACGAACTCCCGCGCTTTCTCCGCTTGCGGCGAGTCCGGGTAGTCGAGCCAAACCTGTTCATAGGCGCGCAGTGCCGGCTCCGGTTCGGACAAGTAACGATCGTAAATCCATCCGATTCCGAGTGCGGCGCGCGGGCTCACACCGCTGTCCGGATAATCGGCGAGCAGCTGCTGACATTCGCGCAAAGCCAACCATGGCTGTTCGAGCTCAAGAAGGTCGATTTCGGCGATGCGGAGCAGATGCCCTGCCATGGCATCGAAACGCAGCTCGATGTCGACCGCCACGCTCACAGAGTCCGGTCCACTGCGCGGATCCGCTTCACCCGCGCGGGGGGGCTCGAGTCCGTGCAGAACGCGCCAGCGGCGCCTCACTTCCGGGGCGTCACGCAACTGTTCGTATGCGGTCGTCCGTGCCTTGATGGCAACGCTCTTCTTTCGCCCCAGTTGCCCGATCTCGCTGTTGGACTGGCCACGCTGCGCCAGATCGTACGACTCCTGGGCCTTGCTCCAGCGCCCATAGCGCCGGTGGATCTCGCCGATCTCGTAGTGGGCCTTCGCACCCGTCTCGCCGCGCGTGTCGGTACGCGTGATCTGATCGAGATCTGCGAGCGCCTCGTCGGGCTTGCCGAGCAGCGCCACGGTCACGGCGCGCTCGACGCCGAGACCCAGGTCGGCGCCAAACTTCGCCGCCTGCTTGCGCAAGCGCTCGAGTTCACTCGCAGCCTCGCCCAGGAGCGTGGTCGCCTTGTTTCGCTGCACCAACACCGATTCCGCCAGCGCCGGTGCGGGCGAGGACGCAATGCTGGCGCTGTCCGCCGCCGTTTCCTGGATCTGCAGGCGTAGACCCGCGGGGAGATCCGATTCTTGGTACAGGGCCGGATCAGTCAGGATCAGCTCGGCCTCGTCACGCTTGGTGAGCGCGATCTGGAGTTCGGCCTCGAAGCGTTGCTCCTCGGTAAGGTCGGCCTCGATCGCTTTTTGATATTCGGCACGGGCTTCGGAGAATCGCAACTCATCATAATATGTGTCGGCGATCCGCAGCTGCGCCGCGCCCACGTGGCGGCTGCCGGGATTCTTGTCGATGAATTCGAGCAGCGCGCGGCGCATCGATTCGCTGTCGGCAGCATCGAGAAATGTCTCCGCCGTCCGGTAGGCGGCATCCACGCGATAGGAACTCGACGGGTAGGCGCGCTCCAACGATTCGAATGCCGACGCGGCGCCGCCTCGGTCGCCCAAGGCCAGCGCCGCCAGCCCTAGATAGAACCACGCACCCTCGGCGCGATCCGAGGTCGGAAATCTCTCGAGAAGATCGCGCAGCGACGCCTGCGCTTGGATGTATTCGCTGCGATGAAAATGGCTGACCCCGATCATGAAGTACGCATCATCGACGTATTTGCTCTTCGAATGGTAACGCAGCAAATCATGACACTTCTTGATGCATGCATCGTACTGCGCCGAGGCCTTGTCCGCCGAACCGCCCTTCTCGGTTCGCAACCGCTCTCCTTCATCGAACAACTTGTTGGCGTTGTAGAAGGTATTGAAATAAGCACAGCCGCCGACCGCGAGCGCGGCCATGGCAACCAGAATCGCGCGCGCCGTGGGCGGGCGAATCAGCCAGGAAGCGACCATGAACTCTCCAGGGGCCCGGGCGCAGGCAGCGACATCACCCCACGCGCGACAGCGATTCGATGGGCAGCGGAGCACGATGCACCAGGCGGCCGCGATGCACCGTCGCCACCACACGCCCGCGCAGTATCCGCCCGAGGAAAGGCGAGTTCTTCGAACGCGAAAACAAGGTGTCCGCCGCCACGCGCCAACGTTCGTCGAGATCGAGACAGGCGAGACTCGCCGGCGCTCCCGCCTCCAGGAGCCCGCCGTCCATGCCGAACCGCCGCGCCGGAGCAAGGCTCATGCGTCCGATCAGATCGACGAGCGGCAGGCGCCCGCAGAGGACGAGTGCCATGTGTGCGACGGCGAAAGCCGTCTCGAGTCCGATCACACCAACAGGCGCACGATCGATCTCGAGTTCCTTCTCGTCCGCCGCATGCGGGGCATGATCGGTCGCGATCATGTCGAGCGTGCCGTCGGCCACACCCTCCAGCACCGCCTGGCGGTCCGATTCGCCGCGCAACGGCGGGTTCATCTTGAAATTGGCCGAATAGCCGACGAGCTCGCGGTCGGTGAGCTCCAAGTGGTGCGGCGTGGCTTCGGCGCTCACGTCTACTTTCCACTCACGTTTCGCCAACCGGAGGATATCCACCGCACCGCGCGTCGAGACGTGCGCCACGTGCAAGGCTGCGCCGGTCTCGCGTGCGAGCAAGACATCGCGTGCGACGCCGATCTCTTCGCACGCTGCCGGAATGCCGGGAATTCCGAGTTGTGTCGACCAGTAGCCTTCGTGCATGTGCCGGCCGCTGGACAGCGACTTTTCCTCGGAGTGCGCGATGACCACGAGCCCGAGCATCGCCGCATGCTCGAGCGCATGCCGCATGAGCGCCGTGTTCTCCACCGGGTTGCCGTCGTCGGTGAGTGCGCGCACGCCCGCCTGGCGCAGGTCCTCGTACTCGGCCAGCTCTTGACCGGCGCGCCCGCGCGTCAACGTTCCCGACGTGTGCACGTCGCAGAGACCGACGTCGCGACCGCGCCGCAGCACCGCTTGCACGACTCCGGCATTGTCGAGCGGCGGCACCGTGTTCGGCATCATGAGGACGCCGGTGAAACCGCCCGCGACCGCAGCGCGGCTGCCCGACTCGATGTCTTCCTTGTATTCTTGGCCGGGTTCACGGAAGTGGACATGCGGATCGACGAAGCCCGGGGCGATGTGCAGCCCAGCGCAACCGACGCGCTCCACGGCCGCGGGTGCGCCGCTCGGCCTCTCGAAGCAGACTTCGACGAGGATGCCGTCGCGGATCCAGATCTCTCCGGGACCCTGCTTCCGGCTCGCCGGGTCCACGAGGACACCGCCGGCGAGGACACACTCGCGCGGCAGCGAGTCGATCTCGAATCTCAAGCTCTCCTCCTCAGGATTGCAACGCCGTGGACATCACGAACTCGCGGCATGCTGGCGCTTCGATGTCGTTCGCGATTGCTCGTCGCCGCTCGCAGGCTCGGAACGTTCGCTGTCGTCGACCGTCTGTCCGATGCCGCCGGCGAAGAGGTAACAAATAGCCATGCGCACGGCGACGCCATTCGTCACCTGTTGCAAGATCACGGCGCGTCGCCCATCGGCCACGTCGGAGGCGATTTCGACGCCGCGATTCATCGGACCCGGGTGCATGACGAAGCACGCCGGTTGCGTCCCATTCAGGACTTCGTTGGTAATGCCAAAAAGACGCGTGTACTCGCGCGCGTTGGGAAAATTCGGCGTGCCGTGGCGTTCGAACTGGATACGCAGAACGTTGATGGCATCGGCGTCACACACCGCGCGCCGCAGGTCGTACTCGACGTCGACGCCCAAGTCCTCGACCCGCTTCGGCATCATCGAGCGCGGCCCGCAGACCGTGACGTGCGCTCCCAGCGCCTTCAGGCCCCATAGGTTCGAACGCGCCACACGGCTGTGCGCGATGTCGCCGACGATGGTGATGCGCCTGCCGGCGAGATCTCCCATGCGCGCGCGCATGGTGTACAGATCGAGAAGCCCTTGCGTCGGATGCTCGTGCTGCCCATCCCCGGCGTTCACCACCGCCGCCGTGGTGCGCTCGGCAAGCATGTGCGGCACGCCCGACGTCGAGTGCCGCACGACGATCATGTCGATCTTCATGGCCTCGAGGTTGGCGACGGTGTCGCGCAAGGTCTCGCCCTTCGACAGGCTGCTCCCCGTGGTCGAGAGATTGACGACATCGGCCGACAGGCGCTTCTGCGCCAGCTCGAAGCTGACGCGCGTGCGTGTCGAGGGCTCGAAGAAGGCGTTGACGATGGTGCGCCCGCGCAGCGTCGGCACCTTTTTCACCGGACGCTCGAGGATCTCTTCGAAAGTGCCGGCGAGATCGAGAATCTCGGTCAGCTCGCGGGCGTTCATGCCTTCGAGACCCAACAGATGCTTGCGCGGTGGGATCATTCCCTCATCTCCCCGACGAGAACTTGGTCGATGTCGTCGATCTCACGCACCTGGACCTTGATGATCTCGCGCTTCGATGTCGGCACGTTCTTGCCGACGTAATCGGCGCGGATAGGCAGTTCGCGATGGCCGCGATCGACGAGAACGGCGAGCTGGATGGAGCGCGCGCGGCCGAAGTCCATCATCAACTCGTCGAGCGCCGCGCGCACGGTGCGTCCGGTGTAGAGCACATCGTCGACGAGCACGACGTTGCGCTCGTGGATATCCATGGGAATGTTCGTTTCGCCGACGCGCGGCTGCGGCCCGAGCGTGGTCAGATCGTCACGATACAAGGTGATGTCGAGAGTTCCCACCGGCACGCCGGCCGTCTCGAAGCGCTCGATCGCGGCTGCGATGCGCTCGGCCAACTGCACGCCGCGGCGCTGGATGCCAACGATGACGAGGCTGTCGGAGCCGCCGTTGCGTTCCACGATCTCGTGGGCGATTCGTTGCAGGGCTCGCTGCATCTGCTCGGCGTCCATGATGGCCGCCTTGGCGGTGAATTCAGCCACGGGGCTCTCCTTGGAACGAAGGGCATCGACGCTGCCTTGGAATCGGGGGAGCGACAATCGAGGGGCTGGAAGCGTGTCCGCCGGCTGCGACTTGCATGCGGAAACTGCTTGCCTTACGCAGCGCACAAAAAAAACCCTCCCGGCGGGAGGGTTGCGGCGTATGGTGACTGGCCTCTGCCTTCATGACCTTTCCTAGCCTCGCGGGACCAAGTTAAAAGGCGGCGGCGATTCGCGGCCAAGACCGATTCAGCCCTGCGAATCTACACCGCCCGGACCCGCCGGCGCAAGCGCGGATCCCGAGCGGATCGTGGCCAGCCCCTCAGGCCCGATCGTTCCAAACTGTGGAGTGACAACCGACTCCGCCAGCCGGTGGTCGGCGAAAGAACAGCGGCCGCCTCCGATTGCGGAAGCGGCCGCCGTCACCCTGGGAATCGATGGCCTGCGGACGAAGACTCGATTAACGGAATAGGACCTTCACATGGCTCCATGCTGTCGACTCGACTGCCACCGTGCAGGCGTTCGCCGCACCTGGCGTGTCGACGGTCGGGCTGACCCCGATCGGGCTCTGGATCAATCCCGCGGTGCAGCGACGCATGCCCGCAGCGGCGAAAATGCCATCCGGCCCCACGACACCCACGCCGTATAGCCACTCATCGTTATTGCCCGTCGTGGGACAAACGAATGTCGTCCCCTCCGACAAACCTATGCTGTCGAGGATCATGGTCCACGGCGTGATATCGAGGACGCCATCGTCGTTGGTATCCAGATCCTGAGTCAAAGTTCCCGTGAACCCCGACACCACTAGATGCGTCACGTTGTCGCTGTTCTCGAACGCGAGAGCGACCGAAGCGTCGTAACCGGTGAGTACCGGTGTCGCGGCGCTGTTGCGGGCGGCAAAAAAGCCGTCGGCTTGGATGGAGAAGGCGCTCAGATCCACGACCGCCTCGACGGTGCCGCTGCAGCCGCCGCTGCTGCTGGAGCTGCTGCCGTCGCCGAGCACGATGTAGAACAGGCCTGCGAGTGAAGCTCCGGGAGTCCCGACGAGCTCGAAGTATTCGTCGGTATCGGTTCCCGTGTTGTCGACACGGATTTCGTTGATGAGAACCTGCGCGGAAACCACGCCGGCGAATGCCATGAGGCATGCCGGTACGAGCAGGATCGAGCGATAACGAAG
This sequence comes from uncultured bacterium, assembly GCA_964567755.1. GTDB lineage: Bacteria > Krumholzibacteriota > Krumholzibacteriia > DASRJW01. Next base: position 31,433 of record CAZMNW010000005.1, read on the forward strand.
ATGCATTTTCAACCTCCTGCTTGGGAGCGTCCCTGCCGGCCCAGAACAGCATCGATCGAGAGACCGATCACGCAGATCGGGGACGGTCGAAACGGATCTTTTATTAGGGTTTACTCTATCAGGGTGTCCCTGTTGGGTCAACGACTTGGCTTGGTTTCGGCCGAAAGCATGGGGGCGTGGTCCTGGAACGCCTTCCCACGTGTTCCGCGACCCGGGCACTGCCGAGTCCGCATGGGCGCTCATGAGGGCGCGTCTGGTTTGTGCCACAGGGCCAGAAGAGCCTTGGCGATGCGGTGCACGTCCGGTCGCGCCGGAAGCCCTTGCACACCGCATCCTTTCAGGACCTGCGCCAGCGCCGCTTCGCGTGGCAGCCGCACACCACAGGCATCCGCCAGATCCGGGTCGGACCAGAAATCATCGGCTGGACCTTGGGACACCACGCGCCCGGCGTCGAGGACGATCAAATGCGTGCATGTCGCGGCGACGAAATCAGCGTCGTGCGACGCCAACCAGTACGCCACGCCACCCTCGTGCATGCGCGCCAGGATGGCGACCAATCGCGTGACTCCATCGAAGTCGAGACCCAGCGTCGGTTCGTCGAAGAGCACGATGCCGCGTCGCTGCGCCAGCGCTCCCGCCAACGCCACGCGGCGCTTCTCGCCACCACTCAGGTGAAATGGAGCGCGCGCAGCGAACTCCGCTGGTGCGAGTCCGACATCGACCAGAGCTTCCTCGACGCGGGTTTGCACATCCTCTGCCGGCACACCGCGCGCGCGCAGTCCGTACGCCACGTCTTCTGCCACCGTTTCGGCAAAGAGTTGGTGCTCCGGAAACTGGAACACCAGGCTCGGCAAGCGTTTTTCCGCCCCGTGTAGCTTGCCGGAGTCCGGCGTTCGCAAGCCCGCCAGAACATGCAACAACGTGGTTTTGCCCGAACCCGCTCTTCCCATGAGACCGACCCGGTCCCCGGTTCCAACGCGGACGCTCACACCACGGAGCGCGTGACGAACAGACGGCGAGTCCGCGTCATAGGCGATGGAGGCCTCACGCAGCTCGAGAAGGATCGACTCCGCCGTCATGCCGCCCCGCCTTCGGGGCCAGGGATTCCGAGCGCGGCAAGCACGTCGTCGAGCACCACGGTCGGGCGATGCATGCGCCCGGCGCGCACCAGCAGAGCGGACAACTGCCACACGAGCGGCTGGCCGACGCGCGCCACGATCTCCGGCGCCAGGTGGGCGAACACGGCATCGGGGAGGCCATCGGCCACTAAACGACCTTCGTGCAGCACGAGCACGCGTGGGCTCGTGGCCGCGAGTTCTGCATCCGTCGTCACGCGCAGCAGCGCCGTGTCCGCGGGAAGGTCGTCGATCTGGCGCCACAGGCGTTCCGTGCTGCGCAAGTCGAGCAAGCTGTCGGTCTCGTCCAACACCAAGGTGCTCGGTCCCATCACCCAAACGCAGGCCATGGCCAGTCGCGCCTTTTCGCCGCCTGACATTTCGTGCGGCGGCGCTTGCTCTTTCCCGCACAGATCGAAATCTTCGAGCGCTGTTTTCACGGCCGCGCGCATGCGATGCGTGGGTTCGTTCAGATTCTCCAAACCAAAGGCGATCTCGCGTTCCACGGTCGTGCTGACGAATTGATTGTCGGGATCCTGGAACAAAAGCCCGACACGGCGCCGCACCTCGAACCGCGCCTCGGGATCGCGGGTATCGAACCCGTGCACGGCGACGCGGCCTCGCGTCGGCAGTTGCGCCCCGATCAGCAGCCGCGCCAGAGTCGTCTTGCCACTGCCGTTGCCGCCGAGCAACGCCACTCGCTCGCCCGCGCGCAGATGAAAGCTGACGTCCGCGAGCAACGGTTTGCTGTTTCCTGGCAGCTCGACGCTGACCTGCTCGACCTCGATCACGAGTGCTCCCCTCGCTCTCGATTGCAGGCTACGACCCACACCGTCGGGTCGCAATCTCCTTGACTCATTCGAGGTTCCATCGCACCATCCGCGCCCGCGGCGCCACGGGCCGCTGCTGTGCGAATGTTCGCCAACTCGATCGCCACAAGGGTCGCGGCACCGCGCCTCGGGCGCCTGGCCGCTGCGATTGCAGGGATGGCTGGATGCACGAGATTTTCGAGGCGCTCGGTCACTTCGTGGTCACGGTGATCTCATCGATGGGATACGCCGGTATCGTGGTGTGCATGGCCATCGAAAGCGCCTGCATCCCTCTGCCGAGCGAAATCATCATGCCTTTCTCGGGCTATTTGGTGCACACAGGACAGTTCTCGCTGTGGTGGGTGGCCGTGGCCGGGGCGTTCGGGTGCGTGGTGGGCTCCGTGGCGGCCTATTACTTGGGCGCGTACGCGGGACGCAGCTTCATCGAACGCTATGGCCGCTACGTGCTCGTGACCCGGCATGATCTGGATCTCGCCGACCGTTGGTTCGCCAAGTACGGCCAGGCCGCCATTTTCGTCAGCCGGCTCCTGCCGGTCGTCCGCACCTTCATCTCGTTCCCTGCCGGTGTGGCGCGGATGCCCATGCTCCCCTTCATCGCCTATACGTTCCTCGGTTCGCTGCCTTTCTGCTGGTTCCTCGCCTGGGTGGGCAAGTACCTCGGCGAGAACTGGAATACGCTGCGCAAGTACTTCCACAGCGCCGATCTGGTGATCGGCGGCCTCATCCTCGTCGGCGCCGTCTGGTGGGTGTGGCGTCACGCCAAGATTCTGCGGCGGGAAGCGCGCGAATCGCGTCCGTGATGACGATCGGCTTCGCCTCACCTCCCGCACCAGCGCAACTCACGATCTCGGCGTAGTGCACGAGATGTGCGCACCTTCGCCTCCAACTTGCGCCAGAACAGCAAGAACCCCAGCCGGGCTCGGGGCCCGCTGGGGTTCTTGAGGTTCGAGCTTGAACTCCGTCCGTGGTCGCGGGACTCGTCGCGCGGTGGCATTAGCGCAGCGCCGTCGACGTGCCCGTGGCGGATCAGAACACGAGCTGCATCTGCGCCGCGAACTCGTCGACATGAAGATCGTTGACCGTGTCCTCATAGCGAACCCAGTTCGCTTGCAGCTTGTGGTTGTGCTTGTCGAAATACCAGCTGGCGCCGGCGCCAAACTCCCGCGCGTCCGCGAGTGCGCTCTTGTTCAGATCCGAGATCGTGAGCGTCAACAGCTCGTCGTCGATGTGGCCGTAACGACCCGCGACTTCGAACTTGCGGTTCGAGAGCAGATAGGCGGCCTGAACATAGTAGCCACGACTCAGGAGGTCGTCGGAGCTGCGCTCCGCCGTCTCGTAGAAGTACTCGCCCGTGGTATTGAACCCGCGCCACTTGAACGCCATCTCGCCCCCGATGCGGCGGATGTCGGTGTCGACTTCGCTGCGCGTCAAAGTGTTGAGCAGTCCGGAGACGCCGACGGCGACCTTGGGCGACTCGGGGTAATCGTGCGCGCTCTCCTCGAGCTTGTACTCACCCTTGGGCGTCCACACCAACCTGCCGATGTACATGTACTCGGCGTTGTCGTTGCCGGATTGGTTGAGAAGGTTGCCGTTGTAGACGCCAACGTTGTACTCGAACGTCTTGGATGCCGGCGCGCCGATGAGGCCGATCCCCTGGTCGCGCCCCGGGGCGAAGCGGGCATTGCCGAACCAGCGGTCGACGAACTGCTGCTTTCCGGACGAGATGAGTTCCTGGCGGCCGAAGTAGGACTTGCCTTGCCCCATCCACACCGTCGCCAGCGGGTACTTGGCAAACCAGATTTCGGCATCTTCGAGCACCGGGCCGCGCGTGACCGTGGTGGAGAGCGTCGGCGTGGTGCCCGTGCCCAAGCTGGCGCTGCTTACCGTGTTGCCTCCGACCCAGTTGGCCTGCAGCTTGAAGCGCCATATGTTGCCGTAGGCGTTGCCTTCCACCGTCGTCTTGGCGCGGCGGATGCGGAAGGCACCGCGGTCGTTGTTGAGCCGGTCCAAGTATGTGTAGCGCGCTTGCACGCGGTTCGACAGCTGCACGAGGCCGTTCTTCATCACGAAGTTGGTTTTGCCATCCTTGTAGAAGACGCGTTCGTCGAAGGGCTTCTCCACTTTCGGCAGCGGCCGCTCGTAGCCCGGCAGGTCGTGCTTGAAGAAGTAGAGATCCGCGGCGATCTCATTCTCGGCCACCAGAGTCGCTCCATCCTTCCCCCGGCCGACGAGGACGATCGACGTGCCCATCTCTCCGGATTGTTGCCAAGTCGTGTACCGCGCCGGCGTGTTGAACACGTAGATGCGTCCATCCTTGGTCGCTTCCTGGTAGAAGAGATTGATCGTTTGCGCCTCGGTTGGACTCGGCATCCCGAGTGCCAGCAAACCGGAGACGAGGCACACGACTGCAACGAAGGCTCTTCCCATCACACGATCTCCTTTGGTTTTTTCAGGTCGGAGGGACCAGCAGGTCGCTGGCCCCGCAGACTTTGCCCTTCGCAACCGGCGGCAGTCCCCGCGCCATCCTCCCAATCCGCGACCGCCCGGTCCGCCCTGGCCTCGGCTGGTCCACCAGCACCCCAGGATCGAGCATCCCAAGTGTCGCAAGACCGCGTAAACGTTTCATTAAGACATGTGAGTGTTTCATTAAAGATTTGCGTCCAGGCGACCGGCTCGGATCTGAAACGCGTCCGATCGTCAGGACCTCGGCTGGCAGGCTTTTGGTGGGATCGTGTCCTGGGCCGAGGCAGGAATCAGCGCGGCTGCGAAGCCAGGCGGGACTCCACCTCGGCCAGGTGCTTGCGGGCGCTGTCCGCCCAGGAGCCTTGCGAATCACGCGACAGATAATCGCGCCAGGCCACACGCGCGGCTTGCAAGTCGCCGCGCAACTGCAGACACAGTGCGCGCGCGTAACGTGACTTCAAATGCCCCTTTTCCTGGGCGATCGCGGCATCGAAGCAAGCAAGCGCTGCGTCGAATCGCCGCAGCTCCTGAAAGGCAGCCCCGAGTGCATGCACGTAGTCGGCATCCGCATCCGCGGGAACCTCGACGTCGGCCGCAAGCCAGCGCTTCTCCACCTCGGATGTCTCCTGTGCGCTCAGCACCTGCGTCGATTCCTGCCATTGACGCACGCGCTGCAGGGCCACACCCAGGTTGTAGCGCGCGAGCGTGTGCGCGGGGCGTTCTTTCAGTACGTCGTAAAGGTACGGAATGGCGTCGCTGTAGCGGCCCGCGCCCAACGCCGCGCTGCCGCGCTCGAACGCCAACTGCACCTCGGCATCTGCCGTTGGTTGCTTCGAGGTGGTTTCCGCGGGCGGCTCAGTTGCAGCCGGGGGCGGTGGACTCGCTTTCGGTCCCCGCGGTGTGGGCGCACAACCGCCGCCGCACACGGCCATCGCGACCAAGACGAGGCACGAGCTGCGTCGGAGCCAAGGCGCGACCGCATGCAGCTTGCTAATCATCGTGGCTCACTTCCGCAGCCAATGCGGCGCCATAGACATCGGCGAGTGGGACTCCCGCCGCCTCGGCCGCTCGCCGGACGCTTTCGTATTCGGGAACGGCGCGCGGCGTGCCGTCCGGGCGGATCGCTGTCTTGACAGTGATGGCCCCGAAGCGGGTTTGCACGGTGGCGAGCCGCCGCGGCAATTCGACGCGCTCCTCGGTGGCGATGCGAACACCAAGCGTGCTGCTTTCCTGCAACAGAACGTCGGCCAGCCGATGGGCATCGACAGTCTCGGAGATCACGGTCACTTGCGTCGCCGGACGGCCCTTCTTCATGGTGATGGAGGTGAAGTACACGTCGAGCGCCCCGGCAATGAAGAGCTTCTCCATCACGTGTCCATAGAACTCCGGGTTCATGTCGTCGATGGTGGTCGTGAGCACGCCGACCTGCGGTCGAGGACTCGATTCGGCCGCCTGCATGCTCGCGTCCGAGGGGCCAGCGGCAGCTTGTGGCAGCGCCGGAATGGATGTATTCCGCGCCGCTAGGTCGGGCTCGCAGACAAGGAGGCGTACGATGTTCGGCGCGTCGGGGAAGCGGAAGGTCCCGGCGCCGTATCCCGCCGCCTCGACGCGAATGGGTGTATCCCCGAGTGGCTTGGCAAATGTGGCCAGCAGCGCGGCTCCCGTCGGCGTGACGCGTTCACCGTCGGTGGCGCTCCATTGAATGGGAAAACCTTGCAACAAGTGCAGCGCCGCCGGTGGTGGCACGGGAAGCCGGCCATGCTCGGCGTGCGTCACGCCGCGGCCGACGCGAATCTGCGCCACACGAAATGCTTCGATGCCATGGCGTTCGCACAAGAGATGCAACCCCATGCATGCACCCGCGATGTCGACGATGGCATCCACCGCCCCCACTTCGTGGAAATGCACGCGATCGACCGGAATGCGGTGCACCGTCGCCTCCGCATTCGCCAAGCGCTCGAACGTGTCGCAGGCCCAGACCAAGGCGCGGTCTGGAAGCTTGCCTGCGCGCAGGATGCCGAGCACGTCGTGCAAGTGCCGGTGGGTGTGCGGCTCCGACACTTCGATGTCGACATGAACCTGAGTCGCGGCGATGCCATTGCACGTCTCGGCGCTTTGCCGCAGCCGGTAGCCTTGCACGGGCAATGTCGCCAACGCCTCTTGGATGGCTGCGAGCGGCACGCCAAGATCCACCAGAGCACCGAGAGTCATGTCGCCGGCGATCCCGGAGGGGCAGTCGAACACCAACCATTTCATGGCGCTTCCTCACCGCGCAGCTTGCCGAGAAGCAAAGCGGCGGCAGCGGCAGCGCCGAAGCCGTTGTCGATGTTGACCACCGTGACACCCACGGCGCAGCTGTTCAGCATTCCGAGCAATGCGGTGACCCCACCGAAGCTGGCGCCGTAACCGACGCTCGTCGGCACAGCGATGGTGGGCTTGCCGGTGACGCCGGCGACAACGCTCGCCAGCGCGCCTTCCATGCCGGCGATGACGATCAGAATGTCGCACGCATCCAGCGTCTCTCGGCACGCGAGCAACCGATGCAGCCCGGCGACGCCGACGTCATAGACCGTTTCCGTCTCGACGCCGGTGGCTCGCAACGTCTCCACCGCCTCTTCGGCAACGTGCATGTCCGCCGTCCCCGCCGTCACCACGGCGACGCGCCCGCGCAGCCGGCGTGGTTTCGCAGCGGCGACATGAAAGGTGCGGCCGCGTGCGTTGTAGCGCGCTTGCGGCAAGCGCTGCTGTACGGCGGCAACCACTTCGGGCGTGCAGCGCGTGCCGAGCACGCCGCTGCCGCGCTCGGCCATGTGCGCCGCGATCGTGGCGACTTCCTCCGCTGTCTTGCCCTCGCACAGAATGACTTCGGGAAACCCGAGTCGCAGCTCGCGATGATGATCCACACGGGCGACGCCAAGGTCGGCGAACGGCAAGTCCCGCAACCGCGAGACCGCTTCCGCGGTGGAAATGCTTCCGTCGCGCACCGCGTCGAGGAGCTGGCGCAGATCGGCTTCATGCATGCGTGCTCGACTCCATCGGTCTCGGCTGGTTCTCCGCTGCGAGGCTCTCGGGGTCGCAGCTCATGCCGGCGAAAGACAACGCCTCGCGACCGGTGGAAGGAGCATTCTCGAGCGCCTCGAAGCGCCGCAGAATCTCTTCCACCTGCGCGTACGTATCGGCCGCGAACACCTGCGGCCGCAGCTCCTTGGCGCCCGGAAGATCGGCCACGTACCAGGCCAAGTGCTTGCGCATCCGGTGCACGACCCAGACGGGATCACAGTCGGCAGCGTCCAGCTCGAGCCGCAAATTCTCGAGCGCCATGGACACGCGCTCGCCAGCGCTGGGTTCGCGTACCGCCCGTCCGGCCAGAAGGTCCTTGATCTGGGCGAAGATCCACGGATAGCCAAAGCTGCCGCGCCCGATCATGACCGAATCGCATCGCGTGCGCTCGAACATGCGCAGCGCATCCTGTGGACGCACGATGTCGCCGTTGCCGATCACCGGGATGCGCACCGAGTCTTTCACGGCGGCGATGATCTCCCAGCGTGCCGCTCCACCAAACCCTTGCTTGCGGGTGCGCGGGTGCACGGTGATCCACTGGGCGCCTTCGGACTCGATGATGCGCGCCGCTTCGACGGCGACGATGGAGCCTTCGTCCCAGCCAGCGCGAATTTTCACCGACACGGGGGTCGCACCCGCCTCGTGCACCACTGCGCGCACGACCCGCGCCAGGCGCGGCAGATCGCGCAAGAGATCCGAACCGCCGGCGTTGCGCACCACCTTGCGTGCCGGGCAGCCCATGTTGATGTCGATGGCGTCGGGCTGCATCTCGTTGACCAGCGCCGCAGCGTGACCCATGTTCTCGCAGTCGCCGCCGAAGATCTGCACCGCCACGGGACGTTCTTCCGCCGTGAAACGCGCCAGCTCGTAACTGCGCAGGCTCTCGCGGCTCAAGGCGTCACTCGAGACCAGCTCGGTGACCACGTAGTCGGCGCCGAAGCGCTTGCAGATGCGCCGGTAGATGCTGTTGGTGATGCTGGCCACCGGGGCCAACGCCACCTGTCGCTGGCGCAGAAATGCCTGCAGCTCGTGCATTGTTCGCCTCCGCGGTGACGATACCACGCCGGCGCAACAGCCAGCGCACGGACGGATCCGTATCGGTGAGCACTGGCGGGTGCCCACAGACCCTTGCGGCCGCCGGATCGCCCAAAACACGCGGGGGAGATCCACTCGGATCTCCCCCGTGGCGCCAGCGTGCGGCAGGCGTTGGTGTTTGCTCTGCGCTTCTCGACGTGCAACGCACTCGTGGCGGCGCAGGTGCTCGATCGCTTCAGACCCTCATGGGGTCCCGAGCAGCTGCTTGATGCGGTCGGTGGGCACCGGGCGCAGCTCTTCAGGATTGAGCGCGTAGAATTCCTTCATCGTACGCCCATGGGCGAAGAGGTCGAGCACTTTCTTGAGTTGCTCATCGCCCTCGATCGACACCAGGTACGCCGCCTTGGTGCCGTGCAACCGGCGCGTCAGCTCACGGCGCAGACCACGTTCGATGTATTCAGCGTTTTCCTGGAACTTCGCCGCATCGTACTCGAACTTGTCCTCGGTGAGCATGGTCTTGAATTCTTCGATCATCGCCGGCGTCACCGTGACGCTGCTGGCCTTCGGATGCCGCGACACATGCTTGATCGCGTACTTGAAGAAGAAATTCTTGCGCTCGAGGTCGATGGCGAACTCGGAAAGATTCGGCTGCGTGAGAACCAGGTCGGGCACGATGCCGCCACCACCCGGGACCGGCCTACCGCCGACGGTGCGGAAGGTCGCAGCGGAATCGGGCGCTTCCGACGTCTTGCCCTTGTCGGACTTGGTCGTCGCCGATGACTCGGGCTTGACCTCGCCTTGCACTTGCGCCACGTCGCTACCTTCCACTGCCTCGCCATCTTCGTTCAGCGCCACTTCGTCGCCCTCGTGGTCGCGTTCATCCCGGTGAATGCAGCGTCCGCTCGGCGTGTAGTACTTCGCGGTGGTCAGCTTCAGGGCCTCGGTATCCGACAGCGGGTACACCGTCTGCACCGAACCCTTGCCGAACGAGGTCTCCCCGACGATGAGCGCCGAGTCCCAGTCTTGCAAGGCGCCGGCGACGATCTCCGATGCGCTGGCGCTGCCCTCGTTGATGAGCACGACCACGGGGTAATCGTTGCCGAAAATCTTGCTGGCCGGCTGCGTGGAGTAGTAATCGGCGTTCTGACGCGGCGTGCGTCCACGGGTCATCACGACCTTCTTCCCCGATTCGAGGAACAGCTGGGACACGTCGCGCGCCGCGCGCAGCAGACCGCCGGGGTTGTAGCGCAGATCGAGGATCAGTCCCTGGATGCCTTGCGCTTCGAGCTCCGTCAGGCGCGCTTGCAGCTCCTCGGCAGTGTCCTGCGCGAAGTTCACCGCGCGCACGTAACCGATATCCCCGATCTTGAAGGCATAGCGCACGCTTTCGATTTCGATGATGTCGCGCACGACGGAGAAATCGATGGCCGCGTCGCTGCCTTCGCGCCGCACCTTGAAATGCACCTCGGTGCCCTTGGGCCCGCGCAGTTTCGAGATCGCCTTGGACATCGGCCAGTTGTAAGTGTCCTCGCCTTCGATTTCGATGATCTGGTCGCCACCTTGCACGCCCTGGCTGTAGGCCGGCGTGCCCTCGATGGGTGACACCACGGTGGGATACTTGTCGCGCACCGAAATCTCGATCCCCAACCCACCGAACGACCCCTGCGTGGAGGTCATCAGGTCGTCGTACATCGACGTGTCGAGGAACTGACTGTGCGGGTCGAGATCCTGCAGCATCCCCTCGATCGCCTTGTGGACCAAATCCTCGGGATCGATGTCCTCCTCGACGTAATACGTCGTGATCTTCTCGAAGACCCGAGTGAAGAGATCCAAGCTCTCCATCACCTTGGCCTGGTCGGGGGCGGAACGACGGCTGTCGGCGCTGAGCCCATTCGCCAGCCAGAGGATCGTGAGGCCGGCTAGAGCGCCGGCGATCCAGCGGGTCCGTACTTTCAAGGGGTGAACCTCCCGGGCTTCCGATTCCTTTGGGTCTTGAGTGTTCGGAGGCTGCGAATGGAGCGGCGAGACGGGACGGCGCCTCATTTCACTATGGCTTACGCAACCTCGCAAGGAACGTTCCAAGCAGGCGACTGGGGCTGAGGACTCCGATTCAGCATTCGGCGGACTCGAAGACCGGAGTCCGTCATTCCCAGGAATTATACTCTCTCCGACAGAGCGGCCGGGGGGCTTGAACCAGCCTCAACCGGCGGACGAGGCCGTTTTCCCGGCCGTCCCGCAGCGGACGGGTCCGGGATTCCGCTCCAACCCTGAAAGTCGCGGGAAAACCGCTTCAACTCAGCCCTCCCGCGCATCCGGAAGCCCGCCGGGCCGCGAGGCAGTCAAGCGCTGCACGTGCCGAATTCGCTGTACGACGGTGTACCAAGAAAAGACGGTGAGAATTCCCAGCGCAGCAAGCAGCGCGCGATGACCCAAGAGCAAGCCGAGCGCGGTCACGGCAATGCGTTCCGGACGCTCGAACCACCCGACCTTGCACTCCATTCCCAAGCCCTCGGCGCGCGCGCGTGTGTAGCTGGTGATGAGCGACCCGCCAAGGGCCACCAGAACGACCACGCTCCACAGACCCTCTTGGGCAGCATGGAAGCGCAGGAAATACGCCGCAATCCCGGCCAGCACCACGGTTTCATCGATGCGGTCGATGGTGCTGTCGAGGAAAGCGCCGAAGCGCGTCACCCTGCTCGTGCGTCGTGCCAGAGCGCCATCCAGACCATCGCAGATCGACGCGAGGAGCAGAACGATGGCGCCGAGTCGCGGGTGACCCCACCCGATGGCGAGTCCAGCCGCGACGTTGAGGAGCAATCCGAACAGAGTCACCGCGGTGGGCGTCACGCCCGCGCGCGCCAGCACCTCGACGAGCGGTGCCACCAGCGCGTAAGCGCGTTCTTTCCAAAACGCCTTGTTCAATCTCGATCTCCTGTTCGACGAGCCGCAGACGCTAGCACCGTCATCACGCGGACAGCAAGGCGGAACGCCTGCGGTGCGGTGAATGAAGCAGTCCATCGCGTGGCGCGAAACGCCTCAGAATGGCGCGGCGTGGAGTGGAAGGAACCTTGCTTTGATTGGCCAAGTGATCGTGCTGTTCCTGACGATGCAGTGCGTCACGTCGGTGGCGCCGACCGGGCCGGTCTGAAGGACACCCCTCGCATGACTTCTCGGTCTGGCGGCGCCTCCCACGTGACGGAATCGTCGTAATTCCGTGGGGTCGAGAACGCCTCCGATCACGCTGCCGGCCGGGTCATGCTCCTTCCTCGCCAAATGCATTGCCCGCCGGCGGCGTGTCTTCCCCAAGGCCATCAGCGTTTCCAATCCCGCGGGTAACGGAAATCGTGCGTGATACTCCGGCCCGACACCTTGGCGATGAGCGGCATGCGCCGCTTGTACTGTGAATGTGTCACCAACTCTTCGACGCGGGTGACGAAGCTCGGTTCGAAACCGAGCTGCAACAGCTCTTCGTGCCGGTAGCGCCGTTCGATCATGAAATGCAACAGCTCGTCCACGCTGGCGTAGGAAAAGCCCAGCTCCTTCTCGTCGGTTTGTCCCTGCCAAAGATCCGCAGTGGGATGCTTGTCGACGATCGCCGGTGGCACGCCGATCGCGGCCGCCAATGCCCACACTTGGGTCTTGTAGAGATCGCCGATGGGGTTGATGGCGGACGCCAGATCGCCATGGATGGTGCCGTAGCCGAGGAACAGCTCGGTCTTGTTGCTGGTGCCGAGCACCAGTGCGCCGAGCTCCGCCGAGCGGTCGTAGAGAATGCTCATACGCTCGCGCGCCATCTTGTTGCCGCGCTGGAGCATCGTCGCCCGGGGAAAATGCTCGAAGTACGCATCGACCTGCGCCGAAATGTCGAGCCGCAACGAATGCAGGCCCGTGGCACGGATGACCTGCTCGGCGTCGGCCCCACTGCGCGGATCGGAGGTGCGGTAGGGCATCAGCACACCGGTGACATTGGCGGGCGACAAGGCCTCGGCAGCCAAATAGGCCACCAGCGCCGAATCCACTCCGCCCGAGACTCCGAGCACGGCGTGCCGGAGGCCGACCTTGTGCACCTCGTCACGGATGAAAGCGACGAGCACCTTGCGCAAGAGATCGACATCGATCTTGCGATCGCGATACCCCTGCCGCAGCCGATGCACCATCGCGGTGTGCGCGTCTGTCCTCTTCACGTCAGAACCTCGAGCGCGATCATGCGGCGACCCTTTCAACGCCGGTCCTCTTCCCTGGCCTTGTGTGCGCCGCCGTCGCCTATTTCGGGCCCGCGCACGGTTCGCTCGCGCTGGATGCGCTTCAGCTCGCTCAGTGTGAGATCCAGCCTTTCGCTCCGCAAGGTCGGATCGCTGACACGATAGCGACGGACCTCGTTCCAATCGATTTCACACGTGAACAGCCCGGCCTCGAGCAACGGCGCTTCGAAAGACGACCGCCCGCCTGGCGCCAGCACCCTCGACCCACCCCAGAACGACAGCCCGTCTTCGAACCCGACGCGGTTCACGAGCACGACGAAGCAACCGAACAGCTGGCTGTACATCTTGAGCGCCGTCGCCCACACGTCGATGTTGGAATGCTCCTCGCCGACGTCGGCGCCGCGCAGCGGGCTCGCCGCCGCGGCGATGACGAGCTCGGCACCGTCCTGCGACAAGATGTACATCGCCGACGGGTGCCAGAGATCTTCGCAGAGGACGATTCCGAAGCGGCCGAGCTTGGTATCGAAAGCACGAATGTGTTCCCCCGCGGCGTACAAGCGCCCTTCTTCGAACAAGCCGTAAGTCGGCAGGTATACCTTCCGATGCACGGACACCAGCCGCCCGTCCTCGCAGAAGGCGTAACTGTTGAAGAAACGGTGGTCGGTTGCTTCCTCGACGAAGCCGAAGCCGAGGCTCAAGCCACGACTTGCCTGCACCAAGCGCGTGAACTCCGGCGTGCGTCGGGTTTGGGCCACGTCGGGCACGAGGTCGCGCAGCTGGTAGCCGACGAGCGAGAGCTCCGGGAACAGCACGAGCTCCGCCGACTGGCCGCGCGCCGTTTCCAGCATGTCGAGGTGCATGTCGAGGTTCGCAGCGACATCCCCGAGCCGGGGCGCGAGCTGTCCGAGCCCGAGTCGCAGCGAGCGCAGGCCTTGGCCGCTGTCGATGCGCGGTGCCGTGGTGGTTCTCGTCGCCATGGTCCAAGAGTACTACACGAATGCGCCTCAGATGCGCACGTCCGTGACGTCGCCAAGATCGATCCCGAACTGGTGGCGTCCATCGCTCACTCCTGCTGCTGGTCGCGTTGGGCTTTGGACGTGAGGCGCGCGACCATCTGCGGCACGGTCACGCCGTTGCCGGCGCGGTGCGTAATCTCGATGGCGTCGCCGGCGGTGATTTCGCCTTCGCGTTCGACGGCCAGATACCACCCCGTGCGGCCGCTGTGCAGGAAGCGCTTCACCATGTCCGCGCGGCGGAATCGAATGCCGAGCTTGAAGCACGGCAAGCGTGGCTGCGTCACCCGGAACGCGGCGGTGCCAATGTGAAGGCGATCGCCGATCTGGACTTCCGCCTCGAGGAGCCCCGCGATGGTGAGGTTCTCCCCAAATGCCCCCCATACGAGCTCCATGTCCGGGAATTCGTCGAGCCAGTGCGCATAGTGCTCGGAAGGGTAAGCGTACACGGCCTTGTTCGGTCCGCCATGCACCGAGAGATCGGACTGCGCGTCGCCTTCGAGATTGAGTGTGCGTACCCGAATCGTCCCCGCCACCGGAGACTTCCAAATGGAGGTGCGGATGGTTTTCCCGTCCCACTCCACCTCGCGCGGCAGCCCGACGTTGATGGAGATCAACCGGCACGGCTCATGGGACATGGGCTTCTCCCACGCTGGCGTCGAGCGGCGAATCCGACCGCGCGGCACGGTTCTCGAACACGCTGAATTGAAACGGTTGTGTCGTATTCGCGGGTGTTCGATGCAGCTCTTCTCGCCAAGTCACGAGACGGAACGGCTCGCCGAGCTCGGCCACGAGCGCTTCCGGTGTGTACAACTGCACCGGGAGACCGCTGCAGCGCTCCGGGCCTTCGGGCGCGAAGGTGGCGATGATCGCATGACCTGACGGGCGCAAGGCGGCGCGCAATCGCTGCACGTAAGCGGCGCGATCGTGCCATAGCGCATAGTGTGCCGATTGCAGAGTCGCTCCGAGCACGTCCGTTTGCAGCCACACCACCCGCGAAGCCAGAGCGCCGAGGCGGGTCCGTGCTTGGGCAAGCCCCGCGGCCGCGAGGTCGAGGACGGTGATCGAGCGATATCCCGCTGCCAGCAACCCATCGACCAGCGTCGAGCCGCCTCCTCCGACGTCGATCAGCGCCGCCGATTTGTCGGTCAGGAACTCTTCGATGAGAGCGAGAGACGTTTCGGGTCGCGACTGAAACCAGCTGACCTCGTGGGGCGATCGCGTACTGTACTGGGTCTCCCAGTGCTGTTTTCGATCCATGGCATGCAGTCTATCTCAGATGCCGTGGCGGGGCTCGTGAGTCTCGTGCGCGACGGTCAGAACTGTGGGTCGTCGAGACGTGCGGGCATGTCGGCGAGAACGAAGGCCATGACGGCCATCGCCGCCACGTGCTTGCGCAGCTCGACGGCATCCACCTTGTCGAGCATGTCGGCCGGGGTGTGATGCCATTCAAAATAGCGCTCGCCGATCGTGCGATGCGACAGGCCTGGCACACCCAACTTCATCAACGGGCCGATGTCGGCGCCGCCGCCGTCGTCGGTGATCCGGTCGCCGCCGAGGCCGGTGAGCAGCTGGGCGATCTCGCGCGCTCGTGCCACGGCGCATGCATGTCGCTCGCTGCCGGCGGTGTCGTTCGGCTCGTGTTCCACCCGCACCCCGAAGCCCGCCAGGCGCTCGACGCCCATATCGGCTTCGATGGCCGCCACGTGATTGTGCACCGCGGTGCCGAGAGAATCGCGGTAGGCTGTCGCGCCACGCAAGCCATTCTCTTCGTTCGTCCACAGCACGACACGGATCGTGCGTCGCGGTCGCAATCCGAGCGCATGGATGATCCGCAGCGCCTCCATGGCGAGAATGCAGCCGCCACCATCGTCATGCGCTCCCTGGCCGACATCCCACGAATCGAGGTGACCGCCGAGAACAACGACCTCTTCGGGGCGTTCGCGGCCACGCAGTTCACCAATCACGTTGTGTGACAACACGTCGGGAAATTTCTTGGCTTCCATTTGCAGACGCACGCGCACGGTGTGGCCTTGGTCGAGGAGCCGATGCAGCATCGTCGCGTCTTCGATCGTCACCGCTGCGGCAGGGATCTTGTTCGTGGTGACCTTGTCGCCGGGGATCTTGTCCTCTTCGTAGCGCAGCGCGCCCGTGTGCGGCGTGCGCAAGCTCGTGGGACCGACGGAGCGCACCAACACCGCCACGGCACCACGGGCGGCGGCGCGCGTGGCACCGCTGCCGCGATATTTCACGGTTTCGCCGTAGCTGGTGAACGGCACGTCGTAGAGCACGATCCTGCCACGCACGGCGCTGTCCGGGAGTGCATCGAGCATGTCGTAGCTGCTCACGGCGATCAGGGGTGCGGTGATGCCGCGCTTCGGCGTCCCCACACTTCCTCCCAGTCCCAACATGGCGAGCGGCATGACGCGTGGTTCCAGCATTTCAGCGCTCTCGCGCCCGCGTACCCAACGTGGCACCCGCACCGGTTGCAAGCGCACATCCAGGCCATCGGCGCGCATGCTGGCTGCCGCCCATTCGATCGCGAGGTCGAGCTGCTTCGATCCGCTCAGTCGATGCCCGATGCCGTCACACAGCTCCGACAGACGCGCGTAGGCGTGATCGCTGGTGAGCGCCGCACCCACGAGCTGCGCGGCTTGGTCGCGATAGGTTTCCGCAAGAGTGAGTGACTCGGCTGCGCTGGCCCTGGCGTTGAGGAAGAAGACGCATGACACCGGTAACAGCCACCGGAGGACGCAGGCGTACAAACCGATCCTCCGCGGAAACGGGGCTTTGCCCAAGT
The DNA here is from genome assembly GCA_964567755.1 of uncultured bacterium. GTDB lineage: Bacteria > Krumholzibacteriota > Krumholzibacteriia > DASRJW01. The sequence continues at coordinate 47,951 of CAZMNW010000005.1, forward strand.
TTGGGCCGGAGGTGCGCCCGTTGCCGCGACGCACAGCCGCAATTCACCGTCGCGACGCGACCAAGTCCTTGAGTTCCTTGGAGACTTTGAACACGGGCACGCGCCGCTCTGGGACCGGCGCAGGATCACCCGTGCGTGGATTACGCGCGACGCGCGCCTTGCGCTGTTTGACCTTGAAGGTGCCAAACCCGCGAATCTCCAAATGCTTGCCCTCGGCGAGCGCGTCCGACACCGTCTTGAGGAATTGATCGACGGCCTCGGCGATCTCCTTCTTGGTCAGTCCGGTCTTGGCGGCAATGTCCTCGACGATCTCTGCCTTGGTCATTGAGATCTCTCCACGAACCGTTCGGACACCACACACAGCTTCGAGGATGCATCGCCACTCTAGCGGGCCTCGTCGTGACTGTCAAGATCATACGCCACAGCGAGTTACCGAGGCATATCCGCGATCCCTCCCGTCGACCGGTGCAAAGTGCCGGCTCGAAGCGTCTGGAGCGTCGCAGAGCCCCAAGCCTGCTCTGGCCTGTGGAGCCCTGAAACAACACCGAGCCGTCCCGCGAACGCCGGTCTTCTTCCGTCGAGAAAGCTCCATTCGGTTCCCGACAGTGTGTGGACAGCCGCGGCATGTGCGTTGCAATGGCGTGGAAGTCGTCGTCACATAGTTCGAGATCGCTCCTGCAGGTTCCAGGACCTGCCGTCTCGACGCCTTCGCGCACGACGCCAAGCACGACGTGGATTTGCCCAATGCGACCAATCGATCGGACGCAGGCACCACGGGCCGGCTCGGATGCCGAATCGTGCGGCCCAACAGGAGGTTGGAATCCAATGTTGCGTCGAATGAATCTTTGGGTCGCAATCGCTCTTGCGGCCGTGACGGGCGTCGCAGGCTGTGGAAACGACACTTCCTCACCATTGGCACCAGAGGACAGCGTTCCACCTGCCCTCGTGACCGAACTCGGAGCCTACGTGCACGTCGGGTCGAGCCCGAACGTGTCGCTGCATTGGAACCCGGGCACCGAGCCCGATCTCACCGGCTACCGCGTCTATCGATCCGAAGCTCGTTACGCTTCCGGCTCGACCAAGCGCGGCAGCAGCCGTGTCGACGCGGTGGTATTGGACGTGGTCACCACATCGACCTTCGTGGACGAGAACGTGATCCTCGGCGCGAGCTACCGATACGCCGTCACGGCCATCGATGTCGCAGGCAACGAGAGTCCACGCACGTTCATGGCTGTCCTGGTCGCACCTGCCTCGGCTCGTGACCCAGGCGACTCCATCGACTGAGATCCTCCTCGGTCTCAAGGATGCGTGCACGGGCCGGCCCAGTGGGTCGGCCCGTGCTGTGACTCCGATCACGTCCCGCGGAGCTCGCCCGTCAAAGACCGATAGGCCGCGTGCAGTGCTCGTGTGACTGCGCCCGGGGCGCCGGATCCGACCATGCGGCCGTCGAATTGGCGCACCGGCACGATCTCGATCAAGCTGTTGGTGAGGAAGATCTCGCGTGCCGACTCGACTCGCACCCGCGTCACATGACCTTCGCGGATGACGATGCCCGTCCCGCGGGCGACTTCCAGCACCGCATCGCGCGTCACGCCGCGCAGGCAGCCATCACTCGGCAATGGCGTGTGGAGAACGCCGTCGGCGTCGACGGCAAAGACATTGCTGGTGCTGCCCTCGGCCAGGACACCGGCATCGTTCCATTCCAACATCTCGAACAGACCCGCTTGCCGCGCTTGGCGCCGGAGCTGCAGGTTCGACTGCTGACTGGTGGATTTGATCGCATGCAGCGGATGCGCGTGTCTGGCGTGTGCGGCGGTGCCCACGTCGACGCCGATCCTGTAAGCGGATTCCACCGGGGGCCCGTAGGGATCGGCGGTGACCAGCACTGTGGCGCGAGTGGAGTCCGACCCACCGCCGAGCCCGCGTGTCGCGGTGACGCGCACTCTGCCCGGCGCGCGCTGCACTTGGTTGCGCTCGACGAGAACGGTGATCTGGTCGATGAGCTGCTCGTGGCTCCAGGGAATCTCGATTTGTACCGCGTCCGCCGAGACGGCGAGTCGCTGCATGTGCGCATCGATGAGAAAGGGCACGCCGCCGTAGAGCCGCAGTGTTTCGAACACGCCATCGCCCAGCAAAAAACCGGGGTCGTCGATGCCAATGTGCGCCGCATCGCGCGGCAAAAGATCGCCATCGAGGATGACGTATGAGCCGTTGTGCACGGCCCTACCTCCGCCGTCCCCCCGAGGTGCGCTTGCGCCGCGCACTGGGTGCGAGCTGGGCGCGCACGGACCGCGGGCGCGCGCGGGCGGTCGTATCGGCAGCCGGCCGATGCGGCACGATCGCGGCACTGGGGGTCCCGCCATGCGCGGTGTCGCCGGTGCGGGCGCTCTCGGCACGCGCGCCGGCCGTGGCCCACAGCGCCTCGAGCAACGCGCGCGCCTTCGCCAGGGTTTCTTGGTACTCGCTGTCGGCGTTCGAGTCGGCGACGATGCCGCCGCCGACGTGGAAATAGGCGCATCCGCGCTGCAAGAAAAAAGTGCGAATGAGGATGTTGAAATCGGCACTGCCGTCGAGACCGAAGTAACCGGCGGAGCCGGTGTACACACCGCGGCGGACCGTTTCCAACGCATCGATGATCTGCATGCAGCGGATCTTGGGAACCCCGGTGATGCTGGCCCCCGGAAACACCGCCGCCAGCAGATCGAAGGCATCGCGATCACCGCGCAAGCGGCCGACCACATTGCTCACCAGATGGCGGACATGAGAGTAGCGCTCGACGTTCATGAAGCGTTCGACTTCGACACTGCCGAGCTCGCACACGCGCCCGATGTCGTTGCGCGCCATGTCGACGATCATCAAATGCTCGGCACGCTCTTTCTCGCTCGCCAGCAGCTCGCGCTCCAGCGCGCGGTCGGCGCGGCCGGAATCCCCGCGCGGACGCGTGCCCGCGATGGGTCGTGTCGTCACGCGGTGACCTTCGAGCTTGACCAACCGCTCTGGCGAGCAACTCACCAACACGTGATCGGAAAACCGCATGTAGGTGGCGAACGGCGACGGGTTGATCGCGCGCAGCCGACGGTAGAGATCGAGACCATCGCCGGCGTAGCGGGTCTCGAAGCGGTGCGACAGGTTGGCCTGATAGATGTCGCCGTCCAGGATGTGTGCATGCGCGCGCGCCAGCATCGCATCGTACGCCTCGCGATCGAGGTTGCTGTGCAGCGCCGAGATCATGGCTGCGCGCGCGCTCGCTGCCTCGCGTTGGCTGCGATTCACTGATTCGGCCACGTCGTGTGATTTCTGGCTCAAGCGACCGATCTCGTCCTCGAGCATTTCCAGCGCTGCGAGCGCGCGGTTCCAGTCGTCCATGACTCGCTTCGACGCGCATTTCAAATTGACGCGCAGGCGCACCCGGCCGGCGGCGTGGTCCCACGACACCACCCGTCGCACGAACCCGAAGCGCAACTCCGGCGTGCCGAGATCGTCGCGCACGCGATCGGGGAGACTTTCCAGGTGATTCTTGAAGTCGTAACCCACGTAGCCGACGAGTCCACCGTTCCAGCCATCTCCATAGGGAACGGCGCACGCGCCGGCGGCGCGCAATTCCTGGCGCAACATGGGAAGCGGCGCCGGACAACGCTTGCGCACCGTCTTACGCCCGGGCGTCGTGATCTCCAGAGTGCCGCGACGCAGGATGAACTCGCGCTCGGGGTTCCAGGCGAGGAACGTGCGCTGCTCGAGATCGGGAGGGCCACCCGGGGTTTCGAGCAGCATCAACGTGGCCGTGGCCGGCAACGCCTCGGCCAACGCCAGCGGGTCCCAGCCAGGATCCGGGCGATCCCACGCCACGGGCAGTGACGAGCCCAACCGATGCAGCCGCGCGAAGCTGTCGTAGTCCGGAACGGTGCAGGCGGAACCCGACGCGATGTCAGGCGCCGAAACTCCTCTGCGAATCCGCCTGCTATCCGGCTGGAAAGTCATTGCCGCTCCCTCTGCGCCGACACGCCCGCGGACCGCATGTGCAGAAACTTGCCACGGCACTGTAACGGAGCCACCGATCCACAACAACCCTGGACCCCCCGCCCGCACCGGAAACCCGGCGCGGTCCACCGTGCGCACGCCGGTCATCCGCGCTGCGTCAGGCATGCAACGCGCTGCAGGTAGGTCCAATTCCTTCCCCGACAGTCGAATGGCGCCAGGTGTCGATCCGGTACGGCTTTCGCAAGTCAGGAGCCCGGTGTTCCAGGTCGCGTCCGGGAGGAACCGTTGTCGGCCGTCGAAAAGATTCTGCGCAAGGTCGAACAAGATCGCATCCGCGGTCACGACGAACGCGCGCTGGTGCGGCTCAAAGAGGCGCTCACCGAGCAGCCACAGGAGTTCTTGCTGGCGCGTGAGGCCGCGAGCTTGTGCTTCCAGCTGCGGCGCATCGTCGAAAGCGTGGCCATCCTGCGTGGTGCGCTGCGGCGGTGTCCGGACGCGCGCGCGGAAATCTTGCAGCTGGCGCAGGAGGAATTCGAGCGCACGCACCCGCTGGAACTGGCCGAGTTCCTCTTCGACACCTATCTCAGTCAGCCGGACTTCGAGAAGGCGCGCGACACCGTGCGTGCACTCGACGTCAAGGATCTGGACAAGCTGTTGGCGAAGCTCCGCGCCAAGACCCAGTCGCTGCGTCAAGACACACCGGATGGAGATCGCCGTTACGACGCCCGCGTGTGCGGGTTCATGCTAGCGGAAGTCCTGGTGCTGGCGGCGCTCGGCCGCCGGAGCGACATGGCCGATACCTGCGATCGGATTCTCGACACCGATCGGCGCCAGACCGAAACCGTGGGACACTTGTGCCGGCTCGAACTTCAGACGGCGAGCGATTGCAACGAGCTGCGCTGCGTTCTCGGTCGCTGCTACGCGAGCGTTCAGGAGTTCGAACGCGCCGCCGAGCAGTGGAGTGCCGTGGCCGGCGATGCGCAAGCGCGCGCGCGCGTCCTGCGCTGGCTCGGGGGTGCGCCACACAGTCCGCCGCTGTTGCCGGTTCACGCGCGGATGCTGCTGCTCGAGCAGCAGCATGACGCCGCTCTTGCGGTGTTCGAGGAACTCTGCAAGGGAGGGGACGGGGCGAACGCCGCGGTGCGGGCGGTGCTGGAATCTGTCCCCGACGCCGCGCACGCCACCGAGAAGTTGCGACAACTGTACGCACGTGTGCTGGTGGGAACGAGTGACGTGGATCGCGCCGTTCGCGAGCTGGAAGAGACCCGCCAGACCGGCGGGGATGCTGCTGCGAATCTCCTCGTCGTCGACCAGATCCTGGTGCAAAGGCCTCGAGATGCCGACGCAAACCTGCTGCGCGCGCGACTGTCACTCGATCTCGGGCACCATGAGGAAGCTGTGCAGTTCTTCCGGCGTGCGCTCGAAAGCGATCCCGCTCGGAACACCACGGTGCGCGGCGATCTCGAGGCCGCGTACCAGCGCACGCCCGAGAGCGTGACGCTCGGCCAATTGCTCGTGGGATTGCTGGTGGACATGCAGCTACCGCGCGAGGCGATAGAGACCTTGCTGCGGCTGCGGCAAACGCGGCAGGCACCTGCCGCGGTGTTGTACGAGCTCGCCGCCAGGATTGCCGCGAGTTTCGGGCTCTCCGCCGAGCTATTGATGATATTCGTCGAGGCGGCGGTGGATCTCGGCCACAGTGACGAGGCACGCGCTGCCGTGTCGCACTACCATGCCTCTCCAGGAACGCGAGTGCTGGATTTCACGCGCTGCATGGAAGAATTGCTGCGCGAGCGCCCCGAACTGGGCTCCGGACTGGTGGCCGCGCTGGCCGATGTGCCGCTGCCCCCGGCCATGCGCTTGGCGCTCGTATGCTCGGGCCTGGCCCAGGGCGATGCCGAGGCCATGTTGCGCGATCTCGCGGTGCTCGTGGCCGAGGAACCGGAGCTGCGCCAACCGGCGCTCGCCGCACTGGACACATTTCTGCAGAGGCGTGGCGAACACCCCCGTGCCCTGGAGCTAGCGGCCGAGCTGATGCTCGACTGCGGCCAGTGGGTCTCGAGCGCCGAGTATTTTGCCCGCACGTTGCGCGCCGAGCCGGAGGCTGCGGACCGCATCTGCCGTGGCGCCGATCGCTTGTTCACCAGCGCTCCGGAACACGATGGCGTGTGGCGGCCGATTGTGCTCGCTTTGCTGGATACGAACCGGCAGCGCCATGCGCGCGATCTCTGTCACCGTGCGGCCCAGAGCGTATCTCCGGACGCCCAAGGCTTCCTGCACCTCGCGCTCGGTTGCATTCACCTCGAAACGGGTCAGGTGAGCGCTGCCACCAGTGCTTTCGCCAGCGCTTTGCGTTGCAGCGACATACCACTCGATCGCGTCATCGCCGAACTGCGCCGCGCCGTCGCGCTGGATGCACAGCTCGGACACGCGCGCTACGTGCTCGCACACGCGCTCTTGCGTGTGCAGGGGTACGGTGCCGAAGCTGTCGCCTTGCTTTCCGAGGCGGTGCGTCTCGATCAGATGCTCGTCGATCTGGTCCTCGAAGCGCTGCGTGAGCACGCCGAAACTCTCGAGGGCCATGGTCCGGCGCTGGCGCTCGCGGGCGCCTTGTGGCTGCGTCGCGGCGAACGTGCGCGCGGCGTCGCCCTGCTCAATCAGGCGCTGCAGATCGCCCCGGAGCTGGGAGCGCAAATCCTTCTCAATCTCCAAGTCGAGTGGGATCGCGATGCGGAGAATCCGGAGACGGGGATGGCACTCGCCCGCGCGCTCATGGCGGGCAAGCAAGAACGCCGTGCGTGCCGCTTGCTGGCCGAGCTTGGCCGGCGCTTTCCACCGCTGCGTGCGCAACTGGTTGGCGCGCTCGAAACCCTGCTCACCACCGCACCGATGCCGGAAGCGCATCGGGTGCTGTGGGACATCTTGCTCGTGCAAGGCGAGCGTGATGCAGCACTGCTGCGCGTTCGCCGCGCCATCGAAGAGTCCGGCGCCACCGCCGAACATCGCCTCGAGCTGCTCGAGTCCGCCTTGCAGCGCTTCCCCGAAGTGGAATGGATCGTCTGTCAGCTCGCGGCTCTCGAGATCCGTAGCGGCAACGCAGCGCGCGGCGAGACACGCATGCGTGAGCTGCTGGAGCGCGATGACGCCGCACGCGATCTGGTGCTTGCGACGCTGGCGGAAGTCGGCGCGCACGCGACGGAAGCCCTCGCTCTCCTCGAGATCGACACGCTGCTGGCATCGGAACGCTGGCAGGAGGCGCATGCGGCGCTGGCTCGCTTTCGCGCCGAGCATGCGGATGCGACCGAGGCGGTCATCGCGCGCTTGCAAACTCTCGTCGCGCGTGGTGACACCGATGGTGGCGCCGCGCTCGACCTCGCCCTGCAGCTGCAACAGAAGGGCGAACTCGAGGAAGCGATCGCCATCCTGCTCCGCGTTCCGGAAGGGACGCGCGCCCACGAGGCGCGCCTGCTTCTCGCCTCGCTCTACGTCGACCTCGGCCGCGTCAGCGAGGGCAAGGAGATCCTCGCCGCGGCCCTCCAGTCCGGCAGCGCCGGTCGCGAGGCCTACGACTTCCTCGAGCGTCTGAACGCGCAAGGACTGCAGAGAAAGATCGACCAGTTGCACGAGGCGAGCGCGCGCGCGCCGAGCAACTTGCGGGCACGACTCGAGCTTGCGCGGCTCTCGCTCCTGTCACGCGATTTTTCTGCCGCACGTGAAGCGCTCAGCTTCCCCGCCGATGGGCCAGAGATGGAAGCGGCGCGACGCTACTTGTTGGCTCGCAGCTACTCCGACGCCGACCAGCCGCATTTGGCTGCCGCTGTCACCCGTAGCATCAACCTCATGCAGGTTCCTGACGCTGAGCTGCGCCGCAACGTGTTGTACCTGGGAGCCAGGTGTCACGAACAGCTCGGTCGGTTCGGCGAAGCCCACGTGCTCTATCTGCGGCTGCTCGGTGAATTCCCCGACTTCAAGGCCGCTCAGGAGCGCGCGCGGGCGACGTACCAGTTGCACTTGCATGCGTGTCTCGAGCCACGCGCCTTGGTCCTCGAAAAGCGCACGAACCTCGGTCCGCCGTGACACGGCGTTGGGCGCTCGCCGCGGCGAGCGCGCTTCGGGAGGAATCATGAAGATCTGTCCATTCCTGGTGGCCGGTCAGGCTTCGCTTCCGCAACGCGGGCCGGCCTTGCTGCGCCCGACACCCCCGAGCACGCCGCGCCTCGAGATCACACGGACCTCCAACCCCGACGCGGCGAGCGATCCGGTCGTCTCGACACAACTCTGGGCGCTCGAGGATCAGGACGATGCACCGCGATCCAGCCTCGAGTGTCTGGGCGAGCCCTGTCGCTTCTTCCATTCCGGCGGCTGCCGCTTCGACCGCCTGTTCGACGCGGGGTTCGCGGGCGCGCCCGCCGCGGAGGCCAATGCCAGGGCCCTGCTCTTCCACGACGGCGATACCGAGGGCCCGACGATGGGTTCCGTTCTGCAAGAAGTGTGGTCGCTCCAGCGCGAGAATTTGACGGAAATGATCGGTGGCTTCCGGCGGTTGGAGGGGGAGCAATCGCGTCAACAAGGCGCGCTCACCGGTCGCATCGAGCAGCTGCTCGGGCGCGTCGAGGAAGCCCGCAGCGCCGAGCCGGAGCTGGGGAATCTACTGCAGGAGCGCCTCGGTGACTTGCAGAGCGGCGTCGCCGCTCTCGACCAAGCGCTGCAATCCGCTCTTGGCGGCACGGCGTCCACATTGCAAGCCGAGATCGTCAAGACGCGAGCCGAAGTCGAGGGCGCGCGCAGCGCCATCGAAGAGACACGCGCCGCGATCGAACAAACGCGGGCGGACATCGACAGCGCCCGGCGCGAGGCCGACCTGTCGCGCGGCGCCATCGAGAGCACCCTGGCCGCGGTGGCCGAGGCCCGCGAGGACTCGCGGCACGCCTTGCACGAGAGCCTCGAGGAAACGCGACAGATTCTCGACGCCAACGCCAGCGACTCACGCGCGCGGCTCGAGCAGCTGATGGCGCAGAACTCGAGCGCGTCGAGCGCCGAGCTCGAACGCAGTCTGCAGCGCGTGCTCGAAGACAACCAGAACATGAGTGGCCTGCGACAGGAATTGCAGCAGTCGCTGCTCGCGCTCGCCGGTCACGCGCAGGAGATCGCCTCAGCCGCCGCAGCCTTGACGACTTCGTCACGCCATGCCGAGGATCTCTTGGTGGAACAACGTTCCTTCTCCGAGGCGCTCCTCGAGCGCGAGCGCCGCGAGGAAGCGCGCCGACTCAACAATGCCGGCGTGCTCGCCTATCACGAGGGCGCGTACGACACCTCGGTGGACAAATTCAAGAAGGCCTTGCAGTTCGATCCGACGCTCGCCGAGGCCTGGAACAATCTCGGGCTTTCGTACACCGAGATGCACTCCGACGACGACGCACTCGAAGCCTTCAAGAAGGCGCTCGAGCTCGGCCCCAGTGCCGGCCAGGTCTACAACAATCTCGGCTACCTGTACCACCGACGCGGCGAGCTGGAGCAAGCGGTCGAGATGTACGAGCGCGCCACCGAGCGCGCCACCGACGCCAGCGCCGCATGGTCGAACTTGGCGAACGCGTTCTACGACATGCACCGAAGCGACGAAGCCGTCGTGGCTTGGAAACGCGCTCTCGAGCTCGACCCAGCCAACGACAAGGCCGCCCGCGCCCTCGAGCGCCTCGGCCTCGAGTCCTCGCGCTGAGCGCCGGCCTGTTCAGGAATGTCGATCCGGCGGGATCAGCCGATAACCGCGCTCGGCGAAGTCCCGATCGAGAGCGAGGACGTCGCGGATCCCTTCTGCGTCCATCAGCGCGAAGCTCGTGCAATCGACCAAGCTCAAGCCACGACGGTCCGTTCTGAGCAACGTATCCAACGCGGCCAGGTGCAGCTCTTCATGAATCCAAACAACACGGAGCAAAGGGATAATCCCTTCCCGCAAGTCTCGGACGGATTCGAGCCCGAAACGGTGCTGAAGCAGCGCCGACGTATCTACGAACACGCTCACTTTCGGTAAACCTTGGCCAAATGATCGTCGTGTTCGCGCGCAACCGTCGAGCTGTCTGCGTCGGAGTATTTCCCGACGAGGGCCAGCGCCTCTCTGTGCAGAGCCGCCCTTTGTCCGCTCGTTCCTTCGCTTGCCAGATGCTCGCTCACACAGCGGCGCACGGCCTCGGCCAGTGAGATGCCGCGGCGGCCTGCCCACCGTTTGAGACGTCGGTATTGTTGTTCCGTCAGTTGAATCTGCGTTCGCACCATGATGGTATCATCATACCATCATGATTATTGGTCAGTGTCGTCTGCGTCGCGGCCGCGTGGAACGACGCTATCGCACGCGGATCACCCGCGCGCGCCCCGCCGGCTGTCCGTCGAGTTGGAAGCGGATGAAATACACGCCGCGGGCAACGGCTCTGCCGCGTTCATCCTTGCCGTCCCATTGCAGGCTTCCTTCACCTCTCGGCACACGCCCCGCATCGAGCCGGCGAACGGCGCGTCCGGCTGCGTCCACGACCGTCGCGCTCAGCTGCCCGTCGCGCGCCAGAGCGAAGCGCAGCGCCGTTTGCGCAAAGAAGGGATTGGGCTGCGGTGGGAGCGCCCGGAACCGCCAGCGAGGCTCTTTGTCGATCCCGAGATTCGGTGCGTCGACGGGCGTTGCCTCGCCGCGCCCACGCACGATGACTTGGACTGTGTTCCCCGGATTCGCATCATGGCCAGCCGTCGCGACGTGCAGGCCGAAGGGCTGCACTTCTGGGCTGTGGGTGAACATCACCTGATAGGCGTTCGTTGCGCCGGGCAGAAGAGTGAGTAGCGGGTAGCCGTACCCCAGCTCCTCCACCTCGAGGACAGCCGGCGCGAGGCCGAGGTTCGTGATCGTGAGCTCGAACCCGTTCACCCAGGGTCCCGGATACGACGGCAACAAGGTGTTCTGACCTGGTGCCAGGATGAAGCTGGCGTGAAGGACCGGATGCGTGAGCTCGACGTCGACGGTCACTGCGTCCCTGCCGGTGTTCCAAATCCGGAAGCCAGAATGCGCGCCGATCGCCTGCGCGCGATAGAAGGCGGTCGCGCCTGGGGCGAGGATCAAGAGCGACCCGCGGGTCAGCTCGAAGTCGAGTGCAGCCGGGTTCGTACCGGTCTGCTGGCAGACGGTCACGCTCGTCGTATCGGAGTCCACCTCGATCTCCGTTGCCCCGCCGTAGAGCGAATCCTCGAGCGTCTTGAGGTTGCTCAACATGAGGATGAGGTCGTCGTTCGAGTCCACGCCCGAGAGGCTGGCTGGCGTGTGCGCCGACCGCCATTCACCGCCCGCTGCCCCGTCGATCTTCCCCGGGAGTGTGTCGAACAGCTCGGGCCCGACCAACGTGAGGCCGAGGTTGATGAGGTCCGCGGTCTTGGTGCCGCACCGGTCGTTGTAAGAATCGGGCATCGCGTAGAGTCCGCCGACGGCGAAGATCGTATCCCCTGCCGCGAAGAGCAAACACTTCCCCGCACCGCCCGTGGTTCCCGTCTTGGCGAGCACTGTCTCCGGCACGAAATCCCGGACCGACTCGAGACAAGAGTTGAAGAGCGTGTCGATCTCGGTGACGGACACGTCGTCGCGGAACAGATTGCGCGCGACGAAGAGCTTCTCCGTCGAGGAGATCAGACGGAAGGCTGGATCGGACACCGCGGTCTTGGCAAGCTCGGCCATGTCGAAGGCGGTGGAGAAATGGTCGCCGCAGTCGCCTGTGGGATCGTCCCGGCCGGGCGGATTGCTGAAGACGGTGCTCGCCATCCCGAGGACGCCGGCCCGAGTGTTCATCGCATCGACGAAGTCGCAAACTGCGAGCGGAGCCGCTCCGCCATCGTACGAGACGACGTCGGCAATGCCGTAGGCAGCGCCGTTGTCCGACACCATCATCATGGCGTACAGCAGCACCGGGAGACCGACCTCCTCCCCCGGCTCCAGGTCGAAAGGCTTGCTGCCACCGACATCGCTTTCGATCCAAGGAGGCACCGTGTAGACCGCCCCCAGATTGGCCTCGAGTGCGAGCTCCGCTGTCATGACCTTGGTCGTGCTCGCGGGCCGCACCCGGTCGAAAGGCCGCTGCGCGTAGATCAGCGAATCGCCGCGTGTGTACATCACGGCGTTGCGGCTCACCAGATTCAAGACTTGCCGCCACGGGGCGAGCACGAAGACACAGCCGGCGTCCTGCACCAGAGGAGTTTCTTCCAGCGAATCCAAGCCCTCGTCCTGCCCCGGCGCTCCAATCGCCAGGTTCGCGCGTCCGTAGCCGTCGAAGAAACCAAAGGCGAGGGACCGGCCGAATTCGTCGTCGGCATCGCTGTCGTCGCTCACATCGCTCTGATTGAAGACAATGGAGTTCGAGAGTTGTGGTCCGGCTGCTCGGCCGAAGAACAGCTGGATCCGGCCGGCGTCGTCCAGCGCGTTGTTGTCCCAAGAGGGCAGGCCCACGGCGAGGTCGTCGCTCGCGTCGGTGCCCGCGTTCCAGTCACCGGAAGCGAGCGTTTCGCCGAAGCGCTCGGGAACCGGGAACGCGCCCCGATCGAGCTGGACCCGGGAGCCCCAGTCGGGACTGCCATCGTCGCCGGGGACGACGATCACGCGACCTGCCCCGATCACACCGCCGAGATCCCGTCCGGGTTCCCCAATGGCGAGAGCCACGTGACTGCCAGCGGCCATGAAAGTCCCCGCAGCGAGCGAGAAGCCGAAGAGACCATCCTCCTGTGTGCCGCCGAAGGTACCGGCGGAGTACTGCTGCGAGCCGTCGGCCGTCGGCCCGGATGGACTTCCCTTGATGAGATAGATCGAGCCCGCGTCCGGCACGATGCCGAGATCGCGGTAAGGCGCGCCAACGACGAGATCTTCCTCTGCTGTCGAGAAGACGTTGGCAGCGGTCAGAACTGCGCCGAAGGCGTCATCCGGCAAGTCAGCGAAACCAAGTGTGGACTGTTTGAACCAGCCCGTCGTGCCCCACAAGTCGGCGCCGTCGGGATCGGCGAGCAGGAAGAAGACCGCGCCGGCGCCACCGTCCTCACCCGGACCACCCACAGCGAGGTCGTCGACGCCGTCGCCGTCGAAGTCGCCGACGGCAAAGGCGGAACCGAAGCGATCGCCGGCTTCGTTCGCATCGCCGGACGCCTCCTGCGTGAGCGGGAATCCATTGAGCAGCCCCGTGCTGGCCCCGTGCATGAAGAAAAACTCGCCGGCTTCTGCCGCGCCGCCGATGGTCGCGCCGGGCGCGCCGACGACGAGATCGTCGAAGCCGTCGGCGTCGAAGTCGCCGGCAGCGAGGGCGTACCCGAAGTGCATGTCGGCCCGGCTCACGCCGTTGGAGTTGGACGCGAAGCGATACTCGGCGTTGAGATGGGTGATCCCGTACGGGGAACCATAGTTGACGGTGACGACGCCGGTGTTCAACGTCACCACGCCGTCGATGACGAGATCCTCGAGCGGCGCACCCACGGCCAGGTCGTCGAATCCGTCGCCGTTGAAGTCGCCCGCCGCTACCGTCGAGCCGTGCCGGTCGTCGACCTCGATGAAGCCGCCCGCACTCTCGCTCTGACGCAGGATCGCCATGTACGCGAACGCACTGGACAGGGGAGCGAGAAGGAGAAAGGCGCCGGCAAGTGCCGCGATTCCAGCGCGCACGCTTGGAGCGCCTGGCTGCCGGTCCAGGCGACGTGGAACGCCTCGAGTGAGCATGGCTTCCTCCCAGTCGGTGTCGTTCCGGCCTGCCTATGGAGGTTCTTTTCCGCCACTCGAGCTTTCCCTGCACCTGCTTCAGTCTGCCCGGCTATCCTTGCTGCGACTTTGATCGAAACCCAGCCGGGAAAAACCGGGAAAGAAGGTATGGCAAGCCGCGTCCTACTCTCGAATGTAGATGCGGCGCGTCATTCCGGCGCGTGAACGACGACCACACGCTGAGGCGTCACGAAGACCCCGGCGCCGAGCCGAGCAAAATACACCCCACTCGCAGCGCGTCCCGCGCCGTCACGGCCCGGACTCCATGCAACCTCGTAGCGGCCGTTTTTTCATGACGACCTCTCCCATCGACGCGAGCCAGCCCACCCAGTCATGGCCGGGCTTCGAGCGTGGAGTACGCTCTGCTTCTTTACATGTTGTACGGCACTCGAGATTGTGCTCGTCACGACGAGGGTGCGTCAATACCAGGCGCGAAGCGACCCGCCGGATTGCCCGGATCGCACCGGGCGACACATGTTCCCGTGTTTATTCCGGGCTCCGACCGGCGAGCGCCGCCCTCAAATCTGCTGCGAGCAGGCGATGGAACAGGTGCTCGCCGGCCTCGCGGCGCACGGAGAGTCGGCCCGCCTTGTAAGCGCGCGAGCCGAGTCCTTTCTGCACCGAGGCGCAAATGCCGGTGTCCTCGTCCTGGATGCGCTCGCCGATCTGGATGCTGGCCCGGTTGCGCTCTGCCGCGTCCCCCTCGACGTCGTTGAAGTAGAAATCGAACACAACGAGCGTACGATCGACGCCGAGCGGCAGCACCAGGTTGGTGTCCATCACTCCTTCGTACCAGTTGAACATGAAGTTGGGATAGAGCCAATAATAGTAGGCCTGCTTGCCCTTCCGCACCGCGGCGGTCTGGGCGTCGCGCCCGGAATCCCGCACCGGGCTCGACTGCAGACAGTAGCGCGCGCCGGGCTCGATCCGGTACTCGGCGAGCTCCAAGACGCTGTGGAGCCCCTTGTGCAAGAAGGGGATGTGATAACCGCCGTCCAAATAATTGTCGACGAACACCTTCCAGTTCGAATCGAAGGCGTAGATGCGGCGCTCGACGAAGCGCATGCGGCCAATTGCGAGCGGCCGAACGCGCTCGGCCAAATCACCGAGGAACTCCGCCAGCGAACCGCCAGCTTCGTTCATGTGCACGAACACGAACTGCTCCCAAGTCTCGAGGCGCACCGGCACGAGGCCATTCCGGCTGTGTTCGAAGTTGCATACGCCGTCGAAGTCGGGTGTGCCCTTGAGCTCGCCTGCGAGAGAATAGGTCCAGCCGTGGTAGGGGCAGCGCAACACCGACGCGTGCCCCTGTGGTTCCGTCATCACCTGCGCGGCGTGGTGACGGCAGACATTGAAGAACGCGCGCAAGATGCCATCTCGGCCACGCACGACGACGAGCGGCTCGCCGGCGACCTCGGCGGTGAAATACTGCCCGGGCTCCGCCACCTGGTCGAGACGGCCGACCATCTGCCAGCCACCGAAGACGCTCCGGCGTTCGAGTGCGTAGACGCGCGAGTCCACATACCACGGGGCGGGGATCGTCGTCGCATTCTCGAGCGCGGCTTCGGCATCATAATCGGCAATGATGCCGGCAAGCGGGCGATCCATGGAACCGCGCTCGGACCATTCCGGATTAATGGTCTAGCCTCCTGGGAACCAGGCGCACCAAATCCCTGGGATTGGCAAGGCCTAGCACGCGTTTCACGCGCCCCGCTGGCCACCGCGCCGCACGGCATTCGACTTGCCGTGTCCTTGCGACGATTCGCGTGTCGAGTCCGGCGGCGCGACGCCACCCTCGACGCCTGCCGCGTCGCCCGAACCTTGCACTTCCAAATCGCCCGCCTCGACGAGCTTGCGCAGCCCGGCGTGCTCGAGCGCGTTGTCGGCTACTTGGCCGGTTTTCTTCGGACCCAGATGCAGCACCTTGCCGCCTGGCAGCGGCACACGCAATGGTCGCGCGGTCTTGTTGACGATCGTTTTCATACGCACTCCCAGCTCGAGGTCGGCGGCAGGAACCTCACTGCCGCTGGTCACACCTGAACTGTAGTCCGAATGGACCCTGTCTGAAAAGCCCGAACCCGCCCGGGAGCAGTAGCGGATGGACACTGCGAATGATTGCTCTGCCAGAACGAAACCGCAGCGTTCGACTCGACGAACTTCATGATGACGAGTGGTGTCTTTGTCCGCGAGCGGACCGTCGCTTCAAACTGGCAGCGTGGCGAGGAATGTGGGAGCGTCGAGCACGTGCACGTCTGCGGCCATGCCAGATTTCTCGAGATTGGCAACGATCATGAGCTTGTGTCTCACGCCCAGCCTCTGCGCGAAGTAGTGAATGGCAGGATCGGGTTCTGGATTGGACAGTTTGGCCTCGATCAAAAGCCATGGCTTCTTCTCTTGGGTGACGAGGAAATCGACCTCGCGCTTTTCCTTGTCGCGCACGAAATGAAGATCGAGAGCTTCATGTCCCCAATCCTGGCTGAAGTGACACCATTTGAATTAGTCAAGACTTTCTAGCGGTTGGCCGGTAGATCGTCTGAGCTTCCGGGACGGCGTCGACTCACTGTTTTGGGTCGATCCTTCGTCCCGTTCAGACCAGTGGATCTCGCGCCCTCGGATCCCGACACCTTTTAGAGATCCTACTCGCGCACCTCGGGCGCCTGATCCGTCGGATGGTCCCGGCTGAAAAGCCCGAACCCGGCCGGGGAGCCGTGGCGGTATCGAGCAGGTCGCGCGTGTGGCCCTGCGGCGCCGACACGGGACCGAACGCAACCCGTCACCATGTATATCTAAAACTTGACTTTAGATTTGCACGAGTCCAGATTCGTGGGGTGCGCTACGTACCTCGCAGCTCGAGCGACGCGGTCCGCCGTGCATTGCGCACGTTCCCGGCCGTTCTCGTCACTGGTTCGCGCCAGTCGGGGAAGACGACTTTCCTGCGACGCGAGTTCGGCGCCAGCCACGCCTACGTTTCACTCGAACGGCCCGATGTTCGCCGCCGCGCTGGCGAAGATCCCGTCGGTTTCCTCGAGGATCACGCGCCCCCGGTGATCCTCGACGAGATCCAGTACATCCCACAGCTCTTGCACTACATCAAGGACCGCATCGACGAGGACCGCCGGCCGGGCCAATGGCTCCTCACCGGATCGCAGAGCTTCGGTCTCATGCACGGGATCAGTCAGTCCCTCGCAGGACGCGTCGCCATTTTCGAGCTCGACCCGCTTTCGACCCGCGAGGTGAAAGGCCTGCCCGCGCTCTCCATCGAGTTGTTGATGCAGAAGGTCTTCGGCAGGAACGTGGGCCAGGAGCGACAGGTTGCGGTCCGGGGCCGACGTGGCCCCGACTTGGCCGATTGGCTCCTACGAGGTGGATTTCCTGAGCCACGCTTGCATCCGCGCATGGATCGGACGGTTTGGTTCGCGGCCTATGTCGCGACGTATCTCGAACGCGACGTACGCAACCTGACACAGGTCGGCGACCTCAATGCATTTAGCCGTTTCGTGCAGCTCGTCGCCATGCGTAACGGCAGCCTCCTCAATATGGTGGATCTCGGTCGCGATGCCGGGATCTCGGGACCAACGGTGAAACAATGGCTGACGATTTTACAGGCGAGCCAGCTCGTGCATTTGCTTCAGCCTTACCACCGCAACTTCGGCAAACGGCTCGTCAAGAGTCCGAAGGTCTACGTGACCGACCCAGGCCTCGCCACCTACCTGCTCGGATTGCACTCGCGAACTGCAGTGATGCAGGGCCCGAGCCTGGGTGCGCTCACGGAATCCGCTGTTCTCGGCGAGTGGCTCAAGACATTTCGAGCCCATGGTCGGCACGCCTCGATCCACTTCTGGCGTTCGAGTGCAGGACAAGAGGTGGACTTCATCCTCGAGCACGATGGGAAGCTGTTCGCGATCGAAGTGAAGGCGACGGCCACGCCGACGCCACGGCACGCGGATGGCCTCTCCGCCTGGCTCGATCTCGCCGGACGTGGTGCCCGCGCCGTTCTCGCCTGCCGCGTCGAGGAACCCATGACGCTCCGCCCAGGCATCCGTGCTGTTCCCTGGCACCTGGCCTGGTGATGAAGCGCGGAGACAGCACTCGTCGAGTCGAGCGCTAGCTGACGGAGGGAGCCACTTGCGCAGCATGACCCTCCACTATGACGGGAAATCCTGGACGACGATGAGCGAGCTGATTGGCGTCACTGCGATCTGGCTCAGTGCGAGCGACGACGTCTATCTGAGCTCGGGGCTCCGGATCTTCCAATACGGACCGTAGCCACAGACCACGGACGCGGCGGGCACTTCCCCAATCGGTCTATCAGCGGAGGAAGAGGAGCCGCGTTTGCCCAACGGTGGGGCCGGCTTGCACGCGGGCGAAGTAGATCCCGGCCGCGACCGTGCCACCGCGGTCGTCTCGGCCGTCCCAACGCACGGCGCGCGCGCCGGGGCCGAGGCTGCCCGCGTCGAGTGTGCGCACGGTGCGGCCCGACACATCGACGATTGTGACGCGGACGCGACCGCTGCCGCGGATGGTGATCGGGATCTCTGTTTCCACTACAAATGGGTTGGGCCGCGCCGCACCCACCCAGATGCTCTCCACACCGGGTTCGTTGGTGAATGGCCCCACCGCCGTCGGCGTTTGCTTCACGATCGATATCGCATCGATCACGGCGCCATTCGGTTCGACTGCCTGCATCGCGAGCGAGTCTCCCACCAAATCGACGACCGTCACGTGGTAGCTGCTCTTCGAGAAAGCTTCGAAGGGCTGGACCGCGCCGAGAGCGTGGAGGAATCGGCCTGCACCTCCCGTGACGATATAGACCGGGCCCCCGGGGTCGACGTAGTTCGGCTCCTGGGCGACATCCACGGCCATGCCGGCCGAGATCGGGTAGGTCCGCGTGTAGTAGTGGTTGTGTCCCTGGAAAACGACGTCCACACCGCGCGCTGCGAAGATCGGTTCGAGCTGTGCTCGCGTCACCGTGTCGCTCCCATGCACGCCACCGTTGGAATAGATCGGAACGTGAAAGAAGACGAACTTCCACCGGGAGTTCGAGGCGGCGAGATCAGCATCGAGCCAGTCGAGCATGGCCGCGGACTGCGGTGTGTTCTCCGTCACGCACTCGAGCGCGATGAAATGGGCGTTGCTGTAATCGAAGGAGAAGTAACGCTCCGTCGCCGCCGGGTTGTTGCTCGGCAGGTAGAACGCGTCGAGATACGGTTGGCCATTGAGCGTCGCCACGTCGTGGTTTCCCAGGCTCGGATAGAACGGGATCCGCCGAATCGTGGGCCGGTAGATGTCGAAGTACTGTGGCGTGAAGTTCACCGCCTCTCCGGCCTCGTAGATGATGTCCCCCGTGAGAATCGCGAGATCGGCCCCGAGCGCCTCCACACGTGACGCGACCTGGACCTGCGCCGGCGTCGCGCGCCCCAGGTCGCCGAAGGCGACGAAGCGGAAGGGCTCCTGGCCTGCTGGTGCCGTCCGAAACCAATCGGTTCCATCCGTGAGCGTGTCCGGATCCGAGACCACCCGGTAGAAGTAGACCGTGCCTGGCGCGAGTCCGGTGAGCGTGACGGCATGGGTGACGGTGCTCCCCGTGTGCGACGTCTCGTTCCCGAGCGCAGTCGTCGTGCCGTAGAGCACTTTTCCAGGGGCCGCAAGATTTGTTTGCCAAGCGACGAGAACCGACGTCTCGACCTGAAGCCAAATAGAGGGAGCGCGGGTCAAGGTAACGGCGTGCCCTGTGCCCGGCTCGAGCGCCAAAAACAGAAGGCAGAACGTGACCAAACCACGCATGATCTCGACCCCCTCGGGTCTCGACACCTCTAACTTACTTAGAGGTTGGCGCGAGCAATCGTACGATACAGGGTCATTTGTATGACTTTCCAATGCTCTGATCCACCGGATATCGCTCCATCCATTTCATAGTACCCGTGGAGGCGAGATTCCCGATGATCAACCCGATGACTCCACCAACCAACCCTCCTCCAAAGGCCCCGGCCAAAGCCGCCCCGGCTGCATCTGCGTCGTCGCAGTCTTGATTGAAGTCGCAGGAATAAGAATTGAAGCCCAGGCCCAATCCAATCCCGACTGCGACTCCAAAGATCAACCCGAACGTTCCGCCAATGGCTTCGCCTTTTGCCTTCGAGACTCGCATCTCCCAAAGTTTGTCGACCGCTCCCAAATTGACCGTCTGCTCTCCGCCATCACTCGAGTCGAGAAGGTCGAGCCTCCTGGTCGATACCAACGTGCCCTCGACGTACGTCCCGTCGGTGCGCAGAACCTTGACCTTCGCTCCCGGTTTCACGACTTCGCCGATGATCTTGGCCAGTGCCCAAGTATCTGAAGAGTCCACATCGGCCGTCTGTTCAGCGTGCGAAGATACCGCATACACAAGAAGCAAGGACACGACGAGTGGCGAAACTCGCGTCACAATGATGACTTTCGCGAATCGTGCGTAGAAAGTCTTGGCCACACCCGTGGTGGATCTCCGACCTTCGCGTGTCACCGCTTACCTACTCGGGCTGCGACACCTACGTTCGCAAGCGCCATTCAGTTTCTATTCGCGCACCTCGGGCACGGGGACGCCGTGATCTTCCAACAGATGCCGCTGCACCTCTTGCGCCTGCTCTGCGTCGGGCACCGCATCGGAGTGGCAGTTGTGCTTGACGCCGCGGCGTTCGAGGATGCTCAGCGCCTCCGCGTTCAACTCGGGGGATTTGGCGCTCCGCCGCTCGGGCTGAAACTCCGGGTCCTTGCCGCTCGCGAAGGCCTCGATCTCCTTGCTGATGCGCATGCTGCACCAGTCGTGGCCGCACATGGCGCAGAAATCGGTGTCGACACCGAGGTCCTCGTCGTGAAAGGCGCGCGCGGTGTCGCCGTCGAACGCCAGCTCGAATTGCCGCGGCCAATTGAGCGCGGCGCGGGCGCGCGACATGTCGTCGTCCCACTGCCGCACCCCTTGGATGCCGCGCGCGATGTCGCCGGCATGCGCGGCGATCTTGTAGGCGATGCAGCCTTCGCGTACGTCCTGCGCCTTCGGCAGCCCGACGTGCTCCTTCGGCGTCACGTAGCACAGCATGGCGGCGCCGGCGCGCGCCGCTTCCGTCGCACCGATACAGCTCGTGATGTGGTCGTAACCGGGGAAGACATCGGTGACCAAGGGGCCGAGCACATAGAACGGCGCATCGTCGCAGATCTTCTGTTGGATCTGCATGTTCCACGCGATCTCGTGCAACGGCACGTGACCGGGACCTTCGACCATCACCTGCACACCCATGGCGCGCGCGCGGTGCGTCAGCTCTCCCAGCGCCTCGAGCTCGGCGATCTGAGCCGCGTCGCCGGCGTCGCGCGTGCACCCGGGCCGCACACCGTCACCCAGTGAATAGGTCACGTCGTATTCGCGCATGATGGCGGTAATCTCGTCGAACATGTCGTACATCGGGTTCTGCTTGCCGTGATGGATCATCCACTTGGCGAGCAGCGAACCGCCGCGCGACACCAATCCCGTGACCCGCCCCTTGATCAAGTGCAGATTCTGTTTGAGCACGCCGGCATGGATGGTGAAGTAGTCGACGCCCTGTTGGGCCTGCGCTTCCACCGTTTTCAGAATGTCGTCGTAGGTCAGGTCCTCGAGGCGCTTGGCCACGATCATCGAGTAGATGGGCACCGTGCCGATGGGAACCGTCGAATGGTCGATGATCGCCTGCCGGCAGTCGTCGAGGTTGCCGCCGGTCGATAGATCCATCACCGTGTCCGCGCCGAACTTCTGCGCCCAGCGCAGCTTCTCGACTTCTTCGCCGGTGCTGCTGGTCACCGGTGAAGCGCCGATGTTGGCGTTGATCTTGGTCGTGATCATGCGGCCGATTCCCATGGGGTCGAGCCGCTTCGGCGTGCGCTGGCCCTGCATGAACGTCGCATCTTCGAGCTGTGCCGTGCGCTGTGCCACCGATTGATTGACCCAGAAGAACCCGTCGCCGCGCGCGCCCGGATGGCCGATGCGCACTTCCGGGTACGGCATGTCGTGGAACGGCGTGCCATCGGCCACGATGCGCGGCTCGGCGCCGCCGCTGCCGGCCAAGTGCCGCACGTTGGCGGGGATGACCAAGCGGCCGCGCGCCACTTCGTCACGAATGAATTCGGCCGTCACGTTCTCGCGCGCGGCCACGCGGCGCATTTCAGCCGTCACGATGCCCTTGCGGGCTGCTTGGAGCTGCGTCATTTCAATACTCCTCAGGTCTCGAAAGCTCCCGCGGCCAATAAAAATGGCCGCACGGGAGAGCGGCCGAGGTCCGTAGCTTCGGGTTTCGACCCGAACGAAGTCCGGTCGGTCCGCCTTCCCTACGCCGGTATGAACCGGTTCAGGTTCCAGGGGTATGCTCTCAGCCCTGCGAACGGGCACCCCCAGCGAACACCGGCATTCTAGCACTCGTCACCCGAGATACAAGCCCTCGCCTCACGCCGCCATCCTGGACAACCACGACACGCTTGATAGAATCGGATCGCGTCGCCTTGCAACACGCGGTGAAAGGGCCGAGCATGCCGGCGAGAAGCCATCCCTACTACCTCGCCAACGCGCCCGTGGCGGCGAACGAAGATCTCGCGGTGCACGACAAGTACAGCGGTGAGGTCGCGTTTCGCGTCGCGCAGGCGGATGCGGGCGCGATCCAAGCCGCCATCGCCGCCGCCACGGACGCCGCAGGTCCCATGCGCCGGTTGCCTGCCTACCAGCGGCAAGCCATCCTGCAGCACTGCGTCGCGCGGATCCTCGAGCGTGCCGAGGAGATGGCGCAGATTCTCTGCATCGAAGCGGGCAAACCCATCCGCGACGCGCGTGGCGAAGTCGGACGCCTCGCCGATACCTTTCGCATCGCCGCCGAAGAATCGGTGCGGATCTACGGCGAAGTGCTGCCCATGGACATCAGCCCCCGCGCGCGAGGCTATACCGGGATGTGGAAACGCGTCCCCGTCGGCCCTTGCGTCTTCATCACGCCGTGGAACTTCCCGCTCAACTTGCCGGCGCACAAGATCGCGCCCGCGCTCGCCGTCGGCTGTCCGTTCATTCTGAAACCAGCGAGCGCGACGCCGGTCGGTGCGCTGGTGCTGGGCGAGATCCTAGCGGAGACCGATCTTCCCGCCGGCGCGTTCTCCATTCTGCCGTGCCGCAGCGCCGATGCTGCGCCGCTCGTCGAGGACGATCGCATGTCGCTTCTGAGCTTCACGGGATCGCAGGAAGTGGGCTGGGACCTCAAGCGCCGCGCCGGCAAGAAAAAGGTCGCGCTCGAGCTCGGCGGAAACGCGGCCGTTCTCGTCGATGCCGACGCCGATGTCGACGATGCCGTGCAGCGCATCGTCTTCGGTGCCTTCTACCAATCGGGCCAGAGCTGCATCTCCGTACAGCGCATCCTCGCGCACACCGACATCTACGACGCGTTTCGCGCCAAGCTCGTGCAGGCAACGCGCGCCTTGGTGCTCGGCGACCCCAAGGACGAAAAAACATTCCTCGGCCCCATGATCTCCGAAGCCGATGCCGTCCGCCTCGAGACCTGGATCCGTGCCGCGGTCGACCGTGGCGCGCGCGTGCTGTGCGGCGGCACGCGTATTGGAGCCATGTTGGAAGCGACCCTGGTCGAGAACGTGCCGCGCGACGCGAGCCTGAATTGCGACGAGGTCTTCGGCCCGGTGGCGGTGCTCGCACGCTTCGATGATTTCGATGCCGCGCTCGCGCAGATCAACGACAGCGCCTTCGGCCTCCAGGCCGGCGTCTTCACGCGCGACCTCTACAAAGCGCACCGTGCCTGGGACGTGCTCGAAGTCGGCGGTGTCTTGATCGGCGATGTCCCCTCGTGGCGCGTCGATCACATGCCCTACGGCGGCGTCAAGGACAGCGGCCTCGGCCGCGAGGGCATCCGCTTCGCCATGCAAGAGATGACCGAAATCCGACTGCTCGCGATCCGCACCCGGACCTGAGTGTCATGAAGCCACCCCTTGAGACGCTGCAGACCAAAGTCATCGTGTTCCAGAAGATCCAGAAAGCCACATCACCGCAAGTTTCGAGCTTGGGATCGGAGGTGTGCGAGCATGCAGTTGATTCATCTGGCGCTAGCCGCTCATTTGGCATTCTCCTCTTACGCGTCACATGGAGATGTGCGGACTAGCCGGGGGGAAATGACGCGATCCGATGAGCTGAGCCGCATAGTTTTCCAAATGCAAACTGGTGCCGTACTGAGATTGCAGATGGCCGATGGCAGCCTTCATGAGGGAACGTTCGTGCAGATGCACGACGGGACGCTGGATATCAACTCAGAACGCACCGGCAAAGTGTTACTCGTCATGAATGATGTCAGCGAACTTTGGGAGTATGGCCGCGATGGGGGTAAAAGTGCTCTCTGGGGCATTGCTGTTGGAGCCACTCTCGGGGCATTTCTTGGGGTGGCAGCAACCCGCGAAGCCCCCACCCAAGACAGAATTGGACCCGTTGCAGGCCTCGGCGCGATCGGTGGGATTCTGGGGGGACTGATGGGTGGATTTGCCGACCACGCGACAAAAGAATGGCACCAACGGTATCCATAAGGCCCGCTTCGCTCACCGGAACCCTCTCATTTGACCTCACTTCTTGCGTTAGTCATGCGGCGTGATGTCAATCACTCGAATCTCGTGCTCTTCCACCTTGTAGATCTCCCTTTGCTGCAGTCCCAGCCCCGGAACGCCGCAAGTCCGCGCAGGCACAATCATCACGTGGGGCGAGCGTTTCGATACTCCTTGCTCCAACGAGGGGATGAACCAGGCGCGGACCAGTTCGAGCTTCGCCAGTCGGGGCGATTCGGTGTGCTCTGGCAGGTTGCTTCGAAGCCCGCGTGGCCAAAAAGGTGCGTGAGCAAACCCCGTGGAAGTGGCAAGATGGAACGCGGACGTCGAACCTGGGGAGTCTCGCCCTGAACATCGCACAGCGACAGCGTTCCGGCAGCGATACCACGGCGCTGTACGCCACGTTTTGCGCCGCGGCGATGCTCGCCGAGCAAGTCGGCAGCAAGGCGGCTCGCGACGCACTGTACTTGTCGAGCTTTCCAGTGACGACACTGCCGCTCATGTTCGTTGGATCGGCGCTCTTCACCCTGGTGATGGTCGCCATGACGTCGCGCGCGATGCTGGCGCACGATCCGTCGTGGCTCATGCCACGTGCGTTGCTTGGCAGCGCGGTGTTGCTTTTGGCCGAGTGGGGGTTGGCTGTCCAGTTTCCGCGCCTCGCGGCTGTCGTCGTCTACTTGCACGTGGCCTCGCTCGGTTCGCTCCTCGTTTCGGGCTTCTGGTCGGTGGTGACCGAGTGCTTCGATCCGCGTTCGGCGAAGAAACACATCGGTCGGATCCTGGCAGCCGCCACGCTGGGAGGCTTGCTCGGCGGCTTGCTGGCGGAACGCGTGGCGGCAAAGCTGCCGATTGTCTATATCCTGCCGCTGCTCGCGGCGTTGCACCTCTATGCGGGGCTCACGCTCTTCCGCGTGCGGCCGCCAGAAAGCGTGCTCGCGCGTGCGCGCACCGCTGGCGACGGTGAAGCGCCCGCGGCCCAGGGCTTGCGCACGCTCCGATCCACACCGTACTTGCGGAACTTGGCGTTGCTCGTCGCCGTCGCCACTGCGGCTGCCGCGCTTCTCGACTACACGTTCAAGGTGCGCGCCACCGCGAGCATCGAATCGAGCGCGGCGCTTCTGCGCTTCTTCGCCATCTTCCATACCGCGGTCGGTTTCGGCACCTTCCTGGTGCAGGGGATCGGCAGTCGCATCCCGATGGAACGCATGAACCTGACCGCGCGCGTTGCCACTTATCCGTTCGCCATCGTCGCCGGCGGCATCGGCGCGCTGCTGGTGCCGGGTGTCGCTTCCGCCGCGCTCGCGCGTGGTGCTCAAACGGTGCTGCAGAATTCGATGTTCCGTTCCGGCTACGAAGTGCTGTTCACGCCCGTTGCGCCACGTGACAAACGTGCCACCAAAGCGATCGTCGATGTCGGCTGCGAGCGTGCAGGCGATGCTGTCGGCGGCGGCTTGCTGCGCCTGCTCCTGTTATTGCCCGCCGCGCTGGCCGGACCAGGAATCTTGTTGCTCTCGGTGGCGCTCGGAATCGTCGGCTTCGTCGCCGCGGGACGTCTCCGCCGCGGTTACGTGCGTCAGCTCGAGCAACGACTCATGTCCGGAGTGTTCCGCTTCGACCCGGCACAGGTCGGCGACCCGATGGCGCACTCGATGGTGTTTGGTTCCATGGTGCTGCCGTCTCTCCCCGGTTCGGACCTTTCCTCAGCTCTAGCGCCACGCGGATCGGACGCAAACCCTGCAGGCACCCGGCCGGAGGATCCGCTGCTTTCCCGCATCGAAGAGCTGCGTTCGGGGGATCCCACACGTGTCACGGCCGCACTCGATGCCGGAGAGATCGGTCCCGAGCTCGCGCCGCACGTGGTGCCGCTTCTTGCCTGGGATGCCATCTACCCGTTTGCCGTGCGCGCGTTGGTCCGGGCGCGCCCCCATATCGAAGGGTTTCTTGTCGATCGCCTCCTGGATCAAAGCGAAGAGTTCGCCATTCGCCGCCGCATCCCACCGTTGTTGACCGAGAGTCGCTCACGCCTCGTCATCGAGGGTCTGCTGCAAGGGCTGCTCGATTCGCGCTTCGAAGTGCGCTTCCGCTGCGGACGCGCGCTCGCCCGCATCCATGCTCAAGATCCTTCGGTGCCCATCGACCGGCATCGCGTCTTCGCCATCGCGTTGCGTGAGACACGCGTCGATCGCAGTGTGTGGGAAAGTCAGCGCCTGCTTGATCGGATGGACGACGCGGGCGACGAACCATTCGTCGACGACTACCTGCGCGAACGCGCCAACCGCAGCTTGGAACACGTGTTCACCGTGCTGACACTCGCGCTCGACAAGAAACCGCTGCAGGTCGCCTTCCAGGGTCTGCACACCGACGACGCGATCCTGCGTGGCACCGCGCTCGAGTATCTCGAGACCGCGCTTCCCGAGGATTTGCGCGAGAATTTGTGGACGTTCCTCGAAGACAAGCGCGGCGAACACCCGTCTGCGCGTACGCGCGGCGAGATCCTCGACTCGCTGATGAACTCGCATCAATCCATCGAGATCAACCTCGCCAAGCTGCGGCAGAGGCTGCGGGAACAAGGTCCTTGACGAGCGGCATGGCGGTTGCCCGTCCCAGGCGGCTGGATGCGCCCAGACGCCGGGAGTTCGCATGCGACTCGCTCCTCATCTATTCCTCTTCGGGCTCGTTCTGTCCGTTGAGGCCGCGCACGCCGAGCTCGTGACCTCGTTCCAGCAGACCGGCAACCTGGCACTGGAGATCGCAGCGGCAGCTGGAGGCAACAGCCCGGTGGCCTCGGGAACGTTGCTCCTTTCGCGGCTACCCGCGACGGCCGCGGTGGTGAAAGCGACGCTCTACGCCAGCCAAGTCAACAACGGCGTGGGTCTTCACGCCACTTTCGCGGGCACCAACCTGGGCACGGTCGGGCCGGCAGCAAGCGACAGCGTCAACCAGGTCTTCTACACCTATCAATGGGACGTGAGCGCGTATTTGGTCCCCGGCGTGACTTCCTATACCTACTCGGTCAATCAAGGCAACAACATCGCCGGAGTGGCGCTCGCCATCGTGTGGGAAGATATCAACGAACCGACCCGCATTGTGGCGGTTGTCGATGGCATGCAACAAGTCGGTGAGAATGGCACCGAAACAGAATCGACCGACATCGAAAACTTGGGACACGGAAAGACGAAGGTCTCCCTCTTCACCGTGCTCGACGACACCATCAACACCGGCGAAACGGTGGCCTACAACGACAGCATCATCGGTGGCCCCATCGACCGCAACCTCGGCATCCTCGCCAGCCTGCTCGAGCTCGACAGTGACTCGCTCACCGGGAGTAACCGCATCTCCATTTGGACCAACACCGATCACATGGGGTGGATGATCGCCGGCATCGAGGTCACCATGCCGCCCGTCAGCATCTCCGGGTCCACCTGGAGCAGCGTCAAAGCGCTTTACCGCTGATCGCCTCGTCGAATCCGCGCCGCCTTCCGGCGCTCATGTCAGCACCATCGTGAGTTCCTCGACCTCGGCTCCCGGCAGCGGGGGCTCATCGCCAAGATGCGTGAACCCGCACTTCTCCAACACACGAATGGAAGCAACATTGTGCTTCGCCACCTGGGCGTAGAGCGGACGATGCGTTTCCTGCGCCAGGAACTCTGACAACGCCCGGGTGGCAATTCCCCGACCCCAGTACTCCTTGCCGAGCCAGTAGCCGACCAGTCGCTTCTCGCCCTGTTCGAAGCTCACGATGTGCCCCGCGACCTGCGCGTCGAAGAGGATCGTCTGCTTCTGGACGCGTGCGTCTCCCAGAATCTTATTCTTCCAGTGCATCATGAACGCCTCACGCTCCCGGGCTGGGAAGGCGGCCATTCGAGTTGCATCTGGATCCAGTTGCTGCGCGAACAAGATCGTGAGGTCGGCCTCGATCACGTCACGGATGCGGATATCGCTCATGAAACCCCCCTGTGGTCATCCTAGCGTGGGAGACGCTGGAGTTGGCGGCGAAGTGGCGGATTCCCAGCATACGGTCCGAGACCGTGGGAACCCCACTGGCGCGCCCTGCCCGCCAGGCCACACCTCGGCCGCAGACCCGACTCCATGGCCTTGTTGACATTTATTATCGTATGGTATTAAATACCAAACAGGAGGGACGCCGTGCCCCGAAGGCCACCCATTCAGTTGGTTGAGATCCAGGCGCTGTGCCGGCAACATGGACTGCCGATGACGGCGCAGCGCCGGGCAGTGCTCGAGGCGCTGGTCGCGCGCAAGGATCACCCGACGGCGGATCAGCTTTTCGAAGAGGTTCGCCTGCGACTTCCGGACATATCGCGCACCACCGTGTATCGCGTGCTCGAGACGCTGGTGCGCGTAGGCGCGGTGCAGAAGGTGAGCCATCTGGGCTCGGCGGTGCGCTATGACGCATTCACCGAACCGCATCATCATCTGGTTTGCGTGCGTTGCGAACGCTTGCTCGACGTCGTCGACCCGGCTCTCGATGGCCTGCGCCCGCCGGCGCGGCTCCCCGAAGGGTTCGAGATCCTGGACTATTCGGTGCACTTCCGCGGCGTCTGCTCGAGCTGCCGGCAGCCCGCGCCCACATCCGGCCGGCGGCGGGGCACGGTGAAGAAAACTCGCCCCGGCAGACGCAAGGCAAGTTCCGGCGCTCCTTGATGTCGCACTCCCTGTTCCGAGCGCAGCGCATCCGGAGTGAGACGAAAACGAGACGATCGAACTGGAGGAGGACCTGAGACCATGACGACAAAGATCAGCAAAACCAGGCTGCAACTGTCCGAGGCGACGCGTGGCGAGATGGTGGCGCTCCTCAATGCGCGGCTCGCCGACACGTCGGACTTCGCGCTGCAGCTCAAGCAAGCGCACTGGAACGTGAAGGGACGCGAGTTCGTCTCGCTGCACGAGATGTTCGAT
This sequence comes from uncultured bacterium, assembly GCA_964567755.1. GTDB lineage: Bacteria > Krumholzibacteriota > Krumholzibacteriia > DASRJW01. The sequence goes on from CAZMNW010000005.1 coordinate 77,178, forward strand.
ACGATGACCGGTCAGGCGCACGAATACGCCGACCTCCTGGCCGAACGCGCCGTGCAGCTCGGCGGTCAGGCTTGCGGCACGCTGCAGGCCATCGCCGCCAGCACCAAGCTGCCGGAGTATCCCGTCGCGGCACGTGCCGCTGTCGAGCACCTGACCGCTCTTGCCGAACGTCTGGCCATCCTCGCCACCTCGGTGCGAGCCGCCATCGACAGCGCCGATCGCGCTGGCGACAAGGACACCGCCGACCTGTTCACCGAAGTGTCGCGCGGACTCGACAAACAAATGTGGTATCTGGAGGCGCATCTTTCCGACTAGATCTCGGCGCCGCACTTGCCGGAAGTCACGTAACCCAACCCCAAGCCCCGAAGGGAAATGTCAAGAGGAGCAGATGCAAACGCCGCGGGTCTGCGGCGCTGCTGGCCGTCGTACTCGCTGTCTGCGGTGCGGCCACAATCGCCCTGGCCGAGAAAAGCTTCAGCGCACTCGTCGCACGCCTGCAGAAAGAAAAGCCGGAATTCGCCAAGCGTCATCGCCAACTGCTCACCGAGCGCTATGACCTCGCCGACCGCTCTGCCAAGGGCGTCACCATGTTCGACGGGGAAACCGGTGCAGGAAGGCGTGCGCGTGCGGCTCGCGCAGGGCACGGCCTGGGAAGGTCTCACCTCGATCACGCCCGAAGAGATCAAGAGCAAGAAACTCTGGCCCGCGGGGTTTTACCCCTTGCCGCATCCGCATCATGAGGCTGGCGGCATGGTGTTCCCGCAGCCCCTCATCGACGAGACGAAGCGGCAGACCGGCCGCGACCTGACGCGTTTCGATCTCGACTACGATTTCCCCCAACATCTGCTCCCCGAGTTCCCGGCGCACGCAGCCTCCTCGCGCACCAGGGCGTGTCGTGTTTCGACTGTCACGCCAACGGTCACACGAACGCGGCGACGCACACCGTCGGCGACATCCGCCCGAACGAGCATCGTCACCGCATCGATACGCCGACCCTCCGCGGCGTCAATGTTCAGCGCCTCTTCGGTTCTCAGCGCGCCATGAAGAGCGTCGAAGACTTCACCGAGTTCGAGCAGCGGGCCGCCTACTTCGACGGCGACCCGGCGCAGGCGCAGCGGAAGGGCGTCAACATCCTCGAGCGCGGCAGCCAGGTGCACTTCATGGCCGAGTTCCAATCCTTGCTCGATTCTCCACCGGCACCCAAGCTCGACGTGTTCGGCACACTCGCGGCCGCGAAAGCCAGCGAGAGCGAGCTGCGCGGACAGCAAGTCTTCTTCGGCAAGGGCAAATGCGCCAGCTGCCACGTCCCGCCGTACTACACGGACAACCTCATGCACAACTTGCGGGTGGAACGGTTTCACCCCGAGACCATGATCAACGGCCGCAAGGCATCCGCCGATGGTCCGATCAAGACGTTCCCGCTGCGTGGCATCAAGGACTCCCCGCCGTACCTGCACGACGATCGCTTGCTGACACTCGAAGACACGGTGGAGTTCTTCAATCTCGTCCTCGAGTTGAAGCTAACCGCGCCGGAGAAACAGGACCTCGTCGCTTTCATGCGCGCGCTCTGACCATCAGAGGGTTTGTGGTTCTGCAGAGGCGGCTCGCAGGCGCTGCGGGCCGCCTTCTGCTATCAAGGCGCGTCGGCGAGCGTGTAGTCGAAATCGTACGAGTGTTTGCCGTCAGCGATGTGGATCACCATTTGGCCCGCGATTCCGGCCAGCTGACCCGTGCCCGAGTCGGGCACCACGGTGATGCTCTGTTGCGGGACGCCGCGCGCCATGGTGCTGCTGTGCTGGAGGACGAAGCTGCCGCTCCGGCCGTGCAGCGTGGCAGTCACACGCTCGATCGCGACGTATCCGGCCGAGCCTTCGACGCCGGTGCGCACGGCCAGCATTTCCCCGACGCTGGTGCCTTCGAAATCGCCGTGAAAATGCTTGTCTATGGACATGCGGCCGAGACCCGTGCCGGCGGCCGCATCGTGTGTCGCCTGCGGACTCAGCTTGACTTCGAACGATCCGTTTGCACGCATCGATTGACCGCCCTTGTTGACCGTGTTAGATGCGGAACAGGTACTGGAACTTGAAGAAAAACTGGCGGTCGGTCTGAGTGTAGTCTGGGCCGCCGTTGGTTTCGTCGCCGATCTCGTGGATGTCGTGCGTCGAGCCGACGAAGAAAACGGTGAAAGGATTGATCTTGTACGTGAGCAGCGGCTCGACGGCGAAGCGATGGTCGAAGTCGTCGTACTGGACGATGAGCCGCAGGAACAGCTCGCGGGTGAATTGGAAGTTGTTTCGCACCCGCACGATGTAGCCGGAGAAGATTTCGCTGCCATCGGGGTGATCCAGGGACGCGAAGCTGACGACCGGTTCGATGACGATGCGCGTGATCGGCTTGAACGAGCTCCAGACCTCGAGACGCACGCCGTCGCCGAGAACCGGCGGATCCTCGCCGCGCGCGATCATCTTGCCCCAGTCGGCGGACACCCCACCTTGCAGCTTCTCGCTGTAGCGGCTGCTGGCGCCGGCGTTCCAGCGCCGGATGCCGTAGAACTCGATTTCGTGGAAGCGCTCCTCGCTCCACAGGCGCGCGACCCAAGCGTCGGTCTGTCCCTTGAACCGGACGTACAGCTCCGGTCGCACCCACTCGTCTTTGCGCGCTCCGGAGTAGTTCCACACCCGGGCCACCATGATGTTGGGGAAGATCTCGTCGAACCAATTCGTGTTCGGCCGGAACCGGGTGCCCGTCCAAGCCGAGGCCCGGCGGTTGTCGTTCTGGAAGATGAAGCCGTTGTCGGCGCGAAACGTCGAGCTCGTCGCCCAGTAGTCGAGATCGAACTCCCACACGCGCCCGCTGCGCTCGAAGCTGAAGTATCCGGCATGGCCCCAGTAGTCTTCGCCATCGTATTGGATGGTGTGCTTGCCGCCGTCGAAGACGCCCTCGTCGCCCGCGGTCAAGAGCGAATCGTCCGGCTCCTGCGTGTAGCTCGCCAGCCATTGGGTTTCGATGCGATAGTTGCGCCACAGGCGCTGCAGAGCGTCGGCACCGAAGACGCTGTTCCAACCGCCCTCCTCACGCACCCGATGCGTGCCCAAGGCACCGAGAAACGAATTGTCGCCGTGATCGCGCCGGTAGCGCGCGACATTGGAGAGGCTCTTGCCGGCGTCGGGGATGACGATGCTGCTCTCCTCGAGCGGGATGAGGACCGGCGAGTGCACGTCCTGCGCGATGAAATAGCCGCCGCTCGAATGCTGCAGGCGCCCGGTGAGCTTCGCCGCCGCCAGCGGATCGTTCACCGTGCGCGTGTACACCGCGCTCACCCAAGTCTCGTAAAGGTCGCTGCCTTCCTGGAAAAACGGGCGGCGCTCGGGATAAAAGAGCGCGAATGTGGTATTGACGTCGATCTGGCCGGCGTCGGACTCGACTTGGCTGAAGTCCGGGTTGATCGCCACTTCGCCGGTGCTGCTGGACGTGAATGCGTAGCGCATGCCGAGCTCGACCGCGCCCTCGGCGCTCTCGTTGTCGAAGCTGGAGTTGGGATCGTCCGGATCCACGAGCCCGCCCGACTGCTTGCCGGTGACACCGGGCAAGAGTTCGATGCGCCCGCCCGGGCGCACGTTCGCGATTCCTTCCAACGTGCCGAACTGACACATGAAGCACGGGTCGTCGCGGTCGATCGACGCCCAGCCGTACTGTCTGCGACTGTCGCGCGGGTGCGTGCGCCAGAACTGCACCCTCCAGGTCTGCTCGGGTCGATCGGGGAAACGCAGACTCTGCAGCGGGATGGCGATTTCCACCTGGTAACCGTTGTCGGTGATGCGCCCCTCGGCGCGGTAGACGACATCGAAAGACATGTCCTCACCGCCCCCGGCAGTCATGCGCAAATCCCCTTGGACACCGAGAGGGTTGGCGAAGATTTCGTAGGCCCACGATGCGTTGCCGTAGGTATCCAGAATCAAGCCGACGAAGTCGTCTTGAAAGATCTGATCACGATCGCGCAACGAGGCACGGATTTGACTCGGATCGTCGCGGGCATCGAAGGCCACATAGAGGTTGGTTTCATCGTAGGTGATCCAGGCACGTGTCCCCACCGCGGGCTCGGTTTGGTCGCCCGGATTCACCTCGGCAAAGTTGGTGGCTTCGGCGGCTCCCTGCCAGCCCGGGTCGTCCAACAGACCGTCGATCTCGATGCTGCCAGAGCTGGGGACGACCGTGAGGCTCGGCTTGACGTTGGGAACGAATGGCGCCGCCTCGACGCAGGCAGGCAGCAGGAGCCCGAGAAGCACGATTCTCTTGGTCACGATTCCCCTTACGCGATTCGGATGCAGCAGGTTACCGCATCTGCGGGGCAGGGCATGGTGGCCGGCGGCCCCGAGTTGCTAGAATCCGGCCGAATCCAGCCAAGGCCCGGATGAGGGCATGGAGAAGGGCCTCCATGGGGCAACCAGGCCCCACGCAATCCGCTGAAACCATGCGGGTTCCGTGGGCGTAACAGGACGGAGAACCAGGCGACGGCCGATCGGGAGGCATCGCCGCGAAACGGGCGCTCGGCCGAACGTCTCGTCCGACGATTACCAGACCACCTTCCGGACCGATTTTCTCGAACAGGAGTTCATCTTATGTCTCGCGAACGGATCCCACGTCGCGCTCACGCCGCTCCGCATCTCTTGGCCAGGGGGCCGTTCTGGAGCGCATGTGTTGCGGTCGCGGTCATCTTGGCCGCCTCCGTGATGCTTGCAGGCATGCCCGCTGCCACCGCTGCGGGCGACTGGAAAGGCCAGGAAGTGCAGAAGGACGGCGCGTTGCACGTCGTCAATCCCGCCTCGGGCTCCGAAAAGCCCGTCACCGTGGATCTCAAGGAACTGTGGCGTCTGGGTGGCGAGAGCGAAAGTGAAGACGAGTTCTTCGGCGTCATCATGCGCATCGCGACCGACGCCAAGAACAACATCTACGTTCTCGACACGCAGTTGTCGGAAGTCAAGATCTACGATACGAACGGCAAGTATCTCAAGACCATCGGACGCGAGGGCGAAGGACCCGGCGAGTTCCGCAATCCCGCCGACATGTTCTTCATGCCCGACGGCAACATCGGCGTGATGCAGGTCTTCCCCGGCAAGATCGTGATGCTGACCCCCAACGGCGACCCGGCGGGCGATTATCCGCTGCCGAAGCCGGAGGGCGACGGTTTCCAAGTGCTGCGCGGCGGCCGCCGGTGCGGCAGCCACCTCGTGCTCGCGCGCCAGCTGCAGAAATTCGAAGAAGGCAAGTTCACGCAGAACGTGTCGCTCGACAGGCTGGACCTCCAGGGCAAGATCTCGAACACCTACGTGTCGATGGAGCGCGTCCTTGAAATGGCCAACCTGGTCATCGACGAGAAGCGTTTCAGCACCTGGGAACAGGGCGGACGCTGGGATGCTGGCAGCGACGGGCGCGTTTTCGTGGTCACCGACAACTCCGACTACGAGGTCACGGTGTTCAATGCCGATGGCACCAAGGACCGCGTCATCGAGCGCGCCTATGAGAAGCGCAATCGCACCGCGGAGGAATCGGCAGAGGTACGCAGCATTTTCGAGGCCTTCACGCGCCAAGCACCCAATGCCAAAGTCGAGGTCAACCCCTACGACCATGACATCAACTCCGTCTACTCGCGCGATGACGGCAGCCTGTGGGTGCTGACGAGCCATGGGTCGCGCAACCTGCCCGCCGGCGTTCTCGGCGTCTTCGACGTCTACGATGACAAAGGTCACTTCGTGCGCCAAGTGACGATGAAGGGCCAGGGGAATGCGATGAAGGACGGCTACTTCTTCGTCGGCGATCGGCTGTACGTCGTCACCGGGTGGCTGGACGCGGTCATGGCCATGCAGGGAGGCGGCGCGAAACAGGAAGAGACGGCAGAGACGTCGCCGATGGAGCTCATCTGCTACCGCGTCGAAGCCCCGGTGATCGCGAAGGGCAAGTGAGGCATGCGGCGCGCTTTCCTTTCCATCCTTGTCCTGGCCGCCGCGCTCGGGATCTGCGGCTGCAAGCGCGGCACTGGCGATGGCACCGCGGCGGATTCCGCCGCCGCGGCAGCGGATACTGCCGCGACCAAGGATGATGCCGGCGGCGACAAGGACAACGCCGAGGCCGAGGGTGGAGAGGGCGAGAGCGGCAGCAAGCGCCCGGCACGCGAGCAAACTGCATCGGTGAACGCGGCGCGTGTCGCGCGTGGCGAGTTGGTGGTGCCGGTGGTGGCCGAGGGCACTTTGCGTGCCCGGCGCAGCACGCAGGTGCGTGTCGAGGTGGCGGGCCGCATCGATCGGCTGGCAGTCGAGGAAGGGCAGACGGTGCGGAAGGGCGATGCCCTCGTCGTCCTCGACGGCCGCGAGTACCGCATCGCCATGGAAGAAGCGCGCGCACGCTACCTGAAAGCGCTCGGCGTCATCGCAGTCGAGGAAGACTCCGTCATTGGTTCGAGCGATCCCGAGGCGTTCGAGCGCGAGATCGCCGCACTGGACAAGTTGGAGAGCGACGGCAAGCTGTCGCGCGAGGAACGCCGGGCGCGCGAAATCGAGCTCGGCGTGCGCGCGCTGCGTGAGGGCACCTACCGCCGCGAGCTCGTGGAAGCACGCAGCGGCCTGTCGCAAGCGCGCGCCGACGAGGAACGCGCGCGGCTCAATCTCGACCGCGCCACCGTTCGTGCACCGTTCAGTGGCGTCGTCGCCGAGCTCGAGCTCACCGAGGGTCAATTGCTCGGTCTCAGGGAAGTGGTGTGCACACTGGTGGACAACGTCGATCTCGAGGCCGAGCTCGGTGTGTTGGAGTCGGATGTCGGCGGCCTCGCGGTCGGGCGCCCCACCTTGCTGATGGTTCCGGCCCTCGGCGAGACGCTGCGTGTCAAAGTCGACGTCATCAACCCCAACATCGATTCGCAGAGCCGCACCTGTCGGGTGCTGTCACGCGTGCGCAATGCGGACGGCCACTTGCAGCCCGGCATGTTCGTGCGCGCCGCCATCGCCGGACGCATCTATGCCGATAAGCTGCTGGTGCCGAAGGAGGCGATTCTCACCCGCGACGGGCGGCCACTGCTCTTCAAGGTCGAGAACGACCAGGCAAAGTGGGTCTACGTGCAGATCGGACTGCAGAACGATCAGCTCGTCGAGATCGAAAGTGTGCTGCAGGGTGGCCCGCTGGACGAGGGCACCTTGGTCATCGTCTCCGATCACCTCACGCTCTCTCATGACGCCAAGGTCAAGATCAAGCGCGTCGTGGACATGACGGTGGCGTGGAGCACGAGCGCGGAGGAGTGATGCTCCGTCTCGCGATTCAGCGTCCCGTCGCCGTGATCATGCTGTTCGCGGCGTTGTCGCTCGTCGGCGTGATCGGTTATTTGAAACTGCCCGTCGACTTGCTGCCGTCCATCACCTACCCGCGCCTGACCGTCATCACCACCTACGAGGACATCCCCGCCGAGGATCTCGAGCGCTTGGTGACCCAACCGCTGGAAGAAATCATCACCGGCCTGCCCAAGGTGCGGCACGTCGTGTCGCGCACGCGCGAGGGTGTTTCCGCCATCACCGTCGAGTACGAGTGGGGCACGCAGATGGATTTCGCCAACTTGGGGCTGCGCGAGGCCATCGATCGTGTCGCTTTCCGTGACGATTTCCCCGCGGCGGCCGAGCGCCCGCTCATCCTGCGCTGGGATCCGACGGCGCGGCCGGTGGCGGTCCTCACCCTCGAGGCTGGCGACCGCCGCCTTGAAGCACTCACCGGATTCGCGCGCGAGGTGCTGAAGCCGTCGCTCGAACAAGTGGACGGCATCAGCCAGGCCGAAGTCGTCGGCGGCGCCATTCGCGAGATCGTGGTAGAGCCCGATCCGGAGAAGATGGCCATCTTCGGCGTGACGATGAACGACATCCGCCAAGCGCTCATGCGCAGCAATATTTCGTTTCCGGGCGGCAAGATCCGCCAAGGACCGCTGCACTTGAGCCTGCGCATCGCGGGTGAGTACGAATCGCTCGACGAGATTGCGGCCACCGACATCGTCCGTCCTGGCGGTGCCGTGGTGCGCATCTCCGACGTGGCGCGCGTGCTGGACACGGTCAAAGAGGCCGAAGGCATGACCCTGCTGGGGGCGACCCCCGTGGTGTCGGTGCTCCTCTACAAGGAGCCCGAAGCGAACACGATCCTGGTCTCCGAGGAAGTGGATCGAGCACTCGAAGCGGTGCGCAAGGACTTCGGCAACTTCGAGTTCCAGTACGTGTACCGCGATGCCGATTACGTGCGCGAGTCGTTCCATGGTTTGGTGCAATCGCTGATCTACGGTTCCATTCTGTCGATCGTGGTGCTGTTCCTGTTCCTGAGCGACGTGTTGAGTCCCCTCGTCATCGGTCTTTCCATCCCAGTGTCCATCGTCATCACCTTCGGCTGCCTCTACTTTGGCGGCGTGAAAATGAACCTGATGACGCTCGGCGGCTTGTCGCTCGCCGTGGGTCTGCTGGTGGACAATTCGATCATCGTGCTCGAGAACACCACCCGCCATTTGGCGGCGATGAAGCGCAAGCTGGGGCTCGGCGACGGTTTGCCGGCCGACAAGGCCGAAGCACGCCGCCTGGTCGCCGCCGCCTGCGAAAAGGGCACCCGCGAGATGGTGGGCGCGGTCCTCGCTGCCACGCTCACGACGGTGGTGGTGTTCTTCCCCGTCGTCTACGTGCCGGGGATCGCCGGGGCATTCTTTCGTGATCAGGCGCTCACCGTCACCTTCTCGCTGCTGGTGTCGATCGGCGTGGCCTTGATTCTGCAACCGGTGCTGTCGGCGCGGGCGTTGCGCTGGAGCGTGCCGCTGCCGCGCTTCATCACCGTGCCATGCACGCGCAGCGTCGATTTCGTCCAGGCGGCATATCATCGCCTGCTCGTGCGCGGGCTGCGTCATCCGGGCCCGATGCTCGCGGCGCTGGTCGTCTTCTGCGGCCTCACCAGTTTGCTGGCCTTCCGCCTCGAGCGCCGTTTGATGCCAGAACGCTCCTCCGGCGACATGCGTCTCGATCTCGAGCTTCCCGCCGGCACGCCGCTCGAGGAAACCGCGGCGACCGTGGCGCGGCTCGCGTCGCTGCTCGAGGACGACCCGGCCGTGCGCTCGGTGTTCTCGCAAGTGGGGCGCACCGAACGCACGCTCGCCGCCATGCGTGATTACAGCGCGCCCAACACCGCGCGCTTGCGCATCATCTTGAAACAGGAGCGCGGCGCCTTTCGCGAGTCACAGCGCATTCAAGAGGAAATGAGTGCGCGTCTGCAGCAGATGCCGGAAATCGCTTTCGTCTTTCGCGAGGAAGGCGTGGGGTTGGCGGAGATCCTGTCGGTGGGAGAGGCGCCTTTCACGCTCGGCGTTCTGGCGGAAGAGCCGCGCACGGCTGTGGCTGTCGCCGAGGAACTCCTGCCACTTCTGGCGCGCGTGGAGGGCCTGGTCGATCTGCAGGTCGACCGGTTGCTCGGCACGCCGAATGTCGTCGTGCGACTCGATCGCGACGCGATCCTCCGCAGTGGCCTCGACCCGGAACGCATCGCCCAGGAAATACGCTATCGCATTGGCGGCGCCGAGGCGACGACATTCAACGAAGTGGAACAACGCATCGACATCGCCGTGCGCTTCGCCGAAGACGAGCGCCGGGATCTCGCCGCCGCGCTCGCCGCGCCGGTGCAGGTCGCGGGCGGACGCACGGTACCGCTGCGCAGCTTCCTGGAGTTGAGCGAGGAACGCCCGGTGCGGGAGCTGGTGCGCCGCAATCAGAGACGCATGGTGACCTTGAGCGGCGATGTCCGCGGCCGCAAACAAACCGAGGTGTGGGCCGAGGCGATGAGCATCGCGCAGAGCTTGGAAGTGCCCGGAGACGTCACCTTCGTCGCCGGCACAGAACGCGAAGCGATGCGCTCGAGCTTCCGCGACCTCGGATGGGCGCTGCTCCTGGCCGCACTTCTGGTCTACATGATTCTGGCGACACAGTACGAGTCGTTGCTCGACCCACTGCTGATCGCCGCCACCATTCCCATGGGGCTCGCGGGGGCGGCGCTGGCAATGTGGGTCACGGGGCTGTCGATCAACGTCATGTCGCTCATTGGCTTGGTGTCTTTGCTCGGCATCGTCGTCGACAACGCCATCATCAAGGTCGACACCATTCGCCGGTTGCGCAGCGACGGGATGCCTGGTCACGCCGCCGTGCTCGAGGCCTGCCAGATGCGCTTCCGCGCCATCATGATGACGAGCCTGACGACCGTCATCGGCCTGGTGCCGATGGCGATCGGGTTCGGGAGCGGCGAGCAGCTGCAGCGGCCTCTGGCGCTGACGATCATCGGCGGGCTCATGGTTTCGGACACGTTGACCTTGCTCTTCGTCCCCATTCTCTACGAGAAAGCGCACCACATTCGCGGAGAGCATGGATGACACGATTCTTCCTCCGCCATCCGGTGACGACGTGGATGACGTTCGCGGGCTTCGTGGTGTTGGCGATCTACGCGTTGCCGCGCTTGCAGATCGAGGCGATCCCCGAGGTGAGACTGCCGTCGCTGGTGATCACCACCAACTGGAACGGAGCCTCGCCGCAAGCGATCCAGCGCTCGCTGACGCTTCCCATCGAAGAAGCGGTGCGCAACGTGCACGGCGTCGAGTCGGTCAAATCCACCAGCCGCTCCAGCCGCTCGCAAGTGGAAGTCGAGTTCCGGCGCGAAATCAACATCGACTTCGCCCGCCTCGAGCTCAACGAGCACCTGGGCTCGGTGCGGCGCAGCTTGCCACTCGGCGCCACGCAACCGCTGGTGGTCGCGAACGTGCCGGAAGAGTTCCAGACCGAGAACTTCTTCACCTTCAGCCTCGAATCGGATTCGGATCCGAACGAGCTGCGCGAGCTCGCCGAAACCTGGATCGTGCCGCGGCTGCTGGCGGTGGATGGCGTCGCCGACGCGCGCGTGCAGGGCGGGGCGCGGTCACTGCTCAAGATCCTGCTCGATCGTCACGCGCTCGATCTCTACGGCCTGACCGCCGACCAAGTGTTCGCGGCAGTCGACCGGTTGGACGATCTGGTGGCCGCCGGAAGCATTCGCCAGCAAGGGCTGGAAAAACTGGTGTCGGTGCGCGAGCGCGTCGATCTCGAGGCATTGCGCACCGCCGTGGTCGCGCGCCGGGGTGAACGCAACTATCACCTCGGACTCCTGGGCGAAGTGCAGCTGGCGCACGAAGATCCGGCGTATTTCGTGCGTGCCAACGGCCACAATGTCGTTCAGGTCGTCGTCGACAAGCGCAGCAACGCCAACTCGGTCGGCGCCAGCCGCAACTTGCGCGCGGCCCTGCCTCGCATCCAGCAAGAAATCCCTTTCGCCGCGACCTTCGAGATCGACGAGGACCAAGGACAGGAGCTCGAACAGAAGCTCTACGAATTGCTGGTCCGTTCGCTCGCAATTCTGCTGATTTTGTTCTTGCTGATGGCGGTTTCGTTGCGTCAGGTGCGCCTCACCGCCATCGTCATCGGTTCCATCCTGTTCGCGGTCGTCATTTCGCTCAGTCTGTTCTATTTCTTGCGCATTTCGGTCAACTTCATCACCATTAGCGGTCTCACCGTCTGCTTCGGTATGCTTCTCGACAACAGCATCCTGGTCCTGGACGCGATCCATCGCCGGCTGGACGCGTTGCAACGCGCCGAGCGCGAAGGCTTGTCGCGCCGCGCCAAGCTCGCAGTCATTCAGGAAATGATCGTCGAGGGCACGCGCGAGGTCCAGTTCCCGATCTATGCGACGACGTTGACCACGCTGGCTGCCTTCGTCTCCTTCATCTTCCTCACCGGGCGCTTGTCGTTGTATTACACACCGCTCGCGGTCGCCGTCACCATCTCCATGACCGCGTCGCTGTTCGTGGCCTTCTGCTGGAGCCCCGTGGTCATGCACGGAACCTGGGCGCGGCCACTGGTGCGGCGGTCGCCCGACGGGCCGCGCGACGTAGCTGATGCGCGCCTCCTGCACTCGTACGTCGAGGACAAGCACGACTTGAGCGCCCCACAGGGGCGGATGGAGCGCAGCTGCAACTGGGTCCAGCGCCTGTGGTGGGTCATCGTGCCGCTCACCATCGCGCTACTCGTCTGGGGCAACTACTTCGTTTATCGCGACAAGGTGCTCAAGGGCGGTTTTTGGCGCTTTCCCGACCCGGAAGAGCTCTTCCTGTACCTGGAGATGCCGGCCGGCACCGACATCCAATTGGCCACCGAAACGCTGCGCTTGTTCGAATCCTCCATCGCCCCGGTCGAAGCGGGCGTCCACATGCGATCCACCACGTTCGATTACCGCGGATTCATTCGTGTCGAATTCGACAAGGAGCTCCTGATCACCGAGTTCCCGTCGTACTACCGCTCGGTCTGGGTGGACCTGGCAGACCGCACCGGTGGCGTCTCGATCTTCATTCGCGGCTTCGCCGATCAACCGTATTTCAAGGGCCCCTTCTCCGGCTCGTCGCTCAACTCGCTGGTCAAGCTCACGGGCTACAACTCCAAACAGCTCAATGCGCTCGCCGACCGCACGCTCAACACCATCCAGAAACAACGTCGCGTGCGCAACGCGCGTATCACCAGCGGCACGCAATGGGGCGAGGGCACCCAGGACGAAACGGTCATCTCCTTCGAACGCGAGCGTTTGGCGCAGTATGGCCTGAGCGTCGCCGACGTGCTCGGCCAGGTGCGGCGTTTGCTCGGCGTCGACATCCCGTGGAGCATGCAGATCGATGGCGAACAGGAGCAGCTGCAACTGGCATTCGAAGATTCGAAGACCATCGAATATTCGGATGTGGCCGCCAAGACGATCCTCACCGCCAGCGGGCAGCGCGTGCGCCTGGGCGATCTGGTGCGTCTCGAGTCGCGCCCGATTCCCTCCTCGGTGATCCGCGAGGATCAACGCTACAGCCTGTTCGTAAATTGGGAGTACGTCGGAACCGACAAGATGCGCCAGTCCTACATCACTCGCGTGCTCGAGTCGATGGATCTTCCCTACGGCTACAACGCCGAGGAAGCGCGCCAGGAGTTCATCACCCCGGAGGAGGACGAGGAACTGACCTTGGCAGCGGTGCTCGCGGTGGGGTTCATCGCCATCTTGTTGGCCGCGCTGTTCGAGAGCTTCACCCTGCCGCTGCTGGTGCTGACCACGTTGCCCATGAGCCTGGCCGGCGTCTTCTGGGCATTCTGGATCACCGGCGATGCTTTCGATTCATCGGCACGCATCGGGCTCGTGCTCCTCTTCGGCGTCGCGGCGAACAATGCCATCCTGTTGGCGAACCGCTTCCGGCACGAGGCGAGTCTCGTGCTGCGAGCGAAGCTCGGCGGCGACCCGGAAGCCGACGCGGCGCTGTTCCCGGGCTTGCGACGCCCGTTGGGGGGCAGCGATCTTTACCGTCTTCCCGCCGCCGAGCGCGTGCCGTTGTTGCGCCGCGCCGTGTCGCGGGCGACGCGCATCTGCATGCGGTCGATCCTGCTCACCAGCAGCACCACTTTCGTCGGCATGGCACCGCTCCTCGTTCCCATGCCGGATTTCTTGCTGCAACTCCTGGGAGGACATGCGACCAAGGGCAAGGACATCTGGGAGAACTTGGCGCTGACTTCGATCGGCGGCCTCATCTCGGGAACGCTGTTGCTGATCGTCGCCTTCCCCGCCGCCTACTACATGTGCGTGCGCATCGGTTGGTGGGCTCGCGACCTGCGAGCGCATTTGCGGCAGCGTCGCATCGCCCGGCACGCCGCGACCGCGCCGGCGACGTGACCACCCAAGTCTCGCTTGCGTAGTTCTACGGATGGCGTCACCTCCGCTGCAACCAGCGGCGCCTCTCATGTCGCTTTTGATTCGATTGTGCGTTATCGTCAGCAGAATCGTTTCTTTCGTAGTGGCACCGGCGCTCGTGGAGTGCGAGCACACTCCCTATGTTCTCCCGGTCTGGAGGCGTCATGCGATCCCTCCTTCCTGTCTTTCTGTGTCTCCTGCTGCTCGCGGTAGTGGCGCCAATCCTGCGGCCGGCGGCTTGCCAAAGCGCCGGCACACTCGCACCAAAAGGTGCCAGCAGCGATTCGGCTGCGGAGTCACAGACCGTAAATGCAGAATCGGCGCGGATTATCGAGCAACTGCGACAAGTCGATCCCGAAGCGGCAGAGCTTTTCTCCCAGGCCCATGCTGCCGCAACTCGTGGAGACTTGGAAACGGCGTCACTTCTTTATGGGCGAGTCCGCGAGATGCATCCGGACTTCGATCATGCCACGCGTCGATTGGCGTTCACCAAATTCGAGCAGGGCCGCCGCAGCGAGGCCGTCACCCTCGCGCGTGAGGCCGTGGCCTTGCGAAGCAGCCGGGCCAACCGCTTGGTGCTCGCGGCCGGGTTGGCTGGGAGAGATACAGGAACTCCCACAGCAGGGGAGCGCCAGGAAGCGGTGACGATTGTGCACAACGTGTTCAACGAGACTGATCTCACTTTCGATGATCTGGGGTTCTTGTCGTCCATCGCTTTCGATCTCGAAGAGTGGGACCTGTTTCGACAGTGCGTCGAACAACTCAAAATGGTCGCACCCGAAACCGTCGAAACCGCCGCCTTCCGTTGGATCCTGGCGCTCATGGAGCGCCGTCACGACGATGCGGTCAAGGCGCTGGAAGACGCCCGCCGCTACGGCATGTCCGAGGAGGAATACAAATCGCGTCTCGAGTACACCGAGGGATTGCGCCCGCTCCACTCGAAAATGCTGCCCGTGGCCGGGTGGGTTGGTGGCATCTGGCTCGGTGGCCTGGTCCTGCTGCTGATCATCGGGCTGCTGTTGAGCCACGTCACACTGAGCGCCACAGAGCGCTTGCCATCGATCCGCAGCGGTGAAGCCGTAGGAATCGATGCGGCGTTGCGTCGTGCTTACCAACTCGTGCTATGGCTATCGTGCGTCTATTACTACATTTCCGTTCCACTCGTACTCCTCGCCGTCCTTGGGCTCGGTGGCGGCATCCTGTACGGCTTCTTCGCGGTCGGTCAGATTCCGATCAAGTTGGCATTGTTGGTCGTCGTCATCGTGGGCATGACGGTGTGGGCGGGACTGAAGAGCTTCTTTGTCTCGCGACGTGACGAAGATCCTGGCGAGCGATTGCCATTGCAACGACATCCACGCTTGAATTCATTGTTGCAGGATGTCGCTGCACGCATTGAAACACGGATGGTGGACTCGGTCTACCTGACTCCGGGAACCGACTTTGCCGTCACCGAGCGTGGCGGCATGATCGAGCGCCTGCGCGGCGCCGGCGAGCGTTGTCTCATCCTCGGCGTCGGGGTCCTCGAGGGATTCCGCCTCGGGCCTTTTCGCGCCGTGCTCGGTCACGAGTACGGCCATTTTTCGAACCGCGACACGGCCGGCGGCAACTTCGCTCTGGCGGTGCGGCAGTCCCTCTTGCGTCTCGCCGTCGGCCTGGCACGGGGCGGGGTAGCTGCTTGGTACAACCCGGCGTGGTTGTTCGTGAACGGATTCCATCGCATCTTCCTGCGTATTTCGCAAGGAGCCTCTCGCCTGCAGGAAGTGCTGGCCGATCGCTTCGCCGCCTTCGCCTATGGCTCGAGGGCTTTCGAGCTCGGGTTGCGACACGTCATCGCGCGCTCGGTGTGCTTCGACGCCCATGCCAACGCCACCTTGCACGAAGTCATCAAGGCCGACCGAGCGTTGGCGAATCTCTACACCTATTCCCCGCAGGAGAACCCGGAGCAGAAGGAGCTGGAGCGTGCGGTTACCGACGCCATGCAACAGCAACCTTCGCCTTACAGCAGCCACCCCGCACCGTCGGACCGCATCCGCTGGGTGCAGGCGCTGGCCGTCGAATGTGCCGGCGCCGATGACGATGCAGAAGCGTGGAGCCTGTTCGAAGATCGCGCCGAGATCGAGCGCTGGATGACGGCATGCATCCGGCGCAACGTGCAGCTAGCGCACGGCGCCACGATCAAGGACGAATCGAATGGCTGAAGGGCGGCGCCCTGCGCGGCATCAGCCGACGAACCCAACCAAGGCGTGGCTGCCGTCGCAGAACGGTTTGTTCGCCGAAGAGCCGCAGCGGCAGAGAGCTAGCTTTTGCGCTTCCATGACCGCGCCGGTCACGGCGCAGCATAGGACAGCGGGGCCGCGCAAAAGTAACGGTCCGTTCGTAGCCAACGTGATCTCGAGCGCGCCGGACAGGCCGACGTTGCCAGTCCCTGCATTGCTCTGCGTCACTTGCCCGGAATCGGAGAATCCAATTTCGACGTGTTTGCCGTCGCAGAACGGCTTGTTCGCCGACGCGCCGCAACGACAAAGCGCCATCCGGTACGGGTTGTCGATTTCCCCACCGCTCGGGTCGCGCAGCCGAACTTGCGCGCGGACGTACAGCGGCCCGTCCGGCGCCGGTTCGATCTCGTTCTTCGATGGAGGCTGTTCCTTCTTGCCGTCGGCGCGCTCGTATTGCAGAGCGCCGGTCGGACACTTCTCCACCGCCGCGGCCAACTGCTCCACGTCGGCGCCGCGCGGCCGCACCCACGGACGTTGGGCCGGATCGAACACCGCCGGCATCCCGTGAACGCACTCGGCAGCGTGGATGCAACGTTTGGCATCGTAGAGCACGCGGATTCCATCCCCGTCGTACTTGTGGATCGCCATGCGAACCTCCCGGGTGACTTTCCATCCTAACATCGCACCGGAGTGGACCTGGGCCTTCCTGGCGCCGCGCTTGACACTGCAACGGCACGCGCCTATGTTGGTGCGCCCTGACGGCGGGAACAATGCTCGATCGACTGCTTTCGCGCGCCGCACAAGACGATCTGCTGCGGCAGATCCGCACCGCGGAGGGGAGGGTACTCACCTCCCTGCACGGGAGCAGTGCGTCTCTGGTTGCGGCTCTTTTGTATGCGAATCAGCCTCTCCCGACTCTGATCGTCGCCCCGAAGCTCGACGACGCCGAGGAGCTGGCCCAAGATCTCGCCACCCTGTTGCCCGACATCCCGGTGTTGCTCTTTCCCGAGTTCGAGATCCTTCCCTACGAAAAACGTTCACCATACAAGGGCATCACCGGCCAACAGGTCGAGGTCCTGCACCGTGTGCTGTCGGGCGAGTCCTGCCTCGTGGTCACATCGTCGAAGGGACTCAAGTGGAAGGTGCAACCCCCGGAAGAGATTCTCGACTACACCATCCGTTTCGCCATCGGCCAAGACATCGACTACGAAGCGACGGTGGCGCGTTTTGGCGCGATGGGCTACTACGCGGTGCCGCGTGTCGAATCACCGGGTGACTTCGCGCGCAAGGGCGGCATCCTCGACATCTTCAGCGTCTCGTACGAGAACCCGGTGCGGCTCGAGCTCCTTGGCGACGAGATCGAATCCATCCGCTTCTTCGATGCCACGACGCAACGCTCGCTCGACGCGACCGCGGCTGTCGTCGTGCCGCCCTGCTCGCCGCTCATCCTCTCGGATGACAATGTCCGTCGCGCCGTGGATGCACTCCACGCCTGCGCGCATGGTACCGAGCAAGAGCGCGACCGACTCGCCGATCACGTGCGCGAGCGCCTGCACTTCGACGGCATGGAGCGATTGGCGCCTTATTACGCGCCGCGGGTGATGCTGACCGATTTCTTCCTCGACGCGAGACGCATGCTCTGGGTGCGGCCGGAGGCCGTGGTCGAGCAGCTCCGCCGGCTCGATAGTGAAATCCACAAGCTGTTCGAAGACTGCCTGCGCGCGGGCCAGCCCGTCCCCGAGCCCGACGCCGTCTACGCGCCCAACGCGCTGTTGCACGCTCTGCCATCCCAGCTCCCGACCTTCTTCTTGACCGACGTGCATTTGGGCGGCCCCCCTCTGGCCAAGCTGCTCGCACTCGAGCCACCGGTGTCCGCGGTGGAACCGCACCTCGAGAGTCCGGGCAGCACAATCGGCAGCCCCCTGGACGACCCCGCAAAGACCAGTGTGCTGGTGACACGCCTCGCCGTCCAATCGCCTGGATCGTACGGCGGCCGTGTGGCCGAATTGCAGCGCGATCTCGAGCAGCGGCTGCTTCTCGGCCAACATATCCACATTTTCTGCGACAACCCAGGACAGGCGGAACGCTTGCGCGAGCTGCTCGACGACATTGCCGACCGCATCGACTTCCCCGTCGGCGAACTGCAGGCAGGATTCGTCTTAGCGGCGCAGAACGTCGTCGTTCTTACCGATCGCGAGATCTTCCAGCGTTACAAGCGCCGCCAGCGCCGCCGCAAGTATCGGATCAGCCAGGGGATCTCTGCCTACGAGGAGCTCGTGCCGGGCGATTTCGTCGTCCATGTGCAGTACGGCATCGCCCGCTACATGGGCATTCAAAGTATTCAAGTCGAAGGTGCCGACATCGATTGCCTGCAGCTCGCCTTCGCCGGCGGCGACAAGATCTACGTCACCATCGACCAGCTCAACCGCGTCGAGAAGTACGTTGGCAAGGAGGGTGCCGTCCCCGAGCTGACGAAGCTGGGGACGGCCGCGTGGGACCGGACCAAGGAGCGCGCCAAACGCGCCATCGCCGCCATGGCGAGCGAGCTGTTGGCGATGGCCGCGGCACGTCAGGCGCAGCAAGGCCACGCCTTTTCCGGCGACTCGCACCTGCAGAACGAGCTCGAAGCGTCGTTCATCTACGACGAGACCGAGGATCAGCTGCGGGCTATCGTCGAGGTGAAGGCGGACATGGAAAAGCGCGCTCCGATGGATCGCCTCATCTGCGGCGACGTGGGCTTCGGCAAGACCGAAGTGGCGATGCGCGCCGCCTTCAAGGCCGTGCTCGACAATCGCCAGGTCGCGGTGCTGGTGCCGACCACCATCCTGGCGCAGCAGCACTTGGCCACGTTTCGCGAGCGCTTGGCGGATTACCCAGTCGTCGTCGAAATGGTGTCGCGCATGCGCTCGCCGCGCCAGCAGAAGGAGATCTTGCGCAAGGTGGCCACGGGCGAGACCGACATCCTCATTGGCACGCATCGCTTGCTGTCGAAGGACGTGCAGTTCAAGGCGCTGGGCCTCGTCGTCGTCGACGAAGAGCATCGATTCGGCGTCGTCCACAAGGAGAAGCTCAAACGCTTCAAACAGACTGTCGACGTGCTGTCGATGACTGCGACGCCGATCCCCCGCACCCTGCACATGGCGCTCGTGGGGTTGCGCGAGATGTCGCTGATCAACACGGCCCCGCGCGATCGCTTGCCGGTGCAGACCGAGATCGCACCCTTCGACGAAGAGATCATCCTCGACGCCATGATGCGCGAGATCGATCGCGGCGGTCAGATCTATTTCGTGCACAATCGTGTGCAGAGCATCGATGCCATGGCGGGGTTCGTGCGTCGCCTCTTGCCGACGGCGCGGGTGGCGATCGCGCACGGCCAAATGGACGAACATGACCTCGAGCGCGTGATGCTCGAGTTCCTCGATCAGAAGTACGACGTGCTGGTTTCCAGCATGATCATCGAAAGCGGCCTGGACATTCCGAGTGTCAACACTCTCATCGTCAATCGCGCCGACCGGCTGGGGTTGGCCCAGCTCTATCAACTGCGCGGGCGCGTCGGCCGCTCGAGCCACAAGGCGTATGCCTATTTCCTGGTGCCGCGCACGGGAACGACGACGGACTTGGCACGCAAACGGCTGGCGGCGCTGCAGGAGTTCGAGGCGCTCGGTTCCGGGCTGCGCGTCGCCATGCGCGACATGGAGATTCGTGGCGCCGGGAACATCCTGGGGCCCGAGCAGCACGGCCAGATGGTGGCCGTGGGGTTCGATCTCTACTGCCGACTGCTGGAGGAGGCTGCGGCCGAACTTCAGGGCCGCGAGACACCAGACGAGATCACCGTCCGGATCGAGGTGGATCTGGAGTATCGGCTGCCGTCGAACTACGTGCCGGATCCCGAGGAGAAAATGCGGGTATACAAGAGGGTTTCTGGGTGCCGGGAACCGGCAGAGGTGGAGGCGCTTCGCGCGGAGCTCCAGGATCGCTTTGGCACCCTCCCGGAACCTGTCGCCAACCTATTGTCAATTACAGGGTTACGGTTATTAGCTCACGCGGCAGGGGTGGAACGTGTCCGTCTCCGTGGGGGACGCGCGGACATTACGCTCACCCCTGAACGGAAGATGTCCCGTGGCGAAATCGAAGCGCTGGTGCGCGACATGCCGAACAAGCTTGCCTTCGAAGCGGCGACGAGCTTCCGCATCATCCAACACCTCAAGCCCGAGCGCCGGCTGGCGCAGCTCACGAGCCTCCTGGAACGCCTCGGGCAGCCGGCGTTCGCGGACAAAAGATGACGACACAGGCTCTTCCGAGGGTTGCCCTGGCCGGAAGTTGCCCTAATATGGTCTGGGATTTGAGTCGTACTCGAAAGGGAGCTCCGATGAGATTGGAACGCGCCAGCATCTTAGGGCTGACAGTCCTCGCCATGGCCTGCACGCCAAAAAGCAAGGGCGGGCAAAAGGACGATCCTGTCATCGTCACCGTGGGCAGCCACACCGTGACCAAGGCGTACTTCGAGGACCGTCTCGAGAAGATGGACCGGTCGCTCCTGCCCGACACGCTCGACCTGGCCGGAAAACACAAGTTCCTCGATTTCATCATCAACAAGGAAGTCATGGCGCTCAAGGCCGAGGAGCTCGGATACGACGAGGACAAGGAGGTCAAAGCCACCCTCACCATGCTCGAAGAGCAACTCTTGCATGGCAAGTCAGTGGAGCTGGCCATCCAGGACAAGGCGAGCGTGTCCGACGAGGAGATCCAGAAGTTCTACACCAACATGCAGCGCAAGGTCCTGGTAAAACAAGTCCTCGTTCCGACTCGTGTCGACGCCGAAGCGGTGTTGAAAGACCTTCGCGCCGGTGCCAACTTCGATTCCATGGTGGATGTGCATTCGCAGGTCCCGCGCGTCAGTTCGGATGGCACCGACATCCCCGTGCAACAGCGCGCCATGTTCGCCGATCTCAAGTACGGCCAGGCCAACCCCGCGGTGGAAGAGGCGGTGTTCGACACGCCTCTCGGCCAGCTGTCCAACCCGGTCGAAACTCCTTACGGATGGCACGTCTTCATGCCGGTGTCCGAGAGCGCGGAAAAGGCAATGCCGTTGGCCGATGAGCGGGAGCGCATCGAGAAACAGATCACTGGGCGCAAACGCCGCGATGCGACCAACGATTACTACGAGTCGATCCTCGCCAGGCGCCACTTCAAGATCGAACCGGAGGCAATGGCGGTCATCTACGACAAGATGCCGGTCGACGAGCAAAGCCCCGTCGACCCCGCCACCGAGGTGAAGCCAATCATCGACTTCACCAATGCACAGCGCGACATCACTTTCTTCGAAATCGATGGAAAAAAGTCCACCATCGGCGATTTCTCCGACCTGTATGACCAGACGCCATGGCCCGAGCGCCCGCGGAAATGGGTGGGGGCGCAAGGGCTGTACTATTGGCTGCGTGACGGCTGGCTGAAACCGCTGCAGATCGAGCAGGCCCGGATCGACGGCGTCGACAAGATTCCCGAGGTGATGAACGAGATCAAGCTTCGGCACGAAATGCTGATGGTCGGCGCCTTGCACACCTATCTCATCGCACAGCAGGTCCCGGATCCCACGGATGCGGATGTGCGCAAGTTCTACGACGACCACCAGACGGTGTACGTGGAGAAAGAGAAACGCGTCTGCAACCTCATTTTCCACCCGCGCGAGCGCATCGTGCGCCGCGCTCACGACGAGATCGTCGCCGGCGCAGATTTCGTCGAGATCGCGATTCGCTACAACGACAACGCGGTGAGCGCCGAAAACGTGCAGACGGCTGCCTTTGGCCGGGATGACGACAAGCACAAGGAGCTGGCCGACAGCGCTTTCGCCAAAGATGTCCATGCCTACACCCAGCCGTTCAAGACTTCGCAAGGCTGGATCATCCTCCAGGTGCAGCAGATCATTCCGGAGCGCCCCTTCGCCCTGGAAGACATCCAGGAGAACGTGATTCAGGACTGGCAGAATCAATGGAGCGAGAACCGCCTCAACGAGCTGCTTGTGGATTGGAAGAAAGAATACACCGTGACCGTGAACGACAAAGTCCTGGCCGCCGCCGAGGTCCGGCGAACCGACGTGTTCGTCCCCGGTAAAACGGACGTCAAGGTCACGCCCGGGGGCACGAATTGAATCGGCCGCGTGGTGCCTGCAGATCTCGGCGCACGATCCGCGCCGCCTGCATGATTCACGCCGTCGCCATGATGCGTGCCGGCGCGCTCACGGCGGTCATGCTGGCAGGATGTGGAAAGAAGTCCGCTGACGTCAGGCGGGACTCTTTCCAGCGCAGCCCCGACGCTCTCGCCCAAGCCGGCAATGCCGAGCTGCGCGAAGCCGACCTCCACAAGCTCATCCCCGAGGATTATCGGGACAGCGTCACCGGTTCCGAAATCCGCGCCATCCTCGACCGGTGGGTGGAAACCGAACTGCTGTACCAACAGGCAATCAAAGACGGATTGGAGCGCGATTCCGACGTCGCGGAAACCTTGCGCCAAATGCAACGACAGATCTTGGCCGACGAGTTCTTGCAGCGCGAGCTGAAGAATCGCACGCGTGTGACGGCCCAAGAAGTGCAAGCCTATTACGAGTCGCATATCGATCAGTACACGCAGGAAGTGAACCTGCGGCACATCGTGCTCAACTCGGTCGAGGAAGCGCGGCAAGTGTTGGCGCAGCTGCTGGCCGGCGGCGATTTCCGCACCTTGGCGCAGCGTCATTCCGTCGACCCGAGCGGGTCCCGCGGCGGCGATCTGGGCTATCTCGGCAAAGGTGCGATGAACCCCGCATTCGAGCCGGCGGTCTTCGAGATGGCGCCGGGTGAAGTGCGTGGCCCCATTGCTTCCAGCTTCGGCTTCCACATCGTCCAGGTCGTTGGCCGGCGTCCGGCGGCGGATCCGCTGCCCTTCGAAATGGCGCGTGACGAAATCATGCAAGTGCTCCTGCTGGAGAATCGGCGCGAAGCCGAGGAGAAGCTCTTCCTCGAGCTGCGGAACGCCGCCCCCGTGTACCTGGCCAAGTCCTATGCCGGCATGCCGCTCGAACCCGAGACTCCCTCGAACATCACGACGGTCGTGGACACGACGGGCTTCTCCGTTCCCGACATGCCGCTCGAAGACACCTCGACCACGGCGCCGCCGGAATCCTCGGGGCACCCATGAGACGCCGGAACCTGCTTGTCGGCTTCTGTCTTACACTCACGGGGCTCGGTAGCATCGCGTTCGCCGAACGCGAGATGGTGGATCGCGTCGCGGCCATCGTCGACGAAGATTCGATCCTGCTTTCCGACGTGCTGCGCGAGATGAATCTGTTGCGTCTGCAGCGCGATCTGGGCGACATGAACGAAGAGCAGCAACAGTTGCTCTTTCGGCAAGTGCTCGACGGGATGATCGACGATCAGCTCTTGGTGGCCCAGGCGAAGCTCAAGGGTTTCGAGGTCGGGGAGCAAGAGTTGAGCGAGTCGGTGGACCGGGAGATCCGCGCCATCAAGGAGCGTCTCGGCGGCGAAGTGGGCTACCGGCAGGAGCTGCTGCGGCAGGGATTCACGGAAGCCGAAGTGCGCGACATGCACCGCGAGCAGCGGCGTAAGCAGATCCTGGCGTCGCGTGTGATTCAAAGCGACCTGCGCTCACGTGTTTCGATCACCTCCGACCAGGTGCGTAATTTCTACGACACGCAGCGGGATTCGGTGCCGGCGGAGCTACTGCGCGCACCAGCGCGCGTGCGCTTGGCCGACATCCTTATCGTCCCGCGCAACGAGCAACAAATCGAGGCCGCGCGTGTCAAGATGAACACCGCCCTCGAGCGGCTGAGCCAAGGCGAGGATTTTGCCAAGGTGGCGAGCGAAATGTCGGAGTGGCCCACGGCGGCCAGTGGCGGCTCGCTCGGCAAGTTTCACTACGGTGACTTCGAGAGCGACGCCTTCGACGAGGCGGTGGCCAAGCTGGAGCCCGGCCAGCTGAGTCCGGTGATCGAGACGAAGTTCGGTCTCATGGTCGTCAAGCTCGAAACCCGCGAGGGTGACGTCATGACCGCACGCCACATCGTGATCAAGGTGGAGCCCGACGAGAATGCGCGCGTCAGCGCCCTCGAACGCGCTCTCGACCTCCAACGCCGCGCCCTGGCGGGAGAGAGCTTCGAAGACCTAGCGAAGCAGTACTCCGACGATCCGCTCACGCGCGACAAAGGCGGCGTCGTGGAAGAGGAATGGGAGATCGATCGGCTGCGTCCCGAGTTCCGTGGCGCGGTGGACTCGCTCGCCGTCGGCGCGCTCAGCAATGTCATCAGCACTGCGAACGGATTCTACGTCCTCAAGGTCCTCCAGCGCACCGACTCGAAGGATACCTCGTTCGAGGAGATCCGCGAGCCCCTGCAGCGCTACCTCGAACAACGCGAGCTGGAAAAGCTGTTCAAGGGCTACGTCGCCGAGCTGCGCAAAAAGTTCTTCGTCTCCGTCAAAGTGTGAGCAAGATTGTTCCCCGCAGCCGATGCGGTATCGGTCAGCGGGGGAACTGGAAACGCTGCATGAGCTCCGCGAAGCGCGGGTCCGGCCTCAGGCCATCCATTTGGGCGTCGCTCGGCGCGTAGATCGCCTCCTCGGAGCGTTGCGCAATGCTCTTTTCCAACCATTGAAACGCGGGTTCCTTGTCTCCGAGGGCAGCGTAAAGCACCGCCACGGGATAGGCATGCAGATCGATGTTGGGCCGGCGAAGAAGCTGGTGCAAGGTTTCTCGGGCCTTGGCGCTGTCCCCTGCCGCCGCATGAGCGCATCCAAGATAACCCAGTGAATAGATGTTTTCCGGAGCGGACAGATCGCTCGCACGTTGCAGGACCTCGATGGCGTCGCGATGATCACCACGGGCGAGGTAGGACTGACCCAGCACGAGCTGGGCATTCCAGTCATCCGGGTGCGCCGCGAGGAGCGATCGCGCCGCCGCAATGGCCGCGTCGAAGCGTCTTCCCTCGTACAGCGGGTAGAGCGAGACGACTTGAGCGAGAAGGGATAGCGGATCCAACTCCCGCGCGCGCGTCAGCTCGACGACGGCGTCATCGAAACGGCGGACGATCCCGAGATGGATTCCATAGAACATGTGCGCTTCGGCATCACTCGGCTTGAGCGCGATCGCGCGTTTGAAATCAGCTTCCGCTTCGGCCCAGTTCCATTCGTAGAACGACTTGACGATGCCAAGCGACGTGTATGCCTCGGACGCATCGGGATCGAACTCGAGAGCTCGCAGCGCCGAAGCCCGTGCCTTGGGCATCGCCTCTGCTGCGGGGACATAGTTGGAAGAAAGACCCCAGAAGGCGCGCGACAATCCGACATGGGCAAGAGCGAATTGCGGCTCGGTCGCGATCGCTGCGTCGAAGTTTCTGACCGCCTCCTGGATCGATGCGAGGGTGTGTTGGTCGAAGTTCGCACGGCCCCGGAGATACGCGTCCAGGGCGCGCGGATCGACGCGAGCGTGTGTCAGCCGATCGCGCTCCTTCGGCGACAATTTAATCTCGATTTCATCGACGATGGCTTGCGCCACCTCGCTTTGGAGTTTCAAGGCGTCCTGCAGATCGCGCTCGTACGTCTGGGCCCACAGGTGGCGATCGGTTCGTGCATCAACGAGCTGGGCGGAAATGCGGACACGACCCTCCACGCGCAGAACCGAGCCCTCGATCACGACATCGACGTTCAGCTCGCGCGCGATCTCGGGCAGCGGCTTGCGTGCGCTCTTGTAGCCCATGATGGACGTGCGGGAGATGACGCGAAGCGCCTTCACCTGTGCCAAGTTGTTGATCAGCTGGTCGGTCATCCCATCGGCGAAGTACTCCTGTGCGGGGTCGTGCGACAGATTTTCGAGAGGTAACACGGCGAGGGCTTCGACCCGGTTCGGTCCCATGGCACCGAACAAGCGCCGCAGCGTTCCCAACCGCATCCCTACGACGACACCGACGATGATCACGGTGAGCAACGTCAACGTCATTGCCCACCGCTTGCGACGACGGCGTGACCGGGCGGAAACAATCCCCGGCGCTCGAGCGTGGGCCGGCGGAGATGCCAGCAAACCTTCCAATTCAGTGCGCAGCTCCGCCGCCGATTGCTGTCGCCCCGCCGCTTCCTTCGTCATTGCCTTGAGGATGATGGCCTCGAGTGCGGAAGAGACCTGCGGATTCACCATCCGCGGTGGCACTGACTCCCCGTGCAGGATGGCGTGAAGTAGCCGCGGCCCGTCTTTCTCGGGATGCGCTCGCTGGGCAGTCACCAGTTCGTAGAGCACGAGGCCTGCGGCGTAGACGTCGGTGCGAACATCCACCTTCTCGCCCCGTAGTTGCTCCGGCGCCATGTACGGAAATGTGCCGGCGATCCCGCCCCCGGTGGCCGTGGCTGTCGAAGCCATGCTCGGTGCGGTCGCTGGATTTCCCTCGGGCTCGAGCAGCCGCGCCACGCCGAAATCGAGGATCTTGAGCTGACCATCGGGTGTGACCCGAAGGTTGGCCGGCTTGAGGTCCCGGTGCACGATTCCTTGCTTGTGAGCTGCGCTCAGGCCCTGGGCAATCTGCACTCCGAGATGCACGGCCTCCTTCTCTGACAGCGGACCGCCCGAGACGAGCCGCTCGTCGAGCGAGACACCCGGGACGTATTCCATGACCAAAAAATCGAGATTGTCCCGGGTCTCGAAATCGTGGATCGTTTCGATGTTGGGGTGATTGAGCTGAGACAGGAGCAACGCCTCCTTGCGAAAGCGCCGGCGCGCCTGCGGATCCTCGAGCGTCCCTGCGGGGAGGACTTTGATCGCCACCTCGCGCTCGAGATTCTCGTCGCGGGCGCGGTAGACGACACCCATGCCGCCCGCACCGATCTGCTCCAGGATTTTGTAGCGCCCGAGCGACTTCCCGATCATTGGCTCACCTCGAACCAAAATCATAGGTGCATGCGGTGGAGAATGGATTGAAAGCGCGGGTCGGAGCGCAGCGGGTCCATGGCCGGATCCACTTTGAGCATGGGCATCTCGTCAGAGCGCGCCTCGTACGCCTTCTCGAGCCAATCGAGCGCCTGGTCATGGTCGCCGAGACCGACGTGCAACAGCGCGAACACGTATGGTTGCACGTACCCCTCTGCTTCCTTGCGCTGCAACTTTTCCAGAACGTCCAAAGCCGCGGCCCGATCGCCATTGACCGCAAGCGCAAACCCAAGCCATCCCAGGAGGAACGGGCTGGTCGGATCCAGCTCGATCGCCTTCTGCACGGCCGCGATTCCAGCTTCGCGCTCGCCGTGGAAAAACAACGCCTGGCCCAGAATCATGTGTGCATTGGCAATTCGCGGATCTGCTTCGACTAAACGCCGCGCCGCAGCGATGGCTTGCTCGAAGCGCCGGCCCTCGAAGAGTGGCCAGAGCGACATTGTCGCCACGACGGAAGACAGCGGATCGATGGCACGGGCACGTTCGAATTCCGCAATCGCTTCGTTGAAACGCCCCATCTGGGTGAGGAACCCCCCGTAGTTCTGGTGTGCGGTGACTTCGCTCGGATTGAGCGCGATGGCGCGGGTGAAATCGCGTTCCGCCGCTTCCCACTCCCAATCGTGGTTTGCGCGCACGTACGCGATCGTGGCGTGGGCGGTGGCGAGCTCGGGATCCAGCTCTAGCGCCTTCGTTGCCGCTGCGCGCGCTCGAGACATGGCCTCGCTGGAGGAAAGGCAACAGACCCCGAGCAAGAAATAGGCTTCGGCCATCCCGGCGTGGGCCTGCGCGAAACCCGGATCGATCTCGACGGCGCTCTGGAAGAGCGTGAGCGCCTTTCGCGACGACTCACTGGAGTATTGATTGAGGTAAAAGCGTCCCTTCAGGTACGCCTCGTGCGCGGCCGGATCGACACGGCGGTCCGTCGCCAAGCGGCCCTGCTCGTCCGGGCTCATGTGCACGCGCACCTTCTCGACGATGGCGAGCGCCACCTCGCTCTGCAACGCCAGCACGTTGCTCAGGTTACGCTCGAAGCTCTCGGCCCACACGTTCCGCTCGCTCGCCACCTCCACCAGCTTCGCCGTGATGCGCACGACATCACCGGCGCGGAGCACCGCGCCCTCCACGATCATTCCGACGCCAAGCTTCTTCCCAACGTCGCGCAAAGGAACGTTCTTTCCCTTGTATTGCATGATGGAGGAACGCGAGATTACGCGCAGAGCCGCCACGCCGGCGAGCTTGGTGATCAGCTCGTCGGTCATGCCGTCGGCGAAGTACTCCTGT
>CAZMNW010000006.1:0-42304 GCA_964567755.1 uncultured bacterium
TCCAGTTCCGCTGCGATCGATCGGCCGGTCGCGCGCGGACGCTCGAAAGAGCTCGCATCCCCGCTCTCGGCTTGGGCTCGGCAAGCTTCTGTGACCACCGCGCGCAATTCAGAGAGTGGCAGCGCGCGTGCGCGATCGATCTAGCTCATGAGCGTCTCGGCCGTGGCTACGCGTCCTATCTGGATCGTTGCCACCTGACCCAGTGGCACCCCACCATCCAGCCCACAAACCGCCTCTTTGAGCCGCGGATGCATCTCGATCGCCGTGTGAAACCGGGTCTGTTCATGCATCCAGCGCGGCTCTCGCTGCAAGCGTTCGCGGGTGAAGTCGCCTTGGTTGAGGTAGCCGAAGGCACGCCACGCCGAGCGTCGAAAAACCTCCGCCGTCGCGCGAGCGATCGGCAGCGCGACCACGGCCTCAATCGCCGCGAGACCGAGCAGCAGCCGATCGCCTTCGGCCACCGTGGACGGCAAGACGGGGGGCGCTACCGCTGCGCGGCCCGCGCCGGCCGATGCCGGAGGACCGAGCTCAGCGCTCGTCTGGGGGACACGCACATCTCCAACCGCGGCAGAAGCAGAACCGAACGCCTCGCTGGTCTCTGCCAGGATGAGAGGTAGTTCATCTGCAAGGGCCGCAGAAGCAAACGCGGTGGCCCCGCCGGTCGAGGCCAGCGCACGCATCCATATTTGGGTTCCCACGGCACCTGACCTTGGGAGGAATCGGTGGTCGGGATTGCTCATTCAATATAGAGAGCCACCATACAAATGTCAAGTAGCAAATGTAAAATATAAATTTAGTAAAATATTCATGCCAAGCCGATGCGGGATTCATGCCAGATCGAGAATGCTGTCAGTGCGGAGTCTTGAGTTGATTTAATTGTAAACAAGGTTTACAGCGTAAGAATTCTGGACACTGTCAACAGGGTGGACAACCGCAAGAGAAACGGCAATGCAGGGAGAACTCGATTCAATATCGCCAGAATGCCATCGGCGGACTTCTATACACGTTTAGAACAGTGCACTGGAGGCTTCGAACCCCCGGACGTTGTGCTTTCTTCTTTCTGTTTCGGCCAACCCGTGACTTTGCTGGCGATTGTCATGGTCGATTCCAATCATCCCGCGTGTGCAGCTCATCGGTATCGGCGTTTGAAGTCGCTCCATGTCCTGGACGCGACCGGCGTCGTCCAGTCCGGCAAGTTCGTCGCCATCCAGATGCTGAAATGACCGCCGAGAGTGGATGCGCACACGATCCGATCGGCCAGCGCCGACCACGAGGGATGTTGTTCGTTCGCCGCTCCCGAGGTCACCTGCACCGGCGTCCCGCCGGAAGCCGCGATCACCCAGATGTCCCAGTTCCCCGCGCGGTTCGAGCCGAACGCGATCCACGCTCCCTGCGGCGACCAGGACGGATCACCTTCGGTTTCAGCCGAGAGTGTGAGCGCGCGTTCCCTGCCATCGCTCTCGCGCACCCACAGATCGCCGCCGCGCACGAAGGCCATCCGGCCATCCGGACCCCAGGATGGTGCAGATGCGTCGGCGGCCACGAGAACCGGATCTCCGCCCGTGCTGGGAACGACGTAGATGCCGCCTTCGCCGGAACAGGCGATGAACTGCGCATCCGTGGACCAGGCAGGGTCGGTGAGCCAAACGCTGGCCGCCACATGCGTCAGGTTCCAGGGAGGCACCATCGGATCCTTGACATCGATGGTCCAGATTCCCGAGTTCTCGGCGTCATGACCCGTGGACACGAAAGCGAGTCGACTCCCATCGGGAGACCAGGCGGGCGACGTATGCCAGTTGTTCCCGCTCGCTACGGGTTCGAACGTGCCGCAGCTGCCGCCTTCGGAGAGGCGGAGGACCGCGATCGAAGGCCACCACTCGTAGTAAGGCGGCCACCCCATACTGTCCGTGAACGCCACGCATTTGCCGTCGGGCGACAGCATCGGCTCGCCCCACCAGCAGAACACGTACGGCGAAGGGGACACGCACTCGGCCAGCTGCTGCAGATCGATGGCACGGGCCGGCAGAGCGAAGAGGAGGAGCAGCGCCACCACCGGGCCGCCCCAGGGGTCGCCACGAGAATGCACGGCCCCCGCGCGTGGGATGGTTGGAGGGCGCATACGGGACCTCCCATTGTCTACATGTGCGCGATCACGCCGTCCCCGAAGGCGCTGCACGGCACTTCGGTCGCTCCTTCCATGAGGCGGGCGAAATCGTAGGTGACCTTGCGGCTGCCGATGGCGCCATCCATGCCGCGGATCACGAAATCGGCGGCTTCGATCCAGCCGATGTAGCGCAGCATCATCTCGCCCGAGAGGATCACCGACCCAGGATTCACCTTGTCGAGATCGGCGTACTTCGGCGCCGTGCCGTGCGTGGCCTCGAACACGGCGTGTCCCGTCTGATAGTTGATGTTGCCGCCGGGCGCGATGCCGATGCCGCCGACCTGCGCCGCCAGCGCGTCCGAAAGATAATCGCCGTTCAGGTTGAGCGTGGCAATGACGTCGAACTCCGACGGCCGCGTCAGCACCTGCTGCAGCGTGATGTCGGCGATGGCGTCCTTCACCAGGATGCGCCCGGCCGCGAGCGCTTGCGTCTGCTCGCGATTCGCCGCATCCTCCCCCTGGGATTTGCGCGTCCGCTCCCACTGTTCCCAGGTGTAGGTGTGGTCGGCGAACTCGCGCTCGGCCAGCGCGTAACCCCAGTTGCGGAAGCCGCCCTCGGTGAACTTCATGATGTTGCCCTTGTGCACGAGCGTGATGCTCTTGCGCCGGTTGCGTACCGCGTAGTCGATCGCAGCGCGCACGAGACGCTCCGTGCCCTCCACTGACACCGGCTTCAAACCCAGTGCGGTCGTGTCCGGGAAACGCACCTTGCGCGCCATTTCGGGAAAGTTCTCGGTCAAAAACGCGAGCATCTTCTTGACTTCGGCGGAGCCGCTGGCAAACTCGATCCCAGCGTAGATGTCCTCGGTGTTCTCGCGAAAAATCACCATGTCGACAAGCTCGGGTTTGCGCACCGGCGACGGCACGCCATGGAACCAGCGCACGGGGCGCAGGCAGACGTAGAGGTCGAGCAACTGCCGCAGCGCCACGTTGAGCGAGCGAATGCCGCCGCCGATCGGCGTCGTGAGCGGCCCCTTGATTCCGACCAAGTGGTCGCGGAAAGCGCTCACGGTCTCGTCGGGCAGCCAGTTGCTCTGGTGGTCGTATGCTTTTTGCCCGGCGAGCACCTCGAGCCAGTGGATGCGCCGCTTGCCCGCGTAGGCTTTGGCCACCGCTGCATCCAGAACGCGCACGGAAGCGCGCCAAATGTCGCGTCCGGTGCCGTCGCCTTCGATGAACGGCAAAATCGGCTGGTCCGGCACCTGCAGGGCGCCGTTCCGCATGCTGATCTTCTCGCCCCCGGCCGGAGGCGCGGCGAACTTCTGCGCCATTGCCAATCGCTCCTTCCAAAGTCATTGCCGGCGGCTGTTTTCCGTTGCCGCGGATGGGGCCGCCGCGTGTGTTCGGAGTCAGGATAACACGAGATCGTATTGCACGCAGCCAATGAGTTGCACGCGCAACATACCGGCGCACCGCGGTTGCACGCCGCCTCTAGCTGTGAAGGCGCCGCTCTCGCGGGTACGGGAACAGGTCCAGGATCTGCCCTTGCCGCTGCGCCGCCTGCATTCTGTCCCAGAACGACACAGACAGGATGTCGCCGTGCACGGCCACGAACGCGTCGCGCAACGGACCCCGGATCTCCAAAAAATGCCCGAATTCCTCTGGAAACACGTCGCGGTCGCTGGCATAGAACCAAGGCTCGCCGGCCCATTCCTCTTCGTCGTTGGCGGGCGCCGGCAGGTAACGAAAGTTACAATCGGTGAGCAGGCAGAGCTCGTCGTAATCGTAGAAGACGACGCGCCGGTGGCGCGTGACGCCAAAGTTCTTGAGCAAGAGGTCGCCTGGGAAGATGTTGGTCGCCGCCAGATCGCGCAGGGCCTCGCCATAGTCGAGCACTGCCTCGACCGCGTCCGCCGCCTGCGCCTCTCGCAGGTAAAGATCGAGCGGTGTCACGCGGCGCTCCGTGTAGAGATGGTGGATGACCACGCGATCGCCATCCACTGCGACGGTATCCCGCGCATGTTCCTGCAGCTCACCGAGCAGCTCCGGCGTGAAACGCGAGCGCGCGAACGCCAGATGCTCGAATTCTTGCGCGCCCACCAGTCGCCCGGCGCGGTCATGCTGGAACACCAAGTGGTATTTTTCCATCACTTGGCGCCGTGTCGTGGTCTTGGGCGGCAAGAACCGATCGCGGATGATCTTGAACACTACATCGTAGGAGGGCATGGTAAAGACGATCATCACCATGCCACGGGCACCGCGCGCCAGCTCGAACTGATCGTCCGAGCTCTCCAGGTGCCGCCGCAGCGCGCGGTACAGCTCGGTCTTGCCGTGCTTGCTGTAACCGATCGAATTGAAGAGCTCGTCCACCGGCTTGTGCGGCATCAGGGCGCGCAAGAAACGCACCAGCGCTCCCGGGCGTTCGGTCGCCACCAGGAAATGTGAGTGCGTGAAGCTGAAAACGATGCTCACCTCGTGCTCCGCCAGCAACACTGCATCCACCACCACTTGTCCATCTGGATTGAGCAAAGCCAGGACCAACGGCAGGTTGCCCTCGTAGCTCCGCACCCGGCCGACGAGATACGCGCCTTTGTTGCGATAAAACACCGGCTGCGCCACCTCGATGGCACGCACACCAACGCGCGGGGCGTAGGACTCGATCTCGCGCGCCACCAGCTGCGCGTCGCGTTCGAGATCTTCATAGCCGACACCGAAGCGAAAACGCTGCAGGATTTCACGCACCAGGTCCTGGATGCTGCGATGGCGAACGAAAGTCTGCACCACGCTGTCGAAGGCGGTGCTAGCTCGTGCCTCTTGCATCGCGGCCATGGATGGCACCCCGTGCGCGTTGGTCACCTCCGCTGGCGTCGCGCGTCCACTCCCCGCACCAGCGGGGATCATCTCGCCCGTTCCGAGATCACGCCCGCCAAACTCGACATCGGCATCCACACCCACGGTGCTGAACGCCTGCCGCGTGATCGAATTGAAGAAGGTGCGAGCGATCTCTGCGTCGTGGCGTTCGGCGACGAGCCGGGCGTAATCGGCACGAATCGCGCGCCACAGTGACCGATCGTGCGCACGCGGCCCGAGCCGGGTTTGCACAACGCCCACGACCGCGCCCACGGCCGAGCGGTACAGGCCCAAGCGCGCCACGGCATCACGCCGGCCGCCGCTCCAATCGCGCTGTTCGAAACGTGCGCGCGCCTGCAGGGTCAAGCGCCGGAACTCGGCCCCGTAGTCCAGAAACCCATCCCGAATCCGCGCAGCCGCCGCTTCGGGCAACGGCCGCTCCTCTGCCGACCAACCCACGCCGATCACCTCGAGGCGCAGGATACGTCAAGCCAGGGATCTGCTTCGACCACGCTTTACGCACCCGCGAGGCGTGATCTCGCTGCGACCGAGGAAGTGCAGGAGGCCGTTCGTCGGCTCGGACGCCTGGCGTGCGTTCTTCTGTGCTAGCCTCGTGCGCATGCAGCACAGTCCATACAACGCCAACCTCCGTCTCCTGTTCGTGAGCTCGGTGCAAGGCTGGGGCAGCGGCGAACGCTGGATCCTAGACGCCGCGCAGGGTCTCGCTGTACGCGGCCATGACGTGGAAGTGATCGCACGCCCGGGGTCGAGACTGCTCGCACGCGCAGCAGAGGCAGAGTTGCACCGGCGTGCGGTGCGGACCGAGCGCGCCTTGGACCCGCGCACAGTGTGGACCGTGCGACGCGCGCTGCGCGCACTGCGCCCGCACGCCGTCTTCGTCCAACTCGAGCGCGAGGTTGCATCCGTGGCAATCGGAAGCTGGGGGGCTGCCGCCCCCCTCCTCTTCCACAGGGCCGAACCTCGCACGGGACACGCGGTCCCGTTGCGACGTTCTTTTTGGTCGCGCCGCATCACGCGGACGCTCGCCAGCTCCGCTGCCGCACGCCAATGGCTGCAGCAGCAACCAGCGCTGCGAACGGCTCCGATCGCAATCTTGCACCCTGGGATCGACCTCAGCCCGGCGATGGATTCCCAGGCACGCATCGTTCTCCGCCGGCGCCTCAAGCTCCCGAGCAAGAGACCGCTCGTCGTCCACGCTGGAATGCTCGAGCAAGGCAAAGCGCAGGAAACGACACTCGAGGCGCTGGCCGCTCTGATGACAACGCACGCCGGTGCCGTACCCGAAGTCGCCTTCGTCGGCACCGGACCCGACGAGTCGCGTCTGCACGATCGATGTCATCGGCTCGGGGTCCAGGATCAGGTGCACTGGGTCGGTTTCCGCCCCAATGCATCGAACTATATCGCTGCAGCGAACGTCGTCGTGTTGCCCGCGCCCGCGACCTGTGACACCTGGACCTTGTTGGAAGCCATGGCCCAGCGCGTGCCGGTCATCGCGGGCAACACCCCGGCATTCGCCGACATCCTGCGCGATGGACACAACGCTCTGTTGGTGCCGCGCGCGGATCCCGCCGCACTCGCCGCCGCGGTCGACCGCTTGCTCGCCGATGCGAACCTCGCCACACGATTGGCCGAAAACGCCATCGCGACCTTGCGCGATGACTGGAGCGCTCGTGCCATGCTCGACGACGTGGAAAGTCTCGTCTACGCGTCGCTGCTGCGCCGGCAGCCAGAAATCTCGCGACGCGCGCTCTTCGTCGACCGCGACGACACCCTGATCCGCAACGTGCCCTACAATGCCGACCCCTCGCGCGTGGAATTACTCCCTGGCGTGGCGCGCGCACTGCAATGGGTGCGCGAGGCGGGAATTCCCATCGTCGTCGTCAGCAATCAATCGGGAATCGCACGCGGCCAGCAGACGGAAGACGACGTGCGTGCAGTGAACGCTCGGATGCGCGAACAGCTGCAGTTGGGCGGCGCCGATGTCGACGACTCGTACTGGTGTCCGCATGCCGACAACGCTGGTTGCGATTGTCGCAAGCCGGAGCCCGGTCTGCTGCGGCGCGCCGCCCGTGAGCACGAGATCGACCTCGGCCAGAGTTTGATGGTGGGAAACGCGCGGCGTGACCTCGAGGCGGGACGGGCAGCGGGGACCTCGGTGGTCGGCTATGCCGGCGCCGGTGTCGATTGCGATCTGCCCGCAACAGAGGCGCGGTACGAGAGCTGGACTGGCCTGGTGCGCGACTATCTTCGCACCCTGGTCGCTGGCGGAGAACTTCCCCCGCACCCTGCAGTGGCAGCGCATGAATCTGCAGCCGGCACCCGGACCGAGGCCGGAGCCGCGCGCGCGTCCGGCGGCACTCCCGCACCCCCAGACGCGCCTACCCCCGACAGCAAGGCGACGCGCCCTGGTTCGCCTACTCGTTCAGGATGAACACTGCTTCTTCGTAGTAACGAATGCGCCCTTCGACCTCGACTCGATCCAGGAACTTGGCGAAGTGTGCGGAGCGCTCGGCTTCGCTCCCGAGCTCGCTCAGAAAGTCGAGAGCCAGGTTCATGGCGAGGGCACGGCCTGGCACGAGGTGGCGCGTGATGCCGGTGGGGATCAGGATGCGCTGGCTCGCGAGCTCGAGCAGCTCGATCTTCGTCAACACCGGGAAGAGCACCAGCTGGTGCTCGACGCTGTCGAAGATGCTCGGCAGCCGTGAATACTCCGCCATCTTGATGCGTTCGAGCGCTGCTTTGCCTTCATACGCCGTCACCACCTGTTCGAGAACTCGAATCCATTCGCCGACGTAAAACCCGCTCTTGGCCGTTTGGGGGAACAACGCCCAGCACCGCGCCGTGGCATCGACGAGCACGGCGAACACGCGCCGCAACTCCAGCAACGTGCCGATTTCCTCGGGGGTCACCGGACGCAAGTCGACGCCCGGAATGGCGCGGTATGCGGTTTCGAGCTGCAGTGCGTGGCCCTCGAGCAGCAGATGGTGCCAGCCTTTGAGATGCACCGCCGGATCGCCATAATCGATGACCTGGACCGGACACTGCGTGTATCCGAGCTCACGGAAACTGCTGATGCGGTTGGCGCCGTCGAGAAGAAGGAAGCTTTCGGCGTCGAGCTGTGTCACAATGGGCGGGTTCCGCAGCAGCTTCTCTTGACGAATCCGCTGCAGTAGGCGCAGCGTACGGCTGCGTTCGGGATGTTCGTGGAACAGGATGCTCTCGGTCGGGACGAGTCGCAGCAGTGGCCGGTGCTGCATCCGAGTCATCGGCGCCTCCTCGGCACTCGGGTCGACGGGATTCTACCGTATCGACCTCTGCAGGCACCTGCGCCGAAGCTCGGCGTGGACATTGCAGCGCCGTCGGTGCCACGAGCCTGGTCGTCCCGGCAGGAACCTTCGCACCTCGTCTTCCATTGCGGCCGAGGACTCTCTCCCGCCGTCGCTGCGTGTGCTGGGCGAACGGCCACGTCCCCCAACTCGAGGTCGGAATGTCGCAGAGCCCCTACGTCAGGAAAAGCCTCATCCACGGCCGCGGGCTGTTTGCAGGCCGCAGCATCGGGCGCGGACGCTACATCGGCTCGTACGCGGGCCGGCGCACGTCGCGCAATGGCCGTTACGTGCTCTGGGTGCCCGGGAACAACGGCGACTACGAGGGCATTGCGGGGAAGAACGATCTGCGGTTCGTCAATCATTCGCGGCGTCCGAACGCCGCGTTCTATGGCGCCGAGCTCTTCAGCTTGCGGCAGATTCACCCGCACGAAGAGATCACCGTCAACTACGGCTCCGACTGGCGCGACGAGGATTGACTGCCGGCCGTGGGCGCCTGCGGCACAGCGGGCGGCGGACGATGGCGGTACTTCTCGTACAAACGCGTGTGGCGATTGGCGAGATCGATCTCGCGTCCGGCCATGAATGCGCGCTTCACCTGCGTCCGAATCTCCAGCGGGTCGCCGTCGGTGACGATGAGCGTCGCCTCCTTGCCCGGCTCCAAGGTGCCCAACCGATCTCCGACGCCGAGGATTTCAGCCGCGTATTGCGTCACACCCCGCAGCGCCTCTTCCTTCGGCAGCCCGTAAGCCGCCGCGGTCGCTGCCTGGTACGGCAGGTTGCGCGCGTGCGCTGCACTGAAGGGGTCGGCGCCATAAGCGAAACAGAAACGCACGCCCGCTCGATGCAGCTTCAACGGCAGGGTGAAAGAAGTGTCGTACGGTTCCCAGCGCCGATCCGGCAAGTCGTGAATGGGGCCGAGAATGACCGGGATCTTGCGCGCCGCCAATTCATCGGCCACACGCCAGACGTCGCCGCTCGACAGCAGGACGAGACGCAGGTTCTCATCATGGGCGAACTTGAGCGCGGCCCGAATCTGCTGGATCTCGTTCGCCGCCACCATCAACGGAATCTTGCCCTCCAGAACCGGCCGCATGGCTTCCCAGCGTGTGTCGCGGTCGTGCTGTGGAACGCCGCGCGTGCCCTCGGCGTGCACGGCTTTCACGTAGGCGCGTGCATCGGCGAAGGCCGCTTGCAGTGTTCGCAGCTTGGTGTCTCGTTGCTCGATCTGCTTGTCTTCGGGCTCGGCTCCTGGGCTGCGATCGATCCGCATCGAGGGCCAGTTGACCACGAGCCCCACTGGTGAAGCGATCGTCATGTCCTCCCAGGTCCAGCCCTGCAGGCGAATGACCGCCGCCGTGCCGGCGATGAGACCGCCGCGCGCCGCCACCATGGCGACGAGGACTCCGTTCGCCATCGTCACGGGCAGGATTTCGGATTCGGGGTTGAGCGCAATTTCAGCGCGCACGTTCGGGTTCACGTCCCCCATTTCGCTCACATCGACGGTGCCAGGCACGCTGCTCACTTCCACCAGACCGAGAACGGTGTTGGCATCGACCAGCGCCGGATACACGTGCAGACCCGTCACGTTGTCGACACGCGCCCCCGCAGGCACCGCGACGTCGCGACCCACGTCGAGAATGCGCGCACCGTCCATCACCAGCGTCGCGTTCTCGAGTGGCGGTCCACTCACCGGATGCACGGTGCCGCCGACCAGCGCCACGACCTCCGCCCGCGCGACCGCGGTCATGACCGCGACCGCACTTACGGCCGCGCAAAGCATTCGCTGCTGCAACGCCCGCGAGGCTCGCGCCGGCCGCTTCGACCGCACCCTTGGCTTCATGGACGAACTTCCTCGAGCGCACAGGAATGCACCGCGTCGTTCAGGTACGATGGCTTCCACTCGCCACCACTCGTCGCTTCGTCGGCCTTCTTCGCCGCGCGAACTTTCTCCAGCAACATTTCGCGCTCGGCCAGCATGCTCTCGCGCTCATGCTCGTCACGGCCGCGGTCGAAATAGCGCCGGCCTTCGATCCATGTCTGCTCGCACAACGTGTACGTCGAGAGCGGGTGACCGTTCCAGAGGACGAAATCGGCGTCCTTGCCCGGTTCGAGCGAGCCGACCTTGTCTTGGACGCCGAGCTGGATGGCGGGGTTGAGCGTCACCAGCTTGAGCGCCTCGGCCTCCGCCATGCCACCGTACTTGACCGCCTTCGCCGCCTCCAAATTCATGCGCCGCGCCAATTCCGAGCTGTCGGAATTGAACGACACGACGACGCCGCGCTCGGTCATCAGACTGCCGCTGTGCGGAATGGCATCGTAGACCTCGAACTTGTACGCCCACCAATCGCTGAACGAGGACGCACCGGATCCGGCGCGCGCCAGCTCGTCGGCCACTTTGTAGCCCTCGAGGACATGCTGGAAGGTGGCGACGCGGAAATCGAACTCGTCGGCGAGACGGAGCAGCATGAGGATTTCGTCCTGGCGGTAGGAATGCGCGTGCACCAAACGCTCGCCGTGCAGAATCTGGACCAGCGTTTCGAGTTGCAGGTCGCGCCGTGGCGCGATGACGTTGCGTTTGCCCTTGTGCGCTTGGTATTCGCGCCAGGCGCGATCGTAGTCGCGCGCCGCCAAGAAGCGCTCGCGAATTACCTGCTCCACTCCCATGCGCGTGCGCGGATAGCGCGCCGGGGCCGTCGACCAATTGGATCGCTTTGGATTCTCCCCGAGCGCGAACTTGATTCCGGGCGGCGCGCCGCCCAGGAGCAACCCGTCCGGTGTCGCACCCCAACGCAGCTTGATGACGGCGTTTTGGCCGCCGATGGCGTTGGCCGATCCATGCAACTGGTTGGCGCAGGTGAGCCCGCCGGCCAACTCGCGGTACAGCGCGATCGACTTGCTGTTCACCACGTCGCCGATGCGCACTTCGGCAGTGCAGGAATTGGAGTATTCGTTGACGTCGCCCACGATGTCCGAATGGCTGTGGCAATCGATGAGCCCCGGGGTGAGGTGCTTGCCACGTGCGTCGACGACGAGCGCTTCGGCCGGCGCCTTTAGGTTGCGGCCGATGCGCACGACCTTTCCTTGCACCGCGAGCAGATCCGAATCGGTCAAGATTCCGTCGGGCCCACACGTCCAAATTGTGGCGCCGCGCACGAGAACCGCGCGCGGCGCGGGCTCGGGCAGCGGCGGCCACGTGCCTTCGGCGGCGAGACTCGGGGCAGCAATGAAGAGCCCAGCAGCGATCCTCATCATCGTCTGCGCGAGGCGTGTAGCGCGCGCGACTGCGATCGATCCCAAAGCGCGAGAACTTGAAAGTGTGGCGATTCCCGAACGCATCAGTGTTCGCTCCCCGGCACCGGCTCGGGGCGTGAGCCCTCGACCGCGGTAGCTTTGCCATCCGGCTGTTGCCACGTGCCACGCAGCGCCTTTTTCTCGGGGCGCAGCCGCAAGGTTTGAGGTGTGGTCGCAGCCCCGAGGCGCAGCCACAATTCCCCTTGCTGCCAGCGCAACTGTTGCACCGGGATCTCGTGCCCGGCCGCGTCCGTGAGCGTGCCGCGCAACGTCCACTCGTTGCCCTGCAGCTCGAGCTTCCACTCCCGTTCCTCGCCACCCGTGCCAGAGCGGAGTTGCCATTTCCCCGCCACCTGGTCGAAGGCATCGAGCTTGTCGTCGCGCACCTCGAACCGCTCGCCGTCCACCCAGACCTCGAGCACGCGCGTTTTTTCGGCGAACAGATCGCCGTCCGTGACGGTGAAGTTGGCAATCTTGCCGGTTTCGATGCTGCCGAGGTGCGCCTCGAGGCCGAGCAGACGCGCCGGCACCGTCGTGACCGCCGCCAATGCCGCCGCCTCCGGCAAGCCGGCCTCGATCGCGCGCCGCACGTGGCGGCGGAAGTCGGCGCGCTTTTCCAAGCCATTCGACGTCAACGCGAAGGCGATGCCGGCCGCCTGCAACCGTGCGGCATTGGCGGGTGCGGCGTTCCAGTGCCGCAGCAGATCGAGCTCGACGTCGAGCGCCTCGTCGTCATCGGCAAACACAGGCGGCGGCGGAAACACGAGCGGCAGGACGATCGGAAGCCCCGCGGCGCGCACGGCGTCCACGTGTTGGTACTCCTCGCCGTTGCCGAGCAGAACCGCGCGCAGACCGAACTCGCGCACGAGCGCCGTGCAGCGCATTGTCCCCAGCACGTCGTCGGTCTTCATCCACACCGGAGTCTGCGGCGAAGGCGGGAGCACCGCCCCCAGGATGTCGATGGAAAGATTCGTCTCCGGTCGTTCCACCCCGGCACCGGCGGCGGCGTACTGCTGCTGGGCTTCCCTTGCCCAGCGCGCATCGAGCAATGTCTGACGCACCAATGCCACGGAACCCATGATCGAGACCGGGTAACCGAAGTCGCGCTCATCGCCGCTGCTGTGCTCGAACGCGACCATCTGCGCCACGTCGGCGCGCAACATCTGGTCGTCGAGCTGCCCGGGTCGCAAACCGACAACGGCACTCTGACCCCGGAAGATGCCGCGACTGGGAACGACGTGCGCTGAGGCGAATCCCACTGCACGCAGTGTCTCGAGTTCCTTCTCGTCGAGAACGAGGCTCTCTGCCACGCGCTCCTCTGCACGCACGCGCGGGTTCGGGTGACGCACGCCGCCGGATGGGATGAGTGGGGGAGGCTTGGGTGCTTCAGCCGCGCTCCCGGGCGGTGGCGGTTTCTTGCCGGAGGCGAAGTCCAGGTAGGGTTCGACGAGACCTGCGTAGACGGTTCGACCCTGCAAGTCCCACACGCGCGCATCGGCAGGGGGAGCCCCGCCCCCGACGGAGATGACGATGCCGTCGCGCACCACCACGGTGGCGCGGTCGAGCACCTTCCCCGGCCGGACGACAACCCTCGCGCCCACCAGGGCATGGACGCGCGGCGTGCGATCCTCGAAGGCCCAAGCGCCCGTGACTGCGATCGACAGCCACCCCAGGACCAAGCCAACGCTGCGCAGGTTCGCACGCGTCATTCGGGCTCCTCGCGTCAGGTCACGAGTTTCCACGGTCAATGGCACACGCGCCGCGGCACTCCACAACCATCAGGGTGCGCGACACTGTACCCGCGACCCTGGGGAAGTGCAAG
The DNA here is from genome assembly GCA_964567755.1 of uncultured bacterium. Lineage (GTDB taxonomy): Bacteria > Krumholzibacteriota > Krumholzibacteriia > DASRJW01. The sequence goes on from CAZMNW010000006.1 coordinate 13,418, forward strand.
CCGCTACTCGCCTGGACGCAGCGGACGCAGCACGCGGCAGGGATTCCCTGCAGCGACGACGCCGGCGGGAATGTCACGCGTGACGACGCTGCCGGCACCGAGGATGGAACCGCTGCCGATGGTGACACCCGAGAGGATCGTGCAGCTGGTGCCGATGGAAGCGCCAGCGCACACGCGCGTCGGCTGCACCGTCCAGTCCGACTCGGTTTGCAAACGGCCTTCTGCGCTCGCACGCGGGAACCTGTCGTTAATGAACGAGACATTGTGGCCGACGAAGACATCGTCCTCGATGGTCACACCTTCACAAATGAAGGTGTGGCTCGAGATCTTGCAGTTGCGGCCGATGATGGCGTTCTTCTGGATCTCGACGAAGGCTCCGACCTTCGAGCCATCTCCGATCGTGCAACCGTAGAGGTTGACGAAAGCGAAGATCTTGACGTCGCGTCCCAACTTCACGTCGGGAGCGATGCGCTGGTAATCCATCGACGCTCCGTTCCACCCTCAGTGCACATGCCGGGCAGGAAGATCCAAGGCGCAACATGCGTTGTTTCAGTGCCCCGCGGATCGCAAGCGCTCCACGTGCGCGGCGCGCATGAGCTCCAGCCGCGCGCAGAGCACTCTGTCCAGCGTGCGCGTGTGCTCGTGGTAGGAGATCACTCCATCCTCGATGAGCTTGCGCGCCAGGTTGTACGATGTATCCATGCGCACGCCCGTGATGCCGACGCGCAGGAAATCGCGCGTCTCCGCGTGCTGCGCCAGAGCCACCAGCAACGGGAAAGTCGCTGCCGACACGAACCCGACGACGAGCACGGGATCGCCAAGCGCCCCGATGATCTTCGGCCCTGCAGCGACTTCGAACTCGCGCATGGAGCTCTTGCCGCGCAGGCGATATCGAATCCGCGCTCGCTTCAGCGAGAGAGTGGTTTCCGAATCGCTCTTTCCCGCGGTGGCGTTCCCATCGCCCCCACCATCTGCCAGGGCGGATCCAGGTTCCGTTGCACCGGACGCGGGCGCCGAGTCGTAAGGTCCCTGCGCCTCCGCGTCGAGGGGCGTGATGACGCCCGCAATGCCATGTCTCCATCCGCCGAGAATCGCCACGAGATCGTGCTCGTCGTTCGCCGCGGGGTCGTCGAGGAGAACCACGGGTGTCTTCAAACACGCCTCCATGACGATGCGCTCGAGCGCGCGTTCACGGACTCGACGCGCCACGCGGAATCGTACCGGTTCGATCGAGGTCGCTTCAAGAGAGGACAACGTCGGGATTCACTTGGGAACTGACCGCAGCCGCCGCTCGACGAAGGCAATCGCGTCCCGGGTGCGCCACGCCACGCTCCGCAAGGTGAACCCCAGGTCGCCGCGCAAGACCCATGTGCGCGCCACCATCCCGACCATGGCGGAAACGAACACCGCTGCCGCTGCTCCCGCGGCCCCGTGCCCAGGAATCCACCCGAACGCGAGCGTGACACCGAGGGTCGTTCCGAGCCACGTGATCCACACCAGGGTTCGAAGGCGCCCGAGACCGATGAGAAAGGGGCTGCCGACGCTGGCGAAGGGCAGCGCCAGCGCGCTTGCCACGAGGATCCGAAACACCGGAATGCTGTCGGTGTAACGCTCGCCATAGAAGAGTGAATAGACCTGAGGTGCGGCGAAGATCAAGATCGCCAGCAGCGGGATCAGCGCCAGGTGCAAGAAACAGACGCTCTTTTCGTACAGCACGCGCAAGTCCTCTCGGCGGCCCGTCGCATGCAAGCGTGACACGAGCGGCATGAGAACTTGGTTGATGGCCTGAGCGAGGACGTTGAAGACGCGGAAAAAGAGCTTCGCCACGTGATACGAAGCGACAGCGCGCGGTTCCATGAGAGCGCCCGCGAGCAATGCATCCGCGTGCTGGCCGACGGTGGTTCCGAGACCCGACACCGCCGAGTATCCCCCCAGCGCCGCCATCCGCCTGGCCTGCGTGCGCGATGGCCGTGCGGCGAGAGCGCGCCAGCAGACCGCGAGCGCCAGGAACGAGCCGATGCCTGCGGCCAGTGTCTGGACCCATTGGATCGCCTCGGCAGTGCGTATGCCGTCCATCCAGCGCCAAAACGCGAGCGCCCCGATGGCGACGGAGTAGTAGCCCGCGTCGAGCCAGAACAGGCGCCGCAGACGTCGCTCCCCCTCGAGCGTCGCGCCTACAGCGTCGCGGGCACTGCCCACCAGGAGCAGGACGGCGCTCGGCACCAGCACCGCCGCCAACGCTGGCTTGCCAAAGAGCTCCGCCCAGAGTCCGCGTCCGGCGCCAATGGCGAGCGCGACCACGGCGCTTCCAAGGACGTAGAGTGCCGCGCCTGTGGCGGCCACGCGCCGCGCCTCGGTGCCTTCGGCGACGAATTTGGTGAGCGGCAGGAGCACCAAGAAACGCAGCATCTGGGCCACGGTGAGCAGCACCGTGCTCGCGATCGCCTGCAGGCCAAGCTCGTCGGCAGGCAGCACGCGCACCACGAGGAGCATGAAACCCACCCCAAAGACGAGCGGCAAGCTCTTGTCGAGCACCGACCAGGAGAGCTGCCGCCAGTGGCGTTCGAGCTGCACGGGCTACCTGCGGCGCGGCCGAGCGCGCGATGTTCGTGGTTCACAGGGCGGCGGCGGTTCCACTACCCTGTCCGGCATCGTTCGACGCCCTGACCCGCAGAAAGGAACGGAGCAATGAAGAAGTGGTGTGTGATCGTGGGGGTGATGCTCGTCGGCGCGGGCGCTGCGAGCGCGCAGAGTCAGTACCAGACCGCCTTCGAAGTCGGGATCGGCTATACCCGCCCGGGGGCCGGCGGCTTCGACATGATGACCCTGCTCTTGCAAAGCGACAGTTATCTCTTCGAAACCGGGATCGGCTTCGACTTGAACGGCGGCTCGAACGGCGATACGGTGTTCAGCTGGCTCCTGCGCGGAGCGCTGCGTCCCGCGGTGGCCGGCAACACCATCATCCACGCTGGCGCCGAGTTCTCCATGCACACGAATTCGGCCTTCGAGCCCCCGGACGTCGGTTCGCTGTCCACGGTGGGGATCCTGTTCGGCGCTTCGCACCCGCTGACCGATCATCTGAACTTCGAGGTGCACGTCTTTCCCGTGGTGATGGAATTCGGCAACGAAGAGACGGTGACGCGTTTTCTGACCGCTCAGCTCGGGGCACATATTTTGTTCTGACGGCCCCGCCATTACGGCACGCATCCGGGCGCGCCGGGCATGATGCGCGTGCGGCCCCGGGCCGCGCAAGCGCCGGCTGCGCACATGGGTCGCGGGCGCCGGCGGCCAGGCAGACACGACCAGCGTGGGAGGAGTTGTCGGTGCCGAGATCGACCCAGGGAGCCGGCGTCCCGTCGCACGCCGTTGGCGGGGAGTTTCATTGCCGGCGGCTCGCCAACGGGCTCACGGTCATCGTGCTGCGCAACCCCGTGGTGCCGCTCGTCAGCATCGAGATCAACGTCAAGAACGGCTCTTATACTGAAACCGCCGAGTACGACGGTCTTTCGCACCTGTACGAGCACATGTTCTTCAAGGCCAACGGGAGCATCCCCGACCAAGAGGCCTACCTGCGCCGGGCGCGCGAGCTCGGCATGGAATGGAACGGCACCACCAGCGAGGAGCGCGTGAATTACTATTTCACGCTGCACCAGCGCAACTTGCGACAGGGCCTCGAGTTCATGAACGCCGCCATCCGCACGCCGTTGTTCCGTGCCGACGAGCTGGAGCGCGAACGCGAAGTCGTTCTCGGCGAATACGACCGCGCCGAATCGGATCCGGAGTTCCACTTGCACGTGGCGATCCAGAAGCAGCTCTGGCACACGCACTACACGCGCAAGAATGTCATCGGCACGCGTGAAGTCATCATCACCGCGACCCCAGAAAAAATGCGCACGATCCAATCGCGCTACTACGTGCCCAACAACAGCGCGTTGCTGCTCGCCGGCGATGTCGATCCCGACGCGGCCTACGCCGAGGTGGAGAGCGTCTTCGGCGATTGGCGCGCTGGAGACGACCCGTTCGTCGCCCACCCGATTCCCCAGCACCCGCCGCTCACCGAATCGACGACCGTCGTGCTCGAGAAGCCCGTGCAGACCGTGACCTTGCTCATGGCGCTTCACGGCCCGAGTGTCGACGACGACCGTGACGCCACCTACGCGGCAGACGTCTTCTCCGGCATCGTCGGCCAGCGCAACTCGCGTTTCTACCGCCGCCTGGTGGACGGCGGCTCGTGTGCGAGCGCTTCGCTCGGGTATCAGACGTTGCGCTACACCGGCCCCATTCAGGTGCTGCTGCGCACCGATGCCGCTCGTTTCCAAGAAGCGCATGCGGCGCTGCGCGACGAGATGTCGCGCTTCGACGCCGCCGATGCCTTCACCGACGAAGAGCTGCAGAGCGCCAAGAATCAGCTCGAGGTTGGACATGTCTACGAGTGCGAACGCCCGTCGCAGCTGGTGCACACCGTCGGTTACTGGTGGGCGGTGGCCGACCTGGACTACCACCACACCTACATCGAGCGCGTGCGCCAGGTGACGCGCGCCGACATCCAACGCATGTTGCGTCGCTACGTGCTCGACCAACCGGCGGTGACCGGCGTCCTGCTCGCCCCCGAAATGCGCGGGGTGAGCGGAAGAGTGCAGGGGGAAGCCTGAATGGCCACCGAAGTCTTGCGACTCGATGACGCATCCATCGCCGTCCTCCTGCGCCCGCAGGCGGCGCACGAAGTAGTGGCGCTGCGGCTGTACGCCCGGGGTGGCTCGACGACCGTGGGCCCGGAGCAAGCCGGCGCGGACCTGCTGTACGCGCGCAGCGCCCGGCGCGGGACGGAACACTTCCCCAAATCGATCCTCAACGCCGAGCTCGCACGCATGGGGACGGAGGTGGGATGTCGTGCCGACGAGGATCTCACCGTCTTTCACCTGCGCTGCCTGCGCCGGCACTTCGAGCGCTCATGGGAGATTTTCATCGATATCGTATTGCGCCCGGTGCTCGCGACCGGCGACATCGACGTGGTGCGCCGGCAGATGCTGCTGGCGATCCGCCAACGCGACGACGATCCCGATGGCAGGCTCGGCGACTTGGCGCGTGACCTCGTGTATACGGGACACCCCTACGCACCGAATCCAGACGGCACGTTGGAGAGCGTGAATGCGCTCGATGCTGCCGCGCTGCGCGCGCATGCGCGCGCGCGTCTCCTGCGTTCCAACCTGTTCCTCGTCGCCGTCGGTGACCTGCAACCCGAGATGATCGCGGCTCGCATCCGCGACGCCCTCGCCGCTCTTCCCGCCGGCAATGCGCCCGTTCCGCTGCCACCACCGTTTGCGTTCACGCGGTCGCGCCTGCGCGCCGAAGCGCGCGACCTGCCGACCAACTACATCCTCGGACAGTTCGCCGCTCCCGCCCTCGCCGATGCCGATCATCCCGCCGCCATGGTGACCTTGTCGGTGTTGCGCGACCGGCTGTTCGAAGAAGTGCGGACGAAGCGCAACCTGAGCTACGCCCCCGGTGCCGGCCTCGGCAGTCACGCCGCGAACCTCGGCTGGATCTACGTGACCGCGGCCGAACCGCAGTCGACCTTGCGCGTCATGCTGGACGAGATGCGGCGCCTCTCTGACCAGCCCCTCGACGCCAAGGAGTTGCACGACAAGGTGCAGGTGTATGTCACCAGCTACCACTTGCAGAACGAGACCAACCAGGCGCAGGCGAGCTTCCTCGCCCGCTACGAACTATTCGGTGGCGGCTGGCAGCGCGCCGGCGCATTCGTAAGCCGACTCGAGGCACTCGGGCCCGCCGACATCCAGAGCTCGGCCCAAGCGATGTTCCGCCACGTTCAGTACACTTACTTAGGGGATGTCAGTCAGGCCGATCCCGCCGTCTTCGTCGACCCCTGAGCGAATCCATGTCCTTGCCGGCAGGCACTCCAGCACCTATCATTGGCTTGCCCCCCTTTCGTTCCAGAGGCGCATTGCACCGACACACTGGATTCGTGCTCGCCTGGGGTTGTATCGGGCTCGCTGGGTCGATTCGGCCCGCGACCGCCGACGTTTTGAGCCTGGTGAGCCAAACGCGCCGCATCCGGGCGACCGCGATCGTGGCTCCGGTTCAGCCACCCGGTGACACGGTCGAAAACACACGACAGGCCGTGGACTACTCCCCCTTCGCCGAGGTCGTCCTGGCCTCTCTCGCCGGAGGCTCGAGCAATGCGCCACTTGCCAGTGCCGAGGCGCGGCAAACATCATCGGTCGTCGGCGACCGCGTGCAAGCCGAAGGGACCGCGAGCGCGGACGGGGTCTGCACCGACCTGTTGGACGGCTGCGGCTACGGCGATGCCGTGTCCGAGTTCGCCATTCGTTTCGTCGTACGCGAGGCGACAATGGTGCGCTTGTCGGGGAGTGTCGCATCGTCCCGGGGCGCGCCACGCTTGCGTGTCGCCATCTCCGGACCCGGCGTGAGTTTGATTGCGGACGGAACCGGCGGCAGCGAAGACATCGCACTGGACGCGCTGCTCACGCCCGGCGAGTACGTCCTCGAGGCGCTCGTGCAGGCGGACTCGGGGAGCAGCGGTTCGTTCTCCCTCGATGCATCCTTCGACGACACGCTCGTCGACGTCGCGCCCGCGACTTGGAGCACTGCCAAACGACTCTTCCGTTGACGCCTGCCACAGTCGAGCCCTTCAACGATACATCGATTTGAGGGCGGCCCATGTCGCCGACTGCGTGCCGACGATCGGGCCATCGAACCAGACGATGAGGGCGAAGCGTCCGGTGCGGTTTCCTTGCGCCGATGGTTGCGCGCCGCTTGCACCCATGGCCTGCGCGTGCGCTTCCAGGGTATAGGTTCCCGGCACCAGCACACCTGAGGCGAGCAGGTCCTCGCCGTGATCACAGGCACCGAGGCAGTCACTCTGCACTTCGGCCACCACTCCCGACGCGTGTCGCAGCACGATGGATGCGTGAGCTTCTCCTGCCGCATCCGCCACCACGGTGGCCCGCGTTTCAGCACGGCCCATCAACGTGAACCCGGTGCGCTCGGCGATGAGGAAGTGCACGACGTAGTCGGAGGTCGCGCGCGCGAGCGCGGTGTCGTTGCCTTGCGTATTGGCTCGTGCCTCGCCGCTCGCCAGCGTCGAGTCGCCGAAGATGCCGGAGCTCTGCAGCGCCGACGCACTGGCCAGGATCGGTGTGCCGAGCGACGTCACGTGAATGGCGCTGTCGTAGTTGCCGAAACCGACGACGGAATCGGCGCGGCTCACCGCATCGGCGCGCGCGTAGGTCGAACGCGCCTGATCGAAAGCGCGCACCAACACTTGCGCCGCCGCCGGCGACACGTGCACGACGAGGCAGATCCCCAGGACCTGGACGCCACGGGTGCCGCACGCCGAAGCACGAGGCAGCACGGCGCGGCGCGCGAGGCGGGCGCTCGAAATGGCACGACGCAATCCAAGCATGGGAACCTGTGACCTTGAGTCTACGGGGGCTTCTCAAGAGTAGGAGCGGGGCCAGGCCGTGTCAAACGACCCGCCGTGGGCGGGCGAACAGCCGCAGAGTCTTGCCTCTCGCAGCCTGGCGCCTCACCGCGACTCGTTCTAGTCGTCCCAGCGACGCCAGCCGCTTTTCTGCGCCGGAGCGCCTGCGCTCGCCGCTCGACGCGAGGGCTCTTGTGGACAACCGGCCGCGCCCGAGAGCGGCGCAGCCACCACGGGTTTTGCGGGCTTCCATGACCCGACCTGCTTCGGCACTGCCGGCGCGACATTGGCGCTCGCAACGCCCGCGACAGGCGCGGCCCTTCCAACGACCCCATCCCGCGGCACTTCGATCTCGACCCGCACGTAAGAATCTTCCACGCCGCTGCAGGGGCAGTATTCGATGCGATAGCGGATTTCGTCGCGCAGCTTGGCGACGGCTTCTTCCTCCGACTTGCCGCGGCTCCAGCAGTGCGGCAAGGCCACAGCGGCAGCGATCCAGGAGCCGTCCGCATCGCGACTCACGCGCGCCTTGTAGTTCGCCATTTCCGCCTCGCGTGGAATCGTCGCCCCAACGGGCGGCGTTCATCGACCCATCCCTCGCCGTGCATGCGCCACGTCGCGGATAGGTTCCGGCCGATCAGTATGCGGCGAGTTTGCGCACCGCTTCTTCGACGTCCGCCTGCTGTGGCAGGATGAAATCTTCGAGCGGCGGCGAGTACCCGACCGGCGTATCGGTGCTGGCCAATCGAGTCACGGGTGCATCGAGCCACTCGAAGAGCTCTTCCGCCGCCCACGCCGCCACCTCGGCGCCGTAGCCGAAGCTGCGATGGTCCTCGTACGCCACCAACAAACGCGACGTGCGCCGCACCGATGCCGCCACCGTGTCGCGATCCCAAGGCATGAGCGATCGCAGATCGATCACCTCGATCTCGATGCCTTCCTGCTCGGCCAGCTTCTCGGACGCGAGCATGGCGCGTCGCACCACCGCGCCGTACGTGACCAGCGTGAGGTCGCGCCCCGGTCGCGCGATCGCGGCCTTGCCGAACGGGATGCAGTAATCCGGCCCGGGGTACGGTCCCTTGGCGTGCGGCTGCCGGTAGAGATGCTTGTGCTCGAGGAACAACACCGGGTCGTCGCAGCGGATGGCGGTGCGCAGCAAGCCGTTGGCATCGACGGCGTTGGACGGCATGACCACGCGCAGGCCCGGACAATGAGTGAAAATCGATTCGCCCGACTGGCTGTGGTAGAGGGCGCCGCCCTGCAAATAGCCGCCGATGGGGACGCGCAGTACGACCGGCGCCGACCAGGCATCGTTCGAACGCCAGCGCATCATCGACAGCTCGTTGCGGATCTGCATCATCGCCGGCCAAATGTAGTCGAAGAACTGGATCTCCACCACCGGCTTCAAGCCACGCGTCGCCATGCCGATGGCACGGCCGACGATGTTCGCTTCGGCCAGCGGTGAATTGAACACGCGCCGCGACCCGAATTGTCGCTGCAGTTTGTGCGTGACCTTGAACACGCCGCCCTTGCCGGGGACGTCGTCGACGAACTCGTCCTTGCCGCAATCGGCCACGTCTTCGCCGAAGACGAGAATGCGCGGCTCGCGCTGCATTTCGTCGTGCAGGCAGCGATTGATGAGTCCCACCATGGAATCGGCGGCGCCGCCGGCCGCGGCAGGCCGATCGAAATCCGCTCCGGTGGGATCGACCTCTGACGAGTAGACGTGCAGCAGAGCCTGCTCCGGCTTTGGCTTCGGCGCCACCACCGCCGCATCGGCGGCTTCGCGCACCTCGGCATCGACGCTGTTCCGCACCGCCTCCAGCTCATCGGAGGTGATCAGGCCTTCCTGCACCAGCGCCGTGGCGAAACGCGGGATGACGTCACGGGACTTTTCTTCTTCGAGCTCGTCACGCGATCGATACATCGCGTGGTCGTCCGACAGCGAGTGTGCGTACGGCCGGGTCACGCGGGCGTGCACCAGCGCCGGGCCGCGACGCTCGCGGCAATAGGTCACTGCTTCCTTGCTCACCCGGAAGCTGGCGAGTGGATCGTTGCCATCGACGTCGAGAACGAGGAGGTCGGGGAACCCGCGCACGAGGCGCGAGATGTCGCCTCCGGGCGTCTGTTTTTCCACCGGCACCGAGATGGCGTAGCCGTTGTCTTCGATCAGGAAGACTACCGGCAAACGCAGACTGCTGGCGGTGTTGAGCCCCTCCCAGAACTCGCCCTGGCTGGTCGTGCCCTCGCCGAGAGAGACATACACGACTTCGTCGCGCTCGAAGCGTGCTTGGATGCCCAAGCGCGCGCCTTCATCGACCATGTACACACCGGCCTCGGCGCAGCCCACGGCTTGCAGCACCTGCGTGCCCGTGGGGCTCGACTGCGACACCACGTGCAGCGGGCGATGCCCCCAATGGCTCGGCATCTGCCGCCCGCCGCTCGCCGGATCACTGGCGGCGCCAGTCGCTTCGAGGAGCATCTCGAGCGGCGTGACGCCGAGCACCAGACACAACGCGCGATCCCGATAGTAGGGATAGAACCAATCGTAGGCCGGACGCAGGCATGCAGCCATGGCGACGAGAATACCCTCGTGACCGGCGCCGCTGATCTGGAAGTAGATCTGATTGCGGCGCTTGAGCTTGATCTCCTCGTCGTCCAACCGCCGCGACAGCAGCATGGTGCGATACATGGCGACGAGTTGCTCGCGGCCGAGACCAAGGGCTTCGAGGCTCTGGATCGCCATGGCACCTTCCCTCTGCTTGCGGCTCGAGATCGAAGCAGTATATCACGCGACGACAGACGCGCCGCTCAATCGAGTCGGAAGCGCCCCGCTGGGTCGTCCTCCCAGCGGATTTCGTCGACAGGTTCGCAGCGGCCCTCGCCAGCATACAGCCGATCGGGACAATTGAGGACCAACCCTTCGCGCGCGCCGATGTTCTTGTATGCATGGACGACGCCCGCCGGAACCACGACGCGCGCCGGCAAGTCCTCGCCGACATCGAAACGCATGTGGGCCCCGTGCGAAGGCGACGTCGCCCGCGTGTCCCAGAGATAGACGCGAAACGTGGACGGACCCATGAATACGAATACGTCGGCTTGATCGCGATGTTCGTGCGGGCCCCGTGCCACGCCCGGATGCGTTTGCGACACGTAGGCCATGACCGGCTGCACCGACATCTCGTCGCGCCGGAAGATCTCGACCAAAAAGCCGCGGGAGTCGTGGAAATATTCGAGGCCACTGACCTCAACGCCTGCGATCGTGACTGCGGGCAGCGGGTGGTGCGTCATCGATCGATTCTCCCAAACGACAAGGACCGCTTGGGCAGGCGGTCCTCGCAGACGAAATGGTGCCGGAAGCGGGATTCGAACCCGCACGAGGTTTCCCTCGCTACCCCCTCAAGGTAGTGTGTCTGCCAATTCCACCATCCCGGCACGGACTCCGCGACGATCAGTTCCCCGGTGGCGGCGCGCTCCCCGATGGCGCGTCGGGCGTCGTCGCCTCGTTGCCAGCCGGCGGCGGCTCGACCCCGATGCTATCGAGAAAGGCGCGCGGGTCGAGCTGTGTGTTCGATGGCGGCAGTTGCGATTGCGCCGCACGCTGACGTGCGCGCTGCTGCAGCAATCCTTCCGAGACAGGGCCGCCACGAGTCGAGAGCACCGCCAACAGGATCGACATGACCATGAACGCCACTGCCAGCCATGCCGTGGCCTTGCTGAGGAAAGTCGCAGCTCCACGTCCCCCGAAGAGCGTCTGCGCCGCACCGCCGCCGAAGACTCCGGCCAGGCCACCACCGCGACCCGATTGCAAGAGAACGACAAAGACGAGGGCGATGCAAATCAGGATGTGGATCACCAAGAAGAACTCGAACACGATTCTCTCCAGGGACGATGGGCCAGCAGATCCACGGGGGTCGCACCAGGCCCACGGTAGCATCGGACGCGGGGAGGGTCAATGCGCCGGCGCGGGCGCTCCCTCTGCCGCGGGGCCCGATTGCGGCCCGGCGTCATGGCGACGGGCGGCGCCCTGCGGCGTCGACGATGGCAAGGAAGGACTTGGCGTCAAGACTCGCTCCACCGACGAGCGCCCCATCCACATCGGGTTGCCCGAGAAGAATGGCGGCATTGTCGGGCTTGACGCTGCCGCCGTACAGCACACGCATCCTCGCCGCGACCTCGGATCCCACGAGGCCCGCCACTTGCTCGCGCAGGATGCGATGCACGTCTTGGGCTTGCTCCGGTGTGGCGTTGCGTCCGGTACCGATGGCCCACACGGGCTCGTACGCCAGGGTCACCCACGCCCATTCGGCGCCACCCAGCCCTTCCAGGCCTTCTCGTACTTGCGTCGTCACGACACGCTCGGTGCTTCCCGCGTCACGTTCCGCCAGCGTCTCCCCCACACACACGATGGGACGAAGACCGGCGTCGAGCACGGCGCGCACACGTTTCTGCACGCTGCGATTGGTCTCGCCGAAATGTTGCCGGCGCTCCGAATGGCCGACGAGGACCGTGGTGCAACCGGCGTCGTGCAACATGGCGCCTGAGACTTCCCCGGTCCAGGCACCCGATCGTTCCCAATACAGGTTTTGCGCCCCGAGCCCGACTTCGGTGCCCTGCAGGATCTCGCGCGCAGCGGCCAGGCTGACGAACGGCGGGCACAGCACCACGTCGACTCCAGCCCGGCTCCCGAGCAAGCCATTGCGGATCTCGAGTGCCAGCCGGCGTGCTTCGCTCGGCCCGCAGTGCATTTTCCAATTGCCCGCGACGAGCGGTCGGCGCATGTCAGACCTCGGTGAGAGCCGCGACGCCTGGCAACTCCTTGCCTTCCAAGAACTCGAGCGCAGCGCCACCGCCGGTGGACACGTGGCTCATGCGCCCTTCGAGGCCGAGCTGCGCGATCGCGGCGGCGGAATCACCACCGCCGACGACGGTGACGGCGCCGGCGTCGGTCGCGTGCACCATGGCCCGTGCGATGGCCTCGGTGCCGGCGGCGAACTCACGCGTCTCGAAAATCCCCATCGGGCCATTCCAGAACACCGTGCGCGCCGCGTGAATGCGCCGCACATAATCTTCCATCGTCTTGCGCCCGAGATCGACACCGCTCCAACCGGCGGGGATGTCGGTCACCAGCACGGTCTTCGTCGGCCCCCGCGCCGTGATCGACTGCGCCACGAGCGTGTCCTGCGGCAGAATGAGCTGGAACCCGCGCGCCTTGGCGTCACGCAGCAACATCTTCGCCGTCTCCAGCATCGCGGCGTCGACCAGGCTGTCGCCCACTTCGTAGCCGAGCGCGCGAAAGAAAGTGTAGGTCATGCCGCCGCCAATCAACAGGGTGTCCACCTTCTCGAACAATCGTTGCATGACTTCGATCTTGCCGTGAATCTTGGCGCCACCCATGACCGCCACGAAAGGCCGTTGCGGGTGCTCGAGCGCCTCGCCCAAGTACTTGAGCTCGCACTCGAGCAGCAGACCGGCAGCGCATTGGGTGAAGTGAGACGTCACGCCGACCGTCGAGGCATGGGCTCGATGCGCCGTGCCGAAGGCGTCGTTGACGTAGACGTCGGCGTAGCTGGCGAGCGTCTTGGCAAAGAGCGGGTCGTTCGCTTCCTCGCCGGGATGGAAACGCAGATTCTCGAGCAGCAGAACCTCGCCATCCTTGAGGTTGTCGACCAGCATGCGCGCCTCGTCGCCGACGCAGTCCTTGGCGAACTTGATCGGCGCGTCGAGATCGAGACACAAGCGATCGGCCACCGCGCGCATGCCATAGCGCGGCTCGGGCTTGCCCTGAGGGCGGCCGAGGTGGCTGATGAGAATGGGCGTGCCCCCCGCGCGCAGGATCGCTGCGATCGTGGGCAGGCTGCTGCGAATCCGGCGATCATCCGTGATGCTCTGATGCTCGTCCATCGGCACGTTGAAGTCCACGCGCACGAGGACACGTTTGCCCCGGACATCGAGATCAGCCAAGCGCAATTTGGCCACGCGGGCCTCCCGGAGTTGCCGGAGCCACCGGCACGACAGCGCTCACACCAGGGTTTCGACGATCTCCGCCATGCGCTTCGCATAGGCAAACTCGTTGTCATACCACGCCACGACTTTCACCATCGTCTTGTCGAGCACGGTGGTCGACAGGGCATCGAAGATCGAGGAATGCGGGTTGCCGATGACGTCGCTCGACACCAGCGGCTCCTCGGAATACTCGAGGATCCCGGCGAGCGGCGGCTTGCTCGCCGCCGCCTTCATCGCCTCGTTCACCTGCGCCTTCGTGACCGGTGTCCTGAGCGTCACCACCAGGTCGACCACCGAACCATCGCTCACCGGCACACGCATCGCCATGCCATCCAACCTGCCTACGAGCTCCGGCAAGACCTTGGTCACCGCCACCGCCGCCCCCGTGGTGGTGGGGATGATGTTCAACTGCGCCGCCCGCGCGCGCCGCAGATCCGAGTGCGGCAGATCGAGTATGCGCTGGTCGTTGGTGTAGGCATGCACCGTGGTCATCAGGCCGCGTTCGACCCCGAAGGCATCGTGCAGCACCTTGACCACCGGCGCCAGACAATTGGTCGTGCAGGACGCGGTCGAGACGATGTGGTGTTTGCTCTTGTCGTAGAGATGGTCGTTCACGCCCTTGACGATGGTGATGTCTTCGCCCTTGGCCGGGGCCGAGATCAGCACCTTCTTGGCGCCGGCCTGGAGATGCTTTTGGGCGCCATCACGTTTGGTGAACAATCCCGTCGACTCGACGACGACTTCGACACCCAGCTTGGCCCACGGCAGGTTGGCCGGATCTTTCTCGGCCAGGACCAGGATGCGCCGGCCGTCCACCAGCAACGCCCCGTCGACGGCGCGCACCTCGCCCTGGAACGGCCCATGCACCGAGTCGCGCGCCAAGAGATGGGCCAAGGTCGGCGGATCGGTGATGTCGTTGATGGCCACGATCTCGACGCGCGGGTTGCCGTGCAAGTGACGCAACACCAGCCGCCCGATGCGGCCGAAGCCGTTGATCCCGACCTTGAGTGCCATGAATTTCCCTCCGCATGCCGCTCGAGTTGTCGTGCCCTAGCCGAAGAAGACCTGGGCGATCTCGTACCACGACGGGTCCAGAGTCTTGATGCCGCTCTTGGCGACGGCGAGGTCCACCGCCTCGATGCGATTCCCCTGCAACGCGACCATCTTGCCGAACTGTCCCTGCAGCACCAGCTCCACGGCGCGGACTCCGAAACGCGTGGCCAGCACGCGGTCGAACGCGGTGGGCGTGCCGCCGCGCTGGATGTGCCCGAGGACGGAGACGCGAGTGTCGAAGCCGGTCTTCTGATTGATGGCGGCGCCAATGACGTTGCCGATGCCGCCGAGCTTCACGTGGCCGAAGGCGTCGAGCTCTTCGCTGCTCGTGACCACGCCCGCTTCACCCTCGCGGGCCTTGAGTCGCGCGCCCTCGGCGACGACGACGATGCTGAAGTCCTTGCCGCGCTGGTGGCGCTTGAGAATGGTGTCGCACATCTCGTCGACATCCACCGGGCGCTCCGGGATCAGGATGACGTCGGCGCCCCCGGCGATGCCGGCGCACACCGCGATCCAGCCGGTGTGCCGGCCCATCACCTCGACGACGATGACCCGATCGTGCGATTCCGCCGTGGTGTGCAGGCGATCGATGGCCTCGGTCGCGATGTTGAGCGCGGTGTCGAATCCGAAGGTGTAGTCGGTGCCGCGCAAGTCGTTGTCGATGGTCTTGGGCACACCGACGACGGGCAGTCCGCGCTCGTGTAGATCCGCGGCCACGCCCAGAGTGTCCTCGCCGCCGATGGCGATCAGGCCGTCCAGCTGCCAGCTGCGAAAGTGCTCCTCGACCTGTTCCATGCCGCCGGGTTCCGTGCGCGGATTGGTGCGCGACGTTCCCAGAATGGTGCCGCCCTTGGGCAAGATGCCCGACACCGAGCGCACCGACAGCTCCTCCGCCAGGCCCTGCATCATGCCGTACCAGCCCTTGCGGATCCCGAGCACCGTCCCCTCTGCATCGCGATGGAACTTGCGCACGGCGGCCCGGATCACGGCGTTGAGACCAGGGCAATCGCCGCCGCCGGTCAGGATGCCGATGTTCACTCGCTGCTCCCTCCGCGCGCTGGGCCGCTGGGCCACTGTACCGGTTGGCCTCTTCTAGCACAAAAACCGCGCCGATCACAGGCCCGGATCGATGCCGCGCGGCGCGGCGTCCCCGCGTGCTCGGCACAGGCAAAGCACCGCGCTCTGATGCGGCTCCATCCCGAGTGCGTCGAGTGCGGCCGTGCTGGTGGCACCCGTCGTGACGACATCGTCCACGAGCACCACGAAGGGAGCGCCGGGTGGCAGCGGACCCATGCGCGCGAAGGCACCGCGCACTTGCGCCGCGCGCGCATGGTGCGGCACCTGTGCCAGCGGCAGGGTGGAGCGACGACGCGCCAGCAGTCCTGCGTGCACCGGAGCGCCGAGCTTCCGCCCCATCTCCGCGGCTAGGAGTGCGCTCTGGTTGAATCCACGCGTACGCAACCGCTCGACGTGCAACGGCACCGGCACGAGAACCAGCGTCTGCGCCGGAAACACGTGGCGTGCGGCGCGGGTCATGCGCACACCGAACCATTCGGCGAGCTCGACCACACCCTCGTACTTGAAGGCATGCACCAAGGCGAACAACTCGGGACACGGGTCGAAGACGCTCACCACCGTGTGGCCGGTGCCGCTGTGGATGCTCGTCCGGGGCCGGATCTGCGACGCACACTTCGCGCACAATAATGGCAGCGGCACCGACCACGGCCCGGCGAAGGATCGGCGCAAGGCGCCGTTCACCAGGCGCGACACCGGACGCGCAGGCGATTCGTTTGTGTCCTCGAGGCCTTGTTCACAGTGACGACACGCTGCCGGCAACACCGCCGAGACGACATCGTCCATGACGCGCTGTGTCGCCGCGAATGCCATCGCCCGCACCCGCCCACACCACTTCTTGCATCTCGAATTCACGCTCCCCCCTTTCCGCGGCGCCGCGCGGCTCGAGCATTCTCGGCGGCGTCACGAACGCGTCCGCGAGCGCAGGAGGCGCGAGCAGCGTTCGTGCCGAGCGATCGAGCGCGCAGGAGCGCGCGCGAGGAGCGTCCGCCGAGGCCACTCGTGCCGTGCGGCGCCGCCCGCAGGACGGCCCGCGAGAGCCAGCGCTGCGACCGCGCGTGTCACCCAGCGTTTCAGTCGAGACCGACGCTGCGACGCATGATGTCGACGGGAGGTGCGAGCCCGGTCCAAAGGTGCAGCGAGCGCCCTCCCTGGTGCACGAGCATGCCGAGGCCATTGGTGCACCGCAGCCCGGCGGCGCGTGCCGCGCGCAGGAGCGCCGTCTCGGCAGGGCGATAGATGGCCTCGAAGACGAACAACCCCGGGGGTGCCGCTTGCACCGACAGTGGACTTGGATCCTGGAGCTTCATGCCCAAGCTCGTCGTCTGCACCAGCAGGACGGCGTCGTCGAAAAATCTTGGCGGCGGTTCTGCGAGTGCTCCATGCGCGAGCAACGGCAGCGGACCTGACCACACCGCGGCGATGGAGTCGAGCATGTGGCGGGCAGCATCGGCCCGGCGCGCCAGCACGCGCA
The DNA here is from genome assembly GCA_964567755.1 of uncultured bacterium. Taxonomy (GTDB): domain Bacteria; phylum Krumholzibacteriota; class Krumholzibacteriia; genus DASRJW01. Next base: position 30,490 of record CAZMNW010000006.1, read on the forward strand.
CCGACGCCGCCCCGGCGCCAAGCGCCGCGACCACGGCCGATCGCGCCATGCCGCCGGCGCCGACGATGAGCACCGGCGCACCGGCCATCTGTACGCCATGCTCGCCGAGACTTGCCACGAGTCCATCCACGTCCGTGTTGTGACCGCGCCAGAACGCAGCCGTTCCGGCGCCCATGGCTTGGGCTGGCATGGCACTGCAGACGATGGTGTTGACAGCGCCAATCATTCGCGCAGTGTCATCGACCGCATCCATGAACCGCATCACGGTCTGCTTGTGTGGCGAGGTCACATTTGCGCCGGCAATGCGTTGCGCCACCGCACCGGCGCGCAGGTCCTCTAACGCCTGCGGCAATCGCTCCGGGACGATGTCGACGGCGAGATAGACCGCATCCAAGCCCAAGGCAGCGAGACCAGCCATCTGCAAGCGTGGCGACAGCGAATGAACGACCGGATGGCCGAGGAGGACGAAGACCTTTGAACTTTTTGTCCCGGAATAGACGATGCGGCGATCCGCGATCTCGACCTGGAATGCGCCCATCACCGGGCGCTGGGAAGCCTGGATGCTTCTCCCGTCTTGGGTGCGGCGAGAACCGCGGTGCCGACGGCACGCGAGTCGCGAATGGCGGCGTAGAGCAGCACCCCCAGCAGGCAGGAGCCGAGGCTGATGAGCTGATTCACCGTCAATGGCCCCGCGACGTAGACATTGGCTTCGTAATAGCGGAAGAAATCGAGCGTGAAGCGCCCGAAACCTGCGAGCACCAGGTAGAGCGCGAACACCTGCCCTTCCCGCCGTTGACGGCGATCGTAGAGCAGAAGCAGGACGAGAATCACCAGGCCTTCCAAGGAAGAATACAGCTGCGTCGGGTGCAGCGGCGATTCGCCGAACAAGCGGCCGCCGAAGGTTTCCGCCGGAAGACTTAAGCCCCAAGGCAGGTCGGTCGGTTTGCCGTAGCAGCAGCCGTTGAGGAAGCAGCCGATCCGCGTCAGCATGAGACCGAAGCCCAAGCTCGGGGCCACGACATCGGCCATGCGCAGGAACGGGGTCTCACGCCGGCGCAGGTACACCCATGCCGAGATCATCGCCGCGATCACGCCGCCGTACATCGTCAGGCCGCCGCGCCACACAGCGATGACATCGATGAAGGAGCGGATCTCGGCGCGGTGGAAGAGGACGTACATCAGTCGAGCGCCGAGAATGGCGGCGAAGACGATGACCAGAGAGGTGTCGTACACCGTCTCGACGCTCAAGCCACGCCGCGGGGCGCGCCGTGCGGCCAGCCAGATGCCGGCGAAAAACGACACGGCCAGCAAGAAGCCGTACGAGTGCAGTGCGAGCGGTCCGATCTCGAGAATCGTCGGATACATGTGCCGATCCTACGTCCAGCGGCCCCTCGAGTTCATCGGCGCTCCGTCCGGGCGCGCGTCGATGCGAGCACCTCGAGTCAATGTATCGAAAAGAATAGCCCGCATCAATACTCGCGCCAGCGGGCGCCTAGGTTGAGCAGCACGCCGAGAAGAAAAAGCGTCACCAGCATCGAGCTGCCGCCGTAGCTGACCAATGGTAACGGAATCCCGGCCACCGGGATGAGTCCGACCGTCATCCCGACGTTCTGCGTGACGTGGAACATCAGGTAGGCCGCGATGCCGAAGGCGGCATAGCGCACGAACCCATTGCGTGCCCGTGCCGCGAAGGCGATTCCACGCAGCACGATCAGAGCGAACAGACACAGGATCACCACGCCCCCCACCAGACCGAACTCTTCGCCGATGACCGAGAAAATGAAATCGGTGTGACGCGCGGGCAGGAAGGCCAGCTCCTTCTGCGTTCCTTCGAGAAACCCTTGCCCCAGGAAACCGCCCGCGCCGACCGCGATCTTCGATTGCGCCACGTGATACCCCTGGCCCAAATGATCGAGCTCGGGGTTGAAGAACGACAGGATGCGTTGCTGCTGGTACGGGCGCAAGTGGCTCCACAGCCATGGTTCGAGAAAATGGACGCTGATGTTGGCGACGAAAAGACTGATGTTCTCCCACAGGTAGGCGCGTTGCCACAACGTCAGCGCGAAGACCGCGACCACGAACACCAGCCACGGCCACCACATGTGTTGCTCGGTGCGCAAGAAGAGATGCATGAGGAAACCGATCCCCGGCGATCCCAGCAAGACAATGTGCCCGAGCTTCAAACCGCGCCAGAAGAGCATGGGAATGAGGATGGCGAAGAACACGAGTGCCGTGCCGAGATCGGGCTGCTTCAAAATGAGGACCACGGGTGGCAACACGATGAGTCCCGGGACGATCAGGCTGCTCAGGCGATTGCCGTCGCTGGTGCGCGAGCTCATGTAGCGCGCCAGCACGAAGATCAGCGCCACCTTGGCAAATTCGGACGGCTGGAATTGGATGGGCCCGAGGTGAATCCAGCGCTCGACGTCGCCCCCCCCGCCGATGCACAGCACCACGGCGAGCAGCACAAAGGAGAGCCCGTACTGCAACCACGCGGAGGCCTCGAGCAAGCGATAGGGGGTCCAGAAACCGAGATAGAGCGCCCCCAACCCCAACGCGATCCAGGCGAATTGACGGTAGAAAATACCGGGCCCCACGAGCAGGGTGCGATTCCATTCGCCCTCGACGGGCGCGTGCGTGACACTGTAAAGCGTCACCAGTGAGATGGCGAGCAACGCCAGAATCGCCGCCAGTGCCGGCCGGTCGACGCGCTCGACGAAGCGGCGCGTGCCGAGAACTCCGTCTCCGACGCTCACAACGTCGCCTCCCGCACCAGACCGAGCCGGCGCAACTCGGGGAGGCGCTTCCAGTACGCGGCGCCTTCATCCGTCAAGCCGAAATACTGCGCCACGATCTGGCGCGCAATGGGCGCCGCCACGGCGCCGCCATGCCCAGCGCGCTCGACGATGACGACGCCGGCGATACGCGGGGCGTCGTGGGGAGCGTAGAAAACGAACCAGGCGTGGTCTTCTTGCTTGCCCGGCGTTTCCGCGGTTCCGGTCTTGCCGCAGACGATGAGCGAGTCGGGCAGTGCTGCGTGTCCTGTTCCATGCTCGCCGACGACGACTTGCAGCATGGCGCGCTGCAGGAAGTGCAGCGAGGCCGGGGTCAGCGCCCCTTCCTTGGCCACCTTGGGCCTCTCGGCGCGCAGCGTGCGGCCGCGTGCATCGACGACCCGTTGCACGATCTGGGGCACCATCAGATTGCCGCCATTGGCGACGGCGGCGGCCACGCGCGCCAGCTGCAGCGGCGTGACCAGGACTTCTCCTTGTCCGATGATGCAATTCACCGCCACGGCCGTCGTCCAGCCGCGCGGGCCGAGAACACGATCATAGTAGGCAGTGTCGGGAATGAGGCCGTCGTCTTCGGGCAGTGCGAACCCGGTGCGCGCCCCCAGGCCGAATTGCCGCGCGGTCGCGGCAAGCCGATCGATGCCGAGCACGCGCGCGTGCTGATAGAAGTAGACGTCACAGGATTGTTCGAAGCCACCGAGGAGATTCAAGCTGCCATGGCCTTGTTCCTTGTGGCAACGGAACTGCCGATTGCCGACCTGATACCAACCCGGGCAGGCCTGGCGATACTGATTCGGGCTGACGATGCGATTGTCGAGCAACGCCGCCGCCGAAATGATCTTGAACGTCGAGCCAGGCGGATAGCCAGCAACGGCATAGCGATTGAACAGCGGCGTCAGCGGATCGCTGCGCAACACCTCGTACTCGGCGGTCGAAATGCCGACGGCGAAGCGGTTGAGATCGTATCCCGGTTTGCTCACGGCCGCCAACAGCTCGCCCGTGTGCACGTCGAGCACGACCGCGGCGCCGGCGCGGTCGGCGGGCCAGAAGAGGGTCTCGATCGCCTGTTGCAGCTCGAAATCGATGGTGAGATAGACGTCGTTCCCCGGCACCGGCGGCTCGGCGCGGTCGACGAGCTCGAAGAGCTCTTGGCCGGAAGCGTTGACCTGCACCCATCTGCGGCCGTCGAATCCGCGCAGATCGTCCTCGCACAGATTCTCGACCCCGGACTTGCCGGTGACGTCGCCGAGGCGATACGCGCGCGGTCCGGCGGAATTGTCGACCTTTTCCTGCGCGACCTCGCCGACGTACCCGAGCACGTGGGTGGCAAAATCACCGAAGATGTAACGTCGGCGACCCCGCGCTTCGAGCCAGGCGCCGGGATATTGTGCCCGGTTTTCTTCGAAGCGCGACACCTGCGCCTTGCTCAGGTTGCCGAGGACCTTGGTGGGTTCGTGACTGCGCCGACGCGCGCGCTGGGTCTGCGCGCGGGCGCGGGCCGCCGTGGTGTCGACGCCGAAATCACGCGCCAGAGAGTGCAGCAACTCCCCATCTTGCAGAGTCGCGGCGTCGACGAACAGCTGATACTCGGCGACGTTGTCCACCATGCTCTTGCCATTGCGGTCGCGCAGCACGCCTCGGGGTGCGATGACGCGCTTGATGCGGAATTGATTCTCGCGCGCCAACCGTTCGTACGTGCGGTGTTCGAGCACTTGTACTTCGAAGAGACGCACCGCCACCATGGCGAAGATGGCGACGACAATGGCGTAGGCCGCGTGGACGGTCCGCCGCTCAGCGTCTCGCAAGTTGTGAACGGCCAACGCGATGCGACCCCCTCCCCGACAGCGCCCCCGAGACAGAGGCCACGAGAGCGCCGGCGACGGCGGTGTACAGTGCCGTCGGCAGCGTGCGCGTCGCCAGCGCCAAGAACATCTCGGAGAGCACGAGCCGCGTGTAGATCGTGAGGTAGACCAAATCGTGGGCCAGCGTCGCCACGGCCACTAGCGCCGCGTACGTCCATGCCGTCCCGGCATCGAAGCGCACGCGGAGAGTGCCCGCCGTGTAGCCGAGCAGACACTTGGCGAGGGCGTTGATTCCGAGGAAGCCCGGGTTGGTCAGATCCTGCGCCAACCCCACCAGGAACCCCGCCACGACCCCGGCCGTCCCACCGCGACCGAGCGCGATCAGCGTCACCGCGACGAGCGGCAGATCCGGCCGAATGCCGGCGATGCTGATGTAGGGAACGAGAGTTGCCTGCAGCGCCAGCGCCAGGTAACACAGCAGGATGGGGCCGAAGACGCTCATGGGATTCGCGCTTCCTGGCTGGATGGGTGCGCCGGGGCCGCGTCCTCGCCCGGCATGATGCGCAGCAGCTCGGCGTCATCCGGTCGGTACAACGTGCGTTCTTGCCAGTCCACCAGCCGCGTGACGACGAACACGTCGCGCAAACCGCCGAAATCGACGTGCGTGCGCACGTCAATCTGCTTGAACAAACCATCCAAGGACACGCCGACTCGCGTCACCACGCCGACGGGAATGCCGCGCGGGTAATCCCCGAGCCCCGAGGTCACCAGTGGATCGCCGACCAGCACGTCCTCGACGGCATCGACGCGATCGAGCGTGAACTGGTTGCCGCGTGCCCAGCGCAGAATGCCGACCACGCCGCTGCGTTGAGCGGTGACGCTGAGCGCCATGTCGGCGCTGGCCAACGTTTCGAGCAACGATCTCGTTTCGGTGACTTGGCGCACGCGGCCGACGAGGCCGGCGTAGGCCGCGACCGGCATGCCCGAGGCCAGCGAATCGCGCCGGCCGCAACCCAGCTGCAACGAGCCCTGGAAGGAGTCAGTCGTGCGCCCCACGATCTCGCAGGGCTTGAGGACCGGGAAGCGTTCGGCGGCGAAGCCTGCGGTGCGTCGAAGCGCGGCGACCTCGTCGCGCATCGGCAACAGACGCTGGCGCTCGAGATTGAGCGTCGCCACCAGGCGTCGGAGCTGCTCGTTGTCGCGTCGCAGCAGCAGCGCCTCTTCGGCGCCGCGTGCCAGCGCCTGGATCGGCGCATAGAGGCTCAGGCCGAGCGTACGCGCGACATCGTTCTGCGTCCCCAAGTCGAGGCTGAGCAGAACACACGACAGCACCACGCAAAGGACCAGCAGTGTTCGGTCGCGATGGCGACCCAGCAGAGACCCGAGCACCGCCAACCCTTCCCGCGACTTACGGCCTTTAGACCGTTCGCCGCGCCCCACCGCCGCGCATCAATCCCCCGCTGCCGCCACTAGGGACGCCCTGCCGGGATCAGGACCTTTTCGTAGTACTCGAGGTTGTCGAGAATCTTCCCCGTACCGAGCACGACGCAGGACAGCGGATCATCCACGGTGTTGATCGGAAGATTGGTCTCCTCCTTCAACAGGGTTTCGAGTTCGCGCAGGAGCGAACCGCCACCCGTGATGACGATGCCGCGATCGACAATATCGGCCGCCAGCTCTGGCGGGCAGCGCTCGAGTGCCAGCTTCAGAGCTTCGACGATTTGCATGACCGGTTCGCGCAGCGCTTCGCGGATTTCGACCGAAGAGATGCGCAGCGTTTTTGGAATCCCCGCCACCAGATCGCGGCCCTTGATTTCCATCTCCAGCTCTTCGGGGAGCGGCGCGGCCGAACCGATCGTCTTCTTGACGTTCTCCGCTGTGAGCTCGCCGACCAGCAAGTTGTACGTCTTCTTGATGTGCTGGACGATGGCCTCGTCCATTTCATCGCCGCCGACACGAATGGACGTGTCGCAGACGATGCCGTCGAGAGCGATGACGGCGATCTCCGTCGTGCCGCCGCCGATGTCGATGATCATGTTGCCGCTCGGGCGACTCACCGGCAGGCCGACACCGATGGCCGCGGCGATCGGCTCGGCGACGAGGTACACCTCGCGGGCACCCGCATGCTGTGCCGAGTCGCGCACGGCACGTTTCTCCACCTCGGTGATGCCCGAAGGCACACAGATGACGATGCGTGGTTTGACGAAACGGCGCTTGTGTTGCGCCTTCTTGATGAACTCGCGCAACATGATTTCCGTGATCTCGAAGTCGGCGATGACGCCGTCCTTGAGCGGACGCACGGCGGTGATGTGATCGGGGGTCTTGCCGAGCATGGCCTTGGCGTCGTTGCCCACCGCCACGACCTTGTGGGTGTGGTTGTCCACTGCCACGACGGAGGGTTCGTTGAGAACGATCCCCTGGCCCTTCACGTGCACGACAGTGTTCGCGGTGCCGAGGTCGATCGCCACGTCGTTGGAAAACCAGCTCGCAATGGTCTTGAACATCTTCCCGTCCTCCGCCCTGGACCCTTCCCCACCACTCCGCCACGAGCGCTCGCGACCCAGTCAGCAGTGCCCGCTCGCCTTCAGACTTTCGAACGTTCCGTCCCCGATGATCACATGGTCGAGCAGCCGAATCCCCACGAGCTCGCAACAGCCGTGCAGGCGCCGGGTGAACTCGATGTCTTCGCGGCTCGGCTCCGGGTTTCCCGTCGGATGGTTGTGCGCCACCACGAGCGCCGCGGCACTCGACTGGATCGCTGGCTTCAGCACCTCGCGCGGGTGCACCAGTGAAGCCGATAGCGACCCGATTGCGACGGTGACCACGTCGATCACCTGGTTCTTCGTCGTCAACAGGACCGCGACAAAGTGCTCGCGGTCCAGATCCCGCAACGCCGGCATGAGCAGCCTGGCGACGCTTTCGGGTCCGTCGACGGCGCTGCGCCGCAATGGGCGGCCGTACACCATGCGACGTCCCAGCTCCAGGCACGCCTCGACTGCGAGAGCGTGCTCCAATCGCGCACCGGGCAGGCGCAGAAGCTCGGGGCGCGCTGCTTGCGCGATGGCGCGGAGGGTTCCGAAGTGATGCAAGAATCGATCGGCAGCGTGCGCTCCACCCCCGCCGAACCCCTCCAACACCAGAGTCAGGAGCTCCCGGTTCGAGAGGTGCCGCGCTGCAGGCACTGCCGCCGGCGAGGTCGACTTGCCTTCCACACAGCCTGTCGGGACTCGCACGGAGGGCCTCACGCAACCCCTCTCGCTGCCATGTAACCGCTTGTTTTCAAAGCAGCTACATGCACGCGAACGCTACCATGGCGCGCCCACGATCTGCAAGCGCTTTTGTGCGCGTGCTGCGGCGCAGGCGCGACACAGCAAGAAACGTGCTGCGCAGTCCGGCGCCGGCCGCTCGTCGCGCCCAGAGGGACTGCCCACTTCGGCTACACCGATGCGCAAAGCGCTTGACGCTGGCATGGTGTCGGTCGTCAGAATCGACTGTGCAACTGCTCGTCCAGAAGTACGGCGGCACGTCGGTCGCTACGACCGATCGCATCGTGCACGTGGCCCGGCGCATTGCGGCTGCCCACGACGACGGCTTCCGCGTGCTCGTGGTCGTCTCGGCGATGGGGCAGAGCACAGACGAACTTCTCGGACTCGCGCGACAGGTCCATCGAGATCCGCCGGTACGCGAACTCGACATGCTGCTCACGGCCGGAGAGCGCATCTCGATGTCTCTGTTGTGTATGGCGCTGCACGCTCAAGGGCACGACGCCGTTTCCTTCACCGGCTCCCAAAGCGGCATCATCACGGACACGCACCATGCCGATGCGCGCATCTTGGAGGTGCGAGCGACGCGCCTGCAACAAGCGCTGGATGCAGGGCGCATCGTCATCGTGGCCGGATTCCAAGGCATGAGCATGGAGAGGGAAATCACCACCCTCGGGCGTGGCGGTAGCGACACGACCGCGGTGGCGTTGGCCGCGGCGCTCGGCGCGATTCGCTGCGAGATCTACACCGACGTGGAGGGCGTCTGCACCGCCGATCCGCGCCTCGTGCCCCGTGCCGCACAATTGCCGGCCGTGTCCTATGACGAGATGATGGAGCTCGCGGCACAAGGCGCACGCGTACTGCACCCCCGTTGTGTCGAGATCGCGCGCCGTTTCGGCGTACCCGTGCACGTTCGATCGTCGTTCACACAAACGAAGGGAACCGTGATCGGAGCGATGGAAATCGAGACCGCGATCATCCGTGGCATCGCCTGCGACGAGGAGGTCGGCACGCTGACGCTGGCCGGCATCCCGACATTTCAATGCGCCACACTGCTCGAGAGCCTTGGCGCCCAGGGCATCGCCACGCGCGTCGTCGTGCAAACCGCGCGCGGGGAGCTTTCCAATCTCGTCTTCTTACTGCAACGCGACGATGCGACTCGCGCCGTCGCTGCACTCACCCCCGAGGTGCATGCCATCTCGGGCGCGGAAATGATGCACGACCTCGACGTCGCCAGCATTTCCATCGTCGGCCAGGGCATCCAGAGCCAGCCAGGGACCACAGCACGCATCCTGGCCACGCTCACACACGAGAACGTGCCGCTGCGGTTGGTGTCGAGCTCGGCAATCGCGCTGACCTGCGTCGTCCCGCGCGCGGATGCCCGGCGCGCCGCCCAGGCCCTGCATTCCAAGCTGGGCCTCGACGCGCCTCTGGGAACGTAGAGTTCCGTCCGGCAGTCCATCCAGGCGAACTGCCAGCGGTTTGTTATACTTCCACCGCCCAAGCAGGATCGGGAAGCCGTGCTCGGGCAACGGACTACAAGCCACGCGGAGCCCGCAAGAAGAAGGGGCGACATGCGCTTACGAACTCGACCGGAACCAGCCCTTGTCGCCGCATTCGCTCTCGCGGCTCTCGTCACTATGCTTGTCGCGTGCGGAGAGGACGATCCGACCATCCCAAGTGGCATTTTGGTCACCGATTTCTCCCTCCTCGACGTCAATGCCAACTCCTCGAGTCTAGGCGATTCAATTTCACCCCGAGAGGCATTGGGGCAAATCTCGGCCTGGTACTTCGGACACGCGACCTGAGCATATTGCAGTAGCCAGTTTGGCTACTTGGATCAGATGCAGGCAGAGATCAGCACCGCCAACCCGACGACGCCAGTTCGCATCATCGGAGTCAACGCGGCCGGCGAGGAATCCGGCAACGACGCCATATGCCAGGGCCGGATCCTGCCGTGGCTGCAAGACACGCCGCAGCAGAACGTCTGGGGTGCCTGGCAAGTGACGTGGCGTGACGTGGTCATCCTCGACAAGGAGAACCGCACGATCCAAGTCTACAACTTGACCTCTCACAGTTTGGCAAACTCCGCTTTCTACTCGGAGCTCCGTACCATCCTGCTCGATGCAGCCCGCTAGCCTTCCGAGGTTCGTACTCGCCATCGCTCACTCACCGTTCTTGTCAGAAGTCTCACAATCTTCATATTTTTCAGACTGTCCACATCGTCGACGGTAATCGCCAACGCCAACGACTCAATGGCCAGCACTCGCATTGGCATGAATCCCGCATCGGCCTGGCATGAATCTTTCACTAAATATCTACTTGACATTTGTATGGTGGCTCTCTATATTGAATGAGCAGTCCCGACCACCGATTCCTCCCAAGGTCAGGTGCCGTGGGAACCCAAAGATGGATGCGTGCGCCGGCCTCGACCGGCGGGGCCACCGCGTTTGCTTCTGCGGCCCTTGCAGATGAACTACCTCTCATCCTGGCAGAGACCAGCGAGACGTTCGGTTCTGCTACTGCTGCGGTTGGAGATGAGCGTGTCCCCCAAACGAGCGCAGAACTTGCTCCCCCGGCTTCGCGCTGCGCAGGCGTCGCATCGACCGGCATGGGAACCGCATCGACTGGCGGGGGCGTCGCTTCGGCCGGCGCGGACGCCTCATCGGCTGCGTTTGCAGAGGCGGAGCCTCTTGCACGCGGCGCGGCAGAGACGCAGGCGGATGCTGAGGCAGGACCGCGCGCGCCGATGTCACGAGCTACGGTGGCGCCTCCGGTCTTGCCGTCCACGGTGGCCGAAGGCGATCGGCTGCTGCTCGGTCTCGCGGCGATTGAGGCCGTGTTCGCGCTGCCGATCGCTCGTGCGACGGCAGAGGTTTTTCGACGCTCGGCGTGGCGTGCCTTCGGCTACCTCAACCAAGGAGACTTCACCCGCGAACGCTTGCAGCGAGAGCCGCGCTGGATGCACGAACAGACCCGATTTCACACGGCGCTCGAGATGCATCCGCGGCTCAGAGAGGCGGTTTGTGGGCTGGATGGTGGGGTGCCGCTGGGTCAGGTGGCAACGATCCAGATCGGACGCGTGGCGACGGCCGAGACGCTCATGAGCTGGATCGATCGCGCACGCGCGCTGCCTCTCTCTGAATTGCGCGCGGTGGTCACGGATGTTTGCCGAGCACAGGCGAGCCCTTCGAATGACCGCACGCCGGAGGTTCAAGGCATTGAGCGTCCGCGCGCGACCGGCCGATCGATCGCAGCGGAACTGGAAGCCGAAGAGTCCGACGAGAACCGAGTTCTCTTGCGCCGGATCATTCCTCCGGATGTGAAGCTGATCTTCAACGCCGGGCTCGAGCTGTTTCGGAACCTCGAAGGCTGTGAAGCAAGCCTCTCTGGGTTCGTGCAGGCGATCATTGGCGAAGCCTCGAGCTCTGGCATCGCGCCACCCGATGACTTTCGGCCGCGCCTCCGGCGTCTGGGTTCGAATCGTGCAAGAGCTGCATTCAAGCCACTGGTGAAGCCGCCGGGTCGGGGTACGGCGCCGAGTGCGCAGGAACTGCGGCAGTTGCGGGCTCTGCAGACGCCGGCGATGCGCCAGGCGAGACAGCGCCTCCTGGAGTACATGTCGCTGCTCCAGCGCTTGGTGCGTCTCGAGGCCAAGCTCGCGGCCTGGGATGAAGAGAGCAAGAAGGGTGGTGGCGATTCACTCCCGGGGAAGAAGCCGCTGCCGCGCTCGCGTGTGCGTGCGTTGCGCCGTCTCGTGGGAGTGCTGCAATCGCTCCTCCGTCTCGAAGGCGGGATTGCAATCGACATGGCGGCGCTGTTGCTCGAGCTGCACGAGCATCGGGCCTGGGAACTTCTCGGCTACTCAGGATTGGAGAGCTACGTAGAGAACCGGCTCGGCCTCGGAGGCTCGATGGCGCGCCAGCGTGTGTCACTCGCCCGGGAGCTTCGGCGGTAC
>CAZMNW010000007.1:0-69198 GCA_964567755.1 uncultured bacterium
GCGCGAGGAAGGGAAGGCGAACAACTCTGAACCACCACCAAGCTCGTGACTTGGGGACAGCCACTGCCCCATGATACTCCACGCCTTCCCGCGGAAGCGCAAATCGGCGCCAAAACACCTTCCGCATTCGCTTGTTTTGGGCCTAGTTCCAGATGACCTTGCGGCCTTCGGCCATGTGATCGATGACAGTGTCGAGCTCGGCGGCGCGAACGCCGGCGGCGAGCCGTTGCGCCGGAATGCCGCGCTCACGTAGCGAGAACGAATCGGCCAGCACCTCGACGCCGGCTCCGGTCAGCTTGCCGAGCGCGGTCGCGACCGCGCCCTTGCGCGCCGCGAGCACGGCGTTCTGCACCAGAAACAGCGTCACTTCGTTGCCCTCGCGCTTCAGATCCGCCGCGAGCAGGCAGTACTTCTCGGCCTCCCGCGACTCGATCGGATCGCGCGCGGCGATCAGCGTGTACTTCGCCATCGTGCCCTCCTCGGTTGCACTCGATGAACGATGGAAACGATCGGCGCCATTGTATCGAAGCGTGCGCTCGAATGGAAGCCGATCAAACGTGTAGGATGCGTCGATTCTCGTCCCGGAGGGCACCATGTCGGGCAAAAGACCGTTCCCTTGGCTCGTGGCGGCGGCCTTCGCCAGCATGTGCCTGATCTGGAGCTCGACCTGGACGATGATCGCGGTCGGCTTGCGCGGCGCGCCGCCGCTCACGGGCGTTAGCCTGCGTTTCCTGATCGCTGCGGCACTCGCCGCCGCCATCCTCGCCGTACGCCGGGTGCGACTGCCCCGCGACCGGCGCTTCCTGCGCCTGGGAACGGCGCTCGGGGTGCTGCAGGTCGCGGCTCCTTATGTTCTCGTCTACTGGGCGGAAGAACGCATCTCGTCGGGACTGACCGCGGTGCTCTACAGCACCATGCCGCTCGTCGTCGCCGTCTTTGCCCGCTTGCTACTCGGGGATCGATTGACCGTGACCAAGCTCATCGGTATCTGCGCCGGCATCGGCGGTGTCGCGATCATCTTCTCCGACCGGCTCGCAGTGGGAAGCAGCCTCGGAATCTGCTTCGTGCTGGGAAGCGTCGTGTTCGCCAGCATTGCGGCAGTCATCACCAAGAAGCACGCTCGCGCTTACGATCCGCAGGCCTTGCTCTTCGTGTCATTCCTGGTCGGAGGAGCTCTCACGCTCGCCATCGCCGCGCCTCTCGAGCACAGCAACCCATTGCGGTACGACACCGTCACCTGGATGTCGATCCTGTATCTCGCGGCATTGGGCTCGGTAGCGGCGTTCAGCCTGTTCTTCTGGGTGCTCCGCCACGTCGAGGTCACCGTCGTCTCCTACCAGACGTTCGTCATCCCGATCCTCGCGGTGCTGATGGGCTGGTTGTTCCTGGACGAGACCATCTCGGCGCGCACGGGCGGCGGCGCAGCGCTCATCCTCGGTGGCATCGTGGTGGCCACGTACCACGCGTCGCGCTCGACCTCGCGCCGCCCCTCTTGATCGGGATGCGCCTTCCACCGTCGAAGTGACATGAGAGCCTTGGCCGCGAGGCTCGGGTGAAGAGGGGCCGGAGGACCGGGTCAATCGAACATGCGCCCCTGATCGAGGCAGTCGCACAACTGGCCGTAGACCCGCTGGAGTTGCGGACGCGTGGGCACCGCGCCCGTCGCGGCAAGAATGCGGCGGGCGAGAGGTCCCTTCTCGAAGATCACCGTGAGCGGGCGCTGACATTCGGGCGGGACCTGCGGCAACACCGATGCCAAACGGCGCCAGACTTCGCCCGCATTCCGCGCCGTGCCGGGTGTGAGGCCGAACACTGCCAGATACTCCGCGTCATCGATCGCGGCATGCTCGGCATCGCGCGTGCACGCATGCAGGAGCCTCGCCAATCGCTCTACATCCCAACTCTTTTGCGTCGTGAAGCTCGCCCAGCGCTCTTCCACCAACGCGCGTACGGCCGCGGTCGCGAGCGCCGCGATCGCGAGGTCCGCCTGCGGGCATTCCTGCATGTCGAGCAAGCGAATCTCGATCGCGGAGCGGTCGAAGCGCGCGATGGCACCGCGTGCGTTCACCCATTCCGGTTGCAGGACGCGGGCGGGATCGTAGGGCAAGAGATCGCGTTCGATGCGCGCCAGGATCTCGGTCTCGTACGCAGCTCGCGTCCAGACGGGCTCGGGGACGATGTCTCCGCTCACGCTCGGCACACGCGCGCAGTTCACGCCATACGCCTGCAACCGTCGATCGAGCCAGCCGTTGAAGCGCCCCTCGACGAAGGGTGAGCTCGCAGCCAGCGCCGGCACGAGCGGCAGTACCAGGCGGATCGCCGCGTGCAGGCGCGCGAACTCGTCGTCGCCGGCGAACGGCAAGTTGATCTGTGCGCTCTGCACGTTCGCCCAGCCGTGCGCGTGGCAGTCGAAGATCGAATCGAATGTGGCGTAGACCTCGGCGTACTCGTGCGGCCACAAGCGTGTCTCGCGCTGCGGCTGCATCCACGGGTGCATCCCCGACGGCATGAGTCGGCCGCCGAGCGGCGCGAGCAGTTGCCGCAGTCGCGCGACATCGTGTTGGAAGAGCGCCGCGACTCCTGCCAACTTCTCCACCGGCCCATTCGTCTTGACCTCGAGGACGTGCAGCACCAGCTCGTTGGACCAAGCGAGCGCGCCGGTCTCCACGTCACTGACCGTCGTGCCTGCCGCCGCCCGCAGCACCGCGTCGGCCACCGGCAGGACATCCAGCGTCTCCGAGTCCACCAGCATGTACTCGAGCTCGATGCCATACGCGGCGAAGAGGGGCATAGCGCGCTCTGCAGCCGGTGCGGTCACGGCTTCGGCCTCGGGTTACGCCGGCCCTCGATGCGCCGCCGGAAAACATCCATGACGCGTGCGTACAGAGCCGTGCGCGACACGGCGTCCTCGATGTCGCCATCGACGCTCGGGTTGTCGTTGACCTCGATCACGGACACGCGCCCGCCCGCTTCCTTGAGGTCGACGCCATAGAAGCCGTCGCCGACCAGACGCGCTGCGCGCAGGGCCGTCCGCAGCACGGCCGCCGGCGCGTCCTCGACGCGCAGGGTTTCGAAACCGCCGAGCTCTCGCCCGCCGTCGCCATTCCAATGGATGATCTGCCAGTGCTCCGGCGCCATGAAGTAGCGACAGACGAAGAGCGGTTGGCGATCGACAATGCCGACGCGCCAATCGAAGGGCGTGGGCACGAACTCCTGGGCCACGATCAAGTCCGAGCTGCGCAACATCGACAGCGCTTCGCTGCGAAACTGGTCGCCATCGTCCACCTTTTGCACACCGCGCGAGAAGGCGCCGTCGGGACGCTTGAGGATGCATGGGAAGCGCAGCTCGCCTCTCAGGTGCTCGAGATTGTTGACGTGCACCACCGTGGTCCGCGGTGTGCGCACACGGTGCCGGCCCAGCAGCTCGGCCAGGTACACCTTGTTGGTGCAGCGCACGATGGAACGCGGGTCGTCGATGACGGCCAGGCCCTCGGCTTCGGCCCGACTCGCGAACCGGTAGGTGAAGTGATTGACCGCCGTCGTGGCGCGGATGAACAGCGCGTCGAACTCGGCCAGTCGGCCGTAGTCGTCGCGACCGATGAACGTCGGCTTCATGCCGGCTGCCGCCGCCGCGCGCGCGAAACGTCGCAGCGCCTTGGCGTCGGACGGCGGGTTTTCGTCCTGTGGATTGGTGAGAATGGCGAGCGTGTAAGGTTGTGCCTGCCGCCGCCTGCGACTGGTGACACGCCCGGCGAAAAACCGCGCCGCCGCTTCTTCCACGAACGGGCGGTGCGACATGGGAACGTCGCTCGACGGAATGGTCGTGACGCTTTCCAGCTCCCAGGTCTCGCGCCGCACGAAGTACGCTCGCAGCAACGGCGCTGGAAACAGATTGAACAACGCCAGGCTCAACCGCTCGTAACGCCGCGCCAGATTCTGCCCGAAGTAGATACTGAGGGTAAAATGCGCCGAACGCAGCGGCGAAAGACTCTTCTGCGCCAGCACGTGCAGATCCTCGGTCAGGCTCTGCACCACGGCCTGCGTGCGCACATCCTGGAGTGTGTGGATGGTGGGCAGCGGCCGGTGCCCACGCGCCTCGGCGAGGAGCGACACGTAGTATCCGAGCGTGAGGTAGCGATACGAACGGCAGAGGTTGTAGACACGCGTGGCGCGCATCTGCGCGTACGGTGTCTCGGTCAGATAGTCACGCGCCGAAACGATCGCCACGCCGGGTATCCGGAAGCCCCAGTTCTTCGGGTTGTTGACGACGATGAGTGTTTCCACGCGCGCTCACAGCGGTGTGAAGCGATACGGCAAGCTCTCTCGCACCGCTTCAAATCGGGGATCGAGGCTCGAGCGATCTGGGGCGCCAAGGTTGATCACGGCATAACGACAACTAGCGCCGTCCTCCGTCCGGTCGAAATCGGCGAGCTCCTGTCCGGCCTCGCACTCGTTCCAGATCATCGTGCCGGGAAAAAGCGCCTCGGCCGCGCCCATGTCCTCCGGTGCCGGCACCCGCTGCACGCGCACGGGCTTGAAAACGCGCAGCGGAAAGCTGGCGGCAACGGCGTATGCGCCCGCCGCCCGCGGCAGGCGCGGCCGGCCGCCCGTGGCCAGCTCGAGCGCGAGCTCGTAGCTGTTGACGCCGAGCACCTTCTGATACAGATCGCCGAACTCGCCACAAATGCGTGGATTCACTTCGATGAGACCGATGTGGTCGCGCGTCGTGTCGTACATCATTTCGATGCTGAAAAAAGTGTCGCGGAGCCCGAGCCCGCGCACCGCACGCGCCGCGATGTCGCCCATGCGCTCCTGCACCCGGGCGTCGAGCGCCGACGGGAAGACGAAGCGCAGGAAACTCCCGGTGATCGGATCCACGACCGAGTCGGAGATGCCGAGGATCTGCACCTCGTCGCCCATGCACCAGCCCTCGACGGTGACCTGAGAACCGACCAGGACCGACTCGGCGAGGAAGTAGCGCCCCGCATGCGGCAGGTCGGTGAAGCGGCGCATCATCGTGTCGAAGATGTGGAGATAGGATTCGCAGAACTCGCGCGCCGCCTCGCTGTTGACGAAGTGGTGCAGCTGCTCCGCGCTCTGCATGCGGCGCGCCAGCACCGAGAACGCCCCCTTCACCGGCTTGACGAAACACGGGAACCCGATGGGGCAGCTGCCGTCATGCTCGGTGTCACCGTCGAGCAAGGCGAAGTTCGGCGTCGCCTCGGGAACGACTTCGTGCAGCACCTGGCGCGCGGCGTATTTGTGCGCACAGGCCACCAACGTCGCGGGATCGGTGCCTGGCAAGCCGAGCCGTGTCGCGATCGCACCGGCCACCGTGGCGCCCGGATAATCGCTGGAGCTCGCGACGCCATCGATCCGACCGCGCAGCGCGTCGGACATCTGGTCGATGTACGCGAGCACGTCCAGGTCCCAGCGACAGTCCCAATCCGTGATCGTGCCGAATTCGACCTCGAAGCGCTCGGCCCAGCTCTCGCGGCAACGTTCGAGCTGACGCGCATCCCATGCGGTTGGAAAAACGAAGAAGACCTTCCTTCGCGACGCCGCCAACTCCCCACTCCCCCTTCACAAACGCCAGAGCGGACTGGCTCCGCAGCGCGGCACAGTATAGGCTGGTGCGTGCGGCGCAGGCGAAGGGAGAAACGTGCCCCTTGAGCCCGGGTCCCGGATCGGTCTGTACGAGATCGTGGCGCTGCTCGGCCAAGGCGGCATGGGCCGCGTGTTCCGTGCCCGCGATCCGCGCTTGGGCCGGACAAACTGATGGTGAGCGCCGACGGGTTCGTCAAGATCCTCGACTCCCGCGTCGAGACCCACGCGTAGTTGGCGCAACGCATCTTGCCCTACAGCATGGTCCTCCCTCATGCGAGCTCGAGCGCAGTGACGATCAATCGCCCATGTGATCGTCTGGGCGACGTGCCGGATCTGCGGCAACAAGCAATTCAACACGTGGCCGCTGGAGTCTGAGAACGAAGACGCCCACAACGATGCCTGCCGGGGCTTGGGCGAGCGGCAGGGCGGGCGATCTCTACAATATCCGCACCCCTCATTCGTCTACAACCGTAGATGAAGAACGCGGCGAGCCTGGAGCGGATGACACTCGAACAGGACCAGCGGATCTCCGAAGTGGTCAAGCGGGAGCAGTCCCGGCTGCGCAACTTTGTTCGCCGACGCGTGCCCGACCCGCGCGACGCTGAGGACATTCTACAGGACGTCTTGTACGAGCTGGTGGAAGCGAATCGCCTGCTGATGCCTATCGAGCACGTCACCGGCTGGCTGTTTCGCGTGGCGCGCAATCGCATCACCGATCTCTTGCGCAAGAAGAGGCCGGAGAGCTTCAGAGATACCACCGTCGCGGACGAGGACGAAGAGCTGCAGTTGGAAGACCTGCTGCCTTCGCCCGATGCCGGACCGGAGGCGCTCTACGCCCGCAACCTGCTTCTCGATGCACTCGAGTCGGCGGTCGACGAGCTGCCGGAGGAGCAGCGCAAGGTGTTTGTTGCGCACGAGTTGGAAGGGCGCAGCTTCAAGGACATGGCGGCCGAGACCGGCGTGAGCGTGAATACGCTGCTCTCGCGCAAACGCTATGCGGTGCTGCATCTGCGCGAGCGATTGCAAAGCATTTACGACGAACTTACGAAAGCATGAGGAGCTGAACATGAGAAGGAGATTGATTTTTATTGCTCCGCTGGCGATTCTGGGGATGCTGGTATTTATCGTCATCGGCGGCGAAGTCGTGCAGCACCTGTGGAATTGGCTGCTGCCGCCGCTTTTCGGCTTCCGCCAGGTCACCTTCTGGCAGGCGCTGGGGATTCTGGCGCTGTGCCGGATCCTCTTCGGCGGGTTGGGATTGCACGGTTCCGGTCGCTCCAATTTGCGCCGCCGCATGGCCGAACGCTGGGAGCGCATGACCCCGGAGGAGCGGGAACGATTTCGGCAAAGCTGGCGCGGCCGTTGGGGCTTCGTCCCATCCACCGGCGAGAGCCAGGGGCAATGAAGCCATGTCGACAGCGCCCAAAGCGCGCTACCTCGCCGTGAACATGGTCACCGTGGTGGTGAACAGCAGAAATCGCGACAAGCTGAACAAGTGCCTTCATGCGCTCAGGTAGGAGTAATCAAATGCTCAACAAGATTTTCCCTCGACAAATCGACAACACCTATCGCGGTCACCCTCTCGCGCTCTGGTTCTTCATACCGGTCGTGGTCATGAAGACGGGTATCGCCCTGGGCACCATCTTCAATGGCCGTGGTGCGGCGCAAGGGACCGATGGCATCCCCCTCGACAGCTTCGGCCCGAGCGGCGCGGAGGCCGTGGTGGCGCTCTTCGCGATCTGGGGACTCTCGCAGCTCGTGTTCAGCGTGCTCGGTGTGCTGGCGCTCACTCGCTATCGCGCCATGATTCCGTTCGTGTTCGTCCTGCTCCTGCTCGAGCACCTCGCGAGGAGGTGGATTTGGCTGTTGAAGCCCATCGACAGGACCGGGACACCTCCAGGCTTCTACATCAACCTCGGGCTCCTCGTGCTGATGATCGTTGGCCTGGCGCTGTCGCTACGGAGCCGAGCGGATTTGCCGTTGCAGAAGTGAGGCTCCGCCTCGCGGGAACTGGAGATCGTGTCCGCTCATTCTGAGGACTGGAGGACTGGCTCGGCAGCGCGGCACAGTATAGGCTGGTGCGTGCGGCGCAGGCGAAGGGAGAAACGTGCCTCTCGGGCCCGGATCCCAAATCGGTCCGTACGAGATCGTGGCGCTGCTCGGCCAAGGCGGCATGGGCCGCGTGTTCCGTGCCCGCGATCCGCGCCTGGGCCGCGACATCGCCATCAAGGTCCTGCCCGAGGACGTCACCAGCAATCGCGAACGTTTGGAGCGCTTCAGCAACGAAGCGCGCACCGTCGCCGCACTCAACCATCCCAATATCCTGACATTGCACGAAATCGGCGAGAGCCCCGACGGACCGTATCTCGTCACCGAGCTGGTCGAAGGTCGCAGCATCCGCGAACTGTTGGCCGCAGGTCCGCTCCCCGTGACGCAGGCACTCGATCTGGCTCTACAGACAGCCACGGGGCTCGCGCGCGCCCATGCGGCCGGCATCATTCATCGCGATATCAAACCCGACAACCTGATGGTGAGCGCCGACGGTTTCGTCAAGATCCTCGACTTCGGTCTGGCGAAGCTCCTGCGCGGCGACGCGACGGGCTTCGACTCGGCGACGCACATGAACCTGACCGCGACTGGCATGGTCGTCGGCTCGCCGGCATATCTTGCGCCGGAGCAGTTACGAGAGCAGCAGGTCGATGCGCGTTGCGATCTGTTCGCGCTCGGCATCGTCCTCTTCGAGATGCTGACGGGGGCAAACCCATTTCGCCGCGCTAGCGCAGCTGAAACTCTGCATGCAATTCTGAGTGTCGATGCCACAGCCCTGGTACGTTCGACACCCGGGCTGCCGGCAGGTGTCATCGAGATCCTGCGCCGAGCCTTGACGGCGGCACCAGAAGCGAGATTTTCCCAGGCGAGCGAGATGGCGGACGCCTTGCGCCCGTTGGTGCACGCGTCGCAGATCACGACGCTCCAACCGCGCCGGCGTGCGGTCGTGGTTCCGGTGTTCCTCGCGGTGGCGCTCGTGGCGGTCATCCTGCTCGTGTTCGCCGTGCCGCGTCTGCGTGCGCCGCGCTCGACATCGGATCCGAGCCGCTCCGCCGCACGCCCCGAGTCTCCGCCGCTCCCCAACGACTCGATGGTCCTGCGCGAAAAGACGGCTGTCGCCGTTCTCCCCATTCAGGACGCATCGGGCGATCCCGCGTTGAAGCAAGCCGGCATCGGGCGCATCCTCGGCAATGCGTTCGTCCAGATGCTGGCCGGCCGGAAGGATTTTTACGTGATCTCGCCGCAGCGCCTGGAGAGCATCGCGATGTCGCTCCAGCGCAACGTCGGCGAGGCCGCCGATGATGCGACGTTGGGGCGCGAGATCGCCAAGCGCGCCGAGGCGGGCGCCGTCCTTTCCGGCACACTGTCGCGCCTCGGCAGCACCTATATCTTAAACGCGACGCTCACGGGGATTCCGAGCGAGGTGGTGCTGCAAGACTTCAGCTCGAAGGCACAGAACCTCGAAACGCTTCTCGACGAGCTGACACAAGACATGGCGTTGGACATGCTGCCGCACCCCACCGACTCGAGCACGGTCCGTCCGCCCGAGCCCGTCATGCCACTTGCACCCACTCGCTCGCTCGATGCCTACACGCATTACATCCGCGGCGACGACTTGGTGCAGGAAGGCGACTGGCAAGCTGCCATCCCGGAGCTGGAGAAAGCGGTCGCGAACGATCCGGAGATGGCGCTCGCATGGTCTTCGCTGTCCTGCGCACATTCTTTTTCTGGCGACGACACCCGCGCTCGCGCCGCCTATCTCAAGGCACTCGAAAATGACGAACGTTTGAACGAGCATGAGCGCCGCTGGATCGAGCTCGATGGAATCTGGGTGAACACCGGCAACGGCAATCTGTATCTCGAGACGCTCGAACGCTTCATTCGTGATTTTCCCGACGATCGCGACAGCTATTTCTACGGCGGCCTCGCGCACGAGTACCTGAAGGGCGATCCCGGCGGCGCCATCGACTGGTACGAAAAGGCGTTCCGCATGGTTCCCGTGTACTATCCGGTGACCAAGGCGCTGGTGGATTGCGAGCTCAAGCTCGGCCAGAAGCAACGCGCGGTTGCAGCGTTGCGGCGCTACCTGGCGCTGCCACAGATCGGCAAGCACGGCAAGGAGCAGGCCACGTGGAGACTCGCGGAGCTCGAGGGCGCTCGTAGGGCGCGGAGACCGCATGCTCGACGAGGTGCGGGAGCCGACCGCCGATGATCCGCTGCATCGAAGCTGCCTCCAGCCGCGTGCGCCTCGAAGCGGCGCGTGAATTCGTCGGCACGTTCGCACCCGGCACCGAGATCCTGCTGGTCGCCAACAGCCGCGACACGGTGGACGATTTCGTGCGCGCCGAGTTGGCGGCGTCCCCCACATTTGGGTTGCATCGTTTCGGCCTCGCCCAGCTCGCCGCCCATCTCGCGGCGACGGAAGTGGCTGCCGCTGGCTTGGCGCCGGCCACCCACTTGGGGCTCGAAGCCGTGGCCGCGCGCGCGACATTCAAGGCGCGACAAGGCAACGAGATTCCGCGCTTCGCGGCCACTTCTCGCCTGCCGGGTTTTGCGGGTGCGCTCGCAGCCACCGTGCACGAGTTGCGTCTGGCGAACTTGACGGCGACGGCGGAACCCGATCTCGACGCATTGCTCCATCATGCGGATGCCGCACTCGCGGACGCGGCGCTGGCGGATCGCGCTACATTGCTACGCATGGCGATTGCCGGCCTCCGCAGCCCGCAGCACGCGACCTTGCGCACGATGCCGGTCCTCTGTCTCGACTTGAGCGTGCAGTCGCCGCTCGAAGCCGATCTCGTCGGCGTGCTGTGTGCCGGGTCACCGCATGCCTTCGCCACCATTCCAACCGGTGATCGCGCTTTGTTGCAGGTCTTGGACACACTCGGCGCGACGCGTCTCGTGCCGCCGGCCGCGATCCCCACCACCAGCCTGCATCGTCTTCAACGCTATCTGTTCGCCACCGATGCACCGGTGGCCTCCGGCACTGACGACAGCGTCACGTTCTTCTCGGCGCCGGGGGAAGGGCGCGAGTGTGTCGAAATCGCACGCGAGGTCTTGCGCGCAGCCGAGCAGGGCGTGCCATTCGATGCCATGGCGGTGTTCTTGCGCCGCCCCGAAATGCATGCGACGTACTTGGACACGGCATTCCGCCGCGCTCGCATCCCTGTCTACTTCGCCCGTGGCACGCAACGCCCCGATCCCGCCGGGCGCGCGTTCTTGGCGCTTCTCGCTTGCGCCGGCGAGGGTCTGTCGGCGCGGCGCTTCGCCGAGTACCTTTCCTTGGCACAAGTCCCCACCCTCGATGCAGACGGCGCGCCGCCGCCGCCGCGACCGGTGTGGCCGATGCCGCGAGCCGAGGAATTCGGCGCCGCGATGGCGCCGCAAGCGCTGCAGGCACGTGGCATTGCGCCGGGAGAGCAGCTCGTCTTCTGGGACTCGAGCGTATTTACGACGTCCGCGGAGACGCACGCGCACGCGCGCCGGCGCCTGACGCGCGGCAAGAAGTCGACACCCGAGGCCGGGGCATCGGCCGTCCTGGCGACACCGCCGGCCGGAGCGGACGAGCCGGTGACCGACGGCGCGCTGCGTGCGCCGCGGAAATGGGAAGAGCTTCTCGTCGAAGCCGCGGTTATCGGCGGCCGCGCGCGCTGGCAACGGCGCTTGAGCGGCTTGGAAGGCGAGCTGCGTCTCAAACTGCGCGCGCTCGCTGCCGTCGAACCCGAGTCGCCGCGTGGCGCCGGGATCGAGCGCGACATCCTGCACCTTGGGGTGCTGTCGCGTTTCGCCCTGCCGATCGTCGACACGCTGGCCGCTCTGCCGCCAAGCGCGTCGTGGGGCGTGTGGACGACACTGCTTTCCACGCTCGCGCCACGCGTCTTGCGCCGCCCCGAACGCGCGCTAGCCGTGCTCGGCGAAATGCTGCCGATGGCGGAAGTGGGACCCGTGGGGCTCGACGAAGTGCGCGCCGTGCTCGGACAACGCTTGTCCACGCTCGAAATCGATCCCCCCGCGTCACGTTACGGACGTGTTTTCGTCGGCAAGCCCGAGCAGGCGCGAGGACGCACATTTCACCTCGTGTTTGTCCCTGGCCTTGCCGAGCGCGTCTTTCCCCAACGCCCACGCGAGGATCCATTGCTCCTCGACGCGCAACGCCAGCGATTGTCACCGGCACTGCAGACGCAGGAGCGCCGCATTCAGGACGAACGTTCGTTGCTGGCGCTCGCGGTCGGCGCTGCCGAGCGCCGCGTCGTGCTGTCGTATTCTCGCCTCGACGCCGTCGAAGCGCGCCCGCGCGTGCCGTCCTTCTACGCTCTCGACACCGCACGGGCTGTGCGCGGGACGTTGCCCGATTATCGCCTGCTCGAGCACGAAGCCGCCGCGCGTGCCCATTCGCACTTGGCCTGGCCGGCGCCACCCGACCCGCAGCACGCCCTCGATGAACTGGAGTACGACCTCGCGGTTCTCGGCCTGCACTTGCACGCCGCCGATCCTGCCCTGGCCAAGGGACGCGCCCGCTACCTCCTCGAATTGAACTCGCATCTGGCGCGCGCACTGCGCGCGCGCTGGGGGCGCTGGCAGCCTCTCTGGCGCCCCGAGGACGGTCTCGTGCGCGCGACCGAGGCCACGCGCGAGATTCTCGCCGCCGAGCGTCCCAACGCCCGCGCGTATTCGGTGACGGCGCTGCAACGCTTCGCCGTGTGCCCGTATCAGTTCTTGCTCGGTACCATCCATCGTCTCGAACCACGACATCGCGCCGCCGCCCTGGTGCAACTCGACCCGCTGACGCGTGGTCGCATGTTCCACCACGTGCAGGCGGAAACGTTGCGTGCGCTGCAAACCGCCGCACGCCTGCCGTCTGATCCCGAGGATCTCGCGGAAGCGCAGTTCGTGCTGGATTCGACCCTCGACCGGCTCGCTGCCGAGTACCACGACGATTTGGCACCTGCAATCGAACGCATTTGGGAGGACGAGATCGCAGCCATGCGTGCCGATTTGCGCCTGTGGCTGCGCGCCTTGGCGGAGCATTCGCGCACCTGGCGTCCGTTGCACTTCGAATACGCTTTCGGACTCGAGGAGACACACATCGGCGGCACCTCCGAAGCGACGCCGCCGGTGCTGTTGCCCGGAGGCTGGATCCTGCGTGGCGCCATCGACCTCGTCGAAGAACGGTGTACGGACGGCGCGTTGCGCATCACCGATCACAAGACGGGTACGGATCGCACGACGGACGGGCTGCTCGTGGGCGGGGGCGAAGTGCTGCAGCCCGTTCTCTACGCGCTCGCGGTGCAGGCCAGGGAGAAGCGCGACGTCGTCGAAGGACGGCTGTTCTTCTGCACGCGCCGTGGCCGCTTTCGCCAGCGCATCGTTGCGCTCGGCCCCTTCGCGCACGAATATGCCGAGACCGTGCTACAGACCATCGACCACTGTGTGAGCCAGGGTTTCCTGCCGCCGTTGCCGCGCGCGGGCGCCTGCCAGAGCTGCGATTTTCGTCCGGTCTGCGGTCCGCACGAGGAGGCCCGGAGCCAACACAAGCCACCCGTCGCGGCTTTCGACCATGTGCGCAGCCTGCCGTGAGTCTCTGGCAGCGGCCGCGAGAGCGCACGGACGGAACGCTACCGCACACAGCGTTCTCGCACGCCCGGCTCTGGAAGACTCGAAGCTCGCGCACCCTGCCGCCGCGACACGCCATCGCAGAGCACGATGAGGCAGATCCCGCCATCGCGTTCCTGGCGGCACGACCGGCACCGTTCTTGATAGTGGAGTCGCGAAACCAAAGGGGTGTCATGAACCGACACCTCGCGCGGAGACATCCATGCTGCAGATCAAACGCGACATTCGCATGATCGAACGCCGGCCCGTCGGAGTTCTGGTCCTGCAGGGCTACGTCGACAGCATGGATTCGATGGCGCTCGAGCGGGCGGTAGACGAGATCTACTCGCAGGATGTCTTCGACATCGTGCTCGACGTCACCCAAGTGAGCCATATCGGCTCCTCTGGCTGGAGCGTGATCGTCAGCAAGTTGAGCCTCCTTGGTGAAAAACGCGGCTTCTTCCGCTTCGCCGGCATGCGCCCCGACGTGCTGCAAGTGTTCCGCATCGTCGGCTTCGAGAACATCGACGGCATCGAAGTGCACGACTACCTCGAGGACGCCTTCCGCGCCTGCCGCGCTACCGTACAGCACACCTGAGCGCCCCTCTCAGCACCCGACCACGACGCGGGCCTCCTCCACCACCTCAGACCAGGTAAAAACGCAGGCGCCGCAGCGGTCGCAACTGCGCTCGCTCCATCCTCCGGCGTGTCCCGATCTGCCAGTCCTTGCCACTCTGCTTCCGCCATGTGAAACTGCGGTCCTCGACGCGTCCATTCACACCCTGCACCCCGTGAGGCACCGTGACGCAGTTGCAAGATCACGAGGCCCGCGCGATCATTCGCAACGATCTCGATTGCAACCTGGTGGTCGAATCCGCCGCCGGCACCGGCAAGACGACCGTGCTCGTACACCGCATCGTCGCCGTGCTCGCGCAGGGTCGCGCCACCGTCGACCGCATCGTCGCAGTAACCTTCACCGAGAAGGCGGCCGGCGAGCTCAAGCTCCACATCCGCGTCCGGCTCGAAGAGGCCCGACAGCAGACAGCGGTGGGCAACTCCGCCCGCACCCATTTGGAGGCGGCGCTGTCTCGGCTCGAGGAAGCGCGTGTCGGCACCATTCATGGTTTCTGCGCCGATCTCCTGCGCGAGCGTTCCCTCGAGGCCGGCATCGATCCGCGTTTCGAACCGCTCGATGAGAATGCGGCGCAGCGTCTGTTTCGCCGCGCCTTCGATGCATGGTTCGAGGCTTGCTTGCAAGAGCCGCCCGCGGGTTTGCGGCGCGCGTTGCGGCGCGTGGTGCGCGCACCCGGCGGTGTTGCGGATGGCGTGACACGGCAACGTGCTGCGCTCGCCGATGGGCCCATCGGCCGGCTGCGCGGGGCTTGCTGGGCACTCGCCGAACGCCGCGATCTTGCCACACCCTGGCATCGTCCCCCGTTCGAACGCAGTGCCTGGATCGGCAGCCTGGTCGAACAACTGCACGCGTTCGCCGACGCTTCGGCGCGCTGCGACAAGCCGGACAAAGACGCGCTGTCCCTCGACACGCGCGAGCTACGGCAGTGGAGCGCGGACATCCGCGCCGCCGAGGAGGTGTCGCGGCGCGACCACGATGGCCTGGAGGCGTTGTTCGTCGACATGGCCGGCAGGCGCGACGCACCGCGCAAGGGCTACGGCAAAGGCTACGGTGACGGCGTGACGCGGGATGCGGTGCTGCAGGCGCATACACAACTGCGTGCGGCGTTGCAAGAGTTCACCCGCCACGCCAACGCCGATCTCGCCGCCTTGCTGCATCAGGAGTTCCGACAGCCACTGGCCCAGTACGAGGAAACGAAGGAGAAGACGGGCCGACTCGATTTCACCGACTTGCTGCTGCGCGCGAGGGATCTCGTCCGCGACCAGCCCACCGTCCGTGCCGAGTTCCAGCGCCGCTTCTCCCATATTTTCGTCGACGAGTTCCAGGACACCGATCCATTGCAGGCGGAGATCCTGATGCTGCTCGCAGCCCAAGACCCTGCCACATCCAACTGGCGACAAGTCGTGCCGGCACCCGGCAAGCTCTTCCTCGTCGGCGATCCGAAGCAATCGATCTACCGCTTCCGCGGCGCCGACATCGGCATTTACTTCGAGGTCCGCGATCTGTTGATCCGCGAAGGAGCGCGCTGCCTGCAGCTCACCAGCAGCTTCCGTTCGTTGCCCAACATCCAGGCTGCCGTCAACACCGCCTTCGCCTCGTGCATGAATGGCGACCGGGAAAGCCAGCAGGCGGCCTTCGTGGCCCAGTCCCCAGTGCGACCGGAGTGGACGGCGCAGCCGAGCGTGATCGCGCTGCCGGTGCCGCGGCCGTTCGGCAAGCAGCGACTCGCCAAAACCGCCATCGATGCCTCGCTTCCCGATGCGGTGGCGGCATTCGTGCACTGGCTCTTGCACGCGAGCAGCTGGACCATCACCGACCCCGAGCAGCCCGGGAACCGCGTGCCGATCGCCGCACGACACGTCTGCATCCTGATGCGTCGTTTCGACAGCTTCGCCGGCGATGTCACCCGCGGATATGTGCGCGCATTGGAAGCGCGCGACATTCGTCATTTGTTGTTGGGCGGACGCTCGTACCACGAGCGCGAGGAAGTGGAGACTCTGCGCGCGGCGCTCAACGCCATCGAGTGGCCGGACGACGAGCTGTCGGTGTTCGCGACTTTGCACGGCTCCCTTTTCGCCATCGGCGACGAGGAGTTGCTCGTCTACCGGCGGCAACACGGGCGCCTGCATCCCATGCGGATCCCGCCGGCACTCGCCGGGCCAGAAGCGGAGACGACGTTGCGCCCCATCGGTGAGGCGCTCGCCGTTCTCGCCGGGCTGCATCGTGAGCGCAACACTCGTCCCGTTGCCGAGACACTGCACCTGCTGCTCGAAGGCACCCGCGCTCACGCGGGATTCGTGCTCCGCCCTTCCGGCGAGCAAGTGCTGGCCAACGTGCTGCACCTGGCCGAACAAGCGCGCGGCTACGAACGCGACGGCGGCATTTCGTTTCGTGGTTTCGTCGAACGCGTGGAAGAGGATGCCGAGGGCCGCCGTGCCGGCGAGGCCCCGATCCTCGAGGCCGGCAGCGATGGTGTGCGGCTCATGACCGTGCATCGTGCCAAGGGGCTCGAGTTCCCGGTGGTGATCCTGGCCGACATCACCGCCAACCTCGCGTCGCGCGAGCCGTCTTCCTGGATCGACCGCGAGCGCAACCTCTGTGTCCAGAAACTCTGCGGCTGGTCGCCGGCCGAGCTGCTCGCGCACGCCCAAGACGAGAGACGGCGCGACGCGGCCGAGGGTATCCGCATCGCCTACGTTGCCGCCACACGCGCGCGCGATTTGCTCGTCGTGCCCGCCATCGGCACCGAAGCGTGGGGCATGACCATGACCGCAGTGGCCGCCCCGTCGATCGGATCGGCCACTCCGCATGCGGCTTCTCCGCCCGCGGCCACTGCGTCATTCGACGGCTGGGTGGCGCCACTCAACGCGGCGATCTACCCGCCCCGCGCGCGTTGGGCGTCACCGCACACCGCCCCCGGTTGTCCGCCATTCGGGGAGTCCACCATCCTGGATACACCGTTCGATCGCGCCATGGATGCATGCGTGTACCCCGGGGAACACGCGCACGACAGACATCGCGTGGTGTGGTGGGATCCGACCCGCCTAACGCTGGACGTTCCCGCAAGCTTCGGCCTGCGCCACGAGACACTTCTCGACAAGGACGTCGACCCCGCCGTGGTGCGATCTGATCTCGAGGCGGTGCGAGCCTGGGGTGCGGCGCGCGCGGCCACATTGGCACGGGCCGCGACACCGCGCTTGCGCGTGCAGACCGCGACCGAACGCGCGCATGCCGCGGCGCCGGATGCCGGCGCTTCCATTCCCGACCAAGACGTCGAGTTGGTCCTCTTGCCCGTCGCCGACGACCGGCCGCGCGGCGCCCGCTTCGGGGCGCTGGTGCACGCCGTGCTCGGCGGGATCGCGCTCGACGCCACTGCCGACGAGGTGCAGCGGTTCGTCGACATGCAGGCGCGCATCGTCGGCGCCACTGCCGAGGAGATCTTGGCCGCATCAGCCGTCGTGACGCGCGCCTTGCAGCAACCGCTCCTCGCGCAAGCCCGCGGCGCCACGCAATGCCGGCGCGAAACTCCCGTGACGTTGCCCGACGCCGATGGCACACTCGTCGAGGGCGTCGTCGACCTGGCATTTCTGCAAGCGGAAACTTGGATGGTGGTGGATTTCAAGACCGATCCCGACATCGAGTCGCAGCTTCCGATTTACACACGCCAAGTCGCGCTCTATGCCGCGGCCATCGGCGGCGCGACGCAACTGGCGACACGCGCCATCCTGATGCGAATCTGACCCCTCGCCCACGAGAGGAGCCTCGATCCCATGGCGAAACAGCGCAAGTACCGCCGCAACCCGGCCAAGCGCCGCGTTCGGGCCGGGTCACCACCGGGAACCTTGATGGTCGACCCCGAGGCGCGGCGGCCGCGAATACATGTCCTCGCCTATGGACCCGAGCACTGCGTCGACCAGGAGCTGAGTGATCTCGCTCTGCTGCCGAAGTTGCTCGCAGCGCACCCCGTCACCTGGGTGAACGTCGATAGTCTCGGCGATGCGCAGGTGTTGCAGCAGTTGGGCGAGATGTTCGACCTGCATCGCTTGGCTTTGGAAGATGTCGTCAACGCCCACCAGCGCGCCAAGTCCGAGCGTTACGGCGACGTGCAGTTCATCGTCTTGCGCATGGCCAACTCCGCCTGTCCCCTCGATACCGAGCAGTTCAGCATGTTCTTGGGCAAGAATTTCTTGCTCACGTTCCAAGAGCGCCCCGGCGATTGCCTCGACCCCGTGCGCACGCGCATCCGCGAAATGGGACCACGGTTGCGCAGCAGCGGACCCGATTATCTGGCCTATGCCCTTCTCGACGCCGTCGTCGACGGCTACTTCCCTGTGCTCGAACGCTATGGGGATGTCATCGAAGAGCTCGAGAGCGAAATCCTGCAGCGTCCGCGTCAATCCGTCATCCACCGTCTCCACGAGCTCAAGCAGGATCTCACGACGTTACGGCGTTTCTTGTGGCCGCTGCGCGAGATGCTGAGTGGGTTGAGCCGCGAAGAATCCTCGACGGTCAGCGCCTCGACGCAAGTCTACCTGCGCGATTGTCATGATCATTCAGTGCAGCTCTTGGAGCTCCTCGAGTCGTTTCGCGATCTCGCTGCAAGTCTCATGGACCTGTATCATTCCAGCTTGAGCCAGCGCATGAACGAGGTCATCAAGGTATTGACGATGATCTCGACGGTGTTCATCCCGTTGTCCTTCATCGCCGGACTGTACGGCATGAACTTCGACCCGGCGACGTCGCCCTGGAACATGCCGGAGCTCGAATGGCGCTGGGGCTATCCGATGGCGCTCGGAATCATGACGGTAGTGGTCGTCTACCTGCTGTTCTATTTCCGCCGCAAGGGTTGGCTCGGCGGCGGTGACGCGCCGGCCGCAGCGAAAGGCGATCCGCCACCACAGCGCTAGACCCTATCCAGGCCCCAGCCTCTGGGCCGCTGCGCATGGCAAATCCCCTCTTCGGAACGAGTCCGACCTCTCGCCGGCCGACACGGCGATCGTGCAGCAGGGAATGCGCGCCCCGAGGCAGGAGCAGCCGTGTTGCAGATGCCGGAGCATTCCACTCCCATCCCAAAGGTGCCTCCATGACCCCTTGGAGGCTTCGAGGTTAGCCGACAGCGGATCATGTAGTTGCGCGATCGGAGGTGACACGACACATTTTCGAGACAACGCTCCGAGCGGGAGGGTCGCTGAGCGTTGGAGCCAGCAGTCGGGGACACGCGAGCTGTCGTTTTAGCGAACATTCGCGACCCGGTTCGCGTTCTATGAGATGAGCCAACCACCGGCCTCGCGCGTCCGGAAACGTCTACGCCGCCGGTTGGAACAGGGTAACCTTCTTCGGGGTTCAAGCAATCGACCTCGCCACTTGGCCGGCCACGGGGAAGCGCCGATGATCGGAAACCAGATCGCGCATTTCCGCCTCCTCGCGAAAGTGGGCGAAGGCGGGATGGGAATCGTCTACCGCGCCGAGGACCTCGACCTCGGTCGCATCGTCGCGCTCAAGGTACTGCCTCCACACCTCGTCGGCGACCAGGATCGCCGTAGCCGCTTCGTCGCCGAAGCCCGCACCGCCGCCTCTGTCACGCATCCCAACATCGGCACGATCCACGAGATCGGCGAGCACGACGGCATCATCTACATCGCCATGGAGTTCGTGGACGGCGAGAGTCTGCGCAGCCGGCTACGCAAGGGGATGTCGGTCAAGGAAGCCGTGCGCGTGGCGAGCGAAATCGCCGAGGGTCTCGCCGCGGCGCATCGTGCTCGCATCGCCCACCGGGATCTCAAGCCGGACAACATCGTAGTGACACGCGAGGGTCACGTGAAGATCCTCGACTTCGGCCTGGCGCGTCTCTTGGAGCTCCCCACCGCGGCGCCTGAGGCCTTCGCGCCCCCCGACACCATCACGCGGACGAGCGACGAAGTCCCCGTTTACACCGAGGCTCCGGACCTGGCCAAGGCCGTCACCATTCCGGTGGGCGATCATCGGGTTCTCGGGACTCCGGCCTACATGTCACCGGAACAGGCGCGTGGGCTCGACATCGATTACCGCACCGATATTTTTTCCTTCGGCTGCACCTTTTACGAGATGCTCACCGGTCGCCCGCCGTTTCAAGGGCCGTCCACCACCAGCGTCATCCACGAGATCGTCAACCGCGATCCGGTGCCTGCGACGGCACTCAACCCCGACGTGCCGTCATCGGTGCAATGGGTGCTCGACAAGTGCCTGGAGAAAGATCCGAACCGTCGCTATCAGGACACACGCGATCTCGTCGTCGACATGGCACACCTGGTTCCCGAACCGGGGCCGCTCACGGGCTCCGGCGAATCCGACCCGTGGCGACGCTCCGGCCCGCAAGCGGTGGCGCCGCGCCACCGCCGTTTGCGCTTCGCAGCAGCCGCCGCCGTCCTGGCCGCCGTCGTCGGGGTGACCGGGTGGTTCCTGCGTAGCGGCGCCATCGGCACGGCGCCTTCTACTTCCAACTCGCTCGCGGTCTTCTCGTTCGAGAACTTGAAGGATCCGGGTGACCCCGACCGACTGGGCAAGATCCTTCAAGAGCTGCTGATCACCGACCTCTCGGGTCTCGAGCCCCTCAAGGTCTACAGCAGCCAACGCCTGGCAGATATCGAGCGTCAGATCCCACGCCAAGATGGCGCCGCCAACGTCCAGTCCGCGGTGGCTCGACGCGCCGGCGCGCAGCGCATGTTGACTGGGACGTTGAGCCCGCGCGGCGAAGACTGGGTGCTCACGGCGCAGCTCACCGACGTCGCCACGGGCCAGGTGCTCGGGTCGAAGCGCCTCGATGGCACCGACATCTATGCCATGGTCGACCAGCTCACCAACGAACTGCAAGCGGACTTCACCTTGCATTTGCCGGACGAGGTGGCGGGACGCTCGATCCGAGAGAAAACCAGCACCTCGACGCAAGCGTGGAAACATTATCTCGGCGGCGTCGACCATCTGAATGCCAACCAATTCAGCGAGGCCGTGGAAGAGCTCACCGAAGCCGTGCGCATCGACCCCAAGTTCGGTCAGGCGCATTACCATCTGGGGCTGGCGACCTGGTGGTTGTACAGCGACATCGGCGCGGGCCGCGAACACTTGCAACACTTCCTCGAGAGCGAGCTCTATACATCACTCCAGGAAAAGAGCATTGCCGAGGCGATGCTGCTCGTGGTCGACGCGCGTTTTGCGGAAGCGCTGCCTGTGTTCGAGGCGCTGGCGCGCGAGCACCCTGACGACAAGTTCATCTGGTATGGACTCGGCGAGGCGCAGTTCCATTTCATGGGTGACAGCAAGATGAGCGCGTCGTTGCCGTCCTTCCAGCGCGCCGCGGCGCTCGATCCGGATTTCCTCCTGCCCTATTGGCACATCTTCTCCGTGCTCTGGAACGAAGAGCGCATCGACGAAGCGGTGAGCCTGGCCGACAAACGCATCGCCGACGATCCCGGCAATCCGCTCTGGCATCGCTTTCGTGCCGCCTCGGTGGTGCATGCAGGCGACGCGGCGCGCGGCGTGGAAGCGGTGGCACTGGCCGAAGCTCAAAGCCCCACGGCGGAGGACCGCCGGGATCTGCACAAACTCGTGGCGACGGCCTGGGGCGTCCTCGGCTACGTCAACTTGGCGGAGGAATCACTCGAGAAGGCGCTGGACGCCGACCCCGGTCACGACGATCCGCAGGTCCTCAAGGGACTCACCGAGTACTTGCGCATGCAGAAGAAACTCGACGAGTACGAGGAACGTGTGCGCGGTTTGCTGGCGCAAAGTCCGGACAACGACCTCTATCAGGCCAGCCTGATCGAAGTGCAATTGGAGCGACACCGATACGCCGAAGCCTTGCGTTTGGCCAAGGAACGCGCCACTGCCGAGCCGAGCGGGATCCGTTGGTACTGGTTTTGGGCCAGCGCAGCGATCCTCTCGGGCGACGAAGCCAGCCTCCCCGATCTGGAGGCACGTGTGCAGGCTCAGAGCCAATCGCCGGACGACCGGCGACACTTCTTGGCGTCAGTCGCCGGCGCCTACGCGGCATGCGGCTACCAGAACAAGGCCATCGACTATTTCCGCCGAGCCATCGCGGTGGATGACGAGCCCGAGGCGAATCTGCTGCAAGCCGTCGGCTACCGCGAGATGCGGCGCGGCCTGCATGCGCAGGCGGAATCCTGGTTCCGCAAGGCTGCGCAGCTGGCGCCGAAGAGCCCGCAGCCCGTGCTGTTGCTGGCATTGCTCGACGTCGAACGCGGCGATCTGGCGCGGGCCAAGACGCGCCTGGCCGAAGCGCAAACGCTGCAACCCGCGAGCAAATTGGTGCCGTTCTTGGGTGCGAGCCTCGGTGTGTTCACGGGCGACGACGCGGCGCTCGCGGGGCTGCTTACTTCCGAGGTCGATTTGCTGACCGCCGAGTTCCAAAAGTGGCGCTTCCTCTATGGCGAGCCCGGTTACTTCCCTCTCGGCGTGGGTTGGGCCTACCTGCTGGCAGGGCGGCCTGAAGAAGCGGAAGCCTCGTTCATGGCCGGCACCACGTCCGAGTTCGCTAAACGCGACCCCGTCGCGCACGAAGGCCTCGGCTTCACGTATCTGCACATGGGGGACTACGCCAAGGCCGAGGGCGCCTTCCAGGCAGGCCTCGCGGTCGGACCCAGGAAGGGTGCGGCGTTGCGCGGCATCGGCATCGCCAAGCTGCTGCAAGGCGATGCCGCGTCGGCGGAAGCATATGCACACCGTGCGCTGTCGGAAGACCACCCGCACATCGATAGCTGGCGTTTGTTGGGCTTCGCGCTCGGCGAGCAGCAACGTTACAGCGAAGCTCTCGCCGTCGCCGAGAAGGCGGTGGCAATGGACTCGAGCCGCGCCAGCTACGAGCTGCTGGCATGGACGTTGGTGAGTGGAGATCTCGACATGGCACGCGGCATCGAGGTGGCGAAACAGTCACTCGAGCTGCCGCTCGGTTTCCTCGATGTCGAAAAGACGCTGCCCCACCGCGTTTGCGCCCAGCACAGTCTCGGCCACGCATACCTCAAGCAGGGCAAGACCCAGCTCGCGGTGCAGTACCTGGAGAAGGCAGCGGAACTGCAGCCGCGGCGCACCTGCATCCGCGAAGATCTCCTGCGCGCCACGAGCGCCGCGCGCGGCACCTGACCGCTGCACTTCACGCACACTTCGCACCAAGCAGCGGCGGTCTCACACCGTCACAGCGAAGTGCACGACCTTCGGCTGCACCAAGCGCTCGAAGTCGCGGTACGCCAAGCGCACGAGCTCGGTGTGCGAACCGGCGTTGAATGCAATCTCCTCGTCCTTCACGAGCTCCGAGGACACGAAGACATCCATGCCGTAGAGATTGCCGAACGGCGGCATGGCGCCTACTTCGCATTCCGGGAAGCGATCGGTGAATTCCTTCTCCGTCGCCAGCGCCGCACCACGCACGTGCGCCACGCTCTGCAACAGATCGAAATCCACTTGCTGCGATGAGGGCAGCACCGCCATCGCCAGGCGATCGTCGAGCTTCACCACCACCGTCTTGGCCAGCTCGCGGCCGGGGATGTGCGCCGAGGCGGCGATCTCCGGCGATGTATAGGCCGGAGAATGACTGATCACCACATACTTGACACGTTGGGCATCCAAGTATTCGCGCAGCTTTCGGACTGGCATGACATGCCTCCTTCGCTCGGGGAATCCCCAAGGCCGCGACCGCACGCGGGACTGGTCATGGCTCATGGGATTCCCCCTCCAAGAATGCGCCAACGCGCCGCGAAGTCAAAGCCCCATTGACGTCATCGGCCTCCGACTCCGGCACCATCTCTCGTCGATTCGAGACCCACCGGTCCCCCATGGCGTTCGCACCCGGGTTGTCGCTAGGATGCGCGTCGATCCTGTGCCGGGCGTGGGCCAGAAGATGGCCTACGCATCAACGACCCCCACGTGCGCGCGGCCGGAGGCCCGCACGGAAACTTGGAGAGAGCATGCGTTCCAGAACCATCTGCATTCGATCCACCGTCTTACCGCACCTCCGGGGTCGGGTCATCGCCGCCATCGCACTCCTGCTCGGGCTTGCGCCGCAGGTCGCATCCGCGGCCGCCAAATCGGAGTCCCATCCAATTGGCGTGCGTGATCTAGTGGCGTTCGACCGAATTTCTGACCCACGAGTGTCCCCCGATGGTCGCTGGGTGGCGTTCAGCGTCAGCGCGTTGGATCTCGGCGCCAACCGGCGGCGAAGTGATCTCTGGCTCGTGGGCGTGGATGGCTCGGGACTGCGGCGGCTCACCTCGCACGAGGCCTCCGACATCAATCCCCGCTGGATGCCCGACGGCAGATCCTTGTGCTTCCTGTCCACTCGCTCCGGCTCGTCGCAAGTGTGGTTGCTCTCCCTCGACGGCGGCGAAGCAGAGCCCGTGACGAAGTTACCGCTCGACGTAGGCAGCTTCGCGTTGTCGCGCGACGGCGCGTTTCTGGCTGTGAGCCTCGAAGTCTTCGTCGATTGCCCCGATTTGGAATGCACGCAAGAACGGCTCGCCGCTTTGGCGAAAAGCCAGGCGAGCGGCCGTTTGTACGACAGCCTGCTCTTCCGCCATTGGGACACCTGGAGCGACGGGCGCCGCTCGCACTTGTTCGTGCTCCCGACCGCGGGTGGCGGCAAGCCCGTGGACGTGATGAAAAAGATGGTGGCGCATGCGCCGTCCAAGCCCTTCGGTGGCGACGAAGAGTTCGTTTTCACACCCGATGGGCGCGGGGTCGTGTTCACTGCCAAGGACGTCGGGCGCGAAGAAGCTTGGTCCACCAACTATGATCTCTGGGTGGCAGCGGTCGACGGCTCCTCTCCGCCGCGCAAGCTCACCACCAATCCGGCCACGGACACGACGCCGCTGTTCTCGCCCGACGGCAAGACGCTGGCCTATCTCGCCATGGCGCGTCCCGGCTACGAAGCCGACCGTTTGCGTCTGGTGCTGCGCGCGGGCTTGGACGGCAGCGAGCATGTGCTGGCCGAGAACTGGGACCGCTCGATCGGTTCCTTCGTCTGGTCGGCCGATGGTCGCGAGCTCTACGTCGCCGCCGAACAGCTGGGACAGGAACCGCTCTTCGCACTCGATGCGACCACCGGAGCCGTGCGCACTCTCGTCGATCAAGGCACGGTGCGTTCGCCACAGACGGCCGGCGACCGCATCGTCTTCGGCTTGGATCATTTGCAGTCACCCGTGGAGCTGCACGCAGTCTCGGCAGGTGGCGGCAAGCCACTCCGCCTCACCGACATGAATCGCGATCGGCTGGCAGCCGTCCGCATGGGCGCGCCCGAGCAATGGACCTTCGCGGGCGCCAACGGCGAAACCGTGTATGCGTATTTGGTCAAGCCGGTGGATTTCGACGCCAAGAAGAAATACCCCGTGGCGTTCCTCATTCACGGCGGGCCACAGGGCTCGATGGCGAACGATTTCCACTATCGATGGAATCCACAAGCCTACGCGGGCGCCGGTTACGCGGCGATCATGATCGATTTCCATGGTTCGACCGGTTACGGGCAGGCATTCTGTGACGCCATTCGCGGCGACTGGGGTGGCAAGCCACTCGAAGACCTCCAGAAGGGCTTGGCCGCGGCGCTGCAGAAATATTCGTTCCTGGACGGCGACCGTGTCGCCGCGCTTGGCGCGTCCTACGGCGGCTTCATGATCAACTGGATCGCCGGCGCTTGGCCCGATCGCTTCCGCTGTCTGGTGAGCCACGATGGCAACCTCGACGAACGCGGCGCCTACTTCATGACCGAAGAGCTGTGGTTCCCCGAGTGGGATCACCTTGGCACGCCTTGGGAGAATCCTGCGAGCTACGAGAAGCACAATCCGCTGGCGCTCGTGCACCAGTGGCAGACACCGATTCTCGTCATCCACGGCGGCAAGGATTATCGCGTCGTCGAAACCGAAGGCATGGCGACGTTCACCGCGGCGCAGCGCCGGGGCATCCCGTCCAAGTTCCTGCATTTCCCAGACGAGAATCACTGGGTGCTGAAGCCGCACAACAGCATTCTCTGGCACGACACCGTGCTCACGTGGCTCGACGAGTGGACGAAGGGCAAGAGCAAGAAGAAGTGATGTTCAACGACTCTTCGGTGTCGGGGCCGGGCGGCGCTGCCCGGCCGCGCGCCGTGGTCGCCAGCCGAAGTGTTCAAACGCCACGCGCCCGCGGCCATCGAACACCACGCCTTCGCCCTCGAGCAGTGCGCGCTGCAGCAGCTCGGCGCCGCGCTCGCTGCGCGGGCTCACTTCGCCGCGGGCGTTGATGACGCGGTGCCAAGGAACCGGCGAGCCGTCCGGCAGTGCGTGCAAGGTGTAGCCCACCAGGCGCGCGTGGCCGGGCAGACCGGCGAGAGAGGCGACCTGACCGTACGTGGCCACGCGCCCGCGCGGAATGCGCCGCACGATGGCGGCGATGTGCTGCGATTTCACCATCTGCATTCCAGCGTGAGATCCTCCCCGTTCGTGCTATGGTAACGGCGCTGCGACGCATTGTATTGCCCCGCGCAGATCAGAGTCATGATGGCGCCTCCAATCATCCTCTTCGATGGGGTCTGTAATCTCTGCAACCGCGCCGTGGATCTCGTCATCCGACACGATCGTCGCCGCGAGTTCCGATTCGCCTCCCTGCAGTCACCACTGGCGCAACTTCGCCTGCGCGAGCTCGGACACGCCGGGAATCCATTGGACAGCATCGTCTTGATCGATGGGGATCGCCTGTCCACTGAATCGACGGCCATCTTGAGGATCGCGGCGCGACTCTCCTGGCCCTGGCCGTTGCTGTCGGTGTTCTGGCTCGTCCCTCGTCCAGTCCGGGATTGGGTATATCGCGTCGTGGCGAAACACCGCTATCGCTGGTTCGGGCAGCGGCAGCAATGTCGCATCCCGACGGCAGAGGAACAGGCATTGTTTCTCTGACGCAGCAGAAGATGCGGAAATCCCTCGAGATGGATGTGATCGGTTTCGTCCTGAATCTCTGCGATGCAGGTCCTCGCCGTCAGCGGCGGCGGCCGCCACGGCGACCGCTGCGACGAGGAGCTTGCGATGGCGCCGCATCGGGCGCCGGCTCTGCCGACCGGCGGCGCGGCGGTGGGATGGGCGGCGCGTGCAGAACGCTCTGATAGTAGTCGTCGAGGAGCATGGCGATGATGGCGCGCTCGTCGTCGTTCTCGCCCAATCCCCGCGCCAGCGGCATCATGCGCTGCATGCGCTCGAGCACCAGCCGGTCGAGATCGCGCAAGCGCGCTTCGAGCAGCGCGGTCACGCGCTCGGAGACCACCGCTTCCACGTCGGCGTCGGTGGGCAGGTCGCGCTGCTGCATGTCGACGCCGTACTGGCGCACGACGGCGTTGAGCCGCAGCTTCTCCAATGGATCCACAAGCGCGATGGCCTCGCCGCTCGCTCCCGCGCGTCCGGTGCGCCCGGTGCGGTGGATGTAGGCTTCCGGATCCTCGGGGAACTCGTAGAGCACGACGTGCGACAGCCCCTGGATATCGATGCCGCGCGCCGCGATATCGGTGGCCACCAGGAAGCGCAGCTGCTTGTCGTAGACCCGCTGCAGCACCGTCTCGCGCGCCTTCTGCGTCAAATCCGAGCTCAGCTGATCGGCGTCGTAGCCGAAGCGCTGCAGCACCACGCTGATGTAGTTCGTTGTCGCCCGCGTGTTGGCGAAGATGATCGCCGACTCGGGATTCTCGATCTCGATGATGCGAACGAGTGCCCGATCCTTCGCCATCGTGGGCACTTCGTAGAAAATGTGCTCCATGTCGACGATGTGCTCGCTGCCGTGGCTCAAGCTCAACGTTTCCGGGTCGCGCAAGAACTGTCGCGCCAAATCGCGCACGCCCGGCGGATACGTGGCCGAGAACATGAAGGTGCAGCGATCGCGCGGGATGTAACGCGTCAAGGCTATGATGTCGGGATAAAACCCCACCGACAGCATGCGGTCGGCTTCGTCGAAAACGAGGAAGCGCAACCGCTGCAGCGACAGCGACTGGCGCATCAAGTGGTCCAGGATGCGCCCCGGCGTCGCCACCACCAGGTGCACGCCCTCGCGCAGCGCCGCCAGCTGCGGCCCGTAACCGACGCCACCGTAGAGCGCCACCGAGCGCAAGCGCGATCCCCGGGTCAGCGCTTCGGCTTCGCCCAGCACTTGTCGCGCCAGCTCGCGCGTCGGCACCAGAACCAAGACTTGCGTTACCGATTGCTCAACGTCGATGCGCTGGATGAGCGGCAGCAAGAACGCACCGGTCTTGCCGCTGCCGGTGCGCGACTGCACCATGAGATCACGCCCGGCGAGCAAGTACGGAATCGCCTTTGCCTGCACCGGCATGAGCGACGTCCAACCGACGTCGCGCGCCGCCTTCTGCAAGTACTCGGGAAGATCCGCGAGCCCGATTTCCGCCGGCGACGCGGGCGAGTCCGGTACGGATCCTTCGGACTCGGAGCGCCCATCCTGTTCGTTCATGCGCTTCGTTTCTGCTTCAAGGAGCGATCGCGATCAGCTCGACGTCGAAGACCAGCATCCCCTGGGGCGCTCCCTGAGACCCCTTGTAGGCCAATTCCTCCGGGATCCAGAAGCGGGTTTTCTCGCCTTCGACCATGAGCTGGACACCTTCGGTCCAACCGGGAATCACGCCATCGAGTGCAAACGTCGCCGGCTGGCCGCGCGTGATCGAGCTATCGAACATCTTTCCATCCGTCGTCCAGCCCGAGTAGTGCACCGTGACGCGACTCGTGCGCGCGGGATGCCGCGTGCCCTTCCCCGGTTGCAATACTTTGTACGCCAACCCCGAGGCCTTACGCTTGCAGTCCTCGGCGGGGGAAGCGACATCCGGCGGTGTCTTCGGGGATTCGGCGATGTCGAGCAGCTCGACGTCGAACACCAGCATGCCCCGCGGAGCGCCAGAGCGACCCTTGTATGCCAGGTCCTCGGGGATCCAGAAGCGCGTTTTCTCGCCCTCCACCATCAGCTGCACGCCCTCGGTCCAGCCGGCGATGACGCCATTGAGCGCGAAGCTCGTCGGTTCGCCGCGCACGACCGAGCTGTCGAACATTTTCCCGTCGGTGCTCCAACCACTGTAGTGCACCTTGACCAAATCGGTGGCCGCTGGATGCGCCTTGCCGGTTCCCGGCTTGAGCACACGGTACGCGAGGCCCGACGCGGTCGTCTTGGCCGACGCGGGTGGTGCCGCGACATCTTGAGGTGCGGGCAAGGTCTTCTCTCCCTGCTGTGGGTTTGCGGTGACGCGCGGCGGCACCGCTCCTTGAAGCGCGAACGCTGCGAGCGCGATCACGAAGGCGAAGGGCAAGACTCGAAGGAAACTGTGTGGAGGTTTCATGGGCCCATTATCCACGTCCGGAATCATATTGGGAAGCCCATACGACATGCTACCGTGCCTGGGTGAGCACTCCACCCGCCACGGACACCGGATTCTTGGTGCGCTTCGCCAACGCCTTGCACGCCTATGGCTCGGCGGCGCACCAGGTCGAGAACGCCATCGAGGTGCTGTCCAGCCGCCTCGGCGTCTCGGCACAGTCGCTCGCGACCCCGACGTCGATCATGTTCTCCTTCGGCACACTGGCCCAACAGCGCCTGCACCTGCTGCGCGTGGAACCCGGTGACAACGATCTCGGCCGCCTCGCTCGCACCATCGCCGTCGGTCGTGCCGTCTATCAGGGTCAGCTCACGCCTGCCGACGCCACGGAGCGTCTCGACGCCATCGCAGAAGCACCGGCGCGCTACGGATGGTGGCTCACCACAGTGGCCTTCGGTCTGTCTTCCGCAGCGGCGGCGCGTTTCCTCGGCGGCGGTGGCCGCGAAGTTCTGGCCGCAGCAGCCATCGGCGCCCTGGTGCGCGTGCTCGCGGCGCTGTTCAATCCCGCAAAGGGAATCGGCCGGTTGTTTCCGACGCTGGCGGCGGCGCTCGCTTCGGCCGCGGCGGTAGCGCTCGATCACGCTGCCGGACCGGTGCAACATTACCTCACCACCGTCGCCGGGATCATCATCTTGGTGCCAGGCCTCACGCTCACCGTCGCCATCACCGAGCTCGCCAACCGGCATTTGGTGGCCGGCACGGCACGACTTTCGGGCGCCATGGTGACACTCGGCATCTTAGGAATCGGGGTGGCGATCGGCGTCAAGGTCATGAGCGGGTTCCTCGGCCCGCCGACCGATGCACTGTCGGCGGCACTGCCAAGCTGGACCTTGTTCCTGGCCCTGATCGCGGCCCCACTCGCCTTCACGGTCTTGCTGCAAGCCGAAGCACGCGATGCGCCTTGGATTCTCCTCACCTGCGCCCTCGGTTTCACCGGCGTCCAGCTCGGCGCGCGCGCGCTCGGACCCGAGCTCGGCGCTTTCGTCGGCGCCTTCGTCGTTGGTGCCGCCGGCACGCTCTATGGAAGTGTGCTCCGCCGCCCGACCCCGATCGTACGCGTACCCGGACTCTTGCTTCTCGTGCCGGGAAGCGTCGCTTTTCGCGGCGCCACCGCGCTCGTCGATCTACAGGTGGATTCCGGTGCCGAGATCTTCGTGCGTGTGCTGCTGACTGCGATCACGCTGGCCGCTGGTCTGCTGGTGGCCTCGGCAGTCAGGCCCGCGCGACTCATGGA
The DNA here is from genome assembly GCA_964567755.1 of uncultured bacterium. Classification (GTDB taxonomy): domain Bacteria; phylum Krumholzibacteriota; class Krumholzibacteriia; genus DASRJW01. Next base: position 30,484 of record CAZMNW010000007.1, read on the forward strand.
TTGACTCCTGCACGCGATCGGTGATTCCATGCCAAGCGCTTTTGCCCGCGACGCCTCGCGTCTGCTCGCGCCTCTGGGTGGTGGTGGAGATGCCGGTTCGCAAGCTGCCCGAACTCTTGCGCCACGAGTTCACGGGTTACGGGTTGCGAACATTGCGTCAGGACGCGCTGGCGGGGATCACGGTCGCCGCCGTTGCTCTGCCTCTGGCGCTGGCGTTCGGCGTCGCGTCCGGCGCCACCGCGGCGGCCGGTTTGGTCACTGCGATCGTCGCCGGCGTCGTGATCGGCGGCCTCTCGGGTGCGCCGCATCAGATCTCCGGTCCCACCGGCGCCATGAGCGCCGTGCTCGTCGTTCTCGCACATGAATACGGATTGCCCGGCATCTGGATCGCCGGCCTGTTTTCCGGCCTCCTGCTCACCGTGATCGGGTTCCTGCGCTTGGGGCGCTTCATCGCCTTCGTGCCATCGCCGGTCATCACCGGTTTCACCTCGGGCATCGCGCTCATCATCGCCATCGGCCAGATCGACAATCTCTTAGGCGCCGAGACCCCGAGCGTGAACACCGCGGCGCAGAAACTCCTCGGCTACTTCCAGCATGGCGCCGTGCCCGACACGCATGCGATCGTGGTCGCTGCGCTCGTGGTCGCGACCATGTTCCTGTGGCCGAAACGCTGGGCCGCGCGTTTCCCGGCCTCGCTGCTCGGCCTTCTCCTCGCCACCGGGCTGGTCGCGGTCGCTCGCTGGCCCATCGGCACCATCGGCCAGATTCCACACACACCGGTGCTCCCCGAGCGGCTCGCGTTCGTCGATATCCCATGGCCGGATCTGAAGCAGTTCCTGTTGCCGACACTCACCATCACGGCGCTCGGCGCGGTGGAAAGTCTGCTCTGTGGCGCCGTGGCCAGCAACATGACGGGCGTCCGGCTCGCCGCCAATCAGGAGCTCATCGCCCAAGGGGTGGGGAATGTGCTCATCCCCTTCTGCGGTGGTGTTCCCGCCACGGCGGCGATCGCGCGCACGAGCGTCAACATCAAATCGGGTGGTCAGACGCGCGTGGCCAGCATCGTGCACGCGCTCGTGCTGCTCGCCTCGATGCTCACCCTCGCACCGCTCATGTCGCGCATTCCGCTGGCTTCACTGGCGGCAGTGCTTTTCGTCACCGCCTGGCGCATGAACGAATGGGAATCGATCCGCTACATCTTCGGCCACCGCCTGAAGACGGCGATGCTGACCTTCGGCATCACCATGGTGGCGACGGTCGTGCTCGATCTCACACAGGCCATCGTCATCGGCGCCTTCATTTCCGGCGCGTTGTTCTTGAGCCAGATCTCGAACCTCTCCGTCACCTTGGAAACGATCGATCATGACAAGCTGCGTGCGCGGGGGATCGAGATCACCGGGGCGGGCGATCACGTGCGCGTTGCCTATCTGACCGGACCGCTGTTCTTCGCGGCCACGGGGCATTTCAACGAGGCGTTCGCGCGTCTGCACGGCGTCCAGTGCCTGGTGCTGTCGCTCCGCGGCGTGCCCCTCATCGACACTTCTGGACTGCAGGCCATGCTGGCCTTGCACGAGAGGATGGCGCACCAGGGAGGCACACTCATGCTCGCTGGAGTCCATCCCAGCGTGCGCGCCATGCTCGAGCGCGGCGGCCTCGTCGCGGCCATTGGCGCCGACAACTTTTTCTGGAGCGCCGACCAGGCGATCGTGGCCGCGACGCGTCGCACACGCGGACCGTCGAAGATGCACGAGGGATAGCCGCCCACCCGCGGACGCCCGCGTTTTGCGATCACAAGCGATAGGCTTCGGGCCGCGGGCGCAGCGGCCGGTTGAGCCAGAGCGGACGGCGCAGACCCTCGGGACCCGGTGCCGGGCGCGCCAGCGCCAGCCATTCGTGGAACACGGCGCGCGACGCACGCGTGTCGACAGAAATGTCCCCGAAGCGATCGCCGGATCGGGCCGGTTCGACCCGCACCTTCTGATGCCAGCAGTGCATGCCGCTCACCGGATCTGGCTGCACCGGGAAGGTGAGGTTCTGATTGACGCCGACTTCGTGCCACCAGATCCGCGATGTGTCCGGGTCGGAGCTCGAGAACGGACCGACACCTTGCTTCTGTCGCAAGAGGAACGTGCCGTCACGGCGTTCCATGCTGACGAGCGCCGTCGACAGTTGGGCGCCGCCGATCTCCCGGTGCATGCGCCAGCGCCCCGTGTGGTGCGAGCAAGCCACGACTCCCGGATGGATGCCCTCCGTCACCCACACGCGCGGCACGAAGTAACCGATGCGGGTATTGACGCGCGCCAGCTCGCCATTGCGCAGTCCCAGACGCTCGGCGTCACGCGGGTGCACCCACAGCGGATTGGTGTGTGAGATTTCCTGCAACCATTTGGCGTTTCCCGTTCTCGTGTGCACGAGCGTCGGCACACGGAATGTCGGCAGCAGCGTCATCTCGTCGTCGGCCAAATTGCGCCAATGCACATGCGAGCGCACGTAGGCGGGAAGCGCGTGCTCGGCGAATCCCCATGCCGAGAGCGTCGGCGAATACAGCTCCAGCTTGCCACTCGGGGTCTTGAACCCGGCGCGCCGAGTGCCGTCTTCTTGCTCGACCCCCGGCGCGGGCGCAGAGTGGAGCGTGGGCACCGTTCCGAGCGCGGGCGCCGTTCCGGGGGCGAGCGCTGCCCCGGGCGCGGCCGGCGTTCCGGTCACGAGCGCCGACTCCGGCGCCACGATCTTCTCGTAGCGTTCCTGCCCGGGATACGGCACTGCGAATGCCCCGAATCGACGCATGTACTCGAGCGCCGACATGCCGCGCGCGGCCGCCGCTCTAGGCAATCCGGGCACCGAATGGTCGAAGATGTCGGCATAATATTCGTCCATCGTCACCGGTTGGCCCGGGTGGGTCTTCGATTCGAAATAGCGGAAGATGCCTCTTTTGCCATCGGCATCGATCTCACGCGTGAGCGCGATCCAGAACTCCGCTTCCTCCCACACCTCTCCCGGATTGGTGCCGAGCGTGGTGGTAATCGTCTCGCCGTTGCGACGCCGGCGTTCGCGCTCGACGGGTTGGCGGAAACCGACCCAGGTGCCCGCATGCGTCTCCTGGCTCATGAGATCGTGACGCTCGGATGCATGTCCGGTGGGCAACACGTAGTCCGCCCACTGCGCCGTTTCCGACCACGTGGGCGTCAACGCCACATGACAGCCGACGCGCGCTTCGTCCTCCAGCATCTCGATCCAGGAACAGCCATCCGGATTCGTCCACACCGGGTTGTAGACCCTGGTGAAATAAACCTCGAGCTTCTTGCCTTGCTCGCGCAACAAGTGGGGGAGCAGGAAGCTCATCTCGTAGTGGCTGAGCGGATACTCGCGCGGCCAGATGAGCTCGTTCCAGCGCCCGCCGGCCGGCGGCTCGAGGCTCGGCTTGGGCACGAACTTGTCCCAGACATTGGGGTTGACCCCGCCGGGTGTGCCGACGCTGCCGCTCAACACGTGCAGCAAGAACAGCGCGCGCGCCACCTGCCAGCCGCCGAGATTGCCACTGGCGGTATTGCGCCATAGATGACTCGCGAAACGCGTGCCGGCGGCTGTGATCTCGTCGGCGAGCCTCGGCACCGTGTCGGCGGGGATGCGACATTCGACGGCGACGAACTCGGGCGTGTATTCGGCGTATTGGGCTTGCAGCCATGCGGCGAAGCGCTCGAAGTCACCCCGCCCGCCCGGCTCGCACACCGCCAGCGTTTCCTGCCAGTTCACCCAACGGCGGACAAAATCCCGGTTCCAGTCGCCGCGGCGCAGCAGCTCGTGCGCCACGCCGAGAAGCAGTGCCGCCTCCGACCCGGGCCAAGGGCTGATCCACAGGTCCGCAAGCGATGCGGTGTTGCTCAAGCGCGTGTCGATGACAGCGAGCCTGGCGCCGGCCTGCTTCGCGTCCATGATGCGCTGGGCATGCGGATTGAAGTAGTGACCGGTTTCGAGATGCGAGGACATCAACAGCATGAAGCGCGTGCCATCGTAGCTCGGCGACGGGCGATCAGCACCCATCCACAGTGCGTAGCCGAGACGCGCCGAAGCGCTGCACACATTGGTATGACTGTTGTGACCGTCGATTCCCCAGGCTTGCAGCATGCGATTGACGAAATGATCGTCGCCGGGGCGTCCCACATGGTACATGACGCCATCGTGGCGGCCGGCGTCGAAGGCAGCACGGATGCGCGCGCCGATGTCTTGCAGTGCTTCCTGCCAACTGACGCGTTCGAAACGCCCCGAGCCGCGCGGCCCCGAACGCTTGAGTGGAAACAGGATGCGCTCGGGATCGCGGATCTGATTCAGCGTCGCCGGCCCCTTGGCGCAGGTGCGCCCCCGGCTTCCCGGATGCACCGGGTTGCCTTCGAAGCGCACGAGGCTGCCGTTCGCCTTGTCGACACAGGCCAAGAGCCCGCAGGCGGATTCGCAGTTGAAGCAGATGGTGGGAATGCATTGAAGATGACGTTCGCGCCGCACGGGCCAGGCCGCGGCGTCGAGCTCCACCCAATCGTCCCATTGCTCCGGCGGGGGTGCGACCTGCAGCTCCCATGGGCCCTGTCGCGGAGTGTCTGGGCTCGGCTCGCCGTGCTCGCGGTCCGACATCTTTTGCTCCAGTTTCAGCTGATGGGCAACGCTTGCCCTGCGCGCACCAGGATGTCTTCTTCGACATACAAGCCGACAAGCGCCAGAATCGCCGCCGCCGCGAGCAGTGGCGGCGGCACGAAGAAGAGCGACAAGCCGATGGCGGCGACCACTCCGAGCCCCACGCCCACGATCCAATGTCGGCGCGCGAACGGTCCATGCGACACCAGGCGTGCCGCGCGGGCGTACTCTTCTTCGCGACGCGGCGGCGCGAGCCTCGCCTCGACGAGCGTGAACCCGAGGTGCAGCATCAATCCCACGAGCTGCACGCGGCGCAGCACGCCCAACGATTCGAGACCGAGACCGATGAACGGCGCCACCAGGATGAGAAGCGCCGCTCCCGCCACCAGCGCCTGTGCAACGAGATGCAGCCACAGCCCGCGCTTCATCCACAGCACGCGCCCGCGTGCCTGGCCGAAGAGCCAGCCGGTGTACCCGGCGCAAAGAATTGCGAGCCCGCTTGCCAGTGCCAAAAACGCTGGGCGCAAGCTCGCAGCGCGACCTGTCCACGTGAGAGCGAGCCAGACGGACAGCACCACGGCATAGGCGACCAGAATCACGGCGCCGCGCGCGATCCACGAGCTCCAATTCGGACGGCGCAAGATGAGAAGAAACCGCTCGGGCCGTTTCAGGTCCGCGACCAGCAATGCGTTGGTGAGCAAGAGGAAGAACAGCGCCAGCGCCGGCACCCAGGCCGCGCCAGCACCACCTTCACGCCACACACTCGGGAGGACGAAGGCCCCCGCGAGCACGACGCCGGCTGCGATCGACTTGGTGAACAGATAGCTCGCCACCTTGCCGCCCCAAAGCGGCGGATGCGCGACGTCATAAACCGTGCGGGCGCTGGCCTTGTGCTCCAGCGCTTCGAAAGTCTGGGCATCCAGCTGCACTCCCGGCATTTGGTTCGCCCACAGGAAGCCGCCGGCGGCATTCGTCACCAGCGGATCGATGCCGGATGCATCCACCTCCTTGTAGAAGACGTTGGGCTTGGTGCCGGCTTCGGTCTTGCGCCCCACGAGATCGCCTTCGCGCCGCAAACGCGACACGCGACTTTCGGGATCGTGGAAATCGCCGGGGATGATGGCTTCCGTCGGACACACAATGACGCACGCTGGCGCCAAGCCACGCTCGACACGATGCGCGCAGAAGTGACATTTTTGCGCCGTGCCCGTGCCTTCGTGGATGTACAGCGCATCGTACGGGCAGCCTTGCAGGCAACCCTTGCAGCCGATGCACACTTGCGGGTCGACGTCGACGATGCCATCGTCGCGCTTGGAGAGCGCCGAGACCGGACAGATGGTGATGCACGGTGCGTCGGTACATTGGTTGCAACGCAGGACGGCGAAATGGCGCTTCACGGCCGGGAACTCGCCCGTCTCCGTATACTTGACCCAGGTGCGGAAGCTGCCGACCGGCACATCGTTCTCGGCCTTGCAGGCCACGGTGCAGGCGTGACAGCCGATGCAGCGCGAATGATCGATGACGAAGCCGAGTTGCATCGTGTCTCCGTGGAAACGCCCGCATGTTAGGCGACGCGCCTTGAGCCTGCAAGCGCCGCCTCAATCCCTGAGGCCGCCGTTGCCATCGGCGGCGCCGGCGAGGATACTCGGCATCGGTCCGCCGCTCTACGGCGCGCGGACGCAATGGAGGCTCATTGCAGGCGATGCAGAGGCCATTCGACTGGACACCCCAGGACCTCGAGACGCTGCAGCGTCACGACATCTCGCGCGCGGAAGCGGAACGGCAACTGCGCCTCTTCGCACGCCCCGCGCGGCCGTTGTACCTCGACCGGCCCTGCACGCTTGGAGATGGCATCCGCCGCCTCGAGGCCGCGGAGCAGACTGCTTGCCTCGAAGCCTACGAAACCGCGCGCGAGGCCGGGCGTTGGCTCAAGTTCGTGCCGGCGTCGGGCGCGGCGAGCCGGATGTTCGCGACCTTGCTCGAAGCTCTGCACAGCGGTGACTCGCTGCGGCGTGAGGATGTGGAGCTGCGGCCGGACGACACCGCGGCTGAGGTCCTACGGTTCTTCGCCTCGCTGCCGCGTTTTGCTTTCTACGAGCGCTTGCAGCGCTCCATGGCCGCAGCCGGACAGGATCTGCCGGCGATGGTCGCTGCCGGGGATTTCCGCCCGGTGCTGGTCCACCTGCTCACGAAGAGCGGCCTCGACTTCGCCAACCTTCCCAAAGCACTGCTTCCGTTCCATCGTCACCCGGAAGGCGCGCGCACCGCGCTCGAAGAACAGCTCGTCGAGGCCGCGCACAACATCCCCGACCGCGCCGGCCGCTGTCGGATGCATTTCACCGTCGCGTCCGAGGCGCGGGCGCGTTTCGCCGCGCTGGTTGCCTCCGTGGTGCCGGCGATGGAACGACGTCGCGGCGTGCAATTCGACATCGGTTTCTCGTCGCAAAAGCCTTCCACCGACACCATCGCGGTCGATGCCGACAACCGCCCGTTCCGCAGCGCGAGCGGCGAGCTGTTGCTGCGCCCGGGCGGCCACGGAGCGCTGATCGAGAATCTCGCCGATCTCGGCGCCGATCTGGTGACGATCAAGAACATCGACAACGTCGCGACGGAAGAGCAACTGGACGAGACCATCCGCTGGAAGAAAATCCTGGGGGGAGCCTTGTGTCTGCAGCAGCAACGCTTGTTCGCCGAGGTCGCGCGCTTGGGATCGAGCGCGGTGGGAGGCCGTGCCCTCGACGCAGCACTGCACTTCGCCCACGACGAGCTCCTGCTCTCCATCCCCGCGGCAATCGCCGCCGCGCCGCCGCCGCAGCAACAGCAATGGCTGCTCCGGCATTTGCAGCGGCCGCTGCGTGTATGCGGCATGGTGCGCAACACCGGCGAGCCGGGGGGCGGACCGTTCTGGGTGCGTGGCGCCGACGGCGGAACGAGCGTGCAGATCGTCGAACGCGCCGAGATCGACCCCGGCTCTGCCGCCCAGCAGCGCATTTTTGCCACGATGACGCACTTCAGCCCGGTGGATTTCGTCTGCGGCTTGCGTGACGCAGCGAACCGACCGTTCGCGCTCCGCAACCATGTGGATCTCGAAGCCGTGTTCATCAGCGACAAGACGAGCGCCGGGCGCAAGCTACGGGCGCTCGAACACCCGGGCCTGTGGAACGGCGGCATGGCCGACTGGAATACGCTCTTGGTCGAAGTGCCCGGCACCACCTTCAACCCGGTGAAGACGATTACCGACCTGTTGCGGCCGGCGCATCAGCCGCGATAACGACGCGGTCGGCATGGAGTACTCTGTCCGCGTCCGGGAAGGAGTCTGCGTGCACAGCATCGGGAACTGCAGCTGGAACCAGGGAGCGTTCCCGGGCGCGGTGCAAGACGTGCTCGCCGACTGGCACCAGAACGACAAGGTGCGCCGACTGTGGAATGGCGACAGCACGTTGTGGACGGGCGCGGACGAGGATCGTTGGCTCGGTTGGCTGCGCCTCCTCGACGACTTTGCACCGCGCGCGGCGCGCCTCGCGCAATCCGCTCGCGCCATCCAGGACGCCGGTTTCCAGCACGTGGTGGTTCTCGGCATGGGCGGGTCGAGCCTGTGTCCCGAGGTGATGAGTCGCACGTTCGGCACTGTCTCCGGGTTCCCCGCCTTGCTCGTGCTCGATTCCACCGACCCGCGCCAGATCCGCGCTCTCGACGCCAGGCTCGATCTCGCGCGCACGCTCTTCGTCGTGTCCTCCAAATCCGGCGGGACGACCGAGACCAATGTGTTTTTCGCTTACTTTCACGCGCGCGTACAGCAAGCCGTGGGAGCGGCCCGTGCCGCGGCGCATTTCGTCGCCATCACCGATCCAGGCACGACGTTGGAGGCGCTCGCCCGGCGCCTGCAGTTCCGCGAGATCCTCCATGGCGTCCCCAGCATCGGCGGGCGGTATTCGGCGCTCTCGGATTTCGGCATGGCGCCGGCCGCGTGGATGGGTGTCGACATGCACACGTTCTTGGGGCGCGCCGCGCACATGGCTCAGACTTCGGGTCCAGATGTTCCGGCAGCAAACAATCCCGGCGTCGCTCTCGGGATCGCCCTCGGTGTCCTCGGCCGCAGCGGGCGCGACAAGCTCACCTTGGTGCATTCGACCGCCATCGCCGGCTTGGGTGCCTGGGTCGAACAACTGGTGGCCGAATCCACCGGGAAACGTGGAATCGGGCTTGTGCCCGTGGACGACGAGCCTCTCGGCCCACCGTCTGCCTACGGCCAGGACCGCGTCTTCGTCGCCACGCTGCTGGCCGGCGACGACACGCACGCGCCGGCGCTCGCGGCCCTCGAGGCCGCGGGACATCCGGTCGTTCGCATCACCCTGCAAGAGAAACTCGACTTGGGACAAGAGTTCCTGCGCTGGGAGATCGCGACCGCGGTCGCGGGCGCAGTGCTCGGCATCCATCCATTCGATCAGCCCGATGTCGAGACGAGCAAGGTGGCCACGCGCGCCCTCACTACCGCCTTCGAGCGCGACGGTCGCTTGCCTGTCGGCACACCGCTGCTACTTGACGGAGAAATCGAATTGTTCGCCGATGAGGAAGCGATGACCGTGCTAGGTGCTAACGGCGCGACCCCGACGTTGGCATCGATCCTCGGCGCACACTTGCAGCGCCTGCGCCCCGGCGACTACTTCGCCATCCTCGCGTATTTGCAGCACGACGAGATCAATCACCGCGCGCTGCAAGCGCTGCGCCTGCGGGTGCGCGACCGCGGCATCGCCACGACTCTCGGCTTCGGGCCGCGCTTCCTCCACTCCACGGGGCAGTTGCACAAGGGCGGGCCCGACACCGGTGTGTTCCTGCAGATCACCGCGGCTGCTGGCGATGAGCTTCCGATCCCGGAACGTCCTTATGGGTTCGGGTTGCTCGAAACCTTCCAAGCCGCGGGAGATTTTTCCGTCCTGAAAGAGCGCCGGCGACGGGCGCTGCGTGTGCACCTGAACGGCGACGTGCGCGCTGGGCTGGAACGGTTGTCGCACATCCTGCAGCAAGTGCTCCGCACCTGACGCGGAAGGAGAGCCATTGGATCCACGTACGAGCCTCGTCATCTTCGGCGCCACCGGCGACTTGAGCCAGCGCAAGCTGGTGCCGGCGCTGTACAAGCTGCACGCCAAGAAACGTCTGCCGGCGGCGGTGCACATCGTCGGCTTCTCGCGCCAACCGCACACGCACGACTCCTTCCGCGCCCTCATGCAGGCAGCGGTGCAAAAGTTCACGCCAACTGCCTACGACGAAGTGACGTGGGCGCAGTTCTCACCCCGCTTGTGGTACGTGCAAGGCAACCCCGAACACCCGGATGATTTCGAGTCGTTGCAATCGTTGTTGCGCGAACTTGCGGGGGAAGAGGGCCACCGGCTGTACTATCTGGCGCTGCCGCCACAAGTCTACGAGCCCGTGATCCACAACCTGGCGCAAACCGACATGCAGTGCGAAAATGACTGCTGGCGGCGCATCATCATCGAAAAGCCATTCGGGAGCGACCGCGACTCGGCCCGTGCGTTGAACACGCTGTTGCTGTCGGTGTTCGAGGAACACCAGATCTACCGCATCGACCATTACCTCGGCAAGGAAACGTCACAGAACATCCTGTTCTTTCGCTTCGCGAACACGGTTTTCGAGCCGCTGTGGAATCGCAACTACATCGACAACGTGCAGATCACTGTCGCCGAGCGCGAAGACGTCGGACACCGCGCCGCCTTCTACGACGGCACCGGCGCCTTGCGCGACATGTTCCAGAATCACATTCTGCAGCTGCTGACGTTGGTGGCGATGGAGCCGCCGGCTTCCTTCGATGCCGACGCGGTCCGCAACGAAAAGGCCAAAGTCCTGGCGGCGATCCGCCCGTTCCAACCCGCGGACGTCGCCCGTCACAGCGTGCGCGGCCAGTACCAGGGTTACCTCGACGCGCGCGGCGTCGCTCCCGGCTCGCGCACCGAGACCTACGCCGCGCTGGCACTGCACATCGACAACTGGCGCTGGCAGGACGTGCCGTTCTATCTGCGTTCCGGCAAGGCGCTGCAGGCCAAGGCCTCGCAGATCGTGGTCGAGTTTCGCCGTCCGCCGCATCTCATGTTCCCGCTGCCGCCGGGAGTGGCGATTCCAGCCAATTATCTGGCGCTGCACATTCAGCCCGACGAAGGCATTCATTTGCGTTTCGAGGTCAAGGTGCCCGATACCGCCGCCGACTTGCGCCCGGTGGACATGGAGTTCCACTACGCCGAGGATTTTGGCGAAGGCGCGCTCCCCGAGGCCTACGAGCGCTTGCTTCTCGACGCGTTGCTCGGCGATGCATCGCTGTTCACGCGCGAAGACGGCATCGATCTCTCGTGGCGTCTGGTCGACAGCATTCTTGCCGGATGGACCGGCAACGACACGCCGCCGCTCGAGATCTACGCACGCGGCGGTTGGGGACCGCAGGCCACCGACGCGCTCCTCGCGCGCCACGGTCGAGCGTGGACACTCGACGACGACTGATGTCGCCCGCTACGACCGGCTCGCGGGTCGCGGCATCGACACGCCGTACCAGCAATCCGGGGTCCACACATCGGCGCCGAGAGAGCGCGCGTAGAGAAACAACTGCATGCGGTACGCGACCAGCCAGCGAATCGGCATGTCGAGGAGTGCGCGCCCGAGAGTGAGCTCCTGGCCGCGAGGATCTTTCACCTTGCGCGTCACAAGCTCCGCCTCGCTCACGTTTTCGAGCACGCGGACGATTTCCAGTTTCTGACTGTCCATGGCGGCGACAAACGCATCTGCCTGCATCTGTTCAGCGCACTCGCCAAGCTGCTTCCACGCCGTCCAAGAACCTTCGAGGGCGACGCGACACGCCCCGATGCCGCAGTACGAAAGATAGCGCAGCAGCTCGAGCGTCGAGCGCTGCGTCGAGGTCGGTCGCCAGGCCAGCGTCGCCGGCCAATCCGCGCGCGGTAGCTGGGCGAACAGATGCTGCGCGACCTCGCACTCCAGTGTCATCGTTGCGGCCAGATCGTCTTTGCCGACCATGTGCACTCCCCTACGTTGCATGCGAATGGATCTCGGCGCCCGCACTCGTTGCCTCAGAATGCGCGCACCATGGCGATGCGAAAATACTCGTCGCGTGCGAACCCGGCGCTGTCGCGTTCCCATGCGAGGGTCTGCCCTTCACCGTAGCTGGGCACGAGGAAGGCGCGGCCGCCGAAACGCAGCGGCAGGCGCAGCTCCCAGCCCACGGTGTGACGCGCGAACGTCGCGGCCGTCGTCGCTTCCGGCTCGGCATCCCAAACGCGGCCCTGATCGTAGAACAACACTGCCGACAATCCCCCGAGCCTTACGCCGAACGCCGACACGGGCAGCGCCGGCGTGAGCGGCAGCCGCCATTCGAGCGTGGTGGCAAGCGCTTGCTGCCCGGGCACGTTGTGGGGATAGCCCCGAAGCGCATAGGCATCGGCGATGGCGAGCACGTCATCGACGACGTACGTCGTCGCGTAGCGCAGTGGCAAAAGCGCTGGATCGGCTCGCAACCCGGTGAAATCCTGCGGTGCCGGCACGCCCCACACGGCCTGGCCTTGCACGCGCGCGAAGACGCTCGCGCCCAGAAGCCCGAGCCCCCAGGCCTTGCTCGCATCCAACGTCGCACGCCGGAACTCGACATCGCTTCCCAGCGCCTCGGTGGCCCACTCGAAGCGCAACAGCATGCCGTGTCCGGTGCGCGGATGGTCGCCACGCTCGTGGTGCGGCCGGAATTTACGGTAGCGGTAGACGCCTTCGAGCTTGCCCTCCCGGTACGCGCGCAGCGGCTGCGGCAGATTGTCCGCCGTGAGCTCGCCAAAATCGTCCGGCTCGCGCACGCGGACATCGGCGAAGTCGATCACGACTTCCACGTCGTGGTTGGCATACAGATGTTCGCCGGCGTTGAACGGCAACCGCCAGGCCGCGCTCAGATGATCGCGTGTGTCGGTCAGCAGTTCACCGGCGTACAAACGCAGCCCCAGGCGCGACTCGATGCCGCCGGAGAGACTCCAGAACCCACCCAGCCCGAAGGGCATCCGGTTCGTGTCCCAGCGTCCGTATAACCAGCGCAGTCCGAACGCATCGTCCTTCGTGCCGGCATCGCCAGCCAAGAGCACGGAGTGGCGATGCGCTGTGTCGACCCAGAGTCCGGCGGTCATGAGCCCCCACAGATCCAGCGACGGCAGCACGAACCATCCCAACGAACGCGGATGCCGCCACGCACGGTAGGGACGTGGCGGACGCATTTCCGGCGCACGGCTCCAATCGATCGGCGGAATGGGATGCGCGGGCTGCTGATCGCGCCAGGCGGTGAAGCGCGCATCGACGATCGGATCGACGACGCGCGCGCGTCGCTCCGGATCGATACGCCGCAAGCGCACGCTGTCCGTCGTCGCGAGTGCCACCGCGACGACGAAGCCGCTGTCGGGTTGCACGTCCAAGGCGAACAGTGCCTCGCCGACATCGGTCAAACATTCCACATCCTCTTCGCCGCCGCGCGCGGGAACGGTGAAGACGTTGGGCACCTCGTCGCGGTTGCGTTCGCTGGTGAAAAAGAGCCGCGTGCCATCGCGGCTCCACAAGGGACGCAGGTCGCGCGCCGGACCTCGTGTCACACGGTGCGTGGCGCGCGTGGCGAGCTGCATGACTTCGAGATCCAAGCCCTGGCCGGGCTCGAAGCGGCTGAAGGCAAGCTGCGTGCCGTCGGGGCTGAAGCGCGGCCCGAGGACCTGCACGTCGTCGGCGTGCTGGGTGAGCGCTTCGACATCGCTGCCGTCGGGCGCGCAAATATAGAGATTCGTCGTCGATCCGTCCGCGGCGGTGAAGACGATCTGGTTCGCCACCGGTGACCAGTGCGGGTGACTGGCCCGGCGCCCCGAGGTGATCCACTGAGCCGTCCGCCGGCCGAGATCGGCGACTTTGAGATCCCAGAGCAGGCTGCCGTGCGTGGAACGATGCATCTTGGCGTAGACGAGAGATCCGCCGTCGGGGCTGAAGGCGAACGCGGTGTCGAGCACGCCGTGATCGACCACGCGCATCGTGTGCGCGCTGTCGGTGGTGACGACGATCAGCTGCGCCGGGCCCTCGGCGGGCCGCACGAGCCCCGCCATCTGCTTGCCATCGGGCGCATACGCCAGAGTCTGCAGGCGCGGCAGCAGTGACTCGAGGTGCGTGCCGGCGTCGGCGATTGGCTCTTTCTGACCGTAGAGAGCGTAGGTGTACGCGCTCACCGCGCGGCGCCAATCCTCGTCGAAGTCGCGCAGGCTGACGCCGGTCGCGCGGCGGAAACCGCCGGCGAAGTCGGCCAGGCCCAGCGTGCCGCGTTGCTGCACCGCGCGCACCAGGACGCTGTCGCCGTATCGCGACGCCAAGTAGCGCACTTTGCTGAAACCACTGTCGTGAGCATCGAGATCGCGCTCGCGGTCGCGCAATACATGGCTTCGCAGCTGCAGGTCGCTGCGATAAGCCCCCCACTGCTCGGTGCAGTGCTCGGCCAAGCCTTCGATGAACCATGCCGGAGTGCGCAGCAATGCCCACATGCCGGTCCAATCGCGCGCGGCTTCCATCCATACGACGTGCTGGAATTCGTGCGCGATCACCAATCGCAACCATTTCTCTTCGCTGCCGAATCGCGCCGCATAGTCGTTCACGTTCACCCAAACGAACATGCGGCCCGGCAACGCGAACCCGTTCACGGTCTCGTCCTCGGCGCTCAAGACGATGCTCGTGCGTTCTCGCATGTCGATCTCGAGCCCGCGCGTGATCGGAGCGTACACTTGCTCGGCGACCACGGCGGCGCGGGCGGCCACGTCCTCGAGACCTCGGGAATAAATGACGAGGAAGTGCTCGGTCTCGATCTGCATCCAACGCAGCTCGGGATGGCTGCGACCATTGCCCATGCCGAGCATCTGCCCGGACGCGGGCCCGTGCAGGAACCCGGCGACCAGACCGATTGCGATCACGTCCGGGACTCGCAAAGGATGGGGGCGAAACACGTTCGTTCTCATGCGCGGGTCCGCACCTTCGCCTGGCGCAGAACGAGCCACACGGCGAGAGAAAGCAATGCCGCGCCACCGATTCCGAGATAGAACGCGCCAGTGCGGTAGAGCGGCGGCAAGCGCAGCACATGCACGCGTTCGCGCGTGCGGTGCATGCGGGCATCGCGATCGTAGGCCGTGAGCCACACCTCGTTCTCCCCGGGTTGCAACGGCACCACGACCGCGAACGCCAGCTTCCGGGTCGAATCGGCTTCCGCAGGCTCGGGGCGAACCGTGAGCGGCTGGCCCGACGCATCGCGCAGCAGCGCGCCGTTCACCTCGAGCTCGATACGCTCGATCCCGACATCGTCTCCGACTTGCCCCGAGAGCTCGATGCGATCCGCGCGCACCGCCACGCGTGCCGCTTTGGGGTCACGCATCGCGAACACGGGAGCCGCCGTGTGCACGACGACGTGTTCGACGACGCTCGGAATCGTGTTCGCCCGCGTGGCTTCTTTCTCGCCCCGGCCAGCCAATTCCTCCGCGGTCTTCTGCGCCCAAGCTGCAGCGCTCGCCAGTCTCGGATCGAGCGCGGCCGCGGCGCGAAACCGAGCCAGCGCTGCCTGCTTGGCGCCTGCCACGTAGAGATCCAGTCCTTCGCGAAAACGATTCTCCGCCTCGCCGACAACCGGCACGAATTGAGGGCTCGGGTGCGCGCGGAACCACGATTCCAGGAACAACAGCCGGCCATCCCCAGGCGCGAGATGCTGTAACTCGCGCAACTTCACTGCCGCCTCCGCATGCTCCTGGCGCGCCACCAACGCCACGAACGCCGCAATGCGCGCCTCGAAATCCGCATCGACGACACTTCCGCCCCCAGGCGGCGGGATGTTCTGCGACGCACTGGGGCGTGGAGCCGCCGCTGGCTCGGGCGTGGCCACCGCGTCCGGGCCACCCTCCCAAGTGACGCGAGTGTCGGGGATCACCGCTTCGAGGACGAGGAACAACCGGCATGACGCGGTATCGAAACCATGGCTCTGCCAACCCGACGCAGTCGCCGTCATGTGCGGCGCGGCGAAAGCGCCGAGCGTCGCCTCCCGAGCGCGCACCTGCACGCCCACGTCGCGACGCAGCACGATGGCGAGGGACTTCGCCTCCCCGCGCAGCACCAGGCGCGTTTCACCGGGAAAAGGAGCCCCGCCCAAATCGAGTCTCGTGCGTGATCCGGACACCTGCAACACCGCACGTTCCGGACGCGCGTTCAAGAGCTTGTCGATTTCCAGCGCGCCGTCGACCACATGCACACCCATGAGCTCGAGCCGCTGCGCACTGGGGCGCGGAAAGGTGAACCGGAGCTGCGTCGCTCGCGCGTAGACACTCAGGCCTACAAGCGGTACCCCGCCCAGATCGTAGGTGCCTCGCCCACCTTGGCTCTGCACCACCATGGCCGTTGGGGTTTCGGTGCCCAGCTCCATTTCCCACTGCTCGGACTCCGATCGCGCGGCCTCGACGAGAGAGCGGTCCCAAATGCGCAGCGTCGCCAAGCCGCCCGCCTGCAGGAAATCTACTTTCTGTGCCTGGGTCCAGCCCTTGTAGAGATACGGCGGATCGGGCCCGAGCTGCGCCCTCAGGCTCACGTCATCGCGAATGCTGTGGAGATCGACGAGAAGGAAATCGGTGCGCGTCTGGGCGACGAGATGCTGGGCTTCGGCGCCGCGCGTGCCGAAACCGATCGCACCCGAGAGCAGACTTGCGAGGATCCGACACAGCGGTTGGCCCGTCATCTCGAGATCTCCCGCCCGCTCCTGTCGCCGCGACGCGCAGTATATCGGATCATCCCGCGACCTGCACGCTTCCGGTTTCCCTGGTTTCACAGCCGGCGACCTTGCTAGACTGCGCAGCCCGATCGCGGCCGGCCTCACCCTCGGCCCTCGACGACTGGAGTGAATCGAAACGTGTCGCGCCGAGCTCTAGGATCTGCAACCAGTCGACGACACTTCCTCGAGCTCTGGGCGCTGGGCTTGCCGACATTTACATTGGCGCATCGCGCCGCGGCGCAATCGCCACCGCCCCAGGACCCGCCGCGCCGCCCGCTCGTCGTTTCGACCTGGACGCATGGTCTCGCCGCCAATGAAGCGGCGTGGGCGATCTTGGCACACCAGGGTCGCGCCCTCGACGCCGTCGAAGCCGGCGTGCGCGTCTCCGAAGCCGACCCCAACGTCGACTCCGTCGGCCTCGGCGGCCTCCCCGATCGCGACGGCCACGTGACGCTGGATGCATGCATCATGAACGAACGTGGCGAATGCGGTTCCGTCGCCTGCATCGAGCACATCAAGCACCCGACCTCGGTCGCGCGCCTGGTGATGGAACGCACCCCGCACGTCATGCTCGTCGGCGAGGGAGCGTTGCGCTTCGCGCGCGAACAAGGCTTTGCGCCGGAAGATCTGCTGACTCCGCGGGCCAAGGCAGCATGGGAACAGTGGCGGAAGCAGCGTGGCAAACTATCCCCGCGTTCGCATGACACCATCGGCATGGTGGCCGTGGATGCAGAGGGAAGGCTCGGCGGCGCGTGCACGACCAGCGGCCTGGCCTTCAAGATGCACGGCCGCGTCGGTGACTCCCCACTCATCGGCGCCGGTCTCTACGTCGACAACGAAGTCGGCGCCGCGTGCGCCACCGGTCTCGGCGAGGCGGTGATCCGCATGTTGGGCAGCTTTCTCATCGTCGAGCTCATGCGGCGCGGGCTGTCTCCGGCCGAAGCCTGTCGCGAAGCGGTCGCGCGCATCGTCACCCGCACTCCCGACGATGGCAGTCTGCAAGTCGGCTTCCTCGCCATCGACAAGCGCGGCGAGATCGGCGCCTGCAGCGTTCGTCCCGGGTTCCAGTATGCGGTGCACGACGCCGCAGGCAATACGTTGCACGATGCCAGCAGCTGGCATTAGCGGCTTGGAGAGCGATGGATTGGTTCCTGATCGGATTCCTGATCTTCGTGCTCTCGGTGCTGGCGCTCGACCTCGGCGTCTTCCACCGTCACGCACGTGTCGTCCCCGTGCGCGAGGCCCTGGCGTGGACCTCGGTCTGGATCGGCTTGGCGCTGCTCTTCAACGTGCTCGTCTACTTCATGTACGAGCACCACTGGCTCGGCATGGGGTTGCAACCGGGACAGGAACCGACGGGCCAGCGCGCGGCACTGCAGTTTCTCACCGGCTACATCGTCGAAGAGTCACTCAGCCTGGACAACGTGTTCGTGATCGCTCTCATCTTCGATCATTTCAAGATCCCCACCCTGTATCAGCACCGCGTGCTCTTCTGGGGCATCATCGGCGCCATCCTCATGCGCGGCGCCATGATCGCCGCCGGCATCGCGCTCATCCGGCGCTTCGAGTGGATCATCTACATCTTCGGCGTGTTCCTCGTGCTCACGGCGATCAAGATGATCTTCACCCGACAGGAGACTTTCGAACCGGAGAAAAACCTGCTCTTCCGCCTCGCCCGGCGCATCTTTCCCGTGTCGTCGCGAATCGATGGCGAGAAATTCTTCAGCCGCATTGACGGCAAGCGCGCGATCACGCCGTTGTTCCTGGTGCTGGTCCTCGTCGAAAGCAGCGATGTCCTGTTCGCGGTCGATTCCATCCCCGCCATCTTCGCCATCACCCAGGATCCATTCATCGTCTTCACGTCCAATATCTTCGCCATTTTGGGCTTGCGTTCGATGTATTTCCTCATGGTCGGGGCCATGGAAAAATTCCGCTATCTCAAGACGAGCCTCGCATTCGTTCTCGTCTTCATCGGCCTGAAAATGCTGCTCTCACACCATCACCCCATTCCCATCCTGGTTTCCCTGCCGGTGATTCTGGGGATCCTGCTGCTGGGAGTCGTGGTGTCGCTGTTCGCCGCGCGACGCGAAACTGCCCGCACGCGCTGAGGGCCGGATCTCCCTCCACTCGCCTCGCGCGCGTCTGGACGCCTGCACCACGTGGGCGTATGCTCTACTCAGCCCCGCCAATCGAGCCGGCTACCAAGTCCCGGGAGGGCTGTGATGCGACACCGAACCCGTTTTTCGCCAACCGCCGCACTCGTCGGCCTGGCACTCGTGGCGCCGAGCTTCGCCTCGGATCACGACGACACCAACGAACTCAAGGCGCGGATGCGCCACGACGCACGTCTCACCGATCTGCACGTCTTCACCCGAGGCGACCAGCTGGTGCTGTCGCTGTGCAGTAATCCGACCATCCCGATCGGCGCGACGCAGTACTCCTTTCCCGCCGATCTCACGTTGCGCTTCGCCATCGACAACGACAGCGCCGTACACTTCGACGACGCCAGTGATCTCGCCCAGTATGGCGGCACGATCGTCACCCCGGAACACATCGAAGAAGATTTCGTCTTCGAGATCACCTTCGACAAGCAGAGCGGCGGTCGCCTGCGCACCCAAGGCCTGCGCGGCAACATCGACAAGCAGGTGCATTTCTTCTCCGGGTTGCGCGATGACCCGTTCATCCGCGGACCGCGCATTGGACGCAACGTCGCCGCGGTCGTCGTCGAGCTGCCGCTCGCGGCAGTGCTCGGCACCCAATCGACACTCCTGGTGTGGGCAACGTCGAAAGTCCCCGAGATCTACGGCCCGGTGGCGGACCTGGCCGGGCGGTCGCTGCGCAGCCAGATGCCCGAGAATCTGGCGCTCAACACGCTCAGCCCACGCGATCACATGCAGGAGGCGGGCGTGCCACCCGATGTCGTGATTTTCGACACCTCGCGTCCCTGTGTGTTTCCGAATGGACGCGATTTGAACGACGACGTCGTCACCATGGTGAACGATGACCGCATTCTCGCCAACGACGCTCCGTTCCCGAGCGGCAACGACGTGCCGTTCCTGGACACGTTCCCGTATCTGGCGCCACCGCAGTAGGGACATCGACGACGAGTGACGAACCGTCGCGCACTGGACTTGCGCCATGAGCGGGTCCTATGATTCCCCGGCTTGCCGGATCGGAGCCCAATCCGCCACGCATGGGTGAGAAAGCGTTGCGGCGCCGGATCCGCCACGATTCATCATACTTCTCGAGTTGTTGAGTTTTTGTACACAATTTGGGATCCTCCGCGGGCTCCGAGTGGCCGAAACCTTGCTCGTCCAGAGGCATCCACTCGGGCCCCCTGCGAGAGAGGCATCTTGGGAATCGACTCGACCACACTCGGCATCCTCGTCACCCTCGGGCCCGCCGCCGCATTCGGCGTCACGCGCGAAGTGCGCCGGCGCCGTGCCGCCCGGGCCGCGCTGGACCGGGCTTCCGCCCTCGGTCTCGACCAGCCCATGTCGCTGCATCCGGCCATCGACCCGAGTCGATGCATCGGTTGCGGCAGCTGCGTCGACGCCTGCCCGGAGGACGGCGTGCTGCAGCTCGT
Organism: uncultured bacterium; assembly: GCA_964567755.1. GTDB lineage: Bacteria > Krumholzibacteriota > Krumholzibacteriia > DASRJW01. Next base: position 50,511 of record CAZMNW010000007.1, read on the forward strand.
CGATGGCCGCGCGCGCCTGGTCAACGCGACGCATTGCATCGGTCACGGCCTCTGCAAGGCGGCGTGCTGTAACGACGCCATCGAGCTGGTCTTCGGCACCGAGAAACGCGGCATCCAGCTCCCGGAGGTCGGTGGTGACTACCAATCGAACGTCCCGGGCTTGTACATCGTGGGCGAGCTGGGCGGCATGGGACTCATCCGCAACGCCATGTCCCAAGGCCTGCAAGCGGTGGCGAACTTGAGTCGTGAGCCGTTTTCCGCGTCTCGGTCGCAGAGCATCGACGTCGCCATCATCGGCGCCGGTCCGGCAGGAATTGCCGCCGCTCTCGCCTGCCGCGAACGCGGTCTTTCGCACCTGATTCTCGATCAGGATGGCCTCGGGGGCAGCGTCAATCACTATCCCCGGCGCAAGTTGGTCATGACCGCGCCCGTCGAGCTTCCCATTGTCGGCCGGTTCCATTACCGCGAAATCGGCAAGGAGCAGCTGCTCGAGACCTGGCAGCGCATCGTGCGTCAGGCCCGCTTGGAAGTGCGGGCACCTTGGCGCGTCACCGACGTGCGGCGCGAAAGCAACGGTTTCCGCCTCGTCGGCACGCAGGATGAGGTGCGCGCTCAGCGCGTCGTGCTCGCCATCGGTCGCCGCGGATCGCCGCGCAAGCTCGGTGTGCCTGGCGAGGACTCGCCCAAAGTCGCGTATCGACTGCTCGAGCCCGAGCCATTCGCGGGGTTGCAGGTCCTGGTCGTCGGCGGTGGCAACAGTGCCGTCGAGATCGCGCTCGCGCTCGCCGACGCCGGGGCGAACATCACTCTATCGTACCGCGGCACGGCGTTCGGGCGCGTCGCGCCCGAGAACCTGGCTCGGCTGCAACAAGTCGGCGCCCCGCGGCTCTGCGTGTTGCTCGAGTCCGAGGTCCAGCGCATCGAAGCGGACGCAGTCATCATGCGCACCAGCGCTGGCGACAGCCGCATCGCCAACGATCAGGTATTTGCCGCCATCGGCGGCGAACTGCCGACGCAGTTTCTCGACAGGATCGGCGTCGCCATGAGCTGGCACCATGGAGCTTCGCGACGGAAGCATCCCCAGCATGCGGACCGGCAGCCATGAACACCCTCGAGGCCTCGCATCCGGTCCAACCTCAGGCAACGTTCCGGCCTCGGCCTCGAAGCGAATCAAGTCACCTTGGCCACGGCCCATTGATCACGATCCTTTTCGCCGTCGCAGGATGCCTGCTCCTGGCCTTCCTCGGCGCTCCGTACTACCGACTCGAGCTCGCCGATCGACTGCACCATCCGCTGCATCCGAACCTCAAGCCCAATGGGCCGGTGGGACTGCTCTACGGTTATGGAGGGACCTTCCTGCTGCTGCTGCTGGTGGCGTACTCGGCGCGCAAGCGCTGGCGTGTCCTGGCTGGGCTCGGACGACTGAACCGCTGGCTGAACGTGCACATCTTCTGCGGCATCGTCGGACCGACGTTGATCACGCTGCATTCCGGGTTCCGCATCCATGGGCTCATCGCCATCGGCTATTGGTCAATGATCGGGGTGATGGCGAGCGGCTTTGTTGGCTATTACCTCTATCGCCAGATCCCGCGCGCGTTGTCGGGCGCCGCGCTCGCAGCCGAATCGCTGCGCGGCGAAATCGATGCCCTGGATTTGGAGCTCACCCAACGCTATGGCATGACCCCGGCCGAACTGGCGACCTTACGGCAATTGGCGGGTGTCGACCGCGCCGCACGCTCGCAGCCGCTGGCGAGCTTGATGTACTTCCTGCGTCAGGACGTCGTGTTCGCCCTCGGCGCGCGGAGCGCCGGTGCGCCGCGCGGCCGCGATCGCAGCCAAACACGTGCCCTGCGTGAGCTTATGACACGACGCGTCCGCATCGAGCGGCGGCGCGCATTCCTGCGCCAGGCCGAAAGTCTGTTCGGCTACTGGCATTCCATCCACAAACCCTTCGCCATCTTGCTCTACGTCATGATGGCCGTGCACATCGGTGTCGCCATCTGGCTCGGGTATGCCTGGGCTTGGTGACAAAGCCGCGGCTGGAGCCTGGATGGAACGTGGGGCGAAATGGGGTCTGGCGATGCTCGCAGCTGCATCGATCGTGATGCCGGTCACCGCGCGGGGGCAATTCTCGCCGGGCAAGCTGTCGCGCGCTCATGCCGCGCTCGAGGGCACGACGCAGTGCTTCAAGTGCCACGAACCACGACGTGCCACGACGGCCGAGCGCTGCTTGGATTGCCATGGCCCGCTGGCGACTCGGATCGCGGCAGGAACGGGCTTCCACTCCACATTGGAGACGAAGGAGCGTCAACTCTGCGGCCGCTGTCACCCGGAACATGGCGGCGAAACCGCGAAGCTGATCGCATGGCCCGGCGGTCGCGACGCGTTCGACCATCGGCGCAGCGGATGGGAATTGGATGGCGCGCACGCCAGGCTGCGCTGCGACGACTGCCACAAGCCGGATCTCGTGCGCGACGAAGACGTACGCACCTCGGCGAGCCTGGCGCTCGCGCGCACCCATCTCGGCCTGTCGCGGCGTTGTGCTGCATGCCATCGCGACCCGCATGCGGGGCAGTTCGACGCCACGGTGGAGAAGAACGATTGCGCTGCCTGCCATTCGAGCAGCGGATGGAAAAAACTTCGCTTCGACCATGCGGTGTCGCGATTCCCGCTCGACGGCAAACACGCGGCGCTCACCTGCGCGCGCTGCCATCCCAGCCAAGACCCGAGCGGCGCCAAGGTCGCGAGCAACACGCCGGGTGCCTTGGTGCGCTACAGACCGCTCGGGCTGGAGTGCTCGAGCTGCCACACCGACCCGCACCAGAACCGATTTGGCCCTGATTGTCGCGGCTGCCATTCGGCACGCGATTGGAAGCAGCTTCGGCTCACGAGCTTCGCGCACGACCGAACGCGCTTCGCTCTCACCGGTCGCCATGTTTCGCTCGCATGCGAGCGATGTCACTGGTCGAAGGACGCCGCAGGCAAGAAAGTCGCACCCACGACGCCCGGCGCCACGGTGCATTGGAAGCCCATTCCTTTCCAAGCCTGCACCTCCTGCCATACGGACCCGCACAAAGCTCGCTTCGGCGGCGACTGCGCCCGCTGTCACAGCGCCGGCGGTTGGAAAACCCTCGTCGCCGGTTCCTTCGACCATGATCAGACTCGCTACCCGTTGCGCGGCCGCCATCAGAACCTCGCTTGCGACAAGTGTCATCGCACGGCGGGGCAGGCTCTCGCCTTCGCCCACTGCACCGATTGCCATGCGGATGCGCACCGTGGCCAGCTGCTCGATCGCGCCGATGGCGGCGCCTGCGAATCGTGTCACGACGTCGGCGGTTTCAAGCCGGCACGATTCGGTCCCGAGGAGCATGCGAAATCCCGCTTTGCGCTCGCCGACGCCCACCGTGCCGTCGCTTGCCTCGCTTGCCACCGGCGCATGGACACCATCCCCGGATCGGCAAAACCCGCTGCGACGACCGGGCTGCAAGTCACGGCCGCGAGCGATATCCGCCTGCGCTTCCAAGACCGAAGCTGCGCGGGGTGCCATCCGGATCCACATGCCGGCCAGTTCGCGCGGGATGGAAGCGTCGATTGTGCGCGTTGCCACGGTGCCAAGTCATGGCGCATCGCGCGATTCGACCACGACGCGACACGTTTCCGTCTCGACGGCGCCCATGCACGCACGCGCTGCGCCGCGTGCCACCCCGCTGAAACGAAGGGCGGTCGTGGCGTCGTTCGCTACCGTCCGCTCGATGTTGCATGTCGCGCCTGCCATGCGGACAAGGTGCCGATGGCGGGCGGGAGCAGCCAGGAACGGAAGTGAGGCCAATGCTGCATAACCACCGAAGGCCCATTCGCTCATCGCAGCGAGCGCTGTGGTCGGCCGCAATCGCGGGGCTCGTTGCTGGGCTTTTCTGGCAGGCGCGTGCCACGCAGCAGGACGCGCCGCCGAGCGCACCGCCGGCGGTCGCGAGCCCGCACGGTGAACTCAAGGTCGCCTGCGAACAGTGCCACACGGCCACGAGCTGGACCGTCGTGCGCAGCCCGTCGCTCTTCGATCACGGCACCACGGGCTTTCCTCTCCAGGGCCGGCACCGCGATGCCGAGTGCCGGGAGTGCCACGCCTCGCTCGAGTTCCACCGAGTCGCCACGAGCTGCGCCGACTGCCATCGTGACGTGCACGAAAGCAGATACGGAGCGCGCTGCCAGGACTGTCACGGGCAGCAGAGCTGGGTGGGTCGTGCCGATGCCGTGCGCCAGCATGCGGCGGTGGGATTCCCGCTCCGCGGCGTGCACTCGTTGCTCGAATGCACGCGCTGCCACGCAACGCCGGGCGAGGCGAGCGTGGCCAAATTGTCCAACGACTGCGTCTCGTGCCATGCCGATGACTACGCGGCGACGCAGGCACCGAACCACGGCGCAGCCGGTTACCCGACGCGCTGCGACGAGTGCCACGATGCGGCGCGCGCCACCTGGACGGGCGCCGGATTCGACCACGCCACCACCGGATTCGCGCTCGCCGGCGCCCATCGCACTCTCGAATGCACGCGTTGCCACGCGAGCGGCACCGGGTTCGGCGGTTTGTCGGCGACATGCGTCGTCTGTCACCGGGACGATTACGACGCCACCGCGAACCCGAATCACGTGGCCGCTGACTTCGGCACCGATTGCGCCGGGTGCCATTCCTCGAACGCCTGGCGCCCGGCCACGTTCGACCACGACAGGTTTTTCCGCATCAACTCGGGCCGGCACGCTGGGCTGTGGCCGAACTGCGCCATTTGTCACCCGAGTCCCTCGAGCTATGCGGAGTTCACTTGCTTGCAGTGTCACGAGCATAACCAAACCGAGACCGGCGACAAGCACCGCGAGGTCTCGGGTTACCGCTATGAAAGTGCGGCTTGCTATGAATGTCATCGCGGCGTGTAGAACCTTTGGCGTTGCGGCGATGTCGCTGGGCACGGCGCTGTTCCTGACCGCGCGACCGGTGGCGGCGGCCTCCGCGCGCATCCAGTACATTTCCTCTTCCAACGTCTACCTCGACGCGGGCAGCGCTGCGGGGCTCGTCGAAGGCGCGGTCGTGCGCGTCGAACGCGATGGCAAGGTCATCGCGGAGCTCGTCGTCGAGTTCGTGGCGCAGAATTCGGCGTCGTGCCGCGTGCAATCCGGCACCGAACCCTTGAAGCCGAACGACAGCGTGACCTTCACACCGGCAACGGTCGCTGGCTCCCCGAGCCCTGCGCCCGCGCCCGGCGGATCCGGTGCCCGCTCGTCATCGCTGCGCGGTCGCTTCGGCGTTCTGATGTTGCGAACCTCCGATGCCTCCGGTCATCTCGACAATCCCGTGCTGGTGGGCGACGTCACGTGGCGCGGGAGCCGGCGGAATCAGCTCGATCTGCGTTTTCGCGGCGACCATCCACGACGACAAACGCACCTTGCATCCACCACGCTGGAGGAGGACGAATCACGCATCTACGAAGCCTCGATCCGTTACCGCAGCACCGAGTCGCGCCTCGAGATCGAGGCTGGACGGCTCTTGCCCGAACGCCTGGAGCTCCTCGGAGCCATGGATGGAGGCGGGTTGCACTGGCGGCCGCACGCGGCATTGCGCTTCGGGGTCGCCGGTGGCGGCGGCACCGATTATGTTTCGACCCCCTTCGTGACCGGCGGCTACAAGCTGGGAGGGTTTGTCGAAGCGGGTCGTGGTGGTCGCTGGCGCGCACTGGCCGCATTTGGACACGTCGAGGATCCCGACATCACCCGCCGCCAGTACGTGCAGTTGCGCGGCGATGCCAACATCCGGGGTAAGATGCGCCTGTTCGAGAATCTCGAGATCGATTTGTCCCCGGCGTGGAAGCTCGACCTCGGCGCTCCGGGCGCCGAGCTCACCACGTTCTCCCTCGGGATGCAGGTGGAGCCTCACCCCCGGCTCGACGTTTCGCTGGGATACGAAACGCGCCGGCCGCTGTTGCAGCCGGAACAACGCGCGCTTCCTGCGCCCATCGCGCGCGATCTCCAGCACGGCGTGCGCGCCGCCGCACGAGTCGCACTGACGCGCCAGTGGTCCTTGCGCCTCGGCGGCGACACTCGTCTGCAAACGGGAGACGACGCGAGAGCCCACTCGCTCGATGCGTATCTGCGGGGGTCGCGGGTCGGACCGCTCGATCTGTCCATGCATACATCGTTCTACGACATGGAACAGACGCAAGGCGAGATTACGGACGCCAGCTTGTCGTGGCCGATCACCGCCGGGTTCCGCTGCGAGGTCGCAGGCGGCGACTTCCACTCGCGCAACAACACGGAGCTCGCCGGGGGTGCGGAGCCCGAGAGTCGCTGGAGCTGGCTGCGCACCGGCGCCAATTTCGCCACGACGTGGGGGTTGTGGCTGAGCGCGAGCGGCGAGTGGCGCACTGGCGACCAAGGCAGCGAGCTCATGGTCGAGGCGATGCAGCAGTTCTGAAGAGCGACAAAGTCCCGGCGGCTGCAACCCGCGCTCAGTCGCGGAAGCGGTGCTTGACCTGTCCCCAGCTGCTGGGGCGCAGGTTCGTGCGTCGAGTGAACTCGACGACGAGGACGGGTCGGTGCGATGTTGTGGGATGCTCGCGCGCATCGAAGCGGCGTGCCGTCCCCGCCAAGTCTTCTTCCCCGTGCAAGAGCCAGCCGAAATCGGATGCGGGCTCATCCAGCCAGATTTGCACGTCCGCTGCCATCCTGGCGCTCGAACAGCCGTAAGAACCGAGGGTGCTCACCACGAACACGGCACTGGCAGTGGTGCTGAAGTCTCCCCCGACCTGGGCCCACAGGGAATCGGGAAAGAAGCGATGCATCCAGGTGGCGTCACCCGGTGTGGCCTGTGCACCGCCGCCGCCGGCGGACACCGAGGTGCCTTCGCCCCAGCTCGCGCGCAGGCGGCGCACGAAGATCGACTGTGCGGCGAGCGTGTCCGGTGAGTTCGACAGGAACATGCGCAACTCGGCGCGGTCGATGCGAGCTCCGGCCGGCAGTGCAGAAGCGGCGTCGAAGGCCACGAGCGCTCGCCGCGTGTTGCGGCTGCTGTTGTCGCCCACGAACAGCGTTGGACCCGCACCGCTCGCGATTGCGCCGCCTACGTCCTCGAATAAAGTCGCGTCGCGCACGGCCTGCAGAACGATCGTGTCCGCGTGGACGGGAGCGATCACCAACCAACCCAGCGCGACCGCGATGTTCGTGCCTCGCATCATGCCGTCATCTCCAGAACGGCCCACGCCTGATTCGGACCACGCTCGATTCTACACGCGCTGCGCCTGCAGCGCCGGTGATCCCGGCCGCACCGCCAGTGAATTTCCGGCGGGCCTGGCCTCGGATTTCCCCTTGTCATGCGACGGCTCCGCAGTGGATCCTCCAGGAGCGGGACGGACTCCGTTCCGGTAGCAGCGCTGTCGAGCTCGCCACGCCAGCCTCTTCCCGCGCGTCTTTCCCGGCGCTCACTCAAAACACTGCGCGCGTGGGCGCGCGATCATGACATGCCGCTTGCGGCGTGCTCGAGGAGGTTCTTGCCGCGATGAAGCCCTGGTGCTGCCCCTCGTTCTTCGGCGCCGCGTTGCTCTGCATCCTCGCGATCCAGGTTCGAGCCGCGGAGCGGAGCGAGATCCCGACGCAATATACTTGGAACCTCGCCGATCTCTATGCCAACGAAGCGGCATGGGTCGCGGCGAAGGCGAAGATCGCTGCGCAGATCCCCGATCTCGGTCGCTATCAAGGTCACCTGGGAGATTCTGCCGCCATGCTCCACGAGGCGCTCGCCGCCATCATGGCGACGAGCCAGGAGCTGGCGAAGCTCGCTCCGTACGCCAGCATGTTGAACGACCAAGACAGCCGCATCGGCCGCCATCTGGAAATGCGCCAGGAAGCAGAGCTGCTCGGTGTGCAAATGAGCACCGCCATCGCCTTCGTCACGCCAGAGATCCTGGCGCTGGGCGAGGCGAAATTGCGCGGCTTCGTCGCCGCAGAACCCAAGCTGCGTGATTATGCCCACCACCTCGACGACATCCTCCGGCGCGGCCCACACACGCTCGGCGCCGCCGAGGAGACGATCGTGGCCCAGGCCGGCAACCTCGCCGACGCCGGGCAAGCCTTGCATGGCATCTTCACCAACGCCGATTTCCCGTATCCCGAGATCACGCTCGCGAGTGGCGAGAAAGTCGTCCTCGACGCCGCCGCCTACACGCGCTACCGCGCCCTCCCGGACCGGGCCGAACGCGACAAGGTCTTCCGCGCATTCTGGACCACCTACGCCAAATTCACCCGCACGCTTGGAGTGTCCCTCTACGCCCAGGTGAAGGCGCATGTGTTCGAGCGCGACGTGCACAAGTTCACGAGTTGCGTCGATGCCGCACTGTTCGACTTCAACGTCCCGGGCAGCGTCTACACCCAGCTCATCGCCGACGTCCACGCCAACCTGCCGACCCTGCATCGCTACCTCGGCCTGCGCCGTCGCATCATGGGAGTCGAGCAACTGCGCTACGAGGATCTCTATGCCTCGATCGTCGACAAGGTCGACCTGCCCTACACGCCCGAGCAAGGGGTGGAATTGACCTTGGCCGCCTGCAAACCGCTCGGCGACGACTACGTCGCGGCGATGAAAAAAGGCTTCGAGAACCGCTGGGTGGATTTCCTGCCCAACACTGGCAAGCGTTCGGGCGCCTACAGTCAAGGCATCTACGGCGTGCATCCGTACCAGCTCGTGAACTATATGGGGCGCTACGAAGACGTTTCGACGTTGGCACACGAGTACGGCCACTCGATGCATTCGTATCTTGCCGACCTCGCGCAACCGTACGTCACCCACGACTACCCGATCTTCGTGGCGGAAGTGGCATCGACATTGAGCGAAAACCTGCTGCTGCACGACATGCTCGATCGCACCCAGGACGACGCCACACGGCTCTTCCTTCTCGGCAGCTATCTCGACGGCATGCGCCAGACGCTCTTCCGGCAGACGCTCTTCGCCGAATTCGAGCTGCACATCCACGAAATGGCCGAACGCGGCGAATCGCTCACCGGCGACAACATGACCGCCTTGTACCTGGGGCTGCTGAAGCAGTACTACGGCGACGCGGAGCGCGTGTGCAAGATCGACGACCTGTACGGCGTCGAGTGGGCCTACATCCCGCACTTCTATTACAACTTCTATGTGTACCAATACGCCACCAGCCTGGTGGCGTCCGCGTCGATCGCCAACCGCATTCGCGACGACGCCGCGGCCGGCAAAACCCAGGCGCGCGACGCCTACATTCGCATGCTGTCGGCGGGTGGCTCGAAGTATCCCATCGATCTCCTCAAAGACACCGGCGTCGACATGACCACCTCGGAACCGTTCAAGGCGGCCATGCGCGAGATGAACCACGTCATGGACGAGATCGAAAAAATCCTCGACCGTGGTGGCCCCAAGAAGAGCGGCTCGTGAGCGCCATGCACGACGACCGCAATGGCTTGGACCGCATGTTGGACATGAAGGCCGAAGATGTCCGCGACCTCCTCGCCACGACGCAGGACCTCGCGTTCGATTTCATTTCCACGCTGCCGGAACGTCACGTGGGCGCTCGTGCGAGCGTGGAGGAGATGCGCGCTTGGTTCGCCAAACCGCTGCCCGACCGTGGTGACCCACCGGCGGAGGTTCTGCGCGCCCTCGCGGCACCTGCCGAGCGCGGCCACATGGCCAATGCGGGCCCGCGGTTCTTCGGTTTCGTCATCGGGGGTGCGCTACCCGTCGCCATCGGCGCCGACTGGTTGGCAGCGGCCTGGGACCAGAATCCCGGGCTCTTCGTTCTCTCACCCATCGTCTCTGTGGTGGAAGAGGTTACTGCAGGATGGATCTGCGATCTGCTCGGATTGCCGCTCACCGCCAGCGTCGGCTTCGTCACCGGTTGTCAGATGGCGCACGTGACGTGCCTGGCCGCAGCACGCCATGCCGTGCTGCAGCGCGCCGGATGGAACGTCCAGACGCAAGGCCTGCGCGGCGCTCCTCGAGTTCGCATCGTGCTCGGGGGCGAAGCCCACGTCACCGTCACGCGTGCGCTCCGTCTCCTCGGCTTCGGCACCGACGTCATCGAAGTCGCAGCCGCCGACGACCAGGGACGCATGCAGCCCGCAGCGCTCGCGCAAGTGCTCGGCCCGAGCAGCGGCCCTGCGATCGTGTGCGCGCAGATCGGCAACGTCAACACCGGCGCTTGCGATCCGGTGCGAGAGATCGTCGCCATCGCGCATGCAGCCGGTGCTTGGGCGCACGTGGACGGCGCCTTCGGTCTGTGGGCGGCCGCGTCACCCCAGCACCGCTATCTCACCGACGGTGCCGGCGCGGCCGATTCCTGGGCCACGGATGCGCACAAGTGGCTCAACGTGCCGCAAGACAGCGGCATCGCCATCGTGCGCGACAGCGGCGTGCATCGCGCCGCCATGACCACCGACGCCGCGTACATGATGAAATCGGCCGGTGCCGAGCGCGACCCCGTCGACTGGGTGCCGGAGTTCTCGCGCCGGGCGCGCAGCCTCGCAGTCTACGCGGCCTTGCGCGCCTTGGGACGGCGCGGCGTGGCACAGCTGGTGCAGAACTGTTGCGATCGCGCGCGGCAAATGGCAACACTGTTGCGAAGCGACGCGCGCGTCGAGATTCTGAACGATGTGGTCTTGAACCAGGTGCTCGTGCGTTTCCATGCCCATGGCGACTCCGGCGACCTCACACGCGCCGTCATCGCGCGCGTGCAGCAGGACGGCACCTGTTGGCTCGGTGGCAGCACATGGCGCGGCATGAGCGCCATGCGACTCTCCTTCGTCAATTGGAGCACCGCCGAAACTGACATCGTCCGGTCCGCTGCCGCCATCCTCCATTGTCTCGACGACGAGATGGATGCACGCACGGCGATGTGATACGCTGCGGCCCCTTGGGAGTTTGCGACTGTCACGCGGAGGCGCAACGTGGCCCTGTCTCGCCGCCGTTTCCTGAAGGTGGTCGGCGTCACGGCCGGTGCGGCAACGGTCGGCGAGTTGCTCGATCAGCCGTTGTGGTCGATCCAACGCCTCGAGGCGGCCCCGCTCGACCCTCGCCAGCTCCGCGCTCTCGCCGATGTCGCTCTCGACCGCGCGCGCCAGCTCGGCTGCTCGTACGCCGACATCCGCATCAACCGTTACCGCAACCAGACCGTGGGACTGCGCACCAGCCCCGACCGCGCCGCAGGCATGGCGACCGGCAAAGTGAACAATGTGCCGACCGTGCTCGAGACCGAGAGCTTCGGGTTCGGTGTGCGCGTGCTGCATACGGATACCTGGGGATTCGCCGCGAGTCCACGAGTCGAGAAAGACGAGATCGCGCGCGTCGTCCAAGAGGCAGTCACCATCGCGCGCGTCAATGCGGCGCTGCGCCAACGCCCAGTGCGCCTCGCGCCCGTGCCAGCCTACGAAGACCGCTGGGCCACCCCGTTGACGAAGAACCCCTTCGACGTTCCCATCCAGGACAAGCTCGGACTGCTGCAAGCAGTGAACGCCGCCGCCAAGAAAGTGCAAGGCATTGTCACGGTCAATTCGTCTCTCGTCTTCCGCTCCGAAGACAAGTTCTTCGCCTCCACCGATGGCTCGTACATCGAGCAGCTCATCGTGCAAACCGTCCCCAGCATGAGCGCCACCGCGGTCGAATCCGCGTCTCGCAAGAGTAAGTCGCGCAGCTTTCAGGTTCACCCGGTGACCGGCGGCTATGAGCATGTGGAGGGTTGCGGCATGCTCGAAGCGGCGGAGCGCGTCGCCCTCGAAGCAGTGGAGCACCTGAAGGCAGCCTCGATCGCCCCCGGAATCAGAGACCTGGTCCTCCTGCCATCGCACTTGTCGCTCACCATCCACGAGAGCATCGGGCACTCCACCGAGCTCGACCGCGCTTTGGGCTACGAGGCCAACTATGCCGGCACTTCGTTCCTGGCGCCGCCCGAGCGCGTGCTCGGCAAGTTCCAGTTCGGTTCGAATCTCGTCAACGTCATTGGCGATCGCACCGTGCCGCAGGGCATGTCCACCGTCGGCTACGACGACGACGGCGTCAAAGCCACTTCCTTCCACGTGATCAAGAACGGCGTGTTCACCGGCTATCAGACCACGCGCGAGCAGGCGCACTGGATCGACGAGCCGGAATCGCGCGGCTGTTGCTACGCTGACAGCTTCGACAGCATCCCATTCCAGCGCATGCCGAACGTCTGGCTCGAACCAGGACAAGACGGCAAGTCGCTCGACGATCTGATCGCGATGGTGGACGATGGCGTCCTCATCGACGGGCGGGGCTCGTACTCGATCGACCAGCAACGCTACAATTTCCAGTTCGGTGGCGATGCCTTCTGGGAGATCAAGAACGGCAAGAAGGGCCGCATGTTGGCCGACGTCGCCTACCAGAGCAAGACCGCGGACTTTTGGAACGCCTGCGCGGCGATCGCCGACCAGCGTGCATGGGTGAATTTCGGCCTCACCAACGACGGCAAGGGACAGCCGAGCCAGGTCAATGCCATGAGCCACGGCTGCTCGCCATCGCTGTTCCGCGGAATCAACGTGCTGCGCACGGAGTAGCTCATGTCGCTCGCTTTGCCCTCCGAGCCGGAATGCCGGCGCATCGTCGATCGCGCCCTGGGGTTCGCGCACGTCGCGGACGCCTCGGTGTCGCTCGTCTTCGAGCGCTCGTCGAACACGCGCTTCGCCAACAACGAGATCTCCACCGCGGGGGCCTCCGAGTCCATCCAAGTCGTCATCTCCGCCATCCACGACACGCGCACCGGGCGCGTGACGTTGAACGAGATCAACGACACGGCGCTGGAACGCGCCGTCCACCGCGCCGAGGAGCTCGCCGAGCTTTTGCCCGCCGACCCCGAGTACATGGGGCCACTGGCCGCACAGAAATATCTGGAGATCCGCGCCTGGGACGAAGCGACCGCGCATGCTGGTGCCGCCGAGCGCTTGCCCGGCGTGCGCGCCGCTGTCGAGCCGGCTCGGCGCGAGGCCATCAATAGCTCGGGCTTTGCGGTCAACGAGGGTGTCGTTCGCTGCGTCGCCAACAAGGCCGGAAACTTCGGCTGGTTCCGGTCGACCGAGGCTTCGTTCTCCACCACGGCGCGCACCGCCGATGGCACCGGCTCCGGCTGGGCGGAGACCGAATCGTGGCGATGGAGCGACATCGATGCGACGGCGATCGCAGCGCGGGCGTTGCACAAGGCGCGCGAATCGGCGCAACCCAAAGCGCTCGAACCAGGTGACTATACTGTGGTCCTCGAACCCGCCGCAGTTGCCGGGCTACTCGGCACGCTGGGCTTCAGCTTGTCTGCCCGTGCAGCCGAGGAAGGCCGCTCCTTCTTCTCGAAGTCGGGTGGGGGCACGCGTTTGGGCGAGAAACTGTTCCAGGATTCCGTTTCGCTGCGCAGTGACCCGACCGACCCACGCCGGCCAGGTTCCCCCTGGGGCGGCGGTGGCTTCGGTGGAGGTGGTGGCGGCGGTGGCGGCAGCGCCGACGCGGCCCTGGCCTCCGGACGCATTCATTGGATCGAGAAGGGCGTGGTCGCCAACCTCTGGTACGACCGCTACTGGGCGCGGAAGAACGACCGCGAGCCCACACCTTCCCCAGGAAATATCGTCCTCGAAGGTGGCAGCGACTCGCTGGATGGGCTCATCGCTTCCACGGAACGTGGTTTATTGGTGACGAATTTCTGGTACATCCGGTCGGTCAACCCGCAGACGCTGCAGCTGACGGGGCTCACCCGTGATGGCCTCTGGTTGATCGAGAATGGCAAGGTCCAGCATCCCGTGGTCAACTTCCGCTTCAATGAGAGTCCCGCGGTCGTCCTCTCGAACATCCAGGGGATGTCGGCCGCGGTGCGCGCGGGAAATGCCGTCGTTCCCGCGATCAAAGCCGCCAACTTCACTTTCTCTAGCCTGAGCGACGCTGTTTGAGGAAGTGGCTCTGCTTCCGCCGGTGCTCGTCATCCGCATTTCTGACCGCGCACTGAGCGTTTCCACCCACATCTCGATGATGTCCCGAGCCAAGAAGCGGTCTGTTGTCGATGTGACAGAATCCGCGCGTCCGCGTGTTGACGTGGCCGAGGTGACTTGCTAACGTTCCCCTACCGCATCGGAATCAGGTCCCTCCGGATTGCGCCCCGCAAGGCCGGTGAATGCGTCGCATTCATGGTGTTGCTCCCGGGCCCTCGCTTCGCGATGGAATCGCGCTCCGTTCCCGTTCGGCACAGCCGACTTGGCTGGCCGTTTTTTCTCGATGGAAGGAAGGGTGCAATGAAGCATTGGCTACAGGTGGGCCTATGCGCCCTGGCGCTCGTCGTTGGGGCGGACGCCGCCTTCGCCGAGCTCGACGTACAGCTGGCCTTCGATCGCGCGGGTGCGAATCCCGGAGATCGCGTGACGCTAGACGGCTCGGTGAAGAACCTGCACGAGCTGGCGGTGTTCGCTTATCTCCAGGTGACCGTGCACTTGAATGGTTCGCTCGTCAACACGTACGCTGGCAGAATCCCGCTCGAGCCACAAGAGACTACGAGCAGCTCGCTCAGTTTCGATGTGCCATCGTTGCTGCCGGGTGGCACGGTCACGGTGACCCTCACGGGCAGGTCCTGCGACAACATCAACGTCGCGACGACGACCATCGTCCTGGAAAGAGCGGTCACGGCCTCCGACGACAGTGCGCTGCGCACTCTCGGCCGAGATCTGCTCGCCAAGTTCGGCGTCGAGGTGCTGCCGGTCGCGGTACGCGAAACCAGCATCGGCAACATGAAGCGTCTGTTCCGCGACTAGACCCGCGAATCGAATGCCCTCCGGGCTGGGCGCCGTGGCGATCGCCGCGGCGCCCATTCGATCCCGCCTGTCGGTCGTTTCGCGACGGGCAGCGCGGCAGCGTAGGGCAAATGTATGCTCTGAGACTCAGAATAAGCGTGGGGGGCCGTGGACGGCTGGATCAGTAGACCAGTCAGTGGAGGATCGCTACCCGACCTTGTGCCTGGTGGCGTCCGTGATCGTCCAGCAAGCGGACGACGTAAACTCCCGCGGCGAGGGAAGACCCGTCGAGAACGAACCCGCCAGCTTGCCGGATTCTCGACCGCTGGACCAGACGCCCTGATACATCGTAGAGAAGCATGTCGAACGGCGACAGTGCCGGGGGCCCGATTCCATACGCGAGCCCACGCGTGGGATTCGGATGGAACCGCAGATGGGGCAATGTAACCTCGTAGGTTTCGCTGTCCGATGTGATAGGCTTCTCGAAGATCCAGCTGTAGTTGATATTGAGTATGGGCCCACTGAACGCCCAGAAGAGCTCATCGCGACCGTTTCTGTTGGCGTCGAACATGAAAATCTCGCTGTGCGAGCTGTCCGCCCCACAAAAACACTCGATTTCTTGCCAATTCCCAGGGCTCTGAGAAGCGTAAAAGCTGATGACATTCGGCGTGACCCTTGAGACGTACTCATCCAAACCATCGCCTGTCCAGTCACCAAGTGCGTTGGTGTAACCGATTCCTATATGCGTAATCGTATCCACCGCCGCGAAGCTGTTGTCGGTAAAAGCTTCGAAGACAAATGTCCGGGCCAGCCCCCCCATCTCTCCCATGACGAACAGCTCTGGCCTCCCGTTCCCATCCGTGTCGACGCCGCCCGCCGCGCCATAGGCGTTGATCATGCCCGTCGAGGTCGTCCAAACATGCTGCCACTGGTTGTCTCCGCCCGATTCGTAGACGTGCAAGTGGCCATGTCCGCCACTGAAAGCGATCTCTATCCGACCGTCCAGATCGAGATCTGCGATCACCTTCTCACCGTTGCTCTGGTTCGACGGAACGACACCCCAGAACACCTCCTCGAACTGGTCGTTCCCGGTGTTTTCGTAGATGACCAAGGCTGAGTTGCCCGCAAAGCTGTTCACCGAGTGAATGATCTCGAGTCTTCCGTCGGAATCCGTGTCTCCCGAGGTCGTTTCGCCGATGATGGAGGAAAGGCTCGGCGACGACCAGACGAGGTTCGTCGGATGTTTGCGCGGATTGACACTTTCATACACCTGGATCGCAGCAGTTCCACCCTGGCCAATCAGCTCGCTTTTCCCATCCATGTCGAGATCACCTACGACGTAGGGCAGGAGCGAAGGGCCATCCTGCACGCTTACATAGCTGTTCGCACCCTGCTCCTCGAGGAATCGATAGTGCAAAACTCCTTCGTCGTTGACGTACAGAACAACCTCGTTGCGTCCATCGTTGTCGCTATCCCCGAAGGCCATTTTACCGAATAGGGTCGGATCGATCGAAGCAACCAGAGGTCCGAGTGGACATGTGGCGCCGCTGGTCACGAGTTGGACTGGTGGCACCCCGGAGGAGATACGTGGGAGATCGTACATGGTTTCCGGTTCATCTTCGGCGCGGCACGCATCAAGCAGAGGAGAGGCAGCCGCGACGGCGAGCCACAATAGAAGTGCGTCAGGTGCTCGGGCGGCCAAGGGATGGCGAGGCCGCCACGAACCCTTCTCGTCGTACCAGGGAGACATCCGGACCTTCCCGGAAAAAACGGGCGACCAGCAGGCACAGAGTCTACACCTTTCGTGAGTGAATTGTGGTGGGCCCAGGCCACAGCGGCGCAGTTCCCAGGGGTCGCACCGACCGCGATGACCGCAGAAGCTGCGGTACCTCGGTTGCCAGGAGGTCGCCGCCGAGGATCGACTTGACAATCCCGATGGCCAGAGTAACATTCTCCTGGAATCCGTCGACAAAGCTGCACTGCAAACAGGCTGGGAGGAAACCATGCCTCAAGCATTGCGTCGCTCTTGGTTCATCGCTTCTGCGATGGCGATACTGAATCTCGGCATCTCCAATCCGCGCTGCGCATGGGCCGCGCCCGCATTGTTCGATCAGAATGACGTGTGTGTCACGTGCTCGGCAGCCAATACGAACGCCGGCGAAGTTGCCGTGGCGATCAATCCCGCGAACGCCAACCAGATTCTACTTTCTGCAAACCGCTGGAACGACCCGTTTACAAGCGAAGTCGTCATGACTGCGGTCAGCACCAATGGTGGCATCACCTGGGCTCTCGAGCTGGGAGGATTCGACCTCTTTGTGGAAACCTTCGACCCGAGCAGCGCCATCGACATGGACGGTCGCTTCTACGCGGCCTTCATGACAGAGGATGAACCCAACAAGGCTGCCATGGCTAGATCTACTCCGCCCGGCTCGTGGACTCGGACAGCAAATGCCGCTGTCGGCGAGGGGACTGACTTCCTGGACAAGGGCCATACGGCCATTCATCTCTCAACAGGACGCATCCACTATGCCTGGTCAGTCAGCGGAAACCTCGAGAGCGATCAAGTGATCGAGGGCGTCTTCTCAGACAACCAAGGCGCTTTTTGGAGCGCACCCGTCCGCATCAGCGAAGACGAGGACGATCCCGATGCCGAGAGAGAGGACTTTGGAATCAATCTGCGCACGGGTCCAGGGGCGCAAGTGTACGCCACATGGGGGATCTCCAGCACCTTTGGTGATGACGAGAATGCGCTCGGTTTCGCGCGTTCGACCAATGCAGGTCAAGACTGGCCCCTGAGAACCCGCATCTCTCAAGTCGTTACCGGCTCGGGGCCAGTACCGCTCAACGTCCAAGGCTACCGCGGGAGCAGCTTGGGCGGGGAAAAAGGCATGCCTATCTGGTCGAACCCCAGCATGGCAGTCGACCAGACGAACGGCACGATCTACCTCGTGTGGCTGAACAAGAAAGACCCTCTGACCGGCTCGGCGCATCCGTTCGGGATCCATGTGATCAAGTCCACGAACCAAGGGACCGATTGGCAAGCTCCCGTTCGCGTCAATCAGATCACAACAAACGATCGCTGGTTCCCCTGGATCGCCTGGGATAACTTGACTGGGGCGCTCGTCGTCGCCTACTACGATTCACGCTTGTACACCGGAAATCAAGCAGGCGACGTTTTCGCGTCGGTTTCGTGGGATGGCGGAACGACCTGGCATGACGTCAAGGTGAGCGACACATCGGGGACCAGCAACTTCAGCGGTGATGGCCCAGGGCCTTTTGAGAACGGCACGGGGAACGACTACCTGACCGTCGACGCGAGAGATGGCATTGCGGTGGTGGCCTGGGCCGACGATCGGCTCCGGCAAGCAGGGCAAACGCCTCCGCTCGACAACTACATCTCGAAGCTTCTCCTTTGGGGCCCAGACGAGAACACGATCGCGGCTAGCTTCACGCAGACCCCGCAAGGCAAGCTCGAGGTGACCGCGACTTGGAGCACGGCCCCCGTGAGCGCAGCGCAAGCGGATTCGCTCGTTCTCTTCCCGCCCAGTGGCGGGAATCCGATCGTTGCCAGAACGCTGAATGTGCCCGATGGCCTCAACCATTCGCTGACCAAGTCCAACATTTCCTGCGAGCCGGGTGCATGGACGTACATCGTGAAGAGCAGGCGCAACGGCAAGACGGCGAGAAGCGCGGTGAGGACGTTCTTCGTTCCTCCGACTGTCCTTACGAGTGGCTCGATGGGAACGGCGCCTCCCTACACGTGTCCGGCAGGACGGAACCTGTCAACGTGAATGAGACGCTCCGCTCGTGAATTTACAGTACGACCTCGACCAGTTCCGACACCCCGATTTCGGGGGTAGTCAGGTGTATCCCCGGGTCGAATGCGTTCGTCCTGGGGCGATTGTGAGCGTCG
>CAZMNW010000008.1:0-175126 GCA_964567755.1 uncultured bacterium
TCCAGTTCCGCTGCGATCGATCGGCCGGTCGCGCGCGGACGCTCGAAAGAGCTCGCATCCCCGCTCTCGGCTTGGGCTCGGCAAGCTTCTGTGACCACCGCGCGCAATTCAGAGAGTGGCAGCGCGCGTGCGCGATCGATCCAGCTCAGGAGCGTCTCGGCCGTCGCCACGCGTCCGATCTGGATCGTTGCCACCTGACCCAGTGGCACCCCACCATCCGCCCCACAAACCGCCTCTCTGATCCGCGGATGCATCTCGAGCGCCGTGTGAAACCGGACCTGTTCGTGCATCCAGCGCGGCTCTCGCTGCAAGCGTTCGCGGGTGAAGTCTCCTTGGTTGAGGTAGCCGAAGGCACGCCACGCCGAGCGTCGAACAACCTCCGCCGTCGCGCGAGCAATCGGCAGCGCGACCACGGCCTCAATTGCCGCGAGCCCGAGCAGCAGCCGATCACCGTCGGTGACCGTGGATGGCAAGACTTCAGGTGCCACCGTAGATCGTGACACCGGCGCGCGCGGTGCTGCCGCAGCATCCGCCTGCGTCTCTGCCGCGCCACGTGCAAGAGGCTGCGCCTCTGCAAACGCAGTCGATGTGACGTCCACGCCGGTCGATGCCGGGGGGTCTACAACAGAGCAACGCTCCGCGTCTCCGCTTGTCTGGGGGGCATGTTCATTCCCAACCGCAGCCGAAGCAGAACCGAACGCCTCGCTGGTCTCTGCCAGGTCGAGAGGCCGTTCATCTGCGAGGGCCGCAGAAGCAAACGCGGTGGCCCCGCCGGTCGAGGCCGGCATCCATCTTTGGGTTCCCACGGCACCTGACCTTGGGAGGAATCGGTGGTCGGGACTGCTCATTCAATATAGAGAGCCACTACGCAAATGTCAAGTAGATAGTTTGTGAAAGATTCGTGCCAAGCCGATGCGGGATTCATGCCAGACTCGAGGAGCGGCTCGTGCGCAGTGACGTGTTCATTCCGATTGTCAACAAATTGACAGTGTAAGAGCGCTTGACACTGTCAACCTTGTTGACGGCGTAAGAGTATTGAGCACTGTCAGCAAGGTTGACATTTGCGCGCGATGCGCCGTTCCAAGCAATATGACGAAAGCTCAATCCAGCAGCGCCAGAATGCGTTCGGCGCTTGATCCAGTGCCGTCGTTCACGATTACAAGGTCTGCGACACGAGGGGACTCGATCACTCTCGTTCGCAAGACTCGGGAGCTACTTTTTTCTCCTGGCGTCCAGGCTCCACGCCCCAGCACCGGCGGCCGAGAAGTAGAGCCAGACGAAGCAGTAGAGCACGGCGGGAATGCCGCCGTTCATGGTCGGCCAGAAGTCCTGCGGGAAGTGAAACTGGAAATACGCCACCGCCATTTCGCCCGAGAGAATGAATGCGACCGGGCGAGTGAACAGGCCGAGCAGGATCAGACCGCCGCCGAACACCTCGAGAATGGCGCCGATCCCCATCTGGGACACCCAGGGGACAGTGCCGCCGTCCGGGGGGACCCCGTCGGGGAAGGCGAAGAGTTTCATCGTGCCGGAGAGAATGAACATGAACGCGGCCACGATGCGGAGCACCCCCTGCATGTGCGGTGCCCACGTGACCCACTTCGCGGCGAGGTTCGGTGCGGTCATGATGCGCTCCTCACTTTCTGGTCTGGTGGTGAGATGATGATCCCCAGATTCGCGAAGTACCACGGCGCAGGACCAACGAACCAGTAGCTGAGGCCAGCCGCGAACCCTCGGGAGACCAAGCAGGCTCACCGCTCTCGCCATCGACGTTCGAAGCATTGGTGAACTGGCGGAAGTCGATCCCCGCCGCCGGGCGCGCGACGAGCATCCATGTTGCCAAGAACACGAAGAGGACGAGAAACGCACGCATCATGGCACCTCACCGCCCTTCGTTGCGGACGAGCGAGGCGACGACAGTCGTCGCGAACCGACGTCAGCAGCGTACGTCCTCGGCACAGGCACTGCAAGATCAGCCGAGCCCGTGAATGGTCGCTGCTCGAGGGACGGCTGACCCAAGGACGCCGTGCAAGGATCGAGTCGTCGCCAGACTCGCCTCCACATCGGGCGACGATGACGACGAATCGCGCGTCACGACGGCAACTCGGCGGCGGGCTCCTTGACGGCGCGTTTGCGCGCGTTTTCGTCGAGGACGGTCTTGCGCATCCGGATGCTCTTGGGCGTGATCTCGACCAGCTCGTCGGGGTTCAGGTACTCGAGACACTCCTCGAGGCTCATCTTGATTGCCGGTGCGATGCGCAAATTGCGATCGGAGCCGGCAGCGCGCATGTTGGTGAGCTTCTTACCCCGTTGCGCGTTGACCAGGATGTCGCCTTCCTTGGAGTTCTCGCCGATCACTTGCCCGATGTACAGCTTGTTGCCGGGCTCGATGAAGAAACGCCCGCGGTCCTGCAGTGCGTCGAGCGCGTAGCCCATTGCCTCGCCACTGGCCATGGAGAGAATGCTGCCCGTCTGGCGCTGGGGGATGGAGCCCTTGAAATACTCGTACTCGTAGAAGCGATGATTGATGACGATCTCGCCGGAGGTGGCGCGCAGCATGCGGCTGCGAAACCCAATCAGTCCGCGACTCGGCACGTGGAACTCGAGCCGCGAGCGTTCGGCGCCCTGCTGCATGCTGACGAGCGTACCTCTCCGCGTGCCGACGTGCTCGATCACCGTGCCGGCCAGCTCCTGCGGCACGTCCACCGTCAGCACTTCGACCGGCTCGGCCTTGCGGCCATTGATCTCTTTATAGATGACGCGCGGCTGGCCGACCATGAACTCGAAGCCCTCGCGCCGCATGTTCTCCATCAGGATGGATAGATGCAGGATGCCTCTGCCGGAGACGCGGAAAGTATCGGTCGTGGCGGTGTCCTCGACGCGCAAGGCCACGTCGCGCTCGGCCTCCTTCAGCAAACGCTCGCGCAGATGCCGGCTGCTGACGTACTTGCCCTCCTGACCGAAGAAGGGGCTGTCGTTGACCATGAAGTTCATGGTCAAGGTCGGTTCGTCGACGGCGACGAAGTGCACCGGTTCGGGAGATTCGGCGTCGGCGATGGTGTCGCCGATGTCGACACCTTCGAGACCGACGGCGGCACAGATATCGCCGCACTGCACCGCATCCACCTCGCGCCGGCCGAGACCGTCGAAGACATAGAGCTGGCGCACGCTGGTGCGTTGGCTGGTGCCGTCGCGCTTGAGCAACTGCACCGGCTCGCGGGCGCGCAAGGTGCCGCGAAAGACGCGCCCGATGCCGATGCGCCCGACGTAGTCGCTGGTATCGAGAGTCGTCACCAGCATCTGCACCGGCCCTTCCACAACCGGCGGCGCCGGCACATGGCGCACGATGGCGTCCAAGAGCGGCGACAGGCTCTGGCGCGGATCGTCGAGCTCGCGCACCGCCCAGCCCTCGCGTCCGGCGGCGTAGAGGGTGGGGAAGTCGAGCTGATCGTCGTTGGCTTCGAGCTCGACGAAGAGCTCGAAGACCTCGTCCAGCACTTCGAGCGGGCGGGCGCTCTTGCGGTCGACCTTGTTGATGACGACGATGGGCTTGAGACGCCCCTGCAGCGCCTTCTGCAGCACGAAGCGCGTTTGCGGCATCGGACCCTCGAATGCGTCCACCAGCAGCAGCACGCCGTCGGCCATCTTGAGCACGCGTTCGACCTCGCCGCCGAAGTCCGCATGTCCCGGCGTGTCGACGACGTTGATGCGCACGTCCTGCCAATGGACGGCGATGTTCTTGGCCAGAATGGTGATGCCGCGCTCGCGCTCGAGGTCGTTCGAATCGAGGAAGCGCTCGCGCACTTCCTGCCCGTCACGGAAGACGTGGCACTGGCGCAGGATCTGGTCGACGAGCGTGGTCTTGCCGTGGTCGACGTGAGCGATGATGGCGACGTTTCGGATCGGCATGGAAATCTCCGCTTCGCGGGTGAGAGAGAGGATTCGCGGCGCCTCGGCCTTGGCTCACGAAGGCACGAAAAACTCGCGGTATGCGCGTGATTGCTTGTCGACCGCCGGCAAGGGAGGATGCGTCGGCGGCGCATCCGCGCGCCAGAACAATCCCGATTCACGCAGCTGGCCGCGGCTGCAATCTCCGAGCAGCGTAGCGATGGCGATGGTGCTCGCCCCGGTGTGAAGCTCCAACCCCTCGAGCTCCTGCAACAGGGCGGCGGCCTGATGCGGTGTCGGCGCGTTCTCGGGCGATCTGAACACGATGCGCGCAGCCGAGAGCGAGCGCGCCGGAAGGTCGCGCACTCGCCGTCGCAGGAATCCGAGCGTGCGTCGTGCCAGGCGTTCAGCCTGGCGACGATTGCGGTCTGTTCCCACTCCCACCACGATCGTGCGGTACCCTGCGAGTTCGCAACCCACCGCGAGACCCGCGACGGTCGGCAGCGAGTCCGTGCCGACGTAGATTCGCTCCGGTTCCCGCAGAATGCCGCAGCGGATCTGTCTTTGCAACTCGAAGACGGCATTCACCGCGCCGAGGGCTCCCCATACCGCCGCTTGCCGCGGCCAAACGACATGCGGCAGGCGCGAGCCACCTTGTCTTCCGGCGCCGAAGGCCGAGGAGCGCAGCAGGCGCGCGAGCGCCAGCGGGCCGGCATCCAATCGGTGCAGATCGGCCCCCAGCGCGTGTGCCGACTGCAGCATCGCCTGAGTGGTTGCATCCGTGGCCCCGCCGGAAAGGGCGAGAACGGGTTCGAGGTCGAAGTGGCGAGCGAAGGCCGCGAGCGCCAGGCAGCGTTGGCTGCCGACGTGGCCGAAGGCGAGAACTCGCTGTGCGCCGCCGCGCAGCACCGCACCGAAGAGGAATTCCAACTCGCGGGGAGCGCAGCCACCGACGAGGTCGCTCGTGCGGTCGTCGCGCTTGATCCACAGTGCGGGTCCCCCCACTCGCGCCGCCAGCCGCTCGAGCGGCTGCACCGGGGTCGGCCGTGCGAGTGGCGTCCACGGCAGTCGGTGCCGAAGCGTAGGGAAATGGCGGAAGAGCTCGGGCGATGCAGTCATCCGCTCATTATACGCTGCCCACCGGTGCCGGCAAGATCGGGATGGAGTCATCGTGTCCCAAGATCGCGCGGGGTCGTCATCGTGTTCAAGATCATTCTGGGTCGGCGTCGTGACCAAGGAACCGAACATGGATGTTCGAGGATGGCGGGACGCGCCCGACGCCATCCCACACACCGGCAATGGCGGTGCGGCAGCGCGCGCAGGATCCCGCCTGCATGCGCATGGCGCGGATCTCGAACCCACAGCGTTCGATCACCGCGAGACCGCAGGTGGGACAATGCGTGTTCTCCCAGGTTCCGACCTGGCCGGGCAAGTTGCCGGCATAGACGTAACGCAAGCCCGCATCGCGGCCGCGCGCAGAGGCGCGCAACAGCGTCGATGCCGGTGTGTTCTCGGGGTCCGTCATCTTGTAGTCCTTGTGGAAGGCGGTCAAGTGCCATGGGATGTCCGGCGAGATGTCGACCAAGTAGCGCGCGATCCCGTCGAATTCGGCGTCCGAGTCGTTGAATCCAGGGATGACGAGCGTCACGATCTCGACCCAGACCCCCATTTCGACCAGGCGCGGAATGGTGTCGAGGATGCGGTCGAGCCTTCCCCCGAGCTCGCGATAGTGACGCGCCTCGAAGCTCTTGAGGTCCACCTTGTAGAAGTCGACCCACGGTCGCAGATACTGCAACACCTGCGGCGTGGCGTTGCCGTTGGATACGAAAGCGGTCCCGAGGCCCTGCTCCTTGGCAGCGCGGAACACCTCCACGGCCCACTCGGCGGTGATCAAGGGCTCGTTGTAGGTGCTCGTGAGTGTGGGTGCACCTTGCCGCACGGCCCAGGTCACGAGCTCTTGGGCGGTCGTGACTTGGATGGGGGCGATTGCGCTAGGATCGCGTCCCGCCTGCGATGTGACCCAGTTCTGACAATAGGCGCAGTGCAGGTCACACCCGAGCATGCCGAAGCTCGCCGTCCGCGTTCCGGGCAAGACGTGGAAGAACGGTTTCTTCTCGATGGGATCGCAATGCAGTGCAGCCACGTAACCGGCAGGGACGCGCAGCGTGCCCCCGACGTTGAAGCGCACCCTGCACACGCCGGGCCGGCCAGGAGGGATCTTGCACGCGTGGCCGCAGGCCCAGCACCGCACCCAGTCGTCCGCGAGGGGGGAGACGAGCTCCGGCGCCGCGACGACGGTGTGCGGCGCATCGGCCGCCTCGCCCGCTGGCACAGCTTCGAAGACCTCGTTCACGGCGCGCTCCAATCCCATTCGATTGTAGGAACGGGCTGTGCGGCAGGCAACCCCTTGGAGGGCGGCAGGTAAAGTGGGGGGGAGTGCGAAGCGAGATCGACGGGCCCTGTGCTGGCAAAGCCAGCGCGAAGGCCGAGTGCGCTACGAGTGGGCCATCCGACGTTCGAGGCGGTCGAGGGCCTCGCGCGCCAGCATGTAGCTCGGCTCGAGAGCGAGCGCGTCGTGGTATTTGCGCCGAGCGCGGCCGAAATCGGTGAGCTTCTCGTAGGCGCGGCCGAGATTGTAGTGGGCATAGTGATAGGTCAGATACCGCGGGCAGCGCAGCGCTTGCTCGAGGAACGGGATCGCCTCGCGTGAGCGGCCGAGGGCCAGCAGGTAGGCGCCGATGTCGTTCCAGGGATTGCCGAAATCGGCATCGAGCTCGATCGCTTGCCGGCACATGTCGATGGCTGAATCGAACTCGCCGCGCATGCTCACCGTCCAGGCCATGAAGGTATAGGCCTCGGGACTCTGCATGCAGTCGAGCGACCGCCGGTAGTAGTAGACGGCGCGCTCCAGGTCGCCGCACATCTGCAGCTCATAGGCGAGCTCGAAGTAATCCTGGGCCATGAGTGCGATCTGCTGGCTGGGCAAACGCGATCCTCCGTGTGCATTCATGGCGCGGTGGCGGCCTTCGGCGCCACTGCCGTGTAGGCGCGGCGCAAATCCGCGGCGGCGCGCGTGCCATCGAAGGTCGCTGCCGCCAACGCCCGCAGCGATTCGGCCAACTCCGGGCGCAATCGTGCCATGCGTCCCAACTTCTCCTCGATCTCGCGCACCGGCGGCGCGTCGCCGCGCAGCACGCTCAAGCGCGCGATCTCGGGCGAGATGGCGTCGGACACCGCTTGCGCGAGCCCGGTGATGCCTGCGTGCTCGCTGGCTAATGGGAGCACACCGCAGGCCAACGCTTCGAACAGCATCTGCGACGACAGGCGGACCGAGTGTCCAGGCAGGACGAACACGTCGGACAAGCGCAGCAGCGCCACGAACTCCGCCCGCGTCACCCGGCCCGCGAAGCGCACGCGACGCTCCGGTTCGATGCGCGTCGCAGCGCTCCACCAGCCT
Source organism: uncultured bacterium (assembly GCA_964567755.1). GTDB lineage: Bacteria > Krumholzibacteriota > Krumholzibacteriia > DASRJW01. The sequence continues at coordinate 7,346 of CAZMNW010000008.1, forward strand.
TCGGCTCGATGTTCGAGTTGCAAGCGCTCCAGATGGTCGACGAGCGGCTGGCACAGCTCGCTGGTCGCGACGACGTCGTGCAGCAGATCGGCACTTCCTGCCGCCAGCGCGGCGCGCAAGCCGTCCGTGGCCGGGTCGCCTGCACCGATGGCGATCACCTGCAGGTCGGGTTGGAGCTGCAACAGTTGGGGGAGCGCGAAGAGGAATTGCTCGAAGCCGTGGCGGTCCTCGCGCGATTCGGCCACGAGCACGATGTAGCTCTGGAGCCAATCGCAGCCTTCCAGACGCGCGCGCAGCTCGCGCCGGCCGAGCTGCGTTTCAGCCAACTTGACGCGCTTCGGCCGCGGGAGGGGGCGAAAGGTTTCCAGATCGATGCCGCGCGCCAGAACCTCGACGTGGGCGGGGACGACGCCGAATCGTTCCTCGAGCAGACGTTGCGTTCGATCATCGAAGACCAAGACCGCCTGCGTGTGTTGTAGTGCCGCAGCCGCGCGGGCGCGGAATCCGCCGTCGTCACGGCAGAGGTCCGGGTGTCGCGGCGTGACGAAGTATGGCAAGCCGGTCTGCGCATGCACGGCGCGCGCCACCTGAGCCGCCAGATCCAGGCCGACGGCGTGGAGCGCCGTCAGCCGGTGTGCGGCGATCTGAGATTCGAGCTGCTGCGCCAGTGCGGCGACGGCGATGCCGAGGGCCCGGTCATCGAGCACGTGCGCGTGCGAGGTCTCCACTGTCGATAGCGATTCCAACCGCGCTGCGGGTCGGTCGGGACGCCGTACCGTGTGGAGAAGGCGTGGCTCATGGACGGGGGTCGGGACCAGAAAGAAGAGGTGCGTGGGTTGACCGTCGCGCGCCATGAAATGCGCGACATCTTCCGCGAATGCATTCGCAGCGAAACCGCATTCGCGGCCATCCAACAAGATGCCGACCATTGACAACCACCCACCGGTCCCGACCACCCGGTCAGCTCTGCTGAGAGACTCACGGACGAGCGACGGCAGCGTCAACACGAAAGTGGCGAAGCGGAGCGACGCGCTGGATTTCCACGTTCACAGCGGATTCTTGAAGGTGCAGAGCGATGATGCAGGATCGGCGCGGACTCGCGGCGGAGCGCAGCGATGTGGCGCGTCCAGCCTCAGAAACGGCTCGACAGCTGCACGGTCACCCCGTCAAAGGCGGGAACCAAGTAGCAAGTGCCGGCGGTGCAGGCGATGCCGCCGCGACGCCGGCCCCAGAAAGCCAGGACCTCGTGCCCTCCGCTGACGCGATAGCTCAGCCCCAGAGAGGCGAAATCGTGCCGCGTGTAGACCCCGGTCGTGGGGTCCGGTTCACCGGCGCCGGGATCGCCTGGATCGTCAGTGCTCGAATAGACCGCGGAGAGGGACATGCGCGCCGCCCATGCGTACGTGAGAGCCGCATACTGGTCGGTGAAATCGATGTCGCCCGAGCTCAAATCACGCGTTCCGGCCATGCTCTCCAGTTCCAACTCGAAACTGTGGTCGGGGTTGAGCGGCAGCACCACATGGGTTCCGAGAGTCTGTCGATCGAACACCGGCGGGCTTGCGCTTGCATCTTCCGATACGTCGCCGAACACGCTCAGGCTCATGCTGCCGCGATGAGCGGCGAGTTCGGCGAAGAACTCGCGAAAACGCCGCGCGCCGGCGTTTTCTGCCCGGCTCCAGTTGAGGGTGAGATCGATGCTGCGCTGCCAGTCGAGGCGAGCTTCGAACTGGGTGCCCTGCTCCTGCGCGGGTTCGAGCACATGCGTGCTGCGGTTGAGCAGCGCGTAGGTGTGTTCGCGCACCAAGGTCGGGGGTTCGTTGATGCCGCCCGGGAGCACCAAGTTGCGGTAGTCCTTGTATTCCCAGCTGGCGCCGGCGTGCAGGTTCCGCCCGAGGAGCGGGATCGAGAGGTCTGTGGCGACGTAGGTCCCACGACCCTCGTCGGGGTCCACTCCCGTGGCGAGGCCCGCGGCCGGATCCAGCCCCGTGGCCTCTGCGTATTCGACATACGCGCCGAGGGTCACGGACTCGAGCCCCACCTTCGCGAGCCACGGCTCGAATGCGATCTGGGCGAAGCCGCCCGGCACCTCCGCGGTGGGACCCCCATTTTGGGAATCGAAGCGCAAGTATTCCGCGCCCAGCCTCACACCGGGAACGACGCGCATCGCCGCCTGCGCGCCGCTCGCGAGGCCGGTGCGTGCGGTTTCGGGGGGTTCGTCGGCGCGTCGCGGCTTGCCGGAGAGGACCACGGCCTCGAGAGTGCCGTGACGAAAACCGACCTGTGCGCCGTCCATGTCACGCCGGTAGCCGTATTGGCGGAACTGTTCTTCGCGCACCACACCCGGAAGCTCGAACGCGCGCAGCAACAATCCCCGGCCGAGCAGGGCGTCGAAATTTCCGACACGCACCGCGAGACCGCGATCGCGCCAGACGGCATATCGCTGCACGAACTGGGAGTAGCCGAGGCTGCCGTCTTCCGAAGCGTCGAAGTGCTCGAAACGGAAACCAAGTTGCAGGGCGTCTTGTTCGTAATCGAGATGGAACTGCTCGAAGAGTGTGTAGCGATTCTCGGGGATGTCGATGCGCGGGTCGTTCGGGTCGACGCCGACACGCGCCTGCAGCAGGTTGGAGCCGGTGATCTGGGCCGTTCCCGGCGCCGCGGCGAGCAGCGCCATCCCCAACACGGCCGGCGCGACGCGGGCCGCGCGGCGCGTTCGACTGCGGTGCGACGCGCGCAACACTACTCATTCGGCTTGGGCGTGAGATGCGGCTCGAGCAGCGCGCGCAGCTTCTCGTACTCACCGGGTCGATACCCGAACGACGTGTGCAGGATCACGCCATTCTTGTCGAGCACGATCGTTGTCGGCAAGGCGTTCGCGTGCAAGCGCTGCTGCGCCTCGCGATTGAGATCGAGGAGCACGGGGAACGTGTACCCGCTCGCAGTCAGGAACGGCCGCACCTTCGGTGCGTTGCGCGGTCCGTCCTCGTTGATGCCAACGACGCGCAATCCGCGCGGGGCCAGATCCACGTAGAGCCGCTGCAGTTCCGGCATCGCCAACACACAGGGTTTGCACCAGGTGGCCCAGAAATCGAGGATGACAGGTCCGGTCTGGAGAAATGTGCCGAGCGCGACCTCGGTGCCATCCAAATCCGGGAGTGACAGGCTCTTCAATACGCCGGCGAGCGAGGTTTGGTCTTTCGGTTCGGTCTCGGACACGGCGGGTTGCGCCAAGAGGAGGCAGAGCACGGTGGCGGCGCACTCGAGCCCCCGTCGCATGGTCAGCGGATGTCGCACGGAGGGCTCCTTCGCGAGTGGCCCCGGGCCGGTCGACCACGACAGGCCGTTTCAAGGGAACAACCCACGCGTGGCCCGCAAAAATTCCGCGGCCACCTCGGGCTCACCGGTTTCCGGCGTCGCAGCCGGCGGCTCGAGCGTGGCCAGCTCCTGGGCGCGGCGATGCAAGGTCACCAACGCCGCGGCGGCGTCATCGTTGCGCGGGACGACGCAGAAGACCGCGCCGATCGTGGCACACGCACTTTGAGCCAAGCGCACATCGTCGACTTCGGCGCCGATGACTGCGACCAGACGGGGGCGCACCGCATCGATGCCGCTCAAGAGCGTCGCTGCGGGCACCCCGGGTCCGAGATCGACCCGTTCCCAGCCGAGGTCCGCGAGCACGAGCGCCGCCAGTGCCTGCAGCAGCGTCCCGCCGCTATCCCCCGCGCCAGCCAAGAGTGCCTTCGGCGCCTCCGGGGTCGGAGGTGGCAGATGCGCACACAGATGACGAGCTGCGTCCTCGGCAACTCGGCGCCCGCGCCGGCGTGTGAAGTCGTCCGTTGCCTCGGCATCGCGTCTGGTCACCGCGGCCAAGAGGACGAGTCCGGCGATCTCCGGCACCGGCATGCCATGACGATGCAGGTCGGTGAGCCAGGTACCGACGCAAGCCTCGTCGCCGCGCGCCAAGGCTTCAGCCACCCGTGTTGCCAGCGTCGCGTGACTTCGCTGCATGAGGAGGAGCGACAGGGCATCGTACTCTGCCGCCGGCCGCAGCTCCGGGAGCGTCGTGCTCGTGCCCAGGCGGCGCGCCGCTTCCCCCACGTCCTGGAGGCGAAACTTACGATGGCCGCCGGGCGTGCGCACGCAGCGCAGCAATCCCGAATCCGTCCAACGCTTGATGGTCGAAATGCTCACGCCGCAGATGCGGGCGAGTTCGGCAGTCGTATAGAACCGTTCGCGCATCGCTGCCACCCATCCTTCCCCACAACCAGTCCGCCGCGATCGCAAGGGCGACCTTGCAGCGCCCGCGGCGGAGGGTAATGGTCTGGAGTACGAGGCGCAAGCAGAGGGAAACAACGATTGCTCCGGCAGTTCCCGGGTGTAACCTGGTTCGCTCGCGAGCCGTATTGCCAGACGATCGGTCTGGTGGCGGGACCCGTTCGTTCGTGGAGGAAACCCTATGCGCAGCGCCCGGTGGTGGATCGTCGTTTCGACCGTGGTTCTCGGCTGCCGCGCCGAGGTAAAGGCGCCCGAGCTGCGCCGGCCCATCGAATCGATGCCGGCGGGGGCCTGCGTCCTGCTCGTCGCATCGGACCTCGCCAACACCTGGGAGCGCGCCGAGGCGCACGACGCGCTGACACTGCTGCGCCGGGCATTGCCGGAAGAATTGATGGCGCCGCCCGAATTGGTGGCGTTGCAAGCGCGACTGACCGACTTCGAAGCGCGCACGCAAACGAGCCTGCGCGAAGATCTGTGGCTCAACCTGGTGAAGCAGCGCATTGCCGTCGGGGTCTATCCCGGCGACGGCGACGCTGAGACAGAGATTCTCTTTGTCGCCGAGCTCGACGACGCCGAGCGCTTCGGCACCGCTTTCGCGGCGCTGATGCAGGAGACAGCCGGCGACTGGCAGTGCGAAAAAACCGCACTGGATGGCCAGCCGGCATGGCGCGTGCGCGATGGACAGCGCCTGGATGTACTCGTGCTCCAAGACGGGGCCTTTCTCGCCGTGTCGACGGTTGACGATCTCGTGCGCGGCGCGCTCGAAATCCAGCGCGGCAGTTCGCAGGCCTCGGCGCTGCGCGAACCCGCCTGCATGGCGGCTCTCGACGCGCTCGGTCCCCATAATGTCGGCATCGTCAGCGTTGGACGCGAAACGGGGGCGTGGGCGGCGCAAGGGCTGACCTGGGATCGCGAGGGTGTGCACTTCAAACGCGTCGTGCCGTTGCCGAGCGCTGCCGCAGACTTAGGCGACGAAACCCCGAGTGTGCGCGATGAAATTTTGCGTTCCATCCCCGCGGGGATGACCTTGGCGTACCAGGCGCGTGCCGCGGACATGGGGCTCCTGCGCCAGCTCCTCGACGAGCGCACTTGTTTCGATCTCCGCAGCTCGCGATCGAACGCGGCTCCCGATGTGCGTTTGGCTTCGGCACCGCTCGGTCTCGAACGCTTGCCTTTCGATCTCGGCAAGAACTTGCTCCCATGGGCCGGAGACGAAATGGCCGTCGTGCTGGCCGAACTGGTGCCGACGGCGCTGGCGCCGTTGCCGAGCGTGGCGCTGATCGTCGAAGTTCGCGACCACGAGGAGGCTGTGCGCACGCTGCAGCAGCTGGAGCAGAGTTTCGGCAGTCTGCCGATGCTGGGGTCGGCGGAGTTCCTCGATGTGAGCTATGGGGGCAAGACTTACCGCAGCCTAGCGCAACCGGTGCTGGAGGTGCTGGCTCCGAGCTATCTGCAGGACGGCGATCTCGTGTTCCTCGCCTCCACGCGCGAGCTGCTGCAGCAGATCATCGACACGCGCCGCGCTGGACGGCATACATTGTTGCGCGATGCGACGTTTCGTCCGTTCGGAAACTTCGTTCCCGGTGACGCCAGTCTCGTCGTTTACGCCGACCAAACCAAATTGCACCACGTGTTGACGCAAGTGGCTGCGCTGCCGCGACTGTGGGGGGAAGGGGTGGCGAGAATCGTCGACACACTCGACGAACTCACCGTCGTCTTCGAGCATTTCCCAGCCAGCGCCACCTACGTGGAGCGCACACCGACGCTGTTGCTCATGAGCGGCTGGATGCGCGAAGCGGCGGAGTGAGGCTCGTCGCATCGATCTGCATCTGCAGTCCGGCGATGGCTTCCGCGCGCTGCAGTGCAGTCCACCCGAGCTCCGCAGCGAAAAGATTCGCCACGTGCTCCACGGCATCGAGCCCGTGGCACGGCGCGTATGCCATGCGCGAGCGGCGGAAGAACCAATCCTCCAAACGCAACGCCATTTCTTCGCGCAACGCGAAGATCACTTCGGCTGCGATATGCGGGAAGTGCGGGCACAACGTGTCGGCGCCATGCGGGAGTTCCTGTGCCAGGGCCACGACCCGATCGGCGCGCGTGCCATGGACTCGCAACAGGTGCTGCACCGTGGCTGGTGTCAAACCGCTCGTCTGCACGCAGGCGGCCACGGCGTTTTGCCAAGGCGGGCCTTCTTCCCAGTGCTGCTTTGGCCCCCACGGCAGCGCCCCGCCCGGAAGGGCGAGCCCCGCGGTCCGGCATCGCTGCCGGCGACCCAGCCGGCGCAGCACCCGGTTCACGACTTCCTCGGCGACGGCGCGATAGGTGGTGTACTTGCCGCCGACGACGCAAAAGAGCCCAGGAGCAGGCTCGAGAACGTCGTGCTCGCGCGGCCGCGCCGAGGCCCGGCCGCCCGCGGCGCGCAGCGGTCGCAATCCGGCGAAGGCTGCGATCACATCGTTGCGCGCGAGCCGCGCGTCGGGGAAAAAATGATTCGCGGCTGCGAGGAGATAGTCGACTTCGCCGGCAGTCGCCGTCACCTCGTCGGCGTTGCCGTCGTCGGCAAGATCGGTCGTGCCAACCAACGTGTGCCCATTCCATGGCAAGACGAAGAAGATGCGCCCGTCCGCACCCGCGGCCAGGGTGAACCCGTGGTTCACCAGCCCGCGCACCACGATGTGCGTGCCCCGCGTGGGTGACACCGGACGCGAAGTCTGCGGTAGCGTGGCAAGGAGCGCGTTGGTCCATGGTCCGGCGCAGGCGACGACGACGGGTGCATGGAGCTCAAGAGTTTCACCGTTCTGCGACGTCACTTCGACGCCGCAGACGCGGCCATCGCGCGTCAGCAAACGGGTCACTGCGGTGTAGTTGAGCGTCACCGCGCCAGCCTCGCGCGCGGCGACGACATTGGCGAGGACCAGGCGTGCGTCGTCCATGCAGGCGTCATAGTAGAGCGCGAGTGTGCGCAGGCCCTCGCGTCGCAGACCGTCGCGCCACGGCTCGGCTCGCCCCGGCTCCAACATGCGGTGGCGGTGCACGTTGCGAAACGCCGCCAGAACATCGTACAGCCACATGCCGGCGCGCAAGGCCAAGGGGGAAAGGCGCGAATCGTCATAGAGGGGAAAGACGAAAGGCAGCGGGCGTACGAGGTGCGGGGCAGTTTGCAACAAGATGCGGCGTTCGCGGCACGCTTCCCAGACCAGCCGCAACGCACCGTTTTCGAGGTAACGCAACCCTCCATGCACGAGCTTCGAGGTCTTGGAACTGGCGCCGGCGGCGAAATCGTTCTTGTCGAACAGCGCAACGCGCAGGCCGCGCAGCGCCGCGTCGCGCGCGACGCCAGCACCGTTGATCCCGCCGCCGATGACGACGAGATCCTGCTCCGGCGCCACGCTGGACAATCGGTCGCGCATCCTTGCCAGCCTGCGGCTTCCTACGGGCACTCGAGACGGATGGAGAGCTTCGAGCTCCGGCCCTGCTCCCAGCCAGCGGCCGAGAGCAGACGAACGTGATCGCTGCAGCCGTCGAGCTCGAACCGCACGACATGATCCTGTGTCGGGTCGACGCGGACCTCGAGCGGCGTCGTGCCGAGCACGCGTTCGTCCACGGCCACCCGAGCACCGGAGGGCTCGCTTGCAAGTTGCAAGGCGATCGTCGGGCGCTCCTGTGAAGGCACGGCGAGCAGATCCTGTGCCGGCGGCGGCGATGCGTCGGGGAGCCCGAGCTGCGCGGAAGGAGCTGCCGTGGTCGAATCCATCGCCGCGGCCGACTCGTCCGGAAGCGCGCTCGCGTCTGGCGGCAGGATCGTATTGCCGCGAATGACGATCGACGTCGCCGCCGTGGAACTAGCGGCAGCGGCGGGGTTGGAATCCGCCATCGAACCGGCCGCGGCGGCGGACGCAGTCACGGCCTGTGTGCCAGCCGCCTGCATGCCGGCGACCGAAGATGCAAGGGCCGCGAACTCGCTGGCCGTCACCAGGCGAAAGTCCGTGACGACGCGATCCGGTGTCCCGCGCCAGTCCTTGTGGATTTCCGCTGCGACATACGTCGTCTCTCCCGCTCGTACGTTCGCGGGTTCGACGCTGGCGATGCGATAAGGCGTGGTGTCGCCTGCGAACGCACGCGCTCGATACGTGGCCTCGAGCTTGTAGCGACCGGGTCGGAGCTCGAGATCCAGTCGCGCATCCTTCCACCAAGCGATCGCGGGTTCGGCTTGGATGGGAACGCCATTGACCGCGTACTCGATGTCGCGCGGCGTGCCGAGAACGATGGCGACGAGATTGCCCTCCGCCCCGCCGTGGTCGAGCGGCTGGATCGCGCTGGTCGCGTTGACAGAAACAGAAGCAGGTGGGGCGGCGCAGCTCGAGGCGGTGAGGGCCGCGAGGACGAAGCTTCGGGCGCGCCAAGATCGGCCGCGCATGCGCACTCCAGATCCAAGGTTCGAAGCGGCGGAATGGCGCTCCTGGAAGGGGGCCAAACACAGGATAGAATCACCTGAACGATAGCGTCTTTCTCCTTGTGATGCAATCGGTTCTGCGTGGGGCAACGACGCCGGTGCCCGACCACTCTCGCTCCGGGCCCGTGCGAGCGGCAGGCGAATTGTGACGCGCCAATCCCCGTGCTAGCCTGATGCCGTTCCCTGTTTCTTCCATCTCGGATCCGCCCACGGCGCAGACTGGATTCGCGCGTGCAGGGATTCCACGAACGCTCGAAGGCTGGGTTGCGGCGCGTGTGGCGCTCGCGCAGCGGGAAAGTCGTCCTGGTGCTCGTCGTGCTGTCGCTGTTGCTGCAGCGACCGATGCTCCTGGTGTTCCCCGCTGCGCTCGTGGCGTGGGTTACAGCGAGCGCACTCCTCTCCCGGCTCCTGGATTCGGTGCGCGCCAAGCTGATGGCCTTCTACCTGCATGCGGCGTTGCTGCCGCTCCTGCTCGTCGTCTGCATTCTCCTGTTCGTGGGCTACGTCGTCCTCGGTCACGGCAGCGCCCAGGTCGTGGAACAGCGGCTCGAAGCACTCTCCAGATGGATGGATCAGAGCGGCAACGAAGCCGAGACGCGCTATTGGCGCGCGCGCGCCGCTGGCGCCAATCCAGAGCGTGCGGCCACGATGGCGATGCAAGCTGTCGGAACGGCGGCCGCGGAGTCGGCGATGGTGTGGTGGGTACACACCGGGCACGGCGCGCTCGTCGCAGCCCGCGGCGAGCCGCAGCTGGCGCAGCCATTGCAGCCGGAGTGGCTCGAGGATCGCAGCTTCGCGGGATTGGTGCTCGATGCGTCTGGGCGCTTGGCGTTGCGCCTGCATCGGGTGGTCGACGAGGACGCGACAACGTCCTTCCGTTTCGGCGCCGTACTGCCGCTCACTTCGGCGTTGCTCGAGCGCTCCCCGGCGCGGCAAGCGCAGCATCTGTTCGGGGGGTTGGGTGCGGCGGGCCGGTCACTCGCAAGCTCGAACGCGATGGAGTCCGGTGGCGGCGACGGCGTGCTGGCGTGGGTCGAGCCTGGAATCGCAGACGCTGATTCGTCGCGCGCGTGGCTCGCGGCAGCACAACAGCACTTGTCGCGGGCGCTGGCGGCGCAATCGCGTTTTCCGGCGTTGCACTGGGACTACCGCGGCCATCCGGTCGAGTGGAACAGCGGGCGCACCGAGGTCAGCGGTCCGCCGATCTACATCGCGTTCTCGCTCGAAGGCGCCACCCGCGCTCTGTTGCGCACCAGCTTCGAGACCCTCGGTGTCATCACGAGCGTCGTGTGCGTGGTGTGCGGCGTCCTGGTTCTCTTGCAAATCGTCGCCACCGTGCGTGGGTTCGCTTATGCGCGCGCCATTGCCGGCGCAGTCACCAAGCTCGATCGCGGCGTGCGCGCCTTGCGCGCCGGCGACTTCGGCACCCGCATCCAACCGCGCGAACGCGATCAACTCGGTCGCTTGGCACTGGCCTTCAACGACATGTCGCAACAATTGCAGACGCTGTTGCAGCAGCGTGCCGAGCACGAGAGTGTCGAGCGCGAGATGGCGGTTGCGCGTGCGGTGCAGAAGCGGCTGTTCCCGGAACGCATGCCGCAGACGCCGGCGCTCGAGGCGAGCGGCATCTGTCTGCCGGCGCGGACGGTAAGCGGGGACTACTACGACTTCATCCCCGTGACAGGTGGCATCGATGTCGTCGTCGCTGACGTGAGCGGCAAGGGAATGTCTGCGGCGTTGCTCATGGCGAGCGTGCACGCGGCGCTGCGCAGTCAGTATCCCATCGACGGCCAAGAAGCGCCGGACCCCGGGGCCATTCTGGGCCGACTCAATCACCATTTGCATGCGACGCTCGAACCGTCGCGATTCGTCACCCTGTTCCTGGTTAGGGTGTTCGACGATGGCCGCGTCCTGTACGGCAATGCCGGTCACAACCCCGCGGCATTGGTGCGCGGCGACCACGTCGAGTGGCTGCAGGAGGGTGGCCTGCTGCTCGGACCTTTCGCCGGCGCCCGCTTCGCCAGCACCGAGCTCTGCGTTTGCGCCGGGGACTTGCTCTGTCTCTACTCGGACGGCGTCACCGAAGCAGAGGGCGTCCACGGTGAGCATTTCGGCGACGAGCGGCTGGCCGCCGTGCTCCGCGCCGGGAGCAATCTCGATGCCGCAGCGCTGCAGGCGTCCGTGGTCGCCGCCTTGCGCGATTGGCAAGGGGAGCGCGAGCCGAGCGACGACATTACACTGGTAGCGCTACGCATCCAGCGCGGTCTCTGAACGCAGGGAGGGTGCCGGCGGCGGCATCCCACCCGCGTACCATTTCTGCAAGCGCTCCGGCCCTACCCCCAAGCGGAACAACGCCAGCAGCAGGACATTCCACGCCTGTTGGCGCAGCACGCCACGCCGCAGGTAGCGACGCGGCGACGCCTGCACGCTGCCGCGGGCGCGTCCGAGCGTGCGCGCGTGCCGCAGACGCGCCAGAAAGTCGACATCCTCGAAGAGCGGCCATTCCGGGAAACCACCGATGCTCGCGAAGCGGGCGCGCCGGACGAACAGGGCGGCTTCGCCGAACTCGGTCCAGGGGCTCTGCACGTGTGACAACAGCGACACCAGTCGCAGCAGCGGATGCGGCGAACCGTAGTCGATGGCGAAGACGCCGGCGTCGTCACCACGCGCCAGGACATCGCACATGGCGTCGAACGCACGCACCGGCAATTGGCAGTCCGCGTGCAGGAACACCAGGACGGAACCGTGGGCGGCGCGTGCGCCCGCGTTCATCTGCACGCCCCGGCCGGCGGCGGTGCGGAGGACACGGGCGCCGGCAGCACTGGCAAGTGCGCATGTGGCGTCGCGACTCCCACCATCGGCAACGATCACATCGACCACACGTGAGTCTTGGCACAACTCTGCGACAGTGCTGGCAATCCGGGGGGCCTCATCGAGAGTCGGGATGACGACGCTGAACGTTGGAACGTTCCCGGGCCGAGGCTCCGCGTGCAGCGGCCGTGTTATGCTGCGCTCCGTTGCCACCATGCTCCCATGCCACGCGGTGATCGGAGAACCCCGACGCGGCGCCCGAGTATAGCGGTGGCCATCCCCCTCCAGGGTGATCGGAGCGCAACCCAGATGAGTGAAGTCGAGCGCGTGTTGATTCTCGGTTCCGGGCCCGCAGGGCTCACGGCGGCGATCTACGCCGCCCGCGCCAACCTCGAGCCCGTCGTCATCGAGGGCATGCAACCCGGTGGGCAGCTCACGATCACGACGGAAGTCGAGAACTATCCGGGTTTCAAGGATGCCATCCTCGGGCCGCAGCTGATGGACGAGATGCGTTTGCAGGCACAGCGCTTCGGCACCCGCTTCGTGCGTTTCGAGGCGACGCGCGTCGATCTGTCGCGCCGCCCGTTCACGGTGTGGGCGTCCGACACCGCGTTGCATTCGCGCACGCTGATCGTTGCCGCGGGCGCCAGCGCCAAGCTTCTGGACTTGCCGGCGGAGAAACAACTCATGGGGCACGGTGTGTCCGCATGCGCCACCTGCGATGGCTTCTTCTTCAAGGGCAAAGACGTTGTTGTGGTCGGGGGCGGCGACACGGCGATGGAGGAAGCCACATTCCTCACCAAGTTCTGTTCCCGGGTCACGGTCATCCACCGGCGCGAGCGTCTCCGGGCCTCGGCGATCATGCAGCAGCGCGCCGAGAAGAACCCGAAGATCGATTGGCTCTGGAACACGGTCGTGACCGACATTCACTCGCCGGAGAAGAAAATGGTGACGGGAGTGAGCTTGCGCAACCTGCACACCCAGGAAGAGATCGAGTTCCCGACTCAGGGCGTGTTCGTGGCCATTGGCCATCAACCGAACACCCAGGTGTTCGCCGGTCAGCTCGACATGGACCCGGTGGGCTACCTGCGGGTGCAGCCGTACAGCACGCGCACGAATGTCCCCGGGGTGTTCGCGGCGGGGGACGTTGCGGACATGATCTATCGCCAAGCGGTGACTGCCGCGGGCACCGGGTGCATGGCGGCCATCGACGCTCAGCACTTTCTCGAGGAACACGGCGAGACTTGAGGGATCGAGCCATCCCGCCTGCCGCCCGGCTTTGCAGGACGGTGGCGTCTTCGACTTGGACAGCGGGTGGAAACGCCGGGCACGGACGATTGGCACGCGCAGCGTGCAGCCATGGCGGTGTCGTTCGGCGCGAGAATTGCGGTGCCGTTGACGCCCCGCGCGACGATCCCTACTATCGAACATTCACCACCGACCGCCCGCGCGGCCGAGGAATCGAGGAGAGGAGAGAACATGGCGAGCGTCAACAAGGTCATCTTGCTGGGAAACCTCGGGGCCGACCCGGAAGTGCGCTATACGAATACGGGAACGGCGGTGGCGAACTTCCGCATCGCGACCAACGACCGCTGGAACGACAAGAACGGCGTGGCTCAAGAGCGCACGGAGTGGCACAACATCGTCGCCTGGAGCAAACTCGCCGAGATCTGCGGCAAGTATCTGAAAAAAGGACGTAGCGTCTACGTCGAAGGTCGTCTGCAAACGCGCAGCTGGGACGATCAGGCGGGGAACAAGCGTTACACGACCGAGGTCATAGTCCAGGTGATGCAAATGCTCGGCGGTCGACCCGGCGAGGCGCAGGAAGGCGATTGGGCGTCACGTCCGGCCGCGGAGGAACAGACCATTCCCGATATTCCCGTGGGCACGGCCGCGTCCGATGACGACCTGCCGTTCTGAACGGTGGCCACTTCCTTGACAGGCGTGCAACGCGCATGCTACGCATGCGTGGCGAAATCGGTCGCGGATGCGCCGCTAGCTCAATTGGCAGAGCAGCTGACTCTTAATCAGGAGGTTACAGGTTCGATTCCTGGGCGGCGCACCAATCTCCACCTTCCGGAGTCCGGATGAAGCGCAACCTCGTGATCGTCCTTGCAGTGGTCGTCTTCGCGGTCGCTGTGTGGTGGTTGCGACGCGGCCCCCAAGGCACGAGCGACGCGCCCGCGAGCGTTGCCGGACAATACATGAATGATTCGCTCGGCGTCGGCATGCTGCTCCCCAATTCACTCGGCTGGTCTTTCCGTTACGCTCCCGACGTGCCGGGCGACGGTTTGGCGATGGCGATCCACGCCGGACAAACTGCCTCGGTGCGTTTGTACGCGCACTCGAAAACCGAGGACTCCGGACTGCAAGAAGTCATTCGCCAACGCCGGAGTCAGTTGGCCCAGCTGTTCCAGGTGACCGACCTCGACAGCGTCATCGAGAACGTGGTCAAGGAAGAGTTCGTCGAGTTCGAGGGCCATCCAGCCTGGCAGTGGCAAGGAGTCACCGAGCCGGTCGCGGTGGCCGGCAAGGATCCACAGAAAGTGATGTTCATGCTGCTCATCCTGGAGCGCGCGGAGCACATCTTCGAAGCCGTCGGCATTCTGGGCTATCCCGCACGGTCGACGCCGGAGCAGCAAGCCGCGCTCCAGGCCTTGGTCAACGATATCGCCTTTGTCCTCGGCTCATTCCAGGTGCGCTGATCCACGATCCACGGCGTGTGGCCTCTTGGGTGTGCGGAGTGGTCTCCGCACGCGCCGCGTCGATCGGTTCCTTGTCCCACCGGCGCGACTAGCGTATCTTCGGCTCTGGCACCCGCATGGGGGCGAATGGTTTCGACGGGATTGCTGAATCGTGGGATGCGTGCCGAGGTTCCACCGGCTCGTTAAAACGGGTGGGCAGACAATAGCTAACGAACAGTTGGCTCTTGCGGCCTAACTTCGATTAGGTCCGTCGGCTCCGTTCGCGCCATCGGGGGCGGAAGTCTGGCGTCATATACCGAAGGCTGGCCACGGTTTTCGTCCCGAAGGCCGAGGCGAGACAACAGGGACTGGCGGCGCATTCGATCCCGCCCGGTGGAGCGGCGCGTCGCGACAACAAATACCGGGATACGCACGTAGATTCTGACGAGGACGGGTCCACGGACGCGGGTTCAATTCCCGCCGCCTCCACCAATACTGAAGCCCCAACTGTTATCAGTTGGGGCTTTTTTTTGCCTGTTTGCGCCGGTTCCCGCGTGTTGTTGGGGGTTCCTGCGGAAGCCTGCGGACTGCGCCAGCCGCCCGAACTGGCCGTTCCCGGCCACATTCCACTCTCTCCTGGCCATTCCTCGCTCCGACCTCGCTCCATGAAACTGGCCCGAAGTCCGCAAAGGCCACAAATCTGGCCCCTACAGATCAAAGACTTACGCGCGAACGAATCAAGCGGTTGGATTGCAGCATTGGTAGGGGCACGGAATTCACGAAGACCGACTTACATGCCCCCTTTGACACTGCAGATGTGCAAGCACAGTGCACATGCCCTTAGGGGCGACAAGGATCAGGATGGTGCCCGGCGCGGGGCGCAACACGTGAGCCCGGCGTCGCAACACTAGGACGCCCGATCCGGCTTGCCATAGAGACGGTGACGCTGATGCGCGAATGGGGCACAATGTAGCTACAAGCATGCCATGAGACAGTGATGACAAGCAGCAGCGACGTAGTTCGCGCCCGGATTGACGGGCACATCAAAGAGGAAGCCAAGAATGTGCTGGCAGGGATGGGTCTGTCTGTTTCGGACGCCATTCGAATATTACTCACTCGCATTGCGGCCGATAAAGCAATTCCCTTCGATATCAATCGTGCTCAGTCCCAACCGGCCACCAAGAAGTCATGAGATCTTGCCTGAACAGATCCAAGAACAATAAGTCACGGGCCTGAACTAATGGATCGCATACAGCAGCTCAACTACGAAAAGGACTTCCGCATTGCCTTCTTGGAATCCAAGGGGGACGCGTTTCAACGCCTGTTCGAGAAGCTGATGTCGAAGACCCATCCTAACGATTTCATGGCTTGCCGGCCCTGGGGCAATGTTGGAGACCGAAAGAACGATGGGTATCTGCCTTCTGCGCGAATCCTATTCCAGAGCTACGCGCCGAATGAAATGAGCGCCACCGAAGCCACCAAGAAAATCAACGAGGACTTCGAGGGGGCCAAGGAGCACTGGGAAAAATATTTCGATGAGTGGACTTTTGTCCACAACGCACCCGATGGGCGCCTAGGTCCCCACATCATCGAAGCCCTGGCCAAACTCAGGCAAGACAATCCGAAGATCAGAATCGGACATTGTGGGTACGAGGAAATGTTGGCGACGTTCCGTCAGTTGAGCCTTCAGGATCTTGAATCTTGGTTTGGCCCCTCGCTAACGATGGAAGCGAACGTCAGTCTGGGCTTCAGCGACCTGGCCGCCGTGCTTACTCATATCAGCATCACGCCCATACCCACGACGAGCGAGGTGAAGGACGTGTCGCGCGGAAAGATCGAGGCAAACCTCCTCTCTCAGGCTGTCGCTGACTTCCTGAAGATCGGCATGCAGAAGTCACCGCTCGTTGCACTGTTCTTCAATAGCTGGAAGAACCCTACTTACGGTGAGCAGATCGCGGAGGCGTTCAAGAGCGAATACGTGGGACTGCGGGATGGTATTCCTCAGCTCCATCCTGATGAGATATTCGGCCGCCTCGAAGCATGGGCCGGAGGCATGGCGAACACCACGCCCGCGCACAAGGCAGCCGTGTTGGCCGTGATGGCATACCTGTTCGACAAGTGCGAGATTTTTGAAGACGCTCAAGCGATGGGGGCGGCATGATCCTGCCATCCAAGCATCTGCCGCAGGATCGTGCGCTACTCACCGTCGGCGCGCATGTTTTGACGTTCCTCGCACACCCCAAGACTGTCTCGGCGCTTTGGGAAGAATTGAACAGACCTGACGCCGGTTTGGCGGCGACGTCCCGGCGCATTACCTATGACTGGTTCTTGCTCGCCCTCGACCTCCTGTACGCCCTTGGAACCATCGAACTTGAAAGCGGCCTTGTGGCACGGAGGTCAGCGTGATTCATCACATTTTCAGCACGCTGCCCAGCTTCAAGAATCTTGGAGATCTGAAGCCCAGCCTGAATGTGCTGCTCGCCCAAAAAACCGAAGGGGCGACCACCAAGCAAACACGCAATCGTGCCGGCAAAACCAGTTTCGTTGAGTTGGTGCATTTTCTGCTTGGCGCCGACGCTGGTCCAGACTCGATCTTCCGCATCCCGGAGCTGGCGGAACACACATTCGGCATGGACTTCTATCTGAAGTCGGAACGCACGGTCGTCGAGCGCAGCGGTGGCTCCAAAGCCAAAATCTTCGTGACAGCCCCGCCTGCAACGAAGGTCAAGTTTTCGGCCACCGAGTGGTGCACGTACCTCGGCGAACAAATGTTTGGTCTGAGCAGCCTTGAAGCTGCAGGCAGCAAGCCGCCTTCGTTCCGGTCTCTATTTGCCTACTTTGTGCGCCGACAGGCGAGCGGCGCCTTCATGACGCCGGAAAAACAGGCCACGATGCAGGGCACCGGCGACATGCAGATGGCACTTATGTTCCTGCTCGGATTGGACTGGCAGATCGCACGAGATTGGCAGGCTGTTCGCGATCGTGAAAAGACCCTCGAGGAGCTGAAGAAGGCGGCCGGGAACGGCGCGTTCGGTTCAGTCATCGGCAAGGCCGCCGACTTGCGCACGGAGCTGACCATTCAGGAAGCCCGTCTCAAGAAGATCCACGCGGAAGCCGAGACTTTCCAAGTCTTGCCAGAATACCGGGATTTGGAAGTCGAAAGCGCTACGTTGACCCGCCAGCTCAACGAGTTGGCCAACGCTAACACCATCGACTTCTCTGCCATTCGTGATCTGGAAAGCGCGCTGGCCTCCGAGGTTCCTCCAGACCATGAAGACCTCCATGCGGTCTATCAAGAAGTGGGTGTCTTGCTACCTGGTTTGGTCAAGCGCCGCTATGAGGACGTGAAGAGCTTTCACGAATCGGTGGTGCGTAACCGCAAGGACTATCTGTCCAGCGAACTCGAAGCTGCCAAGCTGCGTATCGAGCTGCGCGATAGCAAGAAAGCGCAGCTCGACCATCGGCGCGGCGAAATCCTCGGCATTCTCAAGAGCCATGGTGCGCTCGAACAGTTCCTCAAGCTGCAAGGCGAACTGGGGCGTCTGGAGTCCGAAGTGGAATCGCTGCGGCAACGCTTCGAAGCTGCAGAGCAGCTCGAAGGCTCCAAGAACGAGCTGGAGATCGAGCGCAACCGCCTCACG
Organism: uncultured bacterium; assembly: GCA_964567755.1. Taxonomy (GTDB): domain Bacteria; phylum Krumholzibacteriota; class Krumholzibacteriia; genus DASRJW01. The sequence goes on from CAZMNW010000008.1 coordinate 25,210, forward strand.
ATCCGTCTACGGCGTGACTTCGCGGAGCAGAAGGACAGGCTTGCGGAGGCCATCGTCGCTTTCGAGGAAACTTCGCAACGCCTGTATGAATCGGCCGGCAGCATGACGATCGATGAAACTTCCAACGGACCGATATTCAAGTTCCCGATGCAGGGTGAGCGCAGCAAGGGCATCAAGAACATGCAGATCTTCTGCTTCGACATGATGCTTATGCGATTGTGCGCCAAGCGGCAGATAGGGCCTGGGTTCCTAATCCATGACAGCCATTTGTTTGATGGCGTTGACGGGCGCCAGGTCATCAGTGCGTTGCGTCTTGGCTCTGAGATCGCGCAAGAGCTTGGCTTTCAGTACATCGTGACAATGAACGAAGACGACGCCTTCAAGGAGACCATCGAAGGCTTCAACCTTAACGACTTTGTGCTGCCTAAGCGATTGACCGATGCCACCGAAGACGGTGGATTGTTTGGCATCAGGTTTGGATAAGCCGCCCCCTTGACCGAGAGGTCACAAACACAGTCGCTCCCGCTGCTCATCCCACAGCGCTGGCGGATCAACCGCCAGATCAAACAGCGTGACGTGGTTCGGCAAAGCGTCGTCCAGGATGGCCGCCACGATGTCGGGTGCCAGCGTGGTCAGGTTGACCATCCGGCTGACGTAGCTGTTGTCGATTCCTTCCCGCGTGGCGATCTCCTTCAAGGACTTCGCCTCTCCTGATTCCAGCATCGCCAGCCACCGGTGGCCCCTGGCCAGCGCCAGTTGGATGGATGTCGGTGCCACGTCCCACGGTCTGACCGGCGCGGTTTCGCCGTTTGGCAAGGTGACCAGCTTGCGGCCGCTGCGGCGCTTGATCTGGATCGGCACAGACAGGGTCAGCCTGCCGTCGCTGGTCTGCAGGATGCCGGGCTCGCCGGTTTTCTGGATGCGGATGTCGCTCATGCCAGTACCTCCTCTTGTTGGTTGGCTGGCTCCGGGCGGAGCTCCAGCACCAGACGCTCGATGCCGTTGGCGCGCAGCCGCACTTCAAGGTCGTTGGGAGACACGATGACCTTTTCCACCATCAGCTTGACGATCCGCATCTGCTCAGCAGGGAAAAGTTGATCCCAAATCGCGTCGAGCCGGGTCATGGCCACGGTGATCTTCGCCTCGTCCAAGGTTGGATCGAGCTTGATCGCTTGCGGCAACATGTCGCCGAGTAGATTCGGGGCACGCAGGATCGCGCGCAGTTGGTCGAGCACGGCCGACTCGAGTTCTGCGGCTGGCAGTCGCGGCAGGCCCGAGGCGCCCGCGTGCTCCTTGGCATCGCGCTGGGGCACGTAGTACCGGTAGCGACGGCCATTCTTCTTGGTCGTGTGCCAGGGCGACAGCGCGCGGCCGTCGTTGCCGAACACAATACCCTTGAGCAGATACGCCACGGTCGCCCGCGTTGTGTTTGCGCGCACCCGACCGTTGGTGGCTAGGATCGCGTGGACGCTGTCCCACAGTTCGCGGCTGATGATGGGCGGGTGTTCGGCCTGGTACCACTGGTCCTTGTGCCTCAACTCACCGAGGTAGGTCCGGTTGCTGAGGAGCTTGTAGATGTGGCCCTTGTCGATCGGTCTGCCATCGCGGGTCTTGCCATCCTGCGTTGTCCACGCCTTCGACGTCACGCCATCCAGTTTCAGCTCCTTGACCAGCGCGGTGCTGGAGCCGAGTTCGACGAATCGCTGGAAGATGTGCCGGATCAGCTTGGCCTCACGCTCGTTGGGTACCAACCGGCGATTCGCAACGTCGTAACCGAGCGGCGGCACGCCACCCATCCACATGCCCTTGCGCTTGCTGGCCGCGATCTTGTCCCGGATGCGCTCACCGGTCACCTCGCGTTCGAACTGGGCGAAGGACAGCAAGATGTTCAGCATCAGCCGACCCATGGAGGTCGTCGTGTTGAACTGCTGGGTGACCGACACGAACGATACGCCATAGCGTTCGAACACTTCGACCATCTTGGAAAAGTCAGCGAGGCTGCGCGTCAGTCGGTCGATCTTGTAGATCACGACCACATCGATCTTGCCGGCCTCGATGTCCACCATCATGCGGCGCAGTGCCGGGCGCTCCATGTTGCCGCCCGAGAAGGCTGGATCGTCGTAATCGTCGGCCACCGGAATCCAGCCCTCGGCACGCTGACTTGCGATGTAGGCATGACCGGCATCGCGCTGGGCGTCGATGGAGTTGTACTCCTGGTCCAATCCCTCGTCGGTGGATTTGCGCGTGTAAACCGCGCAGCGCATGCGGCGCTTCAAGACTTCGCTCATCGTCCACCTCTCTTCTTGGTGGACGGCTTGGTCTTGGCATTGGAGGGTGGTCTGAGCCCAAAGAACAGCGGACCCGACCAGCGCATGCCAGTGATCTCGCGGGCGATCATCGAGAGGCTTGGAAACATCCGGCCTTGGAAGTCGTACTGGCCATCGGCGGTCGCGATCACGCGGTACTCGACGCCTTTGTATTCCCGGGTCAGCATTGTGCCGGCAGCCGGACGGTAATCGCGGTCGCGCTTTTTCACCGTGCCGGTTTCCACCAGGGATGCGATGCGGCGCTGATTGCGATCCAGCAGGTTGGCGTCGACCTTGCGGAACTCTGCCTCCTGCAGCCGGTACGCAATGCGCCGTTCCAGGAACTGGCGGTTGTGCGTGGGCGTGTCGCCGCCGACCAGTTTCTGCCAGAGCGATCTGATCTCTGCCATCGGCAGTTCGGGCAACCTGGCGATTTGTGCTGCCACCGATGGCGGCGTTGAAAGTGACGTGCTCATTTGGACTCCGTAGTTGTCTTGTTGACGGGGTCTGAATGAACGCGCTGGTTGCCAGAGAAGCCAAGCTCAAACTCGCCCTCTTCGGCGATGTGTGCGGACTGTTCTGTACCGCATATACGCAGGCGGGCCAGGCCGTTGGCCAGCAAAGACGCGATCTCGTGGCGACGCTGCTCCGGCGTCATCCGTTCGGGTGGTAGATGGTTGATTTGATGCATGGGTAGCGGTCCTCTCCGTCAAACTCACATGCAGTGAAATTGTCCGGATGGACTGCCGCCGACGCCATGAGGGAGTTTCGAATGCGTGCGGGCTGGTGCGGGCTATTGAGGTAAGCGCGTCCCGTTCAGCTCGACAAATGACGGGCCAGGATCGTTCTCATGAGCGAGTTTCCGGGCTGCGCACCGGCGGTCATCGCCCGGATCTGCTCGTTGATGCGTTGGGCAGGCACGCCTGCGCCGACGGCCGCCTGGGCCACCGCCGAGTAAGCATCGAGCACATCACCCCCGGTGATCTCATAACCATGACCGCGCGAGATCCAATGCAGCGCAGCCAGCCCAGCCGCCAGCGCGAAGTCAGGCTGCTTCTCGGCATAGTCGCGGGCGGCGCGGGTCAGCGTGCGCGGATCGGTGGGGCTGCGCGCGGCCAACTCGATCGCCACATCGAACAGGCCCGCATCCTTGGCGGCAGCAAACCATTTGCCCTCGGCGCCAGGCGTGCTGGCAATCAGGTCGCGCAGGATCTCTTCCGGCTGCTTGTTGGGATACTTCTTGGCGATGGCGCGAAACGTGGCGAGGTGGGTCGTGCCTTGATTGGCTTCCAGTGCGTAGCGGCAGTAGGCCTCGTCGAGTAAGCCGGACGACAACAGGATGGCTTCGCAGGACTGGGCGATTTGCCAGCCCGGATCATTGAGTCCGCGCGACTCCTCTGCATAGCGAATTGCCTCCGCTTTCTTGCCCATCGCCGACAATGCTTTCACGCCCCAGCGCCGGTCGTGCCACCACTTGAATGGAGCCTTGTCGATCAGCGCCAACAACTCCTGGTGGCGGCCTGCCGCATACAGGGACGCAAGGCAGGCACTGGTGCCTTTGAAGAATCCGTGGCCAGACGCCTTCGGGCTCCACACGCTTTCGACGACCGGCATGAATTCGTCGGCCCAGTGCGATGCCAATTCTGGCGTCACGCACAGCTTGCCCCAGTAGTCGCCCAGCAGTTCGATGTAGGGCATCTCGTCGTCCTGCAAGGCCTGCCATAACCGCTCCAGCCAGCGTTGCCGCTGCTTCGGCTCGACGTCGGCCTTGACGATGATTGGCACGAGGGTATCGATGGCCTTGTTGACCGCCGAACCCAGGGCACCCGATGAACTGTCCACCTGCTCAAGCGCCGGAGAGAGTTTTTCCAGCAGGGTGATGGCACCCTCAGCGGCAAGCACAGGCTCCTTGCGGGCGACCTGCTTGACCTCCGCAATGGCTTCCGTGATCCGCTGCACGGGCGTGTCGGATCGCCAGCCGAACGCATGCCGGCGGAAACGGGAGGCGAATTGCCACTTGTGAGCAGTCATGATCGATTTGCCATAAGTTACCGCACCGGATACTGGCCGTTGCGGATGAAACGATCGTAGGTGTCTTCCTCCGGCTCCTCGTCGTCGTGGCGTGCTCCCTGCCACTCGGCTTCGGGCAGCAGTAGCAAGGTCAGCGTGTAGTCGTACTGGCCAGCAACTCGGATCATTTCCGTAACCGGCATGCTGGCAGGCTCACGGGCAAACCAGGACTGGGCACGCCCCGTCCGGCTGTCGGTGAGGTCAAAGACGTTGTAGCTGTGCGCCAGCGCATCACTTGGCAGTTCGATGGTGTTCTTGCGGGTCGCAAAGTAGGCGCCAGACTTGAGCGCCGCCTTGTTCGACTTGGCCCACAGCATGTGATCGTCGCGGCTGGCCACCAGCACGGCGCGCTTGGGTGCAATCTCGGTCCAGCGCAAGGCGGCGGCCGTCAGCGACACACCATAGCGGTCGGCGCAGTGGCCCAGCAGATCAAAACTGACCTGTTGACCGTCCACCTGGCGCCGGAAGTCATCCAGCGGCATCAGAAGGGTCGAGGCGAACAGATCTGCCTCGACCTCGATGTCGCGTTCGTTGTTGTCGCCCGTTTCGATGTCACCGTCGCCGCACTGAAAAATATCCTGCTGGTGACGGTGCAGGATGTAGTGACCGAACTCATGCGCAATCGTGAAGCGCTTGCGACCCTCCGACGGGGTGGCGCTGTTGTAGACGATCAGCCACTTCGATTTCGCCTTGTTGGCTTTCAGCAGACCATCAAAACCTTCCAGATCCGTGCCTTCGACCCTGTCGATCGGCGAGTCTGCGAAACACTGACGCGAATACTCCAGCGCCAGCTTCGTCAACCTTGACCGGAAACCGATCCGCACCGATCACCGTGTTGAGCATGGACGAGATGCGGTTGGCCTCGGCCATGGGCTTTTTCGCATCCGTCATTCATCGTCCCAGGCTTCGAGGATCTTGCGGAGCTTCTTCTTGTCCGGCTCCGACATGGTTTTGTACTTGCGGAAGAAGGCCTCATCGAGCACCGCCTCGTCCGGCGTGGCCGTGGACTCGATCAGTAGAAACTCCGTGGTGACATCGAGGACGGCGGCAATCTTGCCGATCTTGTCGGCCGATGGTTTCGGATCGTCTTTGTTCTCCAGCTCCCAGATGTAGCTCTTGCTGGAGTCCGTCAGCTCAGCCAACTGCTCCAGGCTGAGCTTCTTCTGCTTCCGCAATGCGCGGATCTTGTCCCCCAAGGGCGATGGCACCGTTATCTCCTCATGTGTTGGCGTCAGTCCGAAAATAATACCACTGTGCCGAACGAGTTCGTACCTGCTTGACAAACCCCGTATCAGTCCGAGACAATCGTAACCGTTCGGCACACCGAACGCCATCGGTCTGCACACCCCACTCATGAAAAGGGGCCGTCGGGGCTGATACCAAGCCAATCCAAACCTTTTTAGGGGTATGTAGATGAATGATGCAGAGAATTTGACCAAGCTCCTGGGCCACCTGCCGCCGGCAGTGTTCCGTGAATTCATGGTGGATGAATTCAGCCTGGCCATGCCGGACCCGGACGCCAAGACGCCGAAAAAGGAACAGCGCGAGCAGATGGAGGCCGTACTGTCCGCCCTTGGGGTGAGTGAGCGGCAGCGGATCGAGGAAGTGGCCGAACGGATCGTGCTGTTGTCGGATGGCGCTGGCCAGGACGTCATCGACGGCTTCAAGGACGACATATTCGATGACGCCGCCCGGGAAGCCTTCGCCGCGATCCCGAACCAGTACCAGCGCGCGCTATGGCTTCATATCAACGAGCCCTCGCTCTTCGAGGAAGCGCTGAACGCCCGCCAGGCGGACGTGTTTCGGCAAAGCGCGTCCTGCTACTCGGGTTTCATGGCGCCCGCCAAACTTGCGGTACTCGACGATGCGGCGGCCAAGACGGCGTTCCATCAGACCGTTGCCCAGCAACTCGGGTGTTCCGATGACGCTGTCGCGATCCAGATTTTCAAGCGCCTGCGGCCCGATACGCAGACCGGCGAAGACGTGGACCTCTACCAGATCAGCATCCACCACAACCGTCCGCCGGAAATCATCGACTGCGTGCAGGCCAGCGAACTAGTGCCACAAGAGGTAATCCGCGCGGTGTCTTCACACATCACCTATGAGCCGGCCAATGGGCACCTGGAGGTGCTGTCGAAGGACACGGATGGGCGCGAAGCGCTGGCTCGTATCGTGGCCGACTCCCTGCTGCAATCGCCCATCAGCGGCGAGAAGATCCCGCTCAAACAGTACGACTACCAGAGCCTGGCGGGACCACGAAACTTCGACATCGCCAGCGAATCAGTGGCCTTCGTCAAGGTCGTGGAGCTCGGCTACGCCGCCGCTAATGGCCGGTCGCTGCTGGTGAAAATCTGGACCAAGGACGCCGACGATATCTATGCGGCTGCTCGGTCGTTGATCAGCCCCACCTTCGACTTCCGCGATCACCACCTGAACTACGCCAAGCTGTCCATCAAAGTGAAAAAGGTCGGCAAAGACCGTGCGCGCACCATCACCGTGATTCTGCGTGACGACAACAAGTGCAACATCAAGACGAAGCGGGAAAGGGACCGGGCGTTGTGCGATCGCCTGCTGGCCAAATGGAATCTGGTGAAGGAGATCGGCCATGTCGTTGAAGCCCCTGCCGACGCAGTCGCTGCTTGATCTGATCGACCTGTTCGAGCAGTCAGGGCAGCCGATTGTCGGTGGCGATGGACAGCGACTTTATGGGGTGCCCGGTTGGAGCGTTCTGGGACAGACGTCGCTGACCGCGAAGCAGCTGGAACAATGGGCCGATTGCGTTGGCTACGCCGGGAGCTACCCAGCACCGCTCGACGACGATCGCGTCCATGTAGACCTGACAGAGGACGACCAGGCTGATCGCTATCGCTACCGCTGCCCTGAGACATTTCGATGGAAATTTGTCCCCGCTGCTGAGGTCGCTGTCTACAGCGTTCGCCCCACTGCAATCCTGAATGTAGTCGCCGATCTTCTTGGTATCGCGCAGGCGCTGCGTAAGGGGATTGAAACGCCCCTGCTGGACGCTTTCCTCTGGCATTTGGGAAAGGCCAGAGTCGGACCAGCGCTGACAGATATCTGGCTTGTTCGCGGGTTGTCGCAATCCGTCGACCAAGTTTTTCGGCACTTCAGCCAGACAAGTCTTCCTGAGCAAGGCCTGATTCTTTCGTCCGGCGGAGTGTTGCCGCAGTTTGTGCGCCCACCTCGCAGCTACCGCTTCGCGTCGCTTCGAGATGCAATCGTCGACTACGTCGCGACGCCATGCATCGACATGGATTTGCTGCATCGCATCCTGGCGACCCCGCCCGATGGCGCGATCCGACCCGTATTGCCGGTGCACTTTGACGAATACACCAACACACTGACCATCCGCACAAAGACCAAGCCATGGACGATCAAAGGCGAACGCCAGGCTGCTGCAGTCCGCTACATGTTCGAGCAGGCCATCAACGACAGGTGGCTTCTCCCAGCCGCTGAAATTCTCGGCGCAGCCTATGCAGACAAGAAGACGGCTCGCAGTCAGCGCATGCAGAACCTATTCAGTGGCAACACCGACTGGGAGGACTACATCGACAACCCTGAAAAGGGGAAGTATGGCTTCCGACGAGATTGACCAGCTACCTGTTAGCAGCACCACGCAGAACCGCCTTCGGGCGGTTTTTTGCTTTCTGGACCCCGCTTTTCCCCTCAGCGGCTGCGCCCGTACATCAGCCCGTACATGGCGGCGGAAGACGCCCGCACAGGCCGACTTCGAAACTGACCTCACGAATTCGCAACAACCAGAAGGAGTGCATCGTGAGTGTCAAACATCTGAATCAATGCCAGTTGGCCGAACGTTGGGGAGTCAGCGAAGCAACGCTTGAACGCTGGCGCTCTGAAGGCATCGGCCCAGTATTTCTGAAGCTCCAAGGCCGCGTCCTGTACCGCATCGAGGACATCGAAGCCTACGAGACCGAGAGCCTGCGCAAGAGCACCTCCGAACGCGTCAATGCCGGAGGCGCCCTATGAACCGCATCTCCCCCGACGAGGTCCTGACCACCCCTGCCGGCGAGCTCGCTGCGCTTGCCAGCGAATCGCTGTTCCAGCTGAAGAACGATGCCGCTGATCTCCTGGCTGCAGCCAAGGCGATCGTTGAGCACGTCGATCGCGCACTGGATCTCAAGTACGCCGACCGCGCACACCAGCTGCGATTGGCGGCAGGCAAGGACACCGGCGTCGTCCATTTCGACGACGGCCATGTCCGCATCACCGCCGATCTTCCCAAGAAAGTCGACTGGGATCAGACACGGCTCGCCGAGATCACCCGTCGCATTGCAGCCAACGGTGATGACCCATCCGAGTACGTGGACACCAGCTACCGGATCTCGGAAACCAAGTTCAACGCGTGGCCTGACTCGATCAAGAGCGCCTTCGCCCCGGCACGCACCCTCAAGACCGGCAAGCCGGGCTTTCGTCTCGCTCTGCTTCAGGAGTAATCGCCATGAAAACCAAACCTACGCTGCTCGAACTGCTTCGCAAACAGCCGGAGATGTACCTGCGGGATCTGCCCGAAACCATCCGCATCCCAGCGCTGGACGGCAACCGCCCCGACGAAGTCGTGCGTCGCCTCGAGGACGCCACCATCGATGACGTGGCATTCGCGATCCAGGGCATGGAGTCCGAAACCCGCGTTATCCATCGGCGCCTGAGTGGTCTTCGCGACCTGTACGAAATGGCCCGCAAGCGTGGCGCACTCGGCATGACCACCGTTGCTGACGCGTTCGCCAACATCAGCACCGAGGAGGCCGGCAAATGAGTCTCCCCATCATTACTGCAGACCAGCGCCTGGCCGAGCGCCGTGGCGTGAAAGGCGTGCTCGTCGGCAAGAGCGGCATCGGCAAAACCTCGCAACTCTGGACGCTGAAACCCACTGCCACGCTGTTCTTTGATCTTGAGGCTGGAGATCTCGCTGTCGAGGGCTGGGCCGGTGACACGATCCGCCCGCGCACTTGGCAGGAGTGCCGTGACTTCGCGGTGTACATCGGTGGACCGAACCCGGCGCTGCGCGACGACCAGCCGTTCAGCCAAGCCCACTTCGATGCCGTGTGTGTGCGCTTCGGTGATCCGACGGTCCTGGACAAGTACGACACCGTGTTCGTCGACTCCATCACCGTGGCCGGACGCTTGTGCCTGCAATGGTCCAAGGGCCAACCACAGGCCTACTCCGAGAAGACCGGCAAACCTGACAGCCGGGGTGCATACGGGCTGATGGGCCAGGAAATGATCGCCTGGCTGACCCACCTGCAGCACACGCGAGGCAAGAACGTGTGGTTCGTCGGCATCCTCGACGAGCGGCTGGATGACTTCAATCGACGCGTGTTCTCGCTGCAGATCGACGGCTCGAAAACCGGACTGGAGCTGCCCGGCATCGTCGATGAGGTCGTCACGCTGGCCGAGCTGAAGGCCGATGACGGTGCCAGTTACCGCGCCTTCGTCTGCCACACGCTGAACGCATGGGGCTACCCCGCCAAGGACCGCTCCGGGCGGCTCGATCCGATCGAGGAGCCGCACCTCGGCCGCCTCATGGAAAAGATCGCAGGCCCGGCCAGGCCAGCTACCGAACGGCTCGATTTCGCGCGCCCTGCGCCCGCTGCCATCCCCGAATCCACTTCGACTCAGGAGTCCTGATCATGACCTACTTCGATTTCAATTCTGCTTCCGAACAGACCTCTTTCGACCTGATCCCCAAAGGCTCGCTGGTGCGCGTCCGCATGACCATCAAGCCGGGTGGCTTCGATGATCCGTCGCAGGGATGGACCGGCGGCTACGCCACCCGCAACGACAACACCGGCTCGGTGTACCTCAATTGCGAGTTCGTCGTGATGGAGGGTGAGTTCGCTCGTCGCAAGATGTGGTCGCTGATTGGCCTGCACAGCCCGAAGGGCCCCGAGTGGGCCAACATGGGCCGCACCTTCGTGAAGGCGATCCTCAACTCAGCGCGCGGCGTTCATCCTGGCGATAACAGTCCTGCCGCGCAGAACGCGCGCCGCATCAGCGGTTTTGCCGATCTCGATGGCATCGAGTTTCTCGGCAAAGTCGACTGGGACAAGGACCAGAACGGTCAGGACAAGAGCGTCATCAAGGCGGCCATCACGCCGGACCACAAGGACTACGCCGCCCTCATGGGTGGCGCGCAGGGAGTGGCGAAGACGCCGGCGCCTGCACCCGCAAACGGCTCGAATGCCTATGCCCAGGCCACGGGCCGTGCCTCCGTGCCGGGTCGTCCGAGCTGGGCACAGTAAGGGGGACGCCGCCATGATGCTTCGTCCCCGCCAAGCCCTGTTGGTCGAGCGCTCCTTGGCGGCTCTCGCCCAGCACGGCAACACACTGTCTGTTGGCCCCACCGGGTCCGGCAAAACCATCATGCTGTCGGCGGTGGCCGGCAGCTTGTTGGCTGAGCCGGATGCCAAAGCCTGCATCCTTGCCCATCGCGATGAACTGACCGGCCAGAACCTGACCAAGTTTGCACGGGTGAATCCGGGCGTCAGCACGTCCGTGTTCGATGCCAAGGACAAATCTTGGTCCGGGCGCGCCACGTTCGCGATGGTGCAAACGCTGTCACGCGACAACCATCTCGCGGCTATCCCGATCCTCGATCTGCTCGTGATCGATGAAGCGCATCACGCAGCCTCTGCGTCGTACCGCCGCGTGATCGATCGGGTGCTGGACAAGAACCCGCGCGCCCAGATCTTCGGAGTGACGGCGACGCCTGCCCGCAGTGACGGCAAGGGACTGCGGGAGGTCTTCAGCAACGTCGCGGACCAAATCACCCTCGGCGAGTTGATCGCCTCCGGCCATCTCGTGCCGCCCCGCACCTTCGTCATCGACGTCGGCGCGCAGGAACAGTTGACGCGGGTCCGGCGCACGGCCACCGACTTCGACATGACGGAAGTCGAGGCCATTCTCAACAAGACGCCCATCACCGATGCCGTGATCCGCCATTGGCGCGAGAAGGCCGGCGACCGCAAGACGATCGTGTTCTGCTCGACCGTTGCCCATGCCGAGTGCGTGCGCCAGGCATTTCAGAATGTCGGTGTGTCCGCCGTGATCGTGCACGGTGAACTCTCAGACGCAGAGCGAAAAGCAAGGCTGACCGACTACGAATCCGGCAACGCGCAGGTCGTGGTCAATGTGGCTGTGCTGACTGAAGGGTACGACTTCACGCCCACCTCCTGCGTTGTTCTTCTGCGACCGAGCTCGCACAAGTCGACGCTGACCCAGATGATTGGGCGCGGCCTGCGCACCGTTGATCCGGTCGAGCATCCGGGCGTCATCAAGACTGATTGCGTGGTCCTGGACTTCGGCACCGCGACGCTGATGCACGGCTCATTGGAGCAGGACGTCAATCTCGACGGACACCAGCATCACGGCGAAGCGCCCACCAAGGACTGCCCGTCCTGTGAAGCCACCGTCCCGCTCGGCTGCCGCAAATGTCCGCTGTGCGGATTCGTATGGGAGAACGAGACCACCGAGGAAGGTGATGCGCTGGCCGATTTCGTGATGACCGAGATCGATCTGCTCAAGCGCTCCAACTTCCGCTGGTGCGACCTGTTCGGCTGCGACGACGCACTGATGGCGACCGGCTTCAACGCCTGGGGCGGCGTGTTCTTCCTGAATGGGCGCTGGCACGCCGTAGGCGGAGGTAAGGATCTGCAGCCGCGCTTGTTGGCTGTCGGCGACCGCACGGTTTGCATGGCCAAAGCCGATGACTGGCTGAACGACCGCGAGTCGGCCGACTCCGCGCACAAGACCCGGCGCTGGCTGAACGAACCGCCGACCGCGAAGCAATTGCAGTATTTGCCGCAGGCGCTGCGCGCCGACTTTGGCATGACGCGCTATCAGGCCTCGGCGCTGCTGTCCTTCCAGTTCAACAAGTCGTCGATTCAGCGCCTCGTGGTGGCTGCCAACGATGCCCATCGGGAGGCAGCGTGAAATGTGCAATCTGCTCCCGAAAGGCCAAGGGCTTCGGCTACTTCAATTCACGACTCCCGCGCAGCGACCCACGACGCTACTCAGACCGCTGGGTGTTCTGCTCCATGCGCTGCCAGAGCGCTTTTTCGCGGCTCATGGAAAAGACGGGAGGTCACATGATCGATCCCAGTGATATGGAGGTCGCCGCTATGGCGTCCTGCCTGGCGCCGCTTGGCGAGTATGTCGGCTCCATCGGTATGCAGCGACCGCTGGCGGACTACAGCAAAGACGAAGTGCTGATGCTGATCGACGTAGTCGTGACTGCCTACCAAGAACACATGCTCGTCGAGCACGAGCGGATGGCGGAAAAAGACCGCGCCTTTCTTGAGGAGCGGCTTGCCCGGCAAGGCAAGCCGGCTTCGACGGGAGTGCCGTTCTGATGCTGGACTTCAATCACCGTCCCAAGATCCACGAGCAGATCGGCGTGCTCATCGACGCTGCACTAAGCGCCGATCGTGACAACCAACCCCGTCGCAACTATCTCGGTGCGTCTCGGTTGGGCGTTGCCTGCGAGCGCGCGCTGCAATACGAGTATCTGCAAACCCCTGTCGATCCAGGTCGAGATATTCCAGGTCGCGTGCTGCGCGTCTTCGAGGTGGGGCACGCCCTCGAAGAGCTGGCCATCCGTTGGCTGCGCAAGGCTGGATTCGATCTGTACACGCAAAAGGCCAGCGGCGGTCAGTTCGGCTTTTCAGTTGCAGGCGGCCGCATTCAAGGGCACGTCGATGGCGTGCTGAACGGCGGCCCCACAGAGCTGGAAATGAGCTATCCGGCCCTGTGGGAGTGCAAGACCATGAACGACAAGTCCTGGCGGGATACGGTCAAGCACGGCGTCAGCAAATCCAAACCGGTCTATGCCGCGCAGATGGCCGTCTACCAGGCCTACATGGAAGCCAGCATTCCTGGCGTCTCTGCGAACCCGGCGTTGTTCACCGCCATCAACAAGGACTCCGAGGAGATCTGGTTCGAGTTGGTGCCCTTCGACGGCGGCTTGGCACAGCGCATGTCTGATCGCGCGGTACGGGTTATCACGGCGACGGTCAGCCAGGAACTGTTGCCGCGCCACGCGACCACGCCGACGCATGTCGAGTGCAAGTTCTGCCCCTGGCAGGACCGCTGCTGGGGTTCGACATGATGACCGACAACATCATCTGGCTCGATTTCAATGACGCGCCCGAGCAGCGCGACGAACTGGCCTCCGACACCGATGCGCTGCGTGCAGGGTTGCTGGACCGGCTCGATGCCGTCCTCCACTACCTGTTTCCGCAGGGGCGCATCCGGGGTGGCAAGTTCTACGTCGGTGATGTCGATGGCAACCCTGGCAAGAGTCTGGTGGTTGAGCTGGACGGACCACGGCGCGGTCTGTGGAAAGACTTCTCCACCGACGAGGGCGGCGATGTCATCGATCTGTGGGCGCGGTCGCAGGGGCGCTCCGCCCGCAGCGACTTCCCACGCATCGCCGGAGAGATCCGGCAGTGGCTCGGTCTTGCTCCCCCGAACATCACGCCGATGCGCCGCGATGTTCGCAGCGTGCCGATGGACGACCTCGGCGCGTACACAACCAAGTGGGACTATCTGTCACCCGAGGGCGAACTGATCGCCTGCGTCTACCGCTACGACCCACCGACCGGCAAGGAATACCGCCCCTGGGATGTTCGCGCCCGCATGTGGCGCGCCCCCGACCCCAGGCCGCTCTACAACCTCCCGGTCATCTCGAAGGCGCGAGAGGTCGTCCTGGTCGAAGGTGAGAAGTGTGCGGCGGCATTGATCGCCTGCGGCATTGCGGCCACCACCGCGATGAACGGCGCCAAGGCACCGGTCGACAAAACCGACTGGCATCCGTTGGCCGGGAAATCCGTGGTCATCTGGCCAGACCGGGATGCACCCGGCTGGGACTACGCAGAGAGCGCAGCGCGTGCTTGCGTGTCTGCAGGCAGTACATCCGTGGCCATCCTGGTGCCGCCGACTGACAAGCCAGCCAAGTGGGACGCCGCAGACGCTGTCGACGAAGGCTTCGACTGTGCAGCATTCATCAGCCAGGGCGAACGACGCGTGGTCAAGGCAGCGGTTCCCTCTCTGCCCACCTTCACGATGGGTGAACTACTCGACGACAACTCACCGCTGCCACCGGACCTGATCTCGCCGCGCGTGCTGACGCCGGCAGGCATGTTGGTGTTCGGCGGCGCGCCCAAGGTCGGCAAGAGTGATTTCCTGCTGTCTTGGCTGGCACACATGGCGGCTGGCGCTGCTTTTCTCGGCATGCACCCACCCCGTCCGCTGCGGGTGTTCTACCTGCAGGCCGAGGTCCAGTACCACTACCTGCGCGAGCGCGTGAAGGATATCCGCCTGCCGTCACATCGGCTTCTGGACGCCCGCGCCAACTTCGTCGCCACCCCGCAGTTGCGGATGGTGCTCGACGACGCCGGTCTGGCGCAGGTAATTCCAGCGATCGCGAACGCCTTTGGCGGAGCGACCCCGGACATCATCGCCATCGATCCGATCCGCAATGTGTTCGACGGCGGCGATGCCGGTGGCGAGAACGACAACGGCGCCATGCTGTTCTTCCTGTCACAGCGGGTGGATCGGATTCGTCAGGCGGTCAATCCGGACGCCGGGGTGATCCTCGCTCACCACACCAAGAAGCTCGGCAAGAAGCAATTTGAGGAAGACCCGTTCCAGGCCTTGGCCGGAGCAGGAAGCCTGCGCGGTTACTACTCGACCGGAATGCTGCTGTTCCGACCCGATGAAACGCGCACGACTCGCCAGCTCATTTATGAACTGCGCAACGGTGCGGCCATACCACAGCGGCATGTCGACAAGATCAACGGCGAGTGGCGTGAGGTCGATGCCAACGAGCGGCTGGTGATGAAGGACTACGGCCAGCGACTGGATGCCGAGCGCCGCCGCAAACGCGACGCGATCCTTCAGATCCTGTTTGAGGAGGCCGGCAACGGACGCTGCTACACCGCCAACCAGTTCGCGGAGTCCTTCGAGGGCAAGGCCGGTCTGGGCGGCGAGCGCACCATCCGCGAACGCGTCTCCGCGCTCTCGACTCAGGGCTACATCAAGTATTTCCGCAACGCGGCTGACTACGGTCTGCCCTCAAGCGGCCGCACCAAGTTCGGATATCTCTGCGTCGAAGGCATGGTCCTGCGCATGCCCGCAGGCGATGTGGATACCGCCACCGGCGAGCTGCCGATGCGCGAGCACACGGTGCTCCCCACCCACTACAAGTGCCCGCATTCCGGCGCCTCGATGCCCGTCGAGAACCCTGACGTGTGGGTCTATCACGACGAACTGAACGATCCGGAGGCCCCATGAACAATGCCCAATCGGCAGTTGGCAGAGCCGTTGCCAACTGCACTCATTTTCTTGCCAACTGCCCGCAGTTGGCAAACCTCTGCCAACTGGAAGTCCAGGTAAATCAGGACATTGCTGGGAATGTCCCGCAGTTGGCAGTTGGCAACGCTGCCAACTTGCCAACTGGCGCAAACCCGCGTGGTTGCTGGACTTTCTCCCTTTCTCCAGTTGGCGAAAACTCCCCCTCCTACTACGTAGGAGAGGGACCAGAGGGTCCCTCTACCCTACGTCGGGGGCTTGCCGGCCACCCGGGCTCAGATCATCGGCGGCCATCCGTACCCTCGATCCTGGCACTGGACCTTGGCACACAGACCGGCTGGGCGGTACGCGACCGCGATGGCACCGTGACCAGCGGATCTGAATCCTTCAAACCGCAGCGCTTTGAGGGTGGCGGCATGCGCTACCTTCGCTTCAAGCGCTGGCTCACCGAGATCAAGCAGTCCTGCGATGGCATCGATGCGGTGTACTTCGAGGAAGTCCGCCGCCATGCCGGCGTCGATGCGGCACACGCCTACGGCGGGTTCATGGCCCACCTCACCGCATGGTGCGAGCACCACCAGATCCCGTACCAGGGCGTTCCGGTGGGCACGATCAAGAAGCACGCCACCGGCAAAGGCAACGCGAGCAAGGACCAGATGATCGGCGCCGTTCAGCTGCGTGGCCACACGCCTGCCGACGACAACGAAGCCGATGCCATTGCCATCCTGCACTGGGCCATCGAGACGCAGGAGGTGTGAGATGAAGGTTCCGACTCCCGTCTACCGGTGTGCCCTGGCTCGACTGCAGCCCGATCCGCGACCCGATCCGGAGCAGATCAAGCGCGAGGGCTGGCGCGACCAACAGATCCTGGTGATCTCGCCCGACGACGCGCGACTCGACTGGGTCGAACGTGAACTGCTGCGCCGGATCGGTGAACGGCTGTACGGGCCGAAGGAGCATCGACATGGCTGAGTGGACGATCGAGACTGTGGCGGACCGGTTCATCGAGGCCGCACGAACCGCCCACCGCCTGCCTCCGGTTCGCGTACAGGGCTACTTCAACTGCTGGCCAGCGATCAAGCGCATGCCTTGGGAAAACCTCGGCGAGGAACCGCTCCCGCGCTACTACCCGCCAGATCCCGCAGCAATCGATCGGATGTTGGAGACCATGCGGTGGGTCCAGTGGCTTGAGGAGGAACAGCGCCACCTCGTCTGGATGCGGGCACAGCGCTACCCGTGGAAGGAGGTCTGTTGCCGTTTTGGCTGCGACCGGACGACCGCCTGGCGCCATTGGCAGAAGGCATTGGAGATTGTGGTGGAGCAACTGCGAACAGAGAAGAACCACGGGGCAGCCATCAATTTCCGCTGACGTTGGGTGTAGTTGCGAGCAGTCGCGAAGCCGCTCGGAATCCTTCGTAAGGCTGCGGGTTTCAGCCGCTTTTTGGCGTGCAACATCCTGAGGTTTTTTCGCTAGTATTACGGCTAATCTTGCGAGCATTGGGTGCGTGAAGGCCACGGAGCGATCTGTGGCCTTCGTCGTTTCCGGCCCACGATGGCCACGACCTATTGCAATGGGTCCTTCCTGGCCAGAAAGCAATGCGGGGGGCGCGAGCGCGGCGCTTTTTTAGCGTCAGATTGCAAACCTAGGTTTGCAGGGTTTGCAGTTTGCACCCACCGCATCCAGCACAGATCACGAGCCCGCCCACGGTTTCCCGTCGGCGGGTTTTCTTTTTCGAGGAACTGATTCTGAACATGCTCAACGTCGAGTACCGCAAGGTCGAGGCGCTGATCCCCTACGCCCGCAATCCGCGCACGCACACCGACCAGCAGGTGGCCAAGATCGCCGCCAGCATCGTCGAGTACGGCTGGACTAACCCGGTCCTGGTGGATGGTGATAACGGCATCATCGCCGGCCACGGCCGCATGGCTGCCGCGCGCAAGCTGGGACTCGATGAAGTACCGGTGATCGAACTGGCTCACCTGTCACCGTCACAAAAGCGCGCCTACGTCATCTCCGACAACCGGCTGGCACTTGATGCCGGTTGGAATGAGGAACTGCTGGCACTGGAACTGGCCGAGTTGTCCGAGGCTGGGTACGACCTGGCGCTAACCGGCTTCGAGGATGCGGAGATCGAGGCGTTACTGGCGGATGACGCGGCAGCTGAAGATATCAGCCAGGCGCAAAATGCCGATGAACCGAACGCCGCAGACGACGTGCCCGATGCGCCTGCCGTGCCGGTTTCCCGCATCGGTGACGTCTGGGCCATCGGCCCTCACCGATTGATCTGCGGTGACGCCACCGACCGGACTGTGGTCGCCACGCTGATGCAGGGCGACGCGGCGCGCATGTGCTTCACCTCGCCGCCCTATGGCAACCAGCGCGACTACACCAGCGGCGGCATCGCGGATTGGGATGGCCTGATGCGCGGTGTGTTCGGCAATGTGCCGATGGCCGACGATGGGCAGGTGCTGGTCAACCTCGGGCTGATCCACCGCGACAACGAAGTCATCCCGTATTGGGACGCGTGGCTCGGCTGGATGCGCACCCAAGGCTGGCGGCGCTTCGCCTGGTACGTCTGGGATCAAGGTCCGGGCATGCCTGGAGACTGGGCCGGGCGCTTCGCCCCGAGCTTCGAGTTCGTATTCCACTTCAACCGGCAGAGCCGCAAGCCCAACAAGATCGTGCCCTGTAAGCATGCGGGCCAGGAGTCGCATCTGCGTGCCGATGGTTCATCCACGGCGATGCGCAGTAAGGATGGCGAAGTCGGCGGCTGGACGCACAAGGGGCAGCCGACGCAGGACACCCGGATTCCCGACTCGGTGATCCGCGTGATGCGCCACAAAGGCAAGATCGGTCAGGACATCGACCACCCGGCCGTGTTCCCGGTGGCGCTGCCGGCGTTCGCCATCGACGCCTACACGGATTCGGGCGACATCGTCTTCGATCCGTTCGGTGGCAGCGGCACGACGATGCTGGCTGCCCAACGCACCGGTCGCGTCTGCCGCGCCGTCGAGATCGCGCCGGAGTACGTGGATGTCGCCATCAAACGCTTCCAACAGAACCATCCAGGCGTTCCGGTCACGCTGCTGGCCACCGGCCAGTCCTTCGACGAGGTCGCCAAGGAACGACAGCCAACCACGGAGGCCGAGCAATGAGCGCTTCCTGGTTGGCCGACAAGATCGAGCAGTGGCCGACGGCCAAGCTGGTGCCATACGCCCGCAATGCGCGCACCCACTCGGACGATCAGGTGACACAGATCGCCGCGTCGATCGCCGAGTTCGGATTCACCAATCCAATCCTGGCAGGCAGCGATGGGGTGATCGTCGCCGGACACGGACGGCTTGCTGCTGCGCAGAAGCTCGGGCTCGAGGCTGTGCCGGTGGTCGTGCTCGACCATCTGAGCCCCACGCAGCGCCGAGCCCTGGTGATCGCCGACAACCGCATCGCCGAGAACGCGGGTTGGGACGAGGCGATGCTGCGCATCGAAATGACTGACCTGCAGGACGCCGACTTCGATCTGTCGCTTACCGGTTTCGATGCGGACGCGCTGGCCGAGTTGATGGCGGGCGATGAGCCGGATGGCGAGGGCGAAACCGATGACGATGCGGTGCCCGATGTGTCCGAGACACCCATCTCGCGCCCGGGCGACGTCTGGTTACTGGGTGGCCACCGCCTGTTATGCGGCGACTCCACCGTGGCGGAGAGCTACGACCGCCTTCTCGATGGAACGCAGGTAGACATGGTCTTCACCGATCCGCCGTACAACGTGAACTACGCAAACAGCGCCAAGGACAAGATGCGCGGCAAGGATCGCGCAATCCTCAACGACAACCTGGGAGACGGCTTCTACGATTTCCTGCTGGCAGCTTTGACGCCGACCATCGCGCATTGCCGGGGTGGAATCTACGTGGCGATGTCGTCCAGCGAACTGGATGTGCTGCAGGCCGCATTCCGCGCCGCCGGTGGCAAGTGGTCGACGTTCATCATCTGGTCCAAGAACACCTTCACGCTGGGCCGCGCCGACTACCAGCGCCAGTACGAGCCGATCCTGTACGGATGGCGTGAGGGCGCGCAACGCCACTGGTGTGGCGACCGCGATCAGGGCGATGTCTGGAACATCAAGAAGCCGCAGAAAAACGACCTGCACCCAACGATGAAGCCGGTGGAACTGGTCGAGCGGGCGATTCGCAATTCGAGCCGTCCCGGCAACGTAGTGCTCGATCCGTTCGGTGGTTCAGGCACGACGCTGATCGCCGCAGAGAAATCGGGGCGCGTGGCACGGATGATCGAACTCGATCCGAAGTACGTCGATGTGATCGTGCGCCGTTGGCAGGGCTGGACACGCAAGCAAGCCACCCGGGAGTCGGATGGCGCGTTGTTCGATGATCAGGCGACGAGCGAGTCCTCGACGATCTCGCAGTGAATCACAAAGCCCGTCAGGTAAGGCAGGCCGCGCGGGATGCCGTACTGCTTGCTGGTCTGGCGGCCAATCGTCCAGCTCATCCAGCGCTGAGTGGCGGCGTTGATTGCTTCTGCCAGGATCTGCCCCTGGTACAGCCCGTTCTGGACATCGTCCGCAAAGTGGCGTCCGTGGCGGCTGTCGAGGAAGACCCGTACCGACTCGAGGGGCTGGCTCGTGGCGTTCGAGACGGCGGTCATCGCCAAGGGCCACGCGGCGCTGGCGCGCTCGTTCATCGTGCCCCAAAAGCCCCAGCTTTCGTTCTGGGTAGCAGGGATCTGGTTCGTGGTGTTCATCGTTGGCTCCTTGGGGTCTGATCGTTGCGACACCCCTAGTAACGCGCTGTTCGATTGAGAAGCCAAGCGGGTCTTGGCCTCTTTCTCGATCTTTCTGATCAGGCAATCCGGTAGATCCGCTCACCACCCGTGGCCTTGTCCGAAACGATGGTCAGACCAAGCTTTTTCTTGAAGGCTCCGGCAAATGTGCCGCGCACGGTATGCGCCTGCCATCCGGTCGCACCGCAGATCTGAGCAATGGTGGCGCCTTCGGGGCGCTGCAGCATCCGGAGCACTTCGGCCTGCTTGCTGTTCTCGCGGGTACGCGGTTTGGGCTGCGCTGTGGCGGTCGCCTTGGCCCACGTGGCCTCGGCTGTCGTCACGGCGGCTTCGATCTCGGGGTCTGACGCGACAGGCGCGGGACGAGCCCGCCCCATCGCGTCGTAGCCCTCGGCGGCAACGAACCAATCGGTACCGTCGGTGGTGATCAGGGCACGATTAAAAAGGCCGTCGATGACCTTCTTGCGAGCGCCGCCTTTGATGTTGTCGGGGAACCAGTCGATCTTGCCGCCGGTGTGTTCGAGGGCGTAGGCCAGTATCGCGTGCTGGGCTGGGGTGAATTGGGTGGTGGTCATTTTCTGCTCCTTGGCAGTGGTTGATGGGGTGACGTGATGAACGCGCTGTTCGCAATTGAAGCCAAGCGTTTTCCGCTTCTTTCTCAGTCCGACTTCGCAGCCTGCCGACCCGCCTCGTAAGCGGCCATCAGGGCGCTTTTGACGGCCCAGACGCTGACATCGTGGAAGTCCATTCGGTCGCTGTTGCGAGTCTCCAAGGACTCGATGAACAGGTGGTCTAGCGCAATCTTTTGGAGCAGGTTTTCGAGGGGTTTGTCGTCTTGCCTGGTCATGTGCGTCTCCTTGTGACGTTGTTGATGCTGATGACATGAACGCGCTGTTCCAGATGGAAGCCAAGCTCAATCCAGAGGAATGACGATCAAATGATTGAAGGGGCCACCGGTTCTCACCATGGGCATTTCGATACGCGCTTACGGCCGCCACCGTGGCGTGACCGACACCGCTGTTCACAAGGCGATTCGCGCCGGGCGCATCACGCCAGAAGCTGACGGAACCATCGATGCCGACCGCGCAGATCGCGAGTGGACGCGCAACTCGGATGCGCCCAAGGCAGGCACCCGTGCCAAGGCGACGAAAGTGGTCGTACCGGAGTCAGGCACACCGTCGACCGATGGACCGGCCGCCTTGCCCACGGGTGGCACGTCGTTGCTCCAAGCGCGCACGGTCAACGAAGTGGTCAAGGCGCAAACCAACAAGGTGCGATTGGCCCGTCTCAAAGGTGAGCTGGTCGATCGGCCACAGGCCATCGCGCATGTATTCAAGCTGGCGCGCTCCGAGCGCGATGCGTGGCTCAACTGGCCCGCGCGCATCTCGGCGCAGATGGCCGCCAAGCTCGATGTCGATCCGCACGCCATGCACGTGGCGCTGGAATCCGCTGTGCGCGATCACCTGCAAGAGCTGGGCGAACTTCGTCCTCGGGTGGACTGATGCTGGATGTGGATTACGAGGGCGCGGCGGAAATCGAGCGCGCCTGGCGCGAAGGACTGACGCCGGACCCATTGCTGACCGTATCCGAATGGTCGGATCGGCACCGGATGCTTTCCAGCAAGGCATCCGCTGAGCCGGGACGCTGGCGGACCAGCCGCACGCCGTACCTGAAGGCGATCATGGACTGCCTGTCGCCGACCTCGCCGGTCGAGCGTGTGGTGTTCATGAAGGCCGCCCAGCTCGGCGCGACCGAGATGGGTTCGAACTGGATCGGTTACGTGATCCACCACGCGCCAGGGCCAATGATGGCTGTGTGGCCGACAGTGGAAATGGCCAAGCGCAACTCCAAGCAGCGTATCGATCCGCTGATCGAGGAGTCGGGTGTTCTGGCCGAGCTAATTGCACCGGCCAGGAGCCGGGACTCGGGCAACACCATTCTCGCGAAGGAGTTCCGGGGCGGCGTCCTGGTAATGACGGGCGCCAACAGCGCGGTCGGACTGCGATCGATGCCAGTGCGCTATCTGTTCCTCGACGAGGTGGATGGCTATCCGCTGGACGTCGAGGGCGAAGGCGATGCGATTTCGCTGGCCGAAGCGCGTACCCGAACCTTCGCGCGCCGCAAGATCTTCATCGTCTCGACGCCGACGATCTCGGGTGCGAGCGCCATCGAACGGGAATATGAGGCATCTGATCAGCGACGCTACTTTGTGCCCTGCCCACACTGCTCGCATCGCCAGTGGCTGCGATTCGAGCAGCTGCGGTGGGAAAAGGGTCAGCCGGAGAGCGCCGCCTACGTCTGTGAGTCCTGCGATGCACCGATTTTGGAGCACCACAAGACCTGGATGCTGGAACACGGCGAGTGGCGCGCATTGGCACCAGAGAACTGCGCCAAGACCGCAGGCTTCCACTTGTCGTCGCTCTACAGCCCGGTGGGCTGGCGCAGTTGGCGTGAGATTGCCGTTACCTGGGAACTGGTCGTGAGCAAGGAGTCAGGATCGGCGGCAGCCATCAAGACGTTCAAGAACACCGAACTGGGCGAGACCTGGGTCGAGGAAGGCGAAGCACCAGATTGGCAGCGCCTCGTGGAGAGACGCGAGGACTACCCGGTCGGATCGGTTCCCCCCGGTGGACTCTTGCTGGTGGGCGGCGCTGATGTACAGAAGGACCGCATTGAGGCCTCCATCTGGGCCTTCGGGCGCGGCAAGGAGTCTTGGCTGGTCGAGCATCGCGTGTTGATGGGCGATACGGCCCGAGACGCGGTCTGGAAACAACTGGCGGATCTACTTGCGGAGAACTGGACGCATGCGTCCGGCGCGGCACTGCCGCTGGCAAGATTCGCCTTGGACACCGGGTTTGCCACCCAAGAGGCCTACACCTTCGTGCGGGCCTGCCGGGACCCGCGCGTCATGGCCGTCAAGGGTGTTGCGCGTGGCGCGGCACTGATCGGTACGCCCACCGCCGTGGATATCTCGAAGGGCGGTAAGAAGCTGCGCCGGGGCATCAAGGTGTTCTCGGTCGCCGTCGGCATTGCCAAGCTCGAGCTCTACAACAACCTGCGCAAATCGGCGGATGTGGCCGAGGACGGAACGAGTCCGGTCTACCCAGCAGGGTTCATCCATCTGCCACATGTGGACGCAGAGTTCATCCAGCAGCTGTGTTCGGAACAACTGATCACACGCCGTAACCGGAATGGCTTTCCCATCCGGGAGTGGCAAAAGATGCGCGAGCGTAACGAGGCCCTGGACTGCTACGTCTACGCACGCGCCGCCGCTTCAGCTGCAGGACTGGATCGCTTCGACGAGCGCCATTGGCGCGAGCTGGCCCGACAACTGGGGATGGCCGATCCGCCTGAACCAACTGCCACCGTAACGACTGACGAGGCAACCCAACGCGGTGGCCTCGCTGTTTCTGGGCCAGGTCGCCGCGCACGCCAGTTGGTGCGCAGCCGCTGGCTCTCCTGATCAACAAAGGACATCCCATGAGTTTGCAGACCCGTATCGAGAGCCTGGTGATTCGCATCGCCCAGGAGTTCAACACGCTCAACGGTAAGACCGGGACGTTGGCGAGCCTGACCACGACCGACAAGTCGAGTCTGGTGGCCGCCATCAACGAGCTTCAGTCGGCCGTTCTCAGCGGCACCGGCATCGACGACGCCAACGTAGCGCTGACCACCACCTACTCGTCGACCAAGATCGTCACGCTGCTCGATACGCTCAAGACCGAGATCCTGGGCGGCGCAGATGCTGCCTACGACACGCTGGTCGAGATCCAGCAGTTGCTACAGGACGGGACCAGCGGCCTCGATGCGCTGCTCGCGGCCATCAACAACCGCGTGCGCTTCGATGCCGCGCAGACGCTGACCGTCATCGAACAACAGCAGGCCCGATCAAACATCGGCGCCATTGCACTGACGGCCATTGGCGATGCCGACACCGACTTTGTCGCCGTGTTCGAGGGAGCGCTGGTCTGATGTCGCTTTCCGATCGAATCACATCTCTCGCCGCGCGTATTGGCATCGAGGTGAAAGCCAAGATCGACGCATCTCATCCGGGGCTTGCTCGCGCGTGGGTGAGCTTTGGCTACGTCAACGGGCAGATGGTGATGCACAGCGCTCGTAACGTCGTGAGCGTGGAGCGTCTGGCGACCGGTCGTTACCGCGTCCATTTCACGCAACCGATGTCCGATGCAGATTACTGCTGGATTGCACTGGCGCGCAGCAGCACCGACAACGGCACACAGCGGGTCGCCATCGTCCGTGCCAGCGCCGACCAAAAGACTGCCAACTACGTTGATGTCGCCTGCGCCACGATGGCGACGTCGTTTGCCGACTCCACCGAGATCAACCTGGTGGTGTATCGCTGATGGCCTACACCCAATCCCAACTCGATGCGCTCGAAGCCGCGCTGGCCAAGGGCGAGCGCCGCGTGAGTTTCGGCGACAAGACCATCGAGTACCGAACCGTTGAGGAACTGGGTGCCGCCATTCGCGAGGTCAAACGAGGACTGTTTGATGACGCCGTCGCAACCGGCCTGTGGCCAGGCGCTCCGCGCCAGATCCGCGTCGCGACCCGGAAGGCCACCTGATGAGCTGGTTCTCCAAACTTCGACGCGGTCTGTTTGGTGGCCCGTCACCGACCTATGACGGCATCGGCGGTGGCCGACGCGCGATTGCCTGGCAGGTAAGCAACCCTGGCGCGGTCGCCGCGCTGGCATTCACCCAGAACGAGCTCCGAGCCAAGAGCCGGGATCTGGTGCGACGCAACGCTTGGGCGGCTGCCGGCGTTGAGGCATTCGTCGCCAACGCGATCGGCACCGGCATCAAGCCGCAGTCGATGTTCCCGGACAACGCGCTTCGAGAAACCATTCACTCGCTTTGGTGGGACTGGTGTGAAGAGGCGGACGCGGCTGGCTTGACCGACTTCTACGGCCTGCAGGCACTCGCGTGCCGGGCAATGCTGGAAGGCGGGGAAGCCCTGGTGCGGCTGCGCTTTCGCCGCCCGGAAGATGGTCTGGCGGTCGGTCTGCAGCTCCAAGTGCTGGAACCGGAGCACCTGCCCACGACGATGAACCTGGAGCTTCCCTCCGGCAACGTGGTGCGGGCCGGCATCGAGTTCGATCGTCTCGGGCGCCGCGCCGCCTACCACCTGTATCGCTCGCATCCCGGCGACGGGACGCTGGCACCGATGTCAGGCACCGGCGGAATGGATACCGTGCGCGTGCCTGCAGACGAGATTATTCACATGTTCCGTCCGCTTCGTCCTGGCCAGATCCGGGGCGAGCCGTGGTTGGCGCGGGCGCTGGTCAAACTCAATGAGCTGGATCAGTACGACGACGCCGAACTGGTGCGCAAAAAGACGGCGGCGATGTTCGCGGGCTTCATCACCCGCCTGGCGCCCGAGGACAACCTCATGGGCGAAGGGCTGGCGGACGCCAATGGCGTGTCCCTGGCGGGGCTCGAACCCGGGACCATGCAATTGCTGGAGCCTGGTGAGGACGTCAAGTTCAGCCAACCGGCAGACGTTGGGGCCAGCTACGCCGAATTCCTGCGCATGCAGTTCCGGGCAGTTGCTGCAGCGATGGGCATCACCTACGAAATGCTCACCGGCGACCTGACGCAGGTGAACTACTCGTCGATTCGTGCCGGCTTGCTGGAGTTTCGCCGCCGCTGCGAGGCAATCCAGCATGGCGTGATCGTTCATCAGCTCTGCCGACCGATCTGGCGGGCATGGATGGAACAGGCTGCGCTCGAAGGCGCACTCGACCTCCCCGGCTTCGTCGGACGCAAACGGGAATACCTGGCCGCGAAGTGGATTCCGCAGGGCTGGCAGTGGGTCGACCCGAAGAAGGAGTTCGACGCGATGCTCACCGCGATTCGCGCCGGACTGCTTTCACGCTCCGAGGCCATTTCGGCCTTCGGCTACGACGCCGAGGACATCGACCGCGAGATCGCGGCGGACAACCAGCGGGCCGACGAACTCGGCCTGGTTTTCGATTCCGACCCGCGCCACGACAAAGCGCCCGTCAACGCGGCGGCGACAGCCACCCCGGCTCCGCCGCAAGAACCCCAGGACAACTGACATGCAGCTCGTACACCTGGCGTCCCGTCTCTACGGGACGCCGCTTCTCATTGCGCGTTCGAAACTGGATGTGATCCTGTCCGTTCTCGGCCCACGCATCGGACTGCCCGAGATCGATACCGCCGTCCGGCTTCCCACCCCGAAGGCTGGAAATTCGGTCGGGCAGCCCGGCATCGCGATCATCCCGGTACACGGCACGCTGGTACGACGGGCGATCGGCTTGGAGGCGGCATCAGGCCTGACCTCCTATGGCGAAATCGCTGCACGCCTCGACACGGCGCTGGCGGACCCACAAGTCAGCGGCATCCTGCTCGACCTCGATTCGCCCGGTGGCGAAGCGGGTGGCGTGTTTGAGCTGGCCGCGCGGATTCGTGCCGCGAACGACATCAAGCCGGTCTGGGCGCACGCCAACGACTCAGCGTATTCGGCCGCTTACGCCATCGCAGCTGCCGCCTCGCGCCTGACCCTTTCCCAGACCGCCGGGGTGGGCTCCATCGGTGTCATTGCGCTGCACGTCGATCAGTCCATCAAAGATGCAAAGGATGGCATCGCCTTCACGGCGATCTATGCCGGCCACCACAAGAACGACTTTTCTCCCCATGCACCGCTGTCGCCACAGGCGGCTTCCACGCTGCAGACGGAGGTCGATCGGCTGTACGGAATCTTCGTCAGCCAAGTCGCGCAGATGCGCGGCCTGGACAGCGACGCCGTGCAGGCGACCGAAGCCGGCTTGCTGTTCGGGGAGGCCGCTGTGACGGCAGGCCTGGCTGACGCCGTGGCCAGTCTCGATCAGGTGCTGGTCGAGTTTTCCAACGCGCTGGGCGCACAGCGCCGTCTGGCGACACCCAGTGCAGGCACGGCCAAGCGCGGCCCACTCGCCCGCGCCTCGCCCGCGTCACCGAAAGCCAGCACGCAGATTTCCAGCCATCAACACTCTCATTTGGAGCAGAACATGACAGATCAAGAGCAGCAGAACCCTCTGGACGACCCCGATCCGAAGACCACGCCGGACCCGGCAGATACCCCAGCGCCAGAACCTGCAGCACCGCCCGTGGCCGCATCGATCGCTGGAGCGCCCACCAACGGTCGGATCGAGGCACAAGCCATCGCCGAGATCTGCCTGATAGCAGGCACGCCGCAGCGCACGGCGGAATTCCTTGCCTCCGGCATGACCGATTCCCAAGTCCGCCGCGCGCTGCTCGAGGCTCGGGCCGAACAGCCGGAGATCGCCTCGCGCATCACCGCCGATGCCGGAACTACTGTGCGACCGGAGAGCAGCCCGGTCGTTGCCGCCGTCAAGAAACTCGCCACGAAGGAGTAAGCCATGTCTGCCATTCACGAAACCAACAACCTCGGTGATCTCCTCAAGTACGAGGCACCGAATCTGTATTCACGCGACCTGGCCACGATCGCTGCCGGCCAGAACCTACTGCTCGGCGCCATCGTCGGCCGCGACAGCACGACCGGCAAGCTCAAAGCGCTCGACCCGACCGCCACCGATGGCACCGAGAGCGCCGTCGGCGTACTCGCTACCGACGTGGACGCGACCCTGATCGACCGCGAGGACGCGCTGCTAATCACCCGCCACGCCATCGTCGCCAGCCACGCGCTGGTCTGGCCTGTCGCCGCCACTCCCACCGAGAAAACCACCGCGATCGCTCAGCTCGAAGCGCGTGGCGTCCTCGTCCGAACCGCCGCCTGATTTAGGAGACACACCATGCAGAACCCATTCACCAATCCCGCATTCTCGATGGCGGCGCTCACGGCGGCCATCAACATTCTCCCCAACCGCTATGGCCGCATCGAGGATCTCGGCCTGATGCCGGCCAAACCGGTGCGCCAGCGCCAGGTCATCGTCGAGGAGATGAACGGCGTGCTCAACCTGCTGCCCACCCTGCCGCCGGGTGCCCCGGGCACGGTCGGTGTGCGCGGCAAGCGCACCCTGCGTTCGTTCGTGATCCCGCATATCCCGCACGACGATGTCGTCCTGCCAGAGGAGGTTCAGGGCATCCGCGCCTTCGGCTCGGAGACCGAGATGGAAGCCGTCGCGGGTGTCATCGCGCGCCACCTGGAGACCATGCGCAACAAGCACGCGATCACGCTGGAGCACCTGCGCATGGGCGCGCTCAAGGGCGTCATCCTGGATGCCGATGGCTCCGTGCTGTACGACCTGTTCGACGAGTTCGACATCACGCCGCAGACGATCGCCTTCGACCTCGGCAATGCCGGTACCAATGTGAAGGCGAAATGCCTCGCGACCTTGGCCGCGATCGAGGACAACCTCAAAGGCGAATTCATGACCGGTGTGCACTGCCTGTGCTCGTCCGAGTTCTTCGCTGCACTGACTGGCCATACCAAGGTCGAGAAGGCCTTCGAGAACTGGCAGCAGGGCGCCATCCTGATCAATGACGTGCGCCGTGGTTTCACCTACGCCGGCATCACCTTCGAGGAGTATCGCGGTCAGGCGACCGATCCCACCGGCACCACCCGTCGGTTCATTGCAGCTGGCGAGGCCCACGCCTTTCCGCTCGGCACGGTGGATACCTTTGGTACCTACTTCGCGCCGGCCGACTTCAACGAGACGGTCAACACCATCGGGCAGACGCTCTACGCCAAGCAGGAGCCACGCAAGTTCGATCGCGGCACCGACCTGCATACCCAGTCCAACCCGCTGCCCATGTGCCACCGCCCCGGTGTGCTCGTAAAGCTGGCGGTGTGATGGTGCGCATCGAGGAGTTCTACGACGCTGCTGGTCGGTCTGGCTTACTGGTGGATGCGGAAATCGACGGCCAAACCATCGCCGTCGATTTCCGCTCCCCGGACGAAACAATACTCGACGGGCTGGCCCTGTCTGCCGACTACACGATCCGCTTTCCGGCCTCGGCGCTGCCTGCCTTGGCAGCGGGAGACACCGTGTCCATCGCTGGCAACACCTACCGCGTCCGCGACATCCGCAGCATCGGCGACGGCAGCGAACAACGCGCTTCACTCTCTCGACTCTGAGGACTCACGCTCATGAACTCGATCCGCGAGCGCATCTTGCGGGAGGTCGTTGCGCGCCTGACTGCCGGGACTGGACCCGTGCCGGTCCTGCGCTTTCCGACCGTACCGGTCACGCGGGAGGCCAGCCCCGCACTGCTGCTATTTGCCGAAGGCGACAGCATCACCGCGCATGCCAACAACCTCGTCGACCGAGTGCTGATCGTCCGTTTGGTGGCGGTGGCGCGCGGTGACGATGCCTTCGATCAAGCCGATCTGGCAGTCGTCGCCGCCCACGCAGCCCTGATGAGCGACGCCAACCTGGGCGGTCTTGCCCTGGCGCTGCGCGAAGTCGATTGCGAGTGGGACCCGGAGGACGCCGACGCCGGAGCCGTGGCGCTGCCCGCCCGCTACGAGATCCGCTACCGCACCCACGCACTTGATCTGACCCGAACTGGATAACCCGACATGAACATCGAACTACTGAAACCCCATTCCCATGCCGGCGTCATCTTCGCGCCGGGCGAACTGCTCGCCCTCGACGAGGCCACTGCACGCTGGCTGATCGACGCCGGCGTCGCCAAAGCCACCGACGGACTTGATGAGCTGATCGGAAAACCTCAACACACTGCACGCAAGGGAGACTGACCATGCCTTACTTTTCTGGACAAGGGCGCGTTTACATCGGCGCCCGCGACCTCACCGGCAAGCCCCAGGGCTTGAACTACGTGGGCAATGTGCCCGAGCTAAAAGTCTCCCTCTCGGTGGAGACGCTGGAACACCAGGAGTCCACCAGCGGGCAGCGTCTGACCGACCTGCAGCTGATCAAGACCAAGAAGGGCGAGTTCGCCTGCACGCTGGAAGAACTGATCGCGGTGAACCTGGGCCTTGCGTTGTACGGCACCACCACCGACCAGGTCAGCGGCACGGTCACCGCCGAGGTGCTGCCCAATCCCGTCACCCTGGGCAGTCTCTACCTGCTGGCCAAGCAAAACGTCTCGACAGTCGTGGTCAGGGATTCCACGGTCACGCCCAAGACGCTTCCTGCAGGTCAGTACACCCTCAACGCCAAGCACGGTTCGCTGGCGATCAACGACAAGACCACCGGCGGCCCCTACGTGGAGCCGTTCAAGGTGGACTACGCCTACGGCGCGGCGCAGAGCACGGCGATGTTCACCCAGCCGCTACCCGAACGCTGGGTGCGCTTCGAAGGGCTAAACACGGCTGATGGCAACCGCGAAGTCGTGATCGACCTCTACCGCGTGGCGATCAATCCGGCCAAAGAGCTATCGGTCATCACCGACGAACTGCTCAAGTTCGAGCTGTCTGGGCAGGTGCTGGCTGACACGCTGAAGCCTGCCGCCGGTGATCTTGGCCAGTTCGGCCGCATCGTGTTGCTGTGAGGTAAGAAATGAACGACTTCGATGCATTTCCTCCCACCGCGCTGTCCTTGGAGATCGCGGGGGCCGAGCTGGCGATCACTCCCATCCGCGTCGGCGAGATCCCAGCGCTGCTCGCTGCGGTCCGACCCTTCGCGCACCGATTGGTCGATGCTGATCCGGACTGGCTGGGGCTGCTGGCAGACCACGGTGACGCGCTGATCACTGCCATCGCCGTAGCCTCACGTCGCCCCCAAGAGTGGGTCGCAGGGCTGGCGATGGATGACGCCATTCGGCTGGCCGCCGCCTTGTTTGAGGTGAATGCGGATTTTTTCGTGCAGCGGGTGGTGCCGGCGATCCAGCACGCCGCCGCCCGGATCAACGCACAAATGAGCGGCCCCTTGGCTGGGCTCACGCCATCCACCGTTTGATCCATGCCGGACACCGGCTCCCGGATGTCATGGACTACACGCTCACGCAGATGACGGCATTTCTCGATGCCGAAATGCATCGTGATCGTGAGCACGCCAGTCTCCTTCTGGGTGTAACGGCCGTTGCCTGCCAAGGCGACAAGCGATCCATCGAGCGACTACAGCGGGAGCTCGATCGTGAAGATTGATCTGACCACCGCCGGACTGTTCGACGCACGGCAATTCAGTGCCTGGTCCACCGCGCGCCGTGACGCCATCCGAGCGGCGCTGAAGCGCGGCATGCAAGCGGGTGGGCGCGAAGTACGCGACGCGGCACGTTCGCAGATGCGCAGCGCCTTCAATGTCAAGCGCAGCAGCTTCGTCTCTTCGATGCAGGCAAAGGTGCTGGACAAGAGGACCGACCGCCTGCCGGCATTACTGGTTGGCAGCAAGATCCCCTGGCTTGGCCTGCATGAAAAAGGCGGCACTGTCTCGGGAAATCTGCTGATCCCACTGCTTCCAGGGAGGATCGGTCCCAAGCGCTTCAAAGCCGTGGTCGATGGCTTGCTGCGATCAGGCAACGCCTTCTTCGTCGAGAAGAACGGCAAGGTCATCTTGATGGCCGAGAACATCCGCGAGAACGCCTCCCAACTCACCCGCTTCAAGCGGGCCGAGCGCACTCGCACCGGAGCCAAACAAATCAAACGCGGCCAGGAGATTCCGATCGCCGTGCTGGTCAAGTCCGTCTCCCTCAAGCGGCGACTGGATTTGACCGGGTCTGTGCAGCGGTCCTTACCGCGTCTGGCAAGCGCAATTCAGAAAGAACTGGCAAAACCCTGATGGCCAATAACCGTGCACAACTCCTGATCACCGCCGTTGATCAGACCCGTGGCGCCTTCGATTCGATCAAGCGAAATCTTGGCGATCTGGGCAATGCGGCGCGATCCATCAACGGACTGCTCGGCACGCTCGGTCTGGCTGTCTCTGCGGCCGGGCTCGGCGCGATGGTCAAGGCCTCGCTCGACTCGGCGGATTCGCTGTCGAAACTTTCGCAGCGAGTCGGCATCACTGTCGAGTCACTCTCGACCCTGATCCCGGTTGCGGATCTGGCCGGCGTCTCGGGAGAGAAGTTCGAAGGTGGCCTGCGCAAGCTCGCGACACGGATGCTCGATGCTGCGACTGGATCGGACGAAGCGGCACGCGGATTCGCAGCGGTCGGCGTCGCCATCCAGAATCAGGACGGAACGCTGCGCGCGACGGATCAGGTCCTGCTCGACCTGGCCGACCGCTTCAAGGCGATGCCGGATGGTGCCGAAAAGACCGCGCTTGCGGTGGATCTGTTCGGCAAATCGGGCGCCGACCTCATCCCGTTCCTCAACCAGGGGCGCGATGGCGTCGAGGCGCTGACGACCGAGTTGCAGGCCCTTGGCGTGCAGATTGGTGGCGACACCGCTGCCCAGGCCGAGGTCTTCAACGACTCGCTCGCCAAGGTGCGTCTGGCGATCACGAGCATTGGCAATCGCGTGATCGAGGCCTTCCTGCCAGCCATGAACGACATGGCCAACGGGATGGTGGAGTCGGCGAAACAAGGTGGCTCGCTGCGCGCGGTCCTGGACGGCGTAGTCCTGGTTCTCAAAACCCTGGCGCTGGGTGCTGCCACCGTAGGTAAGGCATTTGTGGCGCTGGGTGAAGCGATCGGCGCTGGCATGGCGGCTTCCGTCGAGGCGCTATCTGGCAACGTGTCCGGTGCCAAAGCCATCATCTCGGAACTCAAGGGCAGTCTGGTCCAGCGTCTGGATGAACTCGCCGATTTCCGCACCAGCCTGTTCGATCCGAAACCAATTGAGGTGCGAGCTCCGGCGATCGTTGCCGATTCCACCCTGATCGATCGGCTGCGGCCTACCGGACCGGCGAGCAGCGACAACGGGGCCGCAAGATTGGCGCTCGCCAAGGCTCAGGCCGAAGCCGAACTGAAACTGCTCAAGGATGCGCTGGATCGGCAGTCGCGCAACCTGGATGAAGCACTCGATGGGCGGCTGATCTCGCTGGCGGACTACTACGCAGCCAAGACAGCCCTGGAAATACGTGAGAGCGATGCCGAGATCGCACGCACGCAGACCTTGCTGGCCGAGCAGCAGCGTAGCGCTGCATCAGCGGCCGACGAAGGCGCACGGATCAAGGCCCGAGCCGAGGTGGCCAAGATCGAGGCCGACCTCATCGTGCTCAACAACAAACGGGCCGATGTCGAGGTCGCTAACGCGCGCAAGGCGGCTGACGCCGAACGCGAGCTGGCCGACGCGCTGTCACAGGCGCGCGAGGAACTGGCGCAAATCACAGGACAAGCCAGTGCCGCCGATCGTCAAGCCGCGATCGAGCGCGGTTACCGGGATCTCAAGGCCCGACTGCTGGCCGAGAACGATGCCGCCGGCGTGTCGCTCATCGACCGCCTGATCGACGTAAAAGCGGCGCAAGGCAACCTGGCTGCGTTGGAAGTCGAGTGGCGGCAGGTGACCGAACGATTGCGCAATGCGCAGGAGGCCATCCAGACCCAGCAGCAGGCTGGACTGCTGACCGAAGCACAGGCTCGACAGCAAATCGTGGCTCTGCAGCAGCAATCGGCCACCGAGATGGAACGTCTGCTGCCAACGATGCAACAGGCGGCGCAGGCCATCGGGCCGGATTCGGTGATTCGCGTGCAGGCATGGCGCAATGAGCTGGAGCGCACCAAGCTGGTCGTCGATGAAATGGCTCCACTGTGGAACCGCATCGGCGAGAGTTTCGGCGGTGCGCTCAACGGGATGATCACCGGCGCGCAGACCTGGCGCAGCGCCATGTCGAGCATCTTCCAGCAGGTGGCCGATGCCTTCCTGCAGCAGATCGTGATCCAGCCGTTCCAGCAGTGGATCGCGATGCAGGCGCGCATGTTGGCGATCAAGTTGGGCTTCGTGCAGCAGGAGCAGGCCGTGGATGCAGCGGCCAGCGCCACGACCGTGGCTCAAAAATCGGCTGAAACCACCGCTGTGGTCTCGATGGACGCTGCCAAGGCAGGTGCTGGTGCGGCAGCTTCGCAAGCCTCCATCCCCTTTGTGGGGCCGGCGCTTGCGGTAGCGGCGATGGTGGCCATGGTCGCGGCAGTGATGGGGCTTCTTGGCAACGCGAAGAAATTCGCCTCGGGCGGCTTGGTGATCGGACCCGGCACTTCGAGCTCGGATTCGATCCCGGCGCGCCTGTCGGCCGGTGAATTCGTCATGAATGCTTCTGCGGTGCAACGGGTCGGCGTGGATTTTCTGCAATCCATCAATGGCCTGTCCAATGGACCGCGTGTTTCCGGCCGCACTCTGGCCTTCGCCGCCGGCGGTCTGGTACCGGAGGCGCTACCTCAGCAGGCGCAAGGGCAAGCGGTGCGCATCGTCAACGTCATCGACCCGGCGATGGCCGCCGACTACCTGAACTCGTCCTCGGGTGAGAAGACCATTCTCAACATCCTGCAACGCAACGCGGGTGCGGTGCGGCAGGTGCTGAGCTAACTGACAAACCGAATCCAGCAAGGACCACACACATGACGGCCTACGTCGGCTTCGTCGACAACTCGACGATGCTCGCCCACCACAAGATGCTCGAAACGATTCGGGATGTCTGTCTTGCCGAGGGTTGGACCATCCTCCGCTACGACACTGCCATCACGAATCGTGAACTGTTGATGATGGCACCCGGACTATCGGGCACTGAGCAAATCTTCTGCGGCGTCTACTGCTACCAGGACAGCAACGCGGACTACTACAACCTGGCGGTGGCGGCCATGAAGGGCTATGTCGCCGCCAACTCGTTTCTGACCCAGCCGGGCATCTCGCCAGTTCTCGGTGTGCCCGCTCACAACCAACGCATCGACTACTGGCTCTCGGTGAATGGTCAGCGGCTGAATGTGGCGATGAAGGTCGGCACGCCGGTCTACGAATCCTTCGGGATCGGCAAGTTCTTCCCCTACGCATCGCCAGGCCAATATCCCCAGCCGTTGTTCGCGGCTGGAATGCTGACCAGCGCGTCCGCGACGCGCTATTCCGAAACAACCCACACGATGCCTTGGAAAGGTAATCGCAACAACCTGCGGATGCATTTCAACGACGGCACATGGAAAGCCCCTCTCGCCACACCCTGGGGCCAATCGACGATGGCCAACGCCTGTCGACCGGCAGAGAGCACCTACGCGCTCTACCCGGTGATGCTCTACGACTCGGGAAATATCTACGGCGCGCTGGACGGGATCTATCACATCACCGGCTTCGACAATGTTGTCGAGAACACGCTTGTCATCGACGGCAAAAACTACGTCGTCATCCAGGACGTCAGCCGCACATCGTTTGGCGACTACATCGCACTGGAGCTTGTCTGATGCCCTACGTCACCGGGCTGGCCAACAGCGCCAGCGATCTGCTCAATGCCGTGGTCACCGCCGGGACCGATAACGGCTGGTCCTGGGACTCTGCCAACAGCATGCTCTACAAGGGCGACATCTACGGTCGCCTCACCGTCAGCGGCTTGAACTTGTTGGTGCAAGCGGCGCTCGGCTACTCCGGCGCCACACTGGTCACGCCGGCGGCCAAGTTGGTCGGCGTCACCAACCGGCTCGGGCAAGCCGGCAACACACTGCTGAGTTATCCGGTGACGTACCACATCTTCATCCACACGGCGCCGGACGACATCATCGTGGCGGTGAACTACCAAGTGATGTGGTGGCAGTGGCTGTCGCTCGGCCAGGCGCGTGGCTTTGGTGTGCTCGGCAATGCGGTTTGGCACTGGGGTACCGCGACGTCAGATATCAGTACCGGTGCTGGCGTGGCGATCGACTCCAATGGCAGCACCGGCAGCGGTGGAGGTAACACCTCTGGCGCACCCTTCTGGCAGTCCAACGACACCACCGGCGTCCAGAACAGTTCGATCTACCTGAACTTCAACGGCCACGCCTGGTGGAACAACCCGGTGGGAGTTTCCACTGGGAACCCGAACAACGCCCGCGCCACCATTGCGGTACCGACGCTGTTGCTGACCCAGCCCAACAACTGGAACGGGGAAGCCGTGCTGGCGCGCATTCACATCATGGCGGCACAACCTTCCAGCTTCTGGTCGCATGTCGCGGAGCTTCCGCATTTGCGGATGACGCGCAACGACAACATCGACGACGGCCAGATCCTGACGCTTGGGTCAGAGCGCTGGTTCATCGCACCGGTGTATCGCAAGAACACTGCGAGCCGTGCCGCGTCGCCGTACAACGGCGCGAATCACTCCGGGACGATCGCGATGGCAGTCCGGTACGACGGCCCCTGATCTGCCCACGTAACCCTAATCGAGAACTTTGACATGCCCGTTCTGACAGGCATGGTGCTCGATCGCGCTCAGGCTGGCTCACTGAACCCGCTCCTGAGCATCGACGGGTATCAGGTTGCCGCCATCTATCCGTACACCGCCAGCGATACGCCACGCGCGGAGAAAGGAGCGCGAAGCTACGCCAGCGACATCACGGTTCCTGCGCAGCGGGCACTGACTGGCATGCAGGTGCCGAGCTACTTCGAGGACTACTACTTTCGCGTGCACCTGCTGCCCGGGCGCATCAACCTCGGCAGCCTGGCCTCGGAGCAGAGCCGCACGATCGAGGTCTGGAACGCACGGCTGACACCGAACACCTTGGCGTCCCTGACCGCTACCGGAGCGGAAGGCATGACGCTGATCGGGCCGGCGCCGGCACCGACCGTGTTCGCCGCGAACGAGTCGCGGCTCTACACGCTCGCGGTCACGCCAAATGGTCCGCCAACCGTGAATGCGACTTTCCTGTTCGCATTCGCTTTCGACGATGCCACCTTGCTGGCAACCGGGCGCCGTATCGTCGGATGGATCTTTGCGCCGAACTGGGTGCAACCGGTCATCGAGCGGCTGGAATGGCTCACGGATGTGATGGAGTCCCATGCCGGATTCGAGCAGCGCGTGCGCTTGCGTGCCGGTGCGAGACGCAGCTTTGAGTACAGCGCCTTGGTCGGCTCGGACACCGAGCGCGTAAAGATGGAAAACCTGCTGCTGTCCTGGCAGGCACGGGTCTTTGGCCTGCCGCTTTGGACCGACGTCGCACTAGCAGCAGGATCGATTCCCGCCGGCGCGACCTCCATTGCCGTGACGACCGCGAATCGGGACTTTGCCGTCGGCGGCTTGGTTGGACTGGTTCGGGGCATGGAGTCGGAGTTTGCCGAGATCACGGCGGTCCTTCCTACGTCCCTGACGATCAAGAGCCCGCTGGATACTACCTGGCCAGTCGGCACCAAGATTCTGCCGGTCCAGCCTGCGCGGTTGCAGAACGAGCTGGGTCTGACTTACCTGAGCGATGCCATCGGCCAGGCCACTGTCCGCTTCCAGCTCGAAGACGAGTGGCTACTGCCGGCCGCCACACAGACCTCGGACTACCGGGGCTTACCCGTCCTGCTTACCGCCACCAATTGGACTGAGGATGTCGATACCGACTACGCCCGCAAGCTCAACGAGCTGGATTTTCTGACGGGGCGTCGCGCCATCGACGATCTTTCGGGCATTGCCACGGTTCGCCGGACGCATCGGTGGCTGATCACCGGACGCGCCTCGATCGCTGCGCTCCGCGCATGGCTAGCCGCCCGCGCTGGCAGGCTCACGACATTTTGGATGCCCAGCTTCCAATCCGACTTGAAAGTGGTGAGCCCGATCGGCGCCTTCGACTCGGCCATCACCGTGGAGAATCGTGCCTACGCCGCCAACGTGCCAGCCGCCGTTGGTCGGCGCGACATCATGATCGCCACGACTTCCGGCAGCCGCTACTACCGGCGCATCACGGGCGCCACCGCGCTGTCGCCCAGCACCGAAAACATTGCCATCGACAGCGTGGTGGGTGCGGCGTTGCTGCCCGAACAGATCCGCCATGTGTCGTTCATGAAGCTGGTGCGGCTGGACAGCGATGCCGTCGAAATCGCTCATCACACCGACGACATGGCGGAGGTATCGATGTCCGTCAGAAGTATTCGAGATGACACATGACCTACGCCAGCCGAGAAGCATCCACGGATGCCAGCAGTCCCGTCGAGTTGTATGAATTTCGCCGAGGCGGCGAAGGCTGGCGCTACACCAGTGCCGCACAGAATGCGATCTACGCGACCTACACCTACAGCGCAGTGCCGATTAGACGCGGCAGCATCGAACAGACCACTGAGATCGGCAAGGCAGGACTTCGCGTCACCTTTGCGCGCGACGTCGACGTTGCCCAGGACTTCATCTCCACACCGCCGTCCGAAGTCACCTTGCTCACCCTGTATCGCCAACATCGCGGCGATGGCGAAACCGTCGCGGTGTGGATGGGGCGCGTGCTCAATGCGGAATGGCGCGGATCGGAAGTCGAGCTCAACTGCGAGCCGGTTTACACCAGCCTGCAGCGCATCGGCCTGCGGCGGCTGTATCAACGCAACTGCCCGCATGTGCTCTACGGAACGGCCTGCGGAGCGAGCGCGGTTGTGTTTCGGGTCGCTGGAACGGTCACCTCGATCAATGGCACGTTGCTGAGCGTCCCGGCCGCCGCAGGGTTTGCAGTTGGCCATTTCGCCGGCGGCTACGCGACCTGGGCGGCCAACGGCATCACCGAAAAACGCATGATCGTCAGTCACAGCGCTGATGCCATCACCTTGTCGGCCGTTCCTCCGGGGCTGGCCATTGGCGATGCCATTTATCTGTACCCCGGCTGCGATCGCACCCTGAGCACCTGCCACGTAAAGTTCGGCAACAGCGCCAACTTCGGCGGATTCCCGTTCATTCCGACCAAGAATCCTTTTGGTGGCAGCCCGATTTACTGAAACCACTTTGCCGAGGGACTCCTATGTGGGCAGCCATTGCCGTTCTGATCGTGAGCGTACTGATTCAGTACGCCCTGCAACCCAAGACACCACAACCCCAAGCCGCTGAACTCAAGGATTTCGATGCGCCGACCGCCGATGAAGGCCGTCCCGTGCCGGTTGTGTTCGGCACCGTGCTGGTGAAGAGCGCCAACGTGGTGTGGTACGGCGATCTGCGCACCACACCGATCAGATCCAAAGGTGGAAAGAAATGACCGACATCCTGGTGACCCACAGCGACATGCGCCGCTTGGGCTACTGCAATCGTGGCGCACGAGATTGGTTTGCGCGACACCGGCTCGACTGGAGCCAATTCATCGACCAGGGACTGCCCGCGCCCCTGCTGTTGGCAACCGGGGACAGCATGGCCGAAGACGTGGTTGCCGCTGCCCGCGAACGCATCGGCTCCGAGGTGAACGATGGGCGGTAGTAGCAAGTCGCAAACAGTCGGCTACCGCTACTTCCTGGGGATGCACCTCGCGATCTGCCACGGACCGGTCGATGCCATCACCGAGATCCAAGTCGGCGAGCGCCAGGCCTGGAGCGGCAACCTCACCGCCAGCGGCCGGATCACGGTCAACATGCCCGAGCTGTTCGGTGGCGAAAAGCGCGAAGGCGGCATTTCCGGCGCCATCGATGCTGCGTTTGGTCAGGCGGCGCAGACGCCGAATGATTACCTCGTATCGAAGATCGGCTCGCCGCAGCCGGCCTATCGCGGGGTTTTGAGTCTGATTTTGAGGCAGGTGTACATCGCCGCGAACAACCCCTACATGAAACCTTGGGCGCTGCGTGTGAAACGGTGTTTTCGCGACTGGTATTCCGCGAAGGCGGAAATCAACGGCGCCGCCAACCCAGCGCACATCGTCTACGAATGCCTCACGAATGCCGCCTGGGGCATGGGGTATCCGACGGCCAGCATCGACGACGCCTCGTTTCGCGCGGCGGCGGATGTGCTTTTCAGCGAGGGATTCGGGCTCAACATGATCTGGCTTCAGCAGAGCAGGATCGAGCAGTTCATCAAGGAAATAATGGATCACATCGGCGGCGTGCTTACGACCTCGCCGTCGACGGGACGGTTCGCCCTGAAGCTGATCCGCGCTGATTACACCGTGGCGACGCTTCCCGTCCTGAACC
The DNA here is from genome assembly GCA_964567755.1 of uncultured bacterium. GTDB lineage: Bacteria > Krumholzibacteriota > Krumholzibacteriia > DASRJW01. Next base: position 65,599 of record CAZMNW010000008.1, read on the forward strand.
CGGACAACGTGATCGAGCTGGAGAGCTTTCAGCGGGCGGCCTGGGGTGAGACGACCAACGAGATCGTGCTCATTTACACCAAGCCGGAGACATTCAAAGACACCAGCATTGCAGTCCAGGACTTGGCCAATATCCAGGCACAGGCCGCTGTGGTGTCGCAGACGCGGCGCTACCCCGGCATTACCTCGGACAATATTGCTGCCCGGGTCGCGATGCGCGATCTGGCCGTTGTATCCACGCCGCTTGCCAAGGTCCGCTTGAAAGTGAACCGCGAAGCCTGGCATCTGTACCCGGGCGATGTGTTCAAGTTGGAGTGGCCTGCCCTCGGGATCGCCGGACTGGTGATGCGAGTTGCGGGCGTCGATGGCGGCTCACTCACGAGCGGCGCCATCAGCATCGACGCGGTCGAAGACGTATTCGGGTTACCGTCAGCGGCCTACACCGCATCACAGCCAACCGGCTGGACCGACCCGGTGCCCGCGCCATCCGCGACAACACCTCGACGTTTGGTCGAGGCCCCTTACTGGGATGTCGCCCGCGCGCTGTCCGCCTCCGAGCTGGCCTATCTCGACGCCACGGACTGTTATCTCCAGACCCTGGGCGGGCGCCCGGCCCCTGGGGCCATGAACTACGACCTGTACAGCAAGACGAATTCGGCCACGACCTACAACCAGCGTGGCCAGGGTGAGTTCTGTCCCACGGCGGTTCTCGCCACAAGTCTCGCCCAAGAGGTGACGAGCACGACCACCTACAGCGGCGAGCTCGACATCGATCTGGTCGCTACCGGGACCTATGCCTACATCAACGATGAAGTTGTCCTGGTCACCGCCATCAACACGACCACCCAGAGCCTGACGCTGACCCGTGGCGTCATGGATACCGTGCCGGTCAGCCACGCGCCCGGCAGCCGGATCTGGTTTGCCGATGGTGCGCAGGGCATCGATCCGACCGAGTACGCCGCTGGAGAGACGGTCAACGCACGACTGCTCACCGTGACCGGAAAAGGCACGCTGGCGCTGGCATCGGCACCGACGGATTCCCTGGCCATGAACCGCCGGCAAAACCGGCCATACCCACCCGGCAACGTGAGGGTAAACAACGTGGCCTATCCGGCGGTCGCCAAAGGCGATCTGGTCATCTCCTGGGCGCATCGCGATCGACTCAGCCAGACGGTGAGCCTGGTGCCCCAGACCAACGCCAACATCGGCCCCGAAGCCGGGGTGACGTACACGCTGCGGATCTACGGGGAAGCGGGCAGCCTGCGGCGCACCTACACCGGCCTGACCGGCACCAGCCAGACCTACACCCTGGCAGACGACACCGCTGATTCTGGCCTTGGCCGACCCAACGCTGCACTGCGCATCGAGCTCGAATCCAACCGCTCGGGCGTGATCAGCCTGCAGAAGCACTCGATCGCCTTCGAGCGTGCGGGCTACGGACTTCACTATGACAAGTACTACGGAGGCATCTGATGCCCGCAATCACTGACCCGAACCTGGGACTCAACTACGGCTGGACGCTCGGCGAAAGCGGCTGGGGCGTCGGCATGGACGCCAACCTGAAGCGACTGGGCGCCGTCGTCAGTCTGTCGGTCAAAGACCGCGATCTGGCGACGCCACCGGCCAGCCCGGTTAATGGCGATCGTTACCTCATTCCCGCTGGCGCAACCGGCGTCTGGAGCGGCAAAACCGACCAGATCGCGGCGCGCAACGCGGGCGTCTGGGAATACCACATCCCTAAAGTCGGCTGGCTGTGCTTCATCGAGGACGAGGCTGTGCTCTCGGCCTACAAGGTCACCGGCTGGAGTCCCGGCATCGCCATCTGATCCTTTTCCCCTGAACCCCGAAAACCCGCCCAAGTGGCGGGTTTTGCATTTCTGGAGCCTGCCCTATGACTGACCCACAAAAACCCGCACTGGTCGACAACACGCTCCTCCTGCGCAAGGAGGATTTCGAAGAACTTCTGGACCGCGCCGCCGAACGCGGCGCCAGGCGTGCACTTGCCGATGTTGGCTTGGACGGTGATGACGCCGCCCACGACATCCGAGAACTGCGCGGCCTGCTCGATGCCTTCAACACCGCCAAGCACACCGCCTGGCAGACCGTCATCAAGATGATCACCACCGGATTCCTGCTGGCGCTGGTGGCGGGCGCCCTCATCAAGTTCAAGGTGTTCGGAGGTGGCCAATGATCGAGACGCTTCTTGGTGGTCTGCTCGGCGGCGCGTTTCGCCTGGCACCTGAGTTCCTCAAGTGGCTCGACCGCAAGGGCGAACGCGGCCACGAGCTGTCGATGCAGGACAAGGCGCTCGAATTCGAGAAGCTACGCGGTGCGCAGCGCATGGACGAAATCGGTGCCGGCGCCGATGCGGCATGGAACGTGGGCGCGATCGAGACGCTGCGCGAAGCGGTTCGCACCCAGGGCGAGAAGACCGGGGTGCGCTGGGCCGATGCCTTGTCGAGCAGCGTCCGCCCAGTCATCACATACTGGTTCATGGCGCTGTACTGCGCTGCCAAGACAGCAGCCTTCGTGGCTGCCATTGAAGGCGGTGCCGACTGGGGCGTCGCGATCGTCCACGCATGGACCGACGCCGACCAAGCCCTGTGGGCCGGCGTGCTGAACTTCTGGTTCATCGGGCGCGTGTTCGACCGGGTCCGGCAATGAGCCAGATTCCGCATGCCGCCATCGTACTGGCGAAGCGATTCGAAGGATTTCATCGAATCCCGAAGGCAGATCCTCTGCGCCGGGCCCATCCCTACATCTGCCCAGCTGGCTACTGGACGATTGGCTACGGCCGTTTGTGCAAGCCAGACCATCCACCGATCAACGAGGAAGAGGGCGAGACCTACTTGCGTCAGGATCTGCGCACAGCACTCACTGCCACGCTTCGCTACTGCCCGGTGCTGGCCGCCGAGCCAGAGGGGCGACTCGCGGCCATCGTCGACTTCACCTTCAACCTCGGTGCGGGGCGGCTTCAGACATCGACCCTGAGACGACGGGTCAATCAGCGGGACTGGCATGGTGCGGGCAAGGAGCTGCGGCGCTGGGTCTATGGCGGCGGAAAGATTCTGCCGGGATTGGTTACGCGGCGGGAGGCCGAAGTAGCACTACTCAGCGGATGATGCGGTTGTTACACCACCCACCCCATGCCGCACGAACCCGTCTCGTGCAGCCATTCATGGCCGCAGACCTTGCAGCGGTAGTACGCCTCGTCAGCGGGCCCCATCATCGATGAGACCTTCCGGCCATCCTTGTACTGAAGATTCACGTGCGGCTTGGTACTGCGTGAAGCGCCCACCAATGCACTACAGTCGTCGCACATCGGCGCGGGCGTGTTGGGATTTGACATAGTGATTGCGTTCTCTCGTCAGACCTCGATCGGCGTCGTTTTCCAGACATCACGAGCCAGTGCCATAAGCATGCCGTGCCGCTTCTCGATCGATGCGGAATCCCACGCGGGGAACGCCTCCAATTTCTCGTTGATCCTGGAAATAGACGTGTTCTGCCCGACACTCGTCAGCTCGACCAAGCTGCGCGTGAGGTAGTTGCTGCTCTTGCGGTACTCGGCCTGCTTAGCCGCGTAGAAGTCATTCCCTGCAACGATATTGATTGGCTTCTCCAACAGGGTCAGATTGCCCAGCCGGTTCTTGTAATCGTCATAGACGGCAGTCGGATTTTCAGTCGTCCACTTTTGCCGCAGCTCTGCGGTTGGCGTGTCCGGCAGAATGTGCTCGATTTCAAGGCTGGTGTATGGCTCCAAGCTGCCGGGCGATTTCACGCCGCTGAATGCCATGTCGACATGCTGGGTCAGCCGCGCCAGCAGGTAGCGCGTCCGGTATTGCTGCATCGTGTACAGCGAGAAGCGTTTCAGCGCATCTGACAGCTCCGGCGATTTAGCTGCCATGTTGCTCTCAAATCTGTCCGCCACAAATGCGTTGAGCGCTGCGCGCTGTTTCACCGGATCGGTGACCGATGCAATCGTCCTCAGCTCGTCGGCCCATAGCGAAAAATTCCGCTCCAGATCCTTGGTCGGCGTCTTGGTAAAAATGTAATAGAACAGAAAGCTCTCGAGCTGGCTGACGAAGTGATCGAACAGCGGCTTGGGCAAGGCAGCGGCCGCCAGCAGCAATACGTAGTGCAAGCTGAACGCACCACCAGCCAGACGCTTGAGACTGTCCATGGCGAGATTGGGCTTGCCATCGTTGCCGAGGCCATTGCCAAAGGCGAGGTAGTGCTCGACGCTCCGAATGACCTTCCGCACGAACTCAAACGGCTTGTTCGCGTAGTCGCACAGTGCCGCATGTTCCTTCTCGACAAACCAGTCGTAGATCTCATCCTCCCGCACCACCGCATCGCCACGATCGTTCTTGATGACATAGTTGGCCATCAGGAAATAGCGCAGAAACCGCAGCGGCTTTTCCTTTTCCTTCTCCAGCGGCTTGGTGATCTTCTTCCACTCATCCTTGAGCTGGGTGAACTGCGCCTGCTTGACCTGCGTGAACAGCAGGTTCTTCAGCAAATCCATCGGGTTCAGGCCGACGCCGCGCTCGTTGATGGTCTCGAAGATCTTCAACGCGCTGCTCACGTCGGTCGAAATCTGGATGAACACGACGTTGTTGGCCAGGTAGCCCCAATACTTCTTCAGCTTGGCCGCGTCGTCATAGTTGTCGTTCAAGTACCGATACAGTGTGCCGTAGGCATTGACCAGGTTCTCCAGCGACCCAAAACTGGCGATTCCTGCTGCTTGGATACCGGCACGCACCACTTGCGGGTCAGCGTCCAACTGCACCAGTTTGGCCATGACCTCGCCTGCGCTTTCGTAACGCGGCTCCAGCTTCAGACTGGTCCTCGTCTCGCCGTCACTGTCGGTGTAGCTGGTCGAGATCAGGCCGCTGACGACCTGTCGCTGCGGCTCTCCTTGAAACACATGCTTCAGGGCGCAGAGCAGCAGGAAGAATGTGGTCAGACGCTGCTGGCCGTCGATAACCTCATAGTGATTCTTCTGATCGGTCGGCGACACCAACACAGTGCCGATGAAGTATTCCCGCGTCGAACCCGCATCGATCTGCTCGTTGATGTCCTCAAGGAGCTGGTGCACTTCCTTGTCTGTCCAGACGTACTCGCGCTGGTAGTCCGGAACGATGTAGAAGCACTCCCTGAATGCCTCCTCGATGCTGTATTTGTGGTTTTCGATGCGCGCCATGCTCGTGTCCTCGTCTTCTTCTCTGTACTGCGTTGCGGCCTCAGACGCCCTGATCGACGATCTCTACGTAACCGATCAGCTCCGCCGAGTAGCTACCATCGCCGTTCGCAGCCCCTTTGTGTTTCAGCTCCCGCTGCAGCGTTGGCTCTACCGCGCGGGTAAATAGCTCGATGCGCTGCTCCGGCAAGAATTGCGGTGTCGTGGCAGGCGCCTGGAGGTAGCGTTCGCACTGACGCTCCACCGCCGGAACACGTGTGCCATCCTGCTTGACGGCAATTGGTTGAACGACGACGCGACGCTCGCCGTTGCCTGCTGATGCCTCAACCATCCACAGCGACAGCAATACCGGCGTATCCATGTCTCCGGTAACAGCAATACCAATATCCTCAGGCGGCACACTGCGCCAGCGACCAAGCTCCTCTTGCACTAAGGGATGATCCAAACCCATCAGCTCCAGATCGTCGTGGCTGGTGGCGGCATCCCGGCTAAGGGTAAATCGCGCACGGCGCACGCCATCGACGGTCACCAGGTCATAGGTTTCGTTGTCGATCTTGATCAGCTTCTGCTGGCGGTCGGCCACCGCAGCGGAAAAGAAACGCACCAGTCGGTCCAGACTCGATGACACATCGGCGAATGGCTTGTAGTCATCAAGACTGAAACCCTGAAGGTCCTGGAACAGGTCGAACACCACCTGTCGCGCCTCACGAGAATTCGAGAGTGCGGCCTCAAGTTCCACCTGCGTGCGCTTCAGCTCGGGGTCCGACAAAGCCTCCTGGTACAGGCGGTCGTAATTGAGCCGCTCCGATAGCTGGCCAAGAATTTGCGCACGCAAGTCCTCTGCGATGTTGCCTTGGTCGTCGACTTTACCGACCGTCCTGGCGATCTCCGTGAGCTTCTCATCGAGCAGCAGGAAGATGCGTCCCTCGATGGTGTCCGACAGCACCAGGTTGTAGACCTGTGCCGTATGGTTCTGCCCGTAACGGTGGATGCGTCCAATGCGCTGCTCCACGTCCATCGGGTTCCACGGCAAATCGAAGTTGAACAGGATGCGCGCGAACTGCAGGTTGATGCCTTCGCGCCCGGCTGCGGTACAGACCAGCACGCGTGGGCCATCTTTCTGACGGAACCGGCGCTCTGCTGCCACCTTGGCGCCGTGATCTCCACCGCGCAGCACCGCCACACCCTGACCGGGGAAGGTCTGGTCAATCTCACGGGCGATCAGGTCCACCGTACCGAGGTAGGTGGCGAACACCACAATCTTCTCGTTCGGGTTCTGCCGCCACAAGATACCGAGGCCATCGAGCAGCTTCTGCGCCTTGGTTTCACGCTGCTGAGGGAAAACCTTGAGCAGATCGCCGATACGCAGCCGTTCTTCAGGCAGGTGCAGCTCCACGACAGCCGATGCGGCTTCTTCAGCGTGGGCGGCCCCGTATTCGCTACCGTAGGGGTCAGAGGCCAGCTCCAGCGCTTCCTCATCCAGCTTTTTAACGAGCCGGTATTTGAGATCGGCGAGCACACGATCCACTTCGCTGCGACCGATGCTGTCGCGCGCCACACCGAATTCCTCGTGTATCAGTTCGCGAGCCTCGTCCATAAGGCGTTCTCGGCCCTCGATGTCGAGGTCTTTGTCCCGCAGGAATGCCTCGTGCAGCGTCAGCATCAGCAGACGGCGCTTGAGGGTGCGCCGTACAGCGGCAAAGCTTGAGGCCGCGATCTTCTGGAAGATCGCCATCAGGAAGCCAAGCGCCTGACCTTTGCCTCCCTGGCGACGTGCCAGATTGAAGCCATCTTCCAGGTACTCGCGCAGCTTCTCGTAAAACCGGCGCTCCTCCTCGTTCATGAGGAATGATTCGGTATGCACCCAGCGGCGCGCAAACAGCGGCGATCCATCCGGCTGGCAGGCATCCGCCTTGGTGCGCCGGTACATCACCGTGTTGAGCCTATGACGGTGCTCCAACATCTCTTCCGGGCTGCCAAACAGCGTCGGATTCAGCAGCTGTGCCAGCATCCAGAATTGGAAGTGGTTGCCCTGATGCGGCGTGGCCGATAGCAGCAGCAGGTCGCGCGAATGGTCCTTCAGCGCCTCGGCCAGTTTGTAGTTCTCGGTCTTCCTGACCTTGCCGCCGGTACGGTAGGCGGTCAGGTGGTGGGCTTCGTCGAACACCACGAGATCCCAACGCGGTGCATGCAGCAGACGCTTGATACGCGCCGGGCGCTTCAGCGTGTCGATGCTGGCAATCAGCCGGTCGTGCTTCGCGAAGGCGTTGGTCTTGCGGTCGGTGATGTCGCCTTCGGAGCCGAACACCTCGAAATCGAGATTGAAGACCTCGTTGAGCTCGCGGTGCCAGTTGTTCACGAGGCCGGCCGGCACCACCATCAGCGCTCGCTTGAGTTCGCCACGGCTGGCCAACTCCCGCAGGATGAGCGCGGTTTCAATGGTCTTGCCCAGCCCCACCTCGTCAGCGATCAGGTAGCGCCGTGGCGACGCGGTGGCGATGCGGTGCGTCAGCACCACCTGATGCGGAAGCAGGTCGATCTTGGCGGAGGTCAGCGCCGATGCGCTCTCCATCACCGGCAGCGCATGGGCCTCATACGACAGCCACGCTTTGCGCGCCCGATCCGTACCACCGTCCACCGCGCGCAGGATACGCTCCGTGCGCGACAGCTCACGGCGGATCGAACCGACAGGCACACGGCGCTCGCCAACGCCGAAGAATGCACGCAGATAGCCGTCGCGCGCCGCGTCGAGAACAACTCCCTGGCCGTACTCGTGATGGGTGATCCGCTCGCCGGGGGAGAAAACTTCGTCATCCACCATCAGGACAGCCTCGGGTGGTGCAGGCCGATCCACCCCGGGCCATCCGGGTCGCTATTGGTGCAATCGGGGTCGATGATGCGACCGACGTCGGCCTCAGCGCCCGCCCACAGAATGCGCCCAAGGTCGAGGTGCTGATTGCTGTAAGGGGCCGAGCACACCCACGAATAGGCTTCGGTGGCGCGGTTCATCTTCACCCGGTTCTTGCCGGTGGGCAGCCAGAACACCAGGGCGGCCTCCAGGCTGTACTCGTCCTGGAAGGCGAGCACCGCCGGCAGCAGGTCGGACTTCATCCACGCCTCGCCCTCGATCGGGTCCATCAGGTCGACGCACCCCTCCAGTCCCGCCACCACCAGCGTATTACCGTCGTTGCAGGGCAGATCGTCGGGCCATTGACCGACCATCGCGAAAAACTCGCGGATCGAGACCACCTGCTGTGGTTGCGCCAGCACCGACAGGGTCTCACCACCCCAAAGCAGGCTCACCCCACGACGCTTCCAGACATCTCCCTGCAGAATCTTCATGGCTACGCCTCGTCGAAGAACAGTGCCATCTGCTGCACCTGCTGCTGATGCGAGGCGGCCCAGTTGTTGTAGATGGAAAGCGCGCGGGATGCCGCATTACGCGTCTGCTGCGTCGCGCCGCGCCTGCCCAGCCATTCCAACAGCGCTTTCAGCGCTGCGTGCGGTTTGAAGTTGTCGTTCTTCAATGTGTCCGCCGCATTGATGCCGCTGCCGTCGAAGCAGGCGCCAATCAACACCAGTGCCTGATCTAGGTCGGATGTGAGCTTGCGCTTGTGCTTGCCCTGCCAATCGCGGGCGAAGTCGAGCGGATCAACCAGCGTGAACACCTTGTTCTTTTCCGAGCACCAGCCGCGTTGCACAAATTCATCCGGTGTGGTGATCGAGCCGCGAAGAAACTTCTGCAGCTGGTCACGGGCGATTTCCGTCTTGCTGTCGAAGGTGCGCAGGAATTGTCGCGACATCGGCTCGGCATTGACCGGAGGCACTTCCTTACCCTTGTCGGCGTCCTCGTCGATCAGCTGGTTGATACCGACCAGCGCATCCTTGACCGAGATAGCGCGCCCCTCATCCACGTAGACCTTACCGTAGTGGCGGGAGAAGTATTCCAGCGCCTTACCACGGCGGATCACCTGGATGTCTGCTGCAGGCAGACCTTCCTTGGCGTGGTTCTCCAGCATGGCCTGCAGTTGCCGCACATCTGCCATGACCTCACGGCGCATCCGGCCCCAGCTCACTGGCTTGGGCTCTTCGGTGCGCTTGCGGCAGACGTGGATGATGTCGTACTCGATGGTCTTGGAGCCGAACTCGCCTTCACCCTTTGTTTCGTCAGAGCGGATCGGATAGGTCGCTTCGAGGTAGTACCCGGCGTCGAACAGCGATTCCAGCACCGCTACCCAAGGCTCGTCCTCGCTGTGGTGGAAAGTGAAGGCCAGGATGCCGCCGGGTTTTAAGAGGCGATGCGCCTCGCGCCAGCACTGGGTCAGAAGACGCTGGTAGAAACCGTCCGCGTCTTCTGGCTCACGGGCGCGGTTAGCTACAGCCTCCAACGACTTCGGCGTGTACTCCGCACTGAATATCTCCGGGTACTTCCCCTTGAGCGCCAGGCGCAGCCAGACGTAGAAAAAGTCCGCTAGTTCCGAGTAGTGCAGCAGACCTCCAAACGGGGGGTCCGTTATGACCAGATCGAGGCTTGCGCTTCCTAGCTGGGCCAGATCGGTGGAGGAGCCGCAATACGCTTCAGCACCGAGCAGGGGATCGCCGGGATACACCTTTTCGCTCTTTCCAGATACCGCACCTGCAATGCTAGGCGCGTGCCGAGTTAGATACTCTGCACTCACTGCTTCCCACGGGTTTCCCGCCCATTCCCCGCCCTTGAATAAAACTTCAAATGTAGACGACCACGGGCCATAACCCATAGGAGGAAACACGCCTACTTCAACAACATTGTTCTTGGGGTGGAAGTTGCTGTTCGACATAGCTGGAGCCAACTTGTCGAGCTTCATGTGCCAGAACGCGAGCGAATTTTGATTGCGAAGAAAGTTCTGGAAAGCACCAAGCACATACTCTCGCACCTTCCAGTCGTAGTTCCCGACGTTGACGATAGCCTTGAGTAATTGCGCGTGAACCAGCAACTGGCGGGGACTGAACATCGTCCACCAATGCGTGAAGCCGTGGTTTGGTACGCCGCCTTGAAGATGATGCGTCATGAAGCCGTAGGGAAGTTCAGAGCGCGGCCAGTAGTCCTTCAGGTCGGCGTCCTTGCGCGCTTCCCATTCCGTGAGCGCCGTGTCGTATTGCCGAGCATGTGGCAGGTCATAGGCCGCAAAAAAGCGCCCGCTGTAGGGCTTTCCGGCCGCATCGCGCTTCGGCGCGTAGCCCTGAACCGCATACGCCGCCATCGGCCCGGTTTTGCCCGTGGCCTTGATGGTCGTCAACACATCCTGCACCGTGCCGCAGGCTGAGCAGGCGTAGTTCGACTTCTTCGGTACCGTGCCCTTTTCAGGCGCGAAGGTGATGTTCGTTTCCGGGCAGGTCACTTGGTCCGGCAACGACCCGCGCACCTCCAGCAAGCGAATTTTCGAGGCGCGTGCCTGATCCCAACGTGTGGTTGCAGCCACATCGTCCTGCGCCGAGCCACCGTAGGCCTGCCCATTCGCGTCCTGCTTTGGAGCACCAGCCAGCCATTGCGGATGCACCAGAAGGCTCAATTCCACCTTCTTGTTTTTGCCCTTGCCGAGATTGACCATGGCGGTGTGGCCGCAATGTGGGCAGACCACGCCTTTCTTGCGATCGAGCTCGGAGAACGGGTATTCATCCGGCGCGACATACAGAGGCACATCGGAAGCCATGCGCGCGGCGTCTTCCTCGACGTGAAAATCATCACCGCATTTGCTGCAAGTGTGCTCCCAGTGCTTCACGCTGATGGTCTTCACCGCCATCACCGGACTGGTCATGATTGGCGTGCGATGCCCGCAACCCGTCACCTGACAAGGGCCGTGCTTGGCCCAGAAGGTGTAGATGATTTCCGGACCTTCGTAGCGGTAGTCCTTGCGTTCGTCACGCGGGATCGTCAGCGGATCGAAATCGGCAGGCATCACCTTCTTGGTCGGCAGGTGCGTCCAGGTGCCTTTCTCGCCGTTCGGGCCGTCGCAGTAGTAGTACGGCATGATCTGCGGCTTGACCTCGGCCTCGATGTCGGCGAGCAGGCGCTTCACCTCCTCCAGATCGACATTGGCCAGCTCCTGCTTGACCACAAACCATGCGACCGGGTTGAGGTCGTTGCCGACCATCTGCATTCCGAGACGTGAGCCTTCCACCAGCGTGGTGCCGCCGCCCATGAAGATGTCGGCCACCTTCAAATGCTTGAACGCACCTTTCTTCTGGTGGTTGGCGTAGTAGTTGTCCCACACCAGCTTGGCGGCATGTGATTTGTCCTCGGGCGCTTTGGTGGCCGCTGCGATCAACATCGAGCGGAACACGCTGGAGCGACGGCGTGCCCACCACTTCGACATCTGATAGATCGGCTTGCCCGCGTTGCCTTCGATGATCGCCACCTGATTGACCGGCAGGATCGGGAAATCGACCTCCAGGCAGGTCTTGGGGCGGTTCGGGTCGTTGAAGTCGACGGTTTCCATTGCGACCGTCTTGCCGGCGCCTACGGCTTTAGCAACTTCTTGTGCGAGCAGTTCTTTTCTTGTTGCCATACCGGGCGATCCTTATTTCGTGAGTTCGACGAAGGGCGAAAGCACCTCGAGCAGTGAGAGTCCGCCATGCGTCAGCGTCGGGTAGCCGCCCTGGCTCTTCCATTTCCACCGACCAAGGGCCAGCAGGTGAGCGCCATGTGGGCTGTTGATCTGAAGCGCCACGGGCGGCACAAACGGCCCTGTGTCACCGGCTCCTGCAGTGCTGCGTCCGCTGGAGAAGGTCTTCTTTAGGAACTGGCCTACTTCGCCATCCGCGTCGGGAAAGTAGCCGGTGGCGGCGTAGCCATGGTCCGAGGTGATGACCAGCCGACGGCCGGTGGCCATGCGCTCGACGAAGGCCCAGAAGTCGTCACTGCCAAGTTGATCGGCGACGTCTCGGGTCAGCGTGTCGAGGCCTTGGCCGGCGCCCGATCCATCATGCAGTTTGCTATCGGGCCAGTGGTGCCAAAACACCCAGTTCTTGGCGCCCGGCGCGCCATTGATCAGCCCCTCGCAGTCCTTCCAGGGCATGTCGACACACTCGGTCTGCGCCGGTTGTAGCCGGTGGGCAAGACCACCACCGTTGTTCTGCAACTGACTGCGGCTGCCAAAGCCCAGCGCCCGGGCGAACTCGTTGGTTTCACCGGGCAGTTCGGACGCGTTGGCCGTGACCTCGTGTAGCGTGAAACCACGCTCCTTGGCGCCTTGGATCAGCCACGGCAGTTCCCGCAGACTGAGACCGTCGAGGATCAGCACAGCCTTGGCGCTGTAGGGTTCGGTCCACCAGCGCGCAAGGTGATCTGATGTGCGTTCAACGCCGCTGATCTCCGGCTGGCCGAACGCCTGCCACAAATCCCAGCCGCTGGAAGACAGGAAGTGATCCAGCGCGCCGATCTCGCGATCGCGCTTGGTTACCTCGCTGGGTGCGTTGCCCGCAGCGAGTGGCTTGGACGCAATCTCGACGGCCTTGTCGATGATGACTCGCCAGGCATCAGCGGGAGCCCCCTTGGTCAGGTTATGCAGTACCTCGGCGTCCAGTGCCATCAGTTGTCCTCCTTCTCAAGGCTGAGCTCGAAGGTCATGCCGTCAGGCAGCTTCTTGAGCAGTTCCTTGAGCTGGGCGCCGGTGGCAGCCGACACCTTGATCGAGACTTCCGCGACAGGCGTTGCGGGGCCAATGCCCCAGCCTTCGAGCTTGCCGATCAGGTTCAGCGGCGAAGTCGGTGGGTTATTGAGCGCGATGCGCGGCTTGCCACCACCGGACGCGCCACCGCCGAAGATCCCGCCGCCGCCCGGAACTGGGGTTGATTGCCCGCCTGCCGGTGGCTCATTCACGCCCAGCGGCGTCGGCGTTGCTCCGCCACCGAACAGGCCACCTGCCCCCCCAGTGGGCGGCGGTACGGGAGGCGTGCTGCCCCCTGTGGTTGGCACGGCGGAGGGCTCCATCAGGAACACTTCGTCGAGCTGCCGACCGGTGTAGGAGAGCTTTGGACGCAGCCGCTTCCAAGCCGTGTCCTCGTCTTCACCGGGCTGGGCTTGCAGGTATTCCAGACCACGCAGGTTAATGGCGATCTTGCCCCGCGCGCAGAGCCGCAGGATGCGCTCCTTCATCGAAGTTTCGCCAAGCCACGGGATGCAGTCCTGGCCCGCAGGACGCGGCTCCTGCAGCTCGCGCAGCAGCTTGCCGACCGCCGAGTTATCAGCGGCCGCTTCGAGCACGAGGTCTTCAAAATCCTCGGGGACGAAGAGATCGTTGATCAGCGCTTCTTCGATGCCCTCAGGGATCTGTGCGCCTTGCTTCTTCAAACTCTCGACGCTGAACTTGCACTGGGCTGGATCGGCAAAGTTCCAGCGATGCAACACGGCGAAGCGGTCGAAACGCTTCTTCAGGATGTCGCGCAGTTCGCCCTGGTACTTGGTGTGGAGCTTCTTGTACTCGGGGCTCTGGCCGCTCCATTCCTGTGCCTTCATTTCGGCGCGAGCCAAGACCAGCAGGTCGCGGTCTTGGAAGGCATTCGACGACCCGGAGCGCGGCAGCAGGAAGCGGACCGTGTTGCGGCGCTTCTGCAGATGATCCTTGATCCAGCGGCCAAGGCGCTGGTCGAGATTGTCCGGCTCCTCCGGCAATACCAGGATCGGCAGGCGATCGTCCCAGCGCTCGGGCTGCTCGGATTCATCAAGCGCCGTCCACGGGTCCGTCAGCCAGGATTTCGGCAGCGCGATTACACGGAAGGTCTTCGCCACCTCCTCAGTACCACCGATTACGTAGCGGACCTCTTTGGCGAGTTGCGCCAGGTCCGAACCATCGGAGAAGAGCTTGTCGTTACGCGCACAGGCCATCAACTTGGCCTGCGGGTTCTCTTCCTCGCGGAAGACCAGACGCGGACCATCCTGGTGGATGTTGAAGCTGTTCTCGACAATGGTCGCCAGCTCCACCTGGAAAGCGTTGTCATCAATGGGCTTGTCGCGCGTAATGTCGGCCTGCAGGGCGGCGGGCTCGGCGCCGGCAAGATTGCCGACCGCGATCGAGCGCAACCACAACGCTCCCACAACCTCCTGTAGATGCGGCGACAGGCTGGCGTGATTGGGTACGGCTTCGGTGACCGAGATGATGTTCTGCTGGGCCTTGGCCCGCAGCGAGCGGTGATGCTCGTTCGACACCGAGTCGAGGAGCGCACCGATGCCTGATGTGTCATCGTCCAGCCGGAAGTCCGCAGCGGTGAGTACCGGGGCAGACTCGCCACGACTCTTGTAGAGGTTGGCCAGGATGCGAATCATGTCGCGTGTTTCCTGCGCGTCGGTGGCGATCAGCACCTGCTCTTCGAGCAGCCGCAGCAAGTGCGGCGCATAGGGCCAGGATTCGGCGAACTCCTTGCGCTTGCGGTCCTGCTCGGACGACGGGACATCCAGCAAGCGGAAATACTCGGAGACGTGCTTGGCAACCAGCGCTTCGATGCTGGCCGGCGCGATCTGAAGACGATTGTCGAACAGACGGTGCAGCAGCATGCGTCGGCGATCCTGCTGGATGCGCTCGGCGTTGCCACCTGCCTTGAAGTCGATGGCGACCGGATTGACACGATGTACCTGCTGATAGGCGTCGCTGCCGCCGTTGCGTACCGAGATCACCAGTACCAGCAAGTCCGGACGCTCCTTGGCGATCTCAGACAGGATCTGGATGAAGTTAAACGCCCAGTTCTTCCAGGGATACTGCTTGGTATTGGTCAGGCCGTCGTACCAGGTCTGAAATTCGTCGAGCAGCAGCATGGTCGGTGTGTGCTGCAACAGCTCGAGGATCAGCGTGTCGGACGGGATGTCGGTCTTGGCCGCCCCCATGCCTTCCCATTTGCCCTTGATGTAGTCGCCGTGCGGGTGCCGTTCGAACAGCAGGTCCCACAGGAACTTGTAGCGCTGGCGGTGCAGGCTTTCGCCGATCACCAGCATCCCGCTGCGCAGGGCAATCTTGCCGATCTGCGGATCACCGAGCGTCGTCGCCCAGGAGTTCAACCACGCACCTGTGGAGGTGGCGTCATTCACTGCGTGGTACAGCGCGGCCATCAAGTGGGATTTACCAAGGCCGCGCTCGCCGATCACCACCACCGGACGCCCCTGGTTCGGGCCAACAGCCTCGATCCCTTTCAGCAGGTCGTGGGTGGGGTACGTGATCTCCAGGAACTCCTTCGCGGCGATCTGGGTCGCGCCGGTGTTCGTGTCGTTGGAGAGCTCAATGGCTGTCCCTTTGAGGCGCTTGCCCCGAAATTCTTCTCGTAGAGTCAGTCCAAGCATTACTTTCGCCCCCCATCATTCGATTGGCCCTTGGCCACGCCATCATCTTCACGTCCGGTGTCGAGCCCTTCCATCGACTGCTGTTTGATCCAGGCATCGATGTCCGTGCGCGAAAACCGCCAAGTGCCCCCTACCTTGAACGCCGGAATCTTCTTGGCTGCGGCCAAGCGATAAACCGTTCGCTTGCCTACCTTGAGGTAGGCAGCCACGTCGTCGAGCGTGAATATTTCGCCAGTCTCGTCTTTCATCGCGTCCTAACCCGCTCTAGCGGCTTGCACCAGTTGTGATGGTAATCTTGGCAAGGATACGGCAAACTTGTGCATATTTGAACAGATAAATGGTAGGGCGCCGCATGATCGAGCCATCGACCCGGCTTCAGGCTGAGCGGGGTGCAGGCGGCCACCTGAAAGACCGCCCTTAATGACCCCGGGAGCACGAATGGATCAGGCAGCCCAACCCAGGTTAAGCGGCTCATACACCGCCAACCTCCTCGGCAACATCCGGAGCCACCTGGCGGGGCTGCAGGGCTACGACGTGATGGCGCTGGAGCTCATCCAGAATGCGGATGACGCGAAAGCCGAGGAAATCGTATTTGACATCACGGACAGCGGTTTGCTGGTGCGCAACAGCGGCCAGTTCACGTACTGCGGCGATCTGGATAAGCCATGCGCGTCTCTTGCTGAGGGCAACTACAAATGTGATTACCACCGCATAACCGATGTCGGCAGCGGCGGGAAGCTGACACGCGGCGAGAACATCGGGCGCTTTGGTATCGGCTTCGTATCCACCTACCAGGTAACGGACCATCCCGAGATCCGTTCGTCCGGCATCAAGCTGGCCCTCTACCCTGAGCAAGGGCAATGGTTTATCGAGGACTTCGAAGAGCCAAACGGCACGTCTTTCTTTCTGCCCTGGGCGAATGATCCCAACTCTGAGGCGCGGCTCGCGCTCGGGGTCTCCCACGTCAGCCCCGCCCACATTGATCAGCTCGCAGACGATTTCCAGACCGTTCTACGCCAGAGCCTGCTTTTTCTTCGCTACGTCCAAAAGGCTGAGGTGCGGCGAAATGGACAACTCCTGCTGGCCTGCGACCTCGATAGAAGCGAAGGGTCGGACCTCATCGTCAGCTTCAGACCAAGCGGCGAAGTTGAGCATTGGCACATCCTTCGCGCTGACGCAGCGGATGCCGCTCAGCGTCTTTACGCGACGCACCCAAGGCTAGAGACACTTCATCGAAGCACCAAGATCAGCATCGGTCTGCGCATTGACCCCGAGCCGCTTGACGAGGGCCTGCTCTATGCGTTCTTGCCCACCGAGCAATTGACCGGCCTTCCCCTGCATATCAACGCGGACTTCTTCCCAGAGTCTGATCGTAAAGCGGTGATATTTGCCGGGCACCAGCACGAGCAGGCTTGGAACGAGATGATCATCGACGCCGCCGCGGCTGAACTGGCCCGGGACCCAGAAGGCCTGCTGCAAATGGTCGGCCCCAACCAGTTGTGGCAAATCCTCGGCCGGGCATACGACCTTTCCTCCAAGCCATCAGGTCATCCGGTGTGCTTCAAGCGCTTCTGGGAACACCTGAAGGCCACCGCGCCACAAGCACATATTGCTGTGGCTCAGGACGGCAGCCTTCAGTGTCCCAACGGCGTATTCCTGCCTCGAACTCCCCTGAATGAACACCAGGCAAAGGCGCTGCTGGAGGTCGGGGGCAGGCTCGTTGCGGAAGACCTGCGACCATTCCAAACGGCGATGAACCAACTGGGCGCCCCGATTCTCACTCTCGAACGGCTGGTCGCGTTGTTGGCATCAGCGATGGCGCAGCAGGTGGCGGGGGCTACGGAGGTCGACGAACAGAAGCTGGAGCATTTCTATCGACCTCTGTGGAGCATCATCAACGACCTACTGCCAGAGGTGGGAACGGCGAATCCGAGTACAAACCCATCTGTGCAACGCCTGCTGGGTTTGCCGTTTGTTGTCACCGAGGATCTGTTCGCGGTAACCATCAATCAGTCCTACGCCGCACCGGTCGCGCTGGAAGCTGATCGCATTGCAGTCCTGCTGCCCAGACTCGCGATCGCCTCTCGTCTTCTTTCAGGGTTCCCCAAGATCACCCGGCTGATAAAGCTGCTCGATCTTGGCGTGGTGGTATCGCACATCAGTTCCATGTGCGGCACAGAGCCGGTTGAAGACGTCATTGGCGTCGAGCAGAAGGACCTGCGCGACCTGTACTCGCTGTTCGCAGACCTCGACCACCAGGGCACCGGAGAGAACACGGTGTATCAGCAGCTGCGCAGCCTGCCCATTTGGAAATCAAGCCGTGGGCTGGTGAAGGCAACGCAAGCACTTTTGCCAGGAAACTTCACCGACCCGACCGGTCAGGCGGATTTGCTGGACACATCCGTTCTCACCGAATCAGCCAGGGATTTCCTGTCGACAAAGCTGGCGGTACAGACGCAGACGATCGAGGCGTTCGTGCAGACCGTGCTGCCGACGTTTTTCGACGACGACGGCCCGCTGGATGCAACCAAGTACATACGGCTCATCAGCGAGCTCGCCAATCACGCAGCGCTTGTAAACGACGATGACATTCGTCGGTTGCTGGGATCGCTTCCAATCGTGCCTACCCAAGATGGAGGCTGGTCGCGCCCGGTCAATACTTACCGCCGCGCTGACGACCTTGTGAAGGTTCTCGGAGACGCACTCCACCTCTGGCTGGACGCCAGCCGCGTTCCGAATACGCGATCAGTACACACGTTCATCGACAGCCTGGGAATCCGACGATCGCCGATCGCCAGACATCTTGTCGATCGCATGCTGTCCATTGCCGAGAAGTACCTGCCGACCGAGGACGCAAAGCGTGCGAGCAGCGAGGCATTCTATGTCCTGTGCGACAACTACGACGAATGGAAAGAAAAGAAGGTCGTTCAGGATGCCATCGCGGATCTTCGACAGGCTGCCTGCTTCCCCGCAGATGGGGATTCCGAAGAGTGGCACACAGCAGACTCTCTCTATGCGCCTTACCGTGCCGACGCTTTTCGCTCCCAAGCCAATATCCTTGACTTCCGAAACACGGTACGACTGAAAACCGAATTGCTGGAAGAGCTTGATGTATCCATCAACCCGGAGACCCGGCTCGTCATCGCCCATCTACAGCACTGTGTCACAGCGGGCGTTCAGCCCCACGTCTCAACGTATCAGGTGTTGAACGAGCGCGCTCAACGATCAGACCCGCTCATTGCGGCACTCGCTGGCTCACGGTGCATCTACGTCGAAAGCCAAAAGACGTTCGTTCGTCCCAATCAGCTGTACTGGGTGCCGCAACAGCTCGGCCGCTATGCATACACGATCCCTGGAAACTACGAGTCCTTCAAGCCGCTCTTCGACGCAATCGGGGTAAAGAACGCACCAGATGGTCGCGACTTCGTTGACATACTGCTGGACATCGTCGGTGAGTACTTCGAACAGTCCAAGCCACTGACAGGTCCAGACCGCGCCGTCTACGACGTCTGCCTGACCAGCGTTGCTACCGCCCATGAAAATGAGGAGCTGCCCCCCTCTGACGTGCAACGTTTGCAAGAGGCGCCGACTGTCTTGAATTTGCGGGGCCAGCTCACTCATCCGGACGAAGTCTTGCTCCAGGATAGCGAGTGGCATGCTGGATTCTTTGGCGGGGAACTCGACCAAGCATTGTGCAAACCCGTCCCTGAGCTTTGGCCATTCGTGGAAGAGGTCGGTGTCAGACGGCTGAGTGAGAGCGCGCAGGTCGCCCTTGAGTTCGTCGATGGCCCGCAAGCCGACGAAACCCCGCTTGCCGAAAAGCTGATGGACAGGATAGACATCCTCGCCCGTTTGCTTCATGACAAACCAACAACGGTCAGAAAGAAGATCCGGAGCGCTCTTTCGGCGATGAAGGCTGTCAGCCACGACGTTGTGCGCATTCAAGCGTCTGTGCATGTTGGAGGGGATCAGGCATTCGCGCCTCCCACCTCGGCGCAGGCGTTCTACGACATCGAGAATGGGCGCTTGATTCTCGCCCGCCCGGTGGGCGACCGGAGTTGGGCACACGTCCTGAATGCGCTATTCCACCAACTGATGCCCGAGGAGTCAGGCAGCGAAATCTCGAAGCTGACGCTAAGTGTGCGTCCTCTCATGGGAATGGCTGTCGAAGAAGCGCATCGCGAATTGAGTGATGCTGGTATTCCCTATCTAGATGCAGAGGCTGGGAACGGGAACACGGAAGACTTGACGTCGCCGGACCTCGATGAGATGGGTGGCATAACGGGGCCAGACAACCACGAGGAAACCGAGGCAGTACCTACATCAGTTGACGACCCTGGCGACCAAGCCGGCGCTCCTGGAGGCAAAAACGGAAATCAGCAACCCGATACGTCAGAGCCCCCACTGGAAGGAGCGTCAGCAGAACGACCGGGGCGTGGGGCGGAATCCAACGGTCCGCGCCGGGGCGGAGCTGAACGGAATGGTTCCGCAACTGGCGTCGGTAGCAACAGAGGCACCGGTGAAGGCGAGCTGCGCGCGAAGAAATCCCGGCCCAAGCACAAAGAACAATGGGATCGCCGCCTGCTTTCCTATGTTCGGCAGAAGCAGGAGGGCGAATCGGAAGCGGACGACCAGAACAATCCATCGGAGCACAACCTGGCCGTCGAAATTGTGGCCCGGAGCGCCGTGTGCGCCTATGAAAAGGAACGCGGCCGTGTTGCCGAGCAGATGGCGCAAACGCATCCTGGGTACGACATCATCAGTCTAAACCCGCTTACCGGCGAGGATCGGTTCATCGAAGTGAAAGGCGTCAACGGTGAGTGGAACCAGACCGGCGTCGGCCTTTCACGACTCCAATTCAGCAATGCCCAGGACTACGGTGACCGCTACTGGCTGTACGTAGTGGAGTTTGTTTCCGACCCAGAACACATTCGCGTTCACCCCATCCGCAGTCCGGCCACGCAAGTCACGTCATTCATGTTCGACGGCAACTGGCGGGATGCAGTGACAGATGAGCGAGCCGACCCTTCGTCGCTATTTGCTCCTGGTGTTCGGGTTCATCACCAAGACATGGGAACGGGGACGATTCGCGATGTTGTTTCTCGTGGAAACACGAAGCTTCTGACGATCCTGTTTGATGGGAAGTCTCAAGCGACACCCAACGTGACCTTGAACCTGCATCGCATGCGCATTGTGGAAGACGCCGATGACGACAATGATTCCTGATCTCTCTGAGGCGCAACTTAATGACCTGCCATCGCAAGCCGAGGCGAAAGTCTACCGAGCACTGAGGGACAAACTTCCGCAGGATTACGTCGTCTTTTTTCAGGTCGGCTGGATACTGCGACGAGAAGAGGAGCAAGCAAAGGATGGGGAAACCGACTTCCTGGTTTGCCATCCCGACCACGGATATCTGTGCATTGAGGTCAAAGGTGGTGGCGTGGGTTTTGACGCGGCCAGCGGCGAATGGTTTTCGGTAGACCGCCACCAGCAGAAGCACGCCATCAACAACCCGATCGGTCAGGCACTTAGGGCCAAGTACTCGATTCGGTCGAAACTGAATGAGCATCCACGGTGGCGCGATCTTTCGCTGGGGAATGTGCTGCGTGGCCACATGGTGTTCTTTCCTGACGTTGGGGACGCGAACGTACTTAGCCGCCCGGACATGCCTGCTGTACTGATCGGTTCGGCGAAGACTCTTCTGGAGCCAAAGGCATGGATCGACAGCGCGTTCGCTTACTGGGGTAACGACGCGGGGAGCTTCACCCCCATCGGCCGTCGCGGCATTGACGTGGTTCGCGAGGTATTCGCGAGATCTTTCGTCGTGGCGCCGCTTGTGGCGTCGCGCCTCGCCGAGCAGGAGGCACGCAGATTGGTTCTCACAAAGGACCAGATGCGAGTGCTTGATTTCCTGCGCTCGCATCGAAGGGTCGCCGTCAGCGGCGGCGCGGGCACGGGCAAGACCGTTCTGGCGCTCGAAAAGGCCCGCCGCCTCGCATCGGAAGGTTTTAAGACTCTTCTCACTTGCTACAACCGGCAACTGGCCGATCACTTGTCGAGCATGTGTGGCGGGACGAGCAATCTGGACGTTATGAGCTTCCATCAGCTTTGCTATCGACAGGTCGAAAGAGCAAATCAAGCGTCGGGCCGGGATCTCGTCGCGGAAGCGAAAGTGACATACCCGGGTAAAGACCTCTACGACGTACAACTGCCCAACGCTTTCGCCTACTCCCTTGATGTCCTTCCGGACCGCTACGACGCAATCGTGTGTGATGAAGGACAGGATTTTCGCGAGGAGTTCTGGGTCCCACTAGAGCTTCTGCTTTCCGACTACGAACGAAGCCCGCTGTATGTCTTCTATGACGACAACCAGAATATTTATGCGCGCGCAGGTACCTTTCCGATACGCGATGAACCGTTCACGCTGACGACGAACTGCCGGAACACCGCGCCGATTCATTTGGCTGCGTACAAGCACTACAAAGGAGTGCCAGTCAGCCCTCCTGATATTGAAGGCGATGAAGTCCAATTCGACGCGTCGCCCGGTCGAGATGCTCAGGCAGCGAAGATCAATTCGCGAATTGTTGATCTTGTTGCTCGTCAGGGTGTCGCCCCCGGTGACATCACGGTCCTGATAGCGGATGCGCTGCGCAAGGCCGACTATTACGCGACCTTGCGGCGACTACCATTGCCCAAACCGGCAATCTGGCTCGAGGAGGGTGTTCGAAGTAGCAACACCGTCCTAATCGACACGATTCAGCGCTTCAAAGGGCTTGAGTCCCCGGTCGTCATCCTCTGGGGCCTGGATACGATTGATTTGGCGCGTAGCGAGGAGCTGCTCTATGTCGGCATGAGCAGAGCCAAGTCCCTGCTGGTGGTTGTCGGGACGGCGGCGACCTGCACAAATTTCGAAGGCGCAGCGCAATAGTGAGCTCCAACCCGATCGAGAAGTTTGCGTCGGTCCTCTGCGATCCGCACCAGCCAATGGTGCGCGACCCGCGCCTATTGATGGACGCAAGCGGCGACGTGAAGATCTATTACGCGCCATTCGAGTACATCAACCCCAGTGCACGGATCGTTCTGGTCGGGATCACGCCGGGCCCCACCCAGATGGTCAATGCAAACAACGAGGCGCGGCGCGCACTTCACGCCGGCAAGTCCAGCACGGAAGCGATCCAGGCTGCCAAGAGCGTCGGCGCGTTCAGTGGCGAGCCGTTGCGGAGCAACCTGATCAATCAGCTCAACCATTGGGGCTTTCACAAGTGGCTCGGCCTGAACGATTCGGCCGACCTGTTCTCCACCTCGCGACACCTGGTGCAGACCACCTCCCTCCTGCGCTATCCGGTGTTCGTCAAGGACGACGATTACCGTGGCTCACCGGACATGACCAAGCATCCCTTGCTGAGGAAGTACCTACTGGAGAACTTCGCGGCGGAGGTCGAGGAACTGAAGGATGCCGTGTTCGTCGGACTCGGGCCGCAGGTCCAGAAGGTGCTGGATCGTCTGATCCAGGAGCGGGTCCTGAATCCCGACCGGGTGATTGGCGGCATGCTGCACCCCTCCGGAAACTGCACCTACCGGATCAACTACCTCATCGGCGACAGAAGCGCGCCGGTCCCGCACGCCACCAACCCTGTGCCGTACGACCAAGGCCGTCGAGCGTTTCGGGAGCGGTTCGTCACCGCCTGATCGAAGATCGGGTGAGTCGATGCGGACGCGGGTTCAATTCCCGAACAGGGAATCGAACTGGCGTCCCGGGTGATGCGCTTGGCTGGTGACCTCGGCTGGGCAGAACTGGTAGGATTCTTGGCAGATGGGGCTGGATTCCGCACCTTTCCGCAGGAGTTCGCAGCGGTCGTAAGGCGCTGAGTTACATAGGTTTGGCGCAGGGTTCCACCCCACCACCATTTCTGGGCTCCTCTGCCGCAGAGGGGCCCTTTGTTCGTCGAGCGGTGGACGGCGGCGCGAGGACGCTGCTACCTTCGAAACATGCAGGCGCCTCCCGAACACATCACCGGCCACGGCTGGATCGAAGTCATCGCTGGCAGCATGTTCAGCGGCAAGAGCGAGGAGCTCATCCGCCGCTTGCGCCGCGCCGAGATCGCACGCCAAAAGGTCCAGGTCTTCAAGCCTGCGGTCGATACGCGCGACTCGCAAGCAGAGGTCGTGTCGCACAACGACCAACGCATGCGCTCGCAACGGGTGCGGACGGCGCGCGAGATCCTCGAGCAACTCGACGACGACACGCTGGTCGTGGGCATCGACGAGGCACAGTTTCTCGACCACGACCTCGTCCAAGTCTGCGAGCAATTGGCGAACGCTGGGAAGCGCGTCATCGTCGCCGGGCTGGATCAGGATTATCGCGGCCAGCCGTTCGAGCCGGTGCCGCAGCTGCTCGCCATCGCCGAATACATCACCAAGACGCGCGCCATCTGTCTCTGCTGCGGCCAGCCGGCGCTGCGTTCGCAGCGTCTGCGCGGCGGCACCGAACTGGTGGTGATCGGCGCCGAAGAGGCGTACGAGCCACGCTGCCGCGCCTGCTTCGAGCTGCCCGAGGAAGGGACGCTGTTCACCCCGGAGCCCAAGCGTGTCTCCAGTTCCCAAGGCGTGCCCCCCACGACGCCGGATCCAGCACCTTGAAGCCCGGCGGCCCGGCCCGGGTTTGACGCCCTTGCAGCCCTCCAGGTCGGAACCTATAGTTGCCACTTCGTGGCGGCTCTTTCGACGAGCGGTCACCGCGTGCATGGTTTCCGGAGGATGAAGGTGGGCCTCGCGGACAACCTCGCCCGCGTTCAGGACCGGCTGCAGCGTGCCGCAGCGTCGGCCGGTCTCCGCCAGCAGGAGATTCGCCTGGTGGCGATCACCAAAGGCTGTGATGCGCGCACGGTGCGCGATCTGTGGGAACTCGGGGTGCGTGATTTCGGCGAGAACCGCGTTCAGGAGGCGTTGCAGAAAATCGACACCGCGCCCACGGAGGCCCGCTGGCATTTTGTCGGCCACCTGCAGGAGAACAAGATCAACAAGGTCCTGCCTTGGGTGCACTTGATCCAATCGATGGACTCCTTGTCGCTCGCGCGTGCGATCGATCAGCGTGCGCAGCGCTTGCAACGATGCGTGCCGGTGCTCTTGGAGGTCAAAACCGCGTCCGAATCCACCAAGCATGGGTTCGAGCCGGCGGAAGTGCTGGATGCTTACGCGCAGGTGGCGACGTTCGTGGGACTCGACGTGCAGGGACTCATGACGATCGGGCCGCTCGCGGCCGAGGCGCCGGAGGTGCGCCAGAGCTTCCGACTGGCACGACGGTTGTTCGATCGACTGCAATCCCAGGCTTCTGCACCCCGGATCCTTTCGATGGGGATGAGCGGCGACCTGGAGATCGCCGTCGAGGAGGGTGCGACGATGGTGCGCGTCGGCCGCGCGCTCGTTGCCGCCTGACCCGAGGAGTGAATCGATGCGCTTGACCCCGCTCGACATTCGCGATCAGCAGTTTCGCCGCGTCATGCGCGGCATGGATTCCGAGGAGGTTACGTCCTTCCTCACCAGCGTCGCGGCGGAATTCGAAACCATGCTGACCGAGAACAAGGAAATGCGCCAGCGGCTGCTCGACCTCGAGGAAAAGCTGGGCGAGTATCGCAGCATGGAGAAGGCGCTGCGCGACACGCTGTTGACCGCGGAGCGGGTCATGACCGAGTCGAAGGAAAGTGCGCAGCGAGAAGCGGCGCTCCTCATTCGCGAGGCGGAGCTGCAAGCCCAGCGTGCCACCGTGCGCATCTCGCAGGACGTCGTGCGCTTGCGGCGTGAGCTCGGCGAGCTCCGGCGGATGAAGGACGCCTACCTCGGTCGGTTGCGCTGGCTGATGCGCGGGCACTTGGAAATCGTCGAAGGGCACGCGCAGGAATTCGTCGAGGCCGATGCAGGGCTGGGTTTGCCGGCGGACCCCGATCCTGGGCGCGATGGCGCGCGAGACGGTCGGCTGGTGGAAACACGTGTCCCCTCGGGGGTGGCCCCAGCGCCGCTGCCGTCCGAGATCGCGCGCAGCGAATTTCGGCCCGCGGAGTAGCGCCCCCGGCGAACCGGTGTCCACAGGAGAGCGAATGCGCCCGCGCAGCGACAGACAGCCCCTCGCCTACGAACGCATCCAGGAGACGAGCGCGTTCCTGCGGGCGCATGTGCAGCGTGCACCGCGCTTCGGTCTCATTCTCGGCACGGGTCTCGGCAACCTCGCAGGGCAGATCGAAGATGCTGTCGCCATCGGCTACGACGAAATCCCACACTTCATGCCGTCGACCAGCGAAGGTCATGCTGGCAACCTCGTCTTCGGTCGGTTGGGAGGGCAGGAGATCGTGGCGATGCAGGGCCGCGTACACTATTACGAGGGCCACAGCATGCAGGAAATCACCTTTCCGGTGCGCGTGATGAAAGCCTTGGGCGCGGATTCGCTCATCGTTTCGAATGCCGCCGGTGGCATGAACCCGCGTTACGCCCCGGGGGACCTCGTCGCCATCACCGACCACATCAATCTCATGGGCGACAACCCGTTGATCGGTCCCAACGACGAGCGGCTTGGCGAGCGCTTTCCCGACATGTCGGAGCCGTACGATCGCGCCTACCTGCGTGCGATCGCGGACGTCGCGATCGAGCAGCACTTGCGATTGCACGAAGGTGTGTTCGTCGCCGTCGCCGGTCCCAACCTCGAAACGGCGGCCGAGTATCGGTTCCTGCGTCAGATCGGCGCCGATGTCGTCGGCATGTCCTTGATCCCGGAGGTGTTGGTGGCCCGGCACTCGGGTTTGCGCGTGTTGGCGCTGACGGTGATCACCGACGAATGCCTGCCGGACTGCTTGCAGCCTGCCGATGTCGCCAAGATCATCCGCACCGCGAATGCGGCCGAACCGGCATTGAGCAGACTCGTGATCGAATTTCTGGGTCGGGTGGACACGGTCTGATTCTCGGAGCGGACCGGGCGAGGAGGAGTGCAGTGGACGCGAACGAACTCAGCATCTGGAACCTCAAGCTCCGGGAGGAGAGCGAACGCATCCTGGCGGAGCTGGAAAATCTGAAGGAGATCACCGCGTCCACCGCGCGCGATTCCTCCGGTGATCTTTCCAGTCACGCCAGTCACATGGCCGATCGCGGCACCGACACCATGGAGCGGGAAAAGGCATTCCTTTTTGCCAGCCAGAAACGCAAACGGCTCGACGAGCTCGCCGTGGCCCTGCAGCGCGTCGACGCCGGCACCTTCGGTTTTTGCGAGGTGTGCGGCGGCAAGATCCCGACGCGTCGCCTGGAACGGATGCCGGGTGCGACGACCTGCGTCCCCTGCAAGGAAAAATTGGAGCAGCAAGAGCATCGGCCCTAGCGCGCGATCGCGGCGTGACGGCCGCCCCGCATGGGGAGGCAAGCAGTCGCCGGCTGGACCGGGGGGACATGGGAGACGATTTGCAGCTGCGGGTCGACGCCGCGCAAAGCGGTGTGCGCATCGATCGGCTGCTGGCGGAGCGCTTTCCCGCCATCACCCGCTCGCGGTTCCAAAAGCTGCTGCGCGATGGTCACGTCACGGCGCGGGGAAAGAAAGTGCGCAGCGCCTATCGCGTCCTGGATGGCGACGACATTCGTGTGCGATTGCCGCCGCCGGAACCGCTGTCGTTGCAGCCTGAAGCCATCCCTCTCGCCATCGTGCACGAAGACACCGATCTCATCGTCGTCGACAAACCGGCCGGAATGGTCGTGCACCCTGCGGTGGGGAATCGTCGTGGAACCCTGGTGCATGCACTCTTGCATCATTGTCCGCAAGTCGCGGGAGCGGGCGAGCCTGTCCGGCCCGGAATCGTCCATCGCCTCGACAAGGGCACTTCGGGGCTGCTGGTGGTGGCGAAGAACGACAGCGCACACGTGCGTCTCGCTGCGGCGTTGCAAGCGCGCCGAGTGCGACGGGAGTATGTGGCGTTGGTCTGGGGCAACGTGTCCACGGACGGCCGCATCGAGGCAGCGATCGGGCGTGATCCCATCGACCGCAAGCGCATGTCGGTGCGCGACCACGGTGGCAAGCCTGCCATCACCCATTATCGCGTGGTGGAAAGACTCGCCTTCACCACGCTCCTCGACGTCAGGCTCGATACCGGGCGCACGCACCAGATCCGGGTCCACTTGGCGAGCCGCGGACACGCCGTGTTCGGGGATGCTACGTATGGGGGGAGAAATTCACGTTTGACGCGGCTGCCGTCAGGTCTTAAAGTTCAAGCTGGGGCAGCGCTTCAGTTGATGCCGCGTCAAGCTCTGCATGCGACGCGCCTGTCCTTCCAGCATCCGGTCACGGGAAGCGAACTGGCCTTCGAATCGCCGTTACCGGATGACTTCCTCGCGATCCTCGCCATGTTGCGTTCTGCAGCGCCGGGAGACCGCGCATGACCATCCGACAGCGACAGGTCGGCGATGTCGTCGTCCTCGACATCGATGGCAAGATCGTCGGCGGAGTCGACCACGATCTCTTCCAAGAAAAGATTCACGCGCTCCTGAGCGCAGGGAAGCACAACGTCCTCGTCAACCTCGAGAACGTCAAGTGGGTCAACAGCACGGGGCTTGGCGTCCTGATTGCCGGTTTCCGTAGCGTGCAAACGGGCGGCGGCAGACTCAAGCTCTTGCATGTGTCCGAGCGCATCCACAGTTTGCTCACCATCACCAGATTGTCCACCAAGTTCGAGATGTTCGAGAATGAAGACGAGGCCGCCGCCAGCTTCGCCAAGTGATGGCGACAGGTGCGAGGCGAAAGGTCTGAGACGAATCATGGCCAACGATGCTGCCGCCGAGATCCAGCTGCGTCTCCCCAGCCAGTTGCGGTGGCTTGGTGTCGTCGACGCGGTGGTGCAGAGTTTCGCCGCCGAATTCGCGCTGTCGGCGGACGATGTCAACAACCTCAGTACCGCCGCGATCGAGGCGGCGTCGAATGCCATGGAGCACGCCAACAAGTTCGACGCCGGCAAGCAGGTGACGCTGCGCTTGCACGGTCACGGCACGGTGATCGACATCGAGGTGGAGGACGAGGGGCCAGGCTTCGATCCGCGTCCCTACGAACGCGAACTGACCGCCGAGGACCTGTTGAAGTTGCGCGGGCGCGGTATCTTCATCATGCGATCATTCATGGACGGAGTGCGGTTCACACGCGCACCGCGAGGTGGCATGTGTGTGCACCTGCGCAAGGTCGGACGCCCGAGCGTGGACGATTCGGAGCGACCGGACGCGACCAGCAGCAACTGAGAGGCCGTGACGAGGGTCGCACTGGATCGAGCGCCGCCAGCCGCACCAGGGCAGCGCGCCATGAGGCTCCACGCGCACCGTCTCGCCTCAGGACGGGGTCGGCATGAGTTACTCGTTGTTTCTGTCCTCGTTCTATCTCATCGTCGGCGTTCTCATCCTTTTTTTCGGCGTCGTCATCCTGCGGGACCACCCACGCAGCGCCGTGCATCGGGCCACGGCGTTGATGTTGTTCTCGGGGGCGCTCGGCACCATCCTCGGCGCGCTCGGGCAATTGCTCGAGGTGCGCGAGGCCGCGGGCGAGCGCATTGCCATCGGTGGCACCTTGCGCCACTTCGCCTACCTGTGGGAGTTCTTCTTCCCGTCACTGCTGTACTTCGCCCTGGTCTATCCGGTGCAGCAGACCTGGGTGCGCCGGCGGCAAGTGCTGGAGTTCGCTCTGTATGTGCCGCACTTGTTCCACCTGACCTTGGTGCTTCTCCTCGGCGAATCGGCGCGTCTCACCCGGCCTTTCGACGCGTTGCTCGAGCGCGGAGCCTCCGGTGGGCTCACCGACTTTCTCTCCACCGTGATGGGCTTGGTGGATGTCGTGGTGGCGCTCACGAACAAGGTGCACCAACAGCTGTTCTCTCTGGTCAATCTCGCCTACGCCGGCGTCGCCTTGGGGTTGCTGCTGCGCAGCCGTGCGCACCTGGTGGTGTCGCGCTTGCGCCGGCAGCTGGGAATCGTGTTCACCGGGCTGGCGGTCGGAGTGGTCGGCTACGTCGCGGCCGTGCTCCTCCCCGTCGTGCGCCCGTACCGGGAAAACACGATACTCATGGTTTTCTTGATCAGCGTGGCCATGATGATCTCCAGCGCCACCATCGCCTACGCCATCGTGCGCCACAAGTTCTTGGATATGCAGAACCTGGCCCGCCGGTCGGTTCTCTATGGCACGACCGCCTTGATCTTCGCGCTCCTCTACTTGGTGGTGGTCAGACAGATCACCCGCTTCAGCGCCCAAGTATTCGGCCCCAACGCGGAGGTCATCGAGGCAGGTTTCATCGTGCTGTCGATCATCCTGTTCCAACCGTTGCTCACCACCGTCGAGGATGTGCTCGAGGGCATGATCCGCGGCGGCGATCCCCGCGATCCGCAGACGGTGATGGCGAGCCTCGGCCGTCAATTGGCATCCGAGGTCGACTTGCGCGGCATGCGCGCACGGCTGGGGGAGAGCCTGGAGAGCAGCCTGTTGGTCCGGCGGGTGCGACTGGTGACGGTGGAGCACGTCGAAGGGGAACGTCACTTGGACCGCGGCGAATCGCGCGTGCCCCTCGATGGTTGCTTCGCCGAGTTGTTGCGCTTTCTCGCCGCCACCGGGCAGCCGGTGCTGCGGCACGAGGTCGAGCGCGGCCTGCCGGAACTGGAGGAATTCGAGCGCTTGCGCCTGCGCGACTGGCTGGAGGAATTCCATTTGCTTGTGCCCTTGCTGCATCAGGAGCAGGTGCGCGGCTTTCTCGGCATCGGTCCCAAGCTCACCGGGGGCCGATTCCACTCCGAGGACTTGGCGCTGCTGACCCTGCTGGCGCAACAGATGAATACGTCGCTCGAGAACGTGCGCCTGCTGTCGGAAAACGTGCAGAAGCGCATCCTCGAGGAAGACATCGCTCTGGCGTCGGAAATTCAGCAGCGGCTGCTGCCGGCCGTGTTTCCACCCCATCCGGGCTACGAAAGCTTCGCCCTCAGCTTGGCGAGCAAGACCGTTGGCGGCGATTATTTCGATATTTTTTCGGCAAATGGCAAGCGCGTGCACTTGGCGATCGCCGATGTCGCCGGCAAGGGCATGGCGGCGGCGTTGCTCATGTCCTCGTTGCGCGCGGCCTTGCGTTCGAACGTCGAGCATTTGCAATCGCCGGCGCAGGTGTTGACGCGCATCAACACCCTGCTGTACGAAAGCACGTCGCCGGAGAAGTTCGCCACTTTCTTCTATGGTGTTCTCGACACCGTGAGCCACGAACTCGTGTACGCCAACGCCGGCCACAACTACCCGGTGCTCGTGCACTCCGACCGCCGCACGACCGAGCTCACCGACGGCGGTCTGGTGCTCGGGGCATTCCCCGACGTGGTCTACAGCGACGGCCGTCTGTCCTTCGCGCCGGGGGACACGCTGTTCCTGTACACCGACGGGGTGACCGAGGCGACGAACGCTTTCGACGACGACTTTGGCGAGGAGAGGTTGTACGACCTCCTGCGTCGGAGTCACACGTGCGCGCCGCGCGCCCTCGTGCAAGGGGTCTTGGACGAAGTGCGCGCATTCGCCGCTGGATCGGATCCAACCGACGACGTGACCATGCTGGTGATGCGCCGGCAGGCGCCGGCGGAGATCCTGGCGGCGACGGCCGCGGGAGAATCCGGAGTGCATGGATCCTGAAGCAGCAGAGATGCCGGCGTCGGGGCCGCGCGTTCTCGCGATCGACCCGGGCACGCGCCGCGTCGGATTGGCGATCAGCGACCCGAGTCAGCGCGTCGCACTCGGGCTTCCGACGTTCGAAGTCGGACACGGGCGCAACTTCGTTGACCATCTGCGCGAACTTCTGCGAACCTACGAGGTGCAGCAAGTCGTCGTCGGACTGCCCTTGACTCTCGCCGGTCGAGTCGGCAGCGCGGCACGAGGTGCCGAGGCGCTGGCCCGCCGCTTGCGTCGGGAGCTCGGGATCCCCGTCGATCTCTGCGACGAGCGCTTGACGACCGCGCAGGGAAAACGGGTGCTGCGCGGTACGGGTGCGCCGCGGACCGCCCGCGATCGCCTGGCGGCCACGCTGCTCCTGCAAGGCTATCTGGACCGCGAGGGAGGTCGGGCATCGTGAGATCGCGCTGGGTCTGGACCTTTGTCGTCGCCACGAGCGTGGCGCTGTGGGGCATCGCGGCATTGGTGCTCTACGCGGCCATGCCCGTCTTCCAGGGCGATCCCGCTGGCGCGGATCCGGTGCGCATCGACGTGGAGTCGGGAACCGTGCTTCGCGACGTGGCGGCGGCATTGCACAGCCAGGGCGTCATCCGCCATCCATGGATCTTCGAGCGCTACGCGGTGTTGGCGCGATTCGACCGTCAGATCCGCTCGGGTGAGTACGAGTTCGTCGCCGGTGAATCCTACGTGCGCATCCTGGAACGGCTGCGGCGCGGCGACATCCTGCAAATGCGGGTCACGATTCCGGAGGGGCTCACGAACCGCGAGGTCGCCGAGCTCGTGGCGCACGAACTGCGCTTCGACAGTGACACACTGCTGGCGCTCGCCTACGATCGCAATCTGATCCGCCAGTACAATGTCGATTCGCCGTCACTCGAGGGCTATCTTTTCCCGGATACGTACTACTTCCCGAGCAAGAGCACGCCGCGACAGGTTCTCGAGATGTTGTTGCAGCGCTTCTTCACCGCCTGGACCTCGTCGCACGAAGAACGTGCCCGCGCTCTCGGCATGACGCGTGGCCAGGCGTTGACGCTCGCCTCGATCATCGAGGGCGAAGTGCTAGTGCAGGCCGAGAGTCGGCGCATCGCCGCTGTCTATCACAATCGCCTGAAGCAGAACATGCTGCTGCAAGCCGACCCAACAGTGCTCTATGCCTTGGGCGGCGAACGCCGGCGGGTGTTGTACCGTGATCTCACGGTGGAGTCCCCCTACAACACGTATCTCAATCTGGGGCTGCCGCCGGGGCCCATCTGCAACCCTGGCCTGGCCGCGATCGAAGCGGCTCTCGATCCTCTGGCGGGGGCGGAGGATCTGTATTTCGTCGCCGCCCAAGACGGGAGCGGCCGGCATTTGTTCTCGCGCACCTTCCGCGAACACCTGGAGGCCAAGCAACGCGCCGAGCAGACGGCGCGGCGTCGGGGCGCCGATCTGTCACAAGATTCTGCGCCACCGGAGCCGTGAGGCCTTCGGGGGTGGTGCAGATCGACGGCCGATTGCGCTAGGATTCCAACGTGATGCCAGAGACTCGAGCCTTCGCCGCAATCGCTGCCGCGCCCCCCACCCTGCGGGCGCAATACGCGGCCCTGGTCGCAGCGCTGCAGGGTCACGCGCGCATGCTCGTCGCCTATTCGGGCGGCGTCGACAGCACCCTTGTGCTCCGCGTGGCGGTCCTTGCGCTCGGACCAGAGCGCGTTCTCGCCGTGTTGGCGGATTCGCCCTCGCTCGCGCGACGCGAAAAGCACGAGGCCGAGGCGATGGCCGGCGCGATGGGGGCCCGTCTGCGCATCCTCGACACCCACGAGCTGGACGACCCGCGCTATGCCAGCAATCCCCTCAATCGCTGCTATTTCTGCAAAAGCGAGCTCTATGCGCGTTTGCACGCTCTTGCCGCAGCCGAAGATTACCCAGTGATCGCCGATGGCACCAACCTGGACGATTTGGGTGAGACGAGGCCCGGCCGTGCGGCCGCGCAGGAACATGGGGTGCAGAGCCCACTCCTCGAAGCGGGCCTCCGCAAGGACGACGTGCGCGCCCTGTCGCGCCTGCTGGAGCTGCCGACGGCGGAGAAACCTGCCACCCCTTGCTTGGCATCGAGAATCCCATTCGGGCAGAAGGTCGACGTCGCTACCCTGGCGAAGGTCGAGGCCGCCGAAGAAGTGCTGCGAGTCTCCGGGATCCTGGGAGGGCGCGTGCGGCATCACGGAGATCTGGCTCGCTTGGAGCTTCCACCCCAGGCTATCGATCGACTGAGCGACGTGGAGCTGCGCCAACGACTCACGACCGGAGTTCGTCAGGCCGGGTACCTCTACGTCACGCTCGATTTGGAAGCGTACCGGAGCGGTCGCCTGACCGAGACAGAGCCACGTTCCCTGCCTGCAGACGAGCCACCTGTGTTTGACGCTTGACGTTTCCAGAACCAAACGCTAGAATCTCCTCGCTTCTCTCTGTGACCTGGAGAACGGATGCCCGGAAGGGAAGGGTGGCGATCGAAGCGCAGCCGCTGGCTGTTCCTGGGGGGGATTGCTTCGATCGTTGCGGGTTTCGTTCTCCTCGGTATGAACGACGCTTACCTGGCTCCGTTTCTCTTGGTGCTGGGTTACTTGGTGCTCGTGCCTTTGTCGTTCGTACTGTGAAGGGCGAATAGCTCAGTCGGCCAGAGCGCCTGCCTTACAAGCAGGAGGCCACAGGTTCGAGCCCTGTTTCGCCCACCAGCCGAGTGATCCCCGATCAGGCTCCGCTCGCGGGTGCGTGCGCCGTAAGGTGCAGCTTGACAAGAGGAAACGCGTGATGATACGCTTTCCGGGTCAAGTCTCTACTAGCAGAGCCTGGAGGGGAGGAACGTTCCGACTCCCTGAACACGACTCGCTTGGCGTGGACCCAGATTTTCGAGAACTCGCTTCGTGACTGCGTTATGGAGGTGTCGCAAGATGTCGAGGAAGTTAGTCGTAGCCGCCATGGCTGCACTCTGCGCTGCCTGTCTGGTCGGCCCCGCGGCGGCTGACATCATTTGTGCTGACTCGTCGTACTGTACGGTGGTCTTCAATCGCACCTACGGCGCGGCAAGTCAGTTTACCGGGCAACCGTACGATTACGTCTCGATCGCCCCGGACGGCACGGGCGAGACGTTCGCAAACGTCAATGGAATCAATGAGGTCGATGCGCTCAATGACATCGACATTCAGGTTTACTTGCGCAATTGCCAGGGTCAGCCGCTCGTCGGCGTGCCCGCCCAGGAAATCGTGCTCTTCAACAGCCAACTCTGTATCTGCCCCGGCGGCAACATTTCCGACGCTGGGACGGATCAGCTTGGTCGTGCGCGGTTTACCGGCACGATGGCGGCCGGTGGCTGTGTCACGTCCCTCAACGTGTTCGCGGACGGCGTGCTCATTTGCCAGCTGAATTCGGGTGGCCGGACCGTGAAGACGAACAGTCCGGATTACGCGCATCAGGGCACGTCGCCTTGCTTCTCCGATGCCGGTGACCTCGCGTTCTTTGCCACCCAGCTGGGTGCCAACGCCACGGGTCGGATCTGCAGCGATTTCAACGAACTCGGCAGCACCGTCAACGCCGGTGACTTGGCATACTTCGCGGCCTTCCTGGGCGCTGCCTGCCAGTAAGACCGCCGATTCGATTCGTTCGCAGGCAAGGGGAGCCGTTCGCGGCTCCCCTTTGCTGCTTTCGGCTGCGAAGGCCGCTCCGCCGAGTTCCTTCTTCTTCTCCCGTCGCGGGTCATTTTCCTCTCGAGTACGTGGGCGTTGCCCCAAACCCATGGTTCGAA
Source organism: uncultured bacterium (assembly GCA_964567755.1). Lineage (GTDB taxonomy): Bacteria > Krumholzibacteriota > Krumholzibacteriia > DASRJW01. The sequence continues at coordinate 100,579 of CAZMNW010000008.1, forward strand.
GAGCCGAGCGCCGCACCTCCTGGTGGCGCCCGGCTCCCGCGCGGGGGCCAGCGTTTCGCGGCACGCGCCTTGTAATGCACCCCGGCGTCGCGAGTCTCGCGAAGCTCGCGGCACTCGAAACAGCTGATCAGGAGGTACTCTTCGATGCATCGCTCTTCGTTCATCGCTACGCTGGTTCTCTGTGCAGTCGTGACCGGAACCGCCATGGCCGTGCCCCCGAGCAACGGTTACATCGGGGTCTTCGGTGACGCCCAAGGCACCGACTGCTGCATCACGCTCAACAAGAGCGGCAATGGCCGCTTCCATGTCTTCGCCGTCACGGGCGGCAGCAGCTCGGCCGGCATCCAGGGCGCCGAGTTCCGCATCAGCATCGATCCGCCGGCCCCAGGCGCGTTGCTGATTTGGCAGCCCTCTCCCGATGCCACGGTCACCGGCGGCAACGTCATCGACAATGGCAACGGCGGCGGCGGCTTCGTGTTCTTCAACGGCTGCCAGGGCGAGACCGGATTGGCGGGCGACAAGGTCAAGCTGGGCGAGATCCAGGCCTTCAACCTCACCGGCGAGCACCGCATGATCGTCCGTCGCGCTGACACCACCACCAACGGCACCTTCGCTTGCCCGTCGGTTCTGCTCTGCGATGCGCCGGCATACACCCAGGTGTGTCTGACGCTTGAAAACGGCGACCCGGCGCTCGGTGGCGATGACCCGATGGGCTTCGTGTCGGTCGTCAACAGCCAAGATTGCTCCGGTGCGAGCTGTGGCTTCGTCTCGACGGCTTCCGAAACCTGGTCCACGATCAAGGACCTGTATCGTTAGTCCTTTCGTCTTCCGATCCTTGCGACGGCCGCGCTGTTCTGCAGCGCGGCCGTTGCGTTCTGGTGCCATCTTGCGGCCCACCCGGCCCGGTCGGTCCAGGCGTCCCGCTCGCGTGGCTCGCTTCCTGCTCCCCGAGGGCCGACTCCGAGCCCGCACGCCTGGCATTCACGCAGGGCAGAAGCGCGGGGAACTCGCCGGGCAACCGACGAACGATCTCGGGTCTGCGAGGAGCCGTGAGGGATCCAAGGCGTCGCGCAAGGATGCGACTGGAGACCTCTCGATCGAGAGGGGAGAAGCGAAGATGAAGACGTTGCTAATGCATGTTGCCGCGGCGTGCTGCCTGGCGGCTGGAGTGTACGCGCAGGAGTCGACAATCGGCGTGTACGTGGACGCTGCCGGGACCCAGTGCACAGGCACGACCACCGGTGGCGTCGTCATGGGCTCGATCTGGGTCGACCTGGCAGGTGCGGCCGCGGGCGGATTCACCTCAGCGGAGTTCCGCGTCGACAACAGCCAGAGGGAAAACAACATCGTATCGATGTCGACGGACCCCGGCGCGATTATCGTGGTCGGGGACGCGTTCAATGCCGCGGGCACCAACATCGCCTACGCCAGCTGCCAGACGGGTCCACGCGTGCGGCTCGCCACCTTCACGCTGATCGAGACGGTTTCTGCGTCGGACATTTGGCTCACGGTGACGCAGAAATACACGCCAACCAACTGGACCTTCGACTGCCCGTTGCTCACGCTGTGCGACGGGCCGGTCTTCACCAAGGTCTGCGTCGGCGAACGCAACCATAGTGTGCACTGGAGCGCAGTGCTCAACCCCAGCATCGGCATTTCCGCCGACTGCGCGCCGGTGAGTGTGTCGAACACCAGCTGGTCGCAGGTCAAGGGACTGTATCGCGGTTAAGAGCGCGCGATGCGCGTTCGCTTGCGAGACCGGGATCCATCGTCGGATGGATCCCGGTTGCGCTTTCGGGTTCGAAGCGGTGGAAAGCGCTCGAAGAGCAGCTCGAGGAAGCGGAGTGCCGCCGGTTCGAGCGGCCGGCCACGCCGGGTCACGGTCGCGAGCGTGCGCGCAAAACGCGCGTCCACGGTTTCGAGTCGACACAGCCTGCCGGAAGCGATCTCGGCCTGCACCTGCTCGAGCGGCAGGATGGCGAGCCCCACCCCGACCTCGGCCAGTCGCTTCATGGCCTCTGGGGATTCGGTTTCCATCGCGACGTTGGGTGTAACGCGCCGGGCTTGGAAGACCGCGTCGAGGGTGGCGCGCGTGTGCGAGCCACGACTGTAGAGCACGAGCGGCTCGGCCGCGACCGTCGCCAGATCGAGCCGCCGCACCGCCGACAATGGGTGTGCCGACCTGCCGACGCAGACCATGGTGTCTTCGAAGAAGGGAACGACATCGAGGACCGGGCCGGAGATCGGGCGTGTGCGGTCGGCCAGCGCGACGAAACCGAGATCGACTTCGCGGCGGCGCACAGACGCGAGCACCCGGCGTGAATCCACCACTTGCACCAGCAATTCGATCTCCGGATGCGAGCGCCGGAACTCGAGGTAGACCTCGGGCAAGAGGTAGATGCTGACGGCGTCGATGGTGGCCAGCCGCAGGGTTCCGCGCTGCAAGCCGCGCAAGGGTGCGAGGCGCCGCTTCAGTGCCTCGGCGGCGGCGAGCAAGCCCCGACTCTCTTCGAGGAGCAATCGCCCGGCCGACGTCAGGTGCAGGCGTCGCCCACGTCTTTCGAAAACACGCACATCCAGCACGCGTTCGAGCTCGCGGATGCGGGCACTGATGGCGGGCTGCGATCGATGCAGCGCCTCGGCGGCACGCCGCATCCCCTGGCGTTGCACCACGGCGTGAAATGTGTGTAAGAGTTCGAGGTCCATGGCTGCTCCTTGATTCAAATATTCTATCAATCCTATTCTAAAAATCAACTCGACCGATTGATCAGGCGGCTCTAGGATGCAGTCAGGCGCCGACTCGGGTCGCCATGCCATCGTCTCGTACCCCGTCCATTCGCCCTTTGGAGGACCTCTCATGCCCGCCCCGACTTCGATCGCCCCCGCCACCGGCAGGCTCGGCATCCTCATGCCCGGTCTCGGCGCCGTCGCCACCACTTTCATCGCGGGGGTCGCCGCCGTCCGGCGCGGCCTGGCGCAGCCGATCGGCTCGTTGACACAAATGGGGACGATCCGGCTCGGCAAACGCACGGAAGGCCGCGCGCCGGCACTGCGCGACTTCCTGCCGCTGGCGGCTCTCGACGACGTCGTCTGTGGTGGCTGGGACATTTTCCCGGAGGATTGCTACCAGTCGGCCCTGCACGCGGGTGTGCTCGAGCCCTCGCTCTTGGATCAGGTGCGCAACGAGCTCGAGGCGGTGCGTCCCATGCAGGCGGTGTTCGACCGCGCCTATGTGCGCAAACTGGATGGCACGCACGTCAAGAAGGCGGCGAACAAGATGCAGCTCGCCGAACAACTCATGCAGGACATCGAACGCTTCCGCACCGAACACCGTTTGGACCGCTTGGTGATGGTGTGGTGCGGCAGTACCGAGATCTACCTGGAGCCGAAACCAGTGCACCAGACTCTGCAGGCATTCGAGCAGGGCTTGCGCGCCAACGATCCGGGCATCGCGCCAAGCATGATCTACGCCTATGCCGCGTTGCGCGCGCGCGTCCCCTTCGCCAACGGCGCCCCCAACCTCACGGTCGACGTGCCGGCTCTACGCGACCTGGCGCGCGAACTGCGCGTTCCTGTTGCCGGCAAGGATTTCAAGACCGGGCAAACCCTGATGAAGACGATCTTGGCGCCGGGACTGCGCGCCCGCCTCCTCGGTCTCCACGGCTGGTACTCCACCAACATTCTCGGCAATCGCGACGGCGAAGTCCTCGACGATCCGGATGCGTTCAAGAGCAAGGAAATGAGCAAGCTTTCGGTTTTGGACACCATCCTGCAGCCGGAGCTGCACCCCGAGCTCTATGGCGACATCCACCATGTCGTGCGCATCAACTATTACCCGCCGCGCGGCGACAACAAGGAAGGCTGGGATAACATCGATATCTTTGGGTGGCTGGGGTATAAAATGCAGATCAAGATCAACTTCCTCTGCCGCGATTCGATCCTGGCGGCGCCGATCGTTCTCGATCTCGCCCTGTTCATGGATTTGGCGGCGCGCGCCGGGCTGGCGGGCGTGCAGGAGTGGCTGTCGTTCTATTTCAAGAGTCCAATGACGGCCCCGGGCCTGTATCCGGAGCACGATCTCTTCGTCCAGAAGACGAAGTTGAAGAACACGCTGCGCTGGATGATGGGTGAAGAACCGATTACGCACCTCGGGCGCGAGTATTACGACGCCCCGGCGGACTGACCCGAAGCCGCCCCGTGCCCAGGTGGAGGTCCATCCCGGAACGACGATCCTACGGGACGATGAGCAGCGCGTTGCTGCCGCCGAAGCCGTCGGCCTCTTGCCGTTTGGCTTGCGGGTCGGTCTGCACCTGGCCGTCGACGCGCAGCTTGTAGGCATAGCGTCCCGGGGGCAGCACGAGGTCGCGCGTCCACAGGCCCTGCGCGCCGCGTTCGAGACGCCATGGGATCCAGGCGTTGAAGCTGCCGAGCACGGCTACTTCGCGCGCCTCGGGGTGGCGCACTTCGAGAACCACATGGCGGTGGCTCCCCGGGTCGGTCGGGCCCTGCAGGGCATGATCGAACCCCTGCAGGAAACGCGTGAGGTCATTGTCGAGCTGGCGCGGCCAAGTGCCGTCCTCACGCAACAGCGTGAGGCCGAGTCTCCAGCCGTCGCCGCCCGCGCAACTGCGTGCGAGCAGGGTGTGCCGGCCGGGGCCGGGGCGAATGGACTGGCCGGGGGACAGCTCACGGCCATCCAGCACCAGTCGATCGGCACCGATTGCGGTCCAATGCAGGCGCTCGCTCGCGGCCAGATCGAACATGGTGAGCGCACAAGCACAACGGGGCGTCGTGGGTGTCCCATGGACGAGGTCGATCTCGAGTGTGCCGGTGGCGTCGCACGCGGCACCGGGAATCCGGCGCCAACGCACGTTGCCTTCGAGTCCGGCGAACTCTTGTTCCAAGTTGATGCCCCTTTCCGGGGGCAGCAGCTGGGCGGCGGCCGGCGGCGCGAAAGGCCCGATGCTGATCCATTCCACGGGCCGGAAGAAACGCGTCCGCAACGTGCCGATTTCGTTGCCTGCAACTTCCACACGCAAGACGAAGTCATATGGACCCGGACTGGCGTGCTCGGGAAGAACAAGCTCGAAGACGGTGCTCGTGGTGTCGCCGGTTGCGGTCAAGTCGAACGCGAGATGGCGCAGCGGGCGCACTTGCCACGCCGCCGTGGACAGCACGTGCAGCTTGCCGCGCTGCGGTTGCTCCCCGGCGTTGCAGACTCGAACGAGAACGCGGGCCGGGATCCCGCGCAGAAGCGTCGGTTGCTGGAACAGGACCACGCGGACATCGAGGTCTCCGAGCCTCGCCTCTTGGACGTGGAAGGCGGGGGCGCTTGCCACCGCAGCCCGGGGCGAGTCGCCGTCATCTGACTCGGTTTGCGCGGCGACGTGCACCGCCGTCGTGCACGCAGCCAGGATGGGGAACACAGCGTGGTGCAGGCGCCGGATCAGAGCTTGGCCGCGTGATCCGCGTGCATCAGCATCTGGATACGCTCGGCGATCTCGTTGATCGGAAGACATTCGATGGCGCCTCCAGCCTCGCGAGCGCATCCGGGCGCCTCGTAGATTGGTGACGAGGCCCGGTCCTGCGCGATGGTCAAGCCTCCCGCCGCGCGCAACGCCAACAGTCCAGAGCAACCGTCGTCGCCGCGGCCTGAGAGCACGACGCCGACCCCGCGCGCGCCGAACGTCGCGGCCGTGCTGTGCAGCAGCGCATCCAAAGGATTGGGGTGGCCGTTCATCGGAGCGACCTGCAGCGATGCGCGCAAGCCACTGCCGATCAAACGCACGCTTTCGTGCTCGGTGCTGGCGACGTAGACATGACCGACTTCGAGCGGCTGTCCCTCGGCGACCGGTTGGACGATCGCGCCGGTGTGCGCTTCGAGCCAATGCACCAGCACGTCGCGGAGGCCGTGCGGCAGCTTCTGAGCGTACACGATGGGGCTGCACGTCTGGCCGCGCAACGTCGAGAGAATGCGGCGCACCGCCATCGGCCCCCCGGCGCCGGCGGCGACGACGATCACCTTGTCGGCGGCACAGACGGCGCGCAAGGCACGACGCAAATCGAAGACGCTGGCGTCCGGGAATGCTCCGGACAGCGGGAAAACGCTTTCCAACTGTTCGACCACCTGGGCTTCTCGCAATGCGTGGACGCAGGCCTCCACCTCGAGGACCAAGCCAGGGACATCGGATTCGCGACGCACCACGAGCTCGAGGGCACCCCATTCGAGCGGTCGCAGTGCGGCCAGACCCTGCTGTTGCGCGCGGACGATGCACAGCGTCGGGATGCGGAAACGCTTGGCGGCAGCCTGGACCAGCTCGCGCACTCCATCGACCTCGGCGTCAGCCACCAACACGTGCGGGCGCAAACGTCCCAGTTCTTCCGTCAAGGATTCACTGCCCTCGGCGTGCATCGCGCAAAGTGCGATGCCGTTGGCGCGCCATTGCTGCTGCAAGGATTGCCGGAGGGCGCAATCGCCAAGAATGGCGAAGACGCGGATGGGTGTGCTCATGGTCTCTCCTCGACCGCAAGTTCGACGGGCAAGGCGGATGCGGGGGAAGCCCGGTTCCGAACGCGGTGGGACGTCGATGCGGAGCCAACAGCACTTTCAGTGCCGTGGCGCGCGGGGGTGATCTCCGTGCGCAGCCGTCCGGCGGCGCCCCCGGGTCGAATCTAGAGTGGGTCGCGTTGTCCAGGCGCGCCGAAAACGGAGAACCAGCCCGAGCGGCAGGTTCTCGATAAGTCTCGATCGCAGTCCTCGAGAATCGGCGCCGGCTCCACCGACGGCTGCCGAGCACCGCCAAGCCGAGGCCGAGGAGGACCAAAGAGGCCGTCTCCGGCACGCCGTTGACTTGGCCACGAATCTCACCGCACTTGCGGCACATTGGCTGAAGAGCATTGGAAACCTTTGAAAATCATCGAGATGAAATGGTTGCCGATGGACGATGAATCGGGTGCCGACCTGTCGGAGTTTCGGACAGAGGAGGTCGAGAGCGGCCGCCGCGTCCTTGCCAGAGAAGGCAGCACAAACTAGTCTCTCGGCGCGTCAACGCAGCGCCTTCCTGAGGTTCTCGTCGCAGCAGCGGAATGGGTGCGTTCTGCCGACAGAACTCGGGCAAGTCATCCGGTTCCAACCTCCGGGAAACATGCGATGCACGAGGTCGTGATCACAGCCGCCCGGCGCACGCCCATTGGGAAGTTCATGGGCAGCCTCGCCGAAGTCCCGGCCACCGCCCTGGGCGCAGCTGCGGTGCGCGCCGCGGTCGCCGATACCGGCCTCGGACCCGACCAGTTCGACGAGCTCGTGTTCGGCCATGCCCGGCAAGCGGGCACCGGTCCGAACCCCGCTCGGCAAGTCTCGCGCGCCGCCGGACTTCCGGATGCGACGCCGGCGTTCACCGTCAACAAGGCTTGCGGTTCCGGCCTCAAGGCCGTTCTGCTCGCGGCGCAGACGATCCGGCTCGGGGAAGCGCGCATCGTGGTTGCGGGTGGGATGGAGAACATGTCGAGGGTCCCGTATCTTCTCGAGCGCGCGCGAAGCGGATATCGCTTGGGCCATGGCGAGCTGGTCGATGCCATGTACCGCGACGGCTTCACCGATCCACTTTCCGGCCTGGTCATGGGCGAAACGGCGGAGAACTTGGCCCGTCGTCACGAGATCTCACGCCGAGAGCAGGATGAGTTTGCGCTCGAGTCGCATCGGCGCGCCACGGCAGCCTGGAGCGCCGGGCGCTTCGCCGCCGAGATCGCGCCGCTCGATGTGCCGGATGGGCGCGGGGAAATGCGCCGCTTCGATCGCGACGAGAACCCGCGCGAGGACGCCTCACTCGAGCGCCTGGCGCGTTTGCAGCCGGTGTTCGTGGCTGCCGGCAGTGTCACGCCCGGGAATTCCTCCGCGATCACCGATGGGGCTGCAGCGCTCGTTCTGATGGATGAGGATACGGCGCGGCGCAATGGACAAACCATCCTGGCGCGGCTTGGTGCGGCGACCCAGGTCGGCGTCGATCCTTCGATCATGGGAATCGCGCCGGTTCCGGCGCTCCAGAGTCTGTGGAAGCGCACGGGGTTGGCACCGGACGCCATCGACCTGTTCGAGCTAAACGAGGCCTTCGCGGCGCAAGTGCTCGCCTGCCAGCGTGAAATGCCGTTGCCGCACCAGCGCCTCAACGTCAATGGTGGCGCCATCGCGCTCGGGCATCCCATCGGGTCGAGCGGCGCCCGCATCTTGGTGACGCTCGTGCATGAGATGCGACGGCGGCAGGCGCGGCGTGGCGTGGTGACGCTCTGCATCTCCGGTGGACAGGGGATGGCGCTGCTGGTCGAAAGTGCCGAGAAGTAGGCCTCTGGCCCGTAGTGCTTGCAAGGGAGAAGACGATGGCGATCGAGAAAGTCGGTGTCGTGGGATGCGGTCTGATGGGCGCCGGCATCGCGCAAGTTTGTGCCAGCGCAGGCTTTAGCACTACGGTGTCAGAGGTGGACGAGAAACGCCTGCAGTCCGGGATCGACAAGATCGGGGTGCAGCTCGCCCGCGCGGTCGAGAAGGGCAAGCTCCCCGAGGCAGACAAGAAGGCCATCCTCGGGCGCCTGCAGGGCACGACTCGCCTCGCCGATCTCGGCGGTTGCGACATTGTGATCGAGGCGGCGACGGAGAACGTCGACGCCAAGAAGAAAATCTTCACCGAGCTCGATGCGCGCCTGCCGAAACACGCGCTCATGGCCAGCAATACCTCGTCACTCACCATCATCGAACTCGCCGCGGCGACGCAGCGGCCGGAGCGTGTCCTCGGCCTGCACTTCTTCAACCCCGTGCCGGTGATGAAGCTCGTCGAAGTCGTGCGCACCATCGTGACCAGCGCCGAAGCATTCGAGACCGCGCGGCAATTCGCGCTGTCGCTCGGCAAGGAGGTCGTCGATGCCAAGGACACCACCGGGTTCGTGGTCAACCGACTGCTGGTGCCCTACATGCTCGACGCCATTCGTTGCTACGAGCAGGGCTTAGCCAGCAAGGAGGACATCGATCGCGGCATGAAGCTCGGCTGCGGCTACCCGATGGGGCCGTTCGAGCTGCTGGACTTCGTCGGACTGGACACGACGCTCTATATCGCCGAGATCATGTATGACGAGTTCCGCGAGGCGCGCTTTGCGCCACCGTCGCTGTTGCGCCGCATGGTGATCGCCGGTCACTTGGGTCGCAAGAGCGGGCGCGGTTTCTACGATCACCGGTCGTGATTCGCGACTGCAAGCTCCCGGAGGACGCATGGCATCCGTCAACTGCACTCGAGACGGCGCGGTGGCGACCGTCATCCTCGATCGGCCGGAGAAGCTGAACGCTCTCGACGCGACGATGCTCGACGAGCTGGAGGGGGTGTTCGCCGAACTTGGGGCCGATGCCGCGACGCGCGCGGTCATCCTGACCGGTGCCGGCGACAAGGCCTTCGTCGCCGGTGCCGACATTGCCGAGCTGGCGCGACAGACGCCGGTCACGGGGAAACAAACGGCGCGGCGCGGCCAGATGCTGTTCCGCGCCATCGAATTGTTCCCGAAGCCGGTCGTGGCCGCGGTGAATGGATTCGCTCTCGGCGGCGGCTGCGAGTTGGCGCTCGCTTGCCACCTGCGCGTGGCGTCGGAGAACGCCCAGTTCGGCCTGCCCGAGGTGAGCCTCGGCATCATCCCCGGCTATGGGGGCACGCAGCGCTTGGCGCGACTCGTGGGTCGCGGCCGTGCCATCGAGCTGGTGTTGAGCGGAGCGCGCATTCCGGCGTCGGAGGCGTATCGAATCGGACTCGTCAATCGGGTGGTGCCGCAGGAGTCGTTGCGCGCGGAAGCGCGTACGCTGGTGGATTCGATGCTGCGCCACGGGCCGCTGGCGCTGGCGGCAGCGCTCGAGGTCATCCACCACGGGCTCGAAGTCTCACTCGACGAAGGCATGTTGCTCGAAGCCAATGCTTTCGGTGTGCTGTGCGCGACCGACGACATGCGCGAAGGGTTGAAAGCATTTCTGGAGAAGCGCAAGCCCGTGTTCCAGGGCCGTTGATTCGGCGCCGTACGCGATGCGCCGGCTCGAGGAGGAGGAAGCGATGGCACATTCACCCGCGCGTGCGGTCCTGCTGCATGGCGCACGCACGCCGATGACCGAGTGGTCGGGCGGCCGGACCGGCGCTGGCAAACCTGGCGGGCGCCTCAAGGACATGAGCGCCAACGATCTCGGCGCGATCGCGGCGCGGGCGGCGTTGGAGCGCGCGCAAGTACAACCGGCCGAAGTGCAGCACGTCGTGATGGGCAACGCGTTGCAGACGAGCGGCGACGCCATCTACGGCGCGCGCCATGTCGGCCTCAAAGCGGGCGTCGGGCAAGAAGTGCCGGCGCTGACCTTGAACCGCCTCTGTGGCAGCGGCATCCAATCCGTGATCACGGCGACACAGCTGGTGCAACTCGGCGAGGCGCACACGGTGCTGGCGGGCGGCATGGAGAACATGAGCCAGGCGCCGCACGTGATTCGAGGCCTGCGGTCGGGGCTCAAGCTCGGGCAAGGGGGATTGGAAGATCTGCTGATGGTGGCGTTGCGCGATTCGTACTGCGGTTTGTTGATGGCGCAAACGGCCGAGAAACTGGCGCGCGAGCGCGGCATCAGCCGCGCCGATCAGGATGCATACGCTTTCCGCAGCATGTGCGAGGCGCGGCGCGCGCTCGGTGAAGGCCGCTTCGCCGAGGAGATCACGCCGGTCACGGTCACGCGCGGCCGCAACGAGGACACGGTGCGCGACGACGATCACTTGTTCGACGCCCCGGACCTGGACGTGATGGCGAAGCTGCCGCCAGCCTTTGGTCCCGAGGGCATGGTCACGGCCGGCAACGCCAGCGGCATCGTCGATGGTGCCGCCGCCGTGGTCATCATGGCGACCGACAAAGCGCGCGCGGAGGGCCGACCGGTGCTGGCCGAAGTGCTCGACTGGGCGGTGGTCGGGGTGGATCCCAGCATCATGGGGATCGGACCGGTGCCTGCCATTCGGCAGGCGGTGGCGCGGGCTGGTCTCCGCTTGCAGGACATCGATCTGTTCGAAATCAACGAGGCCTTCGCGGCCCAGTACTTGGCGGTGGAACGCGAGCTCGAGCTCGACCGCGAGCGCGTCAACGTCAACGGCGGTGCCATAGCCATCGGCCATCCGCTCGGGGCGACGGGCACCAGGCTCGTGCTGACCTTGGCGCTCGAGCTCAAGCGTCGGCGCAAGACCCACGGCGTCGCGAGCGCCTGCATCGGCGGCGGGCAGGGAATCGCGCTCGTGATCCGCAACCCGGAGGCATGACGGATGCGAGGGACATGTCGAATCGCAGTGATCGCCGGCGATGGTGTCGGCCCGGAAGTCGTGCGCGAGGGACTGCGCGTGTTGGATGCCGTGAGCCAGATCGACGGGTTCCGCTACGAAACCACCGCCTATCCGTTCGGCGCCGAGCATTATCTCAAGACGCACGAGCTCATGCCGGAGTCGGTGCTCGACGAGCTGCGGCAGTTCGACGCCATCTATCTCGGTGCCATCGGCGATCCGCGAGTGGAAACGGGATTGCTCGAGCGCGCCATCGTCGCCGGCGTCCGCTTCGGTCTCGATCTCTACATCAATTTGCGACCGGTGAAGCTGTACCACGAGGTGCTGACGCCGCTCAAAGGCAAGAAACCGGAGCATATCGACATGGTGTTCGTGCGCGAGAACACCGAGGACCTCTATGTCGGCATCCATGGCTTCTTCAAGAAAGGCACGCCCGACGAAGTGGCGATGCAAGAGATGGTGATGACGCGCAAGGGGGTGGAACGCGCCGTGCGCTACGCTTTCGAGCTGGCGCGAACACCGGCGCGCCGGCAGCGCTTGATGCTCATCGACAAGAGCAATGCCTTGCGCGGGCAGGACATTTGGACGCGCGTTTTCGCCCTGGTGGGTCGCGAATATCCCGACGTGACCTGCGATCACGCCTACATCGATGCCGCGACCATGTGGTTGGTGAAGAACCCCGAATGGTTCGATGTTGCAGTGGTGCCGAACATGTTCGGCGACATCATCACCGACCTTGGTGCGACCATCCAGGGTGGCCTGGGGCTCGCGGCGTCCGGCAACTTGCATCCCGGGCAGGTGTCGATGTTCGAGCCCATTCATGGGTCGGCGCCGAAGCATGCGGGGCGCAACGTCATTTGCCCGCTGGCTGCCATCGCGGCGGTGCAGATGCTGCTCGACTACGTCGGCGAAAAGACAGCGGCAGCGCGGGTCGAGCGCGCGCTGGCCACGGTGCTCGGCTCCGGCATGCTGCCGGACCTTTCGACCGCGAGCGGGATTCCGACGCCGGAGTACACCAACCGGGTGCTGGAGGCGCTCGGCGCCGACGCCGCGCGCGCGTAGACCCGTCGCGTCCTTCGGTCCATTTCCCGTACTCAGGGCTTCTCTTCCCGCTCCTTCCGGAATATTCTCGGTAGTGCCGGGTCGGGCACGACGGGGGTAGGGACGAATTTCATCGTTCAAGTTGCTGTTCTATATCGACTTGTGCGGGAGTGGCGGAACTGGCAGACGCGCTAGACTTAGGATCTAGTGGGGAAACCCCGTGCGGGTTCGAGTCCCGCCTCTCGCACCACGCGCACACGGTGGAGGACGAAGCAGCCGATGGCGCCAAGCGGAGGGAAACAGGTGGAGACGCCGATTGAACTGAAGGTGCAGACGACGAACGCCTCGGCCTGGGGCCGGATTCTGAGCATCGAGTTCGCGCGCGCCCACCTCGACGCCGAGCGCGCGCGTGTGGTGAGCGATCTGAGGCGGAAGGTGGTGCGCCCCGGCTTCCGCAAGGGCAAGGTGCCGCGCGAGCTCATCGAACGCGATTTTGCCGCCCGCATCGATGCGGATGCGCTCGAGAAGCTGATCCCGACCGTGACCAGCCGCGCCATCGAGCAGGAAGGCCTGGACGTCATCTCGGTTCCGAGCGTGCGCACTCTCGACCTCGATCATCCGGAGCTCGTGCGCATGGACGTGGAGTTCGACATCCGGCCGCGTTTGCCGGCGCTCGTGCCGGAGGCGCTCAGGGTCGAGCGCTGGACGCCCGAGGTCCGGGACACCGACATCGAGCGCGCGCTCGAATCCATTCGCCAGGAGCAGGCGCAGTACGTCTCGGTGCCGCGCGAGGCCCGGGATGGCGACTTCGTTCTGGTGCGTTACATGCCCCTCGATGCGACCGGGCGCGAGATCGCGGCCAAACGGGTCGAGAATTATCCGTTCCAGCTCGGCGAGGGCCAGGTCGTGGCCGAGTTCGAGTCGGCGGTGCGTGGGCTCGTGGCAGGGCAGACCGCCCGCGCGGAGGTGCAGTACGCGTCGGATCACGAGGATCGAGCGCTCGCTGGCAAGCTCGTTGCATTCGTCCTGACGCTGCAGGACGTCAAGGAGAAGCACGTGCCGGCAGTCGACGAGGATTTGGCTCGCGATCTCGGTCTGGAGAGCCTGGACGACTTGCGGCAACGCGTGCAGAGCGATCTGGAGCGCAAGCTCGCCGAGGAATCCGATCGCGACCTGCGCGAGAAGATCGTGGACGCGATGATCGCGGCGCAACCATTCGATGTGCCGCAATCCATGGTGGAGCGGTACTTGGATTTCGTCGTAGCGGATTACGCGGAGCGTCACCAGCGTCTGCGGCTGGATTTGCCGGCGGAGAAACGCGACGCCCTGCGGCTCTCGGCGCGGCCGGCGGCGGAGCGCGCCGCGCGCCGGTCACTGCTCCTCGATCACCTCGCCACGATCCACGAGCTGCAAGCCTCGGCGGAAGAAGTTGACCGGTGGATCGAGGAGAAGGTACAGGCAGACGGTCGTGACGCGCAGCGGATCCGGGGGTTTTTTGCCGAGCCAGAGCGCCGCCGGCGTCTGCGCGGCGATCTCACCGAGGACAAGGTGTTCGCGTTCATCCAGGGTCAAGCGCAAGTGGTGGAAGTTCCCCGTCCCTGAGGCGCGGGCGCTTCGGGTGTGAAGGAGAGCAATGGGTTACATTCCGATGGTCATCGAGCAAGAAGGACGGATCGAGCGTTCCTTCGACATCTATTCCCGCTTGCTCAAGGACCGCATCATCTTCCTCGGTTACGAGATCAACGATCACGTCGCGAATCTGGTGATCGCGCAGATGCTGTTTCTCACCGCCGAGGATCCCAGCCGCGACATCCATCTCTACATCAACTCGCCGGGTGGGTCGGTGTCGGCCGGGATGGCCATTTACGACACCATGCAGTACGTGGAAGCCGACGTCGCCACCACCTGCATGGGAATGGCCGCAAGCATGGCGGCGGTGTTGCTGACGGCAGGCAGCAAAGGCAAGCGCTCGGCGCTGCCGAACTCGCGCATCATGATTCACCAGCCGATGGGCGGCACGCAGGGCCAGGCGTCGAGCATCGAGATCTATTCCAAAGAGATCCTGTTGATGCGCGAACGCCTGAACGAGATCCTGGCGAAGCACACCGGGCAACCAGTGAAGAAGATCGCCAAGGACACCGACCGCGACTACTTCCTGTCGGCGCAGGAGTGCAAGGAGTACGGCATCGTCGACCGGGTCATCGAGCGCAGCGCCCCGCGCCCCGTTCCCGAGCGCGCGCCAGTCGAGAAGGTGCCGCAGGAGAGCGAGACCGGCGCCGCGTGAGCGGGCCTCGCGGGGCTGTGCTACAATTTCGCAGACGCGGCGTGTTGGTGACGCGCGCGCAACCGGGGAAGTGGTGTCCGTGATCAAATGCTCGTTCTGTGGCCGCGGCCAAGACGAGGTCACGAAGCTGGTTTCGGGACCGTCGGTCTACATTTGTAACGAGTGCATCCGGCTGTGCAACGACATCCTGGAAGAGGAGATGAGCAGCGTCCCGTCGCTGGACGTGGCCGAATTCCCCAAGCCGCACGAGATCCGCAATTTCCTCGACCAGTACGTGATCGGCCAGGAAGGCGCCAAGAAGATCCTCTCGGTCGCGGTCTACAACCACTACAAGAGAATTTTCCACGAGCGCTCGGCCAACGACGTCGAGATCGACAAGTCCAACGTCCTGCTGCTCGGCCCCACCGGCACCGGCAAGACGCTGCTGGCACAAACGCTGGCGCGTTTGCTCAAGGTCCCCTTCGCCATCGTCGACGCGACGACGCTGACCGAGGCGGGGTACGTCGGCGAAGATGTCGAGAACATCCTCGTGCGTTTGTTGCAGGCGGCCGAGTTCAATATCACCAGTGCCGAGCGCGGCATCGTCTACATCGACGAAATCGACAAGATCGCGCGCAAGAGCGACAGCCCCTCGATCACCCGCGACGTCTCGGGCGAAGGCGTGCAGCAGGCGCTGCTCAAGCTGTTGGAGGGCACGATCTCGAACGTGCCACCGCAAGGCGGTCGCAAACACCCGCAACAGAAATACATCGAGGTCAACACCAAGAACATCCTGTTCATTTGTGGCGGCGCCTTCGAGGGCCTGGAGAAGGTGGTCGAGCACCGCATCGGCAAGAAGATGCTGGGCTTCGGCGCCGAGATCCACCGCAAGGATCGCCGCAAGCGCACGGCGGTGCTCAAGCAAGTGGAGCCAGAAGACTTGCTGCGTTTCGGGCTCATCCCCGAGCTCATCGGGCGCTTGCCGGTGTTGGCGGTTCTGGAGGAGCTGGAGGAGGATGCGCTGGTGGACATCCTCGTGCGGCCGAAGAACGCCCTCGTCAAGCAGTATCAGAAGTTGTTCGACATGGAAGGTGCCGAGCTGGTGTTCGAGCGCGAGGCGCTGGTCGCGGTGGCGCGGCTGGCCGCGGAACGCCAGACCGGCGCGCGCGGCTTGCGATCGATCCTCGAAAGAACCATGCTCGAAATCATGTACGACCTGCCGACGCGTGCGCACGTGCGCCGGCTGACCGTGACCGCCGAGACCATCTTGAATCGGGTCGAACCCGAGTACGACTACGAAGAGGAGAGCCGGGCGAAGGGCGCTTGACCCCGAAGGGGATTCGTGGCCCCTTTGGCCGTGGACCGCGGCGCACCGAGGCCCCGCCTCGGTGCGTTCCTGTTTGCGAGCCCTTGGCCCGCAGCCCGCTCCCGCCTAGATTCGAAGAGCCCGCCGCCACTGCCTGAGGCGCGCACGGGGCACTGCAGACACTCGAGGCTCGTTGGAGAGGTGCATGAGCAAGATCCGCTATCAGGGCACATCGTGCGACATCCCGGCGCGTCTGCCACTCCTGCCGCTGCGGGACGTCGTCGTCTTCCCGCACTTGGTGCTGCCACTCATGGTGGGGCGACAGAGTTCGATCTCCGCCGTGCAGGAAGCGGCTGCGGGCGATCATCTGCTGTTCGTCACCGCGCAGCGTTCCCCCGAGATCACCGACCCCAAAGAGGCCGATCTGTTCCCGGTGGGGACGGTGAGCCGCGTGGTGCAACTGCTGCCGCTCCCGGATGGCTCGCGCAAGGTGTTGCTCGAAGGATTGGTGCGCGCCCGGATCGTTGCCTTCGAAGCCGGGGCCGAGCCGCAGCACGTGCAGATCCAAGTGCTGTCCGACGCCGCCGACACGGGCGCCGAGCTCGAAGCGCTGCAGCGCAGTGTGGCGGCGCTGTTCATCCAATATGTCGAGACGAGCCGCCGTGTTCCCGAGGAAGTGATGCGCGAGGTGGTGCAGGTGCAGCCGCCGGCGCGCTTTGCCGACACCGTCGCCGCGCACATCGCGTGCAAAGTGGCCGTGAAGCAGCAGATCCTCGACCATCTCGACCTGGCGGCACGCTTGCGCAGCCTGACGCGCGTTCTGAACGAGGAGCTCGAGATCCTGCAGATCGAGCGCAAGATCGAGGGTGAGATCAAGAACCAAGTGCAGAAGAGCCAGAAGGAGATGTACCTCCACGAGCGCCTCAAGGCCATTCGCAAGGAGCTCGGCCACGAGGAGAGCGCGAGTGGTGAGGTCGAAGACCTGGCGCTCGGCATCGAGCGCGCCGGCATGAGCCGCGAAGCGCGCGACATTGCCTACAAGGAGCTCGATCGGCTGGCGAAGATGCAGGCCCTGTCCCCCGAGGCGGCGGTGGTGCGCACCTACCTCGAGGTGCTGGCCGGGCTGCCGTGGAAGAAGATGACGCGCGATCGACTCGACCTGGCACGCGCGAAGGCCAAGCTGGACGCCGATCACTACGGGCTCGAACGGGTCAAGGAACGCGTCCTCGAGTATCTGGCGGTGATGAAGCTGACGAAGTCGATGCGCGGCCCCATCCTGTGCCTGGTGGGCCCGCCGGGAGTGGGCAAGACCTCGCTCGGCCGCTCCATCGCCGACGCGCTGGGGCGCAAGTTCGTGCGTATGTCGCTCGGAGGCATCCGTGACGAGGCCGAGATCCGCGGCCATCGGCGGACGTACATCGGCGCCATGCCAGGACGCATCGTGCAGTCGCTGCGCAAGTGCGGCAGCCGCAACCCGGTCTTCGTCCTCGACGAGATCGACAAGATCGGCATCGATTTCCGCGGCGATCCAGCTTCGGCGCTGCTGGAGGCGCTCGACCCGGAACAGAATCACACCTTCAGCGATCATTACCTGGAAGTGGGTTTCGATCTGTCGAAGGTGCTGTTCATCACCACGGCCAACGTGTTGCACCCGATTCCGCCGGCATTGCGCGATCGCCTCGAGGTCATCGAGCTCTCGGGGTATCTCGATCACGAGAAAGCGCAGATTGCGCGGCACTTCCTGCTGCCCAAACAGCTGCGCGAGCACGGCATCGAGTCCAAGCGGCTCGAAGCGACCGACGCAGCGTTGCACACGATCATCCACCGCTACACGCGCGAATCGGGCGTGCGGCATCTGGAGCGCGAGATCGGCCGGCTGTGCCGCAAAGTCGCGCGCGAGATCGTCGAGACCCCGAGCGCCATCAAGTCGGCGCGCGCCAAGCGCGGCGGGCGGCATCGCGTCCGGATCGATGGTCGCGATGTCGAACGCTATCTCTCGGTGCCGCCGTTCACTGGCAAGGAAGTGCCCGAGGAGCCGGAGATCGGCGTCGCCACCGGTCTGGCCTGGACCTCCGCGGGCGGCGAGATTCTCCCGATCGA
This sequence comes from uncultured bacterium, assembly GCA_964567755.1. Classification (GTDB taxonomy): domain Bacteria; phylum Krumholzibacteriota; class Krumholzibacteriia; genus DASRJW01. The sequence continues at coordinate 118,610 of CAZMNW010000008.1, forward strand.
GGTCACCATGATGTCGGGGAATGGCCAGCTGATCCTGACCGGGCAATTGGGAGACGTGATGAAGGAATCGGCGCGGACAGCTTTGTCCTACGTGCGTTCGATTGCCAAGCGCCTCGGCGCCAAGCCGGGACTGTTCGATCGCAAAGACGTGCACGTCCACGTGCCGGAAGGCGCGATCCCGAAGGATGGACCGAGCGCAGGTTTGGCCATCGCCACCGCGCTCGCGTCGCTTGTTTCCGGCGTGCCCGTGGACCGACGAATCGCCATGACCGGCGAGATCACTCTGCGCGGCAAGGCGTTGCCGATCGGGGGTTTGAACGAGAAGGCCGTCGCGGCCCTGCGTGCCGGAGTGCGCACCATTCTCGTGCCGCGGCTGAACGCCAAGGATCTGGCCGAGCTGCCCGAGACGGTGCGCCAGCGGCTGCGCATTGTCACCGTGGACAGCATGGACGACGTCCTGGCGCACGCACTGCGCCGGCCACGTCGCCGGGTGCGCGCGCGGTCGCGGTCGGCCTCGGGGGCGCAGCCGGCGCAATATCCGCACTAGGACGAGCATGGCCGCGGCGCGTGCGCGCGAGGGAGTTCCGCTGCGAATCGAATCGGTGCAGCTCGTGTGCAGCGCCGCCACGAGCGCGGATCTGCCGCCTGGCCGAAGCCCGGAGGTCGCCGTTTCCGGGCGCTCCAATGTCGGCAAATCGTCGCTGCTCAATAGCTTGCTGGGGCGGAACGATCTCGCGCGCGTCTCACGCACGCCGGGGAAAACCCAGCTGTTGAATTTTTTCAGCGTCAACGCGCGCTTCCATCTCGTCGATCTTCCCGGCTACGGCTACGCACGCGTGCCGGAAGACGTCCTCCGGCGCTGGCGGCTCACGATGCAGGACTATCTGCGCAGCCGCCGCCAACTGGTCGGCGTCATCCAGCTCTTGGATTGCCGTCACGATCCATCGCGCCAGGACCGGGAGATGATCGCGTGGCTCAAGGACGAGCGTGTGCGTTTCTGTCTCGTCCCGACCAAGATGGACAAGCTGCGCCAGGGGGAGCGTAAGCCGGCCTTGTCGCGGCTCCTGGCCGATCTCGACCTGCCGGGCGACCTGGCGCTCGTGCCTTACTCGAGCCGCACGGGGGAGGGGCGCGAAGCGCTGCTCGGCTGGCTCGAGCTGGCGGTAGCGACCGGCCTGGTGCCGGAGGCCTCGCCTGGGAACGGGCCCAAGCGTTGCTAGTTGCAGTCATTGGGACCTGGCGACGTGTTCGGCTGGATTCCCCGTGCTTCCTCATTGGGACCTGCCGTGGCGGCATTGAGACCCACCCGTTGACCCGGTCGCGACCCCGTCCTTATACTTAGGGTTGCGATGGTCTGGGTTCCATGCCCTTGTGTCTTCGAGGTGTGCATGCAGAGACGGATCCCGCTCTTGCTCCCGGCTTTCGTGCTTCTCGCCGCGTGTGTGATCGCGCCGGCCGTGGCCACGCCGTCCCTCATGGAAGAGCTGCCGATCTCCAGCCGATTCCGCTGTCTCAACTGTCACAATATCCAGGATCCGGCGCCTGCGGACGCAGAGCTCAATCCTTTCGGGCGCGCGTTCAAGGACAACGCATCGCACTGGGACGAGACGCTCGCCCGCGCCGGTGCCGACGGCGACAACTGCACCAATGGCTTCGAGCTCGGCGACGAGAACGGTGATGGCCGCGCCGAAGACCCAAAGCTCACCGAGGAACGCGGCAACCCGGGCGAACCCGGCTGTGCCTTGCAGCTCGACCAAAAGACCTGGCAAGCGCTGAAACAGTTGTTCCGCTGATTCTCCCGCGACATGTTTTAGTTAGTGGCTGCTGCGAGTGCCGTAGAGTCGGCGTGCGGGCGGAGTGTGCGAGATGACGTGCCGTATCGTGCTGGGCGCCCAGTGGGGCGACGAGGGCAAGGGCAAGATCGTCGATTACCTGAGCGCCGATGCCGATGCCGTCGTGCGTTGCCAGGGAGGCGCCAATGCCGGGCACACCGTTGTCGTCGCCGGCCGCAAGTTGGTGCTGCATCTCGTGCCGTCGGGCGCCCTGCATCCGCATTGTGAAATCCTTCTCGGCAATGGCATGGTCGTCGATCCGCTGGCGCTCACGGACGAGATCGAAGCCCTGGAGCGCGCTGGTGTGGCGCTGCGATCGCGCCTCCGCCTCAGCACGGCGGCACACGCCGTCCTTCCTTGCCATCGATTGCAGGACCAGGTCGAAGAACGCCGGCGCGGTGGCGGCGGGATCGGCACCACCGGGCGCGGCATCGGGCCGGCCTACGCCGACAAGGCGGCGCGTTCGGGCATTCCCCTCGGTTGGTTCAAGCGCGCTGATTCCGATCTGCGCGCGACGCTGCAGGCTGCGACGCAGCTCAAGCTCGAGTGGCTGCGCGCTGTGGCGCCGGATCTCGTGATCGAGATGGACGACGGCATCGAGCGTCTGGTCGCAGCCGCCGCCGTGCTGCGGCCGCTGCTGTGCGATACGACGCAGCGCCTGCACACGCTGGTCGATGCGAACAAGCGCATATTGCTCGAGGGCGCTCAGGGCGCTTTGCTCGATCTCGATCACGGCAGCTATCCCTATGTGACCTCCAGCTCGTGCACCGCAGCGGGAGTGCTCTCCGGTTGCGGTTTGGCGCCACGCGACGTGACCGGTGTGATCGGTGTGGTGAAGGCGTATGCCACGCGTGTCGGCAACGGTCCGTTTCCATCCGAGATCGCGGGCGCCGATGGCGACCGATTGCGGCAACTGGGACACGAGTTCGGTGCGACGACCGGGCGACCACGTCGCTGCGGCTGGTTCGATGCCGTGGCCGTACGGCATGCAGCGCGCATCTCCGGCTGCACGGAGCTCGCTCTGACCAAGTTGGATGTGCTCGATGGCTTCGAGCGTGTGATGATCGCCGATGGGTATCTCTGCGAGGGGGAGCTGCTCCGACACTTCCCGAGCGACGCCGAGACGCTGGCCGCGTGCACGCCTCACTACGTCGAAGCCGCGGGCTGGGGCGGCTCGACGCCGCACTGCCGACGCGAGCGCGACCTGCCCGATGCCGCGCGCCGCTATGTCGCGCGCGTCGAGGATCTCGTCGGCGTCCCGGTCAAATTCCTCTCCGTCGGCCCCGAGCGCGAAGCTACGCTGCACTTGGGCGGCGATTCCGAACGGTGAGGTACCGCGGCGACGATTCGCCCGCCCGTCGCGCCACCAGGATGACGGGCGCTGTCGAGGCCACCCCGCTTGACCGTGGCCCCGCGTCGCCGATACGTTGGCAGCGACTTGCGAGCCGCTAGCTCATCCGGTAGAGCATCTGCCTTTTAAGCAGACGGTGCCAGGTTCGAGTCCTGGGCGGCTCACCATTCATCGGTGCCGAGCCTCCCGCGGGTGGGGGGGCTCGCACCGTACCTCGGTGAGAGCCGCATTCCCCCGCGAGACCCCAGGCTGCTAGGCTCTGGGCGTGGTGACGATTCCCCGACTGGACATTGCACGCGACTACCGGCGCTGGTTGGGCCTGGTCACGGTGCTGGCGCTCGTGCTACGCCTGTTCCGGCTCGGGGCACAGAGCCTGTGGATCGACGAGGGCATGTCCTTCGCTTGGATCGATGAAATCGACTCCCTCGGTCCGCGCGCGTTGCTGCAGAACATCCACGGGCCGCTGCACGCGCTCGCCATCTATGCCATGAGTCGGATCTCGACGAGCGAATGGTGGTTGCGTTTGCCTTCGGCCGTGGCCGGGACGTTGGCGGTGCCGGCGCTGGCAGCGGTGGTGCGACGGTTGTGGGGCGGCCATGTGGCGCTGCTTGCCGCGGTCCTCGCGGCGGTATCTCCGTTCGGGTTGTACTACGCGCAGGAAGTGCGCAACTACGCCTTCACCTTGCTGTTCGCCAGTGTGGTGACGCTCGCGGTGCTCGATTTCGCCCGCCAGCCACACTTCCGTGCCGCGTGGCGGCTCGTCGCCGCCGAGCTGCTCGCGATCCTCAGCAACCTCAATGGATTGTTCTTCGTCGTCGGTTTGCAAGCCTGGCTCGTCCCGGCGTTGCGCCGCGATCGACGCGCGCTCGGGTGCTTGGCGCTCTGTCAATTGCTGTTGGTCGTACTCCTGTCTCCGTATGCGATCGAGGTACAACGGCAGGTGCGCGTGGAGCGCATGATGGGTGTCGAAGCGGCGGTCGGCGAGAGCACGCCGCTGCGCGGCGAAACGACGTTGCACCCCATGTCGTTACCGTACGCGGCCTATGCTTTCGCCGCCGGCTACAGCCTGGGCCCGACCCTGGAGGAGCTCCGCCAGCGGCCGCGTGCGGCAACGGATTGGCGTTATCTGCCGGCGCTGCTGCTCGTCTGTTGTGGTTTCGGCGTCGCGCTCGTCGTCGCGCTGGCGCGGCATTGGGCGCGCGTGTTGCCGCTCGTGGTGCCGAGCCTCGTCGTTAGCGGAATCACGCTGTGGCTGGCGGCTGCGAACATCAAACCGTTCAACGCCCGCTATCTGTCCGTGCTGCAGCCTGGGTTCCTCGGGCTCGTGGCGCTGGGACTCTTGTCCTTGCATCGACGATGGCGCGCCTTCGCCACCAGCGCCGCACTCGTCGCGAGTCTGTGGTCGAGCGCGAATTATTTGTTCGTGCCACGCTACGGGCGCGACGACACTCGTGGTGTGGTCGAACATCTGCGTGCGCGTGCGGGGCCGCGCGATCTCATCCTCCACATCAACTTGGGGTTCTCGCTGGCGTATTACGCACAGTTGTCCCAGGAAATCCGACTCGCCGATCCGGGAAGCGGCGACAGCCACGCGTCCGCCCGGCGCTATCTCGATCACATTCGCGGCGATGCCCCGGTCCTCTGGTATCTCGAGTGCCGTCCCGAGAAGCTCGATCCGGATGGCCATTTGCGCCGCGCCTGCGCCGAGGGCGCCGGCACGACCTCGACCTGGCAGTTCACCGGCATCCGTGTTTATCGTTTCGACTACACCTCGAGCGGAAAAGGCGCCCCCACCAGAGGCACTGGTCCAGACGTTTATTTTAATTAAGTATTTTAATATCAACTGATTACAAGAAAATAAAAGCCCTCATTGACTACTAAACATTTGCATCCTACTATTCATCCGTCGCCTTGTTGGCGTCGATCAACCCGCGGGCGAAAACCTGCAGACCAAGCGATCGACCACCCGACCTCAAGGGAATCGGGAGGTGCGCGGGTCAGGTGGGGAACGGCCCGTGAAACGAGGAGCGCAGATGTCGTACGTGCCGCTGGGGATTCGCACCGAGTACAGCTTTTTCGACGGGCTCTGCCGGGTCCCGTCCCTCGTGGAGCGGGCGCGCGCCATGCGCTTCGGCGCCATCGGAGTGGCGGATTTGCACTCGACCTTGGCGCTGCCGCGCTTGCAGTTGGCGGCGCGTGAAGCCGGATTGCGCGCCATTCTCGGGGCCCGGGTGCGTTTGCTCCCGGAGCTGCCGGTGCAGCTTTCCAGGGGGCACGTTCAGCCGGAAATCCAGCTGCTCGCCACCGACGCACGCGGCCTTCGCAACCTCTTCCGCCTGGTGAGCCTGGCGCATCTCGAGCGTGGCGACGACGAGTCCGGTCTGACGCTCGCGGATCTCGAGAACTCAGAGACTGGGCTGTTGGCGATCGACGGCGGTGGTGACGGACCTGTTTGCCGCGCCTTCCTGCAGGAAAACCCTGCCGCGGCAATCCGCATCGCCGGGCGCCTGCGCGCGATTTTCGGCGCCGAGAACTTTTTCATGCAAGTGCAGCGTCACGGGGAAACTGACGAGCTCGGCCTCGAGCCCTTCATCCTGCACTTGGCGCGTAAGCTCAACGTTGCAGTGGTCGCCGTGAACGACACGCGCTATTTGGACGCCGAGGAAGCGCGCCAATACGAGGTGGTGCGCTGTCACGCCGCGGGTCGCACCCTGGCCGACCCCGCGCGGCCAGGGTTGCGGCCGCGGCAGCACCTGCGCAGCCAAGTGGAAATGCAGCACTTGTTCCGCGATCTCCCCGAAGCCTTGGCGAACACGTGCGTCATCGCCGAGCGCTGTCAGGCCACGTTGGAGCTCGGCCTCACGCGGCCGCCACAAGTCCCGATCGGATCCGGCCGCCACCCGGATCTCGAGCTTCGACTCCGCAGCGAACGCGGTGCTTGTCGGAGCTTCGGGACGGAGCGCTACCAGGATTTGCCCGTCATTGTCCGCGACCGGATCGCCCACGAACTGGCCATTCTCGAAGAGAAAAAGCTGGCAAGCTGTTTCCTTCTTGTCCAGGACGTGACGCGACACGCCAGGGAGGAGGGCATCCCCGCCGGCCCCGGCCGTGGCAGTCTGACGGGCAGCCTGGTAGCCCACGTTCTCGGCATCACGGCACTCGACCCGCTCGCACATGGACTCATTTTCGAACGTTTCATCTCGCCCGCCCAACACGGCCTGCCTGGCTTCGATCTCGAGTTCGCGCACGTGCAACGCGAAACTGTGCTGCAGACGCTGCGCCAACGCGTCGGTCGCGAGTGCGTGGCGCAACTCGGGGTTGTGGAGCGCTTGACGGCACGCGCAGCGGCAAATCTGGCCGCGACAGTTCTGGGGGTGAGCGGTGAAACCAAGGAAGCCCTCGCGCAGGAAATACACGCGGCGGGGGAGAAGTCGGCAGTGCGGCGGCGCACGTCCACCCTCTGGGACAACCCGCGACTGCGGGCCGTGCTCGAGATCGCCTCACGCCTGGAGGGAATGCCACAGCGTCTGGTCGGCAGCCCGAGTGGCCTCCTGATCGGGTCGTCCCCACTCACGGACGAAGTCGCTCTCGAGCGCGGGCCAGCGGGCATCCTCATCGCGCAAGCAACGCAGGAAGATGCAGAGCTCTTGGGTTTCATGCGTCTGCACCTGCAGGGGTCGCGACACACGAGCGTCCAAGCTCTAGCGATCCGTTTGGTCGGGGATCGATCGGGCCGAAAGGTCGAGTTGGAGACTGGGCACCTCGACGACGAGTCGACCTACCGCGGCATTACCAGTGGCAGGACGCAAGGGGTGCCGTATCTCGAGGGTGCGCGCTGTCAGGCGGCTCTGCGGCAAGTGCAGCCGGCGCGCTTCACGGATCTCGTGGCGTTCATCGCGGCGACACGTCCTTGGACTTGGGCGGAGGGCGGAGCCGAGAGGTTGGCACAGTTCGACAAAGTTGGGGGCGGGACCCCAGCGCACCTCGAGATCGCACGCATTCTCGCGCCGACCCAAGGGCAATGGTTGTTCGAAGAACAGCTGTTGCAAACGGTCTCCGCACTGGCTGGCTATGACCTTGCGCATGCCGAACAATTACGTCTGGCGATCGTCTCTCGCCGCTGGGGAGAAGTTGCAAAGCACCGCCAACGGTTTCTGAGCGACTGCGTCGAACGCGGCACGGCGCTCGCGGCGGCGGAAGGGTTCTTCGCGCGGTTGCTCGCATTGGCCGGCATTCTGACCTGTCAGGCGGATGCGACGGCGCGCGCCCAGGTGGCCTATCGATCGGCATACCTTGCGGTGCATCATCCACTGGAGTTTTTCGCGGCCTTGCTGCATTACAGCGTGGGGCAAGGCGAGCGCAATGATGCGCTGCTGCGCGAAGCCGTGGAACGCCAGGTGCGGCTTCTGGACGTGGATATCAATTGCAGCGATTGCTCCAGCGTGATCGAAGGCGATGCGATCCGGCTCGGGTTCACCCTCGTGCGTCACGTCGGCGAAGGTCTGGCCGAGCGCATCATGCGCGTGCGTCATCACAGCGGGCCCTATCGATCGCTGACGGATTTTCGCACTCGCCTGCACGATCTGCCACGACGTGCATTGGCAGCACTGATCGAGGCTGGCGCTTTCGCGTCGCTCGGGATCGAGCGGGGGCATGCGCGCAGCATGCAGGATGAGTCGCGGCAAAGCCGTCGATTGGCGGCGGACGCCACCCAGCTTGTTTTTCCATTTCAGGTGCGAGGGGGGAGTGTCTCTCGGGGCGGGGGGTCCGGAGGAGACAGGGCCGCAGTCGGCAGCCCGAGCACGGCCGAACGCCGAGAGGCCGGTCGGGCTGCCGGAAAGCGCAGGGCCGGGGTTCAGGGGACAGCGTCTCCGCGCCTTTGGGTCGTGGGCCGGATTCGCTCGCGAGTTTCTGCGAGCCAGCCCTGATCTCGATGGACGGCTTCGCCGCGGAGGCAGGACTGGGCAGGAACTCGCATTCGGTGTATCGTCTTCACCATCCACCAGGTGCCACGAAGGAGAGCCCCGTGACATTGCGACCGCTCACGGAGCGTCAGCAGTCGATTCTCAATTTCATCGTGGAAACCATTCAAACGCGAGGCTTTCCGCCGACTCTGCGCGAGATTGGTTTCGCGTTCGGAATCCGCTCGACCAAGGGCGTGAACGATCATCTGGCCGCGCTCGAGCGCAAGGGCAAGATTCGCCGCTATCCCGAGTTGAGCCGCGGGATCGAAGTGATCGGCTTTCCGGTCGGCCATGCGGAAGTGGAACGCTTGCCTTTGCTGGGTCGAATTGCGGCCGGAACGCCACTTCTCGCCACCGAGAATGTCGAGGGGACCTACGCTCTGGACCGCAGTCTCGTCCAGGGGGGTAGCTTCATGCTCACCGTGCAAGGCAATAGCATGGTGGAAGCGCATATCTGTGACGGCGATCTGATCCTCGTACGCGCGCAGGAAGTCGCCGAAGATGGTGATATCGTCGCTGTGCTGCTCGATGAAGAAGCGACGGTGAAGAAGTTCTTTCGCGCCGGGCGCATGATCCGCCTCGAGCCGTCGAATGCGAGCATGCAACCCGTCATGGTCGATCCGGCCTTGGTCAGCGTCCGCGTGCTCGGCAAGGTCGTTGGCGTGTTTCGCTCGCTTTGATGCTGTAGTGCCTCCGGCCGTTGACAGCCAGGATACCGGGTGCTATCGTGCCCGGCCTTGGCGTCCCCATCGTCTAGGCTGGTCTAGGACTCCAGATTTTCGTTCTGGCAACACGGGTTCAAATCCCGTTGGGGACGCCATGGTTCTGCTATGCTGAAGGCGTCCGGTGCGTTCCGGGCCTGAGTTGTTCGTGTTCGGATTGGTCGGCGAGCGCGGGCGGTCACATCCACTGTCGGCGCCGGTTCTTGGAGACGATCGACGTGAAGAAACTGTATGTTGGAAATCTGCCGTTCACTGCCACAGAAGCCGATGTGCGTACCTTGTTCGAGAAGCATGGCACGGTGCACTCGGTGGCCTTGATTACCGATCGGGATACCGGTCGTCCTCGTGGCTTCGGGTTCGTGGAAATGGACGATGATGGTGCCCAGGCGGCGATACGCGCCTTGAGCGGTTACGACATGGGTGGGCGACCGCTCAACGTCAGCGAGGCGCAAGAGAGGCGCCGGAGTGGCGGTGGCGGCGGTGGCGGCGGCGGTGGCTACGGTGGCGGTGGCGGTGGCTACGGTGGCGGCGGCGGTGGCTACGGTGGCGGCGGTGGTGGCGGCGGCCGCAAGGAACGCTGGTAAGCACTGCCCGCGCAGGAGTCACACACGAGCCCCGTTCCTATTTGGGACGGGGCTTGGTGCTTTCGTCCCTCACGGTTCTATGTGGCGTGCCCGTGACGCGGCGGCGAAGAGACCGAGCAAGAAATAGAAGGCGATGGTGACCTCGACATCGCCGAAGTTCCATTCGAACAACCCCATGGTTTGGAAGCCCCAGAATCCGCCCCACCCCCCGAGAGCGAGGGCGCGGAGCTCTGGGTCGGTGAGTACCGCCCCGGCGCGATGGACGACTCGACCGCACTGCAGCATGAGCCAGCCGAACGCGAGCACACCGAGAGCCCCCATCGTCGCCAGCACATGCACCCAGTTGTTGTGCAGATGGCCATAGATGCGCTGCACGTCGTGGGGCGCGTATTGGGCATACAGGGGTTGCAGATCGCCGATCCCCACTCCGGTCAAAGGTCGCGCCTTCCACATCGCGAACCCGGTCTGCCACATCTCGAGCCGGTCGGCGTTCGAATGGTGCGTGGGATCGAAGCTCGATCGCAGCCGTGCGCGATACGCCGGCGGCAGGACGAAGAGTGCGAGGCAGGTGACCAACGGGACGAGCCACAACGCGCGCGGCCGGCGGCGCGCCAGCATCACCGCGGCGGCGATTGGCATGGCGAGCCACGCGCTGCGTGTGTAGGTGAGTACGAGCGCCAAGGTCAGTACCGTCGCCGCGGCGGCGTAGAGGACACGCCGGCGTGTTGCTCCCGTCGCGGCCGCTGCGATCGCCATGGGCCAGGCGAGGAGCAGCAGGCCCGAGAGCGTCATGTAGTGCGTCGTCGCACGCAGGCGGTCTCCGATCGCGTGCTGTTGTAGCAGATGCAGTCCCGAGGACAGGAGTGCCGTCAACGCGACGGCGCCGACGAAGAAGCGCAGACCCAAACGCAGGCGCCGCGCGGTGCACAGGGTGCCGGCGCCGAGATGCACGATCGGAATCAGGAGCAGCTTCTTGAGCGGCACGAGATCGGAAGTGGCCGGCAGAGCCGTGAGCGCCGACAACAGCGCCGCTAGCGCGAAGGCGGCGAATGGCGCGTCCGCTGGCGTGCGCGCGAGCGGCCAGCGCCGCCAGACCGCGCCGAGGATGAGGGCCAGTGCTGTGGCGATGCCGATGGCGATGTGCACGCCGGCGACGGTCCACGACACGGTGAGCGGAATGGCGTAGAGGCAGCCTGCGAGCGCCGACTCGATTCGCGCCGGTCGCGGCGACGCGCGGTTCATGATCATTGCAACAGCAGCAGCTTGCGCGACATCGGTGGCTCGCCGTCCACCTGCAAACGCGCGAAGTACACGCCCGAGGGCAGCGGCATGCCGCCTGCGTCCGCGCCGTTCCAACTGGCGCGATGCTGCCCAGGCAGGAGCGCGGCATCGACCAGTGTCATGACCCTGCGGCTCGTGGCATCGAAAATCTCGAGACGCACCCGGCGCGCGGTTTCGGCAGCGTGGGTGGCGCCAATTCTGTAGACCAGCGTCGTGAACGGGTTGAAGGGGTTCGGGACGTTTTGCGCCAGCGCGGTGTAGAGCGGCGGCAGGCGGGTCGCATCGACCGCATCGTCGACCAGGACGTCGAACCCGAGGCTCCAGCGACTCGTGTCGCCTTGCGCATCGATGCCGCGGACGCGGTAAGCCCAAGTACCAAGGGCGGCTGGCGAGAACGTGTGGCTCGCGGAAGCGATGCCGCTCGCGATCGGGCCGTGCAAGCCGAACGTGGGCACGCCATCGAAGGCGTCGACATACAGGCCTTCTTCGAGGGCGCTGCCATCGGTCACGTAGCGCAGCCGCAGCAGGATCTCTTGCCCCAGGTAATCGGCGAGAGAGAACGTGGCTTGCACCCAGCCACCGCTCGTGCCGGTGATGCCGTACCCCAAGTTCGCGCCATTCGGATTGACGTTCGTGGTCACGTTGCCGGCGATGGGGCGCCAGATGATCCCCTGATCCTCGCTCACTTCGACGTATGCGTAATCGTAATCGAGCTCGATCGCGTACCACATGCGGCAAGAGAAAGTCTGCGTCGCGGCCGTGACCTGGTACGGTGCGGCAACCGTCACCGTGGCCGATGTATTGTCCGCTGCGCCGGAGTAGTAACTGCCGCTGCCGGAGAACACACGCGCGCTGCTGGGCGCGAAGCCACCGGCCAGGTTGAGCCAAGGCGAGGGCGCGTCAGCGCCTGCGGCCTGAAACCCCTGCATTTGGAAGCCCTCGAGCTCGTAGGTCAAAGCCGGGTTCGGATCGCCGCCCACGTTCCCGGTCCACTGCAGCACCAACTCTGCGGCCGGCGTTGCCGCCACGCTGGTGATTGTGGCAGGCGCCGGCCCGAGCACTTGCTGCGGGTTCCCGGCTAGCTCGAGGCACTTCATGTTCATGGGCAGGAGCAGATCGAAATACGGGCCGATGAGATTTTCCGGCGGCGCGAAAGCGCTGTCGGCGAAGCTGCCGACCTCGGGCGTGAAACCATAGATCGCCGGTTTGGACACGATGTCGCCATATCCCCAGTCATCGCTGCCGCCGTTGGTGCGATAGATCGCCCCCATGGCCGGATTGCCGGCGAGATACCCGTTCGAAGCCGCCATCTCTTCGCCGAGCGCCAAGAAGGTCTCGTGGTCGGCGGTGTAATCGAGCGTGTATCCCCAAGGATAGAGCAGCAGCTCACTGTAGCTGTGGTACGACAGCCACATCACGAAGTCGCGGCTGTTGCAGAAATCGCGGATGGCGCGCGTTTCCGGTTCGGAGAAGGCCGCGGTGCCGCGGTAGATGCCTGACGTCGTCGTGCCCGAGGAACCGATGTTGTCGAAGCCCCAGTTGTACCCATAGTTGCGGTTGAGGTCGACGCCGAAGCTGCCGCCGCCGTTGTTGCGCCGGTTCTTGCGCCACCAGTCCCAGTTGTTGCCGGTGTGATTGTTCTGCACGTAGACGTAGCCGTCGGGGTTGACGATGGGCACGATCCAAATCTCGCGCGTGTCGACGAACTGCGTCACTTGTGCGTTGGTGCCATACTGGGCCAGCAAGTACTCGGCGAACTGCAACGGGATCTCGACGCTCATGAGCTCGCGCGCGTGATGGCAGCCCATGAAGAGCACCTCGGGCTCGCTCTCGTCGGTTGCGACGCTGTCCGAGATCTTGAGCGCATGAATCGTGCGCATCTCGATCGACTGGCCGAGGGACACGAGCGCCGCGCGTGACGGGTGCGCGGCGACGAGGGCTTGCAACACCGCGGTCGCCTCGCTGTAGGTGCGATAGGCGCCGAGGTTGGCGTCGAGCGCGGCAATCTGCGGCCCGGTCGCGGGCGCACGCAGGAGGTTGGCGCGCCCGCAAAGCTGCCGCAGGACATCCGCCTGCGCGAGCGGTGCAGCCACGTGCAGTGTCCCGGCGCGTGTCTGCGCCAGCACGTCGAAACCGGCCTCGATCAGCCTTTGCATCTGCACCGGCCCCTTGGCCGGGACCTCGTAGACGGCCGTCGCCCCGGTCGGCGCTGACTCGGCCGCGGCGGAGGACATGGATAAGGCGGTGACCCCGGCGAATGTCACGATGACGAGCGGTCGGGTGCACAGGATCACGGAGTCCTCCACGGAGAGCAGGCCTCGCGATCGGCACGAGGCCGGACCATTGCATTCTAGTGCGGGCGAGGGTGATTCGCCAATCGCACGGCGTTTTCAGGCCGAAGCAGGGTCGTGGATGAATCGTGCCGCGACATCGAGCCAAGTGTCGCTGCCGGCGAGCGGTCTCTGTCGACCGAGCGCCAGCGAATGGTCGCCACCGTCGACGAGGTGCAAGCGAGCGCGTGGAATCACGTCCACGGCAGATCGAAGCAAATCGAGTCGCGCCAGGGAATCACGGCTGCCGGAGATGAAGAGCTGCGGGACGCGGATGTGCTCCAAGTGTTCCGATCGGAGTCGCGCCGGGTTTCCGGCCGGATGCAAGGGATAGCCGAAGTACAATGCGCCCGCGATCGCAGGCGGCGCATCGCTGGCGACGAGCATGGACCACATGCGCCCACCCATCGACTTGCCGCCCACGACGAGACGTGCGGGAGGGATGCCGTCCGTCGCTGCGCCGGCATGAACGATCTGCAGCATGGCCCGGCAGCTTTTGAGGAGGACACCCGCCGCATCGGGTAGCGCTCGGCGCCCGCGCGTCGCACGAGTCATGTACGGGAAATCGAAACGCACGACCGTGATTCCACGCTGCACCAATCCCTCGCTCACCGCCACCATGAATGCGCTGCTGGAAGGAGCACCGGCGCCGTGGGCGCAGAGGAAGAGCGCTGGCGCGTCCACGGCGCCATTCCGCCACCAGCGGATGACGCCCTCGGGGAGCAAGCGCTCGCCAGATGCTGCCGGCATCTCAGGCACGCGCGCGGGCGCCGGGTCCGATCGTCCCCGTGAGGTACAGGACACCGAGAACGAGAATGCCGACGGCGGCGATGCTCAGAACCAGCTGCATGAAACGGCGGTTCTTTTCCGGCATTCTCGGACCGACGACGGCGAATGCGAGAACCAGATCGAGCAGGCCGACGAAGATCAGAACGACACCGACGAGAGCGCCGGGGCTCATCGCTTCTCCTTCTTCTCGCGCTTGTTGTCGTCTGCCAGCGCGCGCGACAGGATCCACGTCACGATGCTGATCAAGATCGAGCCGAGGATGGCGCTGCCCCAGTCGTCGACATGGAACGGATAGCCGAAGGTCTGTGCCATCCGGCTGGCGAGGAGAAGGATCGCGGCATTGATCACGAACAGGAACAATCCGAGGCTGACCAACACCAGCGGACAACTGAGGAGCACGAGGACAGGCTTCACCAGCAGGTTGAGGAGGCCAAGAATTCCGCCGCCCACGAGCGCCGTGACTGCACCTCGGGCTCCTGCGCCGACCTCGATTCCCGGCACGAACCAGGCGACGAGCCAGATGGCCGTCGCGGACACCAGCCAACGTAACACCAGCTTGCGCATCGCAACCTCCTCGATGGGGCACCGCTCCGCAGTGGCCGCGATGGTGGACATTGGCGCGTGACTTTGCAAGTCCGGAGCGATTGCGGGGCGGCAGCAGCGTGGCGACTGCCAAGCTTTGGATCCCTGCGGTAGGATGATCACGGTCGAACGGCCGAGCCTGCAAGGAGGAGCATTGAATCGTTGCGTCGACCCGCGACTTGGCGTCAAGGTCTTGAGCTACGATCTTCTCGCAGGCGACGAGAAGGCGGAGGTCGATCGCCACCTGCAAACCTGCGCCGCCTGCTCCGATCTCGTCGAGCAGACTTTCGGCGACGAAGGCGCGTTGCGTGAGCTCGAATGGCGCGCCTTCAAACTCAGTCAGCGCCAGAAGGTGGCACCCCATGCGTGGATCGCGCGCCGGCTGGCCGATCTCTGGCTGCCACTCCTGGGGGTTGCGGTCGGTGTGGTCGTGCTGGGCGTTTTTTTGGCGCGGCGCGCGCCTGCGCCCGAACAGGTCGGGGTGATGCGCCTGGCGGCGCTGCGCACCGGGGTCCTCGACTCGTTGTCGAGCGTGCCGCGCATTTCGCCAGCGCCGACCTCGCTCGTCATCGAACCAGATCGCGATGCCATCGCGCTCGTTTACGAATCGGGCGCCGGCGTCCTGCGGCGATTGGTCCCGGGGGCCGATGCCGCGATCCCGGAGTTGCAGGGTGGCAGCACCCACGAGCTGGCGCTGCCGGAGTTGGCCGCGCGCGGCGCCGTAATCCTCCTCGTGCTGGCCCCGGCCTCGGCGCCACGCGTCGCCGACGAGTGGGATCGAGCGGTGATGGAGCGTGTCGGCGCCCGGAGTGGCCCCGATGCCAGCCGGAGAAGCTGGCCCGGGCAAGTGGAGCCGACGCTGCGGTGGTTGAAGTAAGCGCGGAGATGCGATGTTCGTCACGATCGTTGGGAGCTCGCCGCGATGGTCAACGCTGTTCGCCGCCATCGCTTGGGATCAGACACTGCTGTCGCTACTGCTGGCGGCGGGGCTCGTGGGGTTGGCGGTTCGCTCGGTGTCGAAGGCCCTGGTGCGACAGGAGCGTCAACGATTATTGCGCGATCAACGGGATGCCCTCGCGCATGTCCTCCTCGGCATCGACGGCACCGTCGCCGACTATTTGACCGGTGCCGAGCCGGAGTATCCCGAGAGCGAAATGGTGGAGCTGGAGCGGCGGGCTTTGCAAGCGCAGATCCACTGCCTGCGCGATCTCGAGCTGCAGAAAGCGTTGCGCGACATTTGTTACCCTAACTGTCACCGCGACGCGACTCAGACGCTGCGCGCCGCCATCGCGATGCTGGAGCGCGACATCGAGACCACCCGGTAGTGGCGCGTCCGTGGTGGCACACCGCGGCGTCTGCTACACTGCGGCATTGTCGCCAGGGAGGTTCCATGCAGGGCGAGGCCGATCGTGTTCGCGTCGTGAATCAACGCTTTTACGAGGCATTGTCGACGCAGAACCTGCTCCGCCTCGAACAGCTCTGGGCACACTCGCCGCACGTGCGCTGCCTGCATCCGGGCGAACGCATGCTCTCGGGCTGGGCCTCGATCCGTGAAAGTTGGCGCATGCTGTTCACGCGCTCGATCGCTTTCACCATCGAGCCGCTCGTGGCCGAGGTCACTGTGCATGGGCCCGTCGCCGTCGTCACCTGTCAGGAGAGGGTCTCCTCGTTCACCCTCGACGGTTCGCGGGTTGCCAATACGCTCGCCACCAACATTTTCGCCAAGCAGCGCGGCCGGTGGGTCCTCATCCATCGCCATGCCTCGCCGTTCGCGGCGCCGAGCCGTGCGCCCGATGCGGCTCCCTGATGCGACCGCTCACACGATCGCGAGCAGCCACAGGGTGCCGGCGAGCGTGGAGAGGATCGTGATCACGACGCCGTAGCGCAGGTGATCGCGAAAGCGCAGGCGGCCAATGTCCGCGCTGGCGTCGCGCACCAAGCCGTTGGCCATGGAGCTCACGAGCAGCAGGTTGCCGGCGAACGTGCTCGCCATCCCCAAGATCATCCAGCCCAGCCTAGGGTCGCTCCACTCCGGCATCCATTCGCTCGCCACGAGCACGAAAGGAATGTTGCCGAAAATGGTGCAGCCGACCAGCACGAGCAGCGCCAGCGCCCAAGTCTGGTCGAGCGGCGTTTCCCCGATCCAGGGGCGGAGAGCATCGAGCATGGCGGCACTGGCACCGCCATGACGCAGCGCCCCGACGATGACGAACAGTCCGGCGACGAAGAGCAACAACTCCCAATCGACCTGCCGGAGCGTGGCCCGCGGGTCCGAGCCGCCGATGAGCAGCAGCAGCGCCGCGGCCCCAAGCGCGCACCAAGCGACGTTGAGCCCGACGAAGAAGCCGATGAGCGCCAACGCCAAGCAGATGCCGGCACGCACGAGCAAACCGGTTTGCAGTTTCGTCGCCATCGTGCGGCGCAGGTTGGGCGGCAGCTCGTCGGCATCGTCGAAGGGGGCCTCGAGCGATTCCGCCTGCCGCAACCACGCGGCTTGTGCGCGGCGCTCCAACGGATAGAAGCGCGGCAGCAGCAGTCGGTTGAGCGCCAGGCACGCGAGCCCCAGCGGCGCCATGATGAAAAAATAGTCGCGGAAGGTGATCTGCGACAACGATCCCACGATCATCGTCTGGGGATTGCCGATGATGGTCATGACGCTGCCCAAGTTGGCGCTGGTGGCGAGGGCCATCAAGAACAACGTGGTGCCGAGGTGCAGCCGACGGATGAGGGGCACGAGCACCGGGGCAACGAGGAAGCAAACGGCGTCGTTGACCAGGAAGGCCGATAGGATCCCGGTCGAAAACACCAGCATCGTCAGCAGATGCTGCGGCGTGCGCGCGACACGCAGCGCCAATGCGGCGCTCCACTCGAAGAAGCCGGCTTGGTCGAGATGAGCGCCCAGCAAGGTCATCGCCAGCAACAGGACCAGGGTGTCGCCGTCGATGCTGAAGTAGGCCTGGGACGGCGACAGAATCCCGACGAGCACGCAGGCGGCGGCACCGGCAGTCGCTGCCGCGGGACGCGCGACGCGCAGCACGCCGACGCGGCGCGCGGCGATGAGCGCATACGTCAATGCGAAGATAAGCAGCGCTCCGGCCACGCCCCGCTACCCCACCTCGAAGCGCACACCCTGGGCGAGCGGCAGCTCGCGTCCCCAGTTGATCGTGTTGGTCTGACGGCGCATATAGAACTTCCAGGAATCTGAACCAGCCTCGCGACCGCCGCCGGTGTCCTTCTCGCCGCCGAAGGCACCGCCGATCTCGGCGCCACTGGTGCCGATGTTGACGTTGGCGATGCCACAGTCGCTGCCGCGCGCCGACAGGAAGGTCTCCGCGGCCACGAGGTCGCGCGTGAACAGCGCCGACGACAATCCCTGGTCGACGCTGTTCTGTTGTTCGATGGCATCCTCGAGGTCGCGAACGCTCGAGATGTAGAGAATCGGCGCGAAGGTCTCGTCGCGCGCCACCAGGAGATGCCGGGAAGCGCGCACCAGTGTCGGCTCGACGAAGTACCCGGGACGCTCGAGCCGCTTGCCGCCGCAGACGATCTCGCCGCCCTCGGCTTTGGCGCGCGCCAGTGCCGCCATCATGTCCTCGATGGCCTGCTCGTTGACCAGCGGCCCCATGAGCGTTTCTGCATCGAGAGGGTCGCCGATGCGCACCGAACCGAAGGCGCGCACCAGGCGGTCGACGAAACGGTCGGCGATGCCATGCTGCAGGAACAGTCGGCGCGTCGAGGTGCAGCGCTGCCCGGCGGTGCCCACGGCGCCGAAGAGGACGGCGCGCAACGCCAGCTCGAGATCGGCGTCGTCGAGGACGATGACCGCATTGTTGCCGCCGAGTTCGAGCAAGCTCCTGCCGAAGCGCTTGCCCACTACCTCGGCGACGCGCTTGCCCATGCGGCAACTGCCGGTGGCGCTGATCAACGGCAGGCGGCGGTCGGCGAGCATCGCCTCGCCGACATCGCGGCTATCGCCGAGGCAGAGGTTGAAGACACCCTCCAGGCCATTGTCCCGCATGACTTGATTGCACAGTCGCTGAATCGCCAGCGCCACGAGTGGGGTCTGGTGCGAAGGTTTCCAGATCATGGTGTCGCCACAGACCGCGGCGATCATGGCGTTCCACGCCCACACGGCGCCGGGGAAGTTGAAGGCGGTGATGATGCCGACGGGGCCGAGCGGATGCCACTGCTCGACCATGCGGTGGTGTGGCCTCTCGCTATGCATGGCGAGGCCATACAGTTGGCGCGACAACCCGACGGCGAAGTCGGCGATGTCGATCATCTCCTGGACTTCGCCGTCGCCTTCGTTGCGGATCTTGCCCATCTCCCACGCGATGAGCGCGCCGAGGTCGCTCTTGTGGACGCGAAAGAGGTTGCCGAGCTGGCGCACGATTTCGCCGCGCCGCGGCGCCGGCAGCATGCGCCAGTCAGCGAAGCTGGCATGCGATGCCGCTGCCACTTGTTCGTAGTCGGCCAACGCGGCGCGCCGGACGCTGGCGATCGGACACGCCAAGGTGGGATCCCATGACACGAATGGTTCGCCGTGCGTTTCGATCCAGCTCCCGGTGCAGGCGCCGGGATTGCTGTCCTCGATGCCCAGCCTGCCGAGCAGGGCCCTCTTGGCGTCCGTTTGCATGGGAACTCTCCTGGGTGCGATGACGCGCGCGACGGCGTGCGCGGTCTCGAGACGTGCGCGAGCGCCTACGATAACGGACACGGGAGCCGCGGGGCAACGGGAGTTGCTAGAGGTCCGGGAAGCGCAGGCGGAGGTCGGGTGGGATCGGGCCGTAGCTCTCCCAATCTTTGAATCCACGCGGCTGGGCGCGGCGCATCCACTCGGGGTAGCGTCGAGTCTCCAAGTAGCGCAGGCTCAAGATCGGCTGCGGCACGTCCACCAATCGCAGATCCTCGAATCCCACGTCCGGCAGCAGCGATGGCAACTCGAAGCGCACGTGCGGAACGTAGACGGCGCTGCCCACCAGCGGTGTGCGCGGCAAGCTGAGCCGGCTCACGTCGCGCGGGGTGGACCAGAAGCTGATCGCCTTGGGTTGGTGCAGCCCCCACTTGCGGAAGTACATGCCCTCCACGGAATGGAAGAGATACAGGTCGTACGGCGCCGGTGGACCGCTGCTCCGACTCCACTCCGCTTTGCACGTGAAGTGCTCGCCGAGCACCACGTCCACGGTACTGAAGAGAATCGTCGGCACCTCGAGAACGAGAATGCGCTGTGGCCCGCGGCCCAAATCTGCATCCTCGATCCGGATGCGCAGCGTCACCCCGCCGACAGAGGTCGTGCTGTCGAGGGGGGCGTCGAGATCGTAGCGCACGCAGATGTGGCCCAACCCCATGCGCCCACGCCGCATGCGCGTGATCGGGTAGATGCCGGGGTCGGAATAGCGCTGGAAGGCCTGGCGCAAGGTCGCTTCCGAGGCCTCGTAGATGCGGTCGGGAGCCGTGGCGAAGTCGATCATGTAGTGGAGCGAGTTGACCGTCAGCATGCGCGTCAGCAGATGCGCGGTCCGGCGCGATTCACCCTTCTCCGGCGGCCCGAAGGCGCCGGAACCGAGCAACGAGTCCATGCGCGCCAGGTAGGCCTCGTTGAACGCCGCGTAGCTCCGGCCCAGCGAGTCGGCGTCGGCGGCCGTCAAGGGCACGATGGGAACACCAGGATCCGGACGGCAGAGAGGGCATTCGTCACCGGCGGTGAACGCGGGGGCGGCCATCGCCATCCCAGGATGCGCCTGAATCGGATCGGCGGGGCAGGATCCGAGCGAGGCGGTGTCCGCCTGCCGGAGCCAGACGAATCCCGACGCCAAGCTCAGACCGACCAGGAGGCCTATTCGCCGGCGCCATTGGCCGGTGTGCAATTTCAGCAGCCCCATGCTTTTCCTGGCCCTCCGCAGGTTTTCCAAACAACGCGTTGCAAATGGTGCACCGCGTCCTGCTAAAATATAGCCGCCTTCAGCCACCCGCAGCCTGGAAGTTCTTTTTGCGCCCATATCTCATCTGCCTGTGGCTCGTGCTCCTCCCCTTCCAGACGCATGCCCAGGTCGTGCTCAACGAGATGGTTCCCAACCCCGACCCGGAGCCGGATGCCGACAACGAGTGGGTCGAGATCTACAACGCTGGTGGCACTGCGGTGGACTTGACGGGCTGGGCGATCGAAGACGCTGCCACGATCGACGACGCCCTGATTCGCCGCCGCATCCCGGAAGATTTCGACGCCACCTTCGGCACGAGTGCGATCCTGCAGCCGGGCGAGTTCCGTGTCGTGCGCGGCACGGGGGCCAATGGCGCTTCGTACCTGAACAACACCGGTGACACGGTGTATCTGGTGTCCAACCGGACCGGAAACCTCACGGCGGTTGTCTACTCGACCGCCTACGGCGCCACCCCGCCGGCCCAGAGCTGGGCAAACCTGCCCGATGGTGGCGAGCCGCCGAATTTCGCCTGGCGCACTGCCACACAAGGAGTGTCGAACTGCGCTGCCGACGCCACGGCGCCGGCGGCCGTCAACAACTTGACCGCTGCGACCGGCGCCTACGCGGGCGAAGTCGATCTGCAATGGAACGCGGTCGGCAACGACGGTCTCGTGGGCACGGCGATCCTGCACTTGGTCAAGTACAGCACGGCGCCGATCACGTCGGTCAACTTCGATGCGGCGAGCGACGCGTTCAACGAACCGCTGCCCGGCCCACCCGGAACGCTGCACCAGATGACAGTCTTCGGTCTCGTCGCGGGACAGACGTACCACTTCGCCATCAAGACGCTCGATTGCCAGAACACGTCGGCGTTGTCGACAACGGTGCCTTCGACTCCGAGCGGCACGACGCTGCTGCCCTACGTCGATCGCACCGCCGGCCTGCAGCCCTACTTCGGCAACTTGCATTCGCACACGAGCTACTCCGATGGTGTGTCGACGCCGGCCGCGGCCTACCAGTACGCGCGCAACACGGCACAGACGCCGCTCGACTTCATGGCGGTCACCGATCACAACCACGCGGCCGGCGGGTTCCCGATGACACCGGCGCTGTACCAACAAGGCTTGACGGAGGCTTCGGCTGCCAACGAAGACGGGGCCTTCGTCGCCATCTATGGCCAGGAGTGGGGACTCGCGACTGACGGGCACGTCAACATCTTCGAATCGCCGGTGTTGTTCGGCTGGGAAGCCGGGCGCTTCGACGTCTTCGTGCCGCAAGACGACTACACCGGTCTCTACGACGCCATCCTCGCCAACCCGAGCCCATGGGGAGCGCTGGCGTCGTTCTGTCATCCAGGCTCTGGCAACTTCGAGAACTATGCCTTCACCGGGGCTGGCGGCGCCGTGATGCAAGGCATCGCACTCGTCAACGGCCCGGCGTTTTCCACCAGCACCACCGAAGGCGACGTCGGCAACACCAACTTCGATTCCTTCTATCTCACCGCGTTGCGGCAAGGGTTCTGGGTCAGCCCCTTCGCCGACCAGGACAACCACAATGCCACCTGGGGTGCGAGCAGTCAGAGCCGCACCGCGGTGCTGGCCTCGGCGCTGACGAAGGAGTTCATCCTCGGCTCCATCGCGAGCAGCCGCACCTATGCGACGCAGGATCACAATGTCGTCGTGGACATGCAGACCAATGGCTGGCACATGGGGGCGCGATTCGAGGCGCAGCTCGGCAACGGGGTGGATTTTGATGCGAGCGTCGTCGATCCCGATGGCGAGGCCACGGCTCTGTTCGAGCTCTTCCGTGGCGAGCCGGGAGTGAGCGATGCCGTGGTCATCGCCACGGCCGCGAACGTCGGGCGCTTCGTCCACCGTGACGAAGAATTGCCGGCGCCGGGTGAAGGCGCACGGCGCGTCTATTTCCTGCGCATCACACAAGTGGACAATCACCGCATTTGGACCGCACCGGTCGAAGTGACGTTCTCCACCACGGTCGACGTGGCGGTGGAGGACGCGCCACGCTGGGGCGGACAGCTGTTCGCGGCGCGTCCCAACCCGTTCAACCCGAGCACACGCATCCAGTTCGAATTGCGCGGCGCTGGTGCGCGC
Organism: uncultured bacterium; assembly: GCA_964567755.1. Classification (GTDB taxonomy): domain Bacteria; phylum Krumholzibacteriota; class Krumholzibacteriia; genus DASRJW01. The sequence goes on from CAZMNW010000008.1 coordinate 141,077, forward strand.
GGCGTGTCGCTCTGCCTCTTCGATGTGCGCGGTCGACTCGTGCGCACGCTCGTCGATGCACCGCTTGGGCCTGGATTCCATGCCGTGGCCTGGACTGGAAACGATGACCAGGGTCGAGCGGCGCCGTCCGGGGTTTACGTGGCGCGCTTGCGTGGCCCGGGACTCGACGCGCGCACGCGGCTTGTCCTCGTGCGTTAGCGGCACTCCTTCGACGCTTTTTTTCACACTTCCCTCAGAGACTCCCGTTGCTCGACGGGCCGAGGAGTTTTTCCAACTCCTCGATCTGCACGCGACCGGGGAAATGTCGTATCACTTTGCCGTCGGCATCCAGCAACAGAGCGTAGGGAATTCCCCCGGGGAAGTCGAAAGTCTCGAACAGGGAATCCTGCGTCCCGACATAGATCCAGTTCTCGTACGGTGTCGGGGTTTGTGCCAGCTGCGCCAGCACCAGGGCACGTGACTTCTCGATCGGGTACAGAAAGGCGTCGAGACTGACGCTCAGGATCTCGAGCCGACCCTGGTGCCGAGCCTGCAGCGCCACCAGATCCGGGATCTCGGCCACGCACGGTTCGCACCAGGAGGCCCAGAACACGAGCAGCATGGGGCGATCGCGCTGCGACTGGGCACGGTCCCGCAGTTGTTCCAGGCCGACGGCGGGCGGCGTGGTGTCGCCGCGCCCGCCGCAGGCACCGAGTCCCACCAGGGTGGCCAGGAGCACCCCCCGCAGGTTCGGCATCAGGACGCCTTCCGCCACTTGATCGTGCAACCAAAAGCCTTGGTCTCGGCGGTGCTGATTTCTTTCCCGGCCAGCATGGCATCGATCGCAGCCGTCAAGTCGTGCGCTTGTACCTCGTCGCGCTTGGCGTTGTCGTCGATCCGGCCGTGGTAGCGGCAAACACCCTCTGCGTCGAGCAGGAACACATGTGGAGTCCGTTGCGCGCCGTATGCGGTCGCGATGGCCTGGGTTTCATCATGCAAGTAGGCAAAGGGGTACTTCTTGTCCTTGGAGCGGGCCACCATGGCGTCGTAGGAGTCGCCGGGTGCTACCTCGACGGAATTGGAGTTGATGAGAACGAAGCTCACCGGCTGCTTCGCATATTGTGCCGCCATTTCGAGCAGCACCGGCTCGTACGCCTGCGAGTAGGGACAGGTGTTGCAGGTGAAGACGACGGCTGTCGCTTTCGTCTTCCTCAGGAACTCGGAGAGCGCGTGCTTCTTGCCGTCCGCGCCCATGAGCTCGAACGTGGCGCCCTTGGTGCCGATTGCGAGCTCCGGGTCGCTCGGACCGGCATGTCCCGCGGCGGCTGAGAGGGCGAGGGCAAAGGGCAGGGCCAGGGTCGTTCGACGTCGCATCTGCATCTCCTTCAAGGTTACGGGCGCTCGCGCCCCCTAGGATTCTCCTGTCAACACCGGCAGGGGGCATTTAAGTTCCGTTGTCGTCTCCGGCTCCACCCAGTGCCGTCTCCGGTTCCACCCATTTGCCGTTGCGGCGGATGAGGTCGACCAGCCGGGTCACGGCTTCGGCTTCGGCGACATTGCGCTCCACGCGTTCATGCCCCACGTAGAGGTCGATCCGCCCGGGTCCGCTGCCGACATAGCCGAAGTCGGCATCGGCCATCTCGCCGGGCCCATTCACGATGCAGCCCATGACCGCGATCTTGAGTTCGCGCAGATGCCGGAGCCGCGCCTCGATGCGCGCGGTGGTGGTTTGCAGGTCGAATTGGGTGCGACCACACGAGGGGCAGGCGATGAAGTCTGCTTTGGTGAGCCGGGCCCGGGTCGCCTGCAGGATTTCGGCGCCGAGCTCGAGCGCAAGAGCCTCTGGGCCGCCTGCAAGCTGCACTGCGTCGCCGATGCCGTCGGCCAACAGCGCTCCGAGCTCCCAGGCGGTGTGCAAGGCCATGCGCCCGAACTGCAGCTCGGGGCTCGAGTCATCTGCGGGGATGTCGCGCCCGCGCAACACCGCGGGCGGGGCCGCCGTTGTTTCGGGCCAGGAGGTGAGCACTCGACGCCATGCATGCAGACAGAGTGTGTGGTCCACGGAGGGCAAGAGTGCGAGCGCACCCGCTGGCAAGTGACCCTGCCCGGCGGCAACAGCGAGGTGGGGGGCCACCTCGGGCTCGACGGTGTACTGCAGGACCGCAGAAGCTTCCAGCCCGCGGAGCGCCGCGAGCGTGTCACGATCCAATCCATCCAGGCGCAGCGAAATGCGCTCCCAGCCCCCGAGGCGCAATTGCAGGGCGACGCCGGGATCGTTGAGCGACGCGGCAGAAAGCTCGATTCCCACCGCTTTCGCCCCATGCTGTCGCAAGGTGAGCGCGAAGCGCGCCAAGCCTGGCAGCTGGGGGATGTGCGGGGCGGAGACGGCGATGAGAACGAGATCGGCACCCGCGCTCGCACCGAGCCATGCGCGTGCGTCGGCATCCGCCGTCGCGGGAGCTGCACGCACGACTTCGAGGCGCGGCGGTTGATCGCTGGCCAAACGTGCCGAGCCGTGACCGAGGGCAGTCACCTGGCGGCGGGTGAAGAAGGTGGGGTCCCAGTGCGGCACCGACGCGCCGGGGGAGTTGCGTTCCGCGATCGGTGCCGCCGCGAAGGGCGCCACGAGCGCGCGCGCCACCGGCAGCTCGTGCACCGAATCCTCCGTCAGCGACACGCGCACGGTGTCGCCGATGCCGTCGGCCAGCAATGTGGCGATCCCAATGGCGGATTTGACCCGGGCCGCGGCGCCGCTCCCGGCTTCGGTGACCCCGAGGTGCAGGGGATACTTCGTGGTGTGTTCCTGCAAGCGTCTGGCGAGCAACCGATAGGCTGCGATCATGACCTTGACGTCGGAGGCCTTCATCGACAACACGAGCTCGAAATAACCGTGATGCTCGCAGATGCGCACGAATTCCAGCGCCGACTCCACCATCCCGAGCGGTGTGTCGCCGTAGCGGTTGAGGATGCGGTCCGAGAGCGAGCCGTGGTTGGTGCCGATGCGCATGGCCACGCCGCGCTCCTTGCAGCGCAGCACCAGGGGGCGGAACGCCACCTCCAAACGCTCCAGCTCTTCGGCGTATTCCGCGTCGGAGTACTCCCATTGCTTGAAATGCTTGCGGTCGGCATAGTTGCCGGGGTTGATGCGCACTTTTTCGACGTGTTCCGCGGCGATCATGGCGGCCTGCGGGGTGAAGTGCACATCGGCGACCAGTGGAACGTACACTTGCTGCTGTCGCAGCGCGGCGCGGATGGCGGCCAAGTTCTCGGCTGCGGCTCGGTGCGGCGCCGTGACGCGCACGATCTCGCAACCGGCACGCGCGAGGCTCACGATCTCGTCCGTGACGGCGCGCGTGTCCATGGTGTCGGCGATGGTCATGGACTGGATACGGACGGGATTGTCGCCACCGATGCCCACCGTGCCGACGCGTACCTCACGCGTGCGCCGCCGCACGGTGCGAAATGGATCGAGGGTGAAATCCCACATGCGCTGCCAGTCGGCAGCCGTCTGGGGCAAGACGTTGACAAAAGCTTCGGGCATGCGCGCTCCGTGCTGGCGAATCGACCGCCGCGTGCGCGCATTGTAGCGGCTCGGGAGCGAGAGGGGAAAAAGACGCTTGCAGGGGCAGCGAGCTTGGCGCGGGGTGTCGATTTCGCGGCGCTGGCGCGACCGTGCGGTGCGGCCTAAGGACGACGCCCCTGGCACAGGAAGGCCAGCAGCCCGACCCCAGCCCCAAGCGCCGCGATCACGCCCCAGGCACTCGAGCCCAGGGACTCGACGCTCACATCTGGGCCCGCACCGCACCGATGCAGGACTCCGTCCAAGGCCGCTACCATGTCATTGACGAATTCGGTTTGCACGTCACCGAGATCGCTCTGCGGCACGATGGCGTAGAGCGCGAAGCCGAGGAGGGCGAGGATGAAGAACATGACCAGAAAAACGGCGGTGCCGCGCGAGCGTTTCATGGCCTCTGCCAACGCAAGAACGGCGCCGGTCCGACCCGAGCGCAAGAGAAACGGCGAGGCGGTGGGTGCCACCGGCGCGCCAATGTTGCGCCAGGATGCGCGGTGCGCCGTCCGGTTCAGGGGAGTTCGCCGCAGCGGAGCCGATGTTGCCCGAGCTGCCTGAAGTCGAAACCGTGCGGCGGAGCCTCGCCGCGCGGCTCCCCGGACGACGCATCGAAGCGCTCGAGGTCCTGCAGCCGCAGTTGCGCACACGGCTGCACCCCGCGACCTTGCAGCGCCAGCTTGTCGGCAAGCATGTCACAGGCATCGGGCGGCGTGCCAAGTACCTGCTGGTGCAACTCTCGAGTGCCGATGTCTTGGTGCTGCACCTGGGAATGTCGGGCCGTTTGGCGCTCGTTCCCCACGCCGTCGCACTCGAGTCGCACACGCACGCGCGCATCCACTTCGACGATGGCACGGAGCTGCGATTCCGCGATCCGCGCCGTTTCGGCATGCTGTTCGTCGTCTCGCAAGCGCATCTGGCGCGCCACCCGCGCTTCATCCACCTCGGCCCCGAGCCGCTCACCGCTGCTTTCACGCCGCTCTATCTGCAGGAGCGTGCGCGCGGTCTCCGGCGACCGGTGAAGACTTTCCTCATGGATGCCGGCGTGGTCGTCGGTGTCGGCAACATCTACGCCAGCGAAGCTCTTCACCGTGCGCGTGTGCATCCGGCCACGCCGGCTCGGCGCTTGACGTTGCAGCGTTGGATCCGCGTACACGCGGCAGTGCAGGGGACGCTGCGCCGGGCGCTGCGTGCTGGTGGCACGACGCTCCGGGACTTCCGTGCCGCCGACGGCCGTGCCGGAGAGTTTCGCGTTCGGCTCGCGGTCTACGGCCGAGAAGGAGAGGCGTGTCGGCGGTGCGGTCGCGTGTTGCGCCGTGTCGTGCAGTCGGGACGCAGCACTTTCTATTGCCCCGGCTGTCAACGCTGAGGGGGAAGGCCATTCGGCAGCCCTTCTTCAGTCGTGCGGGACTGTGGGCGCAGGAGATGCATCGCGAGCCCGACGAGCAGAATGGCGAGGCCTGCTTGCAGGCCGAGGAAGGCGGCGATCTTGAGCCACGCGAAGCCCGGGTGCGCGAAGCGCACCAGCCAGCTCGCGGCCTCGCCGAGCAACGCGCAACCGAAGGTACCCAGAACCAGGACCAAGCGCACGCGCAACGACCACGGCAGGAAAATGGCAAGGTGCGTGAGCAAAAGGATCACGGTCGCCATCATGGCCAAATGCATGTGGGTGACCTCGAGCATGGCGCCGTAGGTGCGCGGCATGCTGAACTCGGCCTCGGAGCCACGGAAATACTGCACTACCGACTGCGGTCGCAGGTCCATGCTGCGGAAATAGAGCAGCGCATTGGTGAGCCAGAACCCCGTGAGCAAGAAGAGTGTGCTGAGCAACGTCACCCGCATGAGGACGTGAGCGCGGTAGTTTCCGCTCAGCATGTATTTCATCGTCTGCTCCCGTGCAGGATGTGGTCGAGCGCCAGCACACGACGCACGGCATCGGTGGCCGCGCGCGCGGAAAGCGTCGCCCCAGAGATGGCGTCCACCGCGTCGCCAGGGCGCAAGCGTCGCGACAAGCTACGGTTCTGTAATGTCTGCAGCCAGCGTTGCGGCGGTAGGTAATCTTCGGGCTCGTCGAAGGCCAGGATCTCCACCCGCTGGGTTTCGCCTGCGGGAGACACGACTACGAGAATCGTCTCGTGCTCGTTGCGCACCCGATGCGTGTCGAGATAGGCGCGACCGAGCAGCGAATCACCCCGCGATGCCTCATGATACGACACCCGTGCCGGCGCGATCGGGGCAAAAGCAAGCGCACGCGCCGAGTCGATCTCGGCCGCGGTGAGGAAAGCGGTCCGGCGCTCGATCTGCGCCTCCGCCCCGAAGACACGCCGGAGCGCGACTTCGCGTGTGGCGTAGGTTTTGGCAGCGGCGGTGCCGCCCAGGCCACAGCAACCGATCGCGACGCAACACGCCGCGGCGCGCCGGCCGCTCAAAAATGGAATCCAAGTGCCAGGTTCCATTGATCGACTCCAGTCGCGGCGTCGTTCCGACGGATCTCGTAGTCGGCCTTGGCGACCACCTGCGGGTGTGGGAAGAACGCGAGGCCGAGAGTGATGATGCTCTGGTCATTGGCCGGATCCGCGACGAAGCCCGCGGGAACTTCGTCTTGGGTGTCGAGCCGCGCGTAACGCGCGTACGGGCTCAACGCCTGACGCGAGCCCGGGCGGAACGCGGTGAGCACATCCCACCCGGCTTCCGCGTACCAGCCGAACAGACGCGAACCAACTGAGGCGCTGCCCGTGTAACCGTTCGCGGCGTTGATCAACTCGGCATCGCCGACGCTCGCAGCGGCGACGAGAGCGCGCAACGCGGCACCGTGACGCCGGAACTGTGCGTGCGCTTCGTAGATGCTGGTGAAGGCGCCGAATTCTTGCGGTCCGCTTCCCAGGTCGACGCTCGTTCCCTGAGACGTGTTGCCAAGAAACACGGATCCCCCACATGCCAGTCCACGTTGCTCGTACTCGGCGCGGACGACAACGGCGAAATCCTCGGCCAGCGCCTGCGCGCCACTCTGGCGTCCGCCACGCAGGCCATCGGCGGCGAACTTCTCTTCGCCCACGGAGGCAAGGCTCTCGATGACGTAGGCACGATAGCTGAGGCCAGACAGTCGCCCGTCCCCGTTGCCGAAAATGCCGGCGCCATTGGCGCGCCACGTTGTCGGCAGTAGGCGCCGTTCCACCTCGGGCCGGTTGGCGCCGAAGAAAGTCGGTGGCTCGTGCATCTCGTTCACGATTCCCATCGGCACCAGCACCAGGCCAGCGCGCAGGTTGCAGCTCGGATCGACGAGGAAGTCCAGGTGCGCGAACTCGACCGAGACCTCACCGCCCTTTGCCGTCGACGCGTGCTCGAACTCCAGCTCGGCATTGATCAGCACGCGTTCGTCGAACTTGTAGCCGGTGTAGAGGACGAAGCGCAGGAAGTCGATCTGTGCCTTCTTCCCCGAGGATTGGCCGTTCTCGCGCGCGTGATCGAAATCCTGATAGAGCATCTCGCCGTAACCGCCGAACGAGAAGCCGTGCGCGACCCCATAGATCTTGGACGCCGCCGGCCCGAGCCCGTAGTGAGATTCGAGCTTTCCGGCCACCCCACCTTGCTCGCGGTCCTCGAGCTCTTGAGCGAGAGCCTCGATGCGGCGTGCGAGCTCCTCGTTGGTGGGAGGGGGCTCTTGCGCACGCGCGGAGACTGCCGCGATCCAGGCGACCACGCCGATCATGGTCGCCAAGACTCGGAAGAGAGGATGGACCTCAGTCCGATGATATTGCGACTCAATCTCAAGTTTTGCTTTGGCTAGGTTCTGATTTCTCTCTCTCAAGATATTGTCTCCTAAGAAGATAGACTTTTAGCCTCTATTGCAATTGCGACTCAATCTCAACTACATCCGGAGGCTAAACGGACGATGGATGGCTGTCAAGGGGATGGCAACTGGGACGGGGGCCAGGGACTTCGGGCCATCGCGGCTGTGTGGGGCTTTGGGAGAGATGTGGCGCAACCGAGGTGTTTTTTGGTTTCGCTGGCTCCTCGAGGCTTCCATCCTCTAGCGTCCCTGGCGCCAGTCAAGTCCGGTCTTCGGCCGTTCGTTCGGGCGGGAACTGGCAGCCTCGCCCTCGGGTTGGAGGAATCGATGCGGTCGAAGTGGTGGCGATGTGGCCTCGCGACGATGGCGGCTGGCCTGATCTTGCAGAGTGGCTGCAGTTTCGCCCGCAAGGTCGCCGTGGGGCAGATGGTGCCGATCATCGAAAATGCGACCCAAAGCGCTCGCGAGCGCACGGACCTGCAGCTTGTCGCCCAGGCGCTACCCGCCAACCTGTTGCTCGTCGATGGACTGATTCGCACCGATCCCACGAACAGAGGTCTGCTGGCGAACTCGTCATTCCTGCACTTTGGCTACGCGCTGGGGTTCGTCGAGGAGGACAGCCTGGAGCTTGCGAGCCAGTACTACGCCGTCGGCCGCGATCATGGCCTGCGCGCGCTCGATTCCCGCAAGCCGTTCGCGCGCCAACGCAATGGCACGCTCGAGGAATTCGAGCGGGGGCTCAAGGTGCTCAAACGCATCGATGTGCCGGCGCTGGCATGGACCACCGCCAACTGGGGACGCTGGATCAGCCTCAATCTCGAGAGCCCGGCGGCGATCGCACAGCAGCCGCGATTGGAGGCGATGTTGAACCGACTGCTGGAGCTCGACCCGGAATTCGAGGCGGGGTTGCCGCATGTGCTGCGCGGCATGTTCGATGCCATGCGTCCGGAGATGCTGGGAGGTCGGCCGGACAGCGCGCGCGCGCACTTCGAGCGGGCTTTCGCCCTCGGCGGCGATGCCAACTTGCTTTACCGCGTGTTCTACGCCGAGTTCTATTGCCGCCAAGTGCTGGACGAGGCGTGCTTCGATGCCGCGCTCGATGCGGTGGCGCAGGCAAATGCAACCGGGGCACCGCAGTTCGCCCTGATGAATGAGATCGCGCGGCGGCGCGCGCGCCGACTCCGTGCACACCGGGACGAGATGTTCTGAACCTCTGCTGACGAAGGAGCGGGAATGCGGCGACAGCGGATGACAATCATCATGGCCAGCCTGTGGGTGAGCGCGTTTTGGGGGCTCGCAGCGGCGCCATGCGTGCAAGCCAAGCCAGAGGTCGAGCTCAAGCTCGCGACCGTGGCGCCGGAAGGTTCGTCGTGGATGAAGACGATGCGCGTCATCGATGCCGAGGTGCGGGCAGCGACCGGCGACAGCGTCGGCTTCAAAATCTATCCCGGCGGCGTCCAGGGCGACGAAATCGTGGTCTTGCGTAAGGTGCGCAGCGGCCAGTTGCATGGCGGCGGCTTCACGGGAGTCGGTCTCGGCGTCATCGCGCCATCCTTGCGCGTGATGGAGCTGCCCTTCCTCTTCCCCGATGACGCCGCGATCGACAAGGCCTACGAGTGCGTCGGGCCGCAGCTGGAAGAGCAGCTGCACCAAGGTGGTTTCACGCTGCTCGGTTGGGCCGAAGTCGGTTTCGTGCACCTGTTCTCCAAGACTCCGCTGGCGACGCAAGCGCAGCTCAAGAAGGCCAAGATGTGGCTGTGGGAAGGCGATCCGCTCGCCGAGGCTTTCTACAAGGCTTTCGATGTCGTGCCGGTGCCGCTCGCGGTCACCGACGTAATGACGGCGCTACAGACTGGACTGATCGACGCGGTCTATGCCTCGCCGCTCGCGTGTCTGGCGTTGCAGTGGTTCACGCGCGTCGATCACTTCACGGACGTGCCCATCACGTTCGCTTCGGGCGCCGTGGTGGTGGACAATGACGCCTTCGCGCGCATCCCCGCCGCGCATCGCGACAGCGTGCAACGCATCTGTCGCACACGTTTTCGCCAGCTGGTCCTCGACACGCGCAGGCAAAACGACGAATCGCTGGCCGAGATTGCCAAGAGCGGTGTCGAGCGCGTTGCCGTGAGCGCCGAGGACCTGCAGCGCTTTCAGAGCGTTGGCAAGACCGTCTGGCAGGAACTAAAGGACAAGCTCTATACGGCGGAGTTGCTCGACGCCGTCCAGCGCCGCGATTGCGCCGCGAGCAGTTCGAACCGCTCGCACTGACCCGCGGCGCCCAGGGAGTCGAACGTGGACAGTGCAGGCGCCTGGTTGCAGCAGCTGCCCGTGGGGCGTGCTCTCTTCATTGGCGCTGCCGGCATCGTCCTGTTTTCCGCGCTCCTGCGTCTCGTGATCGACATGCGCCCGTCGACGCGGCGCCTGCGCGCCAGCCTGCACGGTCTCGAGGGCACGCTGCTGGCGCTGCTGCTGGCGGCGATGATCGTGCTGTCGTTCCTGCAGGTGCTGCTGCGTAATTTTTTCGATACCAGCCTCTTGTGGATCGATCCGCTGCTGCGGCACCTGGTGCTGTGGGTGGGGTTGCTGGGAGCGGCGCTGGCGAGCCGCACGGGTCGCCATATCAATGTCGATGCGTTGTCGCGCTTCCTGCCACAAGCGGGGCTGCGCGCGGCCAGGGTCGCGACCAACTTGCTGGCTGCCAGCGTCACCCTGTTCCTGGCGCATGCGTGCTTCAAGCTCGTGCGCGACGAAGTCGATTTCGCCCGCCAGGCATTCCTCGACCTGCCGATTTGGGTGGTGCAGATCGTCATGCCGCTGGCGCTCCTGATGATGAGCTCGCGCTTCCTCGGTCATGCGCTCGACGCCGGTCGCGGCCGCGGGTTGCGGACGCCGCCGTCGGAGGTACGCGGGTGAACTGGCTGTTGCTGCCGTTGCTCGTCCTCGCGGCGTTCTTCGGTGCACCTTTGTTCTGCATCATCGCATGCCTCACGCTATTCGCTTTTGCCTCCCAGGGTACCGATACGGTGTCCGTCGCCATCGAAATGTACCGGATGGCCGAAGCCCCGATGCTGATCGCAATCCCGCTGTTCACCTTCGCCGGCTATCTCTTGTCCGAAGGTGGCGCGCCGAAGCGTTTGCTACGCGTTTCGCGCGCATTGCTCGGCTGGATGCCTGGCGGCTTGGCGGTGGTGTCCTTGGTGGCTTGCGCCATCTTCACCGCGTTCACGGGCGCGTCGGGCGTGACGGTCATCGCCATGGGCGGCCTGCTGTTGCCGGCGCTGCTGGCGGAGAAATACAGCGAACGTTTCACCTTCGGTCTGCTGACGACGTCAGGAAGCCTGGGGCTCTTGTTTCCACCCAGTCTGCCGATCATCCTCGTCGCCTACGTCGCCAGTGTCAGTGTCGACCAGCTCTTCGTCGCCGGCATCTTGCCTGGGGTCGTGCTGCTGCTGTTGCTCGGGACCTACGCGGTGCAGGTGGCGCGTCGCGAGCGCTTGCCGCGCCAGCGCTTCTCGTGGCGGGAGCTCGCGGGCGCCATGCGCGCCGCGGCCTGGGAGGTTCCCTTACCTTTCGTGGTTCTGGGTGGCATCTACAGCGGCAAGGTGACGGTGACCGAGGCCGCGAGCCTCACCGCCATGTACGCCTTGGTGGCTGAAACGCTCGTGTACCGGGATGTCAAGTTCGCGGATCTCAGGCGTCTGTTCACTGAGAGCATGGTGCTGGTGGGTGGAATCCTCATCATTCTCGGCGCTGCGCTCGGCCTCACCAACTACCTCATCGACGCCGAAGTGCCGAACGCCATCTTCGAATGGATCCAGAAGTGGATCGGCAGTCGTTTCGTGTTCTTGGTGCTGCTCAATGTCTTCTTGCTCATCGTCGGCTGCATGATGGACATTTTTTCGGCCACCCTGGTGGTCATGCCGCTCATTCTGCCGGTGGCGCAGGCCTACGACGTGAATCCCGTGCACCTGGGAATCATCTTTCTCGCCAACCTCGAAATCGGCTACTTCACGCCGCCCGTGGGACTCAACCTGTTCATCGGCTCGTTCCGCTTCGGCAAACCGGTGATGGAATTGGCGCGCGCATCCCTGCCGTTCCTCGGGCTCTATCTCCTGGCGCTGTTGCTGATCACCTACGTGCCGGCGTTGTCGCTCTGGCTCGTGCAGAGGCTCGGCGTGCGCTGAGCGCGCCCCGGTGAGCTCGAGGCGTTCAACCGCGGCGGTCGAGCTCCGCCCGCAGAAGTGCCGGGAACATGGCGTACCATTCGGTGGCGCGCACGACATCGTCGATCGGCACTTGATCCTGCAGCGTATGCGCCCAGATTTCGTCGGAGGGCGCGAAGCCGATACAAGGGATGTTCGCCTTCCCCGACCAATAGATGCCGTTGGTGCTGAAATTCCACCGGCCGACGGCGGCTGGTTTCGACCACAGCACCTCGGTCGCGCGCACGCCGGCTTGCACCATGGGATGCTCTTCCGGGATCGCCCAGGCCGGGTAGTACTTGTCGACCTCGAAGACATAACCGGTGTAGCTCGGCGCGTCGTACCACATTTCGTGGATCTCGACGGCTTCGGCGCCGGGCAGTGCCTGGAGCTCGAGAATGGCCGATTCCTTCGACTCGCCGAAGGTGAGACGGCGATCGAGGTAGACCGTGCAGGAGTCGGCAACGGCGTTGATCGATGGGCTCGTGCTTTCGATGATGCTGGCCACCACCGTGCCCTTGCCGAGGAAGGGATCGGCGTGAATGCGGGCATTGTACGTCTCGAGGCTGGCGAGGAACTTGGCCATCTTGTAGATGGCGTTCTCGCCCAGGTGCGGCATGGCGGCATGCGCAGCCTTGCCGCGCGTCACACAACGCAGCTCGATGCGGCCGCGATGACCGCGATAGATGCGCATGTCCGTGGGTTCGCCAATGACGACGAAATCGGGCCGGATGCCTTCGACCTCGACCAGGGCATGCGGCGCGATGCCATCGCACCATTCTTCCATGTTGCCGAAGTACCAGAGCGTGTAACCCTCGGCGAGCCCGAGGTCGCGCGCCAGCGCCAATCCGTGCACCATTCCCGGCGTCGAGCCCTTTTCGTCGCAGGCGCCGCGCCCGAACAGAATGCCGTTTTCGATCTTGCCCTGGAAGGGATCCCACTTCCAGGCGTCCTTGTCGCCGAGGCCGACGGTGTCGAGGTGGCTGTCGTAGAGCAGTGTCCGTGGGCCGTTGCCGATGCGACCCAGGATGTTGCCCATGCGGTCGAAGCGCACGTCGTCGAAGCCGAGACGGCGCATTTCGGTCGCGACGCGCTCGCCCACCTCGCCGATGCGGCCGTCCATGCTGGGAATGGCGACGATCTCGCGCAGGAAGCGGATGATTTCGTCGCGCCGGGCAGCGACTTGGGCGTGAAGAAGCGGAGCGATCAGAGCGAGATTCGGCGTCGGCATGCGCGTCCTCCATGGAAGGGATCGGTGGCACAGTCTAGCATTCGGACGGCCTGCAAGGCCGAGCAACCGCGCCGCGGCGTGGCCACGGGAAAAAGCGCCAAGGGGGAAAAAGGTCATGCGCTCGGTGGGGCCGGAGAAACGTGGATTGCGTCTCGGCGACGACGTCATGGTTCCAGAAGCCGAGATCGAGGTGCGCGCGAGCCGCAGCAGCGGCCCCGGCGGCCAGAACGTCAACAAGGTCGAGACGCGCATCGAGCTGCGCTTCGATCTCGCCGGCTCCGCGGTGTTCGATGCGGCGACGAAGCAACGCCTGCGCGCGCGTCTCGGCAAGCGCGTGACCGAGGACGGCGTGGTGCGGGTGGTGTGCCAAGTACATCGCAGCCGCGCGCGCAACGAGGCGGAGGCGCGGCTGCGTTTGGTGGCGCTGCTGCAGCGCGCACTCACCCCGCCGCGCCCACGTCGCCAGACACGACCGACCTTGGCGTCGCGGCAGCGCCGGCTCGAGGCCAAGCGACAGCGTGCGGCGAGCAAACGTGCGCGCCGCGTCGACGAGGACTAACGCAGGAGCATGGTCTTGCGCACCTCTGTGGTGCCGGCCACGTGCAGGCGGAAGAAGTAGACGCCGGACTGGACCTCCCGCCCACCGTCGTCGCGGCCGTCCCACAGCGTCTTGTACGTTCCGGGGACCTGGGTGCCCTGGACGAGTCGCCGCACGTGTCGGCCACGCACATCGAACACTTGGATCCTGACGGCGACGGCGCCGGCACCGCCCGTTCCGGGGACACCGTAGGAGATCGACGTCACCGGGTTGAATGGATTGGGCACGTTGGCGCCGAGGAAAGCGCTGCGCGGCACGGCGGCGGTGGCATCCGGTTCCCCGGCTGTCCCCGTGGGCGTCTGCTCGGTGTGGCTGTAGTAGCCGGTGCGCTGGGCGTCGTGCTTGAAAGTAGGCCATTGGGCCGCAGCACGCACGAACGGGGCGGTGAAATCCCAGATCCACAGGTTCTGGTCCCAGCCGGCGAGCACGAGATTAATCGTGCCGTCGCCGTCCAAGTCGGCAGCGAAAGGCGTCGAACGCACCTCGCCGCCGACCGTGAGCGGGAATCCGGGCAAGGTGTTGCCGTTCTTGTCCCAGCCATAGAGGAGGGAATTCTCGTTGCCAAAGACGATGTCGGGCACGCCATCGCCGGAGAAGTCGGCGACGATGGGGGAACTCTCCGACGTATGGGAGTCGACGAAACGCGGCCAGCCGGGCAGCAGCTGCCCGGTGTGGCTGTAGACACGCACCGAGGATTGCGTCACCGGCAGCGCGTTGTGCGCGATGACGATCTCGAGATCGCCGTCGAAATCGAAGTCGGCGAGAGCTGGCGACGGCGACACCGGATTGCTATCGACCGAGAGAACCACGGGCCAACCGGGCAGGCGCTTGCCGTGTGCGGTGTCGATGACGTAGAGCGAATCGTTCTCCGACACCATGACGACATCGAGGTCGCCATCCGCGTCGACGTCGCCGATGGCGGTGCTCGACAGACACGTGTTGCCCAAGCTCATGGGGAAGCGCGGCACGTTGCTGCCATCGGCGTTCCAGATGTAGAGCGTGCCCGTGGGCGCCGCATAGACGATTTCCGGCGCTGGATCGCCGTCCACATTGGCGAAGGTGGGCGAGCAGCGACTCCAGGTGCCGAGCCCAGTCTTGAACGCGGCGTTCGCACCGACGGGCGTGCCATCGCGGTGCCAAGCGTAGAGATTGCCGTCCTTGGCCGGCGCAAACACTTCGGCGAAGCCATCGCCATCCAGATCGATGGCGCCCGGCGAGCCCCAGTATCCCGGCGGCGTGGCCATGGGGCTTGGGTTCTGCGGCCAGTTGCCGACGAGCGAGCCGTCGCCACGCAGAACAAGCGTCTTGGTGCCGTCGCCGGCGTCGCCCCAAGCGGCAACGAATGCCTCGAGCCCGGGTGACGGATCGAGCTCGGCGAGAACCACCGCGGCGGTCACGGTTTGGATCTCGGTGGAGAAGACGCCCCACGTCTGCAGGTCGTCATCGGCGTCGCGCAGCTCGATTCCCTCCCAGTCCCAGGCGTAGACCCGGATGTTGCCGGCTATGATTTCCATGTTGCCATCACCGGTGATGTCGCCCACCGCGGGCGGGCAGGAGCTCACCGCGCCCATCTGGATCGGCCAACCGGCCAACTGCGGCGGGCTGGTGTTGACGTTGGCGATGGCCGATGCCGGGCTCTCGTTGCCGGAGCTATCGACGGCGGTCACGTAATAGAAGTACTGCACGCTCGGTGCGAGACCGCTGTCGCGGTAGTAGGCGACAGAGCGGGTGCGGTCGAGCGTCACCCGGTTCCAGGGTGGAAGTCCGTTGAGACTGCGGTAGACGTGGTAGCCGGCCAGGTCTGGCTCGATGGATGGTGTCCACGTACAGACGACGACCATCGATCCCTGGCTCGGGTCGAGCCCGGGTGCGGCGGGTGCCGCCGGCTCGCGCAAGGTCAGGCTCCAGCTCTGCATGCGACCGAAGCCGTCCGTGAGTTGCAGGGTGAACAGGTTGGGGGCGAGGGTGTTCTCCCGCACGCGAAACCGCGTCGGGCCCGTGACTTCCTGCAGCGGTGCAGCGGTGCCGATGGCGATGGTGTTCAGCGTCAACACCACGTCCGGATCGGTGCTGGCGAGCGTGGCCACGAGACCGGAGGCGCTGCCCGTGCCGTAGTTCTTGAACGAGGGTTGGAGGTCGAACGTCTCGCCAGCCTGAATGATGCCATCGTTGTTGCCGCCCGGCATCGGATCGATGACGTCGAGCAACGCGAGCTCCATGCGCGGCGCATGCAAGACGCGGTTCATGCTGTCGTTCCAAGTCGACGAACCATTGGTGCAGATCCATTGGCAGGCGAGGACGCCGCCGTCCGCCGCCGCGGCGCCGACGGCGAAGCGCACGGCGCCGACGATCAGTACTTCCGCGCTATTGGTGATCGTGCCGATGCTGAACGTGCTGTCTTGCATCGTCACCCATGGGCTCGTGATGCGCAGCACGCCGCTCACGCCCGTCGCGGTCACAGGTCCGCTGTTGGCGCAAGTGACGTGGAGCGCCACGGTTTCACCGGCATCGATGAAGCCATCGCCGTTGCCCGTGGTGCCGCTCGCGTCGTCGACGGACAGGCTCGACACGTGCACGTAGGGGCCGCCGGAGGCGAGCACCGGGATGGTCTCGACCAAGGTCGTCATGTTCTGGCCGCTCACGGTGAGCGTGGCGTTGCCCGCCGTCTCGCCGACGAAGTCGAGCGTGACATGGCCCGCCGCATCGGTCCGACCGTGCACGTACTCCTCGGACCCCTTTTGCAGGCACACCAGTGCGTCGGCGCGCGGCGCGCCGTTCGTGGTCACGGTCACATTCACCATCGCGAGCCCGAGGCCGAGGCTGGGCGGGAAGGTCGCGGCCGTGGTCTGCAGGCTGCAGCTGTGTACGACCATCTCGGGATCGGCGAGCAAATTGTAGAGGAAATGCGTGTAGTGATCCGACGTGTCGTAGTACGCATTGCTGGTGAAGGAATCGCGGCTTAAGACGAAGAGCTGGCCGATGTTCTTCGGCGTCGCCGCATCGAAGAGCGCCGCGAAGAAGTCGATGTTGTAATTGCGC
Organism: uncultured bacterium; assembly: GCA_964567755.1. GTDB lineage: Bacteria > Krumholzibacteriota > Krumholzibacteriia > DASRJW01. The sequence goes on from CAZMNW010000008.1 coordinate 157,484, forward strand.
GCCGGCAAGGGGAAAGCAGCGCGGCTCGACCCGAGCACCGCGACGGCGCCGCCGGGGGCGTCGAGAAAAGACTCGGCCAGACAAGGGAAGTCGAAGGCGGTGGCCGTGCAGTTGAGGAAATAGAGGACGAAGCGCTGGTCGCCGTTGGTGAGCCCGAGGGCGTGGTGCGTGAGCAGCGATTGGTCGGCCACCGACATGTTGTAGCGGAAGCCATGTCCGATGTGGTTGACGAAGCCGTAGCCCGTGTTCAACTCCGCCAGCGTACTCGACAACGACAGCGGGCTCGCGCCGCTGTACGCCGTGTGATTTTGATACAGCCTGGTGCGCTGGGTGCACGCGTCGACGAGCGGGATCAGATCGTAATCGCTGTATTCGGCGCCGTCCTCGATGATGCCCTGCCCGGACTGCCAGTCCACCGGGAACAGCACCTCGCTCAGGAACAACATGGAGTTCTGATAGCCCACGAGGGAGGGGTCTTCGTATTCGATGATCTTGGCGACGAGCGCCTGGGTTTCGGCGACGCTGCTCACCGGCAACCTGCCGACGAACACTTCGGCAAAGAGATCCGCATCGTCGACGGTGATGTTGAGGGGGATGGCGGCTTCGCCCCACCGGGCATCGCCGTCGGCGTTCCAGTTGCCGTCGAGGCAAGCGAAGTACATGTCGGTCGGGATGTGCTCTTCGGTCACCGGACCGAACTGCGAGAAGCCGTAGCGCGCCGGCACGACATCGGTGTCGCCACCGAGGAGGACGTAGCGCACCGACCACTTGGCATAGGCGTCCTGAATGAAGGTCCGGATCGTCTCCTGCAGGTCACTGCCCTGCCGGTAGTTGGCCGCAATCCATTCGAGCGTGCGTACGACGGTGGGGACGCCGCGCTGCGTTTTCCAATCGGCGAGGACCTGGAAGCTCGGCTGCAGTGCCTGGCTGGTGATGATGACGTAATCGACCGGGCTGCCTTCGAGGCTCGGCGCTTGGCTGGGACGAAAGCCGCGGCGATCGCTCTCGACCAGGACGCCGATACGCCGCGCGTAGGAGGCGATGGCGTCGGGATTGGCCACCAACCGCGCGACCTGTTGCGCCGCGCGGGTTTCCAACGCCGCGTCGAAACGCCTTCGCTCGAGGGTGGTGGCCGGATCGGGCTCGAGCTCGATTTCCAACTCGAGTCGTTCGCGCACCTGCAGTCCGCCGCGGCCCAGGTCGTAACGCAGCGGGTAGACGCGGACGCTGGCCAGGCGATAGCCGTGCAACACACCCGAGCCGGCCGGTTCCGCCTCCACGGGTGGATACAGGCCCAAACCGAGGAGCTTCCATCGCGCTCGGGGCGGCATGACGACATCGCCTGCGTCCGTACTGTGCGCAGGCGAAGCGTCGAGCCGCAGCCCTGGATGCAGCACTCGCGCAGGCGCCCCCGTCGTGCGCACCGACTGGATGCGCTGTCCCTGGGGCACGAGCACGGTGACGATGATGTAGGGGATCTCCGGGTAACCGGTTTCCCACGTGCTCGGGTGCTTGGGCGCGGCGAGTCCAGCGCCGGTCGTGGTCGTTTCGACACGCAACGAAGAGATGTCGAAGCGCACGCTCTGGCGGAGCGTGAGCGCGCGCGCCTGCGGCGCGGCGAGTGCACTGATCAGACTCGCGGCGAGAATGGCGAAACGAACGTGTGCGCGATCACGCGGCATCGGCGCGGTCCTCCGGTGCTGCAAGCTGTGAGTACGATGCCCACGCCCCACCCCTTCGAGGTGCGGCGCCGGGACGGTGCAGGTCGCGTTAGCAGTGAGCCGGAAGTGTTCCTTCGGGGGTCGCGTGTCCGCGTACGTTCTTCGTTCCGAACGGCTTGCGTAGGATAGCACGCGGCGCTCTGGACATCAACCAGAAGCTGACGCCGCTAGGAGCGTTCGGGCGCGCTGTGCCACCGCGTCCGGGGTGAAGCCGTACTCCTGGAACAAACGGGGTGCGGGTGCGGAAGCGCCGTAGCGCTCGATACCGAGGATCTCGCCCCGCGGGCCGATCCAGCGCTGCCAGGACATCGGATGTCCTGCTTCGATGGCAAGCCGAGGAATCCCCGGCGGAAGAACCGCGTCTCGGTATGCGGCCGGCTGTGCGGCGAACAACTCGAGGCTCGGCATGCTGACGACACGAACGGCAATTTCGGGCAGCAGCCGTGCGGCATCGACCGCCAAGCTCACTTCGGAACCACTCGCCATCAGCACCAGTGCGGCGGGCTTGTCGTCCGCATCCTGCAAGACATACCCGCCACGTGCGACATCGGCGTGGGCGCTTGCCAAGTGCGGCAGTTTCTGGCGCGAGAGCGCCAAAGCGACCGGGCCGTCGCGATGTGCGATCGCCCAGCGCCATGCCTCCACGGTTTCCTGGGCATCGGCCGGACGCAGAACGACGAGATTGGGAATGCAACGCAAGGCGGTCAGCGTTTCCACCGGTTGATGCGTCGGGCCATCCTCGCCGAGGCCGATCGAATCGTGGGTGAAGACGTAGATCACATGCAAGTGCATCAGCGCCGCCAGCCGGATCGCGGGACGCATGTAATCGCTGAAGATCAGGAACGTGCCGCCGTAGGGAAGCACGCCGCCGAACAGTGCCATGCCGTTCAGGATCGCGCCCATGCCGTGCTCGCGCACGCCGAACCGCAGGTTGCGATGCGCGTACGCGTCGCGGCCGAAATCACCGCTGCTGCGCAGCAACGTGTTGTTGGAGGGCGCCAGATCCGCCGAGCCTCCGATCAGCTCGGGCAGATGCGGGGCGAGGGCGTTCAGCACCTGGCCGGAGACCTCGCGCGTGGCCATTGCGGCAGCGCCGGCGCCGAAGCGGGGCAGCGCGGCTTCCCATCCGGCCGGCAACTCGCCGCGTTGCCGGCGCTCGAGCTCGCGGGCTCGGTCCGGGTGCGCGGCGCTCCACGCATCGCGCCGTGCCCGCCACTCCGCCTGCAACATCGCACCGCGTTCCCGACAGCGTTGCCAATGGGCGCGCGCCTCTTCCGGGACGTGGAAGGGCTCGAGCCATGGCCAGCCCAGATTCGCCTTGGTGAGGCGCACTTCTTCCTCGCCGAGCGGCGCGCCATGGGCTTCGGACGTGTCCTGTTTGTTGGGGCTGCCGAAGGCGATGTGCGTGCGCACGATGACCAGCGATGGCCGCGTGGTTTCCGCGAGCGCCGCGCCAATGCAGGTGTCCAGCGCCGCGAGATCGTTGCCATCGGCGACGCGCTGCACGTGCCAGCCATAGGCTTCGAAGCGCCGCGCCACGTCGTCGCTACATGCAAGCGCCGTCGAGCCGTCGATGGTGATGCCGTTGTCGTCGAAGAAACCGATGAGTCGCCCGAGACCCAGGTGACCGGCCAGCGAGGCGGCCTCGTGCGAGATGCCTTCCATGAGATCCCCATCGCTGGCCACGAACCATACGCGCGGTTCGTGAGTCGAAGCCCCCGGACCCTCGAATGTCGCGGCTAAATGCGTCGCCGCGAGCGCCATGCCGACCGCGTTGCCCAGGCCTTGTCCCAACGGGCCCGTCGTCGTTTCGACGCCAGGCGTGTGACCGCGTTCCGGGTGACCCGGGGTGCGACTGCCCCACTGGCGGAACTGTTGCAGGTCCTCGAGCGAGACGCCGTAGCCGGACAGATGCAACATCGCATAGAGCAGCATCGAGGCATGGCCGCACGAGAGCACGAAGCGGTCGCGTCCAGGCCAGTCGGGGTCGGCCGGGTCGTGGCGCACGTGGCGCGTCCACAACGCGTAGGCGAGCGGCGCGAGCCCCATGGGAGTGCCGGGGTGTCCGGACTTGGCGCGCTCGACCGCGTCCATCGCCAGCACGCGCAGGCTGTCGATGCACAGGCGGTCGATCGCGGTGGGTTCGGCCATCATGCGGCGGAAGATAGCCCAGAAGCAGCGCGTCGTGCCAGGGCCAGACCGAACAGCCGCTCCCCATCGATGTACCACTGTTCGAGCTCGAAGCCGCTCTGGCGAAGCAGCGCGGTCATCATTTCTGGGTCGTACTTGACGCTGATCTCGGTGCGAATGAATTCCCCGGCGCGGAAATCGATGGTCAAGCCCGCGTCGCCCAGGCGCACGCGCTGGTCGACCTTGGCGACCAGGCGCATTTCGATCCAGTGCCGGGCGGGGTCGTAGAAGGCTAGATGCGCGAAGCGCTCGGGCACGAAGTCGCCGCCGGTGATGCGATTGAGGACGCGCAAGATGTTGCGATTGAAGGCCGCAGTCGTGCCCTGGGCATCATTGTAGGCCGCATGCAGCCGTTGCGGGTCCTTGATGAGGTCGACGCCGAGGAGGAACGCCTCGCCTGGCTCGAGCGCCGTGGCCAGATGCTGGAGGAATCGCGCCGCGGCCACTGGGGTCAAATTGCCGATGGTGCCGCCGAGGAAGATGACGAGCCGGCGACCGTGGGCGGGGATTCGGGCATCGAGCTGCAGGAAGTCGCCGATCACACCGTGCACGCGGAGCCCGGGATAGCGCTGGACGAGTGTCTCCGCCGCGCGTCGCACCACATTTTCATTGACGTCGAAGGGAACATAGGTTTCGCAATCGCCCGTGCGCAACATGGCATCCAGGAGCATGCGCGTCTTGGTCGCGCTCCCCGAGCCGAGCTCCACCAGAACACTGCAGCGCGTGCGGCGACAGATGTCGTCCGCCGCTGCCGCGAGAAGGACGCTCTCCGTTCGCGTCTGGTAGTACTCGGGCAGCGCCGTGATCGCCTCGAAGAGGCTCGAGCCGTCGTCATCGTAGAAGAACCGGGGCGCGATCTCGCGCGGCGTGCGCAGAAGGCCGTCCCGGATCCCTGCCAGCAGCAAAGCTGGATCTTCGCCGCGAGCGGCGAGTCCGTCGATGGCGATGGCGGGCGCGGTCAAGGCCACCTCCTGCCGGCTGCTCGCGCAGCATAGCAGGGTGTGTGGAGAGCGGTCGGAGCGCGTTCCCAGCGCCTGAAAACCTTGTGAACAAAATCACGAAGCCCTTGCGGTCTGTGGACCTCTCCGCTATGTTGAGCCGCGGTTTTTTTTGAAGGCTTAGGTGTAGGGAAGAATGCCCCAGATCTTCCATCACAGCACCAACACGCTCGCCCGCGTCACCATTTTCGGCGCGGCTTTTTTGGTCGCGGCAGGTCTGGGAGCGGCAACGCTTCTGGATCGTTCGGCCTACTGGACGCGGCAGACCGAGGTGCTGAAGCAGCCCGTGCCGTTCAGTCACGATCATCACGTCGGCGGCATCGGCATCGACTGTCGCTACTGCCACACTTCGGTCGAGAACGCGGCCTTCGCCGGCATTCCGCCAACGGCCACCTGCATGAACTGTCATTCACAGATCTGGGCGGACAGTCCGACCTTGGAGCCGGTGCGAGAGAGCTTCCGAACCGGGGAGCCGCTGCGCTGGGCTCGCGTGACCGACGTGCCCGATTTTGTCTATTTCGATCACAGCATCCACGTGGCCAAGGGGATCGGCTGCGTCGAGTGCCATGGGCGCATCGATCGGATGCCGCTCGTTCATGCGGCGAGCCCGCTGCAGATGCGCTGGTGTCTCGACTGTCACCGTCATCCCGAAACACGACTGCGCCCGCGCTCCGAGGTCTTCAACATGAAATGGGTGCCGCCGGCGGATGCCGGCGCGATGCGGGCGCAGCTGGCCGAGGAGTACCGCGTGACCAGCATGACGGACTGTTCCACTTGTCATCGTTAGGGAAGTTCCCGTGACCGAATCCGATCGCACCGACGCGGCGCGCTACTGGCGTGGGCTGGATGAGCGGACGCCGGATGTCGAATTGCAAGCGCGACTGCGACCCGAATTCGCCCCGCAGGCGGATGTGGCGCCGCAGGGGCTGGACCGCCGGCACTTCATGCAGGTCATGGGGGCGTCGTTCGCCTTGGCCGGCCTCGGGGCGTGCACGCGCCAGCCGGTGGAAGAGTTGGTGCCGTACTCGAAGCAGCCCGAGGACCTGGTTCCCGGTCGACCGCTCTACTTCGCGACGGCACTCACGCTCGGTGGCTTCGCCAGCGGCGTCCTGGTCGAATCTCACACCGGAAGGCCAACGAAAATCGAGGGCAACCCCGAGCACCCCGGGAGCCTCGGCGCCACCGACCGATTCGCGCAGGCGGCGTTGCTGGACCTCTACGATCCGGATCGCGCCCGCGCGGTGCTGCACCTGCAACGGATCCGGAGCTGGGAAGCGTTCTTGCAAGCGCTCGAGCCGGCGCTCGTAGCCCAAGAGCCGCTGCAAGGCGCAGGCCTGCGCCTGCTGAGCGGCAGCAGCACGTCGCCGACGCTCGCAGCGCAAATGCAGCGCATTCGCGCCCGTTTCCCGCAGGCACGCTGGCATCGCCACGAAACCGTGTCGCGCGACGGCCTGCGCAGCGCCACGCTGGCCGCATTCGGCCGCTACGTCGAGGTGCGCTACGACTTCTCGCAAGCCGATGTCGTGGTGACGCTCGATTCGGATTTCCTCACCAGCGGACCGGGGTGTGTGCGGTACGCGCATGATTTCATGGCGCGCCGGCGAGTCCGGGAGGGGCAGTACGGCATGAACCGGCTGTACTGCATCGAGAGCACCCCGAGCGCCACTGGCGCGGTGGCCGATCATCGCCTGTCGCTCGGGCCCGAGCGTCAGCTGGCATTCGCTTTCGCCCTGGCTTTCGAATGTGGCGTGCACGGCACCGGCGTGCTCGGGCCCATGGGGTCAGGCGACCTCGAGAAATGGCGCCAGGTCATCGGCCTCGAATTGCGCCAGCACCCCGGGCGCAGCATCGTCGTCGCCGGTTGTGAGTCGTCGGTCGAACTGCAAGCTCTGGCGCTGGCAATGAATCATCGACTCGGCAACCTCGGGCGCACCGTGATCGTGAGCGAACCGATCGAGGTCGAGCCCACGAGTCACCTCGGGTCGCTGCGCGATCTGGTGCAGGACATGCGCGCCGGTCGCGTGGAGTTGTTGCTCGTTCTCGGTGGCAACCCGGTGTACGACGCGCCGTCGGATCTGGACTTCACGGCGGCGATGGCCAAGGTGCCGCTGCGCGCGCACCTGGCCGCGGCCGAAGACGAGACCTCGGAGCATTGTCATTGGCATTTGCCGCTCGCGCACGAGCTGGAAACGTGGAGCGACGCGCGTGCCTATGATGGCACGGTGAGCGTCATGCAACCGCTCATCGAGCCGCTCTTCGGCGGCAAGTCGGTGCACGAGCTGCTCGCGGTGGTCGCCGGCGACACAGAGAACAATGGGATCGACATCGTGCGCGGTACCTGGAAGGAACGCCTGGGTGCCGACTTTGAGACGCGCTGGCGGCGCATTCTGCACGATGGTGTCGTGGCCGGCAGTGAAGAGCCTCTCCTGCCGCTCGATCTCCAGCGCGATTCACTCACCCAACTCTTCATCGGGCTCGCCAACGACTTGGCGCTTCGTCTCGAACGTCGAGACGATGCTCTGGAGATCGTGTTCCGCGTCGATCCCACCGTGCACGATGGCCGCTTCGCCAACAATGGCTGGTTGCAAGAGCTCCCCAAACCGTGGACGCGACTCACGTGGGACAATGCCGCGCTGCTGGGGCCGGCGACGGCAGCGCGACTGGGCCTGGCCAGCCAGGACGTGGTCGAGATCGAGCATGGCGAGCACACGGTGCGCGCACCGGTCTGGGTGCTCCCGGGGCAGCCCGACAACGTCGTGACCTTGCATTTGGGATACGGCCGGCGGCGTGTCGGGCGAGTCGGCAAGGACGCCGGTTTCGATGCCCATCCGTTGCGCACGAGTGCGGGGTTGGTGCACGCGAGCGGCGTGCGCCTGCGTCCTACCGGCGAACAGCAGCCGTTGGCGTGCACGCAACTGCAGCACGCGATGGAAGGTCGACATCTGGTGCGCGAAGGGTCGCTGGCCGAGTTCCGCGACCAGCCGCACTTTGCCCAGGAAATGGGTCACGCGCCGCATGCGCCGACGTCGTTGTATCCCGGCTTCGAGTCCGCCGGGCGCGCCTGGGGCATGGTGGTGGATCTCGGCGCCTGCACTGGTTGCAATGCCTGTGTCGTGGCTTGCAACGCCGAGAACAACATCCCGGTGGTCGGCAAAGCCCAGGTGATGAAGGGCCGCGAGATGCATTGGTTACGCATCGATCGTTACTTCGAAGGCGATCCGGAGGATCCTCGGGTGGTGCAACAGCCGGTGATGTGCATGCATTGCGAGAACGCCCCTTGCGAGCCGGTGTGCCCCGTGGGGGCGACCGCGCACAGCAAGGAAGGGCTGAACGAGATGGTGTACAACCGCTGCGTCGGCACACGCTATTGCGCCAACAACTGCCCGTACAAGGTGCGACGTTTCAATTTCCTGCAGTACGTCGATCAGGATACCGAGATCCTCAAGATGATGCGCAATCCCGACGTCACCGTGCGCACCCGCGGCGTGATGGAAAAATGTACCTACTGCGTGCAGCGCATCAACCAGACGCGCATCCAGATCAAGAAGGAGGACCGCGCGTTGCGCGACGGCGAGATTCTCACCGCCTGCCAGCAGGTGTGTCCCTCCGATGCCATCGTCTTCGGCGACATTCACGATGCCAACTCCAAAGTGGCGAAGCTGCGGCAGCAGCCACTGCACTACGGCATCCTCGAGGAACTCAACACCCGACCGCGCACGACGTATCTGGCGCGAGTGACCAACCCCAATCCGGAGCGCGTGTCTGCCGCGAGCCATGCGGGAGACGCGCGTGGCCACTGAGAGCACGAGGACATCGGAGGAGTCGCCGCTCATCGCCCCGGGGCACACCACTGCGACGGTCACCGACAAGATCGCCGCCGTGGTTCTGCAGAAGACGCCACGGTGGTTCTATCCGGCATTCGGTGTCGCCTTCGGCCTGCTCATGCTGTTCTTGTACGCGGCCACGATCCTGTTTGCCAAAGGCGTCGGCATCTGGGGCGTCAACAATCCGGCGGGCTGGGGCTTCGCCATCGTCAATTTCGTCTGGTGGATCGGGATCGGACACGCCGGCACGCTGATTTCGGCGATCCTGCTGCTGTTGCGCCAAAAATGGCGGCAGTCCATCAACCGCTTCGCCGAGGCGATGACGCTGTTCGCCGTGGCCTGCGCTGGGCTCTACCCCATCCTGCACTTGGGGCGGCCGTGGCTGGCGTACTGGCTGTTTCCGTACCCGAGCACCACGGGCTTGTGGCCGCAGTTCCGGAGTCCTTTGATTTGGGACGTGTTCGCCATCTCGACCTACGCGCTGGTGTCGCTCATGTTCTGGTACGTCGGGCTGATGCCCGATCTCGCGACACTGCGGGATCGCACGCAGAATCGCATCGGCCGCGTGGTCTACGGCATGATGGCCATGGGCTGGCGCGGCTCCGCGGCCCATTGGCACAACCACGACACGGCCTGTGTGTTATTGGCGGCGCTGGCGACGCCGCTGGTGGTCTCGGTGCACTCGGTCGTGAGCCTCGACTTCGCCGCCGGTCTCATCCCGGGATGGCACGCGACGATCTTTCCACCCTACTTCGTCGCCGGAGCCATTTTCGCCGGCTTCGCCATGGTGATCACGCTCGCCATCCCACTGCGCGCCGCCTTTGGATTGCACGATTTCATCACCGAACGCCACGTGCGCAACATGGCCAAGGTCATGCTCGCCACCGGCCTCATTGTCAATTACGGCTACGTCATCGAGATCTTCATGGCCTGGTACAGCGGCAACGAATACGAACAGTACATGCTGACCAACCGTGTACTCGGGCCGTATCGCTTCATCTGGTATGCGCTCATCTTGTGCAACGTCGTGGCGACGCAGTTCCTGTGGTCGGCGAAGATACGGAGCTCGGCGGTCGCGGTCTGGATCGTCAGCATGTTCATCAATGTCGGCATGTGGCTCGAGCGTTTCGTCATCGTGATCACCAGCCTGACGCGTGACTTCATGCCGTCCGCCTGGGGGATGTACTATCCGACGCGCTTCGACTATTTCACCTTCTTCGGCAGCATCGGCTTGTTCCTGTCGTTGATGTTCTTGTTCGTGCGGCTGCTGCCGATGATCTCGATCTTCGAGATCCGGACGCTGTTGCCGAAGGCGCGGGCGCGGGAGAAGTCGGGATGACGCAGGCGAATCCCAAGCAGCTGTACGGAGTGATGGCCGAGTTCGATCACTCCGACAAGCTCATCGCGGCGGTGAAAGCGGTGCGCGCGAAAGGCTATAAGCGCCTCGACGCCTACACGCCCTACCCGATCGAAGCGCTGCATCACGCTCTCGGTCACCACCATTCGCCGTTGCCGCGCATGGTGCTGGCGGGCGGCATCGCGGGCGCCTTGTTCGGCTTTGGGCTGCAGACTTGGACCAGCACCGTGGCCTACCCGATGAACATCGGCGGCCGCCCCTATTTCAGCTGGCCTGCTTTCGTGCCGGTGGCGTTCGAGTGCACGATCCTGTTCGCCGCACTGACCGCGGTGCTGGGGATGCTGGCGCTCAATGGTCTGCCCGAGCCGCACCACCCGGTGTTCAATGTCGAGCGGTTCGCCATGGCCAGCCGCGACCGGTACTTCTTGTGCATCGAATCGCGCGATCCACACTTCGACGCCGTGCAAACGGCGGACTTCCTCTGGACCCTGGAGCCGACGCATGTGGCCGAAGTCGCCGCGAGTTGAACGGCGCGCCGTCCTAGTCCTGCTCGCCGCCCTGGCGCTGCCGGGCTGCATTCGGCTCGACATGTACGACCAGCCGCGCTACGACGCGCTGGAGCGCAGCGCTTTCTTCGCCGACGGTCGTTCAGCGCGGCCGTTGCCGGCGGGGACGGTGGCGCGCGGCACCCTGCACGAGGATCGCGCCTTTGCCACCGGCACGGTGGACGATTCGACTTACACGAGCGAGCTGCCGTTCGCGCTGACAGCGGAGCTGTTGCAGCGCGGTCGCGAGCGCTACGGCATCTTCTGCATCGTGTGTCACGATGCTCTCGGGACCGGCCGCGGCATGGTCGTGCAGCGTGGCTACAAACAGCCACCGGAGTTTCACCTCGAGCGGCTGCGGCAGCAGCCGGCCGGTTACATCTTCGACGTCATCAGCAAAGGCTTCGCCACCATGCCGAGCTATGCGGCACAGATCCCGATCGCGGATCGCTGGGCCATCGTCGCCTACGTGCGCGCGTTGCAGCTGTCGCAACACCTGGCGGTTCGCGAGCTCCCGGAGCCCACGCGGTCGAAAATCGAGCACGATGCCACGCGCGGCCGCAACGACAAGGCCGCGCCGGCGGAGAAGCAGGGAGCCCATGACTGATTCGATGTCGATGCGGCGCGGTGCCGCGGCGCCGGCGGGCTGGCTCGAGGGTCTGCGCAAGCGGGCACTCGTGCTCGCGGTAGCCGCGGGTGCGGTGTCGGTGGTCGGCGCCGTGCTGGCGCCGGAACACTTCTTCCGCGCCTATCTCACCGGCTTCCTGTTCTGGGTCGGCGTACCGCTCGGGTGTCTGGCGCTCTTGATGTTGACGCACATGACCGGTGGCAGCTGGGCGCTGGTGGCGCGACGAATCTTCGAGGCCGCATCGCGCACGCTGCCGTTGCTCGCGGCGCTGTTCGTGCCCGTGATCCTGGGGCTCGGCACCCTGTACTCGTGGTCGCGGCCAGACGTGGTGGCCGCGAGCGAGCTGCTTCAGGCCAAGGCTGCTTACCTGAACACGCGCTTCTTTCTGGCGCGCGCGGCGGTGTTCTTCCTGGTGTGGGGGATGTTCGCGTTGCTGCTCAGCCAATGGTCCTTGCGGCAGGATCGCGGCGATCAACCGGCGCTGCATCGCCGCCTGCAGGGGCTGAGCGGCGCGGGGCTCCTGGTGTACATGCTGACCGCGAGTTTCGCCAGCTTCGACTGGCTGATGTCGCTCGATCCCACGTGGATCTCGAGTTTGTACGGCATGCATTTCGTCGTCGGGCAGGGTGCGACCGGATTGTGCTGGCTCATCATTCTGGCACGCTGGCTGGCACGATCCGAGCCATTGGCGCGTGTCTACGCCGGGCGGCATTTCGACGACTACGGCAAGTTGCTATTGGCGTTCATCTTGTTGTGGGCGTACATGACCTACTCACAGTTCGTGATCATCTGGTCGGCGAACCTGCCCGAAGAGATCGGCTGGTATCTGCCACGGCGCCGCGGCGGGTTCTATGCCTTGAGCTTCGCGATCTTCGCCCTGTATTTCGTGCTGCCGTTCTTCCTGTTGCTGTCGAAATCCGTGCGCAGCAATCCGCGGCGTCTGGCCTGGGTGGCGGTGTCGGTGTTCATCGGCCGTTGGTTGGACCTGGTGTGGCAGGTGGGGCCCTCGCTCGAGCCCGATGGTCCGGTGTTCCATTGGCTGGATCCCGTGGTGCTGGTCGCGATCGGCGGTATCTGGGTTGCCGCGTTCGCGTGGGAATTGAAGCGGCGAAGCCTGTTGCCGCAGCACGACCCGAATCTGGAGGAGGCGCTCGCCGATGGCTGAAGCTCCGAGCGCCGGTCGCAGCAGTCAGCGTGCGGACCACGGCGCCGGCCATGGCGCTAGTCACGGCGCCAGTGGCATGGGTCACGGGGAGATTTTCGATCGCGAAATCCACGTGCGCGGCATCGCGATTTTCGGCATCGGGCTCGCCATTCTGATCGTGGTCTCCGCTGTCGCGATGTGGGGGATGTTCAAAGTGCTGTTGGCGCGGCAAGTGGCAGGCGACGTGCCGCCCTCGGCGTTGGTCCTCCAAGAGGGACATCTGCCGGTGCCGCAACCGCACCTGCAAACGACGCCAGAAAAGGATTTGTTGGCGTTGCGGACGCGGGAGGATTCGCTGCTGCACTCGTACGGCTGGGTGAACGAAGCCGACGCCATCGCACGCATCCCCGTCGATCGCGCCATGGAACTCTTGCTGCAGGGCGGTTTGCCGACGCGCGCCGAGCCGCTGCCGTGGACGCGCCCTGGGACATGGCGAGATCCGACGCAACAGCGCCTGCAGCGCGAGGGGGCACCATGAAGCGTGGCTTTGTGTTTGTGGCGGCGATGGCGGCCGTGCTCGGGGTGACAGGCTTGGCGCAGGGTCAGTCCGGCTTGCCGGGGCCACTGCGCGAGGTCGGCTTCGACCAGAACATTGGCGCGGCGCTGCCGCTCCTGGCCGAGTTTCGCGACGAGAGCGGGGAACGCGTGGCACTCGGGCGTTACTTCGGCAGCCGGCCGGTGTTGCTGTCGTTGGTGTATTACGAGTGCCCGATGCTGTGCACGATGTCGCTCAACGGGTTGGTGTCGAGTCTGCGTGCGCTCGATATGCAGCCGGGACGGGACTTCGAGATCGTCACCGTGTCCTTTGAGCCGCGCGAGGGGCCCGAGTTGGCTGCGGCGAAGAAGGCGCACTACGTCGAAGAGTATGGACGCGCCGGCGCGGCGGAGGCTTGGCACTTCTTGACTGGGGACGCGGACGCGATCCGCGCACTGACCGAAACCGTGGGGTTCCGCTACGTGTGGGACGAGGCATCCAAGCAGTACGCCCATGCGAGTGGCGCCATGGTGGCGACGCCAGATGGCAAGCTGGCACGCTATTTTTATGGCATCGAGTATTCCCCACGCGATCTGCGCCTCGGCATGGTGGAAGCATCGGCCGGAAAACTGGGCGGCGTCGTCGATCAGGTGCTGCTGTATTGCTACCGCTACGACCCTGAGGCGGGGAGTTACGCGGCGGCAGCACTCAATATCGTGCGCGCCGGCGGTGTGGCGATGGTGCTGTTGATCGCGGCGGGGATTCTTTGGATGCGGCGCCAGGAGCGACTGCGCGCCCGGACCACCTGACGGAGGACGGCTGCGACGATGGGCAACTGGATGTTCATGCCCCCGCAGGGGTCGACACTGGCGGCCGAGGTGGATGCGCTGTACCTCGTTCTCGTCGCGATCAGCGCCTTCTTCTCGGTTCTGATCGCGGTGCTGGTGGTTTACCTGGGGCTGCGTTACCGGCGCAAAACCGAGCACCAGGTGGGGGTCCACATTCACGGCTCGACGCCGCTCGAGATCCTGTGGTCGGCGGTGCCGCTGGCCATCATGCTCGGGGCCTTTGCATGGGGAGCGGTGCTGTTCTTCAAGATATCGCGTCCACCTGCGCATGCGGTGGAGTATTTCGCCGTCGGCAAGCAGTGGATGTGGAAATTCCAACACCCCGACGGCACGCGTGAAATCAACATGTTGCACGTCCCTGTCGGCACAGCGATCAAGCTGACGATGACCTCGGAGGACGTAATCCACGACCTGTTCGTGCCAGGTTTCCGCGTCAAGATGGACGTGTTGCCGGGCCGCTACACCACGGTGTGGTTCGAGGCGACGCGCGTTGGCAACTATCACTTGTTCTGCGCCGAGTACTGCGGCGCCGAACATTCACGCATGGGTGGTTGGGTCGTGGTCCAGGAACCCGAGGACTACGAGCGCTGGCTGTCAGGCGAGCGCGGCAGCGACAACCGACTCGCGGGCCCAGAAGACCTGTACAAGCGTTATGCCTGCGAGTCGTGCCATCGTTTCGACTCGACGGCGCGAGCGCCGCAACTGGCCGGACTGTTCGGGCGCGAAGTGCGCCTGAAGGACGGGAAGACCGTCATGGCCGACGAGAACTACATCCTCGAATCGATCCTGCAGCCGAACGAGAAGGTTGTCGCCGGCTATCAACCGATCATGCCGACGTTTCAAGGCCAGATGAGCCAGGAGGAAGCGCATTCACTGGTGCGCTACATCCGTGGGCTCGAAGCGGAGAAGTGAGAGATGTCGACCACCGAGCGCGCCGTCGCCGAGCCGCCCAATTATCTCAACGCCGACTATGGGGTGAAATCGTGGCTGCTGACCACGGATCACAAGCGCATCGCCATCCTCTACCTGATCTCGGTGACGTTCTTCTTCCTCATCGGCGGCATCTTCGCCGTCCTCATCCGCCTGGAGCTGTTGACGCCGCAAGGCGACCTGATGCAGTCGGACACCTACAACCGTGTGTTCACGATGCACGGCGTGGCGATGATCTTTTTCTTCCTCATTCCCGCCATTCCGGCGGTTCTGGGCAATTTCCTGGTGCCGATCATGATCGGAGCACGCGATCTGGCGTTTCCCAAGGTCAATCTCGCCAGCTGGTACGTGTTCACTTTGGGCGCGGCCTTCACGCTGTATGCCATGCTCGCCGGCGGCGTGGACACGGGCTGGACCTTCTACACGCCCTTCAGCACCACATTCTCGAACACGCACGTCGTGGCCACCGGGCTCGGCGTCTTCATCGTCGGCTTCGCCTCGATCATGACCGGGCTCAACTTCATCGTCACGATCCATCGCATGCGCGCCCCGGGGTTGACTTGGTTCCGCCTGCCGTTGTTCTTGTGGTCGCACTACGCCACCAGCCTCGTCATGATCCTGGGCACGCCGGTGATCGCGATCACGACGCTCTTGCTGGCGGTGGAGCGTGGATTCAAGATCGGCATCTTCGACCCGGCATTGGGCGGTGACCCGGTGCTGTTCCAGCATCTGTTCTGGTTCTATTCGCATCCGGCGGTTTACATCATGGTGCTGCCGGCG
Organism: uncultured bacterium; assembly: GCA_964567755.1. Lineage (GTDB taxonomy): Bacteria > Krumholzibacteriota > Krumholzibacteriia > DASRJW01. The sequence continues at coordinate 172,984 of CAZMNW010000008.1, forward strand.
ATGGGAGTGACGAGCGAGCTCATCGCCGCCTTCTCGCGCAAGGCGGTTTTCGGCTACAAGTTCGTGGCCGGCGCCAGCGTCGCGATCGCCATTCTCGGCTTCCTGGTGTGGGGTCACCACATGTTCGTGAGCGGCCAGTCGGTGTACGCGGCGACGATTTTCTCGGTGCTGAGCATGTTTGTGGCCGTGCCTTCGGCGGTGAAGATTTTCAACTGGGCGGCCACGTTGTACAAGGGGTCGGTGTCGTTCGACACCCCGATGCTGTACGCGCTCGGTTTCATCGGCCTGTTCACGATCGGTGGGCTGACTGGCGTGATGCTGGCGACTCTGGGGCTCGATGTGCACGTCCATGACACATATTTCGTCGTGGCGCATTTCCACTACGTCATGGTGGGCGGCACCATCATGGGGTACCTGGGTGGGCTGCACTATTGGTGGCCGAAGATCTCGGGGCGTATGTACCCAAAGTTCTGGTCCAAGCTGGCGGCGCTCATCATCTTCGTCGGTTTCAATCTGACCTTCTTCCCACAGTTCCTGCTCGGATACATGGGAATGCCGCGCCGGTACCACGTTTATCCCGAGGAGTGGCAGGTGCTGCACGTGCTGTCGAGCGCCGGGGCATCGATTCTGGGTGTCGGCTACGTCATCCCGATCTTTTATTTGATCTGGTCCATGCGTTATGGGCCGCGTGCGGGCGATAACCCGTGGGGAGCCACAGGTCTGGAATGGCAGACATCGTCACCGCCGCCGACCCACAACTTCGTGGTGACCCCCGTGGTGACGACGGAGACGTACGAGTACAAAGCGGAAGAGGTGACCGTTGGCTAGTACGCAGCCTCTGCTGGCGCACCACTTCGACACCCTGGACCAGCAACGTGAGTCCGCGTCGCTGGGGATGTGGGTGTTTCTGATCACCGAAGTGATGTTTTTCGGCGGACTCTTCACGGCTTATATCGTCTATCGGTCGCGCTCGCATGGCGGATTCACCGCCGGGAGTCACGAGCTCAATGTCATGCTCGGGGCGATCAATACCGTCGTGTTGATTTGCAGCAGCCTCACCATGGCGATCGCAGTACGGGCCTCGCAGCTCGGGGATCGGCGCACGCTGGTGCGTTTCCTCGTGCTCACGGCGATCCTGGGTCTGACTTTCCTCGGCATCAAGGCTGTCGAGTACCAGGAGAAATTCGCGCATCATCTGGTGCCAGGACCGAACTTCGCCTGGCACGGGGCGAGTCCAGGGAACGTGCAACTGTTCTTCTCGCTCTACTTCGTCATGACCGGCTTGCATGCGCTGCACATGATCATCGGTGTCGGGCTCATTGCTTGGTTGTTGCCGCGATCGATGCGCGGGCGGTATGGACCCGACTACCACCACCCGATCGAGTGCTTCGGCCTGTACTGGCACTTCGTCGACATCGTGTGGATCTTCCTGTTCCCGTTGCTCTATCTGCTCGGGCGCAGCCAGCACGTTTAGGAGGTCGGAATGCACGTCAGTCCACTGCGCACATACTTCCTCGTCTTTGGCGCCCTCCTGGTCTTCACACTGACGACGGTCGTCGTGGCCTTCCAGCATCTGGGGCCGCTGAACGATCTGGTGGCGCTCGGAATTGCAGGCACGAAGATGACCCTGGTCGTTCTCTACTTCATGCATGCCAAGTACAGCACTCGACTGACCAAGCTCGTGGTCGTGAGTGGCTTCGCCTGGCTGCTCATCCTTTTCGCCTTCACCCTGAGCGACTACGTGAGTCGGGGTTGGCTGGGCGTCGAGGGAAAATAGCCTCGCTCCCGCAACACATGCCCCGTCGGACGCAATCCGCGCGTGGGCCGGTGTACCCTGTAGGCCAAGGCCGGCGTACGGAGGCGCCGACACCGCCGAGCCTGTTCGGCGCATTCCTCAGCTCGGACTCACATTGCGCTCGGTTTCGCGATTCTCCTCTCGTTTCTCCACCACATACCGAGCCCTTGGTCCCCGAGCTGACAAAGGACATCGAGCGGCGCCCTGCCTCTGAAACGCGCCAAGGTCCCATGCTCGCCCTGCTGGTGATGGAATTCGCAGAGCACTAGAACATTCCACGGCTCGTCACCGCCCTGGTGGCCGCGGTAATGAATGTGGTGCACCTGCAGATTCCGGCGCGACGTGCAG
>CAZMNW010000009.1:0-27695 GCA_964567755.1 uncultured bacterium
ACGCACCCGAAAACCTCCTCGTGCTCTGTCCCTATCACCACTTGCAGGGCGAGCACGGTGGCTTGGCGCGCGTGCGCGGGAAGGCGCCGCTCAACCTTGTCTGGCGTCTCGGCGCCGATGAGCTCGGCGTCTGGTATCAAAACGAACGGAGAATCCCGCCGCCCGCAGATTTTGAAAGGTTGTAGGGCGCGCTGAATCGGCTGTTTGTGGCGTGCGCTGATCGGCCGGAAGTGGATGCGGTGAAACGTTGCGGGTGCACCGGATCGCGCCGTGCCGGCACGAGCGGTCGAGGCGGCGTCACGAGCGCGCCCGCGAGCGCAGGAGGCGCAAGCAGCGCCCGTGCCGAGCGATCGAGCGCGCTGGAGGCGCGCGAGGAGCGTCCGCCGAGACCGCTCGTGCCGGCGCGGCGCGCGCTATTCGACGGTCACGGATTTCGCCAGGTTCCGCGGTCGGTCGACGTCGCAACCGCGCAGCACCGCGATGTGATAGGCGAGCAGCTGCAGCGGGATGACGGAGAGAATCGGCATCAGCAAGCCCAGCGTTTCCGGAATCATGATGGTGTGATCGGCCTTCTTGACGATGTCGGTATCGCCCTCGGTCGTGATGGCGATGATGCGGCCCTTGCGCGCCTTCACTTCCTCGACGTTGCCGACGATCTTGCGATAGCCGGTGTCGCGGGTGGCGATGACGACCACCGGCATGTTCTCGTCGATGAGCGCGATGGGGCCATGCTTCATTTCCGCGGCGGGATAACCCTCGGCGTGCACGTAGGAGATTTCCTTGAGCTTCAGCGCCCCCTCGAGCGCCACCGGGAAGTTGGGGCCGCGCCCGAGGTACAAGAAATTGTTGTGATGGTGATAGGCGCGGGCGATCTCCTTGATCTCGTCTTCCTGGGCCAGAATCTGCTCGGTTTGCCCGGGCAAGGCTTCCAGCGCCGAGATCAGTCGCCGCCCTTCCTGGCGCGACATGTTGCGCAGGCGACCGAGGAGCAGGGTGAGAATGGCGAGCACCGTGGCCTGCGACGTGAATGCCTTGGTCGAGGCCACGCCGATCTCGGGACCGGCATGAATGTAGACACCGCCGTCCGATTCGCGCGCGATGGTGGAGCCGACGACATTGACGATGCCGAGCGCGCGGCCGCCCTTGCGTTTGGCTTCGCGCAGGGCCGCCAACGTGTCGATCGTCTCACCCGATTGCGAGATCACGAATGTAATCGTGCCCTCTTCGATGATGGGATTGCGGTAGCGGAACTCGCTGGCGTACTCGACCTCGACGCCGATGCGGGCCACTTCCTCGACCATGTACTTGCCGAGCAACGCCGCATGCCACGAGGTGCCACAGCCGATGAGCACGACGCGCTTGACGTCGCGCAGTTCCTCGCGCGTCATGTTGAGACCGCCGAGCTTGGCGTCGCCTTCTTCCCACAGCAAGCGGCCGCGGAAAGCGTTGCGCAACGTCGAGGGTTGCTCGAAGATCTCCTTGAGCATGAAGTGCGGATAGCCACCCTTCTCGATCATGGCCAGGTCCCACTCGATCTGGGTGGACTCCTTGGTGATCTCGGCGTCCCCGTCCTCGATGCGCGTGAACACGGGTCCTTCGTCCCCGAGGACCACCATCTCCTGGTCCTCCAGGTAGATGACCTGACGCGTGTGGCGCAGGATGGCGCTCGCATCGCTGGCGAGGAAGAACTCGCCGTCGCCGACGCCGACGATGAGAGGGCTGCCGTTGCGCGCGCCAACGATGCGCCGGGGCTCGTCCGCGTGCACGACGGCAATGCCGAACGTGCCCTCGACGCGGCCGAGAGCCGCGCGCACGGCCGCATCCAGATTGCCGTCGTAGAATTCTTCGATCAAGTGCGCCAGGACTTCCGTGTCCGTCTCGCTCTTGAACTGGTGGCCGCGATTCAGCAGATTGCGCTTGAGGCTTTCGTAGTTCTCGATGATGCCGTTGTGGATGACGGCGAGCTTGCCGCTGCAATCGACGTGCGGATGCGCATTGATGCTGGTCGGTTCGCCATGCGTGGCCCAGCGCGTGTGCGCCATGCCGACGCTGCCGGGGAGCACCATCTTGGCGATGTGTTCTTCCAACTGCGCGATCCGGCCGACGCATTTTTCGATGCGCAAATGGCCGTCGATGATCGCCACGCCGGCGGAGTCGTACCCACGGTACTCCAGGCGCTTGAGACCCTCGACTAGGATCGGCAGCGCTGGCTTGTCCCCGACGTAGGCGATGATCCCGCACATGGCGATGTCCCCCAGGCGCGCGTGACTTTCAGGCCCCCTGCATTGGCGCGATCTGGCCGAGCAGGCGCAGGGCTCGGTCCACTAGCTCTTCCGCCTTGCCGGAAGCCGGGCTCTCGGCGATGGCACGGACAATCGGCTCGGTGTTCGATCGGCGCATGTGCAACCAGCCTTCCGGCAACAGCACTTTGACACCGTCGCTGCAATCCAGCGTGCCCCCGAACTCGCGGCGCGCGAGCTCGACGATCTGCGCGTCCGTGAACCCTTGCTCGAGCTGAATGCTGCGCTTGACCATGTGATAACGCGGCTGCGCTGCGTGCAACTCCGCCACCGGCTTGCCCGTTTCGGCCATCGATTCCAGGATGAGCGCCATGCCCACCAAGGCGTCGCGCCCGGTGTGCAACGCCGGCAGGATGACGCCGCCGTTGCCCTCGCCACCGATGACGGCACCGACCTGCTGCATGCGCTCGACGACGTTGGCTTCGCCGACCGGCGTCCGGTGCAGGGTGACACCGTGCCGTGCGCAGACATCGTCCATCGCGCGCGTCGTGCTCAAGTTCACCACCACCGGCCCCGCATGCTGGCGCAGGTAATGGTCGGCCGCCAACACCAAAGTATACTCCTCGAGCAGCGGCACGCCGGCCGCGGTGACCACGCCGAGCCGATCGGCGTCGGGATCGGTGGCAAATCCGATGTCGGCGCCTGCCTGTCGCACGCTCTCGCCCAGTTCCTGCAAGTGCGCCGGTGTCGGCTCGGGCCGCCGTCCGAAGCGTCCCGTCGGCTCGCAGTGCACTTCGGTGACGCGGACGCCGAGGCGCCGCAACAGCTCGGGTGCCACCACGCCGCCGGCGCCGTTGCAGCAATCGACCACCGCGTGCAATTGACGCGCGGCGATGCGTTCGAGCTCGAGCCATGGCTGCTCGAGAATGCAGCGAATGTGCACCTCGGCCGCGGCGCCATCTTCCCGTAGTGTCCCCATGCCATCCCAGGCGCGATGCCGCGCGCGCCCCGCCTCAGCGATCGCCGCGACCGCTTCGCCATCCGCCCGCGACAGGAACAGCCCCGATCGATCGAGCAGCTTGAGCGCGTTCCATGGCTCGGGGTTGTGGCTCGCGGTCAAGATGATGCCACCGGAAGCGCCATGCGTGGTCACCATGATCTCGGTCGTGGGCGTGGTGGCGATGCCGATGTCGATGCAATCGTGCCCTGTGGAGAGGAGCCCCGCGGCCACCGCATGCAACAGCATCGGCCCGCTGAGTCGCGAGTCCCTGCCGACGACGATCGGGCCTTCGGGCGCCCAGGTGCCGAAGGCCGCCGCCATGCGGCACGCCACCTCGGCATCGAGACCGGCGCCGACGATGCCGCGGATCCCGGAGATGCTGGACATGAGGACTTTGGTCGCGGAATGCATGCGCGCCTTTCCTGCGCGGGCAGGCTGCGCCGGACGGAGCGAGCTGGAGCTGGTGCGCGGAATCGAACCGCGGACCTACGCATTACGAGTGCGTTGCTCTACCGGCTGAGCTACACCAGCTCCGGAACCCGTTGGCCGAGACACGAGGTCTCGAACGCGAGGAAACCTGGTGCGAAGGGGCAGAATCGAACTGCCGACACACGGATTTTCAGTCCGTTGCTCTACCATCTGAGCTACCTTCGCATCGAGCCGGCGAGTATAGGAGCCGCCTCCCGGGGGTGTCAACGTCCCCCACCCGCAGCTCCTTTGGCATCGTCGCCGCCTCCAGGCACGCCCTCCACGTCCTCGGCTGCAGGTCCGGCACCCACCGTGCGCCGGTCCACGCGGTAACAGCTTCCCGACTGCCCCTTGGCATACTTCTTCATCTCCGCCGCCCGATTCGACACCTGCATGGCATCGCCGGCAGCGCGCTGGCTGTTGGTGACCACGCCGATCGACAAACTCATGAGCGGGAAGCGCATCCGCTGCCCTTGTCGATTGATGCTCTCGAGGAAACCCGATCGGATGTGCTCGTCGCGATAGAACTGGGCAATGCCGGCGTCGAAATGCTGGATCACGCTCTGGCAACAGCCTTCGAAACCATCCAGATCCACCAGGAAGAGGAAGTCGTCGCCGCCGATGTGGCCGACGAACGACTGCTGCGACTGCTCCTGTGTCACCCGCACCAGGATCTCGGCCAGGAACTTGATGACCTTGTCCCCGGCCTCGAAACCGTACTCGTCATTGTAGGCTTTGAAGTGATCGAGGTCGGCGTAGCAGGCCGCGAATGGAGTGCCGGCGGCAATCACGCTCTCCACGTTCTTCGAGATGACGTTGTTGCCGGGCAGCCCGGTCAAAGGATTGGCGCTCATCGTCTCTTGGGTACGGCGCAGGATCATGTGGACACGCGCCAGGAGCTCCTCGAACTCGAACGGTTTGACGATGTAGTCGTCGGCACCCTCGCCGATGCCGCTCACTTTGTCGGCGATGTCCCCTTTTGCCGTCAGCATGATGACGGGTATGCGACACCAGGCGTTGCGCTTGCGAATCTCGCGGCAGGCAGTGAACCCATCCATCTTCGGCATCATCACGTCGAGCAGCACCAGGTCGGGATGGTGGGTGTCGATCTTCTCCAGCGCTTCGAGGCCATTGGCGGCGAGCACGCACTCGAAGCCCTTCTTCTGCAAACGGAAGCGCAGGATCCGTGCAATATCCTGATCGTCGTCGACGATGAGAAGGCGCGTCATGGCTGCTCCAAACACGCTGCTCTGCCGCCGGCGTCGAGCGTCTCGCGAACTTGGAACAGCAAGAAGCCCAGATCATACGGCTTCCACACCGTGGCATCGGCCCGAGACCAGGACGACAAGAATTCCTGCCGGGCTCCCGAGGGCACGCGTCGCGCCGTCAGCATGAGGATCGGAAAGGAAGGCAGCACGCCAGCGCGCATGTCGTCCTTCAACCGCCGCGACACCTCGTAGCCATTGAGCCCCGGCAGCATGACGTCGAGAACCGCGAGATCGGGTGGATCCTGCTGCGCCCGCACCAGCGCCGAACGGCCGTCGGCCTCCACGGTCACCGCATGACCTTGCTGCTCGAAGGCGAATCGCAGCGTTTCGAGGATGTCGGAATCGTCGTCAACGACCAGTATTCTGGCCATGGAGCACCTCCCGCTTGCGCTCGAGCGCGGCGACCCCGTGCTTGCAACGCACCGCCGCCTGCAGCAGCACCGGATCCGCCGCCGCGCCGCGGGGGACTCGCCGCAACGCCAGACGCAACTTCGTGGCCGCCCCCGCGCCGAGGACCGAGCGTAACGACGAAGCGAGCGCAGGTGCGAAAGTCCGAAGCGCGGTCCCCGACCATGCGATCCACGTCTCGTCCGTGAGCGCCGCCACACGACAAAGGTCGTCCGCACACAACCGGCGCAAGGCCGACTCCAGCGCCACGGTCGCCTCCGCACATCCAGCATCCAGGCGAATTACGGCGAGACTGCAGGGAGCCAGTGCCAAACGTTGCGAAAATTCGTGCGCGATCGCGTCCACGCGCCCGACGAGCTCGAGCGTCGGCGCGTCGGCAGGCAGCGTGAGCACGAAGCTCGCACCCCGCGCTGGCGTTTCCGCGCGCAGGTCGCCGCCCATGCGTCGCGCCAAGCGCTGCGACACGGCCAGTCCGAGTCCCATGCCCGGCACGCCCGTCGCTTCGCTGCCCCTGCAAAACGGCTGGAACAACCGGCGCCGCGTCTCGTCCGACAGCCCCACGCCGTTGTCGGCAACGCGGAGCTTGACGAAACTAGGTTTGAAACCGAAACCACCGGCCAGCAGGACCATGCGACCCGGCAGCACCGCGCCTTGCACCGGCTGCGCCGAGAGCTCGATTTCGCCGTCGGCGGGCGTGAATTTGAACGCGTTCGACAACAAGTTGATCAGCACCTGCTCGAAGGCGAAGCGCGCCATGGGAATCGCGCCGAGTCCGGGCACAAGCCCGAGATGGACACGGATGCCACGGGCCTGGGACTCGGCCGTTGCTTCCTCCACCAGCTCGCGCAGCACCACGTCAATGTCCATGGACTCCAGCCGCAGGTCCGCGTCTTCGAGCCACGCGATACTGGACAGGTTCTGGAGCACGCGTTCCGCACGTGCCAGACCGCGGCCCGCGATGGCCAGCAAGCGCGTCTGTTCCGGAGCCAAACCGCTTTTGCCATCCAGGAGCTGGAGGGCATTGCGCGTCGGTGCCAAGGCACCGCCCAGCTCGTGTGCGACCATGGCCAAGTCCACCCAGCGTTCCACCCAAGCCCTCCAAGGCCAGAATCCGTCGAGGTACTGCAAAGGCCAAGCCAGCCTCCCCAACACGTCCGGTGGCCGGATCGATTGGGGAGCGTTCCAGTCACAGCGCGTCGATTGTGCGCGAGGGCGAAGGGTCGATCAGCCGGAGGCGTCGGCTCCGATCATGGCGAACCGCAGGCGGAAAATCGTGCCCCAGGGGGATTCGGAAAGGACCTCGATCCGCGCTCCATGCTCCATCACGATCTGATGCACCACCGCCAGGCCGAGCCCGGTGCCTTCCTGGCGCGTGGTCATGAATGGGACGAACAGGAGCTCGCGCACGGCGGCGGGAATCGCCTCGCCCGTGTTCGCCACCTCGAGATCTACCGATTCGCCGACACAGCGCGTGGCGATGCGGATGCGACCCCCGATCGGCACGGCGACGATGGCGTTCATCAACAAGTTCACCAACACCTGTTTCATGCGATCGGGATCGACATGCACCGGCAGCAGATCGGCCGCGAGGTCGAGCTGCAGCTCGCCGCGACTGGCGCGCAGCTGCTGGCGCAGCAGCATGATGCTCTCGTGCACGAGGTCGTTGAGGTTCGTCGGCGCGCGTTGCAGCCGCGCGCTGCGCACGAAGGCGAGCTGGTCGTTCAGGATCCGCTCCAGCCTCGCGGTCTCCTGCGCGATCACCTCGACCGCCTCGCGCTCCTCGGTGCCGAGAGTGGCATTGCGCAACATGCGGCGCGCGAACCCCCCGAGCGCCGTGAGCGGATTGCGGATCTCGTGCGCGATCTTCGATGACGCCTGGCCGAGCGCAGCCAGCTTCTCGTTGCGGTGCAGCAGGTCGTTCAGCACCTCGATGCGCCGCTGGTCATCGCGAATCGTCTGCACGCGCCGCCCCGAGAGCACGGCGATCGCGGCCTGGTCGGCGATGATCGACAGGAACCGCCGGCTGTGGCGGTCGAATGCGCTCCTGCCGGCGGCAGCCGCGGCGCGATAGAGCATCAGCACGCCGACGACCTCGTTGTCACTGCTCATGGGGGCGCTCACCACCTCGGCGGCTTCGCTGCCCGCGAGCCCATCGACGTGGGTCTGTCGCGCGCCTGGGCCGCGGCCGAGGGTCTCGCGCGCGATCTCGGCGCAGAGCTCCGTCACCGCTTCCGGCAGCGATTCGCCGCCTACGTGGTACTGCATCTCCAGTCGCGGCGGCGCCGTGGGCCCCTGTGCGATATAGAGCAACGAGCCCGTCGCGTGCAGCACCGAGGCGCTGATCTGCGCGATGCGTCGCAACACGTCGACGTAATCGACGCTCGACAGCAAGGCTCGATTGATGGTTTGCACCTCGTTCAACTCGGCATAGCGGCGGCTCACGTCCTCGAACATGAGGGCGTTCTCGATGACGACCCCCACGTGGTTCGCCAACCCCGAAAGCAAGTAGACGCGGTCGCTTTCGATGGCGTCGTTGCTGTAGAGGTTGTCGGCCACGATGACCCCGAGAGCACGTTCGCGGCCGAGGATGGGAATGACAACGAACTCGCTGGCACCGAATGCTTCGGCGAATGGCTCTGGCCTTTCCCCACGATAGAAATGGATGTTGTAGGGCTCCGGGGACAGCACCACGCGCGCCAACAAGCTGGTCTCGGCATCCAGCGGCACACTGAAGGCGAGGATGCGCGCCGCCAGCGATCCCGGGGCCGGCTCCGTGTGCGATTCCTCGACCGCCCGCCGCAGAACTTCCTCGAGGCTCAGGCGCTCCAGGCTGGTCCAGATGCGGCGCGCTTCCTCGCCAGACGCTGGCCCCACGGCCACGGCGCCACGCAGCTCTTGGCTGTCCTCGTCGAGCAGGAGCAGGAAGGCGCGATTGAACCCGATGGCTTCGCCCGAGGTGACGCAGGCCATGAAGGCACGCAGAACATGTGTGAGCTCCATGGAGCGCAACGTGACGTCGAGACCTTTGAAGAGCAACGAAAGATCCGAGATGCGCCGTTCGAGCGCGGCCGTCGCCAATCGCGTGCGCTGCAATTCCAGTGCGTCCTCGAGTCGCGCGTGCAGATAGCGACCGACCTCGCCGAGCAGCGCTCGCGCCGTGGTTGCCGTGTTCGAGTCCAACCCGAAGCAGAGCACGAGTCGCGAATGGCGTGGCAGCCACAGCACGAGCGCCGGGTTGGCGTCGTTGCCGCAGACGGCCAGGCGCTCGGCGTCGGGCTGTTCGGGCAAGCGCAGCGTCGCAAGAATGGTGTCCGCATCCGGGCAGGCGTGCGCGACGTGAAATCCCGCCAGCAGTCCCTCGCCGGTGCCATGCGCCAGGCTCCAGTTGGCGCCGAGCTCGCGGCGCAGCAGATCCACGGCGCGGCGCAGCAGTCGAAGCGGCTCGCGTTCGACGCCGAGGTCGTGCACGCAGCGCATGACCGCCCGCGAGATGTCCGCTGCTTCGGTGTCTTCCATCCGCCCCACCTTCTCCGCATGCCGGACAAGCGACCGTGTCTAACTCGCCGCCGCCGCAGGCGCATCGCGGCTGCGGCGCTCCTCGAGATGCTGCCGCAGATATCGCCCGGTCCACGAACGGGGTTCCTGCATCAACCCCGCGGGCGGTCCGGCATAGACGATCTCGCCGCCGCCGGCGCCGGCCTCGGGCCCGAGATCGATCACCCAATCCACGGCAGCCACGACGTCCAAGTGATGCTCGATGACGACGAGCGTGTGACCCCGGTCCACCAGCTCGTGCAAGATGCGCAACAGACGCGACACATCGTCCAGATGCAGACCCGTCGTCGGCTCGTCGAGCAGGTACAGCACGTTGCCGGTGCGCGTCGCCGCCAATGCGCGCGCCAGCTTGAGTCGCTGCGACTCGCCGCCGGAAAGCGTCGGCGCGGATTGCCCCAAGCGCAAATATCCCAAGCCCGCCCGATTGAGCATGTGCAGCTTCTGCCCGAGACCCGGCGAGTCGTGAAAAAACGTCAGGGCTTCGGCGACCGTCATCTCCAGCACCTCGGCGATGTTGCGGCCGCGGTACTGCACTGCGAGCACCTCGGGCTTGAACCGCCGGCCCTCGCAATGTTCGCACGGCACGAAGAGATCGGCCATGAAATGCATTTCGATCAGGAGGGATCCCATGCCCTCGCAATGCTCGCAGCGACCGCCCTTGGTGTTGAAGCTGAAGTGACCGGGTCCGAAGCGCTGCAGCCGCGCCGCCGACGTGGCCGCAAACAGGCCGCGCACGTCGGCCATGCCTTTCATGTAGGACAAAGGATTCGATCGCGGCGTGCGTCCGATCGGGGTGGCATCGACGAGAACGGCCTCGTTCACCAGGTGCGCGCCGCGGATGGCATCGTACCAACCGCTGACGCCGCGGCTCGCGGGCACCAGGCCCGTGACCGCACGGTGAAGCACGTCGTTCACCAGCGTGCTCTTGCCGGAACCGCTGACCCCCGTCACACCCACGAACAATCCGAGCGGCAAACGCAGATCGACGCCCTTCAGGTTGTGCAGCCGTGCGCGGGTGATTTCCAACCAGCGCGGACCCGGATCGCGTCGCTTCACCGGCTGCGGCACTTCGGCGCTCCCGTGCAAGTGCGCCAGCGTGCGCGATGCGTCGACGCTGCCACGCTCCACGACCGGCACCGCGCCGTCATCGGTCTTCGACCCCAGCGTGCCGGCGAACATCACCTCGCCTCCATGCACACCCGCCCCCGGGCCGAGATCGATGAAATAATCCGCTGCCGCGATGACTTGGATGTCGTGCTCGACCACGACCACGGTGTTGCCGAGGTCGCGCAAGCGCTCCATGGTGCGCACCAAGCGCGCGGTGTCCCGCGCGTGCATCCCGACCGTCGGTTCGTCGAGGATGTACAGCGCATCGACGAGGTTCGATCCCATGGCGCTGGCCAAGTTGATGCGTTGCGCCTCGCCACCGGAGAGCGTGCGCGTCAGTCGGTCGAGCGTCAGGTAATCGACTCCGACTTCGCAGAGAAAATCGAGACGCGCGCGCAGCTCGGCCAGGATATCGGCGGCGATGACGATGGCTTCTCCGTGCAGTGGCAGCGCCGCGACATGGTCGCGCAGCGCGCCCAATGGCAGGCGCGACATGGCGGCGATGTCGAGATCTCCCAGGCGCACGCTCGTGGCCTGGCGTTGCAGCCGCGCCCCGCCGCAGCTGCGGCAAATGCTCTCGTCCATGAATCGCCGGGTGAAGAAACGGGCGTATTTCTTGTACGCCTTGGCGCGCAGCGCTTCGAGGAATGGGATGACACCGCGCCACCCCTTCGCGCCCTCCAAGATCGTCTTCTGCGTCTCGCGTGGCAGCTCGCACCAGGGGGTTTGCAGCGGAATGCGCGCTCGACGGCAGAACTCTTCCAAGCGCCGCGCGTAGTACTCGAACTTGCCGGCCGCCCACGGCGCGATGGCGCCGTCCGCCAGACTGATCTCGGGATCCGGCACGATGAGGCGCTCGTCGAAGTCGAGCCGCGTGCCGAAGCCGCGGCAGTCGGGGCAGGCACCGAGCGGGCTATTGAAAGAGAACATGGCGGGAGAAGGCTGGGGCAGCTCGATGCGGCAATCGGGGCAGATCGGGCGCGGATCGAGGCCGAGCGGCGCCTCCGATCCCAGCGCCAGCACCTGCGCGCCGGCGTTGCCGGCGCGATACGCGGTTTCCAAGGCTTCCACCATGCGGCCACGCGCTTCTTGACGCACGACGATCCGATCCACCACCACATCGAGACTGTCCAAATCCTGCGGCAATGTCGGTGTCGGTTCCAGATCGACACTGGCACCGTTCCACCACACGCGGGCGAAACCAGCGCGCAGCGCTTGCGCCAGAAGATCCTCGGTGCGGTCGTGCTTGCCACGTGGCATGGTGAAGAGGACGTGCACCCGCGTACCGGTGGCGAAGGCGTCCAGGATGCGCTGGGCTCCCACAGACGGCGACGCTGCCGACGCTCGTTTGCCGCAACGCGGGCAGTGCACGAGGCCAACGCGGGCGAAGAGCAAGCGCAGATAGTCGTAGACCTCCGTCGCCGTGCCCACAGTGCTGCGCGCCGATTTGACGTGATTGTGCTGGCGGATGGCGATGGCGGGGCTCACGCCCCTCACCTCGTCCACATCCGGCCTCTGCATGCGCTCGAGAAACTGCTTGGTGTAGGTGGACAGCGATTCGACGTATCGCCGTTGCCCCTCGGCATACAGCGTGTCGAACACGAGCGAGCTCTTCCCCGAACCGCTGACGCCACTCACGACCACCAGGCGCCGTCGTGGGATGTCGAGATCGATGTTCTTGAGATTGTGCTGGCGGGCGCCGCGGATCGTGATGCGCTGCACGGACACGGCGCTCCCGGAATGCCTCGCGCCCGGCGCGAAGGACGTGTGTCATCGACCGTCGCCGAACAGGAAAGCATAGGGATCTCGTCCGCGCACTGTCAACGTAAGTTTGCGCCTGCGGCCGCGCGTCCCATGGCGCGCGGCAGCGCCGGTGGCAAGCGCACGGGTGCGTACCGCGCCAGCAACGCCGCATTGCGCGCATGCTCGCGCAGGAACACCGCCGACACCGCGGATGGGCGTTGCGGATGCTCTGCATCCGCACGGTCGTAGAACACGAGACGCCACGCGCGCGAGCGCAGCAAATACTCGGTGAATGGATGCACCTGCAACGGACCGAAGTCGAGGGTGAGGAGCGGCCAGACGATGACATTCGCATCGTAGCGCGCGAGCACGGCAGCGAGTGCCGCGTCGCTCCCCGGCGGCGCGCGATGCAGGATCTCGTACTCGCGCAGGCGCTCGCGGCCATAGAGATCGCCGCGCGAGTCGATCCATACCTTGGTCTCGGGGTAGAGCGCGAAGGCCAGGTAACCACCCCACCGGTACGGATTGATCAGCGGGCCCGGAATACGATTGGCCTGCAACCAGGTCACAGCCGCCTCCGGGTAGCGGCCAGGAAGCAGTCGTGCCTCCGGGCTCGGATCGCGCGGCAACAAGGTGAGGAGCCACACACTGACCAGCGATCCCGCGACCAGGCCGAGCCGGCCAAGCAGCCTCGAGCTGGGAATGCGGACAACGCCACGTCTCCACACGGCCGCGATTTGCCAGGCGAGAATCGGCGTCCCCACGAGGAGGAAGAGCGGCGCGTGGCGCTCGGCCGCGAACGGCAATGTGACACCAGCGATCCGTGGCATGGAAATCCATCCCAAGATCAAGACGAGCAAGCCGTGCTCGATCGGCACCCTGCGGCGCCAAAGGAGCGTCCCGCATGTGCTCGCGACCAACCCCAGGTGCACCCAGGCATACGCGCTCGTGAGATGACCAACACCCTCTTCTTGCAGCGTTGCACCGAGGCCCGCACCCACGTAGCGCAGCGGGTAGATGGCGCCTTCCCAGCCGTGGGGATTGAGCAGCGTGGCGACGGCCGCGGCACAGGTTACAAGGACGAGCCGCCGCGCCGCGGAGGGCGCGTCATGCGCCGTGGCTCGCGGTCGAGAGCTGCGCTCCGTCCAGAGTGCCGCCATCGTCCACGCCCCGAGGAGCCCCAGAGCGAGAAAAAATCCCCCATGCAGATTCACCCACAGCGCGAACAACAAGGGCACGGCCCACACCCACCGCGTCGGCCGCAGCCTCTGGCGTTCGAGCACCCACAGCAAGACGCCCAAGAACAAGTAGGTCACGAGCTGCGGCCGATCCAGCCAGTTGCGCTCCGAAGCCCACGCCGCAGGCACCAAAACTGCGAGGGCCTGCAACGGGCCGGCGTGCAACCTCGCCGCCGCATAGGCCATCCCGAATGCCGCCGCCAGCAAGACGGCGCGCAGCAAGACGACACCGAGGAGCCCGGTGCGCGAATGCACGGCGTAAAGGACGAGATCGCTTGCCCATTCGTGCGCGGTCCATTTCGCCCCAGCGAGCGTGTACGAGAATGGATCGGACTCCGGGATGCCTTCCTGCGCCACCAAGCGCCCGGTCGCCAGATGCCACCAAATGTCCGGCGTCATCACCGGGACACGTGCGGCCAGTACCAAGAGCAGCAGCAAGCACGGGACGACGAGGAGATCGCGGACGGACGCGCGCGGAGCGGCCAGGGTCGGTAACTCCCGCGCACTCTCGATCGTCTTCTTCCTCGCCGGTCCAGCCAACGTCCACCTCCACGCGAGCCAGTCACACCCCGTGCGCCACCTGTCCCCCGTGCGCTAGCATGACCGGGTCCTTCCCCGATCGTCCAGTGCGGACCACACCCGGAGGCGAGCATCGAACACCTGCAGCGACTCGTGGAAACCTTGCGCTTCCTGCGCAGCGATCGCGGCTGCCCCTGGGACCGCGCACAGACGCTCGCGGCCATGAGCGGCTATCTCCTCGACGAGGCCTACGAGCTCCAGGACGCAGCCCGCGATGGAGCCCCCGACGTCTGCGCCGAAGAGCTTGGCGACGTGCTCTTCGTACTGCTTTCGTGCGCCCTGATGTTGCAAGAACGCGGCGGGCCCGATCTCGGCGCCATTGCGCAACGCACGCAAGAAAAGATCGTGCGCCGCCATCCGCACGTGTTCGCCGATCGCGAAGCGCAGAGTCCCGAAGAGGGGGCGCGCCACTGGCGCAGCATGAAGGAAGCCGAAGCCGAGGCGCGCGGAGAAGCTGTCCCCCGGCTCTTGGATTCGCTGCCCCGGTCGCTGCCGCCGATGCGGCGTGCGCTCACGGTGCAGCAACGCGTCGCGTCGGTGGGCTTCGAATGGGAAACGGCCGCACAAGTGCAACACAAGATCGTGGAGGAAGGCCAAGAGCTGCAAGAAGCGCTGGCGAGCGCAGCGCCCGCGCGCATCCAGGACGAGCTCGGAGATCTGCTCTTCTCCGTCATCAATCTGGGACGCTTTCTCGACGTCGACCCCGAGGCCGCGCTGCAGTCGACCGTGACCAAGTTCGTCACGCGTTTCTCGCAGGTCGAAGACGCGTTGCGCACGCGCGGCCAGAGGCTCGAGGAGGCGACGTTGGCCGAGATGGACGCGCTGTGGGAAGACGTCAAGTCGCGCGAGAAGCTGGCAGGGGATCCCCCACCTGGCGCTCCCGGAACCATTTGAGGACCTCAGCCTTCACGCTCTAGATCGGGGCAGCCGTCCACGTCGCGATCGCCGTCGAAATCCTCGGGTTCATTGGGGCAGCCGTCCTTGTCGTCGCTGATTCCATCGGCGTCGTTGTCCTTGTCGGGGCGACCATCTTCGTCTTCGAATCCGTCCATGTCCTCGGCCAAATCCGGCGCCAGGTCCTTGGTATCGGGGACGCCGTCCTTGTCGTTGTCGGCGTCGGGGCAACCATCCAGATCCTCGAAGCCGTCGAAATCTTCGGCTTCCTTGGGACAGCCATCGCGGCTGTCGGAGATGCCATCTTGATCGTCATCGCTGGTCGCCAGTCCGCCGCGCCAGGAAAGGCCGAGGGTGAGACGCCAATCCGGGGCTTTGGCGACCACGGGAGGCCGTGTCGCGGATCCAGGAACTGGGTCTGAAGGCAGAGGCGATGGATCGTCCTGCAACGACACCTCGGCTGCCAACTTGATGTTGAGGCCGTTGCGAAATTTGACCGTCGCACCCTGCGTGAGAAACGAGACCGCATCTCCCCATTCCAAGTACGAGATCTGTGGCAACAAGTCGACGGAATACTCCGTCCACAAATCGAGAACGCGGGTGGTGAACTCGAGCCCGGCGCGCAGGAACAACTGGTCGTTGTACGTCACCGCTTCGCCGAGTGCAACGGCCGGATAGGCGGGCGGCCAGAAGCCGCCGTCGCGCAACGAATCGAACGGCGCAAGCCCGACACCGTGCGCCTCGTTCCGGTTCCAGCGATAGCTGCCGTTGAGATGGATGCGCGTCGGGATGAAGTGTTGCATGCGGGTGAAGTCGAGCGTCAGCAATCCGCCGGCTTCGACGTCCGTGGTCTCGCTGCTCATGCCGCGCGATCGGCTTCCCGTCGGGAGGCTTGCGACCCCGAACCCCCCGAGTCGAAACGTGCGCCATGGGAGCGGCAGCTGCAGCTTGCCGCTCGCCAACAGATCGCCGAAGCCGACGAGGCTCTTGGGCGCGATCGTGGCACCGGCAGCCGTGTCCACGCTCCAAACCCTGAGCGGCGCGTCGACGGCGACTTCGAGGAACGGCGACAGACCGTAGGAGAGCTGCAAATCGGTGATGGAGAACAAGTGCAGGTTGGTCTTCTCGTCCTCGATCCAGTGCAGGCTCGAGAAGGCACCGATCTCCAGGATGCCACGTCCCGGCGTGTCGGCGCTGCGAAGGTGCAGCATGCCACGCAGCCCGCCTGGAGCGATGCTTTGCGCCCCTGCCGTGCCGCAGGCGACCAGCAGGGCCAAGACGAAAGGTGCACCCGGCGCCCGCATCAACGGCGGCCTCCAGAGCCGCGCGGGCGCGTCGCGAGCGGCTTCGGTGCGAGGCCCGATTCGATCTCGCGGACGAGCTTGACGATCGCGGGGTGCTCCTCGACACGCTCGAGGCCCGCTGTTTCGACGACGAGGAACCGCAGGTCCGGAGCGCTGCGCGCCGCCCAGTCGTCGTAGGCCGCATTCAGCCGCTCCAAGTACGAGCGGACGATGCCCTGCTCGCACTCGCGGCCACGATGGGCGATGCGCTGCACCAGCGTCTCCACGTCGGCACGCAGATAGATGATGGCGCTCGGTGCCTGCAGGTACGAAGTCATACATTGGAACAGCGCCATGTAATTGGCGAAATCGCGACCGTCCATGGCGCCGGTGTCGTGGAGGGTGCGGGCGAAAATCTCGGCATCCTCGTAGATCGTACGATCCTGGATGCAGGACAACATGTTGGTCATCATCTTGCGGTGCATTTCGAAGCGTTTGGAAAGGAAAAAAATCTGCAGCGGAAAGCTCCAGCGCCGCATGTCGCCGTAGAAGTCATCGAGATACGGATTGTCCACCACGGGCTCGAAAAACACTTCCCAACCCAGACGCTCGCCGAGGTAGCGCGTGAGGTGCGTCTTGCCGACGCCAATGTTGCCGGCGACGGCGAGAAAATGACGCTGCACGCCGCTCACCCCCCAAGTTCGCGCCCGTCCTGGCGCGGCGTGATCATGGTACTCGCCACGGCCGCCGGCAGGCCATCTCTCTCGGCCCGCGGGCACCGGCAATCACATCGGCGCGCGGACGCGCAGGCAGCCCACCTCTTGGCCGTCATTGCCCACGAGCGCCGGCTCTTGCAGATCATGCAATCGGTGCGCGTCCGCGTCCGCAAGCCAACCGAACGCACGCAGGAGGTAGAGGAGGGCGGGCATCGCAGCACGCGCGCTGCCGTCGGCCACCTTCAGTGCGATTGCGGCCCCGCGATCGAGGAATGCAGCGCAGAGCATGCCCTCGGCGCCGTGCTTCAGCACCAGGGACCCCTGCAGGCTGCGCGCCAGACGCGTGTTGCCCGCGGTCTTCCCCGTGAGCCACTCCGGGCACGTGGCCATCGCCGTGCCGATCGCGGCGAGGGCGGCCACGCAATCGTCGAGTGGGGCGACGGCTGTGAGCATGGCCAACCGCGCCGCGTCGAAGCCGCGCAGCGTTGTCGGGTCGGCGAGCGCCCGATAGGCCGCGGCAATCGCAGGCAGCGGCAGGTCGTAGCACGGCGCGTTGCAGTTGTCGATGAGGAGAACGGGGGCGCGAGCGGCAAGCGCATGCACGACCCCATGCACGAGGCGCTGACTCGCGCACTCTGGATCCAGATAGCGCGCCGGATCGACGCCCGCGAGCTCGGCTTGCGCCAGCATCGCGGCATGGTTCCCCGAACAATTGTGATGCAGCGCGCCGTACACGCGCGCGCGGGCCGGATCGTCGGCTGGCAGGTCGTCGAGGAAATAGGGCCGATGCAACCCGCAGCGCAGTGCCGCGGGGCTCGAACCCAGCCGCGCGAGGATGGAACGAACGCGCTCGGCATGCTCCAGGGTGCCGTCGTGCGATGCCGCCATGAGCGCCAAATCCGCCATCTCGAAGCCGAAGCGCGCCGCACCGCCGCGCGCGACCAGCGGCACCAGTTGCAGTGGTTTCGCCGTCGAGCGCATGCAGGTGCGCGGCAAGGTCGCAGGATCGACCTCGGCGCTGCCGAGCCCCGGCGTACCCAAGGCGGCGACGTGCACCACGTGCTGCGACTCGACCCGATCGCCACGCCAGGCGTCCACCTGGAACCGGAAGGCACGGCAAGTCACATGCAGCCCCGATTCACCGTCAGCGAATGATGGCGAGCCGGCCGAAGGACTCTTGGCCCGAGGTCAAATCGACGATGCGATAAATATACATGCCCGAAGCCACCTCGAGACCGGCGCTGTTCTGGGTGTCCCAGCGTAAAGTGCCCGGAGGATCCAAGTTGGTCGCATCTTCGGGGTGGTTGAACTCGCGCACCAGATCGCCGGCCAGCGTGAAGATGAGCAAAGTCCCGCGCGTCGGCATGCGGATGAAACGCACCGAACAAGTGGACAGGGGATCTGCCGGATCACAGTCGATCTGCCGGTACGGATTGGGCACCGCCTGCACGGGCTCGAACTCCGTTGGCGGCGGGCGCAGGAAATCGACGCGCAGCTGGCTGGGGCAGCCCTCGTCGGGCAGAGGGCTATCGAAGGGAACACCGCCGAGCGAACCTCCACGGATGGGATCGAAGCCCTGGTCGTACGTGGTGACGGCGTAATGATAGACGTTGCCGTCGATCACGAAGCGATCGAGGAACGTGAAGCGGCGCGCATCCGGCATCGCACCCGGCCAATCCTCCTCGGGGCGTTGGCTGTCCTTCAGCTTGCTGTAGGTGCCGACGGCGCGCGGCTCCTGATTCGGATCGGAAGCCCAGCGCCAGACATGGAAGCCTTCGAAATCTTCGACGTCGAACACCGCGCTCCAGCCACGGCGCAGCAACGTGCCGGTGCGGAAGGTGATGCGCACGCCCGGCGCGATCGAGGTGTCGGGAGGAGAATTTTCGGGAAAGTAAACGAACGGCAACGGCTGATCCGCGGTTCCAGAGTCGATGTCGAACTCGCCACGCGCCGCGGCACGAAACACGCTGGCCCAGGCCACCCGAATCACGTCGGTGCCGACGACACCCGAGTCCGAGTCGGTGCCGATCTGCAGAATCGCCACTTCGAAGCGTTGATCTTGGACTCCCAAGTAGCTGCCGCTGATCTCGATCTGCGCCGCCGGGATGGGGTTGCCCGCGGGAATGCCCCAATCCAGCTCGGTCGAGTCGCCTTGATCCACCGCCAGCAGCGGCGTGAGGAGGCTGGTTTGCGCGCGCGGCGGCGCATCGAAGTCGATCTCGAGCCCCGCGGTGACGATGCGGGTTGCGAGCTCCGTCGCCGCCGGTGAACACATCGTCAACCGGTGCGGCGGCTCTGGATCCCGGCAGCACGAAGCAGTGGATTGCGCTTCCACTGCGGAGGGCGATGCCGAGAGCAGCACGACTCCTGCGACCAGCACGACCAGCAGCCTGGCGAGTAACATTTGCACCTCACACAACATGCGGGAGGCGGCCACACGCCGCCTCCCGCTCGATCCTATCACTCGTCGCGGCCCCCAAGGGTGTCGAGTGCGCCTTCCGTGTCAGTGCGCGCTTCCACCGAGACGGAAATGACGGACCAGGACAAATTGGGCCAAACGATTGTGAGACTGCTCCTCCAGCAGATTCGGCGCGAACCCACAGAAGGCGCGCGAATAGTATGGCTCACTCGGCATCCCCTTGGCCAACACCAGCGCCGGCTGATTGTCCGATGTCTCGGGGTAGAAAAATCCGGCGCTGGGATTCTCGCGCAACTGCGCCACGTAACAATAGACGTCGAGCGAGATGCCTGGGAGCGGCACGAGCGGCGGGTTTTCGCCCACACGCGCATTCGGCATGTTGTAAATCTCGATGCCGTCGCGCCCGCCCGTGCCTGCCTGCGACCAGAGCGTCGAAACGCGCAACATCGGCGCGCCCCACAGTCCGAATTGATCGACGATGGCGAAAGTGTGCGCATGCGGTTGCGGCAGCACCGCGGGCTCACTTTCGACCAGCACGGTGGCTCCACGCTGCAAGGCGACGAAATCGGCGCTCGTGAGCGTCAATGTGTGCGCGTGGTCGAGGGCGGTCGACGTGGTGTAGGTGCGATCGACCGGCGGGATCGCTTCGACCTCGGAGGTCAAGAGCAGGACGCTGTGGCTATGCTTCTCGACCACGTCCGAGTCCGTGCGCTGCGTATCCGAAACTGCGACAGCGCAGCGCTCGAACCCGTAGCAATAGAACGGCGGGCGCTGGCGGAAGATCTCGAGCGACGAGCCGACGTCGAACATCTCGATGCCCATCCGGTACAACAAGCTGGAGGTGCCCACCGAATCGATCCCGGGTGGATGCGGCTCGATGGGATCGTCCCAATTGGTGACGTTGACCGGGTCGCCTTCTTTGCCGCGCACGCGCTCGTCCGGCCACAACTGCCGCGCCGGGCGGAAGCCATTGACCCAGAAGTTGCCTTCATTGGCCAAGTAGATGTTGATGAAATTGAAGGCTTTGGCGGTGTTCTGGTTGCGCACCGGAATCGGGTCGGAGAATTGTGCCGTGCGCCGCAACGCGGAGCTGCCGTCCCGGCCGCTGCGATTGCTCCAGATCACGGCTCTGTAATCGAAGATCTTCTGGATCGGGGGCGGTTCCTTGCGGTTCTCGATCACGTCGTAGATGTCGAGGGTCGGCTCGAACGTGAAGCCATTGGCGTTGGCCACCTGACCGAGAACGTTGACCCAACTCGCGTCTTCCTGCGCTTCTGTCCCCAGATCGGTCTGGTAGTCCGCGTCGTCCACCCACAACAGGTCGCGAGTCCGGGTCACCGTGTGCACGGTCATCTCGTAGGTGGCACGCGTGACCGACTCGGCGTTGTCGCGGACCTCGAGGAAGAATCGATGCGATCCGGTGCTGAACGATTGCGTTAGCGCCGAACGAGTGCTGAGACTCCAGCTCGACCACTCCTGGTCGTTGTCGGGATTGCGAATGTCCCAGCCGTACCGGTAGGCGATGATCTCGCCGCCGTAGGTGTCGGCGTTGGCGCTCCAGCGGAAATTGATCGGCTGTCCACCGGCGACATCGATGCGCACCGGCTTGGAGCCGCCAATGAAGGTCTGCGTGCCCAGGAAGGTCTCGCGAACCGTGAGCAACGGGCCGACGTTGCCGCTCACGCGCACGCGCGCGCAGTTGTTCTTGCCGATGGTCTGGTAGTCGAACACGGGCGTGATGGCGCCGGCCTCGTCCATGGCCTGCACGGCGAACAAGTAGTACCCGGCGCCGGGGGCGTCGCCGACGCGAATCAGATTCGAGATCACTGCGCGCTTGCCGGAACCGTCTTCGGCATCCCACGCGGTCCACGCGCTCCATTCGTACTTTGATGGCAAGACATACAAGGAATCCGGGAAGCTGACGTACTTGTCGCCCGACCCCGAGAGAGTGACCGCGGTGGGGATGATGACGTAGCGCGACGCGACGGGCTCGATTTCGGTCGTCTCGTCGACCGGATCGTCGCCTTCCCAGTTGAAGACGATGACGGGCGGGCCGGTGAACTCGGCGTCCAACCCTGGCATGATGGGAGGCTGGAGCGCCACGGTGGGCGCGATGTTGTTGGAGTTGAAGGACCGGTAGTCGGGCGTTTGGTCGGCGAGCCCCTCGTTGTCGACCGCGCGCACGAAGAACGTGTGCCAGCGCTCGTAAGGCACCTCTCGCACGTCCTTGGGGGTCTCGCCGGGGCCCGGACGCGGCTCGCGGAGCAGCGAGTCCGCCAAGGAGATGAAAATGGAATCCGAGGCGGACGTCCCGACCCAGCGTGGATCGTCCGTCGCCGGAACCTCGAGAATCACGCGCGTCGGATCATCGTCTCCCGGATCCCCGTCGAGATGGCTCTGAATCGGCGGATGATCCACCATGATGAAATCGTAGTGGTCGATGGTGCCGTCCCGGTCTGTTCCGGACCAATACAGATGCACCCGGTAGTTGGTCGCCACCGTCGAATCCGGTGGGCCGCTGGAAAGGACCGTCTCCGGCGACTGGTTCGGACGCACCTTCTCGACCCCGAGCTCGTTGTCGCCACACCCGACTAGAAACGATGCGCACGCGAACAGCCAGGCTGTCGATGCTTTCATGGCTTCCACTTCTTACGCGACGAGAACGGACTCGTCTTGCCCGCAGGTGGCGCCGGTTTCTTCACCGTGCGCACCTCGGAATACTGCCGCCAGTCCACCGTCACGCTCTCCACCTGGGTCGTGCGCCCGCGGTCGGCAATGGGAATCGAAAACACCACCGGGCTCGGGCCCAAGTCACTCGGCACGGCGCACGTCTGTCCGATGTACTCGGTGTCACGGCCCTGGAGTACGAACGCGTAGGTGCCGAAGCGATCGAAGTTGAAGACCGCTTTCGAGAACTGGACGCCGCAAGGAGTCCCGACACACACCGTGTCGAGCTGAATCGTGACACGCATGGGATCATCGAATACGTCCTGGCCGGGCGGATCGGTAGGGGCCTTGAGGTCTTCGCGCCAGATTCTCTCGCCAGCCAGCGCTTCGTCGTCGCACGGCAGATTGACGCAGTCGAACTTGTAGAGCCAGGAACGAATGCGCCCTTCGGCCTGCGGCGCGTAGTACACCGGCCCCCCAGGGAGGTTGCGATCGCGAGGATGATCGTGTCCCCAGGCTCGGAAGGGCAAGGTGAAATCGTTGTAACCAAGATTATAGGGCGTGGAACCGGGGGCTCCGGGAGTATTCCTGCCCACGACGGCCAGTGTATCCGGACCGAAAGTCGGGGGCACCTGCGTCCAAGGGCACATGAAGGCGAGCAACTGCGGGCATTGTGGCAAGAACACGAGGACCTTCGGGACTCTGACGCTGTCGATCCACGGCGCGCCACTGATGAAGAATGGCACCTCTGCCGGGGTCCCGTCGAGCTTGCCGTTCTCGTCCAAGGCGCCTGCTTCGAATCGATAATCGAACGGACAAGTCCTCCAACCGGTGGCAGCGCCGTGGAAGGTGCCGCCGCCGAGCGCGCTCGGCACCGGCAGATCGACCGCGACCACTGGGTCGGAGAACGTCATATTGGAGTTCGACAACCCCCCGGGAGCGCTGTAGGCGAAGCGGAATTTGTAGGTTGCCTCCTCCAAGCCCGCGGTCGCGTCGAATGGCACGTCGCGCGAATCGTCCCATCCCTCGGCGTAGAACGTCACCCGGCTGGCCAATGGCAGCGTGTCGTTCGGGCAGAAGAGTCGCCAATCCTCGAAGGCGAACGAGTCCACCAACCCGATGCCGTTCACCCAGCCCACGGGCACGCGCCGTCCGCTCGCGCACCCGGGCGGTGCGTTGGGACAGTCGCACTCCGGAATCGTGTACGCGCGAGTGTCGGGATCGTAGTTCACCGTGAGCAAGAGCGTGCCTTTGTCCTTCAGCGAAACGGCGCGCGCTGCGTCGCGCACGCGCGCGATGACCGTGAAGTTCCCCGGCGGCGCCGGCTCTTGCCGCGTGCTGGTATGGAAAATCGTCAGGCTGTCGTGCGCGGCGGAGAGCCTCCACCGCCGCCGGTTCTGCGGATCGAAGCCCGTGGTATCGCCCTGGATCCCGGTCACGTCGAGAAAAAAAGTATCCAACGTCGTGTAGTACGGCTCCCAAGGAGCGAAGTTGGTCTGCCAGGTGTATCCGGTGATGGCGCCATTCGAAGAAGAGCCGGTGAGACGGATCCGAAAATCGGTGTAGGTCGGGATCGTGCACGGCTGCGCCTCGGCGCACGGGAGCAGGCGCGGATCCGGCGACTCGGCTGCCACCTCGACGAAACGGACGCTCGGCAAACCGTTGTCGATGACCTTGAAAAAGGACCGCGCTGGGCTCGGGTCGAACTCGCCGAAATCGTCGATGGCGACGATGTTGATCACCTGCCGCCCGGCATTCGAATCGAACAGGAACACCGAATCGTTCTGCGTCGTATAAATGCCCCGCTCGCGATCCACCGCCAGGCTCGGATCCCAGTTCAAGCTCTCGTCTCTCTCGAGCGTGTCGGTGATGGCGAAAAGATAGCGCACGACCTCACCGTCCGGATCCTCGCCGCGCCAGTAGACGTGATAGCGATAAAATGCCGCCGTGCTCTCTTCCGCGACGACGGTGAGGGTGGTCTCCGGAGCGCGGTTGCGCCGGAACAACGGCGGAACCTCTTCGCGGCACCCGATCGTTGCGGACCAGAGGAGGAAAACCAGAAATGAGCCTGCCAGTGCGCGCCGTCGTTTCATCCCTGCAAGAACCTCTAGCTCCCTGTGAAAACGTAAGTTAGAAGAGGCACCGAAATATAGGCAGGGCATTGTGGGGTGTCAACCCCCCCAACGCGCCATTTGGGGGCTGGAATCCCTGCAGCTCGAGACTGGCAATCGGCATAGGGGCGGGTAGGTGATTTCCTACCCGTCCCCTGCCACACCACCCGGCATGCGGGTCCGCACCGGGCGGTTCGAGCGGTTGAGATCACGCGGCGAGCCGGGGCAATCCCAGCCCGTCGAAGTACGAGTTCGGCAGTGCGATGTGGATCGCCATCGCCGAGTTTTTCCACCAGCGCCTACCGTTCGCTGCGACTCGCTGGGATGCGAAGACGGACATCCCACGAGCGCGAAGCTCGCGGAAGATGACCGTGCCTCGCTTCCAGTGTCTCAGTTGCAGTGCGCGGAGTCGGTGGCGGATCCATTCGTCCAGGTCGCGGAAGATTCCCGGTGTCTGTGCGAATTGGAAGTACCCCTTCCATCCGAGCAGATACGGGCGAATCCTCTCGCAGACCTGCGCGATACTGCGTCCGACTGTCGGACGTGTCAGCGCGCGGATGACGTTCTTCATGCGCTGCAAGGCCTGTGATGATATGCGCCGCTTCACTTCCTTCCCGGTGCCGATCCAGTAGGAAAAGCCCAGGAATTTCCGCTCCGTGGCGCGCGCCACCGCACTCTTGGTTTCGTTGACTCGTAGCCGCAGACCCGCGTACAGCCGACGCATCGACCGCATCACCCGCTCGCCCGCACGCCGCGTCCTCACGTAAACGTTCAGATCATCGGCGTAGCGTACAAACGCGTGGCCGCGTTTCTCCAGCTCGCGATCCACTTCATCCAAGAGCACATTCGCCAGAAGCGGCGACAGAGGGCCACCTTGCGGTGTGCCTTCGTACCGCTCCAGGACCACCCCGTTCGCGAGGATTCCCGCGCCGAGGTAACGGCGAATCAGGACCAGCACCCGACGGTCCGCAATCCGCTTCTTCAGTCGCCCCATCAAAATGTCGTGGTTCACACGATCAAAGAATTTCTCCAGATCGATGTCCACGACCCAGCGACGGCCCGCCTGGATATACCGTTGCGCACGCCGTACAGCATCGTGCGCCCGGCGACCAGGGCGGAATCCGTAGCTGTGATCAGAAAACGTCGGATCGAATTGCGGCTGCAAGACCTGTAGCAGGGCTTGCTGAATGAATCGGTCCAACACCGTCGGAATGCCAAGCTCGCGCTCGCCTCCGTCCGGCTTCGCGATCGTGACGCGGCGTATTGCTTGTGGGCGGTAGCGTCCCGCGAGAAGTTCCGCGCGGATTCGCGGCCATTCCACCCGCAGATACCCCGTCAGATCGCCGACCGTCATCCCGTCGATGCCGGGGCTCCCTGCGTTTCTTCGAACTCGTTCCAGCGCAGCCTGAAGATTCCGGCGTTCGCACACCAGTTCCATCAGGCTGCTCGCTCCTGGGCGCTCGTCTTCTCGTCCCTTCGTACACGCTTCCACACTCGCACCGGCCGTGGCGGCTTCACCGTTGACTCCGAGTGCAAGCTCGAGCTGACTGCTCGACTTCTGCGGCCTGGCGTGTCCGCGTTTCAAGTTCGTTTCGCCCTTCCACTCGTTCGGCCCTTCGCCGGCCTTCACCGGCTACTACGGCCTCTGCTGACTTCTCGCTCCGCCGGGGTCGGCGTCACCCTTTCAGGCGTAAGGCGAGATCTCCCCAGATAAGTGCACTGGCCTTCGCTGCGCGACCGCCGCGTTTACGCCATCGAGCCTTGGTCACCAGAGCTTCGTGATCATTGGCTCACTCGCCCCGCTCGATTCCGCCTCGTACGCGGTTCTTGTCCATCGGCCCGCAGTTTCGCTCCCCGCTTCCTGCACGCGGGCCTCACGGTCCCACGCTCTGCGGTTCGCTTCAGTCGTCGTGACCTACTCCTGGAGGGACTCACACCCTCAAGTCTGTGCACATGCTGGGCGTACCAAAAAAACGGGGCGTGCTTGCGCACGCCCCGTCGTACGGCCCTTGCGGGACGTTACTTCATGACCACCATCTTCTTGGTGAAGCTCACGCCCACCGCGTCGAGGCGATAGAAGTAGACACCGCTCGCGACCCGCTGGTTCTCGTTGTCCAGCCCGGTCCAAACTTCCTTGTAGCCACGACCCGCCGCCATGTCCTTGTCGATCATGGTACGGACCAAGCGGCCGGCGACGTCGTAGATCCTGAGCGCGACACGGCCATTCTGCGCCAAGTCGAAGCTGATCTGCGTCGTCGGGTTGAAGGGGTTCGGCACGTTCTGGTGCAGAACCGTCTGACGCGGAACGTCGAGTTCGTCACCGTCGCCCGTGTCGACTGGCGGGTTCGGAACCCCGTACTGGCAGCCCACGGGCAGCGTACCGGTGAGCACCTTGCTGAGGAGTGCCAGCTCCGGCCCAGTCGCCGAAGGCGTCCCAGCCTTGTCCCGAATGTCGAAGAACGGATGCGACTGCATGATCGTGTTCCATGCACCGGTATTGTTCCGGTTCATGACGATCGCGCCCTGCACCGTCGCCGTCGTCGGGTGTTCGTACTCGTGGGTTCGGATCGCCGAGCCCGAGGCGTTCAAGGCGTCGTAGTTCCGGATCACCGGACAGCCGCCGCTCAACGCATACAGGTCGGTCCCGAAGGTCTGTATTGAAGTACCGGTCCCCTGGTCGAAGGTGAAGCTCACGAGACCGTCGACGTTGGGGTTGACGTTGAGCGCCTGATCCGTGGCCCCCATGACCACGCCCATGTCGGTCGCGATCAGGGGATCAGGGCCGCGCTCTTCAACCGTATTGGACCCCATGATCCACAGCGTCGCAAACGTAGCTTCGGAGGCCGCAGCCTGGTTCAGCCAGTTCTGGAACCACTGTGTCTGGTCGATCTTCATGAAATCGATGTCGACACCGTCCGGCAGGAGCGGCCGGCCTGGGGTGCCGTTGCCGTTGTCGTACACGATCAGGTTGTAGCCCTGAGCCTGTGCGACCGTGGCGCGACCACCGAGCTGGTTGTTGGTGTTCCCCATCCCCTGGTGATCGTACGTGTCGTAGTGACCCCGGTAACCCAGACGATCCAGCGCGTACATGAACGACGTGCGGTTGACGTCACCGCTGCGCCGTCTGGTGTTGATGTTATTGACGTAGAGGATGCAATTCGCCTGGTCGGACGCGGCGAGCTCCGCTCCCGTTGGATCCAGGTCGCCGTTTGCATCCGCTGCGATCCGGGCCAGGTAGGCCGGAGCCCAGTTGATCGCCGGCAGGGCGCTCATCTCGAGCATGCCGCCCGTGGCTGCTTGTGCGGCAGCAATGTTGGCCGGCGCAGCGGTCAAGCCCACCGGATCGGACGTGTAGCCGCCGCCGTTGTCGGTTGCGGACCAGAAGTAAACCAACTGGTCGCCACCACGGAGGTAGGTATCGTCGATGTCGATGGTAAAGAAGTTGGGAATCGGAACCCCTGGGAAAGGGGAACCAGGAACGAGTCCTTGTGACGCGGCGAAGGTGAAGAACCCACCGACGACCGCATGCGGGGCCGGAGCCTTGCCCATGTGTGGCCCAGCGATGATGGCAGCACTCCACAGGACAGAGGTGATGGTCTCGCCGCCCGGACGCACACCACGCACTTGCACGGCGATGGAGTCACCCATGAGCATGTTCGGGCTGCTCTTGTTGATCCCCAGCTCGGTTCCTTCGGAGAAGGGCACCGTGCCGAAACGATCGCCGGAGGGCTCGAAACGCGGACCCGCCGAAATGAGAACTTCGTCGACTCCGCCGAATGCATCCTGCGCCTGCGAACGCGAGTCGATGCCTTCGCTGATGACTGGACCCGAGAGGACGCGCCGGCCGACGCGGGTCTTATCCGTGTACGGGCCAGGGCCGGGCCGGAATGGCGACGGCGGGCCGGCGCCTGCGATGAATTGCCAGTCCGACGTGCGGTGACGGATCTGGAGTTCCTCGGAATCCACATTGATCGATGACGTCATGTCGAACGTCAGCGT
>CAZMNW010000010.1:0-2607 GCA_964567755.1 uncultured bacterium
GCATTTGCGCCACGAGCCGGTGTTAGCGGGGCCGCCGAGTGCGGCCTACCGGGCAAGGAAGTTCGTGCGCCGGCACCGTGTGGGTGTGAGCTTCGCGGCGGTTGTGGTGGTCTTGCTGGCCGGGTTCGGTG
This sequence comes from uncultured bacterium, assembly GCA_964567755.1. Taxonomy (GTDB): domain Bacteria; phylum Krumholzibacteriota; class Krumholzibacteriia; genus DASRJW01. The sequence continues at coordinate 132 of CAZMNW010000010.1, forward strand.
TGACGATGGCGCTGCAGGCGGGCCGGATTGCGCACGAGCGCGACCGGGCGAACATGGAGGCGGATGGGGCGCGAGAGGTGACGGACTTTCTGGTGGGTCTGTTCGACGTATCGGATCCGCGTGTCGCTCGTGGCGACACGATCACGGCGCGGGAGATCCTGGAGATTGGTGCGGCGAAGGTGAGCTACGAGCTGCGGGAGCAGCCGCTGTTGCGAGCTCGAATGCTGGAAGCGATGGGGCGCGTGTACCAGAACATGGCACTCTATGGTCAGACAGACAAGTTCCTCCAGGAAGCACTCGATCTACGACAAGCGACACTTGGCGAGCAGCACGCGGACGTCGCCAAGAGTCTCAGCAAGCTCGGCTGGCTCCGTTACTACCAAACTCGCTATGAGGAAGGGCGGACGCTGTTGGAGACAGCGCTCCGCATCCAGAGCCAGGTCCTGCCGCCAGATCACATCGATACCGCCTGGAGTCTCTACTACATCGGCGCGATAGAAGGGAGTATGGGGGAATTCACCAGTGCTCGTGAGCACTTGGAGAAGGCACGGACCATCTTCGAAAATCGCGAAGGCCCGTACAGCCTCCCTGTGTCGTGGTGTTGGCAAAACCTGGCAAACAGCTATTCCTCAGCGGGTGACAACGCAAAGAGCATTGAGTGTTACAAACGTGCGCTCGAAGTCAAGGAACGCATCCTGCCACCAAACCATCCAGACCTCGCGCTTTCGATGGAAGGCCTCGGAATAGGTCTCGCCAGTGTCGGCAACCATGCAGAAGCCTTGGCGACTTTGAAACGTGCCCTCGAGATCTTCGAGACAACTTCGGGGAGGGATCATCTTGACACGGGTAGGTGCAGTGGAAACATCGGATGGGCACTTCGCTCGGCCGGACGATTCGATGAAGCGAAACCATATCTCGAACAGGCCCTTCAGGTCTATGGACTGACCCTAGGTAAAGAAAACTACTACGTGGCGAACACGCTCGACGAGATCGGCTTCTTGGAGCACCACGCGGGCCACCATTCCGCGGCCGAAAGCTTGTACGCCAAGGCCCTTCCCATGATGGAAAAGGCCGTCTCGCCCGGAATCGGGGACGCGAATCTGATCGGTCTTCTCCAGCACCGCGCCGCGTGCTTGCGGGAATTGAACCGGGAAACGCAGGCCGAAAGCCTCGAGGCCCGCGCCCGCGCCATCCAAGAGGAACTCGACCGGCAGCGAAGCGAAGCGGTTGTCGCGGCTGGGCCTGCAATGGCACCAACTTCGCGTCGGTTCGGTTGCGACTCTTCGGCCCAGGAGCATCCTTGATGCACGACCCAGCGAATCCCTCTGACGGCGCAACTGGCGACCCGCAAGGTTCCCGGCCCACCGGTGATCGGCCGCAGCCTACGCCAGACCTGGATGCGACGCACACGGTGCACGGCGAGCCGACTGCAGCAGCGGAGCACATCGGACACTATCGCCTCCTGGAGAAGATCGGCGCCGGTGGAATGGGCGAGGTGTACCGCGCCGAGCAGACGGAGCCCATCCGCCGCACGGTCGCGCTCAAGGTCATCAAGCGCGGCATGGACACCGATGAGGTGATGCGTCGTTTCGAAGCGGAGCGCCAGGCGCTGGCGCTCATGGATCATCCCAACATCGCCAAGGTCTTCGACGCGGGCTCGACGCCAGCGGGTCGTCCGTACTTCGTCATGGAGCACGTGCGGGGTGAGCCGATCACGATCTACGCCGACAAGCAGCGGCTGTCGACTCGAGAGCGACTGCAACTGTTCATCCAGCTTTGCGAGGGGGTGCAGCACGCGCATCAGAAGGCGATCATCCACCGCGACCTCAAGCCCTCGAACGTTCTGGTGACGGTCCAGGAGAGCGCGCCCATTCCGAAGATCATCGATTTCGGTGTGGCGAAGGCGACAGCGCAGAAGCTGACCGAGAAGACGATGTACACGGCGGTCGGGGAGCTGATCGGGACGCCGGAATACATGAGCCCGGAGCAGGCGGAGATGACAGGGGCGGACGTGGATACGCGGACGGACGTGTACTCGCTGGGTGTGATTCTTTACGAGCTGCTGACGGGAGCACTGCCCTTCGACCCGCAGGAGTTGCGCAGGGCGGGGTTCGGGGGAATCGTGCAGATGATCCGAGAGCGGGATCCAGTGCGCCCGAGCACCAAGGTGAGCACGCTCGGCGAGCGGATGACGCGTGTGGCGGAGGCTCGGCGGACGATTCCAGCGAAGCTCGGCGGCCAGCTGCGGGGTGATCTGGATTGGATCACGATGAAGGCGCTCGAGAAGGATCGCACGCGCCGGTATGCCTCGGCGGCCGAGATGGCAGAGGACGTTCGCCGGCATTTGCGCCACGAGCCGGTGTTAGCGGGGCCGCCGAGTGCGGCCTACCGGGCAAGGAAGTTCGTGCGCCGGCACCGTGTGGGTGTGAGCTTCGCGGCGGTTGTGGTGGTCTTGCTGGCCGGGTTCGGTGTGACG
>CAZMNW010000011.1:0-39388 GCA_964567755.1 uncultured bacterium
GGCGATGGCGCTTGACTGCCTCTGCATCCAAGCTCAAACTCCTGAGCGAAAAGCGAACGGTCCTGAGATCCAACAGCCAAGTGAAACCGATCACGCACCAAATTCCGACGGAACGAGTCCGTCATGAATAATCCGGGCTAAGGAGGATTGGGATGGATGCGAGTGCTTTCGTGAAGGAGTTGGAGCGTTCAAGGCCGAGCGTCTTTCTCCGATCGTCGGAGCGGGCCAGACGTCGCTTCTGGGCGGTGCGCCCGGTGACGCGAAGAAGATGTTGCAGATCGCGCTGGCCAACGAGATCAGCGTGAGCGAACTCGCCGCGGCGTGGATGCCGAACACGCCGGAGGTGGATGTGAAGATCGCTTTCGCCAGGCAGGCTGGGGACGAGGCCGGGCACTTCCAGCTCGTCGCCGACCGGCTGATGGGCCTCGGTTTCGACGTCGCGGGCTTTCGGCCGCCGGCTAGTAGCCCGCTCTTCGACTACCTACGAGGCCTTTCGACGACGGTCGAGCGGGTTGCCGCCGGGCTATTCACGCTGGAGGCCATCGCTTACGGGGTCAACGAGAACTTCATGGCGTTCTGCAGCCAGCGCGGCGATGCCGAGACTGTGCGCATCTACCGTGAGTACATCCAACCCGACGAGCAGCGACATCAGCAGCTCGGCCGGCAGCTCCTCGCAAAGTACGCGACGGAGTCGGCGTTGCAAGAGAGAGCCAAGGACGTCGTGGGGAAAGTCCTGGAGATCACCGCCGCCGCACGAGCCCAGGCGGCGGAGAGGATGGGCAGCGCTTGTTTCCCAGGGTGCTGAGCACGAAGTCCGGACCACGGCTCACATGAGACGCCAGGTTCGACCCAGCCCCGAAGAGCTGCCCTTCCCCAATAGTCTGTGCCACAGATGCGCCGCGCCCCCGCGATACATCCGGACAGCAACTTCGATCTTCATCCGGTGTCCGATCCTGCCCAACAAATACCCGCCTCAGCCTGTTGTCTCGTGCCCCATGTTTCGACCCACCGACGGAGCGCACGACAACGATAGGGAGGAGGACAACTACCGGTTCTTGGAGGAAGACCAATGAACCTCGCCGACCAAAAATACATTCCATGCCGCGGTGAAGTCCCCCGATGGAAACCAGTCGCGCCGAAGAACTGCTGCGGGAGTCGGACGGAGGATGGCTCCTGAACTCGGAGGGGCACCTTGAGCGCACGTACTCATTCGACAACTTCGCGAAGGCCATGGCCTGCGCCAACATGGTAGCCGACGTCGCAGAACGAGAGGGCCATCACCCAGATCTCCATATCGCATGGGGCAAGTGCCTCGGGCGCTCCGCCTGTGCGCGCCTGCAGCACATGGATGATGCGCTTGAGGAGGTACGGCCGATGTTCGAGCGCGACTCCAACCCGGTCACCTCGCGGTACTTCTCGCGGAGCGCGGCGCCCCGGAGGCTCTGTTTCAGTCCGCTACTCCATCCGCCTGTCGAAGTCCGTTGTGAGCCAGCGCTGTTTCTGTCCGAAGTTCTTCCGCGAATCCACCTTCGCGCAACGCTCCTCGACCTCATCTTAACCTCAAGGCTGCAAAGCTCATCACCTGTCGAAACGAGCGGCAGAAAAAGAAGCTCCGGCAGATGGGGTTCATTGAGGACCGCCTCACTATTCAAAATTGGAGGGTGTGACCGAAAGCGGATACTTGAATCCGAACGATCCGCAGGTCCGCGGGACAAAGCGACGTTCGCTAGTGGAATACGCCTTGCACGGGCGGCGTTCGGGGAAGCTACCGGCGGGGCCGGTGCAAGAACGCCGCCGGGTCCCCCGCGGCAAGCGCGTTCATCGGCAACACGCTGACGTTGTCAGCGAGGCGATACGGTTTCGATCCCGGATAGATCACGGCGAGATGATCGAGCTTCAGGTCCGCGAGTGCTGTGCGCATCGAGGGACTCATGCGGGGAGCATCTTGATGTTTGATCTCGTACCCGTAGCGCCGTCCGTCTTTCACCATTAACAAATCCAGCTCGGCGCCCGAGTGCGTCGCCCAGAAGTACGCTTCGTCCGGTTCGACGAGCTTCAGAAGCTCTTCGATCACGTAACCTTCCCAAGACGCACCCGACTTGGGATGACCCGCGAGCGCACGCGCATCTCGAATCCCCAGGAGCTGGTGGAGGACTCCCGTGTCGCGAAGGTAGATCTTCGGGGATTTTACCTGACGTTTCTTCAGATTCTCGTGCCAGGGCTGTAGCTGGCGCACCATGAAGAACCCGGTGAGCAGATTCAAGTACTGGCGGACCGTGGGCTCACTGATCCCGAGTGAACGCGCCGGTTCTGCTGCGTTCCACACGTTGCCATGGTAATGGGCGACCATGGTCCAGAAACGAAGCAGCGCGGGAGCAGCCATGCGCACCCCTGCTTGCGGCAGGTCACGCTCCACGAAGGTTTGGACGAACTGAGCGCGCCATCGCACGCTGTCTGCTTCGCTGCGGGCGAGATAGGCTGGGGGAAACCCGCCACGGCGCCAGTGGCGAGCGTGTGCCTTCTCGCCGAGCTCATCGAGCCGGAGCCCACCCATCGAGATCGTCTCGATGCGACCTGCCAGGCTTTCCGATGACTGCCGGAGGAGCCACGGCGAGGCGCTGCCGAGAATCAGAAACCGAGCCGGGGCCGGCCGCCGATCGGCGAGCACGCGCAGCACTGGAAAAAGATCCGGACGTCTCTGGATCTCGTCGATCACGACCACTCCACGGAGCCGTTCGAGCGCGGTCATCGGCTGATCCAGAAGCGCGAGGCTGGCGGGGTCTTCGAGGTCGAAGTACCGAGACGAATCCGGTGGAACGATCCACCGCGCGACCGTAGTCTTACCGCACTGGCGCGGCCCCACGAGGGCCACAACGCGGCTGCGCCGGAGTGCCCGCCGCAGTTCGGAGAGGAGTCTGGGCCGCTCGATCACCAGAAAATTTTACCCTGAAAATCGAAAGTGTCAATTTCGATTTTCGCAGCCGGCCGGTTGCACGCGCCCAGGGCCCCCGTGCCTGGTTACCATCACGTCGGGAATGAAGCGGAGCTCGATTCGTACCCGATGCCGTCGGCTCATCGTTCACAACGCCGTTCGTGCTCGAAGCACCTCCATGTGCTCTCGGAGGCTGGTTGGTCCGGAGTCGCCGTCGAGGACGAGACCGAATCTGGGAGCTGGAGCCGAAGCGTCTCGCCGACGCGCACCATTGTCTCGACCGTATTTCGCAAGAGAGGGACGACGCGCTCGATCGCCTCAAGAGGTTCGTGGAAGGTTGAAGTCAACCGTGCACACCAATGCTGCACGCTACGCGTGCGGGTTTACCAGGAAGAAACCATGACGACGAAGCCAAGACGTGTGGGGCAATCGGACGATTTCTACGTAGCTCTCCTGCGCGGCATCAACGTGGGGGGCAAGAACCGGCTGCGCATGGCCGACCTGGTCGCGATGTTCGACGGCGCGGGCTGCAGCGACGTGCGGACCTACATCCAGAGCGGCAACGTGATTTTCCGCGCGCCCGAGTCGCGCGCGTCTCGGATCCCGGGCGTGATCACGAAGAGTATCGCCGACCGCTTCGGCTTCCGAGCCCCGGTCATCCTGCGCAGTGCCGCAGAGGTCCGCGCGGTCGCGCGCGGCAACCCCTTCCTGCGCGCCGACGCCGATCCGAATGCGCTGCACGTCATGTTCCTCGCCGACCGGCCGGCCGCCGCCAAAGTCAAGACGCTCGATCCGAAGCGCTCGCCTCCCGACGAGTTCGAAGTGCGGGGACGAGAGATCTATCTCCGCTGCCCGGGCGGGGCCGCGCGCACCAAGCTCACGAACGACTATTTCGACACCAAGCTCGCGACGACGAGCACGATGCGCAACTGGAGGACAGTCCTGAAGCTGGTCGACCTGCTCGAACAGGAATGACCCGACGCCAAGGTTCAGCCCATCGTCAAGTCCCTCAGAGGGCGAGGCCGAGATCGACTCCGAGGGTCTCGCTGTGCCCGTGACACCGTTCGGTGGTATCCATGACACGGGGAGAGCGGGCCAACGTTTGCCCAGCGGCTTGCCAGCGACAATTCGCGCTCGGCCTATCCTATGCATCCTTCAGTCACGTCTGTCACCTCGAGATGCCTCGCAGCCACGGGATTCGAACATGGGAGGCTCCCCCATGCGGATCAAGGCCGGGTCGAGACATTTGCACCGCGTCGCGCGAATCCGAGATGCCACCGGTTTGGCTCTCGCCTGGTGCTCTCTCCTTTATATGCCGCACGATAGCCTTGCAACTGATCTCAGCAGGGTCTTCCTGGAAGCAAAAAAACCCGTCGAAAAGCAGGAGGCGGTCCATCGAGCCTCCCAGAGCACCCCTCAGAACACCTCCCCGAGCACCCAGGCCTGGGAGACCACCGACGAGGACTCTGACCCTCTGGCGTGGGTCGGGATGATTCTGGATGGGCTGGGAGAAATTCAGGCACTTCTGAAGGACGACACTCCCGCATCGTACGGGGAAGCATATCCGCCCCCGCAGATCACCGGTGCACCCCTGGCATCGACGAGCGGAGCGAGCGTCTACGCTGCGCTGAAATCGCTTCACGTGCAGCCATCCGACACCGCGCTCGAGAATCTCGATGGGGGCGGGATCGAGATCGGCGGAGTTCTCGCCTCGGGACTTCGCATGGGTGTGGGCCTCTATTCGCTTCGCGGGGAGGTACTGAAGAGTTCGCTGGCGTACGGAGGCCTCACGAACGCTTACGAATTTGCGGTCGATGCGCGCGCACGTCTCCCCTTCTACGGCAGCAGGTTCCTTAGCGGCTTCGCTGGAATTCGGGGCGGGCGCCTGGGCTGGTACTACGCCAACCCCGTGTTCGCGATCGACGATCTCGGCCACGGCGAAGAGATCTGGCGCGATGGTCTCTTCAACGTGTCGGGGTACTTTGGCATCGGGCTGACACCGATCCATACGGACTTCCTCGAGATCGGAGTGGATCTCGGCACGGGCTATCGCGAGTACTTCGACGAATCCCACGAAGGATTTCATAACGACGTCTTTGCAGGCGGTTGGTTTTCGCAGATCAGCGTCGAACTAGCATTGCGCTTTTAGAAACCGTCGTGGATGGCATCCGTTGGACCTACCTGGGTGACGCGCATCCAGCACGAGGGGATGTGCATCCCCGTTACTCAGGCGCCTTCTCCGGCAGCGCGAACTCGATCGGGGCGGCGTCCTCACAAGCCGGTCCCAGTCCCTCCAGCGATGCGCTGTTCAAGAAGTCGACGACGAGCTGCCGGGCACATCCGAAACCGGCGCCGTGCGATTCGTTGCGCACGACGATGTGGCGGCTGTTGGACAAATGCGTGGCGACTTCCGCCGCCACGTGCGAGGGCGTCGACGGATCGTAGTAGCCAGAGACGAGCAGAACCGGCACGTTCGACCGCACCGGGTCGAAGTAGTTGCTGGGCAGATCGCCCCGGCTGCCCCAGACCTCGCACGCAGCCGCGTACTGGTCGAGAAGATATGTGCCCAGGAAGGTACCTTCCGTCAGCTTTGGAATCATCGCCCGGTCGATGAACGGCAGATCTTCGGTTCCGAAGATGGAAAAGTGTACTCCCATCGCCACCGCACTCCGGATCCCGACATCGCGTCTCCAGTAGAGCTGTGCGAAGGCGCTCAAATCGTGCGTCGTTGCAGCGGCATGGATCATTTTGGGCAGCTGGGCGATGAACCTCGCGTTGTAGAGAATGCCGCGCACGGCGTACCCGAAGTCCCCCCGATGCATGTCGACGGCGACCTTCTCGCCGTTTTCCTTGGTGACGAAGGTCCGGACCGGTCCGCCGTCGAAGCCGTGCAGAAGCCGCTCGAAGTCACCGCGCAGGTCGGGGTATGCAGCCTTGCAAGGCACTTGCGCCTCGCAGTCGGCGAAGACACGATCCAAAGCGTCCTGCGACCCGCGCGCGTAGCCGGAAGGGGCCCGGAAGTAGGTCGGCGTCACGCCGTCGATGGCGACGGCTTGGACGCGGTCGGGGTGCTCTCGGAGCCAAACGAGCGCGGTGCGCGTACCGCCCGAGCCACCCCACAACATGACGCGTTCATAACCGAGCCTCGAGCGCACTTCGTCCAGATCCGCCACGACCTGTAAGGTGCCGTACAAACGCGGATCTGAATGCTGCAGTGCTTCTTTGCGGCATACGTCGACCTCTCGGGGATCGAATAGCGCGCCAAATGCCTCACGGGGATCGGTGTCCGAGTGGTTCGGGCAGTCGATTCGGTTTGATTTCCCAGTCCCGCGCTGATCGACCAGCACGAGGTCGCGAAACTTCCGCACGGCCTCGAATGGCCCGCGTGCGAGCTCGACCAGGTCTGTGGCGGCTTGACCAGGGCCTCCCGCAAGGAGGAAGAGCGGTGCACGACCGTCTGACTTCTCGGCGCGCAGCACGAGAACATTGAGGTCGATCTTCCGACCGGTCGGATTCGCACGATCTTCAAGAACCGTGATCGTGTCGCACGCGGCGCGATCACCTGCTTCGAAGCCCGCGCACGGGGGGAGCTCGACACTGACCGCCGGCAGCGCCCAGACCAGCGCCACGGCGAATTGCAGCATGAGCTTCGTGTTGCGGATCATCGCAGAAAATCTTCCCCGGTGCCGACCTTCGACTTCCTACGCAATCTCATGGCGTTCACATTTCTCAGCCGTGTCGTGATCCCCCACCCATGCCACCCGCTCCGAGTGGAGCGGGAAGATCAGCGCAGCAGCATGACGCGCCGGCTTCGGGTGACGTTCGATCCCGAGAGGCGCACGACATACAGCCCGCCAGCAACCCGATGTCCCGCGTCGTTGCGCCCGTCCCAAACGATGGGGTGTCGGCCCGCCGGCAGGTGCGCAGTGACCAGATGTCGCACGCACTTCCCCACAACGTCGAAGACTTCGACCCGCACTTCCGACGCGGCCGGCAGGTCGAAACGCAGATGCGCTGCGTCGCGTCCTGGATTCGGTCCCAGGACATCCAATGTCCAGCGCGCCGGACCGGCGGCGCGAACGACGACGGGTCCCAAGAAGTACGGCGTCGCATCGGTCGCGATCGCTTCGAGACGATAACTGTAGGCCTGGCCGGGTACGACGTCTGCATCCAGGTACTGCCAGCGTCCCGCTTGCGACAGCATTCCTCGCGAGTCGAGCCGCTCGTAGTCGACCTCTGCTGCTGCTTCGCCTTCGGCCTTCCACACTCGAAATGCCGCGAAGTCCTCACCCGCACGCCACTCGAGACGGATTCCATCCGGGCCGCTCGAAGCATGCAGATCGCTTGCCGACACGTCCACGGCGAGCATCTCGTAGTTGCCCTCATGAACGAGCTGTGCGGTCTGCACCGTTTGCCGGAGGGCAGACAGATCGGGCGCGTACGCCAGCGCCAAGCTGAACCGCGTCGTCTGGCCGGCGGCCAAGGTGAACGGGCCCGAAGCGAACAGCACGCCGATGTTCCAGTACCCGATGAGTGCGGGATCAAAGCGGTCCGCGGGGTTCGGTGCAGTGAAGTGGTCCCAGAGCCTTTGTGGCCAGTTCAAAGCATCAGTGTAGAAAACAATGTTATCCGTCGTCGGGTCGGGGTTGCCAATCCCCGCACGAATGCGGTTGTACTTGAAGCCAGTCAGGCCAAGCTGGTCCGCCTCGTGGACGTCCGCTCGGTCGAAGTCCGGCTCTCCATCGGTCGGTGCCTGATCTCCCTCGCCCGTGTCTTGCGTGCCGGGCAGTCCGTCCGCCCCGAGATCGTCGAGCGCGGCAGTCCAGTCCATGTCCTCATCGCCCGTCCAAAGGACTTGCGTGACGTAGGCCGGACGATTCTCGAGCGGCCCGTAGCGAGCCTCGAAGCTCAGAGTGTCGTATTGTGTTACGGCGTAAGCCCGAATTGCATCCCGCCCGGAGATCAAGACGCCACGGCCCCCGTCCTGCCGCTCGTCCGTGATGCCGTCGAGATCGTTGTCCATGGCATCGAATGGCCTTCCCGCTGTCTGCAGGAAGGAGCACCCAACGTAGCCGGTGGTACCGCACGACCCGGACAGGTCGACCCCGTGCCCGAGACTGTCCCAGTAGTAGCCCATGTTGAGCCCCGAGGCCGTGTCATAGTAGGCATTGTCGTCGTCCGACTCGATGATGCCGTCACACGAGATGGATGAACCACCCACTGCAGGATCCATGTACACGCCGAAGATGAGATTGTCGTTGTAATCCGTCGTGCCCTCGTTGGTGATGTCGTAGTGCCAAAAGATCACGTCGCGGACAAGCTCCTGGGACCACTGCAGGCTCCGCACCTCGATCCTCAAAGCGAGACCGCGGCGGGTCGGATCGCGCTGGTCAGGCACGAAATCCCAGGCGTCGTAGGCCTGATCATCCAGGACCATGAAGCTCTCCTGGTCGGCGGCGGCGCGCTTGCCGAAATACCCGTTCCACGAACCGCGCCAGCCTGGGTCGTCCGAATCGTTCAGTTTGTCCGGCCAGAAGTCGGGCCAGGTGCGCGGGTCGCTGCTCTGCGCTGGCGAGCGGCTCAAATTGATTCCCGGGTCCAGCTGGAAGTAGCCGGGTCGCGGCTCGAAGCGCATGATGCGGTTCAAGTAGGGGCTGGTGGCCTGGCGCTCGTGGAATCCCGTCTCCATGATGTAAGCAACCGCGTTGTCGTTCTGAACGATGCGAGACAGGACGAACGGTGTGATGCCGTCCGAGTAGTTCATGCCCGATCCGCGCGGCGCCTCGACCGAGTGGAAGACGCTCAAGTCCACGTTTCCTGGATCGGCCGGACGGTCGCCGATCATCCCGAAGTTCCAGAACAGAGTGCGCATGTTGCCAGCGTTGTGCGTGCCCATCCGCTCCATGGCCGGGTCCCCGCGCTGGTTGGGCGGGACGGTCTGCGCTGCAATCGGCCCGAAGAGCGCACCGACTGCACACAGCAGAATGGCGGCAAACAGAGACGCGCCATATTCAGTCGAGCTGCGGACGAGGTGCTTCATGATTCACGGCCCCTTCCGCCCACGACAGGGCTCTGCCGCAACCAACGGGGGCTCCGCCCGCCGCATCCGGTGGCGTGGTCGTTCGAGGGGAGATATCTCGGGGGCAACCGACGAAGATGGCTTGGCGAGGGCGGCACGCCGACGGCCAGCCGCTCGACGTAGCACTTGAGCTTCTGGTGTAGTGGGCAAGCTGCCGTGCTGAGGCCAAGGACGCCTATGGCCATTCAGCCATCGCCTGAAACCTCGCTTCCCTTTCGCGACAACGATAGAGTACTCGCCGTAAGAACAGAACACAACGAGTCTGACTGCTTTGCCTTGAACCCGGCCGTCGCCCGGATCTTCCCATGACGACGAATGCTCTTCGACGTTCGCCCGCTGCAATGCCACCTGCACAGAGGCTCGGCTTCGGCCGGGCCTCTCGTGTGTTTGACCGCCGACCTATCCCGGTCGGTGCAGCAATACGGTGTGCAGCCACATGAGTGCCGCGTGAATTCCATTGTAAGCGCCGTCGAAGGGATAACTGATCGGTTCGACCAGCATGATGTTATACGACGGGGTCAAGAGATTCAGGAGTGCGACAAACAGCACGACGCGTCTCTGCAGCAGACCCGATTGCAAGAGCAGGGCAATCGAGAAAACGACCCCGAGGAACCCCAACCCTGTCATCCTGCTGGTATCCCAAGCCACGAGCAGTGCGAGCAATGGGACGAGGGTGAGTACGAGAAGCGCTCTGGCGTCAGCACGTCGACCTTGTCTCCACAGGGAGAAGAACGCAAACCCCACCGCCAGCCATGCCAGCTTGTGCCCCAGCGCAACGCCGAGCGCGAACCGCCCAGGGTGGTCGTGAATCATGCTCAGGACAGAGCGCTGCGCTTGCGATCCCAGAATCTGGTGCGTCGTGAGAATCTCCGTGAGCGTCGTTCCGGTCAACGACGCGCTCAGCAACCACAATAACCCATAGATGCCAATGATCGAGAGCGCTCGTAGACGTTCACCGCGCGGGAAGCAGATGACAATGATGGGCGTGAGGGCGAAAGCGGTGGCCTCGTGCGCGAGCAGCGCCAGCGCAACGATGGCAAGTCGAGCCAGACGTGTCATCGGTGCACTGGCGGCCACCAGAATGAGCGCATAGGCAAGCTGTTCCGGATAGCCGGGCCAGATGAAGTTGGACATGATGAAGCTAGATGTGCACATCGAGACGAGTACGAGTGTACGACTTAGCGAGGACGACCCGTGCGGAACACGATCTCGTCGAGTACCGGAAACGGAGCCGCTCCACTGGTCGATGCAGTACATCACCAGCGCAAGAAGGCCGATCGTGCACAGCAAGCTGAAGCCCCAATAGAGCGCCCCGCGCAGCTGAAAACTGTTCGCGAGTGCCGGCATGAGGAGGCGGCGGTACGTCCAGGGAAACTCCTCGCTGGTACGGTCGAACGGGGAGAGGCTCATCTTGGCGGCAAAGAACCCGAGGCCCGACAGCGCGTACGGCTGCCGGAACGGCACCGTCAGAATGCAAAGCCCCGCGAAACTGCCGCATACGAGTCGCTTGTGGCTGCGCAGGAATCGGGCGAAACTTGGGCAGAAACCGCTGCGCAGGATGGAGCGCACGAATGGAAGCAACAGAACGAGCAGGGCGCCGTAGAACAAGAATCCCAGCATTGGCGAGATCAGAAGCGCTCCCACCTTCTTTGGATCGGTGATTTCGCCGCTCGTTCCTGACCAAGTCGCTGGGAACGTCCCATCCGGGAGTGCGCTGAAGACGTGGCGGATGAGGGCGTCGAGGCGATCGATAGGAAAATGCACCAAGGCGAATAGCAAGAATGTGCAGGGCCAGAAGAGCCACCAGAAGAGCCGTGGCTCTCCGCCGTCGCGACTGCCGTATCGAAACAACTCGCCGTCAACAGGCGGACGTTCTCCTTCGAGCATCACCCGATCGGGGCGAGACCAGTTTGGAGACAGGGCACTCATACAAGTGGTGCCCAGCAGTCCTGGATAGCAAACGGCATCGGCTTGGCTCCTCAAGTGCAGCGGCCGTGTCTCAAGCCGACCGTCATGCTGCGTACGCCGCGGTGAGCACAACGAGCACGCTCACTCCGGCGCTCCAGCGTTTTCTGGCAGGGCTTCCCCGACGCGGCACTCCGGTCCGGTCTCGCGGGCCCGACCAATGGCGCGGGTGGACTACGAGCGCCGACCTTTTTCGTGCGAACAAAGCATAGAGACTCCAAGGCACGGCGTCCACGGGTGCCGGCATCGGCAACCTTCGAGTGTGCCTGCCGCCTGGCGGCCGCAGTGTCACGGTGCGATGCCGCACGCGTCGCCGCGCATTGCATCCGGCAGCATGCAGAGGCCGATCGCGAGAGATGAGATGGCGCATCGTTTCGTAACACGCGAGATCCGGTGCCATTCTGTTCCGGCACGACGATCGCATGCACCCATGCGGGACTTCCTGCACGAACCGCACGAGCCATCGACACCGCGTCCTGGCTGTGCGGGGTCGCGAACGGCACGCGCAGAAGATCGCATCTCGGATGCGCTGGGAATGCCGCCTGTCGCAGTCGTCGAGGTACGCTCATGTTGGGATTCGGTCGCATCTCTGGATTCGCGATGCTCTTCGCCTTCCTCGTCGCCGCGGCAGTCGAACCCCAATGCGGCCGAGTTCCCAAGCTGGGCGATCCCATCGCGGGTCTCAGTGCCGAGCAACGCAAGGAGTTCGACCAAGGGCGCGTCGTGTTCGAGCGCGTGTTCACTCCCGCGACGGGCCTCGGGCCCCTGTTCAACGCCGACGCCTGCGCCGAGTGTCACGAAGACCCGATCGTGGGCGGCACCGGCGACGAGATCGAGCTGCATGCGGCCATCCCTGCCACGCTCGCGGCGATCGGGTCGCCGGATGCTGCTTTGCGCTCCGCTGCGGTCTCCGGCGACTCCGCGCCGCGAGAAGACTCGGCACCCCCGGCCAGCACTTGCGATCTCCTCTTCGACCGCGGCGGCCCCGTGTTCCAAACCCAGGTGACACAGGCACTGCGCGACGCCCTCGGCATCGAGCAAGAGCCCGTGCCCGCGGACGCGAGCACAGCTCAGCGCACGATCCCCGATGTCTTCGGCTTCGGCTTGCTCGATGCCGTGGCCGATTCGACGTTGCTCGCGCGCGAGGACCCCGACGACGCCAACGGCGACGGCATCTCCGGTCGCGCCAACCGATTCTTGGACGGGCGCGTTGGCCGTTTCGGTCGCAAGGCGTTCGTGCCGACCTTGGCCGAGTTCAATGCCGGGGCCTTTCAAATCGAACAGGGGATCACCACGTCCGCCGCGCCCGACGAAGGAAGCGTCGGCGGACTGCCGATCCCCCCAGGAGTCGATCCGCTGCCAGAACCCGAGCTGAGCGACGAGGATGTGCGGCTGGCTTCCCAGTTCGTGCGTTTCTTGGCGCCGCCACTTCCCGTCACGAGTGGGCGCGAAGTGCGGCTCGGCGAGAAGATCTTCGCCGGCATCGGTTGTGCCGCGTGCCACGTTCCGGCACTGCGCACCGGTCCTAGCGATGTCCCGGCGCTCTCGAATCGCCTGGTGCGCGCTTACGCCGACATGCTGCTCCACGACATGGGCCCGGAGCTCGCCGATATTTGCTTCGGGATCGCGTCGCCCTCGGAGTTCCGCACCGAGCCATTGATGGGATTGCGCCTGTCGCAAGTGTTCCTGCACGATGGTCGCGCGCCGTCCATCGAGGCAGCCATCGAGCTCCATGGCGGCGAAGGGTCCGTCGCCCGCAACGCCTTCATCGCCCTCCCCGAGCACAAGCGACGCGCGCTCCTCGCCTTTCTCCGCGGACTCTGAAGCCGAGGGAAGGGATGCGGTTTCGGCCCCTCCCGCGCAATCACGGAGCGCGCATGGCACTCACCGACACCCAAGAGATCATCCGCAACCTCGGCGAGCTCAAGAGCGAGACCTCCGCGACGCTCGCGACGCTGCAGGCGAAGGTCGACGGCATCAACCATCGCCTCGACGTTTCCAACGGTCGCATCGCCAACCACGACGAGGCGATCCAGCAGCTCCGCATCCACGAGAGCCAATTGTCCACCGATCTGGCGCATTTGCAGCAGGAACGCGACAGCAACCGTGCCTTCGGGCGCCAATGGCGCTTGGCCGTGATCGAGCGTTGCTTCTGGTTCCTGGGAGCGATGATCCTCGCCGCCATCGTCCATTTCGCCGGGTTCTGAGCAGCATCCCAGGCGAGGAACCAAGATCATTTCGCTGGGCTCGGCGGGTTCATGCTCGACTGCATGTCGATCAGGGCTTGCTGGCTCACCTTGCGCACCTCGTAGCGCGAAAAAGCCTGGCTGAACGTGAAGGCCAAGACGAAAGCCAGCAGACCGAGCGTGGCGCCAACGATGACCCCAACCGGGGTCTCGTGCTCGGGCACCGACTTCTAGATCCGCAAGGAGCGCGCGGTTCGAGAGCGCCGCGCGTTTGGTCAGCGGCCGCGGGCTTTGGGGGGGCCGAGGATCTCGCGCAGGAGCACTGCGTTGCGCACCGAAGCCGAAGACGCGAGCTGCGCGCGCAGGTCACGCAGCCGCTGTGACTCCGCGTGCCCACGTCGGGCGAGCGGCGCCGTTGTCACCGCGACGTCTGCGGCCAGACGGGAACTCTCTGCGGCCGTCGCCGCAGCCGATGCCTTCGTCAGACGTTCGAGCAGAACGCGCACGGGAAGGTCCTCGCGCACGATATCGACATCGTACGCCGGCGTCTCTTCGACACCTCGTTCCTGCACCGACCACGGGGCTGGCGCAGCGTCGGCCTCCCCCCATTCGCCGACATCGATTTCCGCCTCGGGCATGGGTTCGCGTGGCGCCGGTTGCCACGGAGGCGGCAACTCGGTTCGCGGCTTCTGTGTCGGGATCTGGGCTCGCGGCATGGACTCGAAGGGCCGAGGCCGCGCCGGCTCGCGCCGGCGCGGTTGCTGGCTCTGACCCTTGCGACGCTGTCGCGCGATCAGCGAGAAAACGATCATGAGAACGATGACGATCCAGGAATCCAGAACGACCCCTCCTCGAACAGCTCGAGCCGGCGTGCATTCGCTTGCCTCGAGCTCGGTGAACTCGACACCGTTAGGCGCGGACCCGAACCGGCGCCGTTACTTGACCGGCGGCTTGCCTTCCGGCTCGGCCGGAGGCCGCGCGATCGACTCGCGCATGCTGGTATCGGCCTGCACGTTGCGCATGTTGTAGTAGTCCATGACGCCGAGCTTGCCCTCGCGGAAGGCGTGCGCTATGGCGAGCGGCACCTCGGCTTCCGATTCGACGACGCGTGCACGCATTTCTTCGACGCGCGCGCGCATCTCTTGCTCGAGCGCCACCGCCATGGCGCGCCGCTCTTCGGCCCGCGCTTGCGCGATGCGCTTGTCCGCTTCGGCCTGATCCGTCTGCAGCATGGCGCCGATGTTGCGGCCCACGTCGACATCGGCGATGTCGATGGAGAGGATCTCGAAGGCCGTGCCGCTGTCGAGTCCCTTCTGCAGCACCGTCTTCGAGATGAGGTCCGGATTCGCGAGCACGTCCTTGTGCGTCGCCGACGACCCGATGGTGGAGACGATGCCCTCGCCGACCCGCGCCAGAATGGTCTCCTCGCCGGCGCCGCCCACGAGTCGTTCGATGTTGGCGCGCACGGTCACCTTGGCGAGCGCCACCAGCTGGATGCCGTCCTTGGCCACCGCGGACACCTTCGGCGTCTCGATCACCTTGGGATTGACGCTCACCTTCACGGCTTCGAGCACGTCGCGCCCGGCGAGATCGATGGCGGTGGCGCGCTGAAACGACAAGCCCAGGTTGGCCTTGTCCGCCGAGATGAGCGCCTTCACCACGCGATCGACGTTGCCGCCCGCCAGGTAGTGTGCTTCCAAGAGCGATGACTCCAGGGAAAGGCCAGCCTTCGTAGCGTTGATGAGCGGATTGATGATGGCTGTCGGCGGCACCTTGCGCAACCGCATGCCGATCATGGCGAACAAACTCACCTTCACGCCCGAGAAGTAGGCGGTGAGCCACAGGCCAATGGGCACGAAGTAGTTGAGAAAGCTGAGCGCGAAGATGATGCCCAGAATGATGAGCACGATGAACACAACGCCAATCTGCTCCACGGAACCCTCCTTGTCATTGCGGCACCGCGACGCCTGCGGGCGCGCGTCCGCTGCGATTTCCTCGACGACGAACAGCCGCTACGCCTGTGGGCGCGCTGCCTCGGCGATTTCCTCGACGACGATGCGATATCCCTCGTGCTTGAGAACGCGCACGCGCGCCCCACGTTCCACATACCCCGCCTCGCACACCACATCGTAACGCTTGCCGTCGATGGCCGCAGATCCCGAGGGATGCAGATCGGTGGCGGCGACGCCCATTCTACCCACGAGGCTGCTGTCCGTCGGACGCGCGATGTAGCCTTCCTCAGGGCGTTGCGTGACCGTGAGTGTCACGCGCCGCCAAGCCGGAATGCGCTCCACGTAGCGAAAGAGCACCAGCGCCCCCGCGATGGCGGCTACGAGCGCGAACCCCATGGTGTAGAGCGCTCCCACCAAATCGGCCGTCGTCGGCGCATGCCCGAGCAATGCCAGCACTAGACTGCCGACGAGACACAGGATGCCAACGATGCCGGCGATCCCGAATCCCGGAATGAAGAGCGCCTCGACGACGAGCAACGCGAAACCCACGAGCAGCAACAACAGCTCTTCGAAACCCACGAGCCCCACGACATAGCGCCCGCCGAGGAACAGCAGCAACGACACCAACGCCGCCGTCCCCGGCACGCCCCAGCCGGCCGTCTGCACTTCGGCGATGATGCCGAAGAAGATGATCGCCATCAGCACTGCGGCCACGACTGGATGGTTGAGGAAGCGGATGAAGTTCTCGCCCCAGTTGGGAGCGAGCGTGCGCACGACGGCGCCGCTCAACCCACTGCGGCGCAGCACTGCATCTTGGGATTCGACGAGGGCGGTGGCGAATCCGAGCTCGACGGCGCGGCTGCCGGTGAGCGTCAGCAGCTCGCCTTCTCGCACCACGCCCTCGATCTCGATCGACTCGTCCACCATGGCGGCAGCGATCTCAGGATCGCGGCCTTTGCGCTCGGCGGTGCTGCGAAATTCGCTGCGCGAGTAGGAGACGACTTTCTCGCTCGCCTTCTTGCCCGTATCACCCTCGACTGGCGTCGCCGCACCGATGGTGCTGCCTGGCCCCATGTACAGACTGTCGCAGGCGATGGCGATCAGAGCGCCGGCGCTGATGGCGCGCGGGTGCACGAAGGCCAAGGTCGGCACGCGCGCCTCGACGATGGCGTCGCGGATCTCGAGCATTGCATCGAGCCGGCCGCCGAGCGTGTTGATTTCGAACAGGACGGCGCGCGCGCCCCGCTCCTCTGCTTCATCGAAGGCGCGGCGCACGAAGGGGCTTAGCCCCATGTCGATCATGCCCGTGATCGGCACGCGGATGACGACTTCCTCGGCTGCAATCGCCGGCACGAGGTTGGATGTGAACATCGCCGCGAGCCCAAGTGCTGCGACCAGCCAGGCGTGCGCTCTCCGCATCCGGCTCGACCTCCTGGATGATGTCCATGGTTCCACGCGCGGAGTGTCGTTGGAGCTGCGGTCGCTGTCAATCTCCTGCTGTGGCCCGTCTCGCCGCCCCGGCCAACGCCGTGAACCGGGCATCGAAGCGCGGCGCCATCCGCCGCCAGGAGAAGCTCTCGAGGCGCTCCCGCAGGTGCGGTGGCGGTGCAAGCGTTTCTTCAGTCAGCGCATGCTCCAGGAGCTGCAGCAGCTCGGCGTCGTCGCGATAGAGATGCAGGTCGGCGCCCGCACCGCCGTAGAGATCCTCGTACACCAGCGCGCACGGCGCGATCGGCCAGGCGCCGCAGGCGACGGCTTCCGCCATGGCGATGCCGAAGTATTCCTGCTTCGCCGTCGACACCACGATGTCCGCTTCCCACAGCGCCCGTACGTACTCTTCCCGATCCTGAATGAACCCGAAGCGCCCGAGTCGCGCACCGAGTTGCGCGCGTGCAGCGTCGAACACCGGTGGCTGCCGGGCGAAGGATTCTCCGATCACGTCCACCACGAAGGGCACGTCGCGCGCGACGAGGGCATCGAGTGCTGCGAAGAAACGGTCCGGCGCCTTGTCGAACTCCCAACGATGGTTCCAGAGCAGCCGTCTGGGTTCGCGGCGCGCATTCGCGTTCCTCGTTGTCATTTCTGGCCGCAGGCGCTCCAGCTCTTCGAGATCGAGACCGAGCGGCAGCACCTCGGCCTTGGCGCGGATCTGCTCCACGACGCGCCCGCGGTCGTAATCTGGCAGGCGCGGCAAGAACTCCGGAAGGTGCTGCAAGAAATCCCGGCGATGGAATTCGGAATTGAACGCCACCGCCTCGGCGGAAAGGCACGACAACACATTGGTGAATCCGAAGTATGGATCGAATTTCTCGTCCGGCGACAATGGGTAGCGCAGCTGGTTTTCGTGCAGGTAGTAGAGCAGAGGAAGCGTGCGGCGTGCAGGATCGAGCAGGCTTCGCAGATCGGCCACGTTGACGAAGTCCGAACAGAACAGGACATCGAAGGGACCGGCGGCATTCAGTGCCGGCGCCAGCTGCAATGCCGCGCCGCGCACACGCCACTTCCAAAGCCGCGGCGGCAAAGTGAAGAGCTCGATGTGGTGCCGGCTGCAGCGCGCGAGGTCGTCGAGGAAATGCTTGTGCGAGCCACCGTAGTAGGGCTCGACGGCCGCGATGCGCAGCCGGGTTGGGCCGGCCTCGGGAGTGTGCTGGCTGTCGTCGGTGCGCCTCTGCTCCACGACCTATGGCGCCTGGTAGTTGGGCGCTTCCTGCGTGATGGAGATGTCGTGCGGATGACTTTCGCCGAGACCGGCGGCGGAAACGCGCACGAGGCGTGTCTCGCGTCGCAGCGACTCGATGTCGTCCACGCCGCAGTAGCCCATGCCGGCGCGCAATCCACCGACCAGCTGATAGACGAGATCGCGCAAGGTGCCCTTGTACGGCACACGACCCTCGACACCCTCGGCCACCAGCTTGGAAGCTCCCCGCGTTTGGAAGTAGCGGTCGGCACTGCCGGCCTGCATGGCGCCGATCGAGCCCATGCCGCGGTACGCCTTGTACGCGCGTCCTTCGAACAGCACGATGTCGCCCGGGCTTTCCTCGGTGCCGGCAAAGAGGCTGCCGATCATGACGCAATGCGCCCCCGAAGCCAGCGCTTTGGTGACGTCGCCCGAGTAGCGAATGCCGCCATCGGCGATGATCGGCGTGCCTGAATCGGCGGCCGCTTGCGCGCACTCGAGAATGGCCGTCACTTGCGGCATGCCGATCCCGGCCACGACACGGGTGGTGCAGATGGATCCCGGTCCCATGCCGACCTTGATGGCATCGGCGCCGGCGCGCACGAGATCGCGCACGGCCTCGGCCGTCACCACGTTTCCGGCCACGAGCTGCAACTCCGGCCGCTGCCGTTTGATGCGTTTGACCAGATCGAGCACGTTCGCCGTGTGGCCATGCGCCGAATCCACGGCGACCACATCGACACCCGCGACCAACAACCGTTCGAGACGTTCTTCGGCATCGCTGCCGACACCGAGTGCCGCGCCCACGCGCAACCGGCCTTGATCGTCCTTGCACGCGTTGGGGAAATCCAACCGCTTCTGGATGTCCTTCACCGTGATGAGCCCAACGAGATGGAAATCCGCGTCGACGATCGGGAGCTTCTCGATGCGGTGCTGGTGCAGAATGTGTTCGGCCTCCTGCAATGTCGTCCCCTGCGGCGCGGTGACCAAGTTCTCCTGGGTCATGAGCGTGCTCACCGGAACACGCGTGTCCTTGACGAAGCGCAAGTCACGGTTGGTGAGGATGCCGACCAGCTTGCCACCCTCGACGATGGGAACTCCGGAGAAGCGGTAGTGCTGCATCAGCTCGAGCGCATCGTCGACGCTCGCATTCGGGGCCAACGACACCGGATCGGTGATCATGCCCGACTCGCTGCGCTTCACCCGCCGCACGTGTTCGGCCTGATCTTCCGGGCTCAGGTTCTTGTGGATGAAGCCGATGCCGCCTTCGCGTGCGAGCGCCACGCACAAGCGCGACTCGCTCACCGTGTCCATGGCGGCGCTGGTGATCGGAATCTGCAATCGGATGCTGGGGGTGAGCCACGCGGAGGTGTCGGTCGCAGTGGGGTGCACGTCGCTGTAGCGCGGCACGACGACGACATCATCGAACGCGAGACCTTCGCCGATCAACTTGCCGTCTGGCTCGCTCTCATCGGCCTGCAAGCGGTGTACGCGTGCGCGGACGTCGGAATCCAGCATACGACGCCTCGGGGGAAATCGGGCTCGCGCCCGGGTTGCTCGTCTTTCCCCGGACGATAACAGCAGGATATGCCGCTGGCAAGGGCCCAGGAGTGAACGTGGGACCGGGCGGCCGGAATCAGGGGATGCCGCAGCTCTCGCAGGAAGTCACCGTGACCCGCAGCGTCTGGCTGGCGCTCCGTCCATCGCGCGTATACACCGTGAGCGTCAGGTAGTGAAACGCGACAGTGGAGAAATAGGCCGAGAGCTCGTACTCGGTGGTGTGGCGCACGTTCGCACCCGCGCCCCAGTCGGGGGCCGCGATCCGGATGCCGTCGCCGTAATCCACTTCGTCGCGCCATTCGAACTCGAGCGGCTGACCGGCGGGATCGTACGAGCCATGCGCCTCGAGGCGCACGGCAGCCCCGGTCTGACAGGTGGCGATCGACGCTGGATCCGGATTGTTGGAGTGCAGGTTGAGGATCGAGATGTCGGCGACGGCGGTGGGTGGTGGGCCGCCGATCTCGGGCTCGGTAGTGCAACCGGCAAACAAGAACGCGGACGCCATCGCCAGAACCAGGAATCGGCGGCAATCGCGGGATGCTTTGTGGCTCATGGATCTCTCGGATTTCATTGCGGCGAACTCTCCGGGCCGGCCGACTCATTATACGCCTGCATTCCGCCTACAACAATCCGTTCCCCCGTTTCATTCCCCTGCGCCCGCCGAATTGCCTCCTGAGCGGGCGGACGGAAACGCGCCGGGGTCGGCGGGACTGGTGCTGCGCTTCCTGGCGCCGGAGCGTTGGCACCGGCCAGACCCGCTGCGATGTGAAGGCTGCGTTCGAAGCGCTGCGCGAGGACCGCGCGGTCGAACTCGCGCTCCGCCAACTGTCGTGCCCTCGACCCCATGGCCACGCGCGGCTCGGGATCCTGCCGCAGCACCCCGATCTGTTGCGCCAACGACGCCCCGGAACCGGGCTCCGCCACCAGGCCGCACGCATGTTGCTGCACCAACTCGCGCATCCAGCCCGTGGTGTTGACGATGACTGGCCGCCCAGCGGCCAGCGCGTCGAACAGCTTGTTCGGCGAGTTGGTGCCCAGGACCGGAACAGCGCGGAACAGCACCAAGCACGCGTCGCTCGCTTGCAGGAACCGTCCGACCTCTGCACGCGGCACGCTGCCGGCGAACACCACGTTGTCCAGGCCCCGGTTCGCAGCTTCAGCGCGCAGACTCACTGCCTCCGCGCCTTCGCCGAGCACCAGGAAGCGCACATCCGTCCAACCCGCGTGCTGCACGCGGGCTGCCGCGTCGAGCACGACATCGAGCCCGTTCGCCAACCCCAGCGAGCCCGCGTGCGTGACCACGAAGGCGCCGGCGAGATCGTGCTCGGGAACGGCGCTCTTGTCGACGGGCCCCGCCCGGAAGAGATCCAGGTCCGAGCAATTCGGGATCGTGTCGATCTTGGTGGCGACGACGCCGGTGGCCACGATGCCGTCGTGCATCCCCGGCGACAGCGCCACGATGCGGGTGCTCCGTCGATACACCAGGCGCTCGAACCAGCGCAGGAACGCGATCAACCCCCGATTGCGAATGAACCCCAGCTGGATCGGTGCTTCCGGCCACAGGTCGCGTACCTCGAACACCAGCGGCGTGCGGCGCACCCAGCTCGCGATCAACCCGGGCACGCCAACGGTGAGCGGCGTCGACGTCGCCACGACGACGTCGTGACGTCGCTCGCGGCAAGCGATCCAGGTCGACAGCCCCATGAAGCGCAGAAAGCTCCAAATGCGCCGCATCGGGCCCATGCTCTGCGAGTAGTCGACGTGCACCGCGATCACATCGATGCCATCCACCGAGAATCGCGACAGCCGCTTGCCGCCAGCGACGCGCAGATCCGACAGCTGCGATGTGCTGGTGAGCATCGTCACCTGGTGACCGCGCGCGATCAGATGCTTGGAAAACTCGTAAGAACGAGTCCCGCTCCGCCCCTGTCGCGTGCAGAAGTATTGATGAATGTAGAGGATCCGCATCCTCAGCCCTCACCCCCTGCCGCCATCGCTTGGCGGCGGGTGAATCGCACCGCGATCTCCGTCAGCGCCGCGAAGATCCACAGGTTGCGGTTGTCCACAACGTCACCGCTCACCTGCACATTCAGGAACCAGAACAGCAGACACGCCGACAGCCCCGTGATCACCACGTAGTGTTCCGATTGCCGCGCCCGCTGCAGCAATCGCCACGTCTGCAACGCCAGCCAAGCACAGTAGGCGCCAATGACTGACAGTCCCACGAGACCCAGCTCGCACGACAGCTCGACGAACAAGTTGTGCGGATATGCGCGTTCCTCGAACAACGTTCTGCGGCTGCCCCACCCCCCTGTGCCGACGCCGACGAGCGGCTGCTCCGAAAACCGCTCGGCCGAGTACTTGTAGAAATCCAAGCGTGACCCGTAGCTGCCGTATGAGATCTCGGCCGCGGGATTCAAAAACAGCCGGGACACGGAGACCAGCTCCACCGCGTCGTCGAAGCCGCGGCTTCCTCGGCGCGCGACGGCGAATCCGACAACAACGATGAGGACGATGAGGAGCGTGCGCTGCAATCGACCGTGGAGTGCGGCGAAGAACAGTGCGCTCACGAACAGCGCCAGCATTGGCCCCTTCGAGCCGGCATAGTACATCGTCACCAAGAAGGCGGGGCCGAGCAGCGCCGCCAACGCCCACGCGGGCGCTGTATGTCCAGCTCGGCGCAGCAAGACGACGAACATGAGCAGCAACAGCAATCCACTCCCCAGCATGCGCGAATAGACGTTGGCGCCGCCACCGAACACCGCCAAGCGGTCCCCCTGCTCCAGAGAACCAATACTGCGCAGTCCGAGCAGCATCATGCAAAGCGCGATGCCGCCGAAGAAGAGCAGGAAGCGCCGCATCAACAGCGGATGATCCACGTGCAGCCCCAAAAAGGCGACGCCAGGAACCACCAGCAACGCGTACGACATGGCTTTGAAAGCGCCGTAGGGCACGTTGTCCGTGTACGCAAGCCCCACGAGCATCAACGCACAGAGGCCACCGGCGAAGCCCAAGGTGACGCGCGGAAAGCATGGCCGCTGCGGCCGCCGAGCGAGCGCCAGCAGCAGCACCAGACCGAACAGCACTTGAAAGATCTGGTTGGCACTGATTCCCCATCGCAGTTCGAGTCGTTCCTCGAACCCGATCTTCCCCGGGATGTAATAAAGCAACATGCTCAACTCGGGATAGTAGGCCGCAGCCAAGAGAGTGATCGCGAACGCCAGGGCCGCCAGCGGCAACAGCATCGCCGAGCTGGCGCGCCAGCTGAGAGCCGCGACGCCGGCCGCACCCCCGAGCCACCACGCGCGTGACGCCCAACCGTTTCCCCACCGCCGTGCCATCGACAGGGACCTCATGCCGGCACCAGCCGGCGTATGCGACCCACGAGTTCGGACAGCTCGCGACGGGTGACGAGCAGGTAGCGCCCCACGCCTTCGTGCGTGGTCGCTGAGTGGTAGCGCAACAGGAGAGCGCTCTGTGCCACGTAGGCCAAGGTCGAGGCCACAGCCGCTGCGTGGATGCCGTGGGGTGCGATCCACGCCAGATCCAGCCCCACCATCACGACGAAACTCAGCAGCGCGGAGGCGAACACGTGGCGCAGCTGGCCGCGTCCGAGGAGATCGGCCATGAGCACGAGCGTCAACGATTGCGCCGCGATTCCTGGCAACGTCAAGGTCACGATGTTGGCACATGTGGCGTAACCATCGCCGAGAAAAGTGGCGATCAACGTGTCCTTGACCAAGAGGATACACGTGGTCATGCCAAGAACGAAAAGCAGGGTGTGACGGGCGATCACCGGCGTCAGGGTTCGCGTTCGCTCTTGGTTGGACGAGACGCGCGAGAACAATACAACATTGATGCTTCGCCCGAAATACAGGACGATCTCGGCCAGGTTCATCCCCAGCGAGTAGTTGCCGACCTCGGATAGACTGCGGAAATACTTCACCAGGTAGAGGTCAAAACGGAAATTCAGCAGGTTGACGACGTTCACCATGAACGCTCGCAAGCCATAGTGGAGAGTGCGCCAAGCAAGATCCCGGCGCGCAAGATCGACCACCCCTAGGCGGCGGGCCTCGCCATGGATCACGACAACGTGCAAGCAACCGGTGAGACCAATCGCCAGATAGAACACATGCAATGCGCTGCGCTCATCCAGTGTCCCTGTCGCCGACAGCACTAGAATGACGCCGAGATAGGCGCCCCATTTCCCCGCTTCCGCCAGTGCCAAGTAGCGGAAACGCGATAGGCCGACCACGAGACCCGAAAGCTGCTGGTGCAGAATCGCCACCGGGACGAAGAGCATGCTTTCGCGCATGAGACCGATGGCGCTTGCCTCGAACAACCAGCCGGCACACAGCCGCACCAACCCCAGGAACAACAACACGGTAGCAAGGCCCAGGACGAGCGAAGTCGCACCGGCATTGATCAGAAGTGCCCGGCACGCCTGCGGGGTGCGCCCGACGAAATAGGTGTTGGCCTGTTCGAGCCCCAGGCCGCCGACCATGACCATCACGACGTAGGTATTGAGAACGATGGCGTATTGACCGTACTGTTCCGGTCCCAGCGCGCGAGAGATCGCCAAGATGCCGAAGCCGCGAGCGAGCGCCATGGAGATTTTGGCGATCAAGGAGTAGGACGAGTCGCGGAGAAAGCTATTGCGCTCCGTGCCCATGCCTCGCCTCGTGTCCGTGGGTTCAGGCGCGTTGCAGTGCGCCCGGGGCTCTCGCAGCACGCCACCACGCCTGCGCCACGACCAGCAGGCAAGCACCCGCGCCGCCGAAGAACGCACCGAGAACCAGGTTCTTGAGCAGAATGGGGCTGGACCTGGAGAAGGGTTCCTTCGCCGGGTCGATCACTTGCACGCCGGCGCCGCGCCGGCTTTCCTCGATCTTGGCCAGCTCGTGCTGTTGCGTGAGCGTGATGTAAACGTTTTTCTGGATCTCGGCCTCACGCGCCAAGCGCTCGCCTTGCAGCAACAACTCTGGATCGTTGCCAATTCGCAGGTTGTGCTCGCGGAAATCCGTGAGCTGATTCTCAGCATGTTCCAGCGCCGCGGTTGTTTCCACCAGTCGTTGTTCGATGAACTGCCGGTTGCCGCGAGCCTCGTCCTGTTGCAGAGCCGACTCTACCTGCACCAGCTCGGCCACAAAGGCTTCGGTCACCTGCGCCGACAACTTCGCCTCGGGCATGGTCACGGCCACCTGCAGCACGCCGGAAAGTTTGTCGACGCTGACGCGCACACGTTTCTCGAGCTCGCGCAGCGCTCTCGCCCGCCGCATCGGCACTTCCTTGCCGGGGTCGGTGAGGTAGGCATCGAGAGCCACGACACCAAACCTCTCAGTTTCGTATTCCTGCACTAACACGCGTTCGCGCACTTGTCGGCTGCGAATGATGTCCGGAAACGCGACCGCAATGCCGGCTCCCCCCGGACCCAATCCGAGGTTGGAGGCAAAGTTGGCGAACGGCGCCATCCCGAGCGCCCCCAGTCCATCCGCGGGCGCGGTGGGCAGCAGCGCGACCTTCGCGGTGTATTCGGGCGATGAGAGCATCGTCACCGCGACGCCGGCGAGCATCGCGATGCCCGTCATCGCCACGATGAACTTGGCCTTGCGCAGCAGCAGTTGGAGCGCCGCGCGCATGTCGAGCCCGAGACCCAGGTCGAGCGGGGCCGGGCGCGTTCGCTCGAGCTCACGCGCCGGCGCGACATGGCCGCGGTCGGCCACTGCTTGCGGCGGTCTCGGGTCCAGCTCCAGGCGCTCGGCCAGCGCGGTCTCGGCGGTTGCTTCGGACGTCGCAGCGAGCTGTTCGACACTCGTCCTGCTCATGTCCCTCCCCACCATCGTCGTCACACTTTCCCATCGCCGTGGAGAGCAATTCCTGAACCACAGATGCAAGTCACAAAACCAGATAGCGCGGCGCTGACAACTCGTTCCCGTCACGCGCGCACGCATCCAGACTGTGCACTTGACACCAGACAGAGCTTGATCGAGCGTGGCGCCTGGATTGCTGACCGCGGCGCCGCGTCAAGGCATCCTGTTGTCCCAACGGGCCGCGAGGGAGTGATGCGCATGGAAGAACGCCGGCACCCAGAGACTCGGGAGCGTCGAGGACTCCGTCGCTTTGGCGGGCTGTCCTTCGCAGTCCAGATCTTCCTCCTCACCTGTGCCGCAAGGGTGGGCGCGACCGTCGCCGTCAGCGCAGACTCGCAGCTGCGCGACCTCAGCGTTCTCGGCATGATGTCCGTACCGGTGGAAGCTTGCTCGCTGCTCGCTGCCGCCGGCTTCGGCGTGGTGCACAATTACGTCTTCGAGACCGCCGACTTTCCGAGCTCCGCCGAGTACATCGCGCGCGCGCTTGCATATCTCGATGCCGCCGGTCGCCACGGACTGCGGGTTCTCCTCGGGGTGCCGAGACGCTGGCTCGAACGCCGGCAAGAGGCAACGATCGTCGCCTGTGTGCGCAGCCTGCGCGACCATCCAGCACTGTTCGCATGGTACGAGGACGAGATCGCACAGGGCGGCGACCGTGGTGCCGTCGAGCTCCTCGACACCGTCGTGCGTCGAGAGGATCCAGCGCACGGCCTCGTCATCGAAGAAGCCAAACGCGACGATGCGCTCCTCGACATCGGTCGGGCACGCATGTTCACGTACTACCCTGTGACGACGGAGGCGCGCCAACGCGGCCAATTGTCGGCGATCGATGAACGATTCCCAGTGCACCAGCTGCGCTGCCCGTTCTGGCCTGTCCTGCAGGCGTATGGTCACGACCTCATCGAGGGTCTCGAGACGGTCAAGTTCCTCGTCCCCGAGCGACGTGAGTTGCAATACACGCTGTATTCTTCACTCATCGCTGGGGCGCGCGGCGTATTCTTCTACCCCTACTTACACCCCACGATCTTCGACAAGCACAAACAGAAACAGTCGGCCTGGCCCTATGGCCGCTATCTTCCGCTCCCAACGCTCGACTCGACGCTGTGGGCGACCGTGCAGGTCACCGCCGTGGAGGCACAGCGACTGCTCGACCAAATCGTGACCGCGGTCCCATGTGCAGAGATTGCTTACCGCGTGCGTTCTGGAGGCAAGGTGGAGGAGGGCTGCTGGCAGGTCTCTGCCGGCACCTTGCTCTTGTTCGCAAATCCCTCGTCGCGGCCGGCGAGCATCGACGTCATCCTGCCAACCCAGGTCCGGTCGACGCGAACCCTCCGAGAGGGTCTGCCTTCCCCGGCGCGACGGGTGACGAATCGCACCGTTCGCGTCGAGCTCTCCGGTCCGGGTGGGGCCGCGATCCTGCTCGAGAAATCACGCCGCTGAAAGCGGCCGACCGTTCGGGCTTCGGGTCAGTCCGTAGTTTGGCTGATGAGGTAAATCGTGGTCGCCGCACTGGTGACGATGCCGACGATGGTGGCAAAGGTCTTCAGCGTTTCGGTGTCCTTCTTCTCCGGCTTAGTCGGCACGATGATGCGCGAGCCCTGGTCGGGCTGCGGCGACCTGAACCAGCCACTGCTGCGCACGCGGCCGTTCGCCATGATGATGCGGACGCCGCCGCCGTCGGCGATATTGAGCAGTCCACCCGCTTGCTCGATGTAATAGTCGACGTCTCGGCCCTTCTCCCACAGCACACTCGACGGGTAGCCGACGGCGCCTTCCACCTTCACGGTCTTCGGCTCCCGCGGGATGTGAATGCTGTCGCCGGAGGCCATTACCATGTCGTATTTGCTGTAACCCTTCTTGTGCGGCTTGAGCGCCTCGCCGAAGTCGATCGCCATGCGACCGGTCTCGTCTTTCTTGCGGATGAAATTCGCCCCACCTAGATACGCCGTGGGCTCGAGTCCTCCGGCGCGCGTGATGAGGTTCGACAGCCGCTCCATCTTGCTGGTGAGCGTGTACATGCCCGGGAAACGCACTTCGCCGGTCACCCAGACGTTTTCCTGCAAGCCCCAATTGGGGATCTCGCGGATGAAGATGATGTCGTTCTTCTGCAGCTTGAAGGCCGCCGCCTGGCTCGGGGTCGCCAAGCTGTCTGACATCGTCACCTGAATCAGAGTCGCGGTCTTGCCCTCCGAAACCTCTTCGGGATCGATGCGCGACACCTCCGCCCGCACGCGGTACGCGGACTCGCGCAAACCACCCGCGTGGAGGATGAGGTCGGTCACCGTCATGCCCTCGAAGTACTCGAACCGGCCAGGTTTGCGCACCAACCCCTCGATGCGCACGTACCGCTTGTCACGCATGTCCCAGAGGGAGAATACCTGGACCTGATCCAATTCTTGCAGCTCTGGATTTGCCGCCGCATCACGCCTCAACGCCGCTTTCAAGTCGAAGGAGAGGATTTCTCGCGTCTTGTCGGGTCGCGTGCGCACCAAGTGCGCCCAGCCGAGATAGGCGTCTCCGAGCAGCCCCCCCGCGGCGTCGATCAGGTCGGCGACGCGCATGCCGGCGCGAAGCTCGTAGCGGCCCGGCTTGTACACGGCGGTACCGACCAGCTCGACCGTGTTCTTGAGGATTTCACCGATGGCGAAAATGCGCACGATGTCGCCATTCACCAGCACCGTTCCTTCGCCGGGTCGGCCCGCGTCACCGCTCAGGCTGATATCGAGAATCCTGCGATCCTCTTGGGCCATTGGTGCGCGTTCATGGAACGGGATCACACGTTCGATTTGCACTCGATCGAGATCAGCAGTGGATTCGAGGCCTCCAGCCAAGGCCATTAGATCGGCCAGGGTGTCGCCTGCCCGCAACTCGTAAGTGGCTGGGTGTTGAATCTCACCCTCCAGCTGGACGCGGATGCCGACGGGCGGGACGAAGACGACGTCGCCGTTCTCGAGGCGTGTGTCCTGCATGCGGTCACCTTGCGCCAGATAGTTGTAGAGATCGATCTCCTGCACCAACTTGTTGTTGCGCAGCAGGCGCGCGTTGCGCATCGAGCCTTGCAGCGTCGGGCCGCCGGCATAGTAGAGCGCATTCATCGCCGTGGAAGTCGCACTCATGGTGTAACCGCCCGGCTGCACGACATCGCCGAGCACGAACACCTGGATCGAGCGCAGCTTGCCGAGGGTGACGTCGAGGAATGTGCGTCCCTTGCCGTCGGCGCGGATGCCCGAGTAGATCTTGGCCAAACGCTGCTCCAGGTGACCCTTCAGACCTTCGAGTGTGTAGCCGTTCACCAACACTTGGCCGAGATCGGGAAGGAAGAGGAAGCCTTCGCGGTTGACCTCGACCTTGGCGTACATCTCTTGCGCGCCCCAGACGTTGACGATGACCTCGTCCCCGGGTCCGACCAGGTAATCCTGTGACACCGGACCGAATGCGAGCGGCTCGAATGTCTTGGGCGACAGACGGAAGATGTCGTATCCGAAGTAATGGGAGGCCTCCGCTCGCGTCGAGTCGACGGGAGCAGTGCTGTCCGCGGCCACGGCCGACGCCCCCGGCGGTGGCGGAACGGGCGGGTAGGCATGCGGGGCCGACGCCGGTGCGCTGCCGAGCGGCGCATTGCCACTCTTCTGCGCCTTCAGCAGCTGCAGCAGCTCCTCGGGGTCCACGCCGGCGGCCCGAAGCCGCGCACGCACTTGCGGATCCGACAGGTCGATCGTGGTTTCCGCGGCATTCACAGATGTCGGGGCCGCTTGTGGATCCTGCGTTTGTGCCTTCGCGCTCATCGTCGTCGTGCTCACCAGCAGGAATGCGAGGAGCAGGCGAAGCCTTGTATCGTTCCGCAGCCGCTGCATCTTCCACGACCTCCCAAGACCGCGCACCCGCACCTGCCCTCTCGAGCCCCGACGAGTTTTCGCTCGCGCTGCGGGCGTGCGATACTTCGACCTGATCGGAATATGCAAGTCCCGAACCCAGGAGCCCCTCGTGTTGGGCGTTTTCGCCAAGGTCATTCTCGGGCACGAGGTGAAGACGCGTTTGCAGGCGGTTCTTTCCCGTCAGGACGCCGAGCAGTTCCATCTCGCGAGCCTCGCGGACAGCCTGGAGACCGCGTTGCGTGTCGTTCCTTCGCCCCTGCTTTTCCTGCACCATCGCGATCCAGAGGCCTTGCACGATCTGCGCATGCGGCTTCTCGACATCGGATTCGACTCCGCGTCGTGGGAAATGCTGCAGCTCCGATTCCAACATGGCGACGATCTCGGCGCTCGTCTGGAGCATGCGTTCGACGAGATGGGGGGGAGCGGCCCCACGCCTCGACCGAGCCTCATCGTTGGGACAGACAGCCCGAGCCTTCACCCGCACTACTTGGAAGAGGGACTGGAGTGGCTCGGACCGAATTGGCGGCCCCCTACCCAGTGTGCGGAGGAGCCTGCGTCCGATCCACGCGCGCGATCGACCGATCAAGGACGCGACGCGGTGGCAGCGATTCAACCACGACCTCGGTCCAGAGGAACGGCGGATCTCGTTCTCGGGCCGGCGGCAGACGGCGGGTTCTGGGCGATCGGGATGCGCCAGCCGCAGCGGGGGTTGTTGGACGGCGTGTCTTGGAGCACCGAGCATGCGTTGGCTGACACCGTCGCGCGCGCACGCACGCGGGGTTTGCGCGTCGAGCTGCTCCCGGCTTGGACCGATGTCGATCGGCCGGAAGACTTGCACACGCTGGCGTCGCAGATCGCGGAGTTGCGTCGCAGCGGGGAACTGTTCACCGCGCGTCACAGCGAGCGCTTTCTCCTCGGGATGGGTTCGACGCTCGAGTGAAGCACCGCGCACAAAAGTTCGCCCGCTGATTCGATCGGGGCCCCCCCTGCGCAGCTCACAGTCGTTTGTTCTTCCAGCCTCCGCGCCGGAACCAAATCATGGCGATGACGCCGCGGAACCCGGCTGTGATCGACAGCAACCAACCGATGCCGAGGATTCCCACCTCGAGTTGGTACACCAAGAAAAGCACGATGGGGACCCGGAGCAGATTGATGGGCACACTGATGAGCATGGGCGGTAGAGTGTCGCCCGCGCCGGCGAAAGCGTTTTCGATCACGATCTCCACCGCCATCAAACCGTGACAAAGGCCGAGGATGCGCGTGTACGTCGTCCCCACCTCGAGCACGGCTGCATCCGCCGTGAACAACCCCAGCACTTGTTGCGGCCACGCGATGAGCACCGCGCCGACGAAAGTGCCATAACCGGCCATCCACGCTGCCGAACGCCATGCGGCGCGCGCGGCGCGCTCCGGATTGCCGGCTCCCAGGTTTTGTCCCACCACCGCGGCGGTCGCCGCCGCAAACCCCGAGCTCACCAGATAGGTGAGCGCCTCGGTCCGGTTCCCGAGCCCGAGCACGGCCAGCTCCAGAGTACCGAGGCGCGCCGCAACGCCTGACAGGAAAAGATAGATGAGTGAAAAAAGCGCACCGATCGCCATCGGCGGCATGCCGACGCGGACGAGCCTGGAGGCGAGCCGCCAATCGAGCCGCCGAAGTGCAGAGCGCTGGAGCGGGAAGTTGCGATCCCCCGCGAATGCGCGGGCCGCGAAAAAGAGTACGCCAAGGAGCTGCGCCAGCAGCGTCGCCAGCGCCGCGCCCATGACTTCGAGGCGCGGGAACGGTCCGAGGCCGAAGATGAGCAACGGATCGAGAACGCCGTTCACGAGCACCATGCCGCCCATGACGAGGAGTGGCGTCCGAGTGTTCCCGGCAGCGCGCATGATGGATTCGCAATTCGCCACCGTGAAGGAAAGTGGCGCCGCGAGAAAGAGGATGCGCAAGTAGACGATACCTGGCTCGCGCACGTCCGCTGCGGTGCCGAGAAGATCGAAGAGCAGCGGGGCCGCGAACCACACCGCGCCACCGAGAATCGTGCCGAGCAGCACACCGGCCACGAGCCCCTGGGCGGCCGCGCGCCCGGCGCCCTCCCGGTCACCCGAACCGACCGCGCGCGACACGTGCGCCAAGATGCCAATGGCCGTGAGCGCCGTCGCGGCTTGCAGGATCCACGAGGTGAAGAAGCCGGTGTTGACGGCCGCCGTCGCCGCCGCCCCCAAGCGCCCGACCCAGAACACGTCCACGAGCGCGAGCGTGGCGAACAACGCCTTGGCCAGGATCGCGGGCCCGGCCGTGCGCAGGAGCACACGATTCAACGGGCCATGGACGATGTCATTGCCCGGCCCGGCACCCCACGCTTCGGGCGCGGGGCTCCACGCCGCCGGTTCGGGGTGTTCCTCGGCGGGAAACGTGCGCGGTGACTTTGGCGGTGGTTCTGGTGTCTGCATGCAGCCGCAAAACTAACAGAACGAAGCCAGCAGTTCTTTCAGCGCCTGGGCATTGGCCGGCGCCTGGCCGGCATGGCAATTGTTGAAGAAGACGTAGGTCGTCCGCGTTTCCTGCACCAGTTGGCGGATGCGCGTCACCCATTCTCGCAGCTCTGCCTCGTTATAAAGATAGTCGTACCGGTCGCCCGTCTGGGGGCCCGCGTCGAACCATGTCGTGGAGTTGCGGCCGTGCAAGCGCACGTAGCCCTGATCGGTCGTGGCGCGCACGATGGGAGGCACCAGGCCCGGCAACGGCGGTTCATCGACGCAGACCCAACCCAGCTGCAAGTTGCGCAGCCAGCCAAAGACCGGTTCGGCCACCCAGCTATCGTGACGGAACTCGGTGAACAAAGAATGCGGCACCAAGCGTTGGCGCAACTCCGCCAGAAATGCGCGGTTCTCCTGCGTGTTCTTGAAACCGTACGGGAACTGCGCCAGCAACCCCTGCAGGCGACCGGCATCCGCGAGCGGCGCGAGCGCGGCGTTGAAATCGTGGTAGAGGGCAGGGTCACGGCTGCGTTTGTGCGTCATGTCGCCGTGCAGTTTGACCATGAAATCGAACCCAGCGGGTGTGCGCTGCATCATCCCAGCCAGCAGTTTCGCGTCCGGCACCCGGTAATAAGTGACGTTCACCTCGACGCAGTCGAAGCGCTGCGCGTAGAACGCCAGCTGGTCGGCGGGCTTCGTCCCGACCGGATAGAACTTGCCCACCCAATCCTTGAAGCTGTATCCCGACGTGCCGACACGAACGCTTCCGCCCGCGTCCACCCGAGCCGTCCCCACGATGCTCGTCCACTCCTCTCGGGTCACATCTTCACGTCACCCGGCCGACTGGTTTCACATCTCTCTCGATCAAACAACTGTCTCGGAAGCGCACATCATAGCAGGCTTCGACGACTCGGCCGATGTCGCCTTGCGGATCGCCGCCGCAACCGGAACCGCAACGAACCAGCTCGTGATGACCGCCAGGTCCGCCGTTGGAATGTTGCGGAAGCGCGGCGCGACACGGATGGTGCCGAGCTCGCCGTCGGGTCCGGTGGTATTCGTTTCCGCGATCAGCTCCCAGCCGGCATCGCGCTGAAGGGCGCGGAAATCGTTCACCCGCAGCCGGTTTTGGTATTGCAGCCTGTTGTTGAACAAGCGCCAGATGCCGTCCGAGTAGCGCAAAAAGTTGTAGACCGATAGCGAGTGGTCGAAGTGCGCATAGTGATCGGCCATGTCCACGTGATGGCTGCCGATGGCACGCGGCGACGCGACGCGCGCAAACTCGCTCAGAATCCCGCTGAGGATGTCGCTGGGGATGTGCTCGAGGGTGTTGTTCGAGACGAACAAGTCGACGGAGGCCGCCGGCAGTCCGAGCTGGCGGGCGTCGCCGAGAATGCAGGTGATTCCAAGATCGAGCAGAAGCTCACGCGCGGTGCGCGTGGGTGCGCATTGCAGCACCGCATGCAAGCGCTCGAGCGCGCCGGTGCTCCGCACCCGGATGGCCCCGGCGGCGATCAGCCTGTCGATGCGATCCAGGGTCGCGACAACGCAGTCGTGCGTCAGCACATCCTGCTTGTCCACGGACATGACTCGGCCCGCGCCATTCAGGACCATCGCCACCGGGACGATCGGCAGCCAGCCGGTTCCCAGTTCGAGCACGTTGGCGCCGGCAAAGGCACCGCGGTTGCCTTCCCAGTCCGCGATGTGGCGCTCGGCTTGACTCCACTTGGCCAGAAAGCGTTCGTCGTTCAAATCAGTCGAATGCGTCACGCGGGTCTGGAAAACGCGGTTCCAACGCTGCGAGTCGGGAAGAATCGAAATGACCCCTTGGATGGCGGCCTTGAGAATCCAGCGTCCCATTAGCGGCTCCCTGCAGCTGCAAAGCCAAGGATCAGCGTGATCGCCTCGATCCAACGCCCAGGCAACGCTTCCGGGCCCCGGGAATGCAAAGCCCGCTCCTGTCTGCAGGCCGACCGTCGGCCGATTCCTCTCCGATCCGCCAGGCTTGGTTCCGATCGCCGTTTCTTCGTCGATTCCACCATGCTTGGTTCCGCCCGCCGCTTCGTCGCCGATCCGCCATGCTTGGTTCCGCCCGCCGCTTCGTCGCTCGGCCCTCACTCGACGTCGGGGGGACGGAAACTCGCATGCGCACCCGCACGCCGCAAGCGCTGTCCCGCCTCCAGCGAACGTGCGAGACCGATGGCATGCTCGCCATACTTGGAGCGGATGCGATCCACGATCGGACTCTTCTGGTCGCCACGCGCCGCGAAGGTGAAGCGCAGCTGGCGCGCCGTATCGGACCGCACGAGCAGCTGCAAGCTGAGGCCCACCAAACGCACGCCGCGCTGCCAAAATCGCGACTCCTCCAAGAGCACTCTCGCCACCGCGAAGACATCCTCCGCGGTGTCGACCGCATGCGGCAGCACCCGGCCATGGGTGATGGTGAAGAAGCGCGGGTCGCGCAGCTTGAGAACGACACGTCGACCCGCCATCGACGCGCGTCGCGCCCGGTGTGCCACGCGTTCGCTCAACTCGCTCAGCAATGCTTCGATCGCGGTGCGATCGTAGAGATCGCGCTCGAGTGTGTGCTCGTGACCGATGGATCGCGCATCGGCTGCTTCATCGGGAGTCACCACGCGCCAGCGGTCTTGCCCGCAAATCATGGCATGCAACGTCACGCCGGCGACTCCCAGCGCGCGCTCGAGGACGCGCACCGGTGTCCGCGCTACGTCACCAACGGTGGTGCAGCCGAGCGCACGCAAGCGCAGCGCCGTTTTCTCGCCGACACCGAACAGCACGTCGAGAGGCCGGGGCCACAGCTGCTCCGGCACGTCGGCACGCCGCAGCAGCGTCAGCCCGCGTGGTTTGGCGAAAGACGAGCAGACCTTGGCCAGGTATTTCGAATCGCTGATCCCAAGGCTCGCCGTGAGCTGCAGTTCGGACTCGATGCATGCCATGATCCGCCGGCCCAGCACGCACACATCGCCCGCGGTCGTGAGTTCCAAGTAGGCCTCGTCGATGCTCGCGGGCTCGACGCGCGGCGAAAAGCGCTCCAGCAACCGATAGAGACGCACCGACGTATGCAGATAATGCGCCGAATTCCCGGGCACGAAGATGCCCGCCGGGCACAAGCGTTGCGCTTCGTGCGTCGGCATCCCCGCGCGCACGCCGAAGGCGCGGGCTTCGTACGACGCCGACGCCACCGCGCTTCGCGTTCCGGGTGCGCCGCCGACGATGACCGGCCGTCCCCGCAAACGCGGATCGGCGCGCTGTTCGATGGCAGCGAAGAACGCATCCATGTCGACGTGAATCGCGTAACGCACGGGGGCCTCCGTCATGCGTCGAGGGATGCCTTGCTCAGGACCCAAACGAAATCGCCGCTGTGAAAGCGCAGTTCGAAATAGTCGTCGTTGTCGGTGAGCACCGAGAAGTGCAGGCGCCGGTACTGGCCTTCGCGGTCTTCCCAGGCTCCGGTCACCTTGGCGATGCGGAAAACGCTCTGGTTCCAGCGGAAACGGAACGGCTCGACGCGCCCCCCGGCGAAGCGCACCAGCACTTCGATGGGCTCCTGAATCGACTCGATCATGCGCGTGCACCTCGATGGCTGCAGGATCATTGCCCAGGCGCGCACGGCACCTGAGTCAAGGTGCCCGGCAAACGCCAAGCACCACGGTTTCGCAGCACACGTCCAGGGGGAGAGGGCCTCGAAAATATACTAAACAAACGATTAGGTATCAAGCCTGGGTGGCCCTAGTTCGAGCGGGCTCCAGCCCCCTAAGGGCACGCATGGCCCTCGACTCCCCTCGAGCAGGCACGGCCCCGACTCCCTCGGGGTGGGGCACGGTCATCAGATCGAGCCCTGCCGACACGGGTCACCGACAACATCGAAGCCTCGGTGGGCGACAAGTTTCCCGCCTGCCGTTCCATTCCATCAGAAGATCCTGTTTGGCCTGCGTGGGAGCCCTGAAAAGGGCATATGTTGATGGAGGAGCACACTTCGGCGGCCCGGTATCGCGCCGAACCGCCGCCCTCGGGGCCGCCGCGCGGTGGTCTTAAGCCTGGTCTTTTGGAGGCGAGCATGAAACCGGGACGCCGGGTCTTCGTCATCGGAGGCGCCCACAGCGGCTTCATCGGCAAATTCCATCCTGACTTCATCTGGAAGGGCCATCCGGATCATGGCAAGCGGCAGAACCCCACCCTCGAGCAGCACCTGAAGACCGCGGTCATCGCCGCGCTCGAGAAGACGGGAGTTCCCGCAGCGGCAGTGCAGAAAGGCTACGTCGGCAACTTCACCGGCGAGCTGTTCGCGAAGCAAGGTCATCTCGGCGCCGTGATCGCCGGCGCGCATCCAGATCTCAAGCACAAGCCCTTCGCGCGCCTCGAGGGTGCGTGCGCTTCGGGTGGCCTGGCGCTCGTGACCGGCGTCGACGCCATCGCCGCCGGCTACGATGTCATCCTCGTCAGTGGCGCCGAGGTGCAAACGACGGTGAGCGCCGCAGAAGGGGCCGATTATCTCGCGCGCGCCGCCCACTACGAAACACAGCGATCCTGCGATCCATTCACCTTCCCCTGTCTGTTCGCGCGGCGCGCCAAGGCGGTTCGTACGGCCTATCGGCTGAGCGAAGAAGACATCGCGCGCGTCGTGGTCAAAGCCTACGCCAACGCCAACAAGAATCCGCACGCTCACATGCAAGCCGTGCGCATGACGCTCGAGAATGCCAGCCGCGCTTCCGACAAGAACCCTGCATTCCTCGAAAACAACGAGTTCCGCGATTTCATGAAGGTGAGCGATTGCTCGCAGGTTTCGGACGGCGCCTCCGCGCTAGTGCTGCTCTCGGAGGCCGGCTTACGCCAGTTGGGCAAGCGCGCCAGCGACGCCGTCGAGATCGTCGCCTATGGACATGCCACGGCACCGCTCGACGAGATCCCGGATCCGCTCGAGCTCACCACCACGCGTGTCGCGGCCCTTGAAGCCTATCGCGACGCCGGTGTCGCACCGCAAGAGATCGGCGTCGCCGAAGTGCACGATTGTTTCAGCGTCACGGAGATCTTGATGTACGAGGCACTCGGTTTCGCCGCCAAAGGCCATGGCATCGATTTAGCCAAGGACAGCAGCACGACGCTCGCAGGCCGCATTCCGGTCAACACCGGCGGCGGGTTGCTCGCCTTCGGCCACCCCGTGGGGGCCACTGGCGTCAAGCAAGCGCTCGAGATCTTCAAGCAGTTGAAAGGACAGGCCGGCGACTACCAGATCGCCGCCCGCCCACGATGGGGCATCGCAGCCAACATGGGCGGTGACGATCGCACTTCCGTGGTCACGGTGTACTCCAACGTCACCTGAAAAGGACGCGGTCGCAAGGTCAGCAAGCCGTCATGGATGAATCACGCCTCGGCGAGCAGCAACTGCCGGTTGCCTGCATGTGTGACGCAACTCGCATGCGACTGCATGCCTAACGCGACTCCGTGTAGCACCAATCCTTCGATTTGATCTCGTCCCAGGTCGCCTTCGACACGGGGGCTGGATCCAACGCACATTACGCAACACGCCGTGTGGGCGCGGCTCCTCGTTCGAGGAGCGTAATGGCACGATGGCCTCTCGTGGTGTAAACGTGGTTTACACTCACGAATCCGCCTGCCATAGCACCACTCCAAGGTATGACAGACCCTCGAAGTGTAAACGCCGTTTACATCCACGCACTCGCATGAGCTGATGTCAACATCGATTACATCCACCCATTCGCATTAGCGGTTGGCGCGAAAGTTATTCGACACGAAGCTTTTGACTGAATTGTTAGCGATCACTTTCATCATACCTCTTGACATTCGACTCGTCCTTTTCTATCTTCAGTTCAGCCTCCTCCCAAGAGTCCGTTTCTTCCAGGTGGGTAACCATGGGTGTGGAGATCGCGATGCCGTCAGAAGCAACCGAAGCCGCGCTGCGCCCACAAGGTTCGTGCAGCGCCGCGGAGATTTCTGCCGATCGTCAAGCAGCCTTCGCGACTCCTGCCCCGGGCGCGGCGAGCGAAGCCAGCACCATTCGTGTGACCGGCATTCGGGCTGCCATGAAGCAACCGTCGATCCCGTTCACGGTGCTCACAGGCGATCGCCTTCTTTGTCGACTCGCAGCTCTCGGCGACTCGATCGCGGTACCGATGGCCCGAGCCGCGTTCGCGATCACGGAGCGTGAGGCTTGGATTGCCTGTGGATATCAGAACACCTTCGACTTCGCCCGTGAGCGGCTTGACCGTGACCAGCGTTGGCTCCGCAATCTCGTGCGCTTGTATCAGACGCTGGAAACGCATCCCGCGGTCGCTGCGGCATTGTGTGGCACTGATGGCGGTCCGCTTCTCGGACAGATGGCGGCGATTCAGATCGGCCTCGTGGCGACTGCCTCCGATGTGAGATCCTGGATCGAGCGCGCGCGCCGAATCACCTTCGAGGAGCTGCGTGGTGAAGTCGCTCGACACCTTGCTCGCGGCGCTGGCGACCAAGCGCCCGGCGACGACGGTCAATCTGCCTCGGATTCCCCGGCCACAAGCTCCGAGGCGCCATCGTTAGAGGATGTGCTGGACGAGCCTCGTATCCCGGTGCGGCAGATGGTGCCGCCGGACATCAAGATCGCCTTCGACGACGCGCTCGAGCTCTATCGCGCGGTTGCAGGTCTCGATGCCGGTCCCACGGCCTTCGTCGTGGCGCTCGGCGCCGAGGTCACGAGCAGCGGCCTCGCGCTGCCGGAAGATTTCCACCCCAGATTTCATGGCACGAGACCCGACTATAAGAAGAAGCGCACAGGTCAGAAATGGAACCATCTGGCTGCCGGCGTGAGCACGAAACGCGCGATCGAGGGCCTGGGCTCGGGGCTTGGGCCCCTCTCGGAGCTCGCTTCACCTGCGACCCGCCGCACCCATCGACACTTGACCGAGTTCGCCGATCTGCAAGCTCGACTCGAACGTCTCGAGCGCAAGCTCGCAATCGAGTTCGGAGGTGCGGCGCGGGTCGAGAATTCTGACGATGATGGCGCTGCGGGTGAAACCCAAGCGAAGGTCGACGCTGGGGACAGCTTCGAAGCCGAGATCATGGATGGGTATGCGACCAGGTCTGCAGCCTGGATCGTGGATGGGATCGCGCACGCACGGGTGCAGGTCCTGTCTTGGTCGCGCAAGCGCGACCTCAAACGTCTCGCCGGGGTTCTCGGGACTCTCATCCGACTGCAGAGCACCATCGAGATGGACATCGCCGATCTCTTGCTCGAGCTCGACGAGCACCGGGCCTGGAAATGGCTCGGCTTCGAGGACCTCGAACACTACGCCGAGGAACGTCTCGGCATGGGTCGATCGACCGCACGCAAGCGCGTCTGGCTGTCACGGAGTCTTCGGCATCGGTCCGAGATCCGCGGTGCCTTCGAAGACGGAGTCCTCGGGTTGGTTGCCACCCAGTGCGCCGTCGTCGCCTTGCGCGATGCCCGGCCCGACGCTGCGCTTCAGAGACAATGGATCGAGAACGCCCGCGACCGGACCGTGAAGGGCCTGTGGGACGACATCCGGCTGGTCAAGCGCAACCACTTGCTCCGATGCGTCGACGTGGCCCGCAGCTTGACCCCGGGTCTTGCTCCACGTTTTCCTGGACAAAAAGCCGCAGAATCGACTTCCGCTCCACGTTCTCCGAGTCGCGGAGCGGCAGATGCGGTCGATGGTAGAAATGCTCCCCGTTTTCCGGATCCGCCACCCGACCCGCGCGCTCCACATCACTTCGCGCCCCCCAGCGACGCCGAATGGCGCGCTTCGCTGCGCTTCGGGCCCGGACAAACCTTCGATTCCGTTTTCG
>CAZMNW010000012.1:0-22494 GCA_964567755.1 uncultured bacterium
ACGCACCCGAAAACCTCCTCGTGCTCTGTCCCTATCACCACTTGCAGGGCGAGCACGGTGGCTTGGCGCGCGTGCGCGGGAAGGCGCCGCTCAACCTTGTCTGGCGTCTCGGCGCCGATGAGCTCGGCGTCTGGTATCAAACCGAACGGAGAATCCCGCCGCCCGCAGATTTTGAAAGGTTGTAGGGCGCGCTGAATCGGCTGTTTGTGGCGTGCGCTGATCGGCCGGAAGTGAGTGCGCCGAATCACACTGCCCGGCCGGTCGTGGGGTGCACCGGATCGCGCCGCGCCGGCACGAGCGGTCTCGGCGGCAGGAGGGGCGCGTCCGCGAGCGCAGGAGGCGCGAGCAGCGCCCGTGCCGAGCGATCGAGCGCGCTGGAGGCGCGCGAGGAGCGTCCGCCGAGACCGCTCGTGCCGGCGCGGCGCGCGCGGCGCAAGCTCTCAGCCGATGGACTCGACCGGGCCGAGCCCGACAAGGACGTTCTTGTTCTTGCGGAGACATGCGTCCGCGAGCCGTGCGATGTCGTCGCGGCTCACCGCATCCAGCGCCAGCAGGATCTCGGCGACGCTGATCTGGCGGCCGTAGTAGATCTCGTTCTTGGCCATGCGCGACATGCGGCTGGCGACGTTCTCCATGCCGAGCAGCATGCTGCCCTTGAGCTGATCGCGCGTGTCCTCGAGCTCGCGCTGCGAGATGCCGTCGCGGCACAGCTTGTCGTACTCGAGCCAGACGAGATCCAGCGCCGGCTTGGCGTTCTCGGGCGATACCGCGAGAAAGGTGCCGGCGAAGCCGCCATCGCGCGCGAACTCGGTCATCGCGCTCACGGCGTAACAGAGACCGGCGTTCTCACGCACGCTTTGGAAGAGTCGCGAGCTCATGCCACCGCCGAGCAAGGTCGACATGAACAGCAGCGCGTAGCGGTCCTCGTCCTGGTACGACATGCTGGTGCAGCCCAGCACCAAATATTGCTGCGTCAGCTTGTCGTCGACCTGGAAGTGCACGGTTTCGAGCGTCGAGCGCATCGGCACCAGGGCGTGCGGCACCTCGCCTCGCGCGAAGGCAAACGACGCCTCGATCTTGTCCAGCACCGTGTCTGGATCCACGTCGCCCGCCACCGAGACGACGACATTGCCGCCGACATAGTGGCGATCCATGAATTCCCGCAGATCCTTCTGGCCGATGCCGCTCACGCTTTCACGGCTGCCGAGGATCGGTCGCGCCAGCGGGTGATCGCCGTAAATCTTCTCCGCCAGGATCTCGAAGATCCAATCGTCGGGGGTGTCGAACACATTGTTGATCTCTTCGATCACCACACCCTGTTCG
The DNA here is from genome assembly GCA_964567755.1 of uncultured bacterium. Lineage (GTDB taxonomy): Bacteria > Krumholzibacteriota > Krumholzibacteriia > DASRJW01. Next base: position 1,324 of record CAZMNW010000012.1, read on the forward strand.
AGCTTGATCTGGTCGGGTTCCATCGTCGGCCGCAGCAGCAGATCGGAGATCACGTCGAGCGCCAGTTCGAAATGTTCGCGCAGCACGCGCGTGTAGAAGCAGGTGTATTCCTTGGTGGTGTGCGCCTCGAGAGAGCCGCCGACGCGCTCGAGCGCCAACGCGATCTCGTACGCCGACCTGCGCTCGGTGCCCTTGAACACCATGTGCTCGACGAAGTGGCTCATGCCTGCCACGCGCAGGTCCTCGTCCCTGGAACCGACGCGCACCCACACGCCGATGACGACGGAGTACGTCGCCGGCACCTGCTGCACCATCACGGTGACGCCGTGCGGCAACACGCGCTTCTCGATGCGCTCTTCCGTGGAATAGGAACTGACCTGCATGACCCCGCCCTTCCTTCCCCCGCCGGCCCTGGAACGGCGCAGGCCGGAGAACCCGGCCTGCGCGCCTTGAAGCTCATCGCGTCAGTCTGTGGTCGCGTCGCCGACGCACTCAGCGGTTGTAACCGCCGCCGCCGCCCGGCCGACCACCGCGGCCGCCACCACCACCACCACCGCCACCGCTGCCACCTCGGCGCCGCCGGCCGCCAGGCCCACCTGGACCCCCGCCACCCTGCTCCGGACCGCGGTCACCATACGGTGGGCGCTCTGCGGGGCGATCGAAACCTGTCCCCACTTCGACCGCGTCCTCGCGCGGCAGCAACACCTTGTGCGACAGGCGCACCTTGCCCTCGCTATCGATGCCGATGACCTTGACCTGGATCGTGTCACCCTCTTGCAGCACGTCGCTCACATGGTTGATGCGATGGTGCGCGATCTCCGAGATGTGCAGCAACCCATCCCGGTTGGGCAGGATCTGCACGAAGGCGCCGAAATCGGTGATCCGACGCACGAGTCCGCTGTAGACGGCCTCCAGCTCCGGCTCGGCCACGATGTCACGGATCATCTGCAGCGCTTTCTCGCCCGAGGCCTGATCGACTGCCGCGATCTTGATCAATCCGGTGTCGTCGACGTCGATCGTGGCGCCACTCTCGGCCGTGATGGCGCGGATGACCTTGCCACCGGGTCCGATGACGTCGCGGATCTTGTCGATCTTGATCTGGATGGTCGTGATCTTCGGCGCGTACGGCGACAGGTCCTGCCGCGGAGCGCTCATCGCTGCGCTCATCTTGCTCAGGATGTGCTCGCGACCAGCGCGAGCTTGTTCCAGCGCTTGGCGCATGAACTCGCGCGTCAACCCCGCCACCTTGACGTCCATCTGGAACGCCGTGATGCCGTTGCGCGTGCCGGTGACCTTGAAATCCATGTCGCCGAGATGATCCTCGACGCCGAGAATGTCGGACAGCACCACCGACTTTCCATCTTCGATGATCCCGCCCATGGCGATCCCCGCCACCGCCTCGCGGATCGGCACGCCGGCATCCATCAGCGCCAGGCTGCCACCGCACACCGACGCCATCGAACTCGAACCGTTCGACTCGAGGATTTCCGACACCAGCCGCAGCGTGTACGGGAAGCTGTCTTCCGAGGGAATCACTGGCGTGAGCGCGCGCTCGGCGAGCGCCCCGTGACCGACCTCGCGCCGGCCCGTGCCGCGGATAGGCGACACTTCGTTGACGCTGAACGGCGGGAAGTTGTAGTGCAACATGAAGCGCTTGGTGAACTCGCCACCGAGTGTGTCCATGCGCTGTTCGTCCTTCGAGGTGCCGAGCGTGACCACTGCCAGGGCCTGGGTCTCCCCACGCGTGAACAGCGCGCTCCCATGCGTGCGCGGCAGCACGCCGACCTCGATCGTGATCGGGCGGATGTCCGCGGGCCCGCGCCCATCGGCGCGGACACCGTCGTGCAACACCGCGCGGCGCATCTCGCGCTGCTCGACTGCCTCGACCGCGTCGCGAATCGTCCCCTCTTGATCGGGATAGTCGGCCTGCAATGCCGTGGCCACCTCGTCCTTGAGCTGCTTGATGGCGCTGTAACGTTCCAGCTTGGCGCGCATGCGATTGATGTCACGGATCCGCGCCAAGGCGAGCTGCTCGACGCGCGCGTCCAGACCCGCAGGCTGCGTCATGGGCACGAAAGTGGCCTTGGGCCGCGTGCCCGCTTCCTCGAACAACCGGCGCTGCAACCCGTTGAGCCGCCGGATCTCAGCGTGACCGAACTCGAGCGCATCCACCAGCGCCGATTCGCTCACTTCCTTGCATCCGCCCTCGACCATGACCAGCGAGTCGTCGGTGCCGGCGACGGTGACATCCATGTCGCTTTCTTCCATTTGCGCGACGGTGGGATTGAGCACCAGCTGGCCGCCGATGCGGCCGACGTGAACCGCCGAGACGACGTGCGTGAACGGGATCTCCGACAACCCCAAGGCGGCCGAGGCACCGATGACTCCGAGAACGTCGGTCTCGTTGTCCTGGTCGAACGACAGCACGCTGGCGATGATCTGCACGTCGTTGCGGAACCCTTGTGGAAACAGCGGCCGCAACGGCCTGTCGATGAGTCGCGACGCAAGCGTTTCGCCTTCGTGTGGCCGACCCTCGCGTTTGAAGAAGCCACCCGGGATCTTGCCGGCGGCATAGGCTTTCTCGCGATACTCGACCAACAAGGGCAGGAACCCCTTCTTGGGATCCGCCAGCGGCTTCATCACCGCCGTCACCAGAATGACGCTGTCCCCATAGCGCACGACGACGGCGCCGCTCGCCTGTTTGGCCATTCTTCCTGTCTCGATACTGAAGGTCCGGCCGCCGACCTCCATGCTCACGATCTTCTGCATGTTTACTTATTCCCCCGATTCCGCTTTTTCCGCTCTTGCGACGCCGCGCGATCTGCTGGTCTACGCCCACGCCCCACGGCAATGCCGCGGGAAAAGGGGTCGCACCGTTTCGGCCCTCGAGCCGAGGAACAGGTTAGCGACGGAGCTCGAGCTCCTTGATGAGCATCTTGTAATGCTCGACGTTCTTGTTCTTCAGGTAATCCAGCAGTCGGCGACGTTGGCCGACCATCTTCAGGAGCCCACGTCGCGAATGGTGATCGTTCTTGTGGATCTTGAAGTGTTCGGTCAAACTCCTGATTCGCTCTGTCAGTAGAGCGATCTGGACTTCGGGTGACCCGGAGTCGTGGTCGTGCAACTTGAACTTCTCGATGACCTGACGCTTGCTCTCCTTCGAAAGAGCCATCGTCGAGAACCTCCTATGCAGGAACCTTGCGTCACGATGGCTGCAGGCGCTGGGTTCCCAGGCACCCGCGTGTTTCGAACCGTGGGAAACTAGCACAATTGTCCCATTCCCTGCAAAGCCCAAGTGGATGCAAGGAACACACGAATAGAATTAACCAAGAGCTTCTGTCCAATGCAGTTCGACGCTCAGGAGCCCTCGCGAAGCCGGTCCCGTGCCAGCGCAAGATCGTCTTGGACCTGGGCCAACAGCTCTTCCGGCCCTGAAAACTTGCGTTCGTCCCGCAGACGCGCGACGCACTCGACCCGAAGCTCTACTCCATAGAGGTCCCCCGTATAGTCCATGAGGTGAACCTCGATCGACCGCATCCCTAAGTCCACGAAGGTAGGCGCCACCCCGACGTTCATGGCCCCGAGACAGAGGTGGCCATTCACCCGCACCCGCACCGCATACACGCCGTTGGCCGGCACCAGCTTCTCGGCATGCAGCTGGAGGTTCGCGGTTGGCAGGCCCAGCGCCCGCCCGCGGCCGCTGCCGCGCAGCACCGCGCCGTGCAGCCAGTAGGGTCTCCCCAACAACTCGGCCGCATCCTCCACCTGGCCCGCATCCAGGAGATGCCGGATGCGCGTGCTGCTCACCGGACCGCCAGCCACCTCGACTGCCGGCACCGACTCCACCTCGAATCCGAGTTCGGCCCCGAGACGGCGCAGACGCTCCGTGTTCCCCTGCCTCTGATGCCCGAGGCTGACGTTGGTGCCGAGCACGAGGCGGCGGGCGCCGAGACCGAGGACGACGAGCCGATGCACGAATTCGACATACGACATGCTTGCCAGTTGCTGATCGAAGCGCAGTACGGCGGTGGCGCCGAGCCCTTGCGCGGCCAGGAGCTCCAGGCGCTCGCCGAGTGGGCTCAGTAGCCGCGCGCGCTTGGGCGGTCCCAGCACGGCGCGGGGGTGCGGGTCGAAGGTGATCGCGGCCACCGCTTCGGGATCGCAAGTCGCGAGCGCAGCACCCAGGATGGCCTGATGCCCGCGGTGCACGCCATCGAATACGCCTATGGCGACAGTGCGGTAGATCGGCGCCGACGGCAGCTCGTGCGGAAAATTGGCGAAAACTTTCAAGCGATCTAAGCCCCTTCGTGCGTTGGCAGCGGCTCGGGAAACACGCGCAGCAGGCGCACGCGTGCGAACTGCATCTTGCCGTCGACTTGCGCCATCGCCACCAGACGCTGCCCGTCGGCCGAGAGCAGACGATGCGTGCCCGAACTGCGCGGCGGCGCGACGAGAAAACGTGGCTCGGGTTGCGCCCCGTGCAGCACCGCGGCCTCGAATGGGGCGCGGATGCCGAGCGCCGGGAAGCTCGCGACCGCCTGGGGTACGGCCAGCACGCCCGGCGGCAGCGTGGGGTCCGGCGCCTTGTCGCGCGCCAAATGCTCCTCCAGCGCGACGAGGCTTGTGGCCGCCTCGAGTCGAAAGGGCCCGACGGCGGTGCGCCGCAATGTTTCCAGGTGCGCCGGAACCCCGAGCCGTGCCCCAAGATCGTGTGCGATGCTGCGCACGTAGCAACCACGCCCACAACGGATCTGGATGTCCGCATACTCGCTGCCGAGTTCGCGCAACTCGATGGCATACACCATCACGCGGCGCGGCTGTCGCTCCACTTCCTGTCCCGCGCGCGCGATCGCGTATAGACGCCGGCCCTTGTGCTTGAGCGCCGAAACCATCGGCGGTGTTTGGTCAATCTCGCCGGCGAAGGCCTGCAATTCCCGCTCTACCGCCTGCGCCTGCAGCACCGGCACCGGCGCGGTCGCGGTCACCTGGCCATCGGCATCGTAGGAATCCGTGGCGCGCCCGAATCGCACCCGGCCTTCGTACTCCTTGGGGAAATCGACGAACAAGCCGGCGAGTCGCGTGGCCACGCCCGTGCACAGCACCAGCAGCCCGGTGGCGTTGGGATCCAAGCTGCCGCTGTGCCCCGCCTTGTCGACTCGCGCCGCGCGCCGCAATCGGTGCACGGTGCCGAACGAAGTCAGGCCTTGCGGTTTGTCGATGAGGAAAACTCTGTCGTCGAATGACATGACGCTGCTCTCGAGTCGACGTCTCAAGGACCGAGCGAGCGCAGGAGTGCCTGCACGATCACGCGCTGCGCGGCGTCGATGTCGGCATCGATGCGGAGGCCGGCGGCATTGCGATGCCCGCCACCGCCGAACTCGCGGGCCACGCGCGCCACATCCACCTGGTCTGCTGAGCGCAGGCTGATCCGCGTGCGCCCGGGATCGACCTCGCGCAGCATGGCGCCCACCTGCACGCCGTCGACCGACGTGGCGTGGTTGACGAACCCTTCGCTCTCATCCATGCGGCCACGCGTGCGGTCCAGCATCGATCGCGTCAAGCGTAAAGTCGCCACCTTGCCGCCACCGTGAAACTCGAGGGTGCTGAGCACGGCCCCGAGCAGGTGCACCGCCTCGGGCCGGCGGCGGAACATGTAGTGCTCCGCCAAGCGGCCAGGATCGGCCCCCAGTTCGACCAGCTCGGATCCGACGCGGAGAGTTTCGGCCTTGGTGTTCGAGAACCGGAAGCAGCCGGTGTCGGTGATGAGTCCGAGGTAGAGACAGTTCGCCGCGTGCGGGGTGATGGCGGCGGGCCAGGCCTGCTTGAGCAGCAAGTAGGTCAGCATGGTCGTGGACGCGAGCGTGGTGTCGACGAGGTCGACCAGCTTGCACGGCCGCCCGGGCCCTTCATTGCCTGGATGATGATCGATGTTCACCACCACGGTGTCGGGCTGGATGTGATCGAGCACCGCATCGATGCGATGAAAGGCGCCGATGTCGACGGCGATGATTACCTCGGGCGGGAACAGATCTTCGAGACTGCTGGCATCCCCCATGTGTTCGGTGCCGGGCAGATCTTCATACTGCCGCGGGTACGGGTGCTGGCGAATGGCGACGATGCGTTTGCCGAGGCGGCCGAGCACGTCCTGCAGCGCTAACGCCGCGCCGATCGAATCCCCGTCGGGCGATTCGTGCACGGTCACCCAGAAACGTTGGTGTGCCTGCACGACGTCGCGGAATCGGCGCGACGCGTCGGCGATATCGAGCTCAGGCATCGTCGGCATTCCCTTCTTTCCCCGGCGCCTCACCGGGGGACTGCTCTTGGATCTCGCGCAGCAGTTCTTCGATGCGCGCCCCGCGCGCCAGCGAAGCGTCGAAGACGAAGTGCAGCTCGGGAACTGTGCGCAGGCGCAGGTTGCGCCCGGCCTCGCGGCGCAGGAAACCGGCGACGCTTTCCAAGCCGCGCTGTGCAGCCCGCAGGTCGTCCTCGCTGCCGAGCACGCTGTAGAAGACGCGCGCCACCGACAGGTCGCCGGCGACTTCCACCGCCGTCACCGACACCCGAGCGACGCGGCCGTCGCGAACGCGCCGCGCCAGCAGATCGCTCAAGAGATCGCGCAGGCTGGCGTTCAACCGCGCGCGCGTCACGGGATCCACGCAGTCCCTCGCATCGCCCCAGGGGCGGGCGGTCCAGGTTAACGCAGCTCGACGGAGACGTCGAGCAGCTGCACGCGGCGGTCGTTCTCGACGAGGCTGCAGGCGTGGGCGAGCACCGAGTGCACGACCTTGGCGTCGTTCGACACCGTCACCAGGCATAGCGTCGATCGCTGCCAAAGATCGTGATGGTCCGCTTCGCTGACGGCGAGGTTCATGCGATTGCGCAGCCGCGCCGACAGGCTGCGCAGAACGAGGCGCTTTCCCTTGAGCGACGCACACCCGGGGATGTGGATGTCGACCGTGCAAACGCCGACGACCATCGCCTAGATCCCGCTCACAGGGTGCGTGCGACCTCCTCCACACGATAGACCTCGAGAACGTCGCCCACCTTGAGGTCGTCGAAGCCGGCGACGCCCATGCCGCATTCGAAATTCTGCGCCACCTCGCGCACGTCGTCCTTGAAGCGTTTGAGCGACGAGACCGTTGCATCGTAGACCACGACGTGATCACGGATGACTCGCACCTTGGCGTTGCGGGTGATCTTTCCCGAGGACACGTAACAGCCGGCGATGGTCCCCACCTTCGGCACCCGGAAGACCTGGCGCACTTCGGCGGCCCCGTCGACGGTCTCGCGCTTCTCGGGCGTCAGCAAGCCCACCATGGCTTCCTTCACCTCGCTCGTGACGTCGTAGATGACCTCGTAGAGGCGAATGTCCACGCCTTCGCGCTTGGCCAGCTCCCGGGCGTTGTGGCTCGGGCGCACGTGGAAGCCAATGACGATGGCGTTCGAGGCCGCCGCCAAGGTCACGTCGGTTTCGTTGATCCCACCGACACCGCGGTGAATGACGCGCACGACGACCTCGCTCGTCGACAGCTTCTCCAGCGATTCGCAGAGCGCCTCCACCGACCCGTCGACATCGCCCTTGAGGACGACCTTGAGCTCGGCGAGGCCGCGCTCGCGCATCTGCTGGTGGAACTGTTCGAGGGTGACGCGGCCAGACGACTTCGATTCGCGCGCGCGCTCGTACTGTTGGCGCTTCGAGGCGATATCGCGCGCTTGGCGGTCGTTTTCGACCACTGTGAACGGATCGCCGGCTTGCGGCACGCCGTCGCAGCCGAGGACTTGCACCGGATCGGCCGGACCGACACTGTCGATGCGCCGCTCGCGTTCGTTGAGCAGCGCACGCACGCGCCCGGAGTGGCGGCCGGCGACAAAAACGTCGCCGACGCGCAGCGTTCCCTGCTGCACCAACAGGCTGACGACGACACCGTGCTGTGCGGTCTTGCGCGATTCGAGCACCACGCCACGCACCCGCCCCTCGTGCGCAGCCTTCAATTCCAGCAGCTCCGCTTGCAAGTGGATGAGCTCGAGGAGCTGATCCAGCCCGTCACCCGTCTTCGCCGAAACTTCCACTGCCGTGACCGTGCCGCCCCAATCTTCGAGCAAGACGTTGTTCTGCGCCAACTGCTGCTTGACGCGCTCGATATTGGCATCGGGGAGATCGATCTTGTTGATGGCAATCAAGAACTGCACGCTGGCGGCACGCGCGTGGTTGAGCGCCTCCAGCGTCTGCGGCATGACGCCGTCGTTGGCGGCCACCACCAACACCACCAGATCCGTCACCTGCGCACCTCTGGCGCGCATGGCGGTGAAGGCCTCGTGACCCGGAGTGTCGAGGAAAGTGATGCGATGGCCGCTCGGCGTCGTGACTTCGTAGGCGCCGATGTGCTGGGTGATCCCGCCCGACTCGCCGGCCACGACGTTGGTGCGACGAATCTTGTCGAGGATCGAAGTCTTGCCGTGATCCACGTGGCCCATGATGGTGACCACCGGCGCCCGCTTGAGCTGCGGGGCTACGGACTCTTCCACGTCGAGCTCGGTTTCCTCGAACTCGCTGATCCACTCCACCTCGTACTCGTACTCGGCGGCGAGAATCTCGATGGTGTCCTTGTCCAAGCGTTGGTTGATGGTGGCGAGCACGCTGCTCTTGAGCAACTTGGCGATGAGCTCGTTCGGCGGCACCCCGAGCTCGTGCGCGAGATCCTGCAGCGGCATCATCTCGACCGCCTGGATGACGTTCTCGCGCTCGTCGACCGCGACGCCGCCCACTTGCACACGCCGGCGCCGGCGCGCCCGTTTCGGCCCTTCCATCTCGGCCATGGTCTTCTGAAAGGTCTCGCGCACCGCGCGCTCGTCGACGTTGCCCTTCTTGCGCCCTTTGGAACTCTTGGGCCGGCGCGAACCTGGACCACCACCACCGCCGCCATAGGCCGGTGCGTGGCGCGGGGGAGCCGATGGTTCTGGCGCGCGTGGGCGCGCCGGAGCCAACGGCCGGAATGGGCGTGCTTCCGGTGAATATGGGCGCGCTTCCGCTCTCTGCGGCTGCGCCGCGGGTACAGGATGTGGCGGCGGCTGCGCTTTGACCGCCTCGCGGGCACGAGCGTCCTTCGCCGCTTTCTCTTCCTCTGCCTTGTGGAGTTCGATCGCCGCGTGCACTTCTTTGCGCTTCGATTCCTGGACCTTCACCTGGGCTTGGGCCTGATTGAAGCGTGCCGCGATGGCGTCCAGCATCTCCGTGGTCGCGGTACTCATGTGGTTTTTGACCTCGTATTCGAGGTCGCGCAGTACCTTGATCAGGGCGTCGCTCGAGACGTTCCAGTCGCGCGCGACTTCGTAGATGCGCTTCTTCTTGCTTTCCGTCATCACCGCCACCTTGTTTCACCGCGCCGCGCCCTCAGGGCCGCGGGGGGTCATCCGCCGCGCGTGTGATGGCCAGCAGGCCCGACGCCACATGCGGATCCAGGATCCCTAAAATCGCCACCGAATCGCGCCCGACCATGCTCCCGAGTTGCTGCTTGTCGAGGGCCACGCGCAGGCACTCGGTCGCGCGACCGGCAGCGCCATCGCGCTCCGCGCTCGCCCCCGCGTCGCTGGCGATCAACACCAGGTACAGTCGGCGCTCGCCTGCAGCCTGCCGGCACGCGGCGCGCCCCAGCGCTACTCGCCGGCCGCGCATCGCCAGCCCGATCAGGGCCCGCATCTTGTCGGCACCGGACTGGCCCACGACTCAACCCGCAGGCTTCTCCTCGGCCGCGCCCGGCGGCGCGTCCGTGGCTTCGGGGGTCGCATCCGAGTCGTCCGCTGGCTCCGTTTCCAGCTCGGATTCGTCGCGGAAAGTGAGCGTCGCGGCCGCGGACTCCGCCTCCGGGGACGGGACGCGGTCGAACATCTCCTCGTCGAAGAGATGCTCTTGCGCGCGCAGCGCCTCGGCGAATGTGACCTCGATCTGTTTGCCGCGTTCGACACTGATCGAACGCAGTCGCGCCACGCTTTCTTCGTCCATGCCGTCGATGCGCAGCAGCGTCTCGACGTCCGCGGCATTCAATTCCTTCAGCGTGTGCACACCGATGCGTCCGAGCTGCGTCACCTCTTCCGGCGTCAACCCTTCTACCTCGTCGAGGGCGACGCGCATCTCCTTGTCGAGCCTCTCGCGCTGCCCCATCTCCGAGCCGCTCACCAGATCGATCTTCCAGCCGGTGAGCCGTACCGCCAGACGCACGTTTTGCCCTTCGCGTCCGATGGCCAGCGACAGCTGCTCGTCGTCGACGACGACCGTCATCTCCTGGGTCTCGCGTTTGACCCGGACGCTCTGCACCTTGGCCGGTGACAGCGCCTTGGTGACGAACTGCTGTGGGTCTTCGCTCCACGGCACGATGTCGACACGTTCTCCGGACAACTCCTTGACCACTGCCTGGACGCGCGACCCCTTCATGCCGACGCACGCGCCGACGGCGTCGACTCGGTCGTCCTTCGAGTACACCGCGATCTTCGACCGACCGCCGGCATCCCGTGCCACGGCGCGCACCTCGACGATGCCGTCGTAGATCTCGGGAACTTCGGTCTCGAACAGTTTTTCGACCAGCCCGGGGTGTGTGCGCGACAGAATGATCTGCGGCCCCTTGGTGACGTCGAGCACTTCGACGACATAGGCCTTGATCGGCAGGCCCTGATGCCAGCGTTCGCGCCGGATGGTCTCCTTGCGCGGCAGGAAGCCCTCGGCCTTCCCCAGCGACACCAGCACACCGGTGCGATCCTGTTGCTGCACCGTGCCAGTGACGATGTCACCGACGCGGCCTTTGAATTCCTCGAAGATCTTGCCGCGCTCGACCTCGCGCACGCGCTGCACCAGCACTTGCTTGGCCATTGCAATAGCGTTGCGCCCGAACTCGGAGAACGGCAGCAGCTCGCGGATCTCGTCGCCGACACGCAAGTTCGGATCGTCCACGTGCGCCTCTTCCAAGGTCACCTGGCACACCGGATCCTCGATCTCGTCCTCGTTCTCGACCACCGATTTGACCAAGAACGGCTGCACCGTGCCGCGCTCCTCGTCGATCAGGACCTCGACGACGGCGTTGTTGCCGTATTTCTTCTTGATCGCGGTGGTCAGCCCGATCTGCAGCGTCTCGAACAACAGGCCCTTCTCCACCCGGCGCTCGCGGGTGAGCTGGTTCAAGGCCTCCATGATGCTGTAGTTCATGTCCTTCACCTTGCGGCGCCGTGGCGCCCACTTTTGAGAACCTGATCCAAGTCGCAATGCAAGCGCGCCCTGGCGATCTGCGCCAACTCGATCTGGCGCGTCCCGTGCGGCGTTTCCACCTGCAGCATGTCGCCTTCGAGCACCCCGAGCACACCCGTGAGCGTGAGACCGCCATCCTGGGCGACCCGCAGACGGATCTTCACCCGCTCACCGCAGAATCGGCGAAAGTGTTCCGGCTTCGTCAGCGGCCGGTTGATCCCGGGGGACGAAACCTCGAGCACATAACCGGGCGGCAGGTCGGCGCAGGAATCGAGGAACGGCCCGAGCGCACGGCTGACGCGCGCACACTGATCCAGTTTCACGCCGCCGGGTGCATCCAACAGGACCCGCAGGATACGGCGACTCGACTCGAGGGCGAGCGTGACTTCGACGCACTCGAAACCGAGGGTCTCGACCTCGTGCTCGAGACGCTCGAGGAGCCCGGAGGGGAGCGTGCCCATCGGCCTCCTCCACTGCCGAAAAAAAAGTGGGTCCGCGAACCCACTCAACCCCGCACACCATAAGCCGATCCGGCCCCATCTGGCAAGCCCCCAACGTGGCCTGCCCGGTCGACTCAGCCGCCGTGGATCCTACCCAGCCGCTGCAGGACGTGCAGCACGACCTCGGTCACTGTTTGCAAACTGCGTGGACTACAGGCGGACGGCAGATCCCGCGTCGTGTGCCATTCCGTGTAGTCGAGATCGATGAGGTCCACGGCGTCGATCCCGGCGCGCAGGAACGGCACGTGGTCGTCGAACACCGGCGGGCCCGGCCTGTGCACGAACTGAGCGGCGCCCAGCGACTCGGCGACGGCGAACACGAGCTCGGTGAGCGCGGGAGACGCTTGCCGCGAGTTGCCCTCCATGGGGATGCGGAGATTCGTGTCGCCCACCATGTCGAGGAGCAACATGGCGCGTGGCCGATAGCCGCCCATGGTGGCGACGAAATGGCGTGATCCCAACAGGTAGTGATCGAGATCACTTTCCTTGCCGTAGTCTTCGCCGTCGAAGAACACCAGATCAACGCCAATCCCCGGATCCCAGCGCGCCAGCGCTTCCGCAATCTCGAGCAGGATCGCGGCACCGCTGGCCCCATCGTTGGCACCGGGCACTGGCAGCTCGCGCGCCGCGCCCGTGTCACGGTCGGCCCAGGGGCGCGAGTCGTAGTGTGCCGCCAACAAGACTCTTGGCGCGCGCTCGGGATGAAAGTGTGCCAGGACGTTGACCAAGTGCAGCGTGTCCGAAGCGTACGGGTCGGGGATGCTCCACTCTTGCAACCCCACTCGATGCGCCCGCGACGACAAATACGCCAGGAAGTATCGGCGGCAGGATGCGGACGCTTCGCTGCCCGGAACGCGTGGGCCGCAGGCGACCTGCGCCTCCAAGTGGCGGAACGCGCGCGCGCCGTCGGCCGCGGGCGGCCCTGGCGGAGCGCCACCGCAGGCCGCGACGATCCCGCTATTCAGGAGAATGAGCCACCCGAGCCGGGCGAATGGCGACACCGCCCGACGTCTCACGCTCTGCTCTCCTCCACCCGATCTCGCGCCGGAAAACGACCCCAGGACTGCAAACGATCCTGCAACGAGCGAACGTGAATGTTTTCTTCGCGGAGCGCACGGATGGCACGCGCCAGTGCCAGCGCTCCGGACAGCGTCGTCACCATTGGGATCCCGTGCGCCACGGCGGTGCGACCGACGGCATTCTCGTCGAATCGCGACGTCTTGCCGAGCGGCGTGTTGACGATGAGATCGACATGACCCGCTTGGATCTCGTCGCGAATGTCCGGCTTCCCCTCCCGCACCTTGAACACCGTGCGTGCGGGAATGCCGGCTGCAGTCAGCGTCGCCGCGGTGCCGCCGGTGGCCAGCAGATCGAAGCCGAGCTCGCGAAAGGCGCGTCCGACTTCCGGGGCACGGCGTTTGTCGCGCTCGTTCACACTGATGTAGGCCGTGCCACAGAGTGGCAAGCGTTCGCCGGCGGCGATCCAGGCTTTGAGCGTCGCTTGCCCGAGCTCCGGCGCCCAGCCCATGACTTCCCCCGTCGAGCGCATTTCGGGCCCGAGGTAGACATTGGCATCGGGGAACTTGCGGAACGGGAACACCGGCTTCTTGACCGCGAAGCCTTGGAGCACGCCCTCGGGTGGCAAGTCCAAGTCGGCGAGCCGGGCTCCGAGCGCCACCTCGGTGGCCATCCGCGCCAACGACACCCCGATCGTCTTGCTGACGAAAGGCACCGTGCGCGATGCGCGTGGGTTGGCTTCGAGAACGTAGAGAACGCCGTCCAACACCGCGAACTGCATGTTCAACAAGCCGCGCACTTGCAGCGCGTCGGCAATCCGGCGCGTGGTGCTCTCCAGCGCTTGCCGCAGCTCGCCCTCGAGCACGAAAGGCGGCAGCAGGCATTCGCTGTCCCCCGAGTGCACTCCGGCTTCCTCGATGTGCTGCATGATGCCGGCGATGTAGGCCGAGTCGCCATCGGCGAGCGCATCGACGTCGAATTCGAAGGCGTCTTCCAGGAAGCGATCGACGAGCACCGGTGCGCCAGGCATGGCTTCGAGAGCACGGTCGACGAAGCCGACGAAGGCGCTCTCGTCGTACACGATGCGCATGCCTCGGCCGCCGAGCACATAGGACGGGCGCACGAGCACGGGAAATCCGATGCGACGCGCGATGGCGACGGCTTCGTCGACGTTCGCGGCCATGCCCCAGGCCGGGCTGCGAATGCCGAGCTCTTCGAGTAGCGCCGCGAAGCGACCGCGGTCCTCGGCGATGTCGATCGATTCGGGACTGGTGCCCAGGATACGGACACCCGCCGCGTGCAGCGGCTGTGCCAGTTTGAGCGGTGTCTGGCCACCAAATTGCACCAGCACTCCTTCGGGGGCTTCGAGTTGAAGAATGTCGAGGATCGACTCGAGGTTCAGAGGCTCGAAGTACAACTTGCTGGCGACGTCGAAGTCGGTGCTCACGGTCTCCGGGTTGCAGTTGATCATGATCGCGTCGTAGCCGCGCGCGCGCACCGCTTGCACGGCTTGCACGCAGCAGTAGTCGAACTCGATGCCCTGCCCGATGCGGTTCGGACCGCTGCCGAGGACGACGACGCGGGGTGAGGCACTGCGCCTCGACTCGTTCTCGTCCTCCCAGGTGGAGTAATAGTACGGCGTCGATGCCGCGAACTCGCCGGCGCAGGTGTCGACGACCTTGTAGACCGGTTCGAGCGCCAGACTCTGGCGCAGCTGGCGCACCGCCGCAGCGCTCAGGTCCCAAGCCTGCGCGATCTGTTCGTCGCCAAAGCCATCACGCTTGGCGCGCCGCAGCAAAGCGCGGATGCCGTCGGCGGCGCCGCCACCGGCGGCCACCGCGCGCGCGTCGGCGGCGGCTTGGCGCAGCTCGTGACGCAGAATTCCGATCGCGCGAATCTCGTGCAGGAACCACGGATCGACACCCGTGGCGGCGGCGACCGCTTCGATGCTGAGGTCGTCGCGTTCGAACGCGGTCGCAATCTCCTGCAGCCGGTTCGGGTGCGGCTCCGACAAGCGCAGCTCCGCCACAGGCGCAGGATCGAGCCCCAGCCAGCCGCGCTCCAGCGAGCGGCAGCCCTTCTGCAGCGCCTCGCGGAAAGTGCGCCCGATGGCCATCGCCTCGCCCACCGAGCGCATTTGCACCCCGAGCACGTCCCGCTGGCCTTGGAACTTCTCGAAATCCCACCGCGGCACCTTCACCACCACGTAGTCCAGCGCCGGCTCGAAAGCGGCGCACGACAGGCCGGTGATGTCGTTGGGGATTTCATCGAGCGTGTAGCCGATGGCGAGCTTCGTCGCCACGCGGGCGATCGGAAACCCGGTGGCCTTCGACGCCAGCGCCGACGAGCGCGACACGCGCGGGTTCATCTCGATGATGCGCATGTCGCCGCTCTGGGGATGCACGGCGAACTGCACGTTGGAGCCGCCGGTCTCGACGCCGATAGCGCGAATGCAGCGCAACGCCCAGTCGCGCATCTGCTGGTACTCGCGGTCGGAGAGCGTCATCGCCGGCGCGACGGTGATGCTGTCGCCGGTGTGCACCCCCATCGGATCGAAGTTCTCGATCGAGCAGACGACGATGGCGTTGTCGCGTGCATCGCGCACCACTTCGAGCTCGAATTCCTTCCAACCGACGAGACATTCCTCGACACGCACCTCGCCGAGCGGCGATTCGCGCAACGCGTTGTCCACCAGGTCTTCGAAAGCCTCGAGGTTGTCGGCGGTGCCACCGCCCGCGCCACCGAGGGTGAAAGACGGGCGCACGATGAGCGGGAATCCCAGCGTCTTGGCGAGCGCACGTGCAGCCGTCGCACTGCGCGCCTGGCCGCCGCGTGTCGACACCAATCCGGCGGCTCGCATGCAGGAGTCGAAGCGCTCCCTGCTCTCGGCGCGATCGATGGCTTCGGCGCCAGCTCCGATCAACTCGACGCCGAAGCGTTGCAGGATCCCGGTGCGCTGCAGCAACAACGCCAGATTGAGCGCCGTCTGTCCGCCGACGGTGGGCAGCAGCGCCTGCGGGCGTTCGCGCTCGAGAATGGCGGCGATATAGTCGGGATGCAGCGGCTCGAGGTAGGTGGCGTCGGCGACCTCGGGGTCGGTCATGATGGACGCAGGATTGCTGTTGACGAGAATGACGCGCACGCCTTCTTCGCGCAATGCGCGGCAAGCTTGCGTCCCCGAGTAATCGAACTCGCAAGCTTGCCCGATGACGATGGGTCCGGAACCGAGGACTAAGACCGCGCGCAGATCCTCACGCCGCGGCATCCGCACCCCCCGCCGCGATCGCAGGTGCAGCTTGCCGTTCGGGGAGCAAGACGCCGGCCTCGGACGCTGCGAGGCGAAGGAAACGATCGAAGACCGCGTCGTTGTCGTGCGGGCCCGGTGCCGCCTCCGGGTGGTACTGGACCGAGAACACCGGCAGGTCGCGGTGCCGCATGCCCTCGACCGTGCCGTCGTGGAGACTGGTTTCCGTGATGTCCACGGCCACGCGCGCCAGCGATTCCGGGTCGAGGGCGAAGCCGTGGTTCTGCGTCGTGATCCGGACCTTGCCCGTCGTATGATCATGCACCGGATGATTGACGCCGCGGTGGCCGAACTTGAGCTTGAAAGTGCGTCCGCCGAGCGCCAATCCCAGGATCTGATGACCGAGGCAGATGCCGAAAATCGGCAACCGTCCGAGGAGCGCGCGCGTCGTCTCGACGGCATAGCTCACCGCGGCCGGATCGCCCGGACCATTGGAAAGCAGGATGCCGTGCGGCGCGAGATCCAGCACCGCCGCCGCCGGCCAGTGCGCCGGCACGACGGTGAGACGACACCCACGCGCCAAGAGTCGATGCAGGATGTTGCTCTTGACCCCGAAGTCGTAGACCACGATGTGGAGATCCAGGCCGCGCTCGATGTCCACGGGCGCCAGATCGTACGCCGCCAGTCGCCTGTCCGCAGGACCCGCCTCCGGCCCGGGCATCAATCGATATGGCTCTTTGCAGCTCACGCGTCCGGCGAGGTCTTGGCCTTCGAGCCCGACCCATTCGAGCGCCTGAGTCTGCAGCGCCGAAGGTGGCGAATCGCCCGGCCCGATCGAACCGCGTTGCGCGCCGCGATCGCGCAGCAAGCGCGTCATCGCCCGCGTGTCGACATCGTAGAGACCGGGAATCCCGTGGCGTTCGAGATAGCTGTGCAAACTCTCGACGCTGCGCCAGTTGTGGGCTTCCGACAGGCTGCGGACGACGAAACCAGCCACCTGTGGCCGGTGCGATTCGTCGTCGAAGGGGGCGATGCCGTAATTGCCCATCTGCGGCGCTGTCATCACCACGATTTGATCGGCATAAGAGGGGTCGCTCAGGACCTCCTGGTAGCCGCACATCCCGGTGTTGAAGCAGACCTCGCCCACGACCGCGCGCTCGGCCCCGAACGCCAGGCCTTGCCAGTGAGTGCCGTCTTCGAGAACGAGCTGGGCTGGCGCCTGGCGAGGCGACCGTGCTCGGGATGGGCGGGTGGAGTCGACGCTGTGCACGAGGCCAGAGGCTAGCAAGGTGGCGCGCACTTGGCAAGGATGATGCGCGCACCTGGTTTGCGGCAGTGCGCGCAACTCGAACGTGTTTCCAAAACCTGTGCAATGATATAGAGTTGCCGATCAAATCGGGAAACAATCGATTTGGTCCCGCGTGCGAACCAAAGGTGAAACACCGCCAATCGGGACAAGCACGAGAAGTCGGTCGGCTCTGGATGCCACGGACGCGGGTTTCCGGCCACGCGCTTTTTCGGCGGCCGGACGTATTCCTTCACATCGCTCGAGCGATGATGCCCTGCGAGTGATTGTGACATGAGTTCGAATCGCGACCTGTCGCGCCTCAGCAAGACCCTCTCTGTCCTCCTCCATCGCCGGGTTCTTGCTTCCCATTCCGGTCGCGCCCTCCCTTCCCCAGTGCGCGCAACGATCCCGCCACCCCAGTCGATTTCCGTTCCCGTTGCCGCGCGTCTGGCGCCCCAACACACGCTCGCCACGGCGACTGCGTTTCCCTTGCCGATCGACCTGGTGGAAGGATCGGTAGCCCGGCTGCGCTGGGTGGCGCTCGGGTTCGCGCTTGCCGTCGTCGCGGTCTACGTTGTCGGCATGCACGGTGGATCGCACTGGATCGACCCGGAGACGGCTCCCTCCTCCTACCGTGTCGCGCTCAAGCTGGCTGTTGTGGCGGGTCTTTGCATGTCCGCCCTGTCTTTCACCCGTCTCCTGTCGCCGTATCGGCTGCTCGATGCCGCTCTGCTCTTTCAGGTGGGGGGAGGCCTTCTCATCTCGTTGGCCGAGAACGCGGTCCCACGTCTCGAGAACGAAGTCGTCCGCGGTCAGCCATCGCTGGCCGTGTGGATCGCATTCTTTGTCCTCGCCGTACCCTCCAGCTTCGGTAAATCGACTCTGGCCGCGGTCGTGACCGCCTGCATGGGGCCCGTGGGGTTGGGGATCCAGGTGATCCTCGGCAACGTGGTTTCGCCGCCGCCTTGGGACTGGATTCTTCTCTTCGCAACACCCTTCTTCATGGCGGCTGCGGCTTCTGCTCTCACCCGATTCATGTACGACCTCGGGGCGCAGGTGAGCCAGGCGCGCGATCTGGGCAGCTACCGGTTGCTCGAGTGCGTAGGCCAAGGAGGAATGGGGGAAGTCTGGCGCGCACGCCATCGCATGCTGGCGCGGGAGGCCGCGATCAAACTGATCCGGTACGATACGCTGCAGGCGGTGACACCGGATCAGGTCGCTGCCGCCAAACGCCGTTTCGAACGCGAGGCCAAGACGACGGCGGCACTGCAATCCCCACACACCGTCACCCTGTATGACTACGGTGTCGCCGAGGACGGGCGCTTCTACTACGTAATGGAGCTGCTCGCCGGCTTGAACCTCGAAGTCTTGGTGCAGCGCCACGGGCCGCTGCCGGCCGCACGCGCCGTCTACATCCTGCTCCAGGTCTGTGACTCTCTGGGTGAAGCGCACCGTCAAGGACTGGTCCATCGCGACATCAAGCCGAGCAACGTGCTGTTGTGCAGGCTCGGCAACAGTTACGACTTTGCCAAGGTGCTCGACTTCGGCCTGGTCAAGCTGAGCACCGAATACCACACACAGCGGAGCAGCAGCCACATGATCGGCACACCGACTTTCATGCCGCCCGAGGCCGTCGAGGCCAGGGAAGACCTCGATTGGCGGGCCGACATTTATTCCTTCGGTTGCCTGGCGTACTGGTTGCTCACCGGGCGACTCGTGTTCGAGGAGGCGAACACCACGGCGGTGATCCTGGCGCATCTGCGCAAGCAACCGTTGCCGCCGTCGCAAGCGACCGAAAACTCCGTCCCTCCGGCGCTCGATGCTCTCGTGCTCGAATGCATCGAGAAGGACCCGTCCCGCCGCCCGCAATCCATGGAGATCGTCGCCGAACGTTTGACTCGTTCTGACGTCGGCGAAGCATGGAATGCCCACCGCGCCGAGCTCTGGTGGCGCTCGTACCGGCCGGAAACAGGCTAGCCATCCGCTCGTGTGCGGCCCATTGTACTGTAAACGTTGTTCACATTCACGCATTCGCATAAACGGTTGGCGCGAAAGTTACCCGACACAAAGCGTGTGACTGAATTGTGAACGATAATTTTCATTCGACCTCTTGACATTCGACTCGCCGTGATCTATATTCCGTTCGCCCTCCTTCCCAAAGAGTCCGTTTCTCCCCGGTGGGGTCACCATGGGTGTGGAGATCGCGATGCCGTCGGAAGCAACCACTGCCGTGCTGCGCCCACAAAGTTCGCGCCGCGCCGCGGTGCCCTCTCCCACCCCGCGCACGGCGAGCGAACCCAGTTTCATTCGTGTGACCGGCATTCGGGCCGCAATGAAGCAGCCGTCGATCCCGTTCACGGTGCTCTCCGGCGATCGCCTTCTTTGCCGTCTCGCCGCTCTCCGCGACTCCATCGCCGTCCCGATGGCCCGGGCCGCGTTCGCGATCACGAAGCGCGAAGCTTGGATTGCCCGTGGATACCAGAACGTCTTCGACTTCGCCCGTGAACGGCTGGATAGAGACCAGCGTTGGCTGCAGGACTTCGTGCGCCTGCATGAGACGCTGGAAACGCATCCCGCGGTCGCTGCGGCGTTGTGCGGTATCGATGGCGGCCCGCCACTCGGGCAGATGGCCCCGATTCAGATCGGTCGCGTGGCCACAGTCACCGATGTGGGTTCTTGGATCGAGCGCGCGCGGCACATCCCTTTCGCGGAGCTGCGTGCTGAAGTGGCTCGACACCTTACTCGTGGCGCCGGCGGGCAAGCGCCTGGCGGCGACGTTCAGCCTGACTCGGCGGATTCCCCGGCGTCGAGCTCCGAGGCGGTATCGTTAGAGGATGTGCTGGACGAGCCTCGTGTCTCGGTGCGCCAGATGGTGCCGCCGGACATCAAGATCGCCTTCGACGACGCGCTCGAGCTCTATCGCGCGGTCGCAGGCCTCGATGCGGGTCCCACGGCCTTCGTCGAGGCGCTCGGCGCCGAGGTCACGAGCAGCGGGCTCGCGCTGCCGGAGGACTACCATCCCAGATTCCGTCGCAACGACACGAGACGCCGCACTGGGCAGATATGGAACCACCTGAGTGCGGGCGTCACGGCGAAACGTGCGATCGAAGGTCTAGGCACGGGGCTTGGGCACATCTCGGAGCTCGCATCACCCGCGACCCGACGTGCCCACCGGCACCTGACCGAGTCCGCTGAACTTCAGACTCGACTCGAGCGTCTCGAACGCAAGCTCGCAATCGCGTTCGGTGGCGCAACGCGAGCCGAGAGCGCGGACGCGAATGGGGTTGGAAACCAGGCGACAATCGAAGTCGGGAACGGATCCGACTTCGAGGTCACAGATGGAGTTGCGGCCGGATCTGCAGCCTGGGTCGTGGATGGAATCGCGCACGCTCGGGTTCAGGTCTTGTCCTGGTCACGGAAGCGCGACCTCAAGCGTCTGGCGGGAGTTCTCGCTTCTCTCATCCGGCTGCAGAACACCATCGAGATGGACATCGCCGATCTCTTGCTCGAGCTCGACGAGCACCGGGCTTGGAAATGGCTCGGCTTCGAGGACCTCGAGCACTACGCCGAGGATCGTCTCGGCATGGGACGATCGACCGCACGCAAGCGCGTCTGGCTGGCGCGAAGCCTTCGTCATCGGTCGGAGATCCGCAGTGCCTTCGAAGACGGTGTCCTCGGACTCGTGGCCACCCAGTGCGCTGTCGTCGCCCTGCGCGACGCCCGGCCCGACGCTGCGCTTCAGAGACAATGGATCGAGAACGCCCGTGACCGGACCGTGAAGGGCCTGTGGGACGACATCCGGCTGGTCAAGCGCAACCACTTGCTCCGATGCGTCGACGTGGCCCGCAGCTTGACCCCGGGTCTTGCTCCACGTTTTCCCGGCCGCGGA
>CAZMNW010000013.1:0-21896 GCA_964567755.1 uncultured bacterium
GGCCGCCGCCGGGAGCGTCGCAGACACGCCCTCGCTACGCCGTCGGCAGGGGGGGAAAGGTCCTGAAAAACTTCAGCTCAAGGGGGGGAAAGGTCGTGAAAATCTCTGTCTGGAGGGGTCCGTAGCATCTGAAAACTGACAACTACTCGGCCGTCGGCCGTGACGCGGCTCTCGCCACGCGCACCGTGCAGGAGTATTTCCAAATTCTCGAAGACACGCTCCTTGGCTTCAGGCTCGAGCCGTGGCGACGGGGGCCGAGGGCGCGGCTCGTGGCACACGCGCGCTTCTATCTTTTCGATACTGGGGTCACGAACGCACTGAATCGACGCCTCACGGCCGACCTGGATTCCACTTTGCGCGGCCGGCTGTTCGAGCAATGGATCGTGCTCGAATTGGTGCGCAACCTGGACTACAGCGGTTCGGAGGCGCGTCTTTTCTTCTGGCGAACGAACCACGGTGCCGAGGTCGACCTGCTCGTCGAAAAGCACGGCAAGCTTCGAGTCGCCGTCGAGATCAAGGCCAAAAAACGAATCGCCGGCGCCGACGTCGTGGGCTTGCGGACCTTCTCCGAAGCACATCCAGGTGTTCCTCTGGTCGTCGTCGCGCTCGTTCCCGAAGAGCATCGGCTGGGACCGGTCGAAGTCCTACCCTACGAGCGTTTCCTGGCCCGCATCGAGGAGTGGATCTGACCGGGGAAGGGCTGAAGAACGTGAGTGACTGATCCTGCTCGCGAAACGGAAACCGTTTTCAAGTCATTCAGGCGCAACTGGACGCGGATTCGGTTTCACCGTCACTTGGTTGCGCGTGCCGGCGCGTTCGATGTCGAAAGTGATTGGTTCACCCCTCTGCAGGAGTGGTTGGAGGATTTCGCGCACGGCGCCGCGCAACGGCTGGCCGTTCGCTGCGAGCAGGATGTCGTCGACCGCGAGGCCATCGCGAGCAGCGGCGCTCCCTGGCAGCACGGCGCGCACCTTGACTCCGAGTTCCGTATCGACATCCATTTCGATGCCCAACGAGAACGGCGGCGTCGATCCCTGCATTACCAGCTCCGCCAAGCGCTTGCCGACAGCGCTCGCTAGGTCTCCCGGACCCTCGTGCGCATTGGAGCACAGGATCATGAGATCGTCCGGGCCCTCGGTGTACAGGCAGAGGAAGCCGCGCATGTCGCCGCCATTCAGCACGCCGTGCGACCAATACCGAGTGGCCGATGCCGGCGACAGCGTCTTTCCTTGGCGGATGGCGGTCACCCACTTGTAAAGATCGAGCGGCGTGGAGTTCATGCCGCCGCTCCCCATGACGAGCCACGAGGTCGGGCCCCAGTGCAGTGGGGAGTTGATGGCGCCGACCTTCTGGTGTCCATAGCCGGTGGCGAAGTCGGCGTCGCTGAAGCGCTCGGTATCGACGTGGAAGCCCGTCCGCATCATTCCTGCCGGCAAGAAGAAAGCGTCGCGCAGGTATTCCGGGTAGGACTGGTTCGACGCGATTTCGACGATCGCAGCGAGCAATCCCCACGCCGAATGCGAATGCGCTCTGCCCCGACCTGGCGCGAACAATAGGTCCTGACCGAGAATGCGACGAATCGCCGTCTCGCGGTCGATCCAAGTGAGATCCGGGTCGGCGTCGACGCCGGCGACATGGTGGAAGTTCGGCAGCCCCGACCTGCCGGTCATGAGGTGACCCAAGGTGATGGCCGACTTGTCTGGTGGCACGCCGGTCAAATACTTCGTGATCGGATCCGAGGTGCGGAGCTTTCCCATTTCTTCGAGCTTCAGGATGGCCGCTTTAGTGAAGTCGATGGGAACCGAACCGATGGCGAAGATGGTCTCGGTCGTGTTCGCGATTCCGCGCTCACGATCGGCGCGCCCGTATCCCTGATGCAGCACGATCTCGCCATCTCGAACGACGAGCACGGTGCCCGCGAAGCCGTCGCGGGCGGCGGCCTCGAGGCTTTCGGCCAGCGAGTCCCATGCGAGCGGTGGGATCTCGTGCGTGGGTTTGTCTGCGGGGTGAGTCGGTTCCAACTCGAGCGCCACGATCTGGCGCGGGGGAGACGCCTGCAAGCGGAACACGATGGACGTCTGCTGCGGGCCCTGGAGGAACGTGATGCGCACGCTGTCCTCGCCCTCGCGCTTCCACAGCACACCGCCAAACCCGGCGCACATGGCGCGAATGTTTCGGAGCTGCGCGAACAGCTCGTCGGTGGGCATCGAATCGCGCCACTCCGGGGCGACATGCAGGTTGACGAACTGCTGCAGCGATTCCTCGCCCTCGCTCTCGATCATGCCCTGGATCGCCTGTCCACGCTTCTGACGCGGGTTGTCGGTGGAATCCTGAGCGAGCGCAATGGAGGCCAGGAGCATCGCCCAACCGATCGTAGTCACGACGCATGGCACGCGACTCCTTTGCATTTTCATTTCTGCACTTCCTTCGCTGCTTCCACGCGGACATCATCGCCCTCGATGGTCACACGTGCTTCGATGCCGCGTTCGCGCAGGCGTTGCTCGATGGCGCGGCGGCGCTCTTCCACTGGCAACGCGTCGAGATCGGAAAAGTCCGGGAGGTCGATCTCGAGCGGCGACACGCCATTCGCCGGTTGGCCATCGAGCTCGAGCCGCAGCTCGATTTCCTGCGGGCCACCCGTGGGATCCGTGGCTCGCAACTCGAGATGGGTGTGTTCGCCATCCTGCTCGACGAAGACCCATGCATCGCTGAAACCTGCCTCTGCCAGTCGCGTGTGCAATTCGGCTTCGATCTCTGCCGCCGAGCGTCCGCGCAAGTCGATTCGAATTTGCTCGATGCGACGGGAGGCGAGCGCGAACACGTTGCCCGAGCTCGTCGCACGCCGTGGACTGACTGCGATGCGGACCGGCAGCTGGCGCTTTTCCAATGCGGCCGCAAACGCTGCCGCCATGGCGCGAGCCTCGCGCGCCGAGCGCTGTGGGATGCGCGCGTGGAAGATCGTCATCGCATCGGAAGCTTCGACGCGCAGCTCCGCGCCCTGCAGCCCGGCGCGGAACGCGCGCGCGACCTCGTCGCGGGAGGCGGGCGCGAGCTGCTTCGGGACGGTGAGCGTGACATCGTGCCCGACGACGGTGGGGTATGAGAACGGCACGAACACCAAGGCGATCGCGGCTGCGGGCGCGGCAGCGACCCATCGCCACCGCGGCGTGGCGCCGATCCGTCGCCACGTTGGCGCGGCGCGGCCCGATTGCCAGGCGGCCGGTCGCAGCCCGAGCGACACTCGCGCCCGCTCGGGGCGCTGCACGGCCGCGCGCAGCTGGTCGGCAGTCGCGGCGAACGGCGGCAGATCGCGCTCGGTCGTGACGCGCAGCGCACAGAGGTCGCGCTGGATCGCGTCTTCGGTGCGATCGTTGTGATCATCCATGTGCGGTCACCTCCGAGGAATCGTCGAAAGAGATCTCGTCCTTCTGTGTTGACGAAGCGACGGCCGTGGAAATACCGCGCCGCTCGTAGTGACGCCGGAGCTTGTCTCTCCCGCGCGCGACCCGCGTCTTCACGGCCGAGAGCGTCACGCCTTGCATCCTCGCGATCTCCTGCATCGAAAAACCGTCGATCGCATGCAGCACCACCGCTTCGCGCTGCACGGCGGGGAGCGTCACGAGCGCGCGCGACATCCGCACTGCCTGAGCCCGCTCGCGCTCCTGATCCGAGCCGCGTGCGTCCGGAACCTCGTGGTCCCGGGGTTCTTCGATGCTCACGAAGCGCCGCCAGAACTCCCGGCGACTGCGGTTGCGATGCACCGAAAGCAGGACGGCGTAGAACCAAGCACCGAATCGCTCGGGATCGCGCAGAGTCTGGAGCTTGTGAAATGCTCGCAGCACGGCTTCCTGAAAAAGGTCGTCCCCGTCCGTGGACGAACGCGACAGCCTCCGGGCGGTCGATCGCGCCCGATCGTGAATCGGTTGCAGCAACGCGAGCAGGCGTTCCCACTGCGCGGTTTCGTTTCCAGCCATGGGCACCCGGGTTTTTTCGCCGCTCTCTCGGCTCTCATCCTTTAAGACACCCGACGAGACGGTAAAGGTCGCAACAATCTTACTCGCAGTCGCTGCCCGCGATGCGTGGCCCCCACGAATCGGGTCTGAGCCTGGAGGGACCTCCCACCGGCGTGTTAAGATCAGCCAATGCACCGTCAGTTGGGTCACTACGAGCTGGTGGAGAAAATCGGCGCCGGCGGAATGGGCGAGGTGTTCCGCGCCCGGGACACGAAGCTCGGGCGTGAGGTGGCGCTCAAGCTCCTGCCCGAGGCCTTCGCCACCGATGCCGAGCGCCTGTCGCGCTTCGAGCGCGAGGCGCGGGTCGTGGCTTCTCTCAATCATCCCAACATCGCCGCGATCCATGGCTTCGAGCACGTGGACGGGCAGCCGTTCCTGGTGCTCGAGCTGGTGGAAGGCGAGGATCTCGCCCAAGTGCTCGGCCGCGGCCCGCTGCCGGCAGCCGAGGCTCTGCCACTGGCCCTGCAAATCGCCGCCGCGCTCGAAGCGGCGCACGAGCACGGCATCGTGCACCGCGACCTCAAGCCGGGAAACGTGAAGCTCAATCGCACCGGCCAGGTGAAGGTGCTCGACTTCGGTCTGGCGAAGGCGCTGGAGGGCGATGGTCGGAATGCGGCGCTATCGCATTCGCCAACTTTGCTCGCGAGCGGCACGGTGGCTGGCGTCATCCTCGGCACCGCGGCATACATGGCGCCAGAGCAAGCGCGCGGTCTCGCCGTCGACAGGCGCGCCGACATCTTCGCCTTCGGCTGTGTCCTGTATGAAATGTTGACCGGACGGCAGGTCTTCACCGGTGGCACGGTGTCGGACATCTTGGCCGCCGTGCTGCGCGCCGAACCGGAGCTTGCCGCGCTGCCCGCCGACACGCTGGCGCCGGTGCGACAGTTGCTCGCGCGCTGTCTCGACAAGGATCCGCGCCGGCGGCTACGCGACATCGGTGAGGCGCGCGTTCTGCTCGAGGATGTGGTCGCGGGACGCGTTTCCCCTGTGGCAGCGGTCCCAGCCTTGGCGCTTGTGCCGCGCCAGGCTGGGCGCGAACGTCGCGCGTGGGGCGCAGCAGCGCTCGTGCTCATGGCTCTCACCGCAGTCGTTGTCTGGCGCCTTCGCCCGGCACCGCAACCCACGGCGTTGCGAAAGTACGTGCTCGACCTGGGGACGGGCGAGGGCGCGCCGCGCAACCCGTCCATCTCACCGGATGGCAAGCGTCTCGCCTATCTGTACGCCGAGAAGCTGTGGGTGCGTGATTTGGATCAGCTCGAGTCGCGCGCGATCGCGGTGACGGAAGAGACCGATCTCATTCCCGAGTGGTCCCCTGACGGGGAGTTTCTGGCATTTGGACGCGAAGACCAGCTGTACAAGGTCAACGTGGCCAGTGGAGCGATTCTGCCATTGTGCAAGGCATTGGAGTTCTCTGGCGGTTCCGGCCTGTCATGGACGGAAGATGGACGCATCGTGTTTGCCGTCGGCTCCGAGGGGCTGTTCGAGGTGCGGGACTCGGGCGGCGATGCGCGCGTGCTCCTGGCGAAAGATCCCACCATCGACAATGATCTGCATCAACCACTGGTCCTGCCTGATGGCAAGGGGATCCTGTTCGCGCAACATCGGATGGGGTTCAGCGCCGACCGGTTGGTCCTATGGCACGAGGGAAAGCGCCATGAGCTGATGCAGGTGCCGGACGACGCGTCGATCTGGGATCTTCGCTACATGCCGAGCGGTCACATCGTGTACAAACGCCTCGGCAGCGGCGCTGGTCTTTGGGCAGTGCCTTTTTCGCTGGCGAAGCTCGCGATCACGGGCGACCCGTTCCTCGTGAGCTCGGAAGGGGAAGCGCCGACGGGAACGGCCGCGGGCACGCTGGTGTATTCGCGCGGCGCCATGTCTTCCCAAGGACAGCTCGTGTGGGTGGATCACGAGGGGAAGATCCTGGACACAGCGAGCGAACCCGTCGGCGACATCATCGGGATGGCGCTCGCTCCGGACGATCGCAGGGCTGCTCTCGTTGCGCGCGATGCCGGCAACACGGACATCTGGATCCTGGACCTCGTGCGACACACGCGGACACGTTTCACGTTCGATCCGGGCTCGCAAAACGAGCCGGCATGGCTGCCCGATGCGAGCAGCATCGTCTTCAGCGACACCCGCGATCGCAACATCTACATCAAACCCGCCGACGGCACGGCGCCGGCGCGACGCCTGGTCGGCGGGGTTCAGGCGTCTCTCGGACGCACCGGCTCTGCGTTTGCATTCCGCGCGCCGACCGCCGAGACGGAAGTGGATATTTGGACCGCGGCCGTCGACGCACGGACGGACTCTCAAGTCGTGGTCCGCAGCTCCGCCGAAGCCGATCAACCCGTGCTGTCCCCGCGTGGTGACTATCTCCTGTACCGTTCGAACGAGTCTGGACGCCTCGAGATTTATCTCACTCGCTTCCCGAGCGGGCAGGGGAAATGGCAAGTGTCGGTCGATGGCGGCACATGGCCGCGCTGGAACGCGCAAGGGGATCGAATCTACTTCCGCGACGATCAGGGTTTCACCGAGGTGGAGGTCGAGCTCGGGGCCACGGTGCAGCTCGGCACGCCGCGGCGGCTCTTCGACATGGGGACGCTTGGATTCCAGTACTGGGGCACGAGCCCGTACGGGATCTCCGCCGACGGCCAGCGCTTCTTGCTGGTGAAACGCCTGTCCGCGACCGGCATGTCGGGCGTCATCGTGGTCGAGAACTGGTTCAGCGAGTTCGCAGAGCGCTGAGTCGAGCGGCTTCCGTACCACAAGCTCGTCTTCCATGCGATCGTGCAGCATCATGGCCGGCGATGTGACGGCAGTCGCAAGCTCGGCCGCACGCATCCATCGGCCCCCCGCCGTAGTCCCAAAAGTCAGGACTTTTCTTGACCGTGGTAGAAATAAGTCCTATCGCAGATCCATGGTCAAACACGCGCGATCCTTGCAGCGACAGGTCGAGAGGGACCTGCAACACAAAATGGTATTCGTCGCTGGGCCGCGCCAAGTGGGAAAAACCACCATGGCACGCAGCCTCGACGGTGCAACGCACGGTTATCTCAACTGGGATGTTCCTGCACATCGCGAGCGCATTCTGCGCCGAGAGCTCCCGGCGGGCGATCTTTGGGTCTTCGACGAGATCCACAGGTACAGGAATTGGCGCAATTATTTGAAGGGGCTCTACGATGTCAAGCGCACGGGCCAGCGCATTCTGGTAACTGGAAGCGCGCGGCTGGATCTCTATCGTTTCGGCGGCGATTCGTTGCAGGGACGTTATCATCTTCTGAGGATGCACCCGCTGTCCGTGGCGGAGCTCGACTTGAAGACCACCAAGGAACTGCTCGAGCTGCTCACCCTCGGTGGTTTCCCAGAGCCGTACTGGGGCGGCTCGCGAGTCGAAGCGCGCCGTTGGACGCGCGAACATCGCACGCTGATTTTGCGGGAGGAGGTCACGAGCCTGGAACGTGTCGTGGATCTCGGTCGCCTCGAAGAGTTGATGCTGGCGCTCCCAGAACGCGTCGGGTCCCCACTCTCGATCGATGCTCTCCGCGGTGATCTTCAGGTCGCGCACAAGACGGTCGCGTCCTGGCTGGCGATCTTCGAGCGCCTGTATGTGCTTTTCCGCATCGCACCGTTTGTTCCGCCGCGACTGCGGGCGGTGCGCAAGATGACGAAGCACTACCACTTGGATTGGACGGTCGTGCCAGGCGATGCCGCGCGCTTCGAAAACCTGGTCGCCTGCCACCTGCTGAAGTGGGTGCATTTCGAACAGGATGCGCAGGGAAAGGATCTCGATCTCCGCTACTTTCGTGATGTGCATGGCCGCGAAGTCGATTCCGTGGTTCTGAACGGCCGCGAGCCAGTGCTCCTCGTGGAGTGCAAATGGGACGATGCGGCGATCGATTCCAACCTGCGCTATTTGAAGTCGAAATACACGAACTGTGACGCCTGGCAGATTTCGGCACGCGGCCGCCGAGACTACGTGACCGAGGATGGCATCCGCGTGGCGCCCGCTTTGAGTCTTTTGCGGCAGTGGGTGTGAGGGCTAGTGGCGATCACGCGTGCTTGCGCCGCGGGCGCGCGGTTTCGAGATCGTGGCCGTGGGGTCCCATCTCGCGCCGGCGCAGCAGGATGGCGAACGCCAGCCCCACTAGGCTCAACGCACAGAACATCCACAGCATGGGTGTGTAGCCTTGCGGGTTGTCGGCGCCGGCCTGGCTGCGATCATTGATCCAACCCGCGCCGAAGTTGAAGCCCGCCAGGCCAATGTTCTGCAACATCGTCATGAGACCATAGGCGGTGCCAAGGCGGTTTTCTTGCACGAGGTAGGGAATGGAAGGCCACAGCACCGCAGGCACGAGCGAGAACGAGATGCCGATGAGGGCTGTCGAGATCCACAGACTCCACTGCGTATAGATGAGGACGAGGAAGACGCCGAGCAAGAGGAGCGACCCGGCGGACATGAACAGCGCTCTCCGGCCGGTGCGATCGACCAGCGCCCCGAAGGCGGGGGTGGCGAAGATCGCGGCCAGGAACACGTAGCCGTTCATGGTGCCGGCATCCTGCAGCGACAGACCGTGTGCGTGCTGGAAATACTTGATCGCGAACGTGCTGCGGAACGGGAAGATCACGGAATAGAAGGCGATGCAAAGACCGACGATGTACCAATAAGAGCGATCGAAACGCACGAGATCGCGCCAGACCACGCGGTCCGTCTTGGCCGGTCGCTGCAGCGTGTAGCGGCGTTCCGCATGCCGGTCGAGCAGGTAGTAGGCGAACGTCGCCAGCGCACTGGCCGCGCACAGGCCGGCCGCGAGCAAGAGAGGCTGCTGCCAGCCGGCGTCGTAGAGGCTCTTCGCCCACGTGGGGGACACATCGGCAGCGTACGAGCCGGCGCGCGCGATGCTCAGATTGAAACCGAACGCCAAGCCGAGCCAGCGCCCCATGAACCACTGCCCGAGGGCGGTGGTGATGGCGACGATCATCGACTCGGAACCGATGCCGAAGAGCAACCGGCCCGCGGCCATGACCGGGAACGATCCCGAGATGGCGGTCAGAATCGCGCCGAGAACGCAGATTCCGCCGAAGAGCAACGTCGCCACCCGCGCGCCCATGCGGTCGACGAGGACGCCGCCGATCAACACGATGAAAATGTTCGGCACGCTATAGATGGCGTTGAGCGTGCCGATCTGCGTGTCGCTGAACCCAAGAAGCTTCTGCAGTTGGTCGGCGAGTGGCGCGATCGCGTCGTAGGCGTAGTAGTTGCCGAACATCGCCAGGCTGACCAGCACCAGAACGGACCAGCGGACACGTTGCGGGGGAGGCGGCAGTTCGGGCAAGGCGGCGCGGTTCTGGGCCACCGTGGGGAGAGTGAAGCCGTGGAATTTGTCGGCCATGTCTCGCCTTTCGCGTCGGACGGGCCATCAAACCGATTCGGAGCACCGCCGTCAAGGACGACGTGAGGATGCGACGGAGAGGGCGCGCATCCCCTCGGCGTCAGACCTCAGCTCTGCGGCTGGTGCAGCTTCCACCATTGTTCGGCGCGGGCGCTGGTCCAGGTCTCGGGGACGGGGCAGGCTGCGAGCGCATCCGCTAGCTGGCGGGCGCTCTGGAAGCGATCGGCCGGATTCTTTGCCACGCACTGGAGGAGGATGCGATCCAGCTCTTGGGGAATCGGGATCTCGGCGCGCTGCGACACCGGGCTCGGCTCGGTTTTGACGTGGTCGACCAGCACACCGAGAGGTGTCCCGGATTCGAACAACGGTCGACCGGAGAGCAGCCAGTAACCGACGCAGCCGAGCGAATACAGATCCGACCGCGCGTCGACCGTGTGCGCTCCGGTGATCATCTCGGGCGGCATGTAGGCCGGTGTGCCGGTGGCGGTGCCGTCGGCGGTAATGGTCGGATCTGCAGGTTGCTCCTTCCCCGGTTTGACGAGACCGAAATCCAGCACCTTGATGTAGTCGTACGTGATCCCCATGCGACAAGCGTGGATGTTTGCCGGCTTGATGTCGCGGTGGATCAGATTGTGATCGTGGGCATCGCCGAGGGCATCGCAGGCCTGAAGCAGGAAATGCACCGCTCGCTCGACCGGGACCGGGCCGAATCGCTCGACGAGCAGAGCCAGATCGAGCCCATCCAAGTACTCCATCACGTAGTAAAAGACGCCAGTTTGTGACCTGCCGAAATCGTAGAGCTCGACCGTATGGGGTGACCGCAGTTTCGCTGTGACCTGGGCTTCGCGTTCGAAACGACGCACGGCGCGCGCGCCGGATTCGCCGCCCTCGCCGAGGAGCTCCGGGCGAATCAACTTGATCGCCGCCGGCCGCGACAACACGTGATGTCGCGCCAGCCACACTTCCCCCATGCCTCCGCTGCCGATCTTTTCGACCAGATCGTACATGCCCGCGAGGCTTGCGTGCACGAAGCCAGCGCGGTATTTGCTGGTGAGAAGCGTGCCGAGGATCGCAACGACGGCTCCGGTCGCCATCGCGAGCAGCACAGGAGTCGTTGTCGCAGCCGTCAATCCGGGAAGCAGCGTCGCAGATTTCGGGCTCTGGGCCCGCACGAGCAATCCCAGAACGAAGGGTATGGCTGCTGTCGGGATGATGATGCGCGCCGCGCGCTGCCACGTGTTGGGTACAAGAATGCCGTAGGCGACGAGGAGCACAACGCAGTGCAGCGCGGCCTCATGCCAGTGGGATGTGGCGGCGGCGGCATTTCCCGCCATCGTTGCGGCCAGGATCCTGGTGTAGTGCGACACGGTCAATGACACGGCCATGGCGCCGAAGGCTATGAGCTCGAGGGTACGAAGCTGGCGGAGCGAGAGCATACGCCGCGCGAAGAGCAGCGCCGTGAGGCCACCCAGTGCGGCGATCGACGCCAAGGACACGATGCCGGCGACATGCGCACCCGCCAACAGATCGCGCACTGCGAGCAAGCCAGCGAAGAGGGTGAATACGATCGTAGCGCCGCGCAACAGCGGCTGCAGGGCCATCGCCGTCGCCAATTCCTCCATGCCCGAACCGGGCATGTCCCCCGCCTGCGGTCAGAAGCGGCGAACGGGGCTGCGGGGAACAGCGGCGGTCGGGGCGTGGGCTTCTTCCGACGCAGAGTCGCTCGATGCGGTCGCGGTCTTGGTCATCGAGAGGGTCTCCTCGTCCAGGGCCGGCGCGATTCCGCAACGCGCCGGAAATCAATATACCACGAGGTCGTCTGATTTTCGGCCGCCTGGGCTCTCGCTCACCAGCTCGCTCGTCCCCAGGCGTCGAGGGGCGCGTGCTCGTGCGCGCACTGGTGGGGGCGGATGGCACGGTGCAAAAGGTCATGCTGCTGCAGAGCGTCGTTGGCCTCGACGAAGCGGCACTGGAAGCGGCGCAGACCGCCGTGTTCCGCCCGGCCCTGCAGCAAGGACAGCCCGTGACAGTGTGGGTCGTCATTCCAATCGACTTCAACCTACGCAGCCCGCGAGCGCAATGAAATGCGACCTGCGGGCGGACTTGGTTCGTGGCCCGCGCACGGACTGAACTGCCAGGAGTATGATGACAACCGCGCCCCGGCCGCACATGCGAGTGCATGTGCCGCAAGCCGGGGCGCGGATGGACTCAGCGCTGCACGACCAGTTTCTGCTTCAAGACGCGTTCGCCGAGCTGCATGCGCACGAAATAGATGCCGGCGGGGACCGGCATGCCGGTGTGATCGCGCGTGTCCCAGTGCAGCATGTGCCGGCCGGCGGCTTGCGCGCTGCTTCGCAGCGCACGCACGCGCTGACCGCGCGCGTTGTACACAACCAGCTCCACTGCGGCCGGTGCACGCAGCTCGTAGGCGATGGACGCCAACTCGCGCGTCGGATTGGGGAAGACGCGCTCGAGGACCGGCATCCACTCCTCGTGTTCCGCCGGAGGTTCGGCCGCTGCAATCTTCGTTGCGGCCCCGCTCGGACGGATCTCGACCGCGACGGCGGCCCAATCGGTGCTGCTGCTGAAGGAGCCGTCGAATGTCGTCGTGCCGGCAGTGGTGGCGCGTTCGACAGCGGTCAGCGATGCAGCCGTCCCACCCGTCCCCATTCGGGCATCGGCGAGTTGCGACCAGCCACTTCCCGGCGTGAAGATGTGACTGCGCTGCGCAGTGGCGCCGAACGCAATTCCCCCCTGCGTCGTGAGCGGGAAGCTGAATGCCCCGCTGTCGATGCCGTTGACGCAGACGCCATTTGCACCATTCGAATTTCCCGACACGATGTTGCCGAGAGGTGTCGTGGCATCGGAGCCCGCGTAGCGCGCGACGAAGATGACCGCGTTTTCTGCCGAGGACGCCAGTGTCGCGGTCACGACACCAGGAGTTGGATTGCCCCTTGCGCGCCAGATTTCGACGCCGGTTTGACTGCGACCGCTGCATTGCGCACGCACGTGTGTCCAAGTGAGGCCGAGGCCAGTCACCGTCGTGACGCTGCGCAAGCTCTTGCTCGCGACCGCCGCGAGGTAGAGATCTCCGGCTGTGCCGCCGAGAGGTGCGGTAGTGCTGACCGTAGTCGAGGCAGCGGCGCCGCCGGTTTGAGACTCGACAAACGTGACCGCTCCCGTGGCCACGGTGACGCTCAGGCTCACGGTCGTCTCGGCACTCTGCGCGGTGCCATCGCTCGCCCGATACGTGAAGCTGTCGGAGCCCGAGTATCCCGCGTTCGGTGCGTAGGTGAACGAACCATCGGCGGCGAGCGACAGGCTGCCGTTGGTGGGAGATGCAATCTGCGCCACGGTGAGCGGATTGCCGTCCGCGTCGCTGTCGTTCGCCAACACACCGGGGGCCGCGATGTTGAGCACGCCATCGCGCGCGATGCTCCAGGCGTCGGCCTGGGCAGCCGGGACGTCGTTCACGGCTGCCACGGGCAGCGACACGGTCCCCGTTGCCGATCCACCCCGGCCGTCGCTGATGCTGTAGGTGAAGCCATCGGTGCCGTTCCAATTCGCGGCCGGCGTGTAGGTGAAGCTGCCATTCGCTTGCAACGTGAGCGAACCGTGGGCGGGTGCGCTGGCGACGGCAACGTTCATCGCGTCGCCATCAGGGTCGCTGTCGTTGCCGAGCACACCGGGCGCGACGGCGCTGAATGCGATGTCCTCGGTCACGGAGTGGCTGTCGTTCACAGCCACCGGTGCCTGGTTCCCAGGCACGTTGGTCACGTTGCCGCGCTCGATGATGAGCTGCGGCTTGTTCGTGCCTTCCCGCGACGTGTAGCGCGCCACGTCGGCGGCCGTGTTCGACAGCGCGAAGCAATAGGTCCCGTCTCCGGTCACCGCCGGGGTGAGGGTGATCTCTTCCCATTGCCCGGAAGTCACCTGTCCCGTCGCCGCGATCGGTGTGCCCGAGATGACCGGCGCGTTGGTCCACACGAGCCCGGTCTCGGTCCACGGCGTCGTCGTTCCTGCATAGGTATTGGCGACGGCATAGACGGAGCCGCCATCGCTGCTGCTATCGGTCACGTAGAGACGCAGACGCGCCGAGGCGACGACGCGGAAACCGCTGACCTGGAAGCGCAGGTACGGTCTCTCGTTACGACTGCCGGCGCGCGTGCGTAGATCCGTCCCCGTGCCGTAGTTGTTCGACGGCTTGAAGGACGAAACGTACGCGTCCGCCAATGGGTTGTACGTGGCTGAAACAGGCCCGCCGACACCGATCTTGACCGTCGTGCTCGTGCTCACGCTCAGCGGATCGCGCACGCGATAAGTGAAGCTGTCGACGCCATCGAACCCCGCCACCGGCGAGTAGGTGAAGGAGCCGTTCGTGTTCATCGTCAAGCTGCCAAACTGGGGCCACGTGACGAGCTCTACGGTGAGCATGTCGCCGTCAGGGTCGCTGTCGTTGGCGAGCACGCCCGGCACCGGCACCACGAGCATCGTGCCGACCGGAGTCGTGTATGTGTCGCTGGCCACACTGGGCACATCGTTCACCGGGACGACGCTGAGCGTGACCGCTGCTGTCGCCGTGCCGCCGCGGCCGTCGCTCGCCATGTAGGTGAATTCGTCGCTGCCGGAGAAGTTGGCGGACGGCGTGTAAGTGAAGCTGCCGTTGGCATTGAGAACGAGTGAGCCGTTGCTGGTCCCCGATTGCAGCGACACCGTGAGCGGATCGCCATCGGCGTCGCCATCGTTGCCGAGCACGCCGGGCGCCGGCACGTTGAGAGCCACGTCTTCGTTGGTGGCGTAGTCGTCGCTGCGGGCGACGGGCAAACGATTGCCGTCGTCGGTGCGGATCGTGCCCTGGCCGCGCGAATCGGCGATCCCGGCGTTCGTGGCGTTCGACAGGTCGACATAGAAGCTCTCGTCGGGCTCGATGTCGAGGTCACCATTCACACCCACCGTGACGGTGCGGGATGTTGCGGTACTGCTCAGGCTGAGCGAGCCCGAAACCGCGGTGTAGTCGGTGCCGGCGGTGGCACTGCCATTCGCGCTCGCGTACTGCACGGTCACGGTCTGTCCGCTCACGGGGCTGGTGAGCGTCACGGTGAAGACGGCGTTCGTGATTCCCGCGTTGCCTTCGAGAGCCGTCACGTCGGAGATGGCGAGCATCGGTGTCGAGGGCCCGCAGGGCGGGCGGGTGACCGGCGTCGACGAGCCGCTCCACGGATTGCGCTTGAACGTGAACATGTTCGTGGTGTTGAGCGTCGCCGTCACCTGCACCGGCAGCTCGCTGCCACCGGCCTCCACCTGCACGCGAATGACGTTGTTGGCGGAAAACGGTTGGTCCTGGACCCAACTGTGGCCATCCCCATGGATGTAGAGGATGGGTTTGGCGAAGGTCTGCGCCGCGCTCACGAAGGGATTGAAAAAAGTGCTGTGATTGCTCCCGGGGCCCGCCTGGGCGAAAATCACCGCGCCGCGCACTTGGGACGCCTTGGTTTGCAGTTGCTGCACCACCCAATCGGCGTCGTCTTCCAGGATGTTCGTATCGTTGCTGCCACCGACCAAGTTGATGCCGATGAACAGCATGCCCTTGTGAACGTAGGCGAAGTTCTCGGTCCGGCCGCTCTGGCGTTCGGTGCTCGGCGAGCAGGCCCAGTTCTGCTCGAGACGCAGCAAGTACTGCGTCCAGTACGACCACCCTTGCGTCGGGTTCGTGCAGTCGGTGGTTTCGTTGTCGCCGGGAACGATGTAGCACGGAACCTGGGACGATTTCATTATGTTGGCGACGGTCTGGTAGCGGTCGGAGCTGCATGCCTCGCTGCCCGACTTGATGTCGCCCAAGTGGGTGAGGAACTCGGAAGGGCTGTAGAGGTCATGCTGGTCGATTTGCTGCTGGAACTCGCTGATCTCGCTCGTGCCATAGGGCATGTCGCCCATCACCGAGAACACCACGGGCTCGTTGGCCTGGATGAGATCATCCCAGCCCGTGCCGGAGAATGTAGCCGCTCGAGTGGGCGCAGCGGTGGACAACGCCAAGCCGAATGCGGCCATGGCGACGACCGTGGCAAGACGAATCGAAAACGCGAGAGGTGTCCGGTGACGCCCGCGCTGGGCGCGGACCCACACAATGCAGCGAGTGTTCATGGTTTGACCGCAGCCTCCAGCTGCCACGTGGCGGCGCGTTAGGCTCGCCTCGGGGGCAAGCTCGGTCGAAACCGCCGGTGCTCGTTTTCATCCGTGAGTCTGAAACGCAGTACGCAAAGTCTAATTGCTTCCGGTGAGGGCGTACAAGGCCGCGGAGTTTGGGGTCACGAACATCGAATCGTCACGGACTTTTCGTCGCACTGAAGCAGGCGAATTGGGTGGTTTGCCGTGGGCAAGGACGGCGCGGTTTGCTGCCGTCGGCTGCAACCACCCCAACGTTCTCGGCGCCGCCGTCTAGCGGACGTCCGGCCCATCGATTCCCTGACGCGGCCGAGTGCAGCATGCTAGGATCCCTGCATCACAACGCGTGTCGCTGCTTCAGGTTCGGATCGGTCCCAGGCGCCCTGCGCCGACCGGAGCGCGAGCATGATTGGCCGAAAGCTGGGGCATTTCCGCATCCTCTCCGAGCTGGGAGCCGGTGGCATGGGTGTGGTCTACAAGGCCCAGGACGAACAGCTGTCGCGTCTGGTCGCCCTCAAGCTGCTGCGACCCGAATACACCGCAAGTGAAGACAGCCGGCGCCGGTTTCTGCGCGAGGCACGCGCGGTCGCCGCGGTGGAGCATCCGTACATCGCCGCCATCCATACGGCCGGCGAAGAGGACGACATTCTCTTCATCGCCATGGAGTACGTCGGGGGCTCGACCCTGCGTTCGATCTTGCGCCAGGGCGTGCTCCCGCCCCGCGATGCTTTGCGCCACGGCGTCGAGATCGCGGAGGGTCTGGCGCACGCACACTCGTTGGGTGTCGTGCACCGTGATCTCAAGCCCGAGAACATCATGATCGGCAGGGAAGGTCACGCCAAGATCCTGGACTTCGGTCTGGCCAAGCTCATGGAGGAGCGCGACGAGGAGGCGAGCTCGCTGTTCAGCGAGCGCGCCACGGTTTCCGACGACGCGACACGGCAGTCGACGCGGTTGGGAACACCGGCCTACATGTCCCCCGAGCAGGTGCGTGGGGCCGCGGTCGACCATCGGTCGGACGTGTTCGCTTTCGGCGCCACACTGTACGAGGCGTTGACGGGGCGGTCGATTTTCAGGCGCGAGACCCAGGCGGACACGCTGGCGGCCATCCTGCGTGACGAGCCGGTGCCGGCATCGAGCCTGAATCCCCAGGTTTCCGCCGAGCTCCAGTGGGTGTTGGAGAAATCCCTCGCCAAAGATCCGCGCGACCGCTACCAGGACACTCGGGATCTAGTTGTCGACCTCGAACATTTGCGATGGAGGACCGAACGTCCGCCGGTGGCGGTGAATCCGATGGGCGAGCTCGTGAGAGTCGAAGAGGCGCTCACGACCCCACTCGCCGGCGACACGCCTGCTATTTTCGATTTGCCCGCGCCCGTAGCCTCCGATTCGCCTGCGCCGCGCGAGGCTCCCCTGGGTGGCGACTCGACCGTGCGCCCCGATCGACGCGTCGGCCGGTGGATCGCTGCCGCGTTGGCAGTCGTGGGTGTTGCAGTCCTGGCGCGCTTCCTGCCGGGACTGCTAATCATGCCCCCGGCTCCGCCACCCAGCAGCCAGGTGTTTTATCAACGTGGACTCCACTACTTGCGCGAGGAAGGCGAGACGCTGCGCAGTCTCGACGACGCCATCCACATGTTCCACCGCTCCTTGGGCGCCGACTCGACGTCCGCTCGCGCCTGGGCGGCGCTCGGCGAAGCGAACTGGACGCGGTTCGAGCAGACGAAGGACGAAGCGTCGAGCGCCGAAGCGGAGAAGGCGGTCGCTCGAGCGCTCGCCATCGCTCCAGACCTACCCGAGGTTCTCATCGCGCAGGGGCGAGGGTTGCTCGTCCAGCGCCGCTTTGCCGAAGCGCGGGCTGTGTTGCAGCGAGTCGTGGACGAGCACGGAGATCTCGACATCGCGTGGTCCAACCTCGGTTGGGCGCATCGGGGGCTGCGCAATTACGCCGAGGGTTTGGACGCCATCCGTCGTGCCATCCAGCTCAACCCGCAGAGCTTCCGTCACCACGTCTCGCTCGGCAATTTCTATCGCACCTTCCGCGAGCGCGAAGCGGCGATCGAGTCTTACCGCAGAGCCCTCGAGCTCAAACCCAATAGCGTCACCGCCTTGAACAACTTGGGAGGTGTTCTGCTGCTGAATAAGTCCTACGACGAGGCGGCGGATGCCTTCATACGGTCGCTCCGCATCGAGGAGAACGCCACCGCGTGCGCCAATCTCGGCACCGCACATTTCTATCGCCAGGACTACGGAGCCGCAGAAGAGAGCTACCGGCGGGCGCTGGAGCTAGAACCGAGCGACAGCGTCAACTACCAGAACCTCATCGATGCCCTGATCAAGCAAGGAAAAAGCGACGAGGTGCGCGAGGTGAGCGCGGAGGCTGTCCTCCTGGCGCAGCGGCAAGCGGACGACATGCCGGAAAACGCCGAGGTGCGCGTGCGTCTCGGCATGTTCTGTGCGCGCGCCGGCGAAGTTGAACACGCGCTGCAAGCAGCGGCACGGGCCGAGACGCTGCAGCCCGGCAACGCCGAGATCCTGTTCCGCTCGGCCGCGATCCATTGCATCGTCGACCGCACGGAGGAAGCGCTGGACCGCTTGGAGAAAGCGGTCCAGAACGGCCTCAACAAGGTCGAGATCGAGAACGACGCCGATTTCGAGCGCCTGCGTTCACACCCTCGTTACCGACGAATCCTCGATCTGGCCAGCTGAGAGCTGCGGCAAGCGCTCGTCGCCCAATGGCATCAAGGCTCGTCGACGATGATTTCCGGATCGATATCCGAGAGCAGAGTCCCGTTGGTGTCGAAGCCACGCACGGTGTACTTCGCCCCCACCGGCTGGAGCTCGTTCAGGTCGGGAACCTCGGCGTAGATCGTGGCTTTCCCCTTGAACTTCTTGTTGAACTTCGGTTTGTTGGGGCCGAAGAAGGGTTTGTTGACGAAATCGATTTCAGTCTCGGCGATGTCAGTATTGACGGCATAGACCGTCCAGTTGATCCGATCGAACTGCTTGGCCACCGCATACTCCGGGATGACCACAGGCTTTGGAATCACTCCGTTGGCCAGCTTTGCGGGGAAAATGATATCGAGATTAATGGTTGCCACGGTGTTCTCCCTTCGGAGTCCGAGTTCGAGGAGACAGGAAGGATTGCCGCAATTCAACCACACGCCGCAAGCTCGGTCAAACCGGCTCGATCGGGGATCAGGGTTTCTACTCATTGGATCCGACCACGACCCGACCAGTCGCGGGCGTTGCGGGCGGGGTTCTCGACATGCTTGGTCCTGTGACCGCCTGGAAAGCGCCGCTGCGGCTGCTCCTTAAAGCTTCGCCCGGAGCTGGAGAATGAGGCGAATTGGGAGACCGAGCGATGGCAAGCCCTGGCCCGCGTCGATCGACGCCCTCGAGGAAGCCCAGAATCGCCTCGCAAATGCGCCGATGCCTCTTTGGCAGCCCGCCGGGCTCGCGATACGCGCACCGTTGGCATCGGTCGCGGGATCCTTCGTCTGCTTCGGACGCGGGGAGAGTGGTGCTGGTGCGCGCGGTGATATCGGTTGGGCAGGCGCTGCGTGGTTCACAAACGGGAACCTCGCCGCATTGGCGAGTGCGAGCATACACGCGGGGGCGGCGTACGACCCTGGTCATCTCGCTTTGCGCGAAGGGCCGTTGCACGAGACGGCCTTGCGGCGATTACCGCAGCTTCCCGAATTGTTGCTCGTCGATGCCACAGGCCGCGATCATCCGCGCCGCGCCGGCCTGGCGTTGCATCTTGGCGCACGGCTCGGCTGCGCAAGCGTCGGCGTCACCAACCGCTTGCTCGTGGCGACGGGGGATCATCCGGCCGACGAGCCGTGCGCCGTGTCGCCGTTCTGCCTCGGCGACGAGATCGTCGGCTGGTGGCTGCGCGTGCGGCGCGGAGTGCGTCCGCTCGCCGTGCATGCGGCTTGGCGCACGGATGCGGCGATCGCACTCGCCATCGTGCAAGCCTGTCTCGGTCGCATGCGGACGCCCGAACCATTGCGGGCTGCGCGCAAACTGGCGCGCGAAGCGCGCGCTCATGCCGAACGGGGGTGACCGGCGGCGGTGTCGCAACGCCGATCCGCACGGGCAGCTCACGCGCCGGGGCCGCTGTCCAGGCTGTTTGGCGGAGGTCGTGAGCCTCATCGAGTGCATTTGCTGCCATCTCCACGCCTGCGACAAGAACCCCGAATGCATGGATCTTATCTACCTCGACCGCCTCTATGCCGAAGCCCTGAGCGCTGCTAAAGGTGTCTGAATGTCTCCGAGGCAGTCGCATGCCCGTCGAAGAACACCGTCCGCAAATGGCGTCACTGTGAATAGAGTTCACAGTGCAATAATTCTTACTCTATCCACAATGCAACCGAGTTATCCACATCACAGCCACAGTCCATGGCGCGACGGCTTTTCGCGCTGTCGACGTTGTTCGCATCCGCGCATCCGCACGAACCACTGTCAACCGCGTTTACATCACGC
This sequence comes from uncultured bacterium, assembly GCA_964567755.1. Lineage (GTDB taxonomy): Bacteria > Krumholzibacteriota > Krumholzibacteriia > DASRJW01. The sequence continues at coordinate 20,054 of CAZMNW010000013.1, forward strand.
ACTCGCATAAACGGATGGCATTGTGAACGATCCCTTTCATTCGACATCTTGACATTCGACTCTTCTTTATCTATATTCAGTTCGCCCTTCTCCCAAGAGTTTGCTTGTCCCAGGTGGGGTCACCATGGGTGTGGAGATCGCAATGCCGGAAACCGCTGTAGCAGAGCTGCGCCCGCAAACTTCCCTCGGCGCTACGGCGCCTTCTGTCGAGCGCAGAGAAGATTCCGCTTCTCCCGACCTCGCCCTTTCCGCCGCGCGCGCGGCGAGCGCAGCCAGCGCCATGCGTGTGACCGGCATTCGGGCCGCCATCAAGCAGCCGATGATCCCGTTCACGGTGCTCTCCGGCGACCGCCTTCTTTGTCGTCTCGCCGCTCTCCGCGACTCCATCGCCGTCCCGATGGCTCGGGCCGCGTTCGCGATCACGAAGCGCGAGGCTTGGATTGCCTGTGGGTACCAGAACGTCTTCGACTTCGCTCGCGAACGGCTCGACCGTGACCAGCGTTGGCTGCACGATCTCGTGCGCCTGCATCAGACGCTCGAAACGCATCCCGCGGTCGCTGCGGCGTTATGCGGCCTCGATGGCGGTCCACTTCTCGGACAGATGGCAGCGATTCAGATCGGCCGCGTGGCAACTGCCTCTGATGTAGGCTCCTGGATCGAGCGCGCGCGGCGTATCTCGTTCGCGGAGCTGCGTGCTGCGGTGGGTCTACACCTTGCCGGTCCCACTGAGCCCACTCTCGGTGACGAGCCTGGCTCGGCGGCACCGGTCTCGAGGTTCGAGACATCGCCCGAGGATACAATCGACGAGCCTCGTGTCCTGGTGCGGCAGATGGTGCCGCCGGACATCCAGATCGCCTTCGACGACGCGCTCGAGCTCTATCGTGCTGTCGCAGGCCTCGATGCGGGCCCCACGGCCTTTGTCGAGGCGCTTGGCGCCGAGGTCACGAGCAGCGGCCTCGCGCTGCCGGAGGACTACCATCCCAGATTCCGTCGCAACGACACGAAGCGGCGCACTGGGCGGATATGGAACCACCTGAGCGCAGGCGTGAGCGCGAAACGCGCGATCGAAGGCCTGGGCTCGGGGCTTGGGCCCATCTCGGAGCTCGCGTCACCGGCAACCCGAAACGCCCATCGACACCTGACCGAGTTCGCTGAACTACCGACTCGACTCGAGCGTCTCGAGCGCAAGCTCGCCATCGAGTTCGATGGTGCAACGCGAGTCGAGAGCGCGGACGCGAATGGGGTTGGAAACCAGGCGACAATCGGGAACGGATCCAACTTCGAGGTCACGGATGGAGTTGCGACCGGATCTGCAGCCTGGGTCGTGGATGGGATCGCGCACGCTCGGGTTCAGGTCTTGTCCTGGTCGCGCAAGCGCGACCTCAAGCGACTTGCTGGGGTTCTGGGGACTCTCATCCGACTGCAGAACATCATCGAGATGGACATCGCCGATCTCTTGCTCGAGCTCGACGAGCACCGGGCCTGGAAATGGCTCGGCTTCGAGGACCTCGAACACTACGCCGAGGATCGTCTCGGCATGGGACGATCGACCGCACGCAAGCGCGTCTGGCTGGCTCGGAGCCTTCGTCATCGGTCCGAGATCCGCGGTGCCTTCGAAGATGGCGTCCTCGGGCTCGTCGCCACCCAATGCGCCGTCGTCGCCTTGCGCGACGCCCGGCCCGATCCAGCGCTCCAGAAGCAGTGGATCGAGAACGCCCGTGACCGGACCGTGAAGGGCCTGTGGGACGACATCCGGCTGGTCAAGCGCAACCACTTGCTCCGATGCGTCGACGTGGCCCGCAGCTTGACCCCGGGTCTTGCTCCACGTTTTCCCGGCCGCGGA
>CAZMNW010000014.1:0-30668 GCA_964567755.1 uncultured bacterium
GTCGCACTACCTTGGCTGACACCTCGACCTCCCGCACTGCACCATTGACTCCCGGCTCTTGGGACATCTTCGACCTCTCGATCACCCTCTACACTAAACTCCGAGGGGTCCGGTGTCTCATCGATGTTGGCAGAGAGGGCCGAGTGGGAGGCTCAGTATACCAAGCAGCCTGGAGGGATTCACGATATCTGGGGAACCTCGGGGCAAGATGTTTTTGCGGTTGGTAACGGCGGGCTGGTCCTACACTATGATGGCTCCGCCTGGACCCCGATGTCCGCAGAGACCACTCAGAATTTATACGGCGTTTGGGGTAGTTCCGGCTCGGATGTTTTCGTTGTCGGTGAAGGGATCACGCTTCACTACGGCCTTGACGGCTGGACCATAAGCAACCGGAACATCATCAGCAGTTGGAGTGTGTGGGGCAGTGCGAGCAACGATGTCTACGTAGCTGGCACCGGCTCACTCATGCACTATGATGGCGTGGCCTGGAATCCCATCACTGCCGTTGACTGGTACGACGACCTGCGTGTTTGGGGTCGTTCGAGCACGAATATCTATGTTATCAGCGGACGTGGCAACCTTTACCATTATGATGGCACCATGTGGACAGAAATACCCACCTGGATGGTGACCGGTGACGACTCTGACTTCTACGGTATTTGGGGCTCCGACGACAATCTCTTTGTTGTTGGAGGCGGAGAAAGTAATTATTCACAAGATGGTGCAGTCATACTCCACTACAATGGAACCGAATGGAAGAGCGAAGCACGGGACGTGCTCAAAGAGTTCTGGGCCCGAATCATTGCCGTCGGAGGGAGTTCACCCAACGACGTCTATTTTGCGGGCTTGGGTAGGACCTTGCTTCATTACGACGGATCCGGATCGTTCATCGGACATACTGGTTCGAACGATAGTGGAGAAAATTGGAATGACGTCTCAGCGGCGTCGCCTGAGGCGATCTTCCTTGTTGACCGCGACCCAGGGTACGTCCGTCGCGGAAGTATCTGGGGCGGCACCGATTGGTCCCTTGGTGATTGGGTGAGGTCCGTGTGGGCTATCTCGGCCACTGAGGCCATTGTCGTTGGCTCTGGCGGCAGAATCGATCACCTCGACGGCAACGAATGGGTCCCCATGACGAGTGGGACGACGAGCGGGCTCAGTGATGTATGGGCGAACTCCGCCAGTGACGCGTTCGCGGTGGGCGAGGCCGGTACGATCTGTCACTACGACGGCTCGACCTGGAGCGTAATGCCAAAAGAGACCAGTCATTCGCTCCTGGCAGTATGGGGGAGTTCGGGTCGCGACGTCTTTGCCGTTGGTGAGGCCGGAACAATACTCCACTATGATGGGTCGTCCTGGCATCGCCTCGAGAGCCCAACTGATGAGCACCTCATGGGCGTGTGGAGCAGCTCACCGGCGGACGTTTTTGCCGTCGGTCGGTCGATTGTTCTTCACTATGACGGTACTTCCTGGACGCGCATGAAGGGGGCGCCCGGCGGAACCAGGGTCTGGGGTAGTTCTCCTGGAGATGTCTATCTCATTGACGGGGCTCGAATCTTCCACTACGGAATCTGAACCTCCCCTTTTGCATTAGAAGACCCCACCCAATTTGCCCGTGCTCACACCGGCAGCAGCTGTCGCAGCTCGTGCAAGCCGCGCACGCAGACATCGGCCCAGTCGGCGTATTTGCAGCGGTCGCTCGCATCGAGGTGCACGGTGAGCGTTCCGACCTCGCGGCCGGCCTGGAGATCGAAGAGGAAGTCGCCGACCATGACCGCGTCCGCGGGCGCCGCCTGCCAGGCGTCGAGGAGAATGCGGATGCCGGCGCCGCTCGGTTTGGGCGCGCAGGCTTCGCGGCCGAGGACGAAACGGGGCGCGAAGAATTCGGCGAGCCCGCACTGATTCAATGTGGCCAACGCGACCGCGTGACTGTTGCGCGTGACGATACCGAGCTCGGCGCCATGTTGGCGCAGCGCCTGCAAGAGCTCGGTTGCTCCCGGCTGCACTTCGGCCTTCTGCGCGATGTCGTGCTCGATGGCATCGAGTGTGGCGAACAACGCCTGTGCGCGCGCGGGTGGCAACTCTGCCATCTGCTCCAGGATCGGGCGGTCCACCGCGAGGCCGAGCGTGCGCTTGATGGCGGCGAAATCGTGCGCCGCGACGGTCAGTGTCCCGTCCATGTCGAAGATCCAAAACTTACACCGCGCGAATTTGTCCTGGGGTTGCACGCCTAGTCGCCGCCGACTTGCAGCGCCTGCAAGCGCGCGGCGCTGTCGGCGCTCTGGCCGGCGGCGCGCGCTTGGGCATCGAAACCGCGCACCACGGCGAGCTCCCCGTACAAGAGCGCCACCAATACCAACGCCAGCACGATGCGCAGCGCGCGTCCGACTCGGTGCCACAGTTGGTAGAAGCCGAGAGCGACGAGGCCGCAGACGAAAGCGGCGGGCAGACAAGCCTCGCCGAGTTGGAGTCTGGGTTCCGTCGGCGCGCGCAAGGAGAGTGGGACGAGGAAGGCGAGCAGCGTGGCCAGCAACCAGCGCACCGCGCCACCCGCCTTGATGAACCACAAGACCGCGCCACCGGCGACGAACAAGCCGGAGATGGGGCGCGTCTGGTGAATGAGCTCGAGCACGCGCGCCACCAGCGCGTCCGGGGGCGGATGGGACGGATCGGCCGCGAGTGGCAACACCATCAGCGACAGCAAGTGCAACGCGCGCACCGGGAGCGCCACCCATGTCGAGGCCTGGAGAAGCAGCTCGGCGACCCCGTGTCCACGCAAGAGCTGCAGCAACACCGCGCCAGCTCCGAGCACGACCAACAGCGTCATCTTGCGCACGACCGATGACAGGCTGCGTCGGTGTGGCCACATGAGCCCCCCCAACAGCACCAGTCCCATGACGCCGGCCTCGTGACACAGCATGGCGAGGAGGAACAGGCCGGCGGTGAACAGGGTGGCGATGAAGCGCCGGCGCGGCGTGCGCTCCAGCTGCGCGCGCAACGCCACGATGCCGGTGCACAAGACGAAGGTGGTGGCGAGCAGAATGGAAAGATTGGCGGCACGCCAAACGCTCTCGCCGAAAAAACCGAGGCCGAGCGCGAAGAGGATCGCGGCACCGGCGGCCACTTGTGGGCCGAGAGGTCCGCGGAACAGCGCGAAGAGCAGCGTCGCGTTGATGGCGTGCAGAAAGATGTGGGCGAGCACGAAGCGCGACGCACGCAATCCCCATCCATCGAGCTCGACGTCGAACGCGAGCTGTGACAGCGGCCGCTCGAACGGTGGAATCCAGGGCGGCGTCAACACCTGGACGGCGGTGTCCGTTGCCAATGCGTGCTCGAGCATGACGAAATCGGGGGCGGAGAATCCGGAATCGGTGGCACCGGAGAAGGCGAAGAAGGTACAGAAGAGCGCCGAGAACGCCATGCCCAAATGGGCCAGGAAGCGCAAGCTCATGAACGAACGGCCTCGGGTGACACGCAGCCCCTCCGGCCGACGGTAGTGGCCGCGCCCGAGCGCTCGCAAGAACATTCGCCATCGGGTGGCGCGGGCGCCGGAGCGGTCGCCAGAGCTTTCGCCATCAAGTGGCGCGGCCGACGCGTTCGGAACGCGGGACCACGCCTCTCGGCCGCCGGCGTTTCTCCACCGGGATGCTGAAGGAGAATGTGGCCCCGTGTCCGAGGCGGCTGTCCACGTACACCTTGCCCCCGTGCAACTCGACGAGATGCTTCACGAGGTCGAGCCCGAGGCCGACGCCGCCGTGCCGTCGCGTCGAGGAACCGTCGATTTGCACGAACTTGTGAAAGACGAGCTCGTGGTGCTCCGGGGCGATGCCGATGCCCTCGTCGCTCACCGCCGCCCATACGTGACCTTTGTCGCTCCAGGTGCGCACACGGACGAGCGCCCGCGGCGGCGAAAACTTGATGGCGTTGGCGATGAGGTTCCAGACAATCTGCTGCGACCTCAGTTCGTCCAGGTAGACCGGTGGCAGCTTGGGATCGAGCTCCAGTTGAATGCGGATGTGGTTCTTGTCGGCGGTCGGGCGGACGGTGACGACGGCCGCTTCGACGACCTCATTCAGCGAACCCAACTGCAGCTTGAGTTCGGTGGCGAGCGAATCGAGCTTGGCGATGTCGAGAAGCCCGGCGATCAGTTTCTGCAGTTTGTGCCCCTGTTCGGCGATCACCTTGAGGAACTGATCGCAGGTCGCGGGCGGCGGCCGCGTCAGCAGGATGGCCTCTGTGTAGGCGATGATCGCGGTCAGTGGCGTGCGCAACTCGTGGGAGACGTTGCTCAGGAACTCGTTCTTGAGCATGTCGATTTCCTTCAGGCGTTCCGCCGCCTCGGACAACTCCTGGTTCCGGCGCAGCAGCGCCTTCTCGATGGCGCGCACGGCGGAAAGATCCCGCAGCACGCACAACAGTTCGCCGCCGTCGCCGATCGGAGCCAGGACCAGCTGCACGTCGATTTCTCCATCGGCGGCCGGCAAGCGCGTTTCGCAGCGGGCATGGCCGGTGCGGCGCGCAGCCTCGAGCAGCTCCAGCATGTGTGCGTGCGACAGGCCGAGAGGCGCACGTCCGCCACGCTTGCCATCCAGGGACTGGCCGCGCCATGCGGCGCTGTCGGCGAGCGGGCCTGCCGCGGTGGCGTGAATCTCCTGCACCACGCCGTCACGAGACAGCACCAGGACGCACCAGTCGGGCGCATGGGCGAGGAGCGCCTCATAGCGTTGCGACTGTTGGCGCGCTCTTTCCAGGCGCAGCATCCACCCGAGCGCCGGACCGGCATGTCGCAGATACGCGCGCATTGCGTGCAAGCGCGACGGGCGGGCGCCCTCGAGTCGCAGCGTTGCCAAACGTTCGGACCCGTCGTGGAGTGCCAACAGCAGACGCTGCTTGCTGGCAGTGGTGGAGGGGATTGCGCGTCGCGAGCGCAGCGAATGCTTGGGCGCCGCCGTGACGGTGGGGACGAGGAGCTCGAGCTCGACCGCTTGCGCACGGGTGCAACGCTCTGCCCAGCGCACGATGGACGCACACAGATCCGTGACATGGGGCGCGTGCAGGAGCGCGGCGATGTCCTGACCGTGTGCGTCGATGTGCGGCGTCGCACGATGGCGCAGGCGTCGGTCCACGGGCTCGGTCCCGACACGCGTGCGCCGTGAGTGCAGCGCGCGCCGACCGGCCACGGCATGCGACGGCGTGGCTCGACGGCGGCGCGGCCGAGGAGTTTGCGTTCGGGTTGGCATGTGTGCTCCGTGCGAACGCGTGACAGCAGGAGACATGCCATGGAATCTGTTGACGTTGCGGCGGATCAGCGCCTTTACTCGCTGTGCTCCAGGAGTGAGTCAGCGCTGGCGCTCGGGCGCTCTCCGGGTGGATGGGAATGGGGGGTGTGTGGAGCGATTGCCGAGTCACGATTTCGAGCTCTTGCCCAGGGCGATGTCGGTGCTGGCGCAGCAGCATGCGACGGCACCCGAGGATCTGTGGCGCTGGATCGAGCGACTGCAGGAGTCGCGTCAGGCGGCCGAGCCCCGTCCCCGACTGGGTGTCGTCCACACTCCGGTGCCGGTCGCCGCGCTCATGGCCACGCGCCTCTTGCACGGGTGCCGCGACGCAAGGCGACTGCGTGTTCTCGATGCTGGGTGCGGTTCCGGCCGCTTGTTGACTGCCGTGCTGCGCTTGGCAGCAGGGCGCGGAATGCGCTTCGTCGGCGAGGGTGTGGACAGCGACGCGAGCGCAGCGTGGTGGGCGCAGGCGCTGGCGCAGGTGCTGCCGCATGCGGCGTCGCAGCTCGTGTCCTGGAACATCGTGCATGCGGATTTCTTGCTCGATTACGCACCGCGACAGCGTTTCGATTGCATCATTGCCAATCCGCCCTACATCGCCGCACGCGATCTCAAGGCGAGTTATCGCAACAAGCTGCGCGCCCGCTGTGACGGCGTGGCACGCAGCGATCTGAGCGCGCTGTTCGTCGACCGCATGCTCGACCTTCTGCGTCCCGGCGGTCGCCTGTGCGTCATTGTCCCCAACAAGCTGCTGGCGGCGGACTACGCCGCCGGTCTCCGTCGCCGCTTGCTGCAACAAACTTGCGTCGAGGAGATCTGGGACCTGGCCTCCGCGGGTGTCTTCGCTGGCTGCGCCACGTATCCAGTCATCCTAGTCTTGCGCTCCCAGCGTCCTCCACAGGCCCACTGCGTCGCAGTGCACGATGCGGACGGCACGCTACGGACGCGCTGGCCGCAGTCGGCGTTGCTGGCCCTGCCGCAGCACGTCGTTCCACTCGATCTCCCGGCAACGGCGTGGCCATTGCTGCAGCGGCTGCTGTCCATGCCGCAGCTCGGGGAAATGGTGAATGTTGGCTGTGGCATCGCGACGTCCGGCTTCAATCGCGCCATCGATCGCGGCCGGGATCAGATCATCTGCAGTGGTGACATCGCGCCTTTCCAAGTGCACAACCGCCGTCGTTTCGCCGCGCAGCAGCTGGGACTGGCCGCGCGCAGCCTGGCGCGGCAAAAGGTCACGAAGGTGGTCATTCCGGGGATGTTCCGGCGTCTGCACGCTGCCTTCGACGATCAGGGGGATCTGCTCGGCCGCGTCTATTTCGTTCCGGTACAAAAGCGGCAAGCTTCCAGACGCGCGCTTCTCCTGGCGCTGCTCAACTCACGTCTTTACGCCGTGCTCTACCGAGGACTCTTCGGCGGCGTCGCTCAGTCGGGAGGATATCTGCGCCTCAACGCTCCGTACCTGCGCCGGCTGCCGTGGCCGCGAACGCAGCCCCCCGCGGCACTGAGGCGCGCCGTGCGCCGACTCGAGGCGACATCGACAGGCGCAGGTGACCGTGCCACGTTGGACGCGTGTGTGGAAGACCTCTTCGGCCTCGACCTTCGGGATCGCCGGCTGTTGGCACGCCTCGATCGACGCATGCACGGAACGAACAGCCCGCGTCCACCCAGCGCACGGAATTCGACCCGTCGAAGTCGACCCAAGCTCGAACCGCGCCGTATTCGGAGGCGCAACTGAATGTCGAACAGTTACTTAATTTAAATTTTAGATTTGGCATGACCATTGCTTGACGCCGGGTCCGGCTTCTGTTACTGATCGAGTGACCGTGGCGAAGCGAGAACGGAGACGATCGTGCGCGAAGCCTGGAAACTCGTCAGGAACAGGACCGGTCGGCTCGCGGCAGCGCTGGCGCTGGTATTCACCGGTTGCGGGCGAGACGACAGTGCCGGCACCGTCGGCACCGAGGACGGCGCCACCGAAATCACACGCAACTTTACGACGACCGCCAGCGACAGTGGTCAGGTGCGCTACGTCTTCCACGCGCGGGTGGCGCGTGGCTACCCGGACGAGAAAACGCGCGCCGAGAACATCCGCGTCGAATTCTATGAAGCGGGAAAAGTCGTGTCGGTGCTGACGGCGCGCCAAGGAACGCTCGGCGGCGGGCGATTGACCGCGACCGGCAGCGTCGTGGTGGAGACGGTGGAAGGCGCGCGCCTGGAGACAGAATCGCTTTATTGGGACCGTGAGAACAAGAAGATCCGCAGCGAAGAGTTCGTGCGCATCACGCGCCGGGGCGATTCCGAAGTTCTCACCGGGCGTGGCTTGACGACTGATCCGAACCTCGATCTCGTCGACATCGGCAGTCCCAATTTGACCGGTCCCGTGGGCGCGGAGCGGCGATGACGACCAACGGCAAGGCGCGCGCCGGCATTCTCGAGGGCAGGGCCCTCACCAAGTCCTACGGGGCACGACGTGTCGTCGACGGCATCGACTTGCAGGTGCGCAGCGGCGAGATCGTCGGGTTGCTGGGCCCGAACGGTGCCGGCAAGACTACGACGTTCTACATGCTGGTGGGGATGATCCAGCCCAACTCTGGCAAGGTGCTGCTCGGAACCGAGGACGTGTCGCGCCTGCCGATGTTCCGCCGCGCGCGCCGCGGTCTGGGCTACCTGCCGCAGGAACCCTCGGTGTTCCGGCGGCTGACGGTGGAGGACAACATCACCGGCATCCTGGAGACGCGGCGAATGCCACGCGCCGAGCGCCAGCAGCGCCTGGAGGCGTTGTTGGAGGAGATGCGGCTCGTGCACGTGCGCAAGAACTTGGGCACGCAGCTGTCGGGCGGCGAACGGCGCCGGGTGGAGATTTCGCGCGCGCTGACCATGGATCCGCAGTTCATGTTGCTCGACGAACCCTTCTCGGGGATCGATCCGATCGCGGTCGCCGACATTCAGCAAGTGGTGAGTCAGTTGCGCGATCGTGGCATGGGCCTCCTGATCACGGACCATAACGTGCGGGAGACGCTGCGGATTACCGATCGTGCCTACATCATGTACGAAGGCAAGATTCTGTTGTCGGGAACGGCGCATGACCTTGCGTCCGACCCGGAAGCGCGCAAGATTTATTTAGGAGAGCGCTTCCAACTCTGAGCAGGGAAGGGCGGATCAGTCGTGGAGATGAAGTTCGGCCTCCAGATGCGGCAGACGCAACGTCTGGTCATGACCCCGAAGCTACAGCAGGCATTGAAACTGTTGCAGGTTCCGACGCTGGAATTGCAGCAGATCTTGAAGCTGGAGATCTTGCAGAACCCGATGTTGGAGGAAGTCGAGGACATCGAGGACGACGAAGAAGAAATGGGCGCCGAGTCCCAGACTCAGGAGGCCGAAGAAGCGCCCGCGCCGGAGCCGGCGGAAACGCCGAGCGACACCGAGGATGCCACGCCCAGCGACAAGGAACCCGACGAATCCTGGGACGACTACTTTGGCGATGGTTTCGATCTCGGCTACAAGCGTAGCGAGGATCAGAAGGAGGAGTTCTTCGAGCGCGTGCCGGTGGCACGCACCTCTTTCATCGACTCGCTCCTCGGACAGCTGCGCATTCTCACCAGCGAGCCGCTCGATCTGCGCATCGGCGAGTACCTCATCGGCAGCTTGAACGAGAGCGGGTATCTGACCTGCTCGCTGGTCGAAGTCGCCAACACCTTCAAGGTCGAAGAAGCGGTGGTGGCGCGCGTTCTGGCTTACATCCAGAGCATGGAACCGGTCGGCATCGGCGCTCGCAGCCTGCAGGAAGCGCTGCTCATCCAGCTGCGCCAACGCGGCCTGAGCGAATCGGTCACCGCCGAGATCATCCGCGACCACTTCGAGGCGTTGAAGCAGCGCAAGTACACCGAGATCGCCAAGAGGCTGCACATTTCGGTCGAAGAGGTGCAGGTGCACGCCAACGCCATCAAGGATCTCGACCCGAAGCCCGGGTTCGAGCTCATGACCGAGGACGTGCGCTATATCACGCCGGATCTCATCGTCGAGCGCGTCGGCGAAGAGTACGTCGTGTTCTTGAACGACAAGAACGTCCCGCGCTTGCGCATCAGCACCGCCTACAAGCGCGAGCTCGACCGCTCGCCCATCAACGGCAGCAAGGAAACGCGCGACTTCATTCTCGGGCGCCTGTCTTCGGCGCGCTGGCTCATCCAGACGATCGAGCAGCGCCGCAAGACCATGGTCAAGGTCATGGAGTGCATCGTCGACGAACAGCGCGCGTTCTTCGAGCGTGGCCCGGGGGCCCTGCGGCCCTTGACCCTGCAACAAGTCGCCAGTAGAATCGGGATGCACGAGAGTACGGTGAGTCGCGTCACCACGAACAAGTACGTGCAGACACCACGGGGCGTCTTCGAGCTCAAGTATTTCTTCTCCTCCAGCCTCGACACCGAGGATGGAGACGAGGTGTCGGCGAAGGCCGCGAAGACACAGATCCTCGGGATCATCGGCAAGGAAGATGCGCGACGGCCGCTGTCGGATCAGAAAATCGCCGACATCTTGAAGCAAGATGGGCTGATCATCGCACGCCGCACGGTCGCCAAGTACCGTGAACAGCTGAGGATCCTGCCGGCGCGCTTGCGGAAGCAGTACTGAGAGCCAAAGTCGCGCCGGATTCGCAGTTTTGCGAGGGGCGGACGCTCGATGTCAGCGCTGGGGTGCTCAGGGCGGAGCGGGTCACAGCCCGCTGGCCGACGCGCCACACGATTCGACAGCTGCCGCGGGCCGTGGTCTCCGGCAACTCGTTTCTCGCCATGTTCTCCCCATGCCGCGATCGATTCATCCACAGCGGATGCGCCGCAAAGGAGCATTGCCATGCAGGTCACGGTCACAGGCCGACATTACGAAGTGACTCCCGCTCTGCACACGTATCTCGACGCGCGTCTGAGCCGCTTGCATCGTTTCATGGACAAGATCCTCTCGGCCGTGGTGACATTGAGCGCGGAAAAGCACCAGTGCCGCGCTGAAGTCGTCCTGCACACGCGCGGCAAGGATTTTACTGGCAAGGAGATCGCCGACGACATGTACTCGGCGCTGGATCGGGTCACCGACAAGTTGGAGAAGCAAGTCCGTCGGTTCAAGGATCGCCGCACCACGGCACGCCGTCGTGCCGGCGCCAAGGTGGGGAAGGGCAACGGGGTCGCGCTCGCCGGCACCTTGCGCGTGCTGCGCGCCGGCACCGTCGGACGCACGCCGCAGGAGCACGAGATCTTGCAGGCCGGTGACTTTCCCATCGAAACGATGACCGTGGACGAGGCCATCCTGCGCCTGGAGCAGGCGGAAGAGAGTTTCGTCGTGTTCGCCAACCGTTCGAGCGAGCTCATCCATATCGTCTTCAAACGTGACGATGGCCATTACGGCGTGCTGAACCTCCACGCCACACACTGATGATACTGGGCATTCGTCCAGACCGAACCGGGACGACCATGGCGGCGGCGGCGCGCCGTTGCTAGAATGACGCCGCCGGGAGGTGCAGTGTGCGCGTCTTTCCCGTGGTGACTTTCTTCGAACAGAAGCGCGAGACGTACAAGCTCGAGCTGCTGACCGCGACGGCCACGTCCGAGCGCGACATCACCGTGCGCGAGATCAACCGTCCAGGCCTGTGCCTGGCAGGGCACACCCGCAATTTCCTCGACGACCGCATCCAGATTCTCGGGGAAACCGAGATCACTTTCCTGGAGTCGATGGCCGACGCGGCGCAACGCGCCGCCATCGACCGGTTGTTCAAGTTCCGCTTGAATTGCGTCATCGTCACCAAATCACTGCCCCTGCCGCCCTACATGCTGCAACGTGCCGAGGAGCGCCGTGTGCCGGTGCTGCGCACGCCATTGTCGACGACACCGTTCCTGCATTCTCTCACCGAGCTCCTGACCGATTTCTTTGCGCCACGCGATTCGATCCATGCCTCACTCGTCGATGTCTATGGCGTTGGGTTGCTGATCATGGGCCGCAGTGGGATCGGCAAGAGCGAGATCGCCCTGGATCTAGTGGAGCGCGGCCAGCGTCTCGTGGCCGACGATGTGGTCGAACTGGTGCGCAAGGGCGAGGATGTTGTCATCGGGCATGGGCGAGATCTTTTGCAGCACAACATGGAGATCCGCGGCATCGGCGTCGTCGACGTGCGCGAGATTTTCGGCATTCGTGCCATCCGCATTCAGAAACGCATCGAGGTGGTCGTTCGCCTCGAGGAGTGGCGCGCCGACCAGCATTACGACCGCACCGGGCTCGATCGCATGACGACGGAAGTCCTCGGCGTCGCGATCCCGACCGTCGTCATTCCCATCTATCCAGGCAAGAACGTCACGGTGTTGGCGGAGGTGGTGGCGTTGGATCACATGCTGCGCACGTACGGTTACAATGCGGCCGCCAACCTCCAGGAGCGCATTCTCAGCAACAACAAAGCCAAGGCGCACCTCGAGGAGTACCTTGCCCATGACAAGGAATGACGCCGAGGGCACCCTGCCGCGCCTGGCCGGCGTGATTGTCGCCCACGGGCCGCTGGCCGAAGCGCTGCGCGCGGCCGCTTCGCAGGTGGTCGGCCAGGTGACGGCGCTGGACGTCATTTCCAACCACGGCGGCTCGCTGGAAGACATGGCGGCCGAAGTGCGTGCCGCCATCGACCGGCTTGGGTCGCAGTCCTGCATCGTCTTCGTCGATTCACGCGGCAGCAGCTGTGCGACCTCCAGCTTGGGCGCACTTGTCGATTTCCCCCACGTACGCATCCTCTCCGGGGTCAACTTGCCGATGTTGGTCGATTTCCTCTTGCGTCGCGACGATCACGACCTCGACGGCATGGTGGCGCGGCTCCTCGAGCGCGGCCGTAATTCGGTCCAGCTGCTCAAGGGACCGACGGCGTGAGCGCCCTCCTGGTGCGCATCGATGATCGCCTCTTGCATGCGCAGGTGCTGCAAACGTGGGCCACGTGGTTCGCCGCGCAACGAGTGATCTTGGCGCACGATGCCACCGCTGCCGACGCGCAGCGGGTGGCGATGTATCGGGGGCTCGCGGAGGGCGACACCGACATCCAGGTGACGACGGTGGTCGCCGCCGCGGCCACATTGCGGCTGCCGGAGAACCCGGTGCGCACGCTGTGGGTGGTCGGCAGTGCGGCGGACGCGCGCCGGCTGGTTGGGCTCGGCGCCGCGGTGCGCCACCTCCAGGTCGGGGGGCTGCACGCAGCAGGCGCGCCGCGATTACTCGCGGCGGTCGCGATCACGGCTGACACAGCGCGCGACCTGCGCGCGCTGCTCGATCTCGGAGTCACCTTGGAAGCGCAGGACGTGCCGTCGACGCCGGCGCTTCGCATCGATCACCAGACACTCCAGCGTTTGTGGCCTTGACCATCGCGAGGGTTCATGGGTCGTGTCTCCTTCGTCTTCGCGCTGCATGATCATCAGCCGGTGGGAAACTTCGAGCACGTAGTCGAAGACGCCTACGCGCGCGCCTATGCGCCGATGCTGCAGGTGCTGTTCCAGCATCCGGGCGTGCGATTTTGCATGCACAAAAGCGGCGTCCTGTGGGAGTGGATCGAGGCACGACATCCCGAGTACCTCGAGCGCTTGCGCGTGATGCTGCAACGCGGCCAGGTCGAGCTGCTGTCGGGGGGGTTCTACGAACCGATTCTGGCCGCCATTCCCGAAGCCGATCGGCAGGGGCAGCTCCTGCGTCAAGCCGAGTGGTTGGAGTCGCGTTTCGGCGTCGTCCCGCGCGGTGCGTGGCTGGCGGAGCGCGTGTGGGAACCGCAACTGGCGCAGTCTCTGGTTCGCGCTGGACTGTCCTATACGGTCCTCGACGACACGCATTTCCAGAGCGCCGGCTGGCCGGCCGAGTCGCTCGTGGGCTCCTTTATCACCGAGGACAGCGGTTGCTTGCTGCGCGTGTTTCCAATCGCCAAGACGCTGCGCTACATGCTGCCTTTCGACGAACCGGAGGCGGCGCTTGAGTTCCTGCGCCGGCAAGCCCACGACGAAGAGGACGTGCTGCTGGTTCACGCCGACGATGGCGAGAAGTTTGGCGTCTGGCCTGGCACCCATGCGCGCTGCTACGAGCAGGGATGGTTGGAGCGCTTCTGCACCGCTCTCGAGGCCAGCGCTGATTGGTTGCACATCACGACCTTCGCCGACAGTTTGGCAACGCATGCGTCGCGCGGCCGCATCTACCTGCCGACGGCATCCTACAGCGAGATGATGGAGTGGGCGTTGCCGGCGGCGGCGCAGCCCAAATTGCACGCGGCGCGCCAGGGTCTGGCGGCGCAAGCCAACGCTGGCGAGCTGCAGGAGTTCATCCGCGGCGGGTTCTGGCGCAACTTCCTGGCGCGCTATCCCGAAGGCAACTGGATGCACAAGAAGATGCTGCACGTGAGCCGCCGCTTGCAGCAGCGCCGTTTGCCGGGGGCATCCGCCAACGGTGTCGCAGCGGCGACCACGCACCTGTGGCGCGGCCAATGTAACTGCGCCTACTGGCACGGCCTGTTCGGTGGTCTCTACTTGCCGCACTTGCGTTCCGCCATCTATCACGAGCTCATCCGCGCCGACACGCTTCTCGACGAAGGCATGCCAGAGTGCGAAGTGCTGGACTACGATGTCGACGGCCGACCCGAGATCCTGCTGCGCAACGCGCGCGCGCTGGCGGTGCTCAAGCCCGATAGCGGCGGTGCCGTCTACGAGCTCGACGACCGGCAACGCGGCTTCAACGTGCTCGATGTGCTGGCGCGCCGTCCCGAGGCCTACCACGACAAACTGCGGCACCTGGACGCGGCTGGACTGGACGCGGCGGAGAATACGGTCAGCATCCACGATCTGGTGCGGGTGAAAGCGCCGGATCTGGTGCAGTCGTTGGTGTATGACTCCTATCGCAAGGGCTCGTTCATCGATCACTTGTTCCCGGCCACGGCGACGTGGGAAAGCTTCGCGGCCGCGGCGCTCGTGGATCTGGCGCCGCTGCCGTCGCGAGCCTATGATTGGCGCTTGGAGCAAGGTGGCGTGCGTCTCGAGTGCAATGCCTCATTGGCGACGGCTGCGGGGCACGGGCAGGTTGTCGTCGTGCGCCGCATGCGATTGAGCGGCGCCGACCTCGAAGCCGACTACGAGGTCTGGCTCGAGGGCGGATCGGTTGTCGCCAGTCGTTTCGGCATCGAGCTGGCCGCCAATCTGTTGGCGGGAGACGCACCAGACCGTTGGTTGGAGGCGAACGGCTCCCGGCTCGCCGACGGACATTTGGCCAGCCGCGGCAGCTTGGGCGGCGTCGATCGTCTCGATGTCGTCGACGCGTGGAGCGGTGTGCGTGTGGTCATGCGTTGCAGCGAGCCGATGGACGTCTGGCGCGCACCCATCGAAACAGTCTCCACTTCGGAGTCTGGTTTCGAACGCGTCTACCAAGGCTCGTGCTTCCTGTTCGCGCCGTCGCGACCGCTGACGCGCGGGGAGCGCTGGACCGCGACCGTGGTCCAGGGTCTCGCCGATGCATGAAACGCGCCGCGCTGGCGGTGGGAGCCGCGCCTCGGGTACCATGGGTCGCTGTCGCCGGCGTCACGACACCAGCGGGTCCGCGGAGCGGCGCGGGGGCCAACCATGAACACCTGTCGATGACCCGAGTCGAGACACGGATTTGCAACGCCAAGGGCATGCACTTGCGTTCGGCGGGGACGTTCGTACATCTGGCGTCGCGCTTTCAATCGCACATCCAGGTGGCGACGCGCGAGATGCCACCGGTGGATGGCAAGAGCATCCTCGGACTGGCGACGCTGGCGGCGGTGCTCGGGACGCCACTCATCATCACCGCCGACGGACCCGACGAGGTCGAGGCGGTGGACGCGCTCAGGACGTTGGTCGAACAGGGTTTTCACGAGGAGCCGTGAGTTGGCCGGACGCGCCAAAGAAATGCGGTTGCGCGGTTTGGCGGTGGCGCCGGGAATCGCCGTCGGGCGCGCTTACGTGCAGCGCCCGCGCGAGATCGTGGCGCCGAATTTCATCGTGGCCCCGGAGCGCGTCGATGACGAGCTCGCACGCTTCCACGCGGCGCTCAGTCGCACCAGCGAAGAGATCCGTGAGAACCGCATGCGTCTTGCCGAGAAGATCGGCGAGGACCACGCCAAGATCTTCGATGCGCATCTGTTGATCCTCCAGGACACGAAGGCCATCGAGGACACCGAGGCGCTGGTGCGCAAGGACCTCATGTGCGCCGAGTTCGCCTTCAACCGCGTCATCGGCCGCATTCTCGAGTCCTTCGACGCCATCGGCGACGTCTACTTGCGCGAGCGCCGCGCCGATGTCGAAGACGTGCGCCGCCGCGTCCTGCACAACCTCATCGGTCTCGAGCCGGCATCTTTCGGCAGCCTAAACGAGGAATCGATTCTGGTATCCCGCGATCTGGCGCCGTCGGACACGGCCATGATCGACCGGCGCTTCGTCCTCGGAGTCGCCACCGACCGTGGCGGACGCACCGCCCACGCCGCGATCTTGGCGCGCAGCTTCGGCATTCCCGCCGTCGTTGGCATCGAGGGCCTGAGCGATCACATCGAACACGGCGACGGCATCATCCTCGACGGCAACACCGGCCAGGTGGTGTTGCGACCGACGCCGGACTCGTTGCGCGAATTCGAAGCGGTACGCAAGAAGTTCCAGGAGCTCGAGCGCGAGCTGCTGACGCTCAAGGACTATCCCGCGGTGACACGCGATGGCCGCAAGATCGAGCTTTCCGCCAATGTCAAGACGCCGGAGGATTCCGAGCTGGCACTCGCCAAAGGGGCGAAAGGCGTCGGGCTGTACCGCACCGAGTGGTTCTTCCTCACCCGCGATGCGTTGCCGAGCGAAGAAGAGCAGGTGTTGCAGTACACGCAGATCGTGCGCGCCATCGCACCGGACCCGGTGATCTTTCGCGCTCTCGACATCGGCGGCGACAAGTTCGCCAGCTACCTGGGGCCTGGCAAGAGCGAGCTCAACCCGTTCTTGGGCTGGCGTGGCATCCGTTTCCTGCTGACGCGGCGCGACATTCTGCGCACCCAGCTGCGCGCATTTTTGCGCGCCTCGGTGGCGGGCAAGGTGAAGATCATGTTTCCGATGATCACCGGACTCGAAGAGGTGCGCGCCGCGAGTGCCATGGTGGACGAGGTCCGCCGCGAGCTGCAGGAGGAAGGTCACGCCTTCGATCCCGGCGTCGAAGTAGGACTGATGATCGAGACCCCGAGCGCGGTGGCCATTGCCGACCTGCTGGCGCAGGAAACCGACTTCTTCAGCATCGGATCGAACGATCTGGTGCAATACACGCTCGCGGTCGACCGCGGCAACGCGCGCATCAGTTACCTGTACGAGCCCATGCATCCCAGCGTGCTGCGCCTGGTGCGCAACACCGTCGATGCCGGGCACGCGCATGGCATCTGGGTCGGCATGTGCGGCGAGATCGCAGGCGACCCGTTGTTCAGCGTCCTGCTCGTCGGTCTGGGGCTGGACGAGCTGTCCATCAGCGCGTACATGATTCCAGAAGTCAAACGCATCATCCGCGGCATTACCTATGACGAAGCCAAAACGTTGGCGCGCCGCGCGCTGGGCCTGTCGACGGCGGCGGAAATCCGCCATCTGGTGTCCTCGGTCATGCACGAGCGTTTTCCTGAGCTCGTGGCTGCCGAAGGCAACGAAGACGCCCCGTGAGCCTCCTCGATTCTCCTGATCGCCTGCGCGACCTCGATCCGAGTGGCATGCTGCGACAAGTGGCGGACCTGCCCGCACAGCTGGCCGGCGCCGGAGCGATTGTGCCGCAGGTGCGTGCCGCGATCGATGCGCTGCAGCTCGGTGCGGCGCCAGCCGAGCTCCTGGTCTGCGGCATGGGCGGATCGGCGATCGGAGGCGACTACGCCGCCGCTTGGTCCGCGAGCCTAGGGGCACGCGTGCATGTGCATCGCAGCTACGGTTTGCCAGGCTGGGTGAGCGCGCAGACGCTGGTGCTTTTCTGCAGCTATTCCGGCGACACCGAAGAAACTCTGTCCGCATTCGCGGCCGCGCCGGCTTTTGTACCGCGGTTATGCCTGACGTCGGGAGGCGAGCTCGCCCGGCGAGCGGCCGTGGCCGGCGTGCCGGTCCTGCCGCTCGCTCTGGGCCTGCAGCCGCGCGCGGCGCTCGGTCACTCGCTCACCGCGATTCTGTGGGTGCTGCACGCGGCGAAGCTGCTCCAGACCTCGCCGCAGCCAGCGATCGAAGCGGCGGCGCAACACCTGGTATGGCTCGCACCGCAACTCGGGCCCGAGACACCCGCAGCCCACAATCGCGCCAAGCAGCTGGCATTGATTTCCGCGGCAAGAGTGCTCTGGATCTGCTCCGGATCCGGCTTGCTCGAGCCCGTGGGCCGGCGGTGGAAGGCGCAACTGAACGAGAATGCCAAAGTCATGGCGTTCGCGAGCGCGCTGCCCGAGATGCACCACAACGAGATCATGGGGCCGCCATCTCCCGAAGCTCTCGGCGGCCGCCTGCACTTGCTCTTGCTCGCCGACGCCCAGGATCCGCCGCCCATCCGGCGCCGGCTGCGAGCGACCGCGGAGCTACTGAGCCCTGTCCTCGCCGGGGTGGAGTGGTTGGAACCCACGGCTCCGGACGGTCTGGCGCGCATGCTCGAGCTCACAATGCTGGCAGATTACACCAGTGTCTATCTCGCCTTCCTGCGGCAAGTGGATCCGTTCCCGGTAGAGCGGATCCAGGAGTTGAAGGCGCGGCTTCGCGGCCCGGCTTGACCCCGTGCGGCGCCGCCCGCAGCTCGTGCTAGAATGTTGCCCACATTGGAGCCACGATCGCGCCGCCCGAGCGAGGCCGGCGCGGCAATTGCCCGGCGAGCCGACGAAGGAGACGAGATGCCCGAGACACGCCTATTCACCTCCGAATCGGTCACGGAAGGTCACCCGGACAAGATCGCCGACCAGATTTCGGACGCCGTGTTGGACGCCATGCTGACGGAGGACCCGCGCAGTCGCGTGGCGTGCGAGGTGATGGTGACCACCGGTTTGGCGCTCGTTGCGGGCGAGATCACCAGCACGGCCCAGGTGCAGGTCCCGGACCTCGTCCGACGAGTGATTCGCGACATTGGTTACACGCGCGCCGAGTACGGGATCGATGCCGCGACCTGTTCGGTGCTCGTGGCAATCGACAAACAATCGCCCGACATCCAAGCCGCCGTCGACCGTGAAGGCGCCGGCGATCAAGGCTTGATGTTTGGGTACGCATGCGGGCACACGAAATCCTTGATGCCGATGCCGATCATGCTGGCGCATCGTCTGACGCGGCGCTTGAGCGCGGTGCGCCGCGACGGCACGCTTTCCTACTTGCGACCCGATGGCAAGTCGCAGGTCACGATCGAGTTCGACGGCCGGCGTCCGGTGCGCGTGCGTACGGTGGTGCTCTCGGCGCAACACGACCCCGACGTCGTCATGAGCCGCATGCGCGAGGATTTGATCGAACACGTGATCAAGCCCGTGCTCGCCACCGAGGACATCGACGCGAAACACGTGCAGCACTTCATCAACCCCAGCGATCGCTTCGTGACCGGCGGGCCCCAGGGCGACTGCGGGCTCACCGGGCGCAAGATCATCGTCGACACCTACGGCGGATGGAGCCGGCACGGTGGCGGCGCCTTCAGCGGCAAGGACCCGTCGAAAGTGGACCGCTCCGCCAGCTACGCCGCACGGCATATCGCCAAGCACGTGGTCGCCGCTGGACTCGCCGACGAGGCAGAGGTGCAGCTGGCCTACGCCATCGGCGTCGCCGAGCCGGTGTCGGTGCTGGTGGAGACCTTCGGCACGGCCAAGGTGGACGAGGACAGCATCGCGCGCGCGGTGCGCGAGACCTTCGCACTCACGCCCCGCGGCATGACCGAGGCGCTGGACCTGCGCCAGCCGATCTATCGCAAGACCGCAGCCTACGGCCACTTCGGCCGCGAGGACGAAGGGTTCACCTGGGAGAAGCTCGACAAGGTCGAGCAGCTCAAGAGCCGTGTCTTCGCCAAAGTATGAGGTACCCGCCGCGTTCGCCAACGCCGAGGCGCGCGTGCTCGATCTGTTGCGGACACGTGTGCCGAGGCGACTCGGCGATCTCGATGCCCGCGTCGTCGACCAATCCGGGGCGTTGCGTCCGGCAGCGGTTGCCGTGCTCCTCGAACGCATCGAGGGCTACGGCGTCATCCTCACCAAGCGCAGCCGGGAGGTCGAGCACCACAAGGGCGAGATCTCACTCGCCGGTGGCATGCGGGATGTTGCAGACGCGAGCCTCGAGGCGACTGCGCTGCGTGAGCTGCACGAGGAGATCGGGGTGCCGCCGGCCGCGGTACGAGTCCTCGGTCGTCTCGATGACATCGCCACTGTCACCGGGTTCCTGGTGACACCGATCGTCTGTGCCATCGATGCTGGTCAGCCGCTGCGCCCGCACACCGGCGAAGTGGAGCGCGTGCTGCACGTGCCAATGCAGGTGCTGCGCGATCCGGCTGCGTGGTTCGACGACATCCGTACCTGGCGCGGCGACATCTACCATCTGCGCTCGTGCCGGTTCGGCGACGACGTCATCTGGGGCGCGACCTCGCGCATCCTGCAGCACTTCCTCGCCGTCATCCCCCCCGACGTTCTGTAGCCAGCCGATCCGCCCGTGCGGTACGCAAGGACTACCGCGACGGCGCCGTTTCCTCGACGCACTCCGGGTTGCGGTGGTTCTGGCCGGGCAAGTGTGCGTCCCAGCAGCCAAAGGTACAAAAAACGAATTTCTTTCGCGGTCCATTGCATGTGGAGACCGAGCAACGGTGGTAGACAGCGCCGTAGCGAATCGGCTTCTTGCACACGTTGCAAACCCGCCAAACTCCAGGGTCGTTCATCGTTTTTTGCTTCCTCCTGTGTCCGCAGAGCGATGGCGTGCGCGGCGAAAGGGAAACGGCTGGCGCGCCCGGAGGGATTCGAACCCCCAACCCTCGGATCCGAAGTCCGATGCTCTATCCGTTGAGCCACGGGCGCGCGAGACACAGCGCGCATCCTACTACGAACCTGCCTGCGCGCGCGCTGCCGGGTGGGGGGTCGAGCGGATGCGGGCTTGGATCAGCGGTTGACGCGGGCAAACAGGCCGATGCTCGCGACGCCGAAGAGCACCGGGCTGAACCAGGCGGCGACGAGCGGCGAAATGCTCTCGCTCTTGCCGAGCGCCGCGCTCAACTCGGTGAGCGCCAGGTAGGTGAAGGCAATGGTGAGGGTGAGTCCGACGCCGGTCAATAAACCAGGCTTGCGCTTGGATGCCGACAAGCCGATGCCGAGCAACGCCATGACCAGGCAGGTGAAGGGATAACTGATCTTGGTGTGCAGGTCGACGAGGTAATCGTTGACCTGGGCGCCGCTGCGCTGCAAGCGATCCACGTGCGACTTGAGCTGGACATAGTTCATGGCTTCCGGCACCGGTTCGAGGCGCGCCAAGTCTTCCGGCGTTTCAGCGAGCTCGTGGAAGCGGTGGCGCGAGAAGCTCTGCATTTGCTCGCGGATGCCGCTGCCGAGCGAGTCGGGCATGAATGTGCGCAACACCCCATCCTGGAACTCCCACGCATCCTGCAGCCAGACGGCGCTCTCGGCGTGGGCGCGCCAGACGACGCGACCGTCGCGGTAACGGAACACGGTGACATCGCGCAGCGTCTGGGTGCGGGTGTTGAATGACTTGGCATTCCAATGGACGTCGCCCTCGCCGTGGAAGGCGAAACTGTGCCGCACGCGCGCATCTTGCGGTTCGCCCTTTTCGATATCGACGCGCAGGACACGGCGCATGTGCGCGTTGGTGCGCGGCACCACGTGTTCGGCCAGCAACGTCGACAGCAGCACCGCCAGCATGGCCATGAGCAAGATCGGCGAAGCGAGCCGCAACATGCTGACGCCGCTCGCCAGGAAGGCGACGATTTCGTTGTGCCGGCCGAGGATGCCGAGACTGATGATGGTCGCCAACATGATGTTCACCGGCAACGTTAAACGCAGGATTTCGGGCAGCATGTAGACGTAAAAGCGCGCGAGGTCGGGCAACCGGGCGTCGTGGTCGATGAAATCGTCGATCTTCTCGAACAGGTCGATGAGAAGAAAGATCGCCGCCAGCGACACGACACAAAAGAACAACACGCGCAGGAAGAGAGCCAGGACGTAGCGATCATGGATGCGCATGCTCAAGCGAACCGCCGGCGCCGGGGCCGCCACCCGCGCGGATCGAGCCGGCGGTAATTGATGGTCGAGTTGTCGCTCACGGAACGCCAGGTGAGCAGCGCGCCCAGGAAGCCGAAGGTCAGGTTCGCCGCCCACATGGCCAGGAACGGCGGCAACAAGCGGCGATCGGCCAGCTTCTCGCCGCCGGTGAGGAATAGATAGTAAACCAGGAAGCAGGCGATGCTGAAGGCGATCGCCATGGTCATGCCCGAACGGCCCGAGCGCAGCGCCAGCGGCGCGCCGACGAGGACGAACACCAGGCAGGCCGCGGGGATGGCGTACTTCTTGTGCGCTTCCACCTGCAGCTGGCGAATCTGACGCTCGTAGCCGTCGATCGAGGTGCTCTCCATCCGCGCCGTGTCGCGCAGACGCGCCTCGCTGCCGGCGGTCAGACGTCCCGGTTTGACCACGCGCCGGGCGGCGAGCGCCGCCACTCGCTGCGCCGGGTCGAGCAGATCCATCTTGGCCTGCAACGGCTTGCGACACTGCTCGTCGACACGCAGTCGCAACCTGGCGATGCGCTGGCGCTTGTCGGCAATAGCGCCATGGATCATGGCGAGGGTCATTTCGCGATCGCCGCGTGATGTGCGGTTGGTCCGTTGCAGCTGTGCTGCGACATCGTGAATCATGACGGTCTGCGAATCGAACCGCGTGACTCGATAGTCCAGGCTCGCTTCATCCGGGAGCTGGTGCCACTCGCCATCGTAGAGCTCGATGACGAGCGATTGACCGTGGTTGATGAAGTACAGCCGCCCACGCGGCGCCACCAGGATGTCGGGGCTCGAGTCGGGGCGCTCGCGTTGCACGCGTACATGACGAATCTCGTCCGAGTCCTCATTCTTGTCGCCAATGTAGAGCCGGTAGTTCTCGAAGTCATCGACATAGATCCCCGGCTCGATGTTCACCGTCGGGCGCTTCTGGCCGATGTCGATCAAGAGACCCGCAAGCCGATGGTTGGACTCGGGGAGCACGTAGTTGTTGAACAGAATCATGATCCCGCAGAGGAACGCGGCGCTCGCGAGCACCGGCGCCATGATGCGGTAGAGGCTGACGCCGGAGGCCTTGAGCGCCGTGATCTCGTGATCCTGTGCCATTTGTCCGAAGGCCATGAGGGTCGCGACCAGGACCGCCATCGGCACGGAGAGTGCAAGTGTGTGCCCCAGGCTGAGCACGAGCACCTCGGCGATGGTGAGTGGGGAAATGCCCTTTGCCAGGAAATCGTCGAGGAACCTCTTGAGGACTTGGGTGAAGAGGACGCCTGTGGTGACGAAGAACCCGAAGGCGAACGGCCCCAGGTGGCTCTTGAGGATGTAGCGGTCGATCGTTCTCATTGCGCTAAGTCTTTGCCGTTGCGCAGCTTGTATGTCCAGTGCGGCGACGCGAACCGTAACACGACGGCTTCGGGGGGACAAGGGTCTTGCCCGGGGACGGTCCGCGATGTTTCGACGCAAAGGACGCCTGGAAGTTCCCGGTCAACCAAGGGCCGGAGACTCTCGGTCGTTCGTGTCGCACCAGCCTCGGCCGGAGGTCACGCCCCACGTGACCTCTGTAGTGGACTGCGCTGTCCTCCCACAAGGACACGTTGCCGGTAAAGGTCTCCCCCTGATCTTGCTCGCCGACCGCGCACCGCTGCCCCAACGGTTCGAGGGAACCATGCGACAAGCCGAAGCACGAGCGCGTGGCGCGTCGAGGCGCAGAGGCAAGGCCCTGGCCGCTTGGCTCGCGCTCGGCCTGGTCTCGGCTCTGCCGCAGATCGCTTCCGCTGAGCCCCCGCGACTGCGCGTCGACATCGAGAGCTGGATGGAGCGCCAGGATCTGCGCGCGCAGGGTTTGCTGCTCGAGTTCGGCATCTCGTTGCGCGTGCCGATCGACCCGACCCAGAGCCCAGCACTCCGGCGTGAAACCCATTACAGCCCGGCTTTGCGTCTCGTGTTCGACGTTCGTAGTCCAGGCTACTTACCCGCGCCACCCGAGTATTACCTCTACGACGGCGCCTATTACGTCTACACGCCCCGCGATTTTTCCGCACCCGCACTCAGCATCACGGCTGCGCCGCGTACCTGGCATCAGGATCTCTTGGTGGCGAGCACGGATCGCAAGCTACGGGAGGGAACGCGCGGCCCGAGGCTGGGTCCAGGAACCGAGAGGGGGGCTGGGCAAGGGTTCGAAGTGACGGTGGTGAGCGCGCTGCCGGGGCCACTGTCGACGATGTTTGGTCGCGATGCCACCACCATCCGTGTCACTGGGCGAGAGAGCATCTCCTTCGCCGGCGAGGCGCGGCGCGTCAGTCCCTACATCGCCAACGAGCAGGGCAGGGGGCAGAGCCTATTCCCCAGACTGGACATGGATCAGGATCTCCAGGTCAAGCTCGAGGGCAACATCGGTGGCAAGGTGCATGTCGCGGTGGATCACAACAGCAGTGTGTTCGGCGCCGATGCCAACCGGGTCAACGTCTGGTACGAGGGCTACGAGGACGACATCGTGCGTCGAATCGACTTGGGCGGCACCAACCTGACGTTGCCCGGCTCGCGTTTGGTGGCACCGGCCGGCCTTTCCCAGGGTGTTTTCGGCGTCAAGGCCGACATGCGTCTCGCCGGGCTCGATCTCACGGTGCTGGCGGCGAAGGAGGAGACCGAAGCGGAAACGCGCACGCTGACCCCGAGCGGCGGCAGCGCCACCACGTTTCCCATCGAGGAGAATCGCTACGTGCGCGATCGGTTCTTTTTCTACGATCTTCCCGACACCAGCAGCATCCAATGGTACTTTTCCTACGGGCTCGACCCAGGCTTCGTCGACGACCAGAATGAATTCTCTCCTGGACAGCTCATCGAAGAGAGCTTCATCCCCAACTTCCGCGTCTTCATCGACGATCGCAACCCCAACACCGAGGAAAAGCGGCCGTTCTACGGCTACGGTGTGGCGAGTCTGGCTCAGGGGCTCACTACAGCGGAGATGGACGCGGCGTACAACGCGACGTCGAACGCCGCGCGCTGGCCGATTCAGGAGGCCGGCGTCAATTTCGGCGACGAGAATTTCCGCATCGCAAAGTGGCGGCAATTACGCGAGGAAGAGATCGGCTTCGTATTGTTCGATGCCAACGGCAAGAAGTTGGTCTTGGGCTTCTATCTGCGCTACGGCCAAGTGGGCGATTCGCACGCGCTGGGTGTGAGCTACCAAGACCCGCGCCGTCGGGTGGTGGGGAATGTCGACGAGGGCTCTCCCCCCATCGCGCGGCTGCGTCTCGTGCGCCACCCCGAGCAGGATTCGGAGTACACGCTTCATCCGACCGCTCCGCTCATGATGCGCCACGTCTATCTGTTGAGCGCCACCAACATCCAGGATCTGGAGCTCAGCATCGAATCGCGCAGTGCCGGCAACCAGGCGCCGAACGTGCCGCAGCGCCTGCCGCAGTCCACCTACCTGCACATGTTCGGCCTCGACGAGTATGACCAGGCCAACCGGCGGTTCCCAGACGGCGGCCCGGATGGTCTCTTCGATAGCCGCCGCGCCAATCTCCTCGATCGTGAGAACGGCTTCCTGTTCATGCCGGGGTTGCGACCCTTTTCGCCGCCCGCCGAGATCATCACGCAGCGCCTGATCACTGCCGGGGTGCCGCAGGACAGCGCGGTGACGTACCGCGAGGACCTCTTCGGCGCCAGCGAAACCGTGAGCCCGACGATGTACACCTTGCCGCGCAACGATCAGACGATTCCCCAGAATCAATATCAATTGCTGGTGCGGACGAGCGGCACCGAGACCGAGATCACGTTGCCGCAAGATATCCTCGAAGGCAGCGATGTCGTCCGTCTCGATGGGCGCACGCTCACACGCGGGGTCGACTACGACATCGAGCCGGTCGCTGGCGGCAAGATCAGTTTCAAGGGCCCGGTGCTGAACGAGATCACGCCGAGCTCGCGGATCGAGGTGAGCTATGCGTTCCGGCCGCTGCTGGGCAGCGGCCAGGCGACACTGTTCGGCGCCAGCGGCAAGTACTCGTTTGGCAACCGCGGCTACCTCGCGTCCGTGTGGTTGTGGGAATCGCGGCGGAGCTTCGCGCGCCAGCCGCAGATCGGCGACGAACCCAGCCGCAACCTGGTCGGCGACGTGAACTTGAGCTTGCGCTTCCTGCCGGGGTGGATGACGCGTGTCGCCGATTTGCTGCCGTTCACGCGCACCAAAACGGGCAGCTCGCTCACCATGACGGCCGAAGCCGCCATCTCGATGCCGAATCCGAACACCAAGAACACCGCATTCGTCGAAGACATGGAGAGTGCGGATACCTCGGATCGCGTCAGCAGCGGGCGCGAGGCCTGGCACTGGGCCTCCCTGCCCGACCCGGCGGCAATACTGGCGGATTCGGTGAATCGCATCCCCACCGCCTTCTACAACCCTTCTGGCCGGGTGAAGCGCGGGCACTTGAACCCGACGCTGCCGGAAACCGAAGCGAACGACGGCATCACGGTGCTCGAGCTCGGCTTCGACCGCCAGAGCGTGCGCAACCTGCTGTCGAGCGAGCCGTTCCGCGCCCCGCAACTGTGGTCCGGGGTCATGAGCGCCTTCGCTGCCAACGGTTTCGATCTCACCCAAACGCGCACGGTGGAGTTTTGGGTCAACGACGGCATCGGCGACCCGGCGGCGCGCCGCGGGCGCATGCACATCGATTTCGGCGACATCAGTGAAGACTTCGTTTTCTTCAAGAACAACCCGGATCGGCCGCTCGACAACAACACGTCGTTCAACCGCGAGGCCGTGAGCGAGTTCCAATTCATCCCGACCACGGACGATCTGGGTTGGAACGGCAGGAAAGACAATTGTCCCGGTGAAGACACGCCCTGGCCGCTGGGAGTCGATTGCCACCTGCCATCGCGCATCAACAGCGATGGGCAGCATACATGGGCCAACGGCACCGAGGGCGACAACCGCTTCGACACCGAAGACATCAATGGCGACGGCGAATGGGACACCAAGAACAGCTTCTTCCGCTATACGTTGGATCTCGCCGACGTGAGCCTCGTCGATCCCGGGACCGATATCACCCCGACCTATGGCAACGATCCGAGTGTCGATCCCGAGCTGCGGCCCGGGTTTCAGGGCTGGCGCCATTATCGACTCGATCTGCAGAAGATTCTGCTGGACTCGATCATGGCGCCCGGACAAACGCCGCCGTCGCTGCGTCAAATCCGCTATCTGCGCCTTTGGTTCGAGGACCCCGCGGCGCCCCCGGAGCCGGACGCGCAGCTGTGGACTCAAAACAATTTTCAGATCCACGACTTCAAGTTCACCGGTAGCCAATGGCTGCAGCTCGGCGTCTTCGGCGTCGACTCCACTCAGGTCGTGCCGGAGGTGGACGAGTCCTACTCGGTGAGCGTCATCAACAACAAGGAGAGCCCCGAGTACACCATTCCTCCCGATGCCGACCTCATCGACACCGCCGGCGTGCAGGCGCGCGAGCAAGCGTTGCGGCTCACCTTCTCACAATTGCGACCCGGGCACGAGATGGTGACGCAGAAGACCAATCCGCAGGGGCGTCCCACCGATTACACGCTCTACCAGCGCATGGATTTCTTCACCAACTATCGTGCCGGCCCTCTGGACTCTGTCGAGGTGTTCTTTCGCATGGGGACGGACTCGCTCAACTTTTATGAGGTGGCGCGGGCAGTGCAAGGCGGGTCCGATTGGCAGGAAACCGCATTCGATCTCCGCAGCTTGACCGATCTCAAGTTTCCCGAGGATCTCGGCGCGCCGGTGGACACGCTCTTCCTCGGTGGGCGCGAGGTGGTGCAGGTGACACGCACCATGCCTGATGCGCTCAACCCAGCGTTCGTACTGCGGCTCACGCGCCGGGGCAACCCGAGCCTGAAGCAGGTGGGGCGGCTCTTCGTCGGCGTGCGTCATCTGCGTCCGGCGATGGACACGACGGCGCTGCCGGTGAGCGGCGAGCTATGGTTCAACAACGTGCGGGTCGAGGACGTCAAACGCGAGGCGGGCACAGCGCAACTCTATGCGCTGCAAGGCAACTTCGCCGATGTTTTCGATTTCACCACCAGCCTGTCGCTGCGCGACGCTGAGTTCCTCGGCCTGCGCCAGCGCACGGGCTCCGGGAGCGAGACGGTCAGCTTCAACACCAGCTTGAAGATTCCGGATGCTGCGCGGCTGGTCCCGACGCTCGGGTTCACGATTCCGCTCAGCTACAACTTGGCGCGCGACATCAACCGCCCGAAGTTCTCCACCGCCAGCGACACGGAGAACGACGCCGCGCGCGCCGAAGAACAACGCAACGAATCTGTGCGCCGCGGCTACGCGCTGTCGGTGAGCAAGAAGCCGTCACGTTTTTTCTTGTTCAAGCCGACGCTCGATCGCACGGTGTTTTCCTACAACGAGTCACGCACGCAGAACCGCAGCTTCACGACGCGCGATACCTCGGTCTCCTGGTCGCAGTCACTGAATTACGACCTGTCGCCCAAGGCGCGGCCGCTGCCGTTGTTTTCCAAGCAACAGCTCAATCTGTTGCCCACCAACATCAAATTCGGCCTGCGGCACCAGAACGGGCGCAACATTGGCTACACGGTGACCAACCCCGCGACCGGTCTGTTGGTGCCGAAGCCACCGAGCGGCGTGCGCACGCTCGACCTCAACGCTTCGGCGGCAGTGCGGCCGATGACGATCCTGAACGCGCATTACAATTTCTCCGAATCGCGCGACTATCGCGATGCGGCGGCGGAGAACGAGGCGGAGCGCTTCAGCCTCGCCGGTTTCGATTTCGGCATCCCGACCGGACGCTCCGAGGCGCTGTCGGTGGATTTGAACCCGCGGTTCTTCCAGTACTCGTATTCGAGCAGCTATGGCGACCGGCGCACGCTGCAGATCGATGCGACCACCGGGCTGCCACGCCCCGATCTGCACCAGGTGTCGAACGGGCGCACGCATCGTTTCTCCTTCGACTTCAAGCTGCATCGCCGCCTCGCCGCACTGGCCGGGGCGCCGCCACGAGCCGGGCAACGCCCACCACAAGCCGTGCCCTTGGGGAACGAACCGCCGCCAGGAGGCGACGAGGACAACCCGGGTGGAGAGCCCGGCGCTGGCGAAGGTTCGTTGCCGGGAAGCGAGAAAGCACCGGTGCCGGGCAGGGAGGAACCGCCGGCGCCGGGCAGCAGCACGCCGCCGGATGGCACCACGCCTGCGCCGGCGGACTCGAGCCGCGGCGGCGGACAAAAACGCTTCCCGAATCCGGTGAAGGCACTGGTGCGGTTCGTGGGCAGCGTCGAGCCGGTGAAGGTGGAGTGGAACGACACCCGCACGGCCAGCCATGTCAGCGTGCCGTATGGGGCGATGTCCCCCTTCCGCTACGGCCTCAGCACGGATTCAGGTGTGATCGGGTTTTCCGACCCGTCGCCGCTCAACAACACGATGGGGCTCAACTTGAGCTCGGCCATCCCGTTGCGCGGCGCGCTGCGCGTCACCGTGCGCTACGGCTTACGCGACACCGATATCGAGACGCGCTCGGGGCGTGATTCGTTGCTACGTGTCAATATCAACAGCTCGCGCGAGACGACATTCCCCGGGCTCGAATTCAGTGTCAACGACTTGCAGAAGCTGCGCATCTTCAGTTCACGGTTGCAGCGCTCGACGCTCACCCTCGGATTCGTGCGCACCGCGTCGGAACGAGTCAACCGCGACTACGATCAGTCCGGCAATCTGCCGAAGGAAACGAACAAGCGCCAAGCCGAGAACCTGACGCTCACGGCCAACTGGACCGGCGCATGGAAGGGGACCACCACGACGACCCTCGGATTCAACCAGACCTCCGGAGAGGAGTCGGAGACCGGTCAGCGCACGACGAACAAGCGGCGGTCGATGACGGGCACCTTGCGCTTCAAGCTGTCGCCGAAGGGTGGGTTCAAGCTGCCATGGATCGGGGCGCTCAAGACCGGGGTCGACGTGCTTCTCAACGGCTCGTACAACACCGACGAAGGCTTCTTGTTCAACAACAACCCGAATGATCCGAGCCGGTCGATTCCGCAACGCCAAACGTCAGCGATCACCGGTGGCGTGCGCGGCGACTACACGTTGGCGCGCAACATGACCGGGGGGGTGGAACTCGGCTACACCCGGAACCGTGACGACAAGAACAACCAGACCGTGAGCACGGTGCGGCTGGGGTTCAACCTGACGTTTCTCTTCTAGAGATCCGCGATCCCACTGCGGCGCCGCGCCGGCACGAGCGGTCTCGGCGGACGCTCCTCGCGCGCACGCCGCGCCGGCACGAGCGGTCGAGGCGGACGCTCCTCGCGCGCCTCCAGCGCGCTCGATCGCTCGGCACGGGCGCTGCTCGGGCATCCATGCCCTCGCGGGCGCGCTCGTGACGCCGCCGAGACCGCTCGTGCCGGCACGGCGCGATCCGGTGCACCCCACAACCGGCTGATTCAGCGCAGCCTACAAGCGGACAAAATCTGTGGGCGGCGGGATTCTCCGTTCGTTTTGATACCAGACGCCGAGCTCATCGGCGCCGAGACGCCAGACAAGGTTGAGCGGCGCCTTCCCGCGCACGCGCGCCAAGCCGCCGTGCTCGCCCTGCAAGTGGTGATAGGGACAGAGCCCGAGGAGATTTTCGGGTGCGTTGTCGCCGCCCCAGCCTCGGCAATACAAATGATGCACCTGGACGTTGACACGCGCGGTGCATCCCGGCGCCATGCAGCGATAGTGGTCGCGCCGGAGGACGGGCCGAGTGCCGTCGGACTTGAGAGCGTCGTGAACCATGACCCATTCTTCGAGGAGCGCCAAGAGACCAACCCAGCTCGGCACCCGTTCGCCGTTGTGGACGTAGTGCTCTGCGATTCGCGCCGCGGGAGTGAAGCGGCTCTGGTGACCGGGTGCGGACGAGTCCTGAACGCGATCGACGAGCACACGGCGCGCGGCCTCGATGCTGCGCAAGAAGGTGCTGGCTTCGGTCTCGGGCAGATGGAAGGCGAGCGGAACTTGCATGAGCGGTCCGCGATGGATGACGCGCTCGAGCAGCCCATAGCCGAGAGCGAAAACGGAATCGAAGGTTTGTCCGGGCCCGAAGCGCAGCGAAGCGCGCCATTCGGCGTCGCTGGGGGGCGCGAAGTGATGTGGAGCGCGCGGGTCGGGTGGCGGATCCGGAAAACGGGGAGCATTTCTACCATCGACCG
>CAZMNW010000015.1:0-128776 GCA_964567755.1 uncultured bacterium
CGAGAAGATCGGCCGGCTCC
Organism: uncultured bacterium; assembly: GCA_964567755.1. Classification (GTDB taxonomy): domain Bacteria; phylum Krumholzibacteriota; class Krumholzibacteriia; genus DASRJW01. Next base: position 21 of record CAZMNW010000015.1, read on the forward strand.
CGAGCGGACATCAGGATCCTCCTTCGGTGGAATGTCGGAGAATCCTTGATCGCTCGGGAGCTCTCCTTTCAAGACATCCTTCCGCTCAAACCCTCGGTCGCACAGAAAATCGAGAGGAGCCGGTTTTATGAGCGCCGGATCCCCAAAAAACTGCCACACGGCGATCTACGAGTCTCGACCCGTGACCAAGGGTCGCGTCCCCAGCTCCACAATCGCGCACGTTACGCTGACCAGCGAGGCTCAGTGCTTCCTACCCCCTGGACGAAAGCGGCGCGTAGAACGACGGACCGAGCTGAAACCTCACGGTTTCGTTTGTTTCTGCGATTATCCGGCAGACCATGTCACAATTGTGTTCGGAGTGTGCCGACGAGATTCACGCCTGGGGTTGAGGTTTCAACCATGGGCGGAGCGCTTGCAACACCGGGCCGACGCCGTCGAGGAGAGGGTCGCACGCGGGCAATCCTGTTTCACGCCGGATCGCCTCGCAGGCAGCGGGAACGTCGGAAGCGGCCAAACTCTCGTGGTTCACCGTCACCGCGACCACGGGCTTGTTGGACAAGAGCTCGATGGCCTGAATCTGCGTTGGGAGCGGATGCAACGGGTATCCGGGAAAACCATCGTACTCGCGGCGCGCGGGTGCGTGTTGGAGAACCACTGCATCTGGTCGGCCCGCGGCCAGGATCTCGAACCCGCCCGGGTACGCCGGGTTCATGAGGCTGCCTTGGCCTTCGATGACAATGACCTGCGCACCCGATTCCTTCCACGCGCTCCACACCGCGTGTTCGATCTCGCCGGCGACGAAGTCGTTCACCAACGAATCGAGGATGATGGAGTGCCGCGCGCCCTGCATCCAGGCCGTTTGGCCGGTGCCGACGAGCTCCGTCTTCCAGCCGGCCGCCTGCAAGGCATCGACGAGGATCCACGCAGTGGTGCGCTTGCCGATGGCGCTGTCGGTGCCGAGCACGGCGAATTTCGGGATGGTGACGTCTTCGATCTTGCCGGAGAAGAAGTGCAGCTGGCTGCGATCCGGTGGTCGTCGCACGTCGCGAATGCGCGCCCCGGAAGCGGCAGCGAGCGCGCACAGTTCGGCATCTTCGGACAAAAAATCGTGCAGGCCCGAGTCGACGTGCAACCCGGCGCCGAGCGCGGCCAGGATCTCCGTTCGCGCCATCGGCGGCAGTCTGCCGCCATCGGGCGCCAGACCCACGACGAGGTGCGTGGCCGGTGTGCCCGCGGCGCGCGCCGCAGCAAGCGCCGCGTCGACGCTCGCATGGATGAGAATGCCGGAGGGACGGCGGTCCAGGAGCGCGCCCGCATCCGCTCCGGCATGGCGCGCATCGACGACCGAGAGCACTCGATAGCGCCGCGTGCGTCGAACGAGGCCGTGCGCAGTCTTGCCGTTGGTGGTTCCGAAAGCGCCCTGGCAGTAGACGATGGCGTTGCCCTCGGGCAGGGCGCTCACGCCTTCCTCCCGGTGAGGATCACGACGTAGCGATCGCCCGGGAGAGGTTCCTTGCGGTGGCGGTCGAGCAGGGCCACGAGCCCAGCGGTCGACGCCGGCAGCACGTTCAACCCTTCCCGTTCGCGAATGAGCTTGGTGAAATCGAGCAGCGCCTTGTCGGTGGCGTTCGCCGCCCAGCCGTCGGTTTGGCGTACGGCGGCGAGCGCATGATCGCCATCGATCGAGTGCCAATTGATGAGCGGTTCGTTGACCGGGGTTTCGCGGACGTTACGCGGATGCAAGTCCACACACCGGCCCAGCTTGTTCAGCCATGCTTGGACGATCGGGTTCTTGCGGAAAGACGAACCGGCGACGATGCGCGGCACACGTGACGTCTTGCCGCGGCGATAGAGGCTCACGAAACCTTTGTGAATTCCAGCGAGCGTGGTCCCGTTCGAAACCGGAACCGCCACTACGGCAGGGGCGTCACGGAGCTCGTCGTAGATTTCGTAGGCGATGTCGCCGTAGGCGCGCAGGTGGATCGACGTGTTCGGACCGCCTGGGTTGGCGTCATAGATCTCTTCGGCTTCGGCGCGTTGACGCGAAATCTCCACGGCCGCCTCGTAGTCTTCCCCCGCCCGCACGATATTGGCACCGTGCCGTTCGATCTCCTGCACGCGCTTCGTGTGGTAATTGAGCGGGATGTAGACGATGCAGCGCAATCCGGCAAATTGCGCCGCCAAAGCCAGCGCCGCGCCGTAGTTGCCGCAGGTAGCGACAGTGACGGCATCGTAGCCCCGCCGCATGGCATCCAAGGCCTGCGCAAAGGCGATGCGATCCTTCTGGCTCCCGGACGGGTTGCTGCCCTCGAATTTGGCGAAGATCTGCCGCAGGCCGAACTCGCGTTCGAGGTTACGCAACCGTGTGAGCGAGGTGTCGCCGATCTCGGAATCAATGATGTCCTCGTAGGCTTCCAGGCGCTCCACCATGGGCATCTGTCGATCCGCCGCCATCCGGCGGTGCGCATCCAGCTCTGGCGCGATGACCGAGCCACCATCGAGCACATAGTACGGCGAGCCGACATCGCTGCCGTTGGTGATCTCTGCAGTCGCTGTGTTGGTGGAGTTCGCGGGGTTGGCAGGGTTCGCAGGCGGCGACGCGGGAGCGTCTGGGTGCGGGTCGGGATCGCCGGTTGTGGGCATCGTCTTTCTCGCATTGGAGGAGGTGCCCGGAAGCCGTGGTGCGGTCGCGCGCGAGGCTCCGGTGTCCCGCGCTTCGCCGTTGCGGGATGGGCGAACAGTAGTGCACTCGCGTGTCGACTTCAAGATGGCTATCGGACCCCCCCCCCGAAGTCCGGAGCAAGCACGGGGCCACTCTCGTCGTCGAGTCGGAGTCGAATCCAGTAGAGCTGTGCCGCCAGGGCGAGCTCACGCGCGTGGCGACGGCTTCGATTCGACCCAGCCGCGGAGGCGGCCGCGCAGCCCGCTCGGTAGGTAGCGGGTGGCGAAGTCGGTCACCGTGTGCAGCACGTGCACGATGTCCTCGGGACCGTCCCAATGCTGGCGGAGCTTCCCCTCGCCGCTGCGATGCAGAAGACGCAGCAGGCACAACGCAATGAGATAGATGTCATCGATTTGGCCGAGGAGCGGCACGGCGTCGGGAAGGATGTCGATCGGGCTCGCCACGTAGGCTGCGGCGGCGCCGAGCAGCACCTTGTCGAGGAGCTGGACGTCGGGATCCTTGAGCAAACGCCCGACGAGTTTCAGGAGGCGCGGGACGAAGAGTGCAAGATCGCGCCAACGATCGCGTGCCTCGCCCGGTTCGGGAGGTACAGAATCAGCGCTACCGGGGACAGTGGTCTCCGCGGCAGGGTCGTCATGCGGTTCGATCGACTCGGGCGCGCCGGAATGGCTCGAGAGCTCGCCAGCCACCGTCCCGCGCGTGGAATCCTCGTCGTGCTCTCGGTTCATATCTCACTCATTCGGGCGCGGCAATCTCGAACGCGCAGCTTCTTGGTTCCAGCGCGACCCGAGGATAGCCCGCGTAGCCTGTGTCCGTCCATCGGTGCGTTGCGGTGTCCATGCGGGGCGTCGATGCGGTTGGTGCTGTGCGCGCTTTTGCGGCATCATGACGCGGGGGTCGAGGTGCCATGCACGACAAGCCACGTGTTCTCCAGGTGGGACCCATTCCACCACCCATCGACGGTGGAATTGCTGCCTACCTCGAAGGTATGTTGCAGTCCCCACTCCTCGAGCGCTTCGACCTTCGCCCATACAACGTGCGTGTCCCCGATTTGTATCGTCACCGGATGTTGCGCCCGCTGCTCAGCGTCCGCTTCATGGCCCGCTTCGGGCGCACGTTGCGACGTGAACGTCCCGCGCTGGTGCACATTCACTCGTCCGCGCATCTCGGATTCTGGGAAAAGGCGCTTCTCGCCGGCCTCGCGCGCCGCATGGGGACTCCACACCTGCTGCATCTCCACGGTGGCGATTTCGATCGCTTCTTGCTCGACTTGTCGCCGCGCCAGGCGCAGATGGCCACACGCGTCCTGCGCGGCGCGAGCGCAGTCCTCGTCCCGTGCGCCGGTTGGCGAACGCTCGTCGAAGGGTTCGCGGGTGAAGGCCGCGTGCACGTGGTTCCCAATGCCATTCGCTACGACGATTTTCCGCCGCGCCCCGTGGCGCGCGATCGCGACACCACCCACTTTCTCTTCCTCGGGTTCGTGAGCGCGCGCAAGGGGCTGGATGAGCTTTTGGTGGCGGTGCAGGAGCTACTGCGCACTGGGAACCGGAACTTCGAGCTCGATATCGTCGGCGGTGAGGAGGATCGCGGCCAGCTCGGTCATTATATGCGTCTCTATCGAGCCGCTGGCGTTGCCGACCACGTGCGTTTTCACGGCACGAAACTCGGACGCGACAAGCTCGCGTTTCTGCAAGCCGCCGATGTCTTCGTGCTCCCGTCGCGAAACGAAAGTTTCGGGATCGCCAACCTGGAAGCCATGGCGACCGGCTTGCCCGTGATCTCGACGCGCACGGGTGCGATCCCCGAGTACTTGCAAACGGAGGTGCACGGACTGCTGGTGGAGCCCGGAGACGCCATGGCGCTCGCAGGGGCCATGCGCCGGCTGATGGGCGACAGCGAGTTGCGGCTGCGGCTCGGTGCCGCAGCGCGACAACGCGCGCGCGAGTACGACTGGAATGTGGTCGCGGCGCGCGTCGCCACGGTGTATGCAGCCATGCTCGAACCGAGCGCCGCCGCCAGCACACTTGCTCGGTGACGAGTTCGATGCCGAATGCTACTGTTCTCGGCCGAAGGTCTTGAGTCCCTGGCGCCAGGTCCAGCCTCCCGGGCGCGAAATAACGCCGGGCGGAATAAGGAGGTTCTCATGCCCATCGACATCGCCGCCACGCTCGGAGAGCAGGCGCAGCATCTCCTGGCGCACCAGTGCCGTACCATCGCCAAGGATCAGCTGCAGCTGCCCGGGCCGGATTTCGTCGACCGCGTCTGGATGCAGTCCGACCGCAACCCCACGACCTTGCGCCACATGCAGAGCCTGTTTGGGACGGGCCGGCTGGCGGGAACCGGGTACCTATCCATCCTGCCCGTGGATCAGGGCATCGAGCATTCGGCGGCGGCTTCGTTCGCGCCGAACCCCATCTACTTCGACCCCGAGAACATCGTCAAACTGGCCATCGAAGGCGGCTGCAATGCGGTGGCGACGACGCTCGGCGTCCTCGGCATCGTTTCGCGCCGTTACGCCCACAAGATCCCCTTCATCCTGAAGATCAATCACAACGAGCTGCTGTCGTATCCGAACACCTTCGACCAGACTCAGTTCGCCAGTGTCGAACAGGCCTTCGACCTCGGCGCCGTCGCCATCGGGGCGACCATTTATTTTGGCTCGGAGGAATCGCGCCGGCAGATCCAGGAGATCCGCGAGGCCTTTCAACACGCGCACGAGCTCGGCCTGGTGACTGTCTTGTGGTGCTATCTGCGCAACCCGGCCTTCAAGACCCAGGACGCCGACTATCACAATGCCGCCGACCTCACCGGTCAGGCCAATCACCTGGGCGCCACCATCGAGGCCGACATCATCAAGCAGAAGCTTCCCGAGAACAACGGCGGCTTCAACGCGCTCAACTTCAGCAAGACGCATAAGAAAGTGTACGGCGAGCTGGTGACCGACCATCCCATCGATCTCTGCCGCTGGCAGGTCGTGAACAATTACATGGGCCGCATCGGTCTCATCAACTCCGGCGGCGCCGCCGGCTCGAACGACCTCTACGATGCCGTGAGCATGGCCGTCATCAACAAGCGCGCGGGTGGCATGGGCCTCATCTCCGGCCGCAAGACCTTCCAAAAACCGATGCGGGACGGCGTGGCGCTCTTCCACGCCATCCAGGACGTGTACCTATCGCCGCAAGTCACCATCGCCTGAACGACGGGACGATTCCTCCCGGTTTGGTGCCGCGACCGGTGCCGAGCGCAGCTGTTGAACGGACTCGCGCAGGGCTTCCACGAGGCGTAGTTTCTCCGGCCATGGAAGGTTTCTGCGTGCGCTCTGCCAGCGCGATTGACGTTCGAGAAGACGTTTGATGTCATCCATCCAGGAACCTCTGTACGTACCTCTTCCAGGCCGCGTCGAGACCGTGCCGCCGCGCGAGATCGGCGATCTCCTCTTTGTTTGTGCTTCCACTCTCGAGCAAGGCCAGGATCCGCGCCAAGTCCTTTGCGCGGCCGACGCTCAGCGCGATCGCTGCGAGGTGGCCGGCGCGGACGACGCGAAAAAGCACGCCCTCGAAATCCACCGCCTCGGCCTGCTGAACGGCTTCTCGCGTCAGGTCGGAAAGCACAGGGATGAATTGCACCGGCCAAGCCCCGACCTGGATCGCTTCTCCATCGGGAGTGTAACCCTTTGCGGCAGCGAAGGCGTAGATCGGTTGCAGAACATCGAGGCGGTCCGGAGACGGTACGATGACCAAGACATCGGCATCGAGTGTCATCACCGGCTCGGTGTATCGGATCTGCGCCGCGGCCCCGAAAAGGGCGTAGTCCGTGATCACTCCTGCCGCCTGCATTTCGTTCAGCAACTTCGCGATCTCGCGCATGCTCGCATTCCTCACAGTTCCGGCAGCGTGTGGGTGCGGCCGGCGTTGATTTGCTCTAGATACGGCATGAGTGGAGCGAAGTAGTCGACGAGCGCTTTAGCGCTCAAATCCTCGCCCGTGGTTTCGCGCAGCACTGCGCGCCAGTCGCGGCTCATGCCGGGTCGCATGATGGCATCGAGGAAGCGCCCGACGTCTTGGCTGCCGTAGTAGTTGGTGGCGTGCGGATCCTGCTGCAGGATGTTGCGTGCGATGTGGCCGTGCAACTGGAACAGCAAGGCGTAAGAGATGGCGTAATCGTAGTACTGCGCCGCGTCGTCGTTGATGTGAGTCTTGGACGCCGCGTCACAGAACTCCTCGCCGCGCGCTGCCGGCGGTGCAATGCCTTGGAAGCGCCGCACCAGGTTCCACCAACGGGCGTTATACTGGCCCTTGGGCAGGCTCTCGGCGTACAACGCGCGCTCGAACTCGTTCATGACGCCGGCCGACCACGGGATGAAGACGACGTAGTTGAGCGCCTCCTTGAGCAGCTGCTGCATTTCATCCACCGGCGAGTCTGCGGGCAACAGTTCCAGGTGCGCCAGGTAGGGCTTCTGCATCGCCGCGAGCCCGAGCAGGCTCCCCATGGCTTCGTGATAGGCCCGGTTGGCGCCCTCGCGCATCAGTGGCGGCACGTCCGGGTTGGTGTAAGCGATGTAGTAATAGATGTGGCCGAATTCGTGGTGCGTCGTTTCGTACCATTCGGAATTGGGTTCGATGCTCATCAGACTGCGCACGTCGTTCTCGATGTCCATGTGCCACGCCGAGGCGTGGTTGTTTTTCTTGAGCTCGGCACCCACGGGCAACGGGTAGAGATCGGAACGGTCCCAAAAGCTTTGGGGCAAGGAAGGATAGCCGAGGCTGACGTAGAAGCGTTCCGCCTGCTGCGGGAACCATTCTCGTGGCTTGTCGGCCAGGATGGCGTCGAGATCGAAGCCGGCGACCGTCACCATTCCGGTCCAGTCCTGGCCCCAACGGTTCGGCAGCCAGTGCGCCGGCAGCAGATCTGGAACCGAAGCCGCACCATATTTCTTCGCCAGTTCGTAGCGGGCATAGGTGTGCAACTGCCGATACAACGGGCGCACTTCGCGCACGAGCCGCAGCATGAGATCCCGCATTTCCTGCGTCGTCATTCCGTATTCCGAAACCTGGTAGCCGAAGTAGTCGGCGTAGCCGAGGGGGCGCACGGTCGCATTGCGCAGGCGCTGCAAGTTCTCGAGACCATCCTTGAGCACCGTGCCGACTCCCTTGCTTATTTCCCATGCTTGGCGGCGCGCGGTTTCGTCACGGCTGGTGCGGAGAATCTCGTCGATGTCGTTGGTCGATACTTTCTTGCCGTCGAGGACGAACTCGAAGCCGAACAATGTCTCGGTCTGTTCGGTCTCCGCCTGAATGCGCTGTTTCACCAGCTCCGCCACGGTTTGCGGGTTGTCGGCGGCCAAGTAGAGGACCCGCTCGAGCTGGCGCACTTGTAGCGGTGTCAAGCGTGCGCTCTTGTCCAAGAGAGTGCGCGCCGCTTCGATATGCGCGGCGCTGCCCGTGAAAGCCGCGAGCGCCTCGTTCGCCATCCGCGTCGCGTAGGCGTTGGTGGTGTCTCCCTCGACGATGTGGGTGTTCGAGCGCCATTCGGCCTTGGCCGACGCGTAGTAAAGGCTCTGGTAATCGGCGGTGTAGGCGTCCAGAAAGGCCTGGGCCTCCGTTTGCGGGTCCACACGCGCCCCACAGCCCGAGAGCAGAACGAACAGCACGGACGGCCACGTTTTCTTCATCGAAGATCTCCCGTCGCGGACATGGATCCCAGGGGTGGCCGGGCTGCAAGCGGGGGGAGCTCGAGCCGTCCGGAGCGAACCTGGCGAGACGCTGGGAAGTATCGACAGGCTCGGGCGGCATGGCAAGAGGCAGCGCGCTGCCATGAGGAGGTGCGGTCGCGGATGGGTGGCCGGCCGGTAAGCGCAAACGAAAGGGCGCAGCCCCGCGAACCGGGGCTGCACGATGTCGCGGTTGCTGGACTTTCAGATTGCCTTCACGACGTTCGAAGCCTGCAGACCTTTGGGGCCATCTTGAACCTCGAACTCCACGGACTGTCCATCGATGAGGGTTCGATATCCCTCACCATGGATCGCCGAGAAGTGCACGAAAACGTCGCTGCCATCCTCCAGGGTGATGAAGCCAAAGCCTTTGACGTCGCTGAACCATTTCACCTTGCCCACCTTGCGCACGCCGGACCTCCCACGCGGAGAAAGAACCACCGGAGGATCGCGCCACGATCCTCGATTTGCGGTGCACACGAACGACGGAAGCACGCAGCAGTTGGATTTTGATTTCAGCGCAGGGTAGCGCTCCGGCCTGGGGCTGTCAAGGAAGCGCGCAGCGAGGCATGCACCGCTGCAAGAACATCGTCCGCGCGAGTGTCTTCGACCCGTCCGGTCGGCGAACGGACGCAGCGCACGCAACGGCCAGCCGGCGCCCAGCGCTTTGGGTCCGTGGGTCCGAAGATCGCGACAGTTGGAACTCCGGTTGCCGCGGCGACGTGCGCGAGACCCGTGTCGTTGCCCACGAAAGCCTGGGCGCGGCTGAGGATCCCGATCGTGTCGCGCAGTGGTGCGCGCCAACGCGCAGCACCTGGGCAACGCGACAGCAATGCGGCTGCCACGGCCGCGTCACGCGGACCTTCGCTCACCACGATCCGCGCATGGTCGTGCTGCGCCAACGCTCGCGCCACTTCTGCGAAGCGCTCCACGGGCCAGATGTTCTCCTTCTTGCCAGCGCCGGGGTGCATGACCACAAGCGGCCCGTCCTGGGTCGGGAACTCTCGGGCGATGAAATCCCGCGCCGCGAGCACTGCCTCGGGGCGGGGTGCAAGAGTCGGTGTCTCTGCCGGCGCATCGATGCCGAGACCCCGTAGCGGCGCCAAATTGTGCTCGACCTCGTGCACCTCGGACGTGGCGAGCGGGAGTTCGAGATGGTAGATCGCTCGCGAGAGGTTGCTGCCGAATGCATGGCTGGACACGCCGGCGCGCACACGGGCGCTGCTTGCCCACGCCAGCAACGCGCTCGTGGTCGAGAACGATACCGTGCCCAGGACTACGGCGAGGTCAGGACAAGGATGTCGGAGAGCGCGCAGCAGGAGCCACAGCGCCCATGGACGCCACAGTGCCTGCTTGTGGAACACGATCAGCTTGTCGATGTCTGGGTGGTCGGTGAGGAGTTCCTGACACAATGGGCTGGTGACGAAAACGATGCGCGCGCGAGGATAGGCGCGCCGCATCGCCCGCAGTGCCGGGAGCGTCAGCACCATGTCCCCCAGCTGATTGTGCTGACGGATCGCCAACAAAGTTCGCACGTCGGTCTCGAGGGGGATGGTGGCGGGCCGTGGTCGCAGAATGTGCGCCAACCACTGCGTCACCCGACGTTTGCTGGCGCGTTCGAGCCGGCGGCCAAGGCGGCGAAGCCGCGTACGAGGAGCGGCAGATCCAAGCGGCGTTCCTCCACCGCCAGGGTGCGAGTCGACCGAGGTCATGGTTCCTCGCTCTGCGGCGCGCCCTCCAGTGCGGAGCTGGGCGGATCGATCTTGCCCTGCTGGAGGTTGCGGATGCGGGTTTGCATGCTTTGGAGGAAGTGGACCTCGTTGGCGTTCTTGGTCAGCCGGCCACACACTTCGACCTGGTCGAGGGCTTCCTGCCAGCGTTTGGCGTTATACAGCACCATCATCCGCACTCGATTGGCATCATAGTCGTTGGGGTCGAGCGTGAGAGCTCGGTCCACGCTCTGCAGCGCCTCGTCGAAGCGGCTGCCGCCGATGAACAGACTCGCCTGCGCCGTCCACAACGGCATCGCGTCGGGGTAACGCATGAGCGGCCCGGACACATACTCGAGACCTTCATCGCTACGGCCCAACCGCCACAGCGACTTGGCCACGATCACGTGTGCCGTGACCATGGTGTCCGCGGCTTGTGTCGCAGCCCGCGCGAGAATCAGCGAATCGTTGAGGAATCGACGCCGAAAGTAGATCTGCGCCGCATCGCGAAGATTTTCTGGCGTTTTCCCACACAAGCGCAGGAAGCGCTGCAAACTGCTGTCCGCGGCCGCCGGTTGCTTCAGATACCCTAGATGGAGATCGATGAGACTCAGGTGCAAGTCATTTCGTGTCGGATGGGCCGCGACCGCGGCCTCCAGAACTGGAGCGGCGTCGCTGGCTTTACCGGTGTGCAGATCGATCTGGGCGACCTGATACAGCTCCTCGGCTCGGACCTCGTTGGCCTCGGGACCGCACAAGGCGGCGGCCTGCAGCATGGCTTCCCGTGCGTCTTCCCAACGCTCTTGGCGGCGGTAGAGGATTCCAAGATTGATGTGCACACCGACGTTTACTCCGGAGCCCTTGGCACCAGCGGGGACCATGTCCCGCGCTTGCATGAGGAGCTCCTCCGCCCGCGTATATTCGAACAGATCGAATGCGGCGCGTGCTTCGGCCACCAAGCGTTCGACGCGCTTGGCGGTCGTGTCGCGCAAGACAAACCACCACACACCGGTCCCCACCGCAGCGAGGAGCAAGAGGGGCAAGAGCCAGCCGAGAATGGACCGGCCCCCCGAAGCTGGCGGCCCGATCGCATTCGACTCCAGATCGCCTGATCCCGTGCCGCGATGGCCCGCAACGGGCTCGTGGTTTGGCTTCCCATGTGTCACGCGCGTTCGTCCTCCTGGCGGCGACCCGGTCTTTGACCGCCCGTACGTGGTTCCTGACGCAAGCTCGTGAGGATCGCCAAATAGCTGCGGTAGCGTCCGGAATCGACTTGTCCGGCGGCCACCGCGTCCTTCACGGCGCAGAGGGGTTCGTGATCATGCGTGCAGGTCGCATATCGACAGAGTGGTTGCAGATCCAGGAACTCGGGAAAGAAATCACGCAACTCCTCGAGTTGCAACCCCCACAAGCTGAACTCGCGCACCCCCGGCGTGTCGGCCAGGAGCGCCCCGAACTCGGTGCGATGCAGATCCACTCGGGTGGTGGTGTGCCGTCCCTGCCCGGACACCTCGCTCACCATTCCGGTGCGCAACGAGAGTCCCGGCTGCAACATCGAGATCAAGTGGCTCTTGCCGGCTCCAGAAGCTCCCATGAAGGCGCTCACGTGGCCCTTCAACGCCATGCGCAGTTCCTCGATTCCGCAGCCAGTCGTACACGAAGTCGGGAGTACCGGGTAGCCAGCGCGCTCGTACACTCGCCGTATGTTGTCGCACTCACCGGGCTCGACCAGGTCGATCTTGTGCAGGCAGACCATGGCGTCGATCCGATTGCGCTCGGCTGTCGTGAGCAGGCGATCGAGAAGCCCACGGTCGAGACTGGGGCGTTGCACGGCGACGACGACCACGAGCCGATCGAGGTTGGCAACGACGACGTGTTTCACGCCGGAACGCACGCGAGCGATCTCGCTGTGTCGTGGGCGCACCTCTTCGATGATACCGCTCTTTGCCCCCGCCTGTTCCAGGGCGCGCCAGACCACCATGTCGCCGGGAACCGGGAACGACGGACTCGCGGAGTCGGGACGGTTCAAGCGCCGGCGGGCCCGACAGGGCACGATCGACCCATCCGCTCCGAGGACGTCGTAGCGGCTGGAGTGGGCGGTCAGCACCCTGCCTTCGGCTTCAGCCATCGGCCCTGCCTCGCGTCGTTAACGGACCCAGCGGTTGTCCCACCGTTCGTGGCATGCTAAGCTGCAGTTCGTCGAATGACCACCGACTTCCGTTTCGTCACGCTGGAGAGTTCATGAAGGTCGATGACCTCCTGAGCTTCTTCGATCCAAAACACTGCATTTTCGAACTCCGGGCAAGGACCAAAGACGACGCTCTCGAAGAGATCGTCGATCTCATCGAACCGGAAAAAGACGGCAACAATCGACAGATCATCCTCGACATGCTCCGCAACCGCGAGTCCCTCGGCAGCACCGCCGTCGGCAAGGGGATCGCGTTTCCGCACGGGCGATCCCTGGCCGTTTCGCGCCTGATGGCGATCTTCGCCCATTCGAAACAGGGTATTGCATTCCACTCTCTCGATGGCGAGCCCACCTACCTCTTCTTCGCCCTGCTGGCGCCACCGCAGGATCGATCCAACCTGTACTTGCCTGCATTGGGGAAGATCATCGAGCTGGTGCGCGACGACGGCATTCGCGACCGACTGATGCAAGTCGAGAGTTTCGACGAGTTCACCGCCGCCATGCGGGAGGGCAAGCCGAGTTGATGAGTCAACAGGAACAACTGCTGGTCGCGCTCCAGGACCTCGATCTCATGCTCAAAGAGACCGAGGATTCGCGTGAAGAACTGTCGCGACTCGGTTTCGATGTGAGCGGTCTCGAGGAGCTGCGCCGCGCCCGCACCCACCTGGTGTCGCAGCTCGATCGCGGGCACGTGACGCACTACGAAAACATCCTCAAACGTTACGGACGCGCCATCACACCAGTGACGGGGGATGCGTGTCTCGGATGTTTCGCCAAGCTCCCGACTTCGTATCGCTCGTCGCTGTACGAAGGCAAGGTACGCACCTGCCAGAGCTGCGGCCGCATCCTCTACTATCCCGAATGAGTGCGTCGCGCGGGTTGTGTTCGCTGTCCATCCAATGATGAAACGGGACCGTGTCCTGAACCGGTGGGGTTGACATCCCCGCGGCGCGAATTATCTTGGTTTGCAGAGGCCTCGACCGCCATCCCGACCTGTTTTCGCCGCCATCCCGATTACGCCCGCTTAGCGGGCTATGCACCAAGATGCAGTCTGCGTTGGCGCAGACTCGAGGACGATCTGCGGCCGTCGCGCCCCTCGGCTCCACCGTTGCGCGCGCGGAAGGCGCGGCGGCTCGCCCCCGGGGTGGGCAAGCACCTGCCACTTGTTGCCCGCCCCGGTCTTATGTCGTGAGGGGGGAGCCGGGTCCCTGATTGCCTCTGCAACGGACCCGGTACGCCGTGCGGCGGGGGTCCAGCCTCCGCCGCACGCAGCGGGCGCCGCCGTGATGATCCTCCCGGGCTCAGACAACTCCGGGCGGAATGGACGTTTTCGGTCGGCGCGTAGACTCTTGGCCGCCCGTCGTAACTCGCCCGGGAGGATCATCACGGCGTCGCCCGTGAAGCGAGCGAGGACGATCAGAGTTTGACAAGGCCGACGACTTCCTTCACCCGCGCCAGCGAACGCATGAAAGCCTCCTTCTCTTCGGGCTCGAGGGGAACATCGAGGATGCGTTCCACGCCACCTTCGCCGATGACGGCGGGCACGCCGAAGTAGAAGCCATGAATGCCGTACTCGCCTTCCAAGTAGGCGGTGCACGGCAAGACCCGTTTCTTGTCCTTGAGGTAAGCCTCGGCCATCTCGATGGCGGACGCCGCCGGCGACACCCAGGCGCTGGTCTTGAGCAGGTTCACCACTTCGCCGCCTGCGACTTGCGTGCGTTTGACGATGGCGTCGAGCTTGTCGTGCGACAAGAAATGCGTGATCGGCAAGCCTGCGACGGTGCAGAAGCGCAGGATTGGCACCATGTCGTCGCCATGGCCGCCCAGCACCATCGCGGTGATGTCCTGCACCGAGACGCCGATTTCCATGGCGGCGAAAGTGCGGAATCGCGCCGAGTCGAGGACGCCGGCCATACCCACCACCCGGTTCTTGGGGAACCCGGTGACTTGTTTCATCACGTAGACCATCGCATCCAGCGGGTTGGTGATAACGATAACGAATGCCTGCGGCGCCATCTCGCGCACCTTCTCGGCGATCCCCTTCATGATTCCGGTATTGACGTTGACCAGGTCGTCGCGGCTCATGCCGGGCTTGCGTGGCAAGCCGGCAGTGACAATGACGACGTCGGCGCCGCGCATTTCCTCGTAGCCGTTGGAGCCGGTGAAACGAACGTCGGTGTCATCGAGCGGTCGGGCCGCGAGCAGGTCGAGCGCCTTTCCCTGCGGAACACCCTCCACGATGTCCACCAGCACGATATCTCCCAGCTCCTTGAGCGCTGCCAAGTGTGCCAGTGTGCCGCCGATGGCCCCGGCGCCGACGAGGGCGATCTTCTTGCGTGCCACGCCAAGCTCCCTTCTCCATGCCGTCATTCGCGTCTGCGCCGCCCGTTGCAGCTTCGCGTGATCGGGCGTGGGGTCGGCAGAAGACACGATGTGTCTCGTGTACGGAGATTGTGGTGCGAAACGGGAAATCGTCAAGGGGAGCCTGGCGGCGTCACCGTGGCGCCGAGGTGGCGCAAATGGTCGCGCGCCGGTGCGTAGCTGGGATCGAGATGTAGTACCCGTTCCCAGACGGCACGCGCCTCGCGCACGTGCCCGCGTTGGGAGAGCACGGTGCCGAGGGCGTCGAGGAGCGGCAGGTTGTTCGGCGCGTGCTGCAGCTGCTGGAGAAGCAGCGACTCGGCGCGCTCCAGATCCTGTGGCCGGGCACGCTCACTGAGATAAAGCGTCAGGTTGAGTCCGACCTCTGGACGCTGCGGCAACCAGGCGAATGCAGTTTCTTGCCAGCGGATGGCGCCATCGAGATCTCCCAGAGCGTAGACACGCTCCGCCATCTGGGCACTTTCCCATCCGGAGGCCGTGCGTGGTGGCTGCGCACCCACGCGCGTCAGCGCACCAGCCACAACGAGTACGAGCACAATGATTGCCAGGCGCGACCAGCGCCGTGTCGACACGTGCGCAGCCAAGGCGCTCGCGCCACAACCGGCGAGCACCGCAAGGACGGGCAGCGCCGGCAGGCGGTGGCGCGCGGTGACGAAGAAAAGTACGCAGGGCAGCAGTGCGGCGATGGCGAAGCCCAGCACGATGCCGCCATCGCCGCGACCAGCGCGGCGCAGGTGCCAGAAGCCGAGCGTAGCCAGAGGCAGGATCCAAGTCAGGTCGACGAAGAACAAGCGCAAAGCGGGCAGGCGCGAGCGGTGAAAGGCAAAGCTCTCGATCTGTGCGATCTCACGGCCCTGCAACGTGAGGCCCACACGGCGCAACATCGTGGAGAGGAACGCACCGGGCTGTGTACGGATCCAGTCCCAGGAACGGGCGAACCAGGCGGCAGAATCACCGGCCTCGCGCGTGCCGGCCACGGCTTCGAGCGTGAGCGGTCGTGCGGCCACGGCAGTCGGCATCGACGCCGACTCGGGGAGCACGTTGGGCGAGGTGAAGAACTGCACGCCCTCTGGTTGTCGGAATCGCCCCTTCGCACCCGCGAAGTTGCCGGCATAGAAGTTGACACCGGCATTGGTCGTGAGCACGAAGCCAGCATTCAAATTCGCGTTCCGCAGCAGCACGGGCACGAGAACGATGCCACATGCGAGGGAGAACCATGCAATGGGACGCCACGGCCGCATGCCGCGTGCGAGCGCCCACACGACGACGGGAGCGGCAAGGAGCGCCGTGCCGCGCGCGAGCGCGGCGAGACCCAAGCAGAGCCCGGCGAGGACCGCATGCACGGGAGTGCACCGGCGTGGCAGCACGATCATGCCGATGGCAACGAGGAACAAAGTCGTGAGCAACGGCTCGAGCACGAGGAGTCCCTCGTAGAAGACGAAACAGCCGTGCAGGGCGAAGAGCGCCGCCGCGGCAGCGGCCGCTGTGCCGCCGCCGAGATGACGCGCTAGCACGTACACCAAGGCGACGTCCACGACGCCGAGCGCCGACTGGAAAAGCCTGACGACGAACGGGTCGGCGGAGAAGATGCGGTACAGCCACGACAGCACGTGCGGGTACAGCGGCCCGAGGAAGTAGGGGCCCTGGAAATCGCCGCGTCCCTCGGCGAGCGAGCGCGCCCACGTGTGATAGAAAGCGCTATCGAGGTACGGCACGCGGAACACGGGATCGTTGCGAGTCAGGACGACACAAAACGCGCGCAGCGCCGCCGCGGCCGCGACGCACAACACCATCCCACGTTCACGTTGCAGTGACGAATGCATGTCCCTCGGATCCGAATGTCGGCATGCTACCATGCGACGCATGGGAACGTCCCCGCCACATCCATCGCACCGCGCTCACGAAGACCCGGAGCTGCGCGAGTTTCGGTTGTGCCAACAGCTCCTGCACGAGCTCAAGACCGTGGGCTCGCTCGAGCGCGCCCTGCACATTGCGCTGCGCGAGTTGGTGCCGGCTTTTGGCGCCGCCGACGGTGTCGTGTTTGCCGCCGGCCGTGGCGGCCACCTGCGCATCGTGCATCGCATCGGCTCCCGCGAATGGGATGTTTCTGTGGTGCGCGCCATTCTCGAGACTGGCCGCGCCGCCGTGACGCCAGACGTTCTCTACCTGTCGCTGCGCGAGCGCGGCAAGCCGATCGCGGTGCTTTTCCTCGGCCGCGCGACCCCATTCCTGCGCACCGACCTGCGCACGCTGCTGCGTGCCGGCGCGCTGGTGGACGAGAGGCTCGACGCGCTGGCGGAATCCCGCGTCGTCGACGTGCTGGCACGCATCGAGCGCAAGATCGCGAGCGAGTTGCGAACACTGGATCTCCTCTATCAAGTCCTGGATGGACTGCAACTCCTGGTGCGCTACGACCACAGTGGCTCGATCCTCTTGGTCGATCGCGAACGTTCCAGTCTCGTCGTGCGTGCCGACAAAGTCGTGTGGCAGAAGATGAAGAGCCCCTACGTGCAGAAGACGCTGGACGTGGAGCCGGAGATCATGGATTTGCTGCGCGTGCGCGATCGTGCCTTCATCTTGAGCGGCGACAGCGGCAAATGCAGTGCTCAGCTTCTCGACGATAGCGCCGATGCCGCGGTGCTGCAGGTAGCACCCGCGCATTTGCGACGCCTGTACGACCTGCTGTGCGATTCGTGCCGCAGCGACATGGGGCCGCAGGAAGCCAGCATGCTGGTCGTGCCGCTCATCTTCGGCGAACGACTGCTGGGTGTGCTCAAGCTCTCGGATGTCGGATCCGCGGCCTTCACGCCCGCCGACGTGGCCGTGGTCGGCCGGTTCGTGGAGAAGATGAGCACCGCCATCCGCAACGCAGATCTCTACGAACGCCGGCTCGACGAGCTGCGCGCCATCAACGAGATCGGCCAGCTGGTGACGAAGCCGCTGCCGCTCGTCGAGATCTGCAGCCGGATTCTCGAGATCGTTCTCGGTGTGCTCGGACTGCCGGTCGGCTGCATCGAGCTGCTCGACCGCGACAAAGGCCGCCTGCGCGAGATCGCGTCGATGGGCTACACGGTGGGTTCCCCAGGCCTCGCCCTCGGCGATGGCATCACCGGCGAAGTGGCGCGCACGGGCATGCCCATCGTCGCCAACGATGTCGCCACGCATCCAAAGTACGTGCTGCACAGCGTCGCCACGCTCTCCGAGCTCGCGGTGCCGATTCGCTTCGAGAGCACCGTTCTCGGCGTGCTGAACGTGGAGTCGTTCACTCCCAATCGATTCCGCGAGCGCGACGCGGAGTTCCTCGCCATCCTCGCCGACAAGACGGCGATCGCGCTCGAAACACTGCAACAGCGCGAGCGCCAGCAATCGACGTTGCAACTGTTGTATGAGCTGTCGGCTCGTCTCTCGGCGCTGGAGGAAGCGCCGAGGCTCCTGCAGCTCACGGTCGACCTCACGCGCGAGCATCTCAACTGCGAGGCCGCCGCGGTGTTCTTGTTCGAAGACGGGCGCTACCGCCGCCGTGCCAGCGCCGGCGTGCCGGCCGATTGGTTCGCCGAGGAGAGCTACTCCACGGGCGAGGGACTGACCGGGCGCGCGGCAGTCTTGCGCACGGGCCCGGTGCCGCATCCGGTGGTGCACAATGACGTCGATCGCAGCGGCCATGTGTCCCCCGAGGCCCAGAAACGTTACGCCGCGCAGCTCGGCACCGGGCGCACCGCACATCTCATCGCGGTGCCGCTGCTGGAGAATCATCGCCCCATCGGCATCTTGCGCGTGCTGAACCGTCTGACGCAGGATGGCAGCCTGGCCACGGGCGGTTTCACCCAACCCGATGTCGAGCTGCTGTCGGCCATTGCCAGCCAGGTGTCGCTGGCCATGGCGGATCTGCGCAAGCGCGAGCGCATCCAACACATGCGAGTGCGCCTCGAGGAGCAGGTGCGCCATCGTACGGAAGAAGTACAGCGCCTGGCCACCTTCGTCGAGAACGCGCCGCTCGCCGTCTTTTGGATCGACGTCAACGGAGACCTGCAGTTCGTCAACGAGTCTGGCGAGGAGACCTTCGGCTACCCGGCCGAGGAGTTGCGCGGCCGGCGCGTCGATGCGCGTGGTTCCGATATCCTGGGCGATCAATACGAATCGCTGGCACAGGTGGTGGGGTTCATGGGGCTGTGGAACGGCGAGCTCGAGTGCCGGCGCAGCAACGGCACCGTGTTCCCGGTCTACCTCTCGGCGCGGGAGCTACGCGACGCGGCGGGCGCCGCGCAGGGCATGGTCGTGTTCGTGCGCGACGTGACGTCGATCAAGGAACTCGAACGCCAGCTGATCGCCAGCGAAGGCAAGCGCGCCATGGCGGATTTGGCCGGCGGTGTCGCTCACGATGTCAACAACGCGCTCGGCGCCAGCCTGCCAATGATCCAAGCGCTGCGTGCCGACGTGGAAGAAGGAGACTTCGATCGCGAACGATTTCTCGAGGATCTGGCGCAAATCGAAAGCTACACACGGATCAGCGTTCGCATCTTCCAAGGCATGCTGGCAATGGCACGCGGCACGTTCGCCATCGACAAGGTGGTGAAGATCAACAAGCGAGTGGCCACGGCGTTGGATCTCGTCAGTTTCAAGCTCGACAAGGCGAATGTCACCGTGCAGCGTCAGCTCGCCGAGGATTTGCCCGCCGTCCTGGCGCACCCGGGGCGCTTGGAGCAGGCATTCCACAATCTCATCTTGAACGCCATCGATGCCATGCCGGATGGCGGCACGCTTGTCGCGCGCTCGTTCGCGGACGGCGAACGCGTCATCGTCGAGATCGAGGATAGCGGCAACGGCATCCCGCAAGAGTTGCTCGCCCGCGTGCAGGAACCGTTCTACACCAGCAAACGCCACGGCACCGGCCTCGGGCTCTCGGTGGTGCGCAGCATCGCCTGGGAGCACAACGGCAAGATGTCACTGCGCAGCAAGGTGGGTGTCGGCACGACGGTGCAGATGGAGTTCCCGGTCTACAGGCCCACGGTAGCGCGCGGGGAGGAGGGTGCGTGAGTGAAGCGGCGCGCATTCTGATCGTCGACGACGAGCCGGGCATCCAACGCGCGGCGCAGCGCATCCTCGAACGCCGGCATCACATCACGCTCGCGGCTTCCGGGATGCAGGCACTGCAAATTTTGGCGACGCAGCCACACGATCTCGCCATCGTCGATGTGCGCATGCCCGGGATGACGGGGTTCGAAGTGCTGAAGGCCATCAAGAATCAGCACCCCGACACCGAAGTCATCATCATGACGGGTTCGGTGGCCAATCCCGAAGAGAAATTGGTCGAAGCGCTGCGCGAGCGCGCTTTCTATTTCATTCGCAAGCCTTTCGAGAAGGCGGTGCTCGAGACGTTGGTCGAGCGCTGCCTCGAGCTCCAGAAGCTGGAGCGCGAGAACCGGTCTTACACCCGCGTGCTAGAAGAGGATCTCGAGCGCGCGCGCGCCTTCCAGCGCTTGCTGTTGCCGTCTTGGTTCCCGCGCTTCCCCGGGCTGCGTGGCGACGTATGGTATCGGCCCTCCGAGCGACTCGGGGGCGATTTCTACGATTTCTTCACCTTGGGACCGACGGCATTCGGGATCGTGGTCGCGGATGTCGCCGGGCACGGCGTCATGGCGGCGTTGTTCACCGGCATGCTCAAGGCGGAGATGCGCGCGGTTCAAGACGACTGGCGCGACTTGCGCCGGCTGTTCCGCCGCGTCAACGAGCGGCTGCTGTCACTGTCGCGCAATCAGTTCACCACCGCAGTGCTCGCCGTCTTGGACTTCGAAGCGCGCGAGGTGCGCTACGTGAGCGCCGGGCATCCGAGCGTCCTGGACGACGAGGGGCACGTGTGGGAATCCACGGGGCCGCCACTCGGCATCCTTGCCGGGTGTGATTTCGAGGTCGGGTGCTTCCCCTTGGGGACGCGCCGGCGGTTGCTTCTCTACACCGACGGCATTCCCGAGGCGCGGGGAGCGAGCGGAGAGGAATTCGGCGAAGATCGCTTGCGCGAAGCATTTGCGGCCTCTGCCGGGCTCGGGCCCGATGTTGCACTCGGGTCGCTGGTGCGCAAGCTCGAGGAGTTCACCCAGCCGAACGAGCTGGCCGACGATGCCACCGCGATCCTGCTCGAGTACACCGCCCCCTGAGTCAACGCGGCGGCCGGTCGCGACGACCGGGGTCCAGGTCCCCACGGCGCTCACCACTCGGCCATCCAGCCACAGCTCGCCTCGTCGCATGGCGCCGCGCGGCCGAAAGTGCTATCATTGCAATGGTTTCGGCACCAAAAGCGCTGGCGGCCGCACCGCGATCCTGCCTGCACTCCGGCCGTTCGCTCGCGGAGGGACCCAAGAATGCCCATTTCCAAACGCCTTTTCATGGCCGGCATCGGCCTCGGCCTCACAATTGGCGCCGGCTTGGTTTCGAGTGCACATGCGCAGTCCAACGGAGTGCTCGGCATCTACTTCGACGACCGCGCCAGCAAGTGCTCCGATACATTCACGACCGGCATGTCGCGCACGCTCTGGGTCATGCTGTTGGCCGAGGGCGACACGCGCGGCGGCATCAGCGGCGCCGAATTCCGTATCGTGGCAACCGGGGCGACTGGATACTCGTTCTCGGGCGAAACGATCGTTCTCCCCAATGGATTTGCGGTTGGCACTTCCGCGCTCGAGGATGGATTGAATGTCGTCTCGACGCGCGGTTGTGAGAACCGCCTGCCGTTACCAATCCTGAAATTGACGGTGCTGAACCTGAGCGGTGGCCAGGATGCGACACTCGAAATCGCCGAGAAAATTCCGCCATCGCACCGGGATTTCCCCTGCCCCTTGGTCACGCTCTGCGACAACCCCGTTTTCACCAAGGTGTGCATCACTCCCGATCGCGCGGTGCTCAACCCGTCGGGCTCCTTGCGCTGCGGCATCGCGTCGGAACAGTCCGACTGGGGTCGCATCAAGGAACTCTACCGCTAGACGCTCCCTGCGCGCGCCCACTGCCTACCGCCCACTGCCCGCGCCGGCGCCACTAGCGCACCCACCGTGTCTGGCGTAGCATGCGCCGGTGCGCATTGCCTTCCTCGCAGACGCGTCGCTTCCCCACACGCAGCGGTGGGTCGATTCCTTTGCACAACGTGGTCACGACTGCCTGCTCCTGAGTCTCGAGCCGGGTGCGGTCGGCGCCTGCCCAATCGAGCATCTGCCCGCCCGCACTTGGTTGCCGCGGTTTCTGCGCTACACGTCGAATGTCGGGGCTGCGGCGGCGCGCTTGCGCGCTTTCCGTCCCGACGTGGTGAACGCGCACTTTCTGCCCAACTACGGCTGGATGGCGGCGCGGCTCGGCGCGCGCCCGTTGGTGCTGACGACACTCGGGAGCGACATCTTGCTCGTCCCGCGCAAGACGCCGCTGCATCGCTGGCGCACGCGTTACGTGCTCGCGCGCTGCGACCGCGTTACCGCCGACGCCGAAATGCTGGCCTGCGCCATCGCCCAATTCGGCTTTCCGGCCGAGCGCATCCTGGTCGTACCGTTCGGCATCGAACGCCAACGCTTTACTGCGCTGGGCGAGCGTGCGAGTGCGCCGATCGTGGTGCTCAGCACGCGCCGGCTCGAACCGGTGTACGACGTGGAGACGTTGTTGCGCGCAGTCGAGATTCTGCAGCCGGCACTGCGCCAAACGCTGCAGGTGCGCGTCGCTGGTAGCGGTTCGCAAGCGGAGCTGCTGCAGCGCCGGCCGCTCGACCCACCGGTCATGTTCCTCGGTTGGCTGGCACTACAGGACCTGGATCGCGAGATCGGGAAGGCCCATGTCTATGTGTCCACGGCCCGGAGCGACAGCACGTCCGTTTCGTTGTTGGAGGCGATGGCGGCGGGATGTTTTCCGGTTGTGACCGACATCGCGGGCAATCGCGAATGGATTCGCCACGAGGAGAACGGGCTGCTGTTTCCTTGTGGCAATGCCGAGGCGCTGGCGCGCTGCCTCGAGCGCGCCTGCACCGAGAGTGCATTGCGCGAACGAGCGGTGCCCATCAATCGCCAGCTCGTGGCCGAACGTGCTTGCTGGGAACGCAACATGGCGAGCGTCGAGGCTCTCTTCGCCGAGCTCGGACCGGGTGCGGCTGCATCTCGCGCCATCGAACGCTGACGGACGCCGCGCAATCATTGCGTAGTGCTGGAGACGAGGACACAATGCGTGCATTCGAACCGCACTCTATTGCTCGAGCGAAGGCACCCCGTGTATCATCATGCGTGGATTCACGCGTCTCCACAACGAAGTTCCAACGGTCGTGAGCGATGCGAGCGGCGCCCTTTCGCGGAACTCTTCAATCCCTTGCATCGGTGCTCGTCGCTTCCTGTGTCTACGTGCAAGCGGCCGGTGCCTTGACCTTGACCTTCGAGCCGAAGAAGGACAACACCCTCTACCAAAGCACGACCGGCAACCTGAGCAATGGTGCAGGCCAGCACTTCTTCGCCGGGACGACGTTGTCTGGCGCCATTCGGCGCGGTGTCATGGCTTTCGATGTCGCCCAGAGCATTCCTCCGGGCACTGTGTTGGACAGCGTGGTCGTGGTCCTACACATGTCCCGCACCTTGAGTGGCCCACTGCAGACCGGTTTGCATCGACTCGTGGCCGATTGGGGTGAGGGCATCTCAGACGCCGATCTCGAAGAGGGAGGCGGCGCCCTGTCCGCGCCGGGAGATGCAACGTGGGTGCATCGATTCTTCGATACCCAATTATGGACGACTGCCGGCGGCGATTTCGACCCGTTGCCGAGCGCTGCCACCAGCGTCGGTGGCGTTGGCCACTATTCCTGGTCGTCTCCGACGTTGCTCTCCGACGTCAAGAGCTGGGTGAACAATCCCGCGAGCAACTTCGGCTGGTTGGTGCGCGGCGACGAAGGCTCCACGTCGACGAGCAAGCGATTCGATAGCAGTGAGAACCTCAATCCGCTGGTGCGTCCACAGCTACGCGTCGTTTTCCGCGACCCGACGGATGCGATGACCGGACCGAGTGCAGGGATCCGGCTGTTTCCGACACGGCCGAACCCTTTCCGACTCGGAGCGACCATTGCCTACGAAATGGCCCGCGCCGGACGAGTGGAGCTGCATGTCCACGACGTTCGCGGCCGCGTGCTGCGCACGCTGGTTGCGGAAGCACGAGGTCCCGGGCGGCATTGGCTGACCTGGGAAGGCCGCGACGATGCGGGGCGGGAGCTCGGAGCGGGGTCCTACTTCCTGGTGCTGCAAGTGTCCGGCGACCGGGTCGTCGAGCGCCTCGTCTTGGTGCGTTGATCCAGTCCTTGAATCCTCACGAACGAACGACGTCGATGTCGGCCCGGACACGCTGTTTTGCGCATGGCAACCCGCAGCGCGGATCTACTATCTTGGTGGCCGGTCGAGCTGCGCCATTCCAGACTTGCTTGCCGTTTTCCCGAGGAGAAGCTTGGAACAAGTCGCGCTGCGCTACCTGGAATACGCGGCAGGCATTTTCGCCGTCTCCTTCGCTTCGGGGATGATTCCTCTGTTGCGGCGTTGGTCGCAACGAGAACTCCAGTTCCTCATCAGTCTGAGCGCCGGGATCGTGCTTGGCGTGGTCTTCTTCGATCTGCTCCCGGAAGCGATGAAGTTGTCGCGGCACTTCTTTCCCGCCGTGCTCGCGGGCTTCATGCTGTTGCTGGCGCTCGAGAAGTTCCTCCTCATCCATCCGCACGAGACCGAAGAGCTGGCCGGCCGGCGCACGGGGTTCGCCGCCTATGCCGGCATCTGCCTGCACGCACTGCTCGATGGCGTGGCGCTCGCCTCCAGCGTCATGATGCCTGCGGTCAGCACTGTCGTGATCTGGGCGATCATGGCGCACAAGATCCCGGACACCTTCTCGCTCGGCAGCATCTTGCTCTTCTTCGGCTTCGGCCGCCGCCACGTGCTCGTGTTGCTGTTGATCTTCTCGTTGGTTACCCCGCTCGGAGGCGCGGTGGCCTTCTTGTTTCTGCGGCATGCGAGCCCCACGATTCTCGGCATCGCCGTCGGTGTGGCCGCCGGCACATTTCTCTTCATCGCCACGTCGGATCTGCTCCCACACGCGCACGCACATCACGAGCGTCGCTACTACAACTTCCTGGCTGTGCTCTCGGGTTTACTTGCAAGCGGCTTGGTCCACCTGACGCACGCCCACTGAGCGATTCGGCGCAACCTGCGCGGCGCGCGCCCAGCGACCTCAGAGATGGAGTCGAGTCGTACGAGGTACATTTGAGTGTCGTCGAGCCCGCCGAGCGCCTTCGGTGGATACGCGTCGCACGCTCACCACTTGTAGATACGGCGCAGGGCGCGCGCGTGCTGGCGCGACAGCGGGATGCGCGTGCCGGCGGCGTCGTCCATCAGCAGCTCGTAGTTGCCCGAGGCCTGCGGGATGATCTCCCGGATGTGGTTGACGTTGGCCAGGTAGCTCCGGTGCACGCGGTGGAAAATCTCCGGGTCGAGCTCGGATTCGAACTCGTCCAAGGTGCGGTAGGAAACCATGTCCTGGTGCTCTTGCGTGACGATGAAGACGACACCATCGCGCACGTAGCCATAGACGATGTCGTGCACGTCGATCAGGAGCAGGTGCTTGCGCCGCCGCGCCGGGATCTTGGTCAAATGCCGCGGCCGCGCCGGCGCACTCTCCAGGAAGCGCGACAGCCGGTCGGCCAGGTCGGCCTTGCGCTCGAGCAGCGGGCGCACGCGATCGATGGCCTGCACTAGGCGCTCGCGCCCGACGGGCTTCAGCAGATAATCGAGCGCGCTTACTTCGAAGGCCTGAATGGCGTAGCGATCGTACGCCGTGACGAAGATCACGAACGGCGAGTGCTCGAGCAAACGCATCTCGCGCACGAGCTGGAAGCCGTCGAGCCCCGGCATTTGGATGTCGAGGAGCGCCAGGTCCGGCTGCTCGGCTTCGATGAGGTTGTAGGCGGCAAGACCGTTGTCCGCTTCGCCAACCAAGGCGATGCCGTCCACGCCTCGCAAGAGGTAGGTGATCTCGTCGCGTGCGGGCTTTTCGTCGTCGGCGACGATGGTGCGGATCTCCATCACACCACTTCCTCGCTCTGCACCACCAGCGCCGCTGCCGACGTGCATGGGACCACCAGCCGGACGAGCGTGCCCTGGCCGCGCGCCGAACGGATGACCAGGCCGTGGCCGTAGGCCATCTTCAGGCGCTGGTGCACGTTGGCGAGCCCAATGCCGCGGCGGGGGCGCGCATCGGCGGTGCCGTCGAGCTCGAGTTTGGAGGGGTCGAAGCCGGTGCCGTCGTCCTCGATTTCGATGTGCATGGATTCACCTTGGCGCAAGGCGCGGATCCACACCGTCCCGCCCCCGGGTCGCGGTGCGATGGCGTGATTGATGGCGTTCTCGATCAGGGGTTGCAGGATCATCGAGGGCACCAGGAGCTCACGCAGCGCGGTGTCGATGTCCTTGACGATGTGCAGTTTCTCGGGACCGAAGCGCGACACCTCGAGGTCCAAGTACGAATCGATGTACTCCATCTCCTCGGCCAGCGGCACGAAAATAGCCTTGCGATAAAGGACGCGTCGCAGAATGGTGGACAACTTGTGAATCAGATCGCGGGCGAGATCAGGGTTGCGACGTGTCGCCGCACTGATCGAGGTCAACGTGTTGAAGAGAAAGTGCGGGTTGATCTGTTGCGTAAGCGCGTCGAGCCGCGCACGCACGGCCAAGCCTTCTTGTGACTTGAGCAGCATTTCCAGCCGCGTGTTGTTCCACAAGTGCAAGGGAACTCCGAGAGTGACCAAGCTCGCCACCCACGCGAGAGCCAAAACATAAGCATGTTGGGGTTGGAAACTCCACAGCAGGTCGGTGCCGAAGTGCTTGCTGGTGAAGTGCCGTGCCACATCGAGTCCGACGCAGACGCCGCTGACGAGAAGCGGCGCGATGTCGCGCGGGTGTCGAGCACGCAGGAACTTCCACACGTTGACGTGCGGGAAGGGCGAGTACTCCCACAAGCTGCGGCGGAAGGCGGGGACACGCCAGAGCGCGCCGCCCACGAGTCCGTAGAGCATGCCGAAAGGAAGCGCCAGCCACTCGCCATGCGTCCAGCCCGCGCCGCCAACGAAGAAACCTACGATCGCTCCGGCCAACGGCCCGCACAACAGGCCAGCGAGCAGAGCACCCGGCAGGCTCGCATCCATGCCGGCGTATCCGGCGAGGAAGCGCATGCCGACGGCGACGCCGAGACAAACGCCGAAGATGAGCCCGAAGATGGTGACGTCGCGCCGGCGCGGCGCTTCTTCGCGCAACAAGCGCTGGTAGAAGCGCGTGGTAATCAACAAGCTGGCAAGGCTGGCCATGAAGCCGACCTGGATGAGCAAGTTGATGAGGATGAACTGATCGCCGCTCAGGAAGATTTCTTCCATGGTCGCCCATCCCATGCACCGTGCAATGCAGCCGGGGTCGCGCGCGTGCGCGCCGCCTGCGCGCTTCCGGGTCGCCGGATTGGAGCGTGCGGGCCCCGGTATCGTTGCATGCTAGCATGCGCGCGAGGCGCGCGGCCCAACCGGTGGCACGAAACCCGTGGCGAGCATGCACCCTGAACCCCAGAAACGACCCGTACCGCACCGCGCCTTGCGTGCGTTGTCGGCCCTTCCGCGCGCGGCCGACGCTTGGCTCGCAAGCCACCAGGCGGTGGCCGCGGTGGTTCTCTATTTGATCGCAGTTGGTTTGCGCACCGTGCATTGGCTCACGTTTCGTGACACCTTGCTCGCGCGCGTGTTCTTGATGGACGAGGCTTATTATCATGAAGAGGCGCTGAGCCTCGTTCGCGGCATTCCCAATCCCACCGATTCGTACTTCATGACCCCGGTGTATCCGCTGTTCCTGAGTCTCGTGTATCGAGTGGCCGGGGAATCGGCAAGCGCCGCCTACGCGTTGCAGTTGCTGCTCGGTGCGCTCGCGGCACCGGGTGTTTTTTTGCTGGCGCGACGCGCATTGCCAGCGACGTGGGCCGCGGCCGCGGGGCTCGCGATCGCGAGTTTCGCTCCGGTGGTGTTCTACGAAGCGTTGCTTCTCGTCGAATGGATGATCCTGCTGGCGCTTCTCGGCGCGACGCTGCTCGCGGTTCGCGCACCCGCGAGTCGCGCGCAGGCGCTCGCGTGCGGTGCCTGCCTCGGGCTCGCGGTGCTCGGTCGCGGCAGCAACTTGATTCTGGCGCCCGTGTTCGCGGCCTGGTTCGTCTTCCGATGTGGCGGGCGATCGCGCGCTCTGGCGCAAGTGGGGCGCCTGACTCTGGGATGCATCGCGGTGCTGTCGCCGTTGCTCGTGTACAACGCGCGTCATGCCGAACAGCCGTTGCTGTTGACGGCGAACGCTGGATTCAACCTCTATCTCGGCAACGGCCCCGAGGCCACCGGCTTGTTCCTGGTGCCGGAGAAGCTGGATCTGGCGCAGGATCCGCATGCCTTGCGCTACGTGCAACGTGAAACGGGGGCGCGAGCCACCGCGAGCGTGGCGGCGCGCTTCTGGATGCAGAAAACGTTGCAATGGATGCGCGCGCATCCGCGGCGGGCATTGGAGCTGCTGGCTTGGAAGTGGGTGCTGTTCTGGAATCGCTTTTCTTTCCCGCAAGTCGAGAGCTTCGAGAGCGCGGCGCGCGGCTTGCCGCTTGGGGCCGTGCCGTTCTGGCATGGCTACGCAGTTCTGCCGCTGGCGCTCCTGGGCGCCTTGCTGGCGTTCCTCGACCTGGGGCGTGCGCAAAGGCGGCTGGGGCGGGCCGCGCCGACCCAGCAGGCCGCAAGTCCGGTACGCGCCACTGCGCCCGTGCATGTTGCGGTGTTCGTAGCGGCATGCACTCTGATGTACGCGGTGTCGATCGCACTGTTCTTTGTCACCGATCGCTATCGCGTGCCGGCGATGCCGTGGGTGCTGCTGCTGGCCACATACGCCGTCTGGCGCTTCGTCTCTGTATTGCGCGGCGAACGACGATCCCAGGCTCTGGGCATCGCGGGTGCCGCAGTCGTGCTCTTCGTGCTCACCGATGCCGAACGCTTGAACCTGGACCGCGCGCGCATCGAACGCGACCTGCGCGTGCATGCAGCGCTGCGCTACGCCAAGGCGGATCTCTTCGACGCCGCCGTCAGCGAGTACCGCACGGCGCTGCGTACCGCGCCGCGGGATCCCGACCTGCGCGACGGCCTGGCGCGCATGCTGGCGCGCACCGGGCGCGATAGCCTGGCGATGGTGGTCTTTCGTGATCTCTTGCTGCAAGAGCCTGAGTTCGCCCGCGCGTGGTACAACCTCGGCAATGTCCTGCGACGCGGCCGGCGACATGCGGAAGCCGTCGTCGCCTACGAGCGCGCGGTGGTCCTCGAGCCATGGCGCGAGGCGGCATGGAACAACCTCGGGGAAAGCTACCGCGCTCTCGGCGACACACTGGCAGCTGCGCACGCCTATGGGCAGGCACTGGCTCTGGTCCCCGGTCACGAGCAGGCGCTCAACAATCTCGGGGCGCTGCACGCTACGCAGGGTCACGCGACCGCGGCAGAGAAGGGCTTTCGCGCTGCCATCGCAGCCAATCCACGCTATCTTCCGGCGTGGAAGAATCTGGCGATCTTGCTCACGAACCAGCAGCGCCACGACGAAGCACGATACTCCTGGCGCACGATCCTGGCCTTGGACCCAGGCGACACGCTCGCGAGTCGTGTGCTGAATCAGCTCGAAGCAGCGCCACAGCCCTGACGGCACCTGCCGCTCACCTGCCGAGCGTTGCGAGACGCACGAGGACGATGGAGGAATGATGCAACTGCGCTTGTCCCGCGGACGCCATCGGATCTGGGTGGCACTCGCGTTGGTGTTGTCGTACGCATGCGCGCCCGTGCTGCCTGAGCGCAGCAAGCCGGGCGGGGCGGCGCGTTGGGCGCAGGCACTCGCCACCGACGCGGCCGTGCGCTGGGCACGCGATGCGGTTCTGTGTCGCGTCGCAGGCAACGGTGTCGGCAACGAAGGCTGGCTTCCCGATCGCGGCGGTTCTTGGGTGCTCACCTATGCGAGCGCCGCATCTGGCAAGGCCCTCGACATCAGCGTCGATACCAACGGTCTGGTGACGACGAAGTCCCTGCCGGACTCGCTCGCGACACGCTGGCGACCTCTGCCTGCGGACTGGGACGACAGCCCGCGCGCTTGGGCGGCCACACGCGCCCGACAGCAAGGAGTGCCGATCAACACCTTCGCCGCCGAGCTGGCTTATGATGCCGAGCCGCAACGCTATGCTGGACAACTCGTGTGGCGCATTCGTTTCTTCTTGCAAGGCGGAGGCGACGAAAACCATGTGGTGAGTGCGCAGTCACAGTGGTTGACGCGCTATTGAACAGGGTTCACGGCGGCGGAGAAAGAAAAAGGACGCCGAAGCAATCGGCGTCCGTGCGTCCCGATGGGAGGGAGGTGTCGCGGGACGAGAACACGTCGTGCGGTCGATCAGCGCGCGTATTCGGACAGCGCCACGCTGTCGGGTGAATTGCGCAGCCTCCAGATGGCGCGATCGCGAATTTGACGCACGCGCTCGCGTGTGAGCCGATACGTTTGCCCGATCTCCTCGAGCGTATGCGGCTCGTTGCCACCCAGTCCATAATACAGCTTGAGAATGTCTTCCTCGCGCGCATTCAACGCCGCCAGGGCGTGCTCGATATCTTCGTTGCGAGTGGATTCGATGGTCGAATCCTCCGGCCCTTGAGAGTTTTCGTCAGCGAGCGTATCCACCTGGAACTCGTGGTCACGGCCCTCGGCGGGTTCGTCGATCGAGAACTGCGTCGTCGGCATGCTCAGGATCTTCTCCACTTCGGAGGTCTTTAACCCCAAATGTGTGGCGATCTCGTCGTGCGTCGGCTCGCGCCCATACTGTTGGCTGAGCATCACCGAGGCCTTGTTGACCTTCATCAGCCTGGCGGACTTGTTGAGTGGCAGGCGCACGGTGCGCGACTGTTCAGCGATGTACTGCAAGATCGCCTGGCGTACCCACCAGACGGCATACGAGATGAAACGGTAGCCGCGATCGACGTCGAAGCGGCGAGCGGCACGAATGAGCCCCATGTTGCCCTCGTTCACCAAGTCTTCGAAGGGCACGCCACCCTTGGAATACTGCTTGGCGACCGAAACCACGAAACGCAGGTTCCGGCGTACGAGCTCGCTCTGCGCCTGGGTGTCCCCGGCCTTGGCCCGACGGGCCAGGTCGATCTCTTCCTCGCGTGTCAGGAGGGCGATCTTGCGGATCTCCCTCAAATACATCCCGAGGGTATCTGGTGTGGCAACCTGCTTGGTGGCTTTCATCGGCTCAACCTCTTGCTGGCAGACCATTTGCGGGTCGTCTCCCAGGCAATGCAACCGGCATACCGAAAACCGAGCTGGCGGTGCCGCTCCGACCAGGTTCCTCCTAATGGCGTTCAATCTCCAATACACGAAAAGACAGCCGAAAATTCCGTATCTCCACGGATGAGGGTAGCTGAAAACTAGAGTGTGGCCATAGAAGCGATGTCAGAATGACAGCAAAGCTGCCAAAAAAAGCCGCGAGTCATGCCTGAATGGCATGGCAGGAGGACTAGTAATGAATTGGCAGACGGCCGGTCGTATCGCTGGGGTACGCCACGGTGTACCTAAACGCGCATACCGCGAAGGAACGGGGTTAGAGAATCCACGAGCTGGGACCCAAAGGGGAGTTTCAGCCCTCGTCGTCCACATGCACTTTCAGGTGTCCGTCGGCTTCCACTACGGCGCCGCGCATGGACGGCTGCTTCGGCTTGGTTGGGCGCGCATCCCAGGCGAGGGACAGGGTGATGTTGTCCCCGCCGCCGCCCTTTTTGGCTTCCTCGATGAGCGTGGCGACTCGTTCTTCGGCGCTGGAATCGGCGCCGAGGATCTCGACGATGCGGTTTTCCTGCACGTAGTTGTGCAAGCCGTCCGTGCAGAGCATGAAGACCTCGCCGGCCTCCGCCGGCGCGATGACGAAGTCCACCTCGAGCTCTTCGCCGACTCCCATGGCGCGGGTGAGGATGTTGCGCATTCCAGCCAAGTGTGCGTACTCGGGATGTGTCGCGACGACGCTATGGTCGTGCGTCACCTGCGTCAGTTTACCGCGCTTGAACGAATAGACTCGACTGTCGCCGACGTGCGCCACGAACACCACGCCCTCGTGCTCCTGGACGACGACCAATGTCGTGCCCATGCCATGGTACTCGGGATGCCGCGAACCGTACTCGCGTAGCTTGCGATCGGCGGCGAACACGGAGTGCAGCAGCGTTACGAATGGCGCGAGCGGGAGCGTCAATTCGGCCGTCGCGTCGACCGCGAGCTTCGCGTCGCTCCCCTGCGTGACCTGGCGCTGGACCTCTTCTGCCACCATGCGGCTGGCGAGGTCACCGCCGGGATGCCCGCCCATGCCATCGCAGAGCACGACAAGATCTTGGGCTTCGGCAATGATGAAGTAGTCTTCGTTGCGCTTGCGCACGAGGCCGACGTCGGTCTTGGCGACGATCTGCATGCCTTCCTCCGACGAGCTCGTGTCAGCGGAAACGAATCTCGACACCTGCGAAAGCGAGGGAACCAACCAAGGGCGGATGGAGCTTTTGCACGCGGATCAGGATGGTTTCACAGTGCACGATGCGGCGAATCTCCTCCGCGAGACGGCCGGCGAATCTCTCGAGCAGCGCGAACTCTTCCTCGCGAGACAACCCCTGCACCAGATCGAACACCCGAGAGTAGTCGATGGTGTCGTGAAGGTCGTCGGTGCGAGCCGCGCGCGCGAGATCGCTGTCCATCTCGATGTCGACCCGGCAGTCCTGGGGTTCGCGACGCTCTTCAGGCGAGACCCCCACTCGCAGCCTGCACTGGATGCCATTCAGGATGACACGATCCATGTGGCTCCCCGGTTCGCGCCGAGGACGTCCCATTCTAGGCACGAGCTGCCCTCCTGTCCACCCGGACACGGGCACCGGGCGCGGGTTTGATCCGCGGACCCATGCTCACGCCGGCGTTAGCGCGGGCGCCGCAACCTGCCTGGACGGGAGGGTCCGTCACGGCTTCGGCCCGTCGGCTCACACGTTTCCCGTCCGCTGTCCGTCACCCGGCCTACTTTTTCTCGAGTTGGCCGGCGACTGCTCGTGTCGCCTGCTTCACCCTCTCGGGATCACCCAAGTAGGTGTGCTGAACGGGTGTCAAGTCGTCGCGCAACTCGTACACCAGCGGTATCCCGGTCGGGATGTTGAGACCGACGATCGCGGCGGGAGAGATCCCATCGAGGTACATCACCAGAGCGCGCAGACTGTTCCCGTGCGCCGCCACCACGACACGTTTACCGGCGCGCAGCGCTGGGGCGATGCTCTCGTGCCAGGTGGGCAGAAAACGCGCCACGGTGTCTTGCAAACACTCGGTGCACGGAATGCACTCGACCGGCAATTCGGCGTAGCGCGGATCGTGTCTTGGGTGGCGCGGATCGTCGGCTGCGAGCGGCGGTGGCTGCACGTCGTAGCTGCGCCGCCAGAGCATGGTTTGCTCCATGCCGTATTTCGCGGCGGTCTCGGACTTGTCGAGTCCTTGCAACGCACCATAGTGGCGCTCGTTCAAACGCCAGGTTGGGTGCACGGGGATCCATAACAGGTCCAGCTCGTCGAGCGCGATCCACAACGTCCGCAGCGCACGTTTGAGCACCGAGGTGAAGGCGACATCGAAGACGTAACCGTGCTGGCGCAGGAGCTGTCCGGCCTCGCGCGCTTCGAGGAGGCCCTTGTCGCTCAAGTCGACATCGGTCCAGCCGGTGAAACGGTTCTCACGGTTCCAAGTGCTTTCACCGTGGCGCAGCAGGACGAGCTTCATCACCCTCTCCTCCCGCAGGACTCATGGGGCCACGGGTTGCAGGTGCCAGTCGGCGAGACCCAGGTGCGGTCCAAAGGGTAGCGGACGTGGCGGGTTCGCTGTATCCGGAGCTTGCCAAACATCGTGGAAGAAAACGAGCGGGATGATGTACCCCGTGGCGGTGAGCGCGGTCTCGGACGCGCGTGTGCGGCCTTCCAAAAGATCCCGCCATGCGGGCGGGAGGTGCGCACCCAGCACCGGAGCCAACAGGTCGCTCAAAACGTGCAGCACGCGCGCCGGCTCCTGGAGCGCCGCATGCCCTTGCGGCGCTGTCCAACCAAGGACGGCGACATCCCAGTCACCCCCTTGCAATGTCGCGATGTAGGTCTCTGGCAGTCGGTTGTCGAGCGTGACCTCGAAGCCGAGTTGCGACAGCTGCACTTGCAAGCGTTCGCCGAGCTTGTGCAGTGTCGGGTCCGCAGCGGGAACGACGACACGCAACGGGCGTCGTGTCGGCGCCGAGGATCCATCGGGTTTGACGGCACGAGAGGAACGCAGCGTGGTCGCATCGGGGTACAACCCATACGCCGGCTCGCCATCTCCGGCGAGACCTGCGCGCACGAACACCATGGCGTCGAACTCCGCAGCGACGCGCCGGCGCGCCGCGGGGTCGGCGAGCGTGGCGCTGGTCGGGTGGATCAGAGCCAATCCCAATCGGCGTGCGGGCAGACGCGTGCGCATGGCGCCGGCGACTGCGTTCGCCATCGGATCGATGCGCCGCAAGATCATCGGCTCCTTGGTGGAAGCACTGCGCCCCGCGCCGATGGCGAGCAACGTGTGCAGGAACGGCCGGCCATCCGAATACTGCTCGAACGCGGTGCATCGCAGCGTGTCGGGCTTGGAGAGTGTGATGCGGAAGGGTCCGGTGCCGGTCGGCGGGGAACCAACGCGCGAGATGGCAGCCGCCGGCAGGGACAATCGCGCTGCCAAATCCGGCACGCCGTGCGCGAAGTGCAGCTCCAACTCGGTGGCCGAGAGCAGGTGAATGCCCTCGATCTGTTGCGTCTCTCCGGCGGCGAAGTCCGCGAGCCCGACCAGGTCCTGCAACAACCAACGATGCGGCGAGCGCCGTGGATCCGCGAGGCGGTGCAACGACTCGGTCACTGCCTGTGCGTCGCAGCGGGCGCCGTCATGGAAGCGTGCATCGGTGCGCAGAGTGAATGACCAGCGCGTGGCGTCGTCGTTGTGCACCCAGTGCACGGCGAGTCCGGGCTCGACGAGCTCGGGGCCCCAACGCGTGAGGCCTTCGTACAGACATGCGCCGAGAAGCGCGCCCTCGTCACCCCACAAATGCACTGGATCTGGACTCCCGAGATCGGCCGGTCTGAGCGGCAGTTCGATCTGAAGGGTCCCACCGTAACGTGCCACTCGTCCGGCGTCGGCCACGCGCATGGTCAGGCCGAGGAAAAGGCAAACGGCGATGAGTCCGAGCCCGGCGAAACGGGCACCACGCGGTTCGCGGGCACGGCCACAGTTTGGCGTCGGTTTGCACATCTTTGCTCCCTCAGCGCGGCGGATTCTGCGACAGGGGCGAACCCCGGGCTTCGGTGCGTTCGCCGGGCAGGGCAAGGTAGACGTGCAGCCGCACGCCCGCGTCGTGTTGCTCGGCCGCCACAAAATCGGCGGCGCCGTCACCGTTGAGATCGTGGCTCGCCAAGGCGGTCAGCATTGCCGCGAATGGTTCGCTGCTCCACACGAGACGCAAGGAACGTTGATCCAGCTGCGCCGCGAGCAAGCGATCTCCCAAACCGCTGAATACGGGGTCGGTGAGCCAAAAGACCGCACGTGAATCGGTGCCTTCGCTCGGTTGCACCGTCTTGACATCGCCGAAGGCGCGGAAGGCCTCGAGCGGCGTGCTCGAACGCTGCACCTGCAGCGTGCCGCGACGGTCGCTCCACGCGAGGTCCAGGACGCCATCGCCATCGACATCGGCGAACACCGGCAGGAAGGCTGGACGCTCGCCACGACCGGGTGCTGGCCACCAGCGTGCCGCGAGCTCCTCGGGTCCGCGCGCCGCTTTCCACAACGACTCGAGCGCGGGCCGCAATTCGAGGCCGGTGCCGGCACTCCCGATCAGCGCCAGATGTCCGGCGTCGTCGATGCCCAGTGCACGTGGCCAGCGTTCGTCGCTCAGGACCCACAAGTTGTGTGCTGCCGGAACCGTCACGCCGGCGGCGCGCAGTGTTTCTGCGCCGAGCACGAGTCCGTACTGCCCGCGGCGTGTCGCATCACGCGGTCCGAGCGCAATCGGTTCGGCTGGGCGCAGACCCGGGTGTTGGAAGGTCAACAAGCGCACGGAGTCGCGCGACACGGCAACCAACGCGCCGGGAATCGCACCTGCGAGCGCGGTGACGCTCCATGGAAAAACCTGTCGTGACAGCAGGCGGAACCCGGGTGGCGCACCCT
This sequence comes from uncultured bacterium, assembly GCA_964567755.1. Taxonomy (GTDB): domain Bacteria; phylum Krumholzibacteriota; class Krumholzibacteriia; genus DASRJW01. Next base: position 35,983 of record CAZMNW010000015.1, read on the forward strand.
GGGCGGGGGCGTCGGAGTCGAACCACGAGCGCAGCATGGGGTCGAGATCCACAGCCGCGACCGCGATGTCGACGGCGCGCACGCGCGCGATCGAATAGCATTCAATGTTGAGAACGAGTTTTTCCGGCGTGCGTAACAGCACCGGGAACAGCACTTCGTCGAGGTCCTCTTGGTCGTGCAAGAACGCCGCGATCGAACGCGATGCATACGCCGCCCCCGCGGCGGTTTCGCGCGCGGGATCGCCGGCCAGCTGCAATTCCGCGCTCGAGCGCAGCAGCGAACGTAGTTTTTCCCCCACGACTTCGGGGACCACCGCCGGCAGATCCACGAGCGTTGCACACGGGGCAAGCAGCACGCGCACGGGTTCTCCGTGTACGCGCACGATGTCCGCATTCTCGGTGCGTTCCCGGCCGGCGTGGGAGATCTCGCGGCACTCCACCATCGCCGAGCTCACTTGCGAAACCTGCAGCTGCGCGATCGGGCGCGATTCACCGCGCGTCGCCCCTGGAATCGGTCGCAGCACGGCGAGAATTGCGCCGAGCTCGGGCGGCTCGCCATCGATGGCGACGAAGATGCGGCCGCGCTGGCGGTCCACGACCCGTCCCAGTGCGCGCGTGTACCGCATCTGAATCGAGGCCGCTCCTTGCTGCACCAGAGTGTCGAGGATGGATGCGCCTGCAGGGGGTGACTCCTGTGCAGAGGGCACGGTCGGTGCACCGGCTAAGAGGCCGAGCAGGAGCCAGTGACGACACCGGGTTCGGAGTCGCATCGCTTCGAATCACCTCGCGGAATGGCTTGGCCCGGGCTTGGAAGGCGGATTGCCCCCAAAGAGGAGCACCGAACGTCGCTCCGGTCAACCCTGGGTCTCGCCGCTCGGGGGGAAGGCGTGGCAGTATGTGCCCCGGAGGTCGAATAGTGGGAGCGCGCGTCGGAGTCTTCGATTCGGGTGTCGGCGGTCTATCGGTATGGCGCGAGATCAGACGTCAGCACCCGGACCTCGAAACGATCTATCTCGCCGACCAGGCCCATATTCCTTACGGTGCGCACTCCTCCGCGCAGGTCCTGCGCTTCGCCACCGGGATTACCCGCTATCTCTTGGGGCGAGGTTGCGATGCCATCGTCGTTGCTTGCAACACCGCGTCGGCGGCGGCTCTGACCACGCTGCGATCCGAGTTCCCGGACGCCCTCTTCGTGGGCATGGAGCCGGCGGTCAAGCCCGCCGCGGCGATCTCGCAGAGCAAGATCGTGGGCGTCCTCGGCACGCCAGCCACGCTTGCCGGCGAGCTCTTTCTTGGCACGATCGAACGCCACGCCGCGGATGTCGAGGTCGTGCGGCAACCGTGTCCAGGACTCGTGGATCGTATCGAATCTGGCGCGCTCGACGGACCCGAAACCGAGGCGATGTTGCGTGGTTTCTTGCGGACACCTCTCGCTGCCGGTGCCGACGTTCTCGTTCTGGCCTGCACACACTATCCGCTGTTGCAGAGGACCATCGAAGAGCTCGCCGGTCCCGGGGTGCACGTGATCGATCCAGCTCCTGCGGTCGCGCGCCAGCTGGGGCGCTGTATCGAAGGCTTGGGCTCTGCCTCCGCACCGGGGGCAGCGGCCGAAGTCGAGCAGCCCGAATCCGTCCGCACCCCTGGCGGACGACACGAGTTCCGCACCACGGGTGATGTGCAGCGCTTCGAACGCGTGGCCGGAGCCATCTTGGGGCGCCCGGTGATGGCATCCGGCGCCCATTGGGAAAACGACGATCTCGTCGGCGAGCCCGCATCCGTACAGAGCCCAATCCGCGAACGCTGAAGGGGGCCATCGCGGCCCCCTTCCACGCCAGTTTCGTGCTCCATCGTCAGCGTTCTTCGTCCCTGAGGATGCGGCCGTGGATCGATCGGCGTCTTGGCATCGGCGTGGGCCATCGGCGGTGCCGATGCTCTCACGTCAGACCGTAGTGGCCCCGACGTCGACGACCTCGATCCGGCGGCGCTTCTCTTCGGCGCGTCGCGGCAGGGTGACGTACAGAAGTCCGTTCTCGAGTCTTGCCGTCACCTGCTGCATATCCACGCCTTCTCCGAGGGTGAAGCGGCGCTCGAAGACGTACCCAGCGCGACGGCCGTCGTGCACCAACTTCGCGGACCCTTCGTGGCCGCTGCGCGCGGCACGGACGACCATGACGCCCTGGTCCAAGGTCAAGGTCACATCTCCCTTGCGCACGCCCGGCAGCTCCAGGATCACGTGGTAGTTGTCGCCATCATCCAGGATGTCCGCCGCCGGGGTGACGATCGCATCTTGGGTTTGCGGTTGTGGCGCGCAGTGCATCTGCGTCGCCGGCACCATCCATCGCATGTACATGGTTCTCGTCTCCTTGTCTCTCGAGTGCGTCCTCGCGACCATCGCGCCTCTCTGACGCCGATGCTTACTTCACTTCGACCGGAATCTGCCGGCCGACTTGGGTTTCGACCTTCGGCAAGGTGACGGTCATGACGCCCTTGTCGTACGTCGCCTTGACCTTGTCCGGCTGCACGCCGTACGGAAGTTGGAGCGTGCGCTGGAACGCGCCGATTCGGCGCTCGCGCTTGAGGATCGTGCCCTCCTCGAGCTCGCTCTCCTCTTTGCGTTCGCCGTGGATGGTGAGCAGGTTGCCCTGCAGGTTGATCTCCACGGCCTTGGGATCGATTCCCGGCAGTTCCAACCGGAGCACGAGGCGATCCTTCTCCTCGACCAGGTCCATGGGCGGGTACCAGCTCTGCGAGGCACCTTCGAAGGACCAGTCGGAGAACATCTCGCTCACCTGACGATCGAGCCGATCGAAGAACGGATCGATGAAAGCGTCGTTTCTGGGTGTCCACCTGACGAGTGACATCTCATTCCTCCCCGAGCAAGCCGGGCATGGCCTTGATTCGTTTCGGCGCGCCACAAGCGCCATTTTGGCACTGCGTCTGCGCCTTGATCAGGAGCAATGCCATATCCGTGCCAGACCCAGAGCATGAGCTATAAAGTATTTAATATACTATAGTTACAATTAACTATTGGATCAGATGCAGGCGTTTTGCACATTTTGGCATGATCACGGCAGACAGCATGACTGCCGTTTTTGGTGTTTGACTCTTGGAAGCTGGACCGGCCTTCATGGGAGGCTGGCCGGAACTAGGAATCGGCTCGAGCTGACTCGATGATCTGATACGCCGGGCCGATCGCACTCAGCAGGTCCCCGGCGATCAGGCTGCGGGCGGAAGAGCCCTCGGTCGCGCAGTCTGCAGCCAAACCATGCAGGAATACGGCGAGGGTGGCTGCGCCGAGAATCGGCAACCCCTGTGCGAGCAAGCCCCCGACAATTCCGGTCAGAACGTCGCCAGTTCCGGCCGTGGCGAGCCCGGCGTTGCCGCTGCCGTTGACGTGCTTCGTGCCATCCGGGGCGACGACGATGGTGGGGCCCCCCTTGGCGACGACGACGACATCGTGTCGAACTGCCGCCCGCTCGGCCGCGGCAACGCGCGCCGCGTCATCGATGGAATCTTCCTGGTTCCAACGCGCGAGCTCCTGCGCATGCGGTGTCGCGATCCGTGGGCCGGGATGCGAGTGTCGAGGCAGCGCCAAGATTGCTTCTGCGTCGACAACAGCGGGCAGCCGAGTTTCCTCCAGGAGCCGCCGGACCCAAGGGAGTGTTTCAGGGCCGACACGAATCCCCGAGCCGATCGCAAGCGCACCGCGACGGGGCGCAAGGGTTTGGATCACGTCGAGAATCGACGCGTCGCAGTTGCCCTCTTCGTTGTCCGGGCACGGGTGCACGATGACCTCGCGCAGCATTCCTTCCAGAAGATCGCGAATCGATGCGGGCACCACGAGGTGCACCATGCCGGCCCCGCTGCGCAATGCGGCCTCGGCGGCTAGGCCCGCGGCTCCTGGATAGCGGCGACTACCCGCTACGAGGATCAACGCGCCGCGATCGTACTTGTGGGCGGTCGGCTCGAGCCGCGGCAGGAGTGCGCGAGCCGCTGCTGTGTCGACCCAGTTCCACTCGCCGGGCGCTTGGTCGACGACTTGGGTTGGGAAGCCGATGTCGGCAACGACGAGACGTCCAACACGCTCGCGACCCGGGTACAAGGCGAGCCCGCGCTTGGGAAGGCCGAAGGTCACCGTGGTGTGCGCCCAGACCGATGTGCCCAGGATGGCACCCGTGCTCGCATCGACGCCGCTCGGGATGTCGAGCGCCAATGTGCGCTTGCTTGTCTGGGTCAACAAATCGACGAGGGCAACGAGTCGGGATGGAAGCGGGCGGTCGGCACCCGTGCCGAGAAGGGCATCCACGCACAAATCGGCATCCGAGAGCCGGCGTGCGAACGGCGAACTCGGAGACGCGATGCGATCGGGCAACACGGCGATGGTCGCGCCTGTGCGCCGCAAGCGCCGGAGATTCGTGCGCGCATCTGTGCGGAGCGCAGCCGGTGGGTCGGTGAGGTGGACGCCGACTCGCGCACCTTGTGCGGCAAGCAGTCGTGCCACGACCAAGCCATCGCCGCCGTTGTTGCCCTTGCCACACAAGATCTCGACGCGCGCACCACGCAGGCGCAAGAGGAGCCGCCCGGCTTCGCGCGCCGCCGCCGCGCCAGCGCGCTCCATGAGCACGAGTGCCGGCACCAGCCCGGCATCGATCGTGCGGCGATCGATTGCCTGCATCTCCTGCGCCGTGACCAGTTTCACGCCTTCTCCTCGCATGGGGTGGGCGGATGCGATTGCGGTTCCCCTCTCGGGGCGATGATACTCCCGACTATGAGCGACCAACCGGACCCGACAACAGAAGAGAACGACTTAGACCGTGGGCATGGAGCCGGAGGCCAGCCACCGGAGGGCAAAGGCGTCGAGAGCTTCTACGATCTTTTCGGTTCGGGGACGCTGCTACTCCTCTTCACGGGATGTCTCCTGCTGTATTTACTGCTCCAGGGAATTCTGTGGGGAGGCAAGCCTGGCGCGCCTGTCTGGGGCCTGGCAGCGGCGCCCGTGGTCGGGATCCTCCTGCCGCTCGCGGTGCTCATTCGGTCGTTGCGGCGCTCGGTGCGCGTCGAGCTCTGGTGGTTGCCGTTGTCGGCGCGGCAGGTTGGCGGTGTCGTGCTCGCGATCCTCGGCACCGTTCCCCTGGCATACGCGCTCGCCGCGCTCAATCTCGAGCTCATCGCTCCGGATCCGGAATCGGAACAGCTGCTGCAGAATCTCGTACCGACGGATGTTTCGAGCTTTCTTGCCGGCTTGTTTGCCGTCGTTCTGTTGGCGCCGCTCGGCGAGGAGGTGCTGTTCCGTGCCCTGCTTCTCGGCACGTTGGGGCGACACCTTCGGCCGGTGGTGGCCGTGGTCGTGGTGGCCGTCCTCTTCGGCATGACCCACTTCGCGCCGTGGGTCGTATTGCCGCTCTCGGCGCTGGGGATCGTTCTCGGGATGCTCGTTCTGTTGACTCGGGCGCTGACTGCAGCCTGGGTCGGCCACGCGCTCTTCAACCTCATTGGTTATCTGGAGCTCGCGCTCACGGGCGACGCGCAAACGACGGCACTCACGCAGTGGTCGTTGCAGCCGTTGGCGCTGATCGCGGCGCCGATGCTGCTGGCGGCGGCGTACTGGTTGCTGCGAAGCGACGGAAAAATCGGCATCGACGCCGGAACGGCGTGATGTGGAACGTACCAGGAGCGGGAATGCGATCTACTTCTGCGACTGGCCGAGAGCACGCCCGAAACTGATCTCCCCATTGTCGATGCGGATGTTGAAGCCGCAAACGGGGTTGTTGCAGACCCAGGCTTTGTACGTAATGGGCGCACCTTCACGCCCATAGTCGGACAGCGGAAGTAGGACCCCGTCGTCGCACTTCTTGCACGGCGGGAATTCTTTCATCTCCATCATCAGCCCCAGCCCGAGCGGACAGAACGCTGCTGCTGCCGGAGCCACTCACCTCCCCCTGCGCTCGACCCGACTCCGGGATCGCGTTCGGGATCCTGTCTCTCCACGAGACGAAGAGATCATCCCTGGAAGTTTTACAAGGTGTCAAGTGCAGTGGCGCTGAACGGCAGGCCGGAAACGCGCTCCAGGCACGGAAATCAGGCCTGCTGGTCATTTTCCGGCCAAAAACGGTCCTCTCCAGACGGGCGCGACATTCCAGGCACGATCTATTCAGGGTGAAGAAGCCCAAAAAGCTCGCGGGCGAAGCACGCCGCAAACTCGGAGTGACGCATGGACACCAAGAGCGGACGAGAGGCTTCGCCAGTGTGGATCAGGTCTTCTGTTCCTTCTTCCGCGCCGCAGGGAAGAGGACGTTGTTGAGGATCAGCCGGTAGCCGGGCGAGTTGACGTGCAGCTCGAGGCGCGTGGGCGGGTCGCCGACTTGATGCTGGTAGTCCTCCGGGTCGTGGCCACCGTAGAAGGTGAACGTGCCGCGCCCCACGTTCCCGTGCACGTACTTGACCTCCTCGGTGCCATCGACCTTTGCCAGCAAGATGACGGATTTCTTCACCAGGCTCTGCCGGAAGCCGGTGGTCTGGCCGAGGAAGCCGTTGATGACGCTGACATGCGACTGCGTCAGCATGGTCGGTACGGGGTCGTGTTTGGCGGCGAACTCGAAGAGCGTGAAGTAGTCGGCTTCGGGCCCGCGCAAACGCGCATAGTTGCTGGTGTCGATGTTCGAGAACTCGTACACGAGCGGGTTGGTCACCAGGGTGAAGTTCTCGAGGGCGAAGCAGCGGTCGAATCGCAGTGCTTTTTCGAACCCGGGGCTGATGCCGTCGTGATCGAGCTCCGGCGCCACGATGTCCACGCCTTCGGCGGCAAGGGCGATCTCGATGGTGTCGGTGGCCGAGCACATGGCAAAGAGGAAGCCGCCGCTGGCGGCATACTTGGCGATGGCGCGCGCCACCGCTTTCTTTTCCTCGGACACCTTGGCGAAACCGAGCTCGCGCGCCAGCGCTTCGTTCAACTGCACGTCGTGCTGATACCAGGTTTCGAAGCGGTAGGCGCCAAAGAACTTGCCGTATTGGCCGGTGAAGTCCTCGTGGTGCAGGTGCAGCCAATCGTATTTGTCGAGCCCGCCAGTCAAGACCTCGCGGTCGTAGACTTTGTCGAAGGGGATTTCGGCGTAGGTGAGCGCCAGAGTCACGGCGTCGTCCCATGGCTGAGCATTCGGCGGTGTGTACACTGCCAGCCGCGGTGGTTTTTCCAGCAGCACGACCTCCATGTTTTCGCGCTCGATTTCCGCCTTGATCGTGTTCACGTCGGCGTTGGTGGCGAACTCGAACGACACGCCGCGGATCCTGGCTTCGAGCTCCATCTCTTGGTGACGCCGGGCCAGGAAGCTGCCGCCGCGATAATTGAGCAGCCATTCCACCTGCAGGCCTTGGATCAGCATGTGGTACGCGAGCCCGTAGGCCTTCAAGTGGTTGGTCTGCTTGAGGTCCATCGGGATGAGGATGAAATCGTTCGCCGCCGCGGGGAGTGCCACCGCGGCGAGGCAGAGGATCGCCAGGGCCCGCTGTCGCCAAGCCCGGGAGAATTTGAACCGGCGCCAGCCTGGCCCGACAACGGGATTGGATCGGCCGTCCAGGTCAGGGGGTCGCACGATCGTCCTCCTCCGTCACCGTTCGAGCCGCCAGCAGCTTCTTGCGCACGTCGTCCTGGAACAAATCGTCGGGGTACTCGAGAAGAATGCGCTCATAGGTGGCCATCGCATCATGGGGCCGATGCAGCTTGTCGAGCTGCAAATCCCCGCTCGCTTCCAGCGCCCGCGGCGCCAGCCGATGCTCGGGATGAGCGACGACGAGGGCGGCAAAGCGCAGCAGCGCGTCTTCGTAGTGTCCGGCGGCGGAAAGGCTCTTGCCGAGCTCGAACGATGCGAGCGCGTGCAGCGACGAAGTCGTTTGCTCGGCGACGAACTGTTCCAGGACGGCGCGGGCCTGTTCGGGCTGCCGCCGCAGAAGCGCCTGGTGATAGTGCGCGTAACGCCCGAGGGCGGTGCTGTCTTCGAAGGAGGCTTCGTTCAATGTCAACGCCAGGTCCAGGCAGTCGTTGGCGAGGCGATCCTCGGGAGCTGCCTCCGCCAGCGCTGCGAAGCCATCACGGGCGCGATCGTATTCGCCTTCCACCATGTCGAGCTCGGCTAAATGGTAGCGCGCGCGCGCACGCCCGATGTTCTCCGGTGTCGGTTGGTTGCGCATCTGCGGGTGTTGCGGCGGCATCGGCGTGGCCGCACCGGCTGCAGCGACTTCCTCCAGCAGAGTTCGGGCTTCGGCGTAGCGCTCGGTCGCTGCGAGGCAAAGCGCCATCTGCACGCGCACCATGTGATCCGATTCTCCGAGCTCCTTCTGCCGCTCGACCAACGCCTCGAAGGTCTCGAGCGCCGCTTCGGGTTGGCCGAGGTCCTCATAGAGGATGAGGGCCTTGAGTGCCAGCGCATCGCGCTGCACCGCGGCGAAACGCGAATCGCGCGCGCTGGCATCGAGAGAGCGCAAGGCCTCGTCCAACAGCTCGCGGCGCGACGCGGGATCGGTCGCCTGCCGCGCCACGGTGACCAGACCCTCCGCCAGCAGCCGCGACGCCTCGGGCAGCAAGTTGCTCTCTGGATGCGCTTCGGGCAGGAGGTTGAGAACTCGCACTCCGAGGCGAGTGCGTTCCAAGTCCACCGGTTTGCCCTCTTCGTTCTGCAGCGCCGCCCGGCCGAATTCCAGCAGATGCTCGCCTTGATCCTCTGCATATCGATCCGCCGCGCGCACGGCGCTCCATGCTCGGTCCAGATCGCCGACCTGCAGCAGGACCGTTGCCGCCACATCCTCCAGAGCCGCCGATTCCGGGTGGCGATGGCGCAGCTTCTCGATCTGGGCCAGGACCGCCTTGGGGTCCTCGGCGCGCTCGATCAACCGCACGATCTTGCGCCGTGCACGCGACCGTTGCTCCGGGTCCATGACCAGCAGCAAGTACTCGCCGATCGCTGTTTCGTAGTCCCCGCTGGCCTCGGCGAGCTGTGCCAGCTCGGTGGCGAAGATGCCTTCTCGGCCGATGGCTTTGCGGCCCTGGCGGTAGATGTCCGCGGCCAAACCCGTCTGGCCATGGCTGCGCATGAGCACCGCACCCAGACGATAACGGCTTTCGTCGAGAGGATTGGCGGCGATCACTTCCTCGACAACCGTGAGCGCATCGGAGCTGCGACGATGTGCCAACAAATACGTGCACAGCTCGCGGGTTTCGTCGAGAGCCGACGGGTCGCGGTCGATGCGGCGGCGCAGCAGCGACATCAGGGCATCGTCGCGGCGCTCGATGCGATAGAGGTCGAGCAAGGCGTCCTCGACGCGCCGGTTGTCGGGGAACTCGCGCAGCAACTGCTCGCCCAGCTGGATGGCGCCGGCGCGATTGCCTTCGCGCTGCAACCGGCGCAGGTCGAGCATGCTCGCGTGCAGGCGGTTGGCTTGCTCGGGGGTGAGGGCGTCGGCGGGTGCCGCTGCCGGCTGCGCCGGCGCAAGCGAGGGGCTGGCGACGAGGGCCGCCGCGACGAGCGCCAAGCAGACCCACCCCAATGCGCACAGGTGCTGGAATCGACGCGTCACGGCAGCTTCGACTCCTCGGCCTCGGCAATGGCGCGGAAATACTGCCGCACCAGCTCCTGATACTCTTCGGGTGTTCCCGATTCGAGAGCGCGCAGAATGTCCTGCCGCAGCTTCTTGCGCTGGGCGTTTTCCGCCAATGGGGCGCCACCCTCGCTGTAGACTTCGCCGGCGTCGCGGCTCTTGCGCTCCTTGTTGTAGTCGCGCTTGTGCAACGAGCGGCTGGCGTCGAGCATGCGCGATACGATGTGCTCTTGGAGATCGAGCGTCTCCTGGTCGAGGCCTTCGCTTTCCATGTCACGGACGACCTCCTGCATGTCCCCGAGCATCTTGTCCATGCGCCCGAGCATGTCGCGCTCCTCGCGCGCTTGACGCTCGATGTCACGCAGCTCGCCTTCGATGCCGCGTTGCTCGGCCAGCAGGCGCGCCATTGCCGCGCGCTCTTCCGGGCTCATCTGTCCCGGGTTCTTCAACCGCGATTGCAGTTGGCGGGTGGCGTCGTTGAGACGTTGCTGTTGGCCCACCATTTCGCCCATGCGCTGGCCCGAGGACGGACTGCCCCCGCCTCCGGACTGACACGCCTTGGTGGAGCGATTGAGCTCGATCACGGCACGGTTGAGATCGGCATAGGCATCTTCGCCATGCAGGCGGCCGGCGAGAGCGTTGCCCTTCTCGTACGCATCCACGCCTTGGGTCATCTTGCCCATGGCCTGCACCAGGAGGGCGGTGACATTTTGCGGTACCGCGGGCGAGCTCTTGCCGGCGGCCTCGAGTCCCTCGCTGACGGTGCGCGTGGCCGCGCGCAATGACTGCTGGCTGCGGGCCAGATCGCCGCTCTGCGGATCGTCCCCCTTCTCCAGCGCCCGACGGCTGAGCAATTCCTGGCGGAAGGAAACGTCGAGCGATTGGCGCGCGGCCTTCTGCAGCGCCGCCAGAGTCTCCTGGCTCATGTTGGCGCCCATGGACATTTGCGCCTGCATCATCTGCTCGTAGAGCGCCCGCAAGCGTTTCTCGGCGCTTTCTTGCGACGGTTGCGCCTGCTGCGGTTGCTGCTCCTGCAGGCTCTTCGAGGCCTCGCGCATGTCTTCCGACGGCGGCTGCGACTGCATTTTTTCGCCCGCCTCGTTCAATTCGCTGCGGCCTGCCTCTTGCATCTTCTGCAGCAGCTCCTCGAGCTCACGTTCCAGGGTCTCGGAGCTCTCCGACAGCTTGGATTGCTCTTCTGCTAGACGCTCCGATTCCTGTTTTTGCTGCTGTTGCGTGTCCTGGTTTTGCTCCCCGTCCTTGGGCGCTTGCGCCTTTGGATCCTGCATCTGCTGATCGAGCGCCTCGGTCCGTTGACTCAATTCTTCCTGGCGCTGCAGGAGATCGGCCGTTCGCTCCACCAGCGCATCCAGCTGCTGCTCGCGCTGCAATTGCTCGAGCAGCGCCTTGGTGCGCTCGAGGCGGTCGAGGAATTCCTGCTGCGAGAGCTCCATCTTCTCCAGCGAGCGCTGGATCTCCTCCGGCGAAATCTGCTTCATGGCTTCCTGCAGGCGCTGCATGTACTCGCGCAGGGTGTCGTCCTCGACTTGCTGCATCAAGCGGCGGATCTCTTCCATCTTCTCGGCGATCTCGGCGCTTATGACCTGCTGCTCTTCCATCTTCTCGAGCTCTTGCTGCATGTCCTGGGCGATCTCTTCGACCTTCTGCGCGATCTCCTTCTGCTTCTCCAGCGACTTCTGGATCTCTTGTTCTTTCTTCCAGTCCATTTCCGGGTTCTTCTTGAGCTCACGGGCCAGGCGCTCGTACTTTTCTTGCAGCTCCTTGCCCTCCTCGAGGACGCGATCCAGCTCGCTCATCCGGTTCTCATCCTCGTCCTGCAGCTCGGCATAGAGTTCGCCCAGAGTCGGCAGGCGCAAATGGTACACGGGGGTGCGCGCTGTCTTGTGCCCCGAGACCTCGTCGTTGTCTTCGACTTCGATCCAGTAAGAAACGAAATCCCCCGGGAACAGTCCGAGAGTGCTCAAGTCCCAAAGATGGGTCTTCAACAGCTCGGGGGCGGGTTCCTTGCCCACGGCAAGGCCTTCGGGGTCGAGTGCCGTGCCGTCGTGGAGCACGAGACGGGTGCGCGTTTCGGCCTGTTGCAGGTCCTCGCCTTCGCGCTCGCGTTTGAAAATCAGCGTCATGCGCGAGATGCCGAAATCGTCGGCGGCCTGGATCAGAAGCTCGACTTGTGCCGATTTCGGCAGGGTGGCATCGGGCTCGGGCGCACGCAGCTCGACGTAAGGGGGGCGATCCTCGATAGCGCTGATCTGGTAGGTGACGGGATCGGTGTTGCGGTTGCCGAGCGAATCCTCGATCTCGAAGTGATAGCGCAAGTCGCTGCGCACCGTGAATGCGGCGCGGAACGCGGCACCCGCGAGGTCGAGCCGGAGCGGTCCGGGCAACGTGACCACGGCCGCCGGATCGTTTTCCGGCAGCAGGCGGCCGCGGGCGAGTGGCGTCGACGCCGTGCCTTCGATCTCCACGCGTGTGCCGATGAGAGCCACGGCGTCCCCGCGCCCTTCCTCGAGGGTCTGCGCTTCGCGCCGCACGTAAGCCGGCGGCACGAGCCGCAAGCTGAAGCGATTGAGGATGGGACGCTGCACGACGCGAATCCGGAACTCGGCGCTGCGTCGTTTGGCGCTTTCGAAACGATACGCCGTGTGATCACGGACGTTGTCGAAATGGAACTCGTAGGCATGCGGCGGACGTGCGCCTTGCGCCACCAGGGCGCGAGACTTCCACAGGTCGCCGGTGTCGTTGAAGCGCAGCAGCATTTCCGGCGCCAGCGGTCCATGATCGACGACGCGCACGACCACATCCTCGCCGGCCAGGACGTCGAAGTCCCCGCCTTGGACCTCGAGGCTGCCGTAGACGATGGAAGCGGGCGATGGGTAGGCGAAGGTCAAGGCCTGCGCGGCGCGCCGGGGCAATGCGGGAGCGAGCAACGCCAGCAGCACGATGACGCCCGTTGCCGCCGCGAGCAGAGCGCCATCGCGGTGTCGGCGCGGGAAGGCGAACAGATGCACCAGATCGAGACTGCGCGCTTCGTCGTAGGCGCGGTCGACGGTCGCCGTCACCAGGTCGAACGAGGTCGATTCAGGCACACCGCGTTGACTGAATTCGAGTGCGGCTCGCAGCATGTCGCGAAAGTCGCGCCGTTCTTCGACGAGCCGCGAAAACACCGACAGGTTCGGGACCGCGCGCAACGGACGCACCCAATGTTTCCACACGAGCCAGCTCATCCCCGCCCATAGCAGCACGGCGAGGACCACCCCCACCGGACGCGGCAGGATCGGCGCCAACACCGTGAAGGCGGCGAGTCCGACGAAGGCCAGCGCAAGTGTCCGCACCATGCCGAGGCCGCCCCACAACAACACGCGTCGGGCGTGCTGGGCCCGGCCGTGACGCAGCAGTGCCACGAGCAAGGAACCGCGTTCCTGGAGCTTGCCGGTCTCGGTCGTGGTGCTCATCGATGCCTTCCCCGTGGTCCGAGGCTGCGCGTGCAGTGTTTCAATGCGTCAATGCATACATCATGACGTCGACGGCCATGCGCATCGCCGCCTCGCGGCGCTCCGGCGCATCCTTGTGCACATCGGGGTCTTCGAGGCCGTCGCCAATATCCGCTTCGTAGGTGTACAAGAGCACGACCCGGTCGCGATCGCGAATGACCAGGGCTTGGGGCGGCTTGCCGTCGTGCTGGTGAATCTTCGGCAGCCCCTGCAGAGTGTAGAAGCTGCGGAACAACACATGGTCACTGGGGAGCAATTCCAGCTCGCGATCCGGAAACAGACGTTTCACTTCCAGTCGGAAGCTGCGATCCATGCCGTAGTTGTCATCGGCCCAGAGGAAGCCGCCGTGCAGCATCCACTCGCGCAAGTACTTGGCTTCTTCCTCGGAGAATTTCACCAACCCATGTCCGTTCATATAGACGATGGGGCAACGGTAGAGCGCGTCGTCATCGGGACGAAGCACGATCTCCTCGTGCACCGCGACGATGCCGGTGCGTTGTTGGAGGGCGCGCATCCAGTTCGGCAACGAGCTGGGGTTGGAATACCAGTCGCCGCCGCCGTCGTAGTGCAGCCGGCCGATGTGCAGCGCCGATTCCTGCGCCGGCTCCTCGGCGAAGGCATGCGGCGCGATCGCAGCGAAGGCGCACCACAGCACCCAGATGCGGGCGACGACCCGGCGCGGAGCGGGTTGGCTCTGGGCGCTTCCCATGGGACCTTCCAGGCGAGCTAGCACACAGCCTTGGTACGCGGCGAGACCACGGGTGTTCCCGCCGAGTGGGAACGGTCCGCAGACCGCAATTATAACGCCGATGGGGGGTTCCGAGCATAAAATAGGCCCGGGGTCGGTGGAGGGCCCGCGGCGCCGGGCGAAAAACGCGCCGGCTGGCGCAGTCGACGCCGTCTCCAAGCTCCCATTGTCCAGGCCGAGGACTCAACACCTGCAGAGCGTGATGCGCACCTCGGCGCCACCGCCCGCGCGGTTGACGAGGCTGATCGAGCCCCCCAGCTTGTCGAGAATGCTGCGCGTGATCGCCAGCCCGAGGCCGGTGCCGGTGTTTTTCGTCGAAAAGTAGGGTTCGAAGAGCCGCTCGTGAGCTTCGGCGGTGAGGCCTTCACCTTCATCCGCCACCAAGATCTGCACCGGGCCGTCGCTGCTTGGCGCGACACGCAGCAGGATGCGCCCTTTGCCGTTCATTGCCTCGCGCGCATTCTCCATCACATTGGTGAACACCTTGCGCAAGCCCTCCTCGTCGCCGAGGACGGTGATGCCGTCGCCGGGAAACGCCGCGTCGCCGGGCTCGAGATCGAGCACGATGCCCTGCATGCCGCGATAGGGCGCGGTGACGCGCCGCAAGAGGGCGCCGAGATCCAGTGGTTTCGGCTCCACCGTCTGCATGCGACCGAAGTCGGAGAATTCACTCGCGATACGTCGCAGCACGTCCACCTGCTGCACGATGGTATGCATGCCGTCGGTGAAAATCTCCGGGAACTTTTCGGCACGGTCGTGGAACGCCTGCTGCATGAACTGCGCCGACAGTTTGAGCGGTGTCAGTGGATTCTTGATCTCGTGCGCCACTTGTCGCGCCATCTCGGCCCACGCCGCCAGTTTCTTCGAGCGGATGAGCTCGGTCAAATCTTCGAAGATGGCGACACGCCCGAGAGATTCGGCGTCGGCGTCGGGGCGTAACGCCGTGACAATGAGACGCAGGGTGACGCGATCGTTGCCGCCCAGCAACGTGAGCTCGGCGCCCTCGCCGGCAGGGGCATCGCCAACATGCGTCCAGAAGCTGCGCGTTCCCGGGTCTTGGGCCGCCGCCGCCAATTCCATCCAGGTGTGGCCCTCGAGCCCGTCCGGGGTCGTGGCCAAGATGCGCGCGGCCGCCGCATTCGCCGCCGTGATGCGTCCCTCTTGGTCGGTGGCCACGACGCCCGAAGCAATGTTGCCGAGCACCGCCTCCAGGTAGCGGCGACGAGCGTCGAGGTCGGACCGCGTCGTCTGCAAGCGCGCCGCCATGTCGTTGAACGAACGTTCGAGCTCGCCGATCTCGTCGCCGGCACGGGCCTGCAAGCGGAAAGCGAGATTGCCGCCGGCGATACGCCGTGTGCCCTCGATGAGATTGCGCACGGGATCGAAGATGCGGGTGGCGAAGGCCACCGCGAGCGCCAACGTCAGCACGAACATGGACGTGGACAGCCCGACGACGAGGGCACGCGTGCGTTCGACTTCGACGGCGAACTCGTCGGATTGCAGCAGCTGCTGCACGGCCAGCACCCCGATGCGGTGGCCGAAGCGATCCTGCAGTGGCAGATAACCGGCATAGTAGCGCTGCGCACCCGCAGTTTCCTCCACCACCGCGTAACGGTTGCTTCCCAGGAGCACCGACTTGAAAGCGCCTGGCGGCACGAGGTGCGGCAGCAACCCGGCGGCGGCCAGACTCTTCTGACTCGACACCACCAGGTGCGGACCGACGAAACCACTGATGTCGGTGTTCAGAATCGGAGCCAAGTCGCGCAGCAAGCCGTCGGTGAGTCGGCGGCGATAGTAGAGGTAACAAAGGCGCGGGTTCGCCGGCGCGGCACCATCGCGACCCTCGGGCGTGACCCACACCGGCTCGAGGGCGCCGAGGTTGAGTTGGCTGTGGCCGTCGCGCGACGCAAAGACCTGACGCGGCGAGGCGGTGACGAAACGCAGGCCCTCGGCGTCGGAGTAGCTGCTCAACGTTTCGTCGAGGATCGGGCGTCCGTCGCCGTTGAACACGGTGATGGTGCTGAACTCGGGGATGTCGCGTGCCGGCGGCGGGCTCTGTTGCATCCACCATTCGGGGTGGCGCAGGTACCACTCGACGTACTCGCTCTCGCGTGCGCTCTGCAGCTCGCGGCGCACGACGTCGGCAAGCGCGGCTTCCGCCGAGCGCGCCTTGAGGAGCGCGGCATCGCGATTCCGGCTCGTGCTGCGCTCGCGCATGATGTTCTGGGTCGCGATCGAGATCACGACGCTCGGCAGCAAAGCCACAACCAGGAAGGCGCCCATGAGTTTCTGCTGGAAACCCAACCGCTTCGGAATCAGCAGTGGCGGCAGCACGCGCGACGTGGCCCGTAAGCGGCCGAGGCCGACCAGGCCCAGGAGCAGAGCCACGGCGGCGGTGAAATCGAGGGCGGCGACCTGCGTCCACTCGAGCAGGCGGTCGAGAGGCTTGAGGAGCTGAAACCCGGCGAGCAGCGTGCGTTCGCCGGCCGGCAACTCCGTCACCACGTAGGTGGCATTCAACAACCGCAGCCGCCGCCAACCCGCTTGCGCCGGCCCGATGTCGGGCAATGGCTGCCCCACCTCGAGGTACGGGGAAGAGGATTCGATGACGGAGCCATGGCGCAACCAGGCGAGCAGATAGAGCTCGGACTCTTCGACACGGGGTCCGACGCTCGCGTCCCTCCCCGGACGCAAGAGTTCCGGGGAGCGCACGCGCGGGTTCGCGGCCAGGGCGAGGCTCTCGTGCGCGAAGGGCAGATCGATGACGACGATCCCGCGCACCGGCCCACTGCGTCCGAGGCGTACGGGAAGGGCGCCGCGGTAAAGCCGTACGGTTCCGACCGGGCTCGCCACGATCTCCGTCTGCTCGATGAGCATTTCTTCAGCGAGGGCTCGTTCCTGAAAATCTGGACTCTGGATGTCTTGGCTGTACGGCAGACCGATGGAGAACTCGCTTATGACCGCGCCGGTTTCGTCATGCACGCGCACCTGGCACGGCCAATCCAAGCGGCGCAACAGACTGCCGGCCCAAATCTCGAACGCCAGCGCACTGAAAGGGGCCGGGTCGCTCGACGTCAACGCGCGACGCAAATCGGCATCGGCTGCCAGGTCCTGCAAGACATGCTTGAGCACGAAGGGGCGCACGTCGTCCACCATCTGACGCACTTCCTCGGTGCGCCGGATGACGTGTTCTTGTCGGTTGCGGAAATCCACGGCCTCGATCGCAACGGTGGACAGGGTGGCGGCGAGACCAGTCAAGACGAGTGTGGCGACGCTGAAGCTGGTGAAACGCTCGTCGGCGAACAGGAAACGCAGGCGCGTACCGGCAGCGAGCACGGCGACCCCGACGATGGCGACGAGCGCCGAGGCTTGCAGCCACAGCGCCACACCGAGCCCGAGCCCGGTGATCGCCAGGAGTGCGCGCGACGCGCCGGACGGAATCAAGGTCGAAACCAGCAGCAGCGCCAGAACGAGGACCGCAGACACGCTCATCAGCAGTGCACCATGGATGCAGAGCACGGCTGCGGAGCCAAGGTCGAGCGCGGAACCGAGGAGCGGCAGCGTCGTGTTCCGTGCCACCCATGTGGCGATGGCGAGCGCGGTCCACGCGGCCAGGGCAACGAGGATGGCGGCTGCAACCGTGCGCGCGCCGCTCGACACCCGAGACCGAGTGGGTGGTGTCGCCGGCTGCCGGCGTACGCGTCGAACGAAGAGGAGAAGCACGCTCGCGAGCAGCACAAGAGCCGTGGACAGCAGGTCGAACGGCGTGCGCAACAAGCCGCCGATTCCATGAATGCCAAATGCAGTCGGATTCAACACGCCGTGATCGGTCAACGACGGGGAGGGAAGATCGAGCCACGCGAGCAATGCGCGCGCCGCCCACAGAAGGACGATCCCCGCCAGCGGCTGATCCCACGACAAGCGCCACCATGCGGGTGAGCGACGCATCCAGGTCCAGCCCGCGATGGCCAAAGCCGCGAGCATGAGAATGCTCTGCAGGAGCCGCAACCGTCCGAGACGCTGCTGCATGGTGCTCTCGAGCGGTGGCGCGCTCAAGCGTCCGAGCAGGCGCGGGGCGCCATCGTCGCCACGGATGACGAAATCACCTTGCAGACCGTGGTCGGAATCCCCGTGGATCTCGATGTTCTTTTGCGTCAGATACGGCGGCACCAGGCGCGTTTCGTAATGGAGTTGCACGTCGATGTCGGTCGAGAGCTCGGCTGCGAGATCCCGGCCGGCGCGGGCGTCATGCGGGCGCTCGAATGTCGTGTAGACCGGGGTCTCGACGACAACGCGCGGAACGAGCACCGAATCAGCCGAGGCCGTTCCGGTCCGACCATCCTGCCGGTCGTAGACGAGAAAAGTGCCGATGCTGGAGCGCCGGAAGTAGACCTCGCGTGCTCCCGGAGCGAAATGGGTCAGACGCACGCCACTCTCGGCCGCGTGCGTGGTGCCGGCCCAAGCCAGCAATTGCCCGCTGGCGCCGAAGATGCGGATCCCCCAGGCCGAGGCAGGCCGGGATGGCGCACCCGCATGCACGAGCGAGTCGACGGCATCGAATAGACGCGGGGCCGCATCCGCCCCCTGGGGTGCCTCGGTCACGCTGATCTCGTAGGCGCGATCCCCGAGCGCGCGCGCCGCGGATTCCAGCTCCAACACCTGTGTGCGTACGATCTCGAAGTGGCGGCGCAGCCGGTCCTCCACCTGCGTGGACCACGCAAGCGGCGTGGGCGCACGCACGAACAGTGGCAATGCCAGCCCGACGATCACCGTGGCCAGCCAGGCAGGTGCGGCCAAGCGGTGCGACACACCACGCGCGCGCAGCAGCCACGCCACCGACGCGAGCGCGCAGGCGACGAGGAGCGATGCCCGTACCGATATGGGCAAGCGCACCGTGTCGGTCGCTTCGAGCAGGAGGGCGACGCTGGCCGCGACTCCCAAGGCGATGGTCGAAGAAAATGTGCGCATGGGTCTCGGGCGATGTCTCCCGCGTCAGCGAAGCCGGCACCAGGTCGCCGGCAGGACCACGCCGAATGCAACGGCGGCGTTTATTTCAATGCGGTGATCTCGGCAATCACCCACCGCGATGCCTCGCGCGCCAGCGTCACCAGGACGCGATCTTGTGCAATGGGCCCTTTTCCTTGCACGCGATAGCGGCGCAGCGCCAGGGCGACCGCGATGGGCCTTTCCGCTTCCGGTGGGCGAAAGTCGAGGAATTGAAATTGCAGCGTCCGGGTCTGGTGGAAATGGCCGTCGAGGATGAGAATGCTCTGGCTCGGCGAGAAGCGACCGCTGCCGGGCTCGAGGTCCGGCAACGCGATCGACACTTTCCGCTCCCCAAGGTGCGCCACGATGCCGGCAACGTCCCCCCGGGACCAGGCGGTTTCCAGGCTGTGGAAAACTGCAGTCGCATTCGAGGGGTCGGGAGCGTCCTGCCCCGCGGCCAGGGTGGGAAGGGTCCACGGCAGCAGCAACCCCGAGATCCAGAGCAGGCGGAGCCAGGTCAACATGCCACTCCCTCGGCTGGCGACGGCATCAGTCTAACGCAGGTCCGGCACCACGGATGAGGCGCTCACCATGCCATCGCCGGCTTTGTGGAATGCGCTATAGTTGAAGCCGTGCCGCGCCCGCGCGGTGCGGAACCTCCTCAGAAGAGAACTCGACTCATGCCGGCGCACGCATCGGCAAGAACCCGCGGCGCCGCGGCGCTCCTCCGTCGCGGTGATGTGCTGCACAAGTACCGCATCGAGAAACTTCTCGGTGTGGGCGCCTTCGCGCGCGTCTACCGGGCCTACGACACCGTCGAAGGCTCGCACGTGGCGCTCAAGATCTTCGCCCCGCCGGTCCCCGAGTTGACCCAGAGCACGTTCCGCAACGAGGTGCGCATCATCTCGCGCCTGGATCACAAGAACATCATGCGGCTCAAGACCGCCGAGATCTTGAGTGGGCAGTTCGTCATGATCTCCGAGCTGGGGGAAGGTACGCTGCAGGACGCATTCGCCCGTCCACGCTCGGTGCGTTATGCGATCCACGTACTGGAGCAGGTGCTGGACGGCCTGGCCTGCGCGCACGCCTGTGGTGTCATCCACCGTGACGTCAAGCCGGAGAACATCCTGATCTGGCGTGACGGGCGGGTAAAGATCGCCGACTTCGGCGTTTCCCGCCTCATCGACCAGCCGGTGACGCACACCACGGCGACCGGCACGCCGAGCTACCGCGCGCCGGAACAAGCCTACGGCCGGCCGACGTTCGCGTCGGATGTCTTCGCCGTCGCCTTGGTGTTCTACGAGATGGTGACCCGGACGCTGCCACGCTGGCCGCTGCGCTGGCCCTTCGAACGCCACGAGATCTTTGGCGCCCGTGTGCCCGCCGCCCTCGTGCGCGTCATCCGCCGCGCGGTGACCTTCGACCTCGAACATCGCTATCGCGACGCGGGCACCATGCTGCGCGCGGTGCGTGCAGCGGTGCCGGAGCTCGCCACTGGGAACATGAGTGTCCCGCGCGCCGCGCCGGCAAAACGCTTGTCCTGGCGGCAGTATCGTCAGCGCGAGTTCGAGAAGCGCTTCGAGCGCCACCTGCAGCTCGAGTTCCGCTGCCACCGCTGTTCCGGCGCGCTGTCGGAGTTTATGCGCGTTTGCCCCTGGTGCGGTTTCCACAAGAACTCGTTTGCGGGGATCACCCGTTTCCCGGGTGTTTGCAATCGCTGCGAGCACGGCGTGCACGAAGATTGGAAGTACTGCGCCTGGTGCTACGGGCCCGGATTCGGCCACGTCTCGCATCTGCCGAGTCGGGATGCCCGTTACGGCGGTCGCTGTTCCCGCTGTGGCGAGCGCCGGCTCCTGCCGCACATGCAGCACTGCCCTTGGTGCAACGCGCGCCTTCGACCCTGGCGAAGTCGGCTGTTGGCGGAGCGCTGTGCGGCGTGCGCCAACCCTGTGGCAGACGACTACTGGGAATTCTGCGCTTGGTGCGGCAAACAAGTGCAGAGCCAGCGGCGGCGCAAGACCGGCTGAGTCTGCACGCGACTCAGCGCGCGAACAAGATGCGGTACGCGAGCACGCCCCACATCCCCAAACCACACACCGTTTTCACGCACGCGCCCAGAACGCGGCCGAGAAACGCGGCGCGGCCCGCGCGCAGCGCCCGGTCCATGTGCCGCTGCGCCCGATACTCGAGCGCCACCGCACCGAGAAACGAGCCGAGAAAGGCGCCACACAGCGCGCCGAGCGGGGGCATGAGCGGTGCCATCCCAATCCCGCCCACGATGCCGCCGAGACACGAGCCCGCGACCCCCGCGCGCGTAGCACCGCGCTTGGCGGTGAACCCGACGCCGACGGCGAACTCCAGGCCTTCCGCCAATCCGGCGAGTGCCGCGAGCACGACCAGTGTCCAAAGTCCCACCGGCTGCCACTGCGTCGCCAGCCCGTAGAGCGCCGCCATGCCGAGGAGGATCCAATTGGCCGGCAGGCCGAAAACATGCAGCAGCAGCACCGCGGCGCCGCAGGCGAGCACGAGGGATGGGACGAGAATCGCAAGGAACTCGGACATGCGCCGAACCTACGTGGGCTAGGAAGTCGATCGCGTCGTGTCCGCCTTGGACATCCGGTGGTACCACTGGATCACCAGCGGCGAAGCGACGAAGATCGACGAGTATGTGCCGACGACGACGCCAATGGCCAACACCCAAGCGAAGTCCTTGATGACGTCGCCGCCATAAATGAGCAGCGAAATCAACACCAACATGGTGGTGACGCTGGTGAGCAAAGTGCGCGACAAGGTCTTGTTGATGGCGCCGTTGAAGATGCGGTCGACGCTTTCGCGGCGCTGCTTGAGCTTGAGCTCCTCGCGGATGCGGTCGAAGATCACGATGGTGTCGTTGACGGAGTAACCCGCGAGCGTCAAGAAGGCGGCGACGATGGACAGCGTCACTTCTTTGTTGAAGAGCGAGAACAGACCGAGCGTGAGCAGCAGGTCGTGCGCCAGCGCGGCGACGGTCGCGACGCCGAAGAGCCACTCGAAGCGCCAGGCGATGTAGAGCAGAATAAGCAGAATGGAAAGCAGCATGGCCTGCACCGCCGCACCGCGCAGCTCGCTGCCGACCTTGGGGCCGATCGATTCGAGCGACAGCAAGGTCACGGTCTGGTTCGGGAAGCGCTGCCGCAGCGCTTGCAGGATGGCGTCGGAGCTGGTCGATCCGAGCGTCGAGGGTGTTGCCGTCTCCGCCACCGTTTCCGTGGATGGCAGGTGGATCAAGAACGAGGTGCGCTGGCCTTGCTGCACCGCCTGAATGCTGCGGTTGTCGTACCCGGCACCGCCGACCGCATCACGAACGGGCACGATGTCGGCGGCCGTGGTGCCGTCGATCTGGACGTCGATCTGCACGCCGCCGGTGAACTCGACTCCCAAGCGCAAGCCGCCGCGCACCGCGATCGATCCGAGGCCGATGACGAGCGTGACGACGGAAACGACGAAGCCCACCTTGCGCCGGCCGATGAAGTCGAAATTCGTTTCCTTGATCAACTGCAGCATGGTTTCCGATCCGGATTGGGGTTCAGCCCTCAGATGCTCAGTTTCTGCAGGCGCCGCTTGCGGGTCAGGAGGTCGAAGATGAAGCGGGTGACAAAGAGCGCGGTGAACATCGAGGTGGTGATGCCAATGCAAAGCGTGACGGCGAAGCCCTTCACGGGCCCGGTGCCGTAGTACAGCAGCACGATGCCGGCGAAGAGCGTGGTCAAGTTGGAGTCGACGATGGCGGAGAGAGCGCCCTTGTACCCGGCCTCGATCGCAGAGCTGACCGTCTTGGCCTTGCGCAGCTCTTCGCGGATGCGTTCGAAGATGAGCACGTTGGCGTCCACCGCCATCGCCACGGCGAGCACCATGCCGGCAATCCCGGGCAGCGACAATGCCGCGCCGAGAGTTGCCATGGCCGCGAGCGTGATGATCAGGTTGAGCGCGAGCCCGAGCGCCGCCACCAGCCCGGAGAATTGGTAGTAGACGATGAGGAAGCTGACGCTGAGCCCGAGCCCGACGAGACCTCCCACCAAGCCACGGCGCAGTGAATCGCTGCCGAGCGTCGGCCCCACGGTGCGCTCTTCGACGATGTGGAGACTCACGGGCAGCGCACCGGCACGCAGCACGATCGCCAGGTCGCGCGCCTCCTCGTCGGTGAAGGAACCGCTGATTTGGCCTTGGCCATTCGGGATGCGGTTGCGGATGGAGGGTGCCGATTTCACCACGCCATCGAGGATGATGCACAGCTGCTTGCCGACGTTGTCCGCGGTCAGACGCGAGAACGTGCGCGCACCACGGCGGTTCAAGCGAAAGTCGATGAGCATCGAGCCCGGGCGGTCCGGGTCGGGGCCGATGCTCGCGTCCTCCAAGGAGTCGCCGGTCAAATCCTTTTCCGTGCTCACGAGATAGAGCAACCGGGCGGAGACGCCATCCGCCGTGCGCGGTCCTTCCTCGCTGCTCCACAAGAATTCGGCGCGCGGCACGGCGGTCGCGAGTGCGGCGCGCACGTCACTGTCGGCCAGAAGCTCGCGCACGCGCTGCACGCGGAATCCATCGTCGGGAACGTAAAGGGCACCGAACTGCAACTGCACGAACAAGCCGCTGAACGGGTTGGTCGGCTGCTCGGGAGTGACGCGCGGCAATTCCGGCAGGTGCAGCGAATCGGCCGCGGACGTCCCGGTGGTGTCGGCCACGGCAGCGTTGGAATCTGCCGGCGACACGGCCGAGCTCTGGGAACCGGGCGGGTTAGCCACTTCGGGGTTCGTGGGCGGCCCCTTCGCCACCAGGACCACGTCGATGGCTTGAATGGCCTTGACGAGATCCGGGGTCTCGCGCACCAGGCGAAACTCGAGCTGGGCGACGTCCCCCAGGAGGCCTTTGGCGCGTTCCGGGTCGTCCACTCCCGGCAGTTGGATCAAGATGCGGTCGTTGCCCTGGCGCGCGATTGTCGGCTCGGTGACACCGAACTGATCCACCCGTGTCGAGAGGATCTCCATCACCCGGTCCTGAGCGTCGTGCGCATCGGAATCACGCACCATGCCGCGGTCGAGCTCCATCACCACGTGCATGCCACCTTGCAGGTCCAGTCCCAACTTCATGGACTTGTCGGCCACTGAACGCATGTTGCGCCGTTCCGCTTCGGAGAGCGCCGCGACCTGCTCGGGTGTCAGCTTGTGGTACTTCGAGAAGTAGCGATAGGTCGGATAGAGAAGGAACAAGCTCGCGCCGGCGACCAGCAAGATGACGATGAGCCGGGTCGTGAGATTGCGGTCCATGCGTCCTCTCGAGGCGTCGCGGCGTTCGCCCCCACGACCCCTGGGGTCTCGGGTTAGGCCGTCGTCGCGTGAGTCGTCGTTCGGAAGGAACGGGATCCGGATCGAAGCCTCGGATGCGCACGCCCAGTGAGTTAGAGCCTCGCCATTATAGGGCGCTTCGGGGGTCCGTCAAGCGCCAGACCTCTCAGGAAGCCGCTGGCTTGCCTCTCAGCTCCTCGAGCGTGACGAAGCGGATGCCCTCGGCCTGCAGCCTGGGAATCAGTGCCTTCAGCGCCTCCAAGGTGTATGGACGGGGGTGCGCGATTCCGACCGCCAGGCCACGCCGGCGCGCGATCGCGCCGAGTTGCTCGAGCCGGGTGGCGACGGTCTCGACGGATTCCGTTTCGGTGTCGAGGAAGAGATCGTTGCGCACGCTCCACACGCCTTCGGCGCGAGCGGCGCGGTAGGCGACGCTGCGCGGTGTCGTCACGCTGTCCAAAAAGAACAGGCCGCGCCGGGACAGCACCGTGGCGAAGGCCTTCATCGTCGCCGGGTCCGCGGTCACGCGTGAGCCCATGTGGTTGTTGACGCCGACGAATCCCGGGTACTTGTGCTGATACTTTTCGACCAACGCTTCCATCGCGCTCGTCTCCATGCCGAGGGTGATCGGATGGCGGCCGGCGTTCTCGTCGCCCTCGGGCTCCATGGGCAGATGCAACAGCGCCGGCAGGCCGCGTTTCGCGGCGGCGCGGAAAGCGTCGTCACTGCGCGACAGATCGGGGAGTACGGCGAGAGTCATCGGCACGCCGAGATCGAGGATGCCGCGCGTCGTCGCGTTGAGGTTGTGACCCAGATCGTCGATGACGAGCGCGATTCGCACCGTCTTGCCCGCGGGCGGTGGCGGCGGCGCCGGCCGCACGACGATGCGATGCGTCGGGCGCGCGGCGAAGCCGAGGGCGATCACTACCTCGCCACGGCGCGCATGCAGCTCTTGAGCGGCCAGCACTTGGGCGCCGGCCGCGCGCGCCGCGCGTGTGATCCACAGATTGCACAACGTGGGCGTGAGATGCGCCGGCGCGCGAAACGTGTACTGGCGCAACGACGAGCGCGGTTCGGTGGCGCGGCGGGTGTCGACATCGCCGCGCAGCAGGCCCATGGACAGGAAGCGCTCGGCGAGAGCGACGTCGAGGTGAACGGCCAGGCGCGACAGGAAGGGCCGCGTCAGCCCGGCGCGCACGAGCATCACGTTGCCTGCGCGCGAGGTGAGCAGGGTCACGCCGCCGAGCAGGACCAGTCCGCAGGCGAGCGCGATCAAGACAAAGCGCGGGCGCGCTCTCCGCTCCCGTCGCACCACCCCACCCCACCGCACCACGGAAGCCTCCACAAGCAACCGGCCACGCCGTGGAGCGTGGCCGGTGCGAACATGGTCCGCGTCGTCGGGATTGTCAATGGTTTGGGATCTATGCCGGATCGGTGCTCGCCGGCTTCGTCGGCACCGAGATGTCCTCCCAAATATAGATCAGGAATTTACCGGCATCGCCGATGTCCTTGGTCAGATCCTCGAGAACCACGAAGTTGGCTTCGCCCTCGACCTTGTAGTCCGTGCCCAGCAAGTCGAAGAACACGTAGGTCGTGTAGCGCGCGTCCGTCACCTTCCAGATCGCAGGATCGAGCTTGCCGTCGAGGCCCGCGTTCTCCGAATACAGATCCGACCGCTCGGTGAAGGTTTCCTGGTTCGTGAGCGTGATCGTCAGGCTCTGCAGCCATAGTTCCGCGTCAACCGGTGGATCACCCGGAGGTGGCGCTTCGGGATGGAACATGCGCTGGTGAATGCGCGCCTCTTCCTGGTACCCCCACTGCGTCTCGCCGAGATTTGTGGGTTCGCTCAGGAGGAAAAGGTATTCCGCGTTCCGATCCGGATTGTTCGCCAGCAGCGACTTGAAGAGCTCGGCGTCCCGTGTCAGATAGGCACGCGATAACGCGTTGATCAGAGCGACTGGCGAATCGATGACGGGCGGAGGCGTGGGCGGGACTTTGCCTATGTCCGGGCTGAAGATGCAGCCCGCTGTGAGACATGTAGCCAGGGCTAGGAGCAAGGCTGTGGGTCTCAAGTGTTCCCTGACGCGCGACATGACGGACTTCCTCCATAGAAACTTCGAGTGGGCAAGACGCCGTGATTATACCACGCCTCCTGGGTGCCGCCACCCGGTTGCCCCTGGCGTGGTTCCTCGTCTT
Organism: uncultured bacterium; assembly: GCA_964567755.1. Lineage (GTDB taxonomy): Bacteria > Krumholzibacteriota > Krumholzibacteriia > DASRJW01. Next base: position 62,330 of record CAZMNW010000015.1, read on the forward strand.
GCTCTTTGGTCGCTCCGCGCTGCCGTGAATGGCCGCGGCGGCCTGGCGACTCTGGGGCTGTAGCTGTTTGATTCATGGCCTCACGAAGGTCCGCAGCGATCCCATCGTGCCGATGGGTGTGCTGCTGGAGCTCGGGGGGAGGCCGATGTCTTCCCACCTCAGCAGTGTCCAGAACAAGTCCCGATCGCCGGTGAAGAAGTCCCATTTGGACCTCCCGGCGTAGAAATCGATCCGTTCCTGGGGCGGATCTCCCCGAACGTACGTCAGGGTCAGCTCGTAATCCACGTCGTACCGGGTCAGGGTCGACGTGGAAGGAAAATCCGGGTCCACGGAGAAACGCGGAAACGCCATTTCGACGTTGCGGAGGCTGTCCCCCGACGCTTCGAGCAGCGTCAGCATAAACTGGACCTCACGCACTTTGTCCCAGCCCACGAAGTAGCCGGGAAAGGGGGCCAGGGCCTCGGCCTGCGGATCGGGAAAGTAGACGAACGCGTCGGGAAGGTCCTCGGGCTCCGGGGCCAGACTTCGTTTATAATTCGGTTCCACCGTGCGGCCCTCGATGGCACGCTCGATGTTGTCGCGCACGATCAGGGGGTTGATCGGCGCGAGGAAATCCGGCGGAGGTCTGCAACTCGGGTCGTTGACCGGATCGCAGGGAGGTGGTGCCTCGCGTGGCGTGAAGCTGTCGCAGGCGCCGAGGCACAAGACGGCGCAGCCGGAGAGCGCGATTGCCCACCCTGCGAGCCAGGCTCCACGCGGGCGCTCAGAACGTGTACGAAAGCGTGGATTGCACATTGTAGTACACATTCCTGTTGAGACTGACGTTGAAGCTCTGGTTGCGTGCCAGCTTGGCGTCGAGCTGCAGGTCCCCCATGGTGATCTTTGATTCCAATCCCAGGGCGACGTTGCCACGGTTGATGACGTTGACCCCCGTCGCGCGTCCGTTGAAGAAGATCGTGCGATGCTCGCGGGTGGATACCTGGTTGGAGATGAAGCTGAGCTTGCCCTCTTGGATCAGAGTGTAACGGATCCCGAGGGCGATTTCATCCGTCTTCGTCCGCGCCGTAGGAGCGAAAATGCGTTCTGGGGAACGCGGCTGAAGTTGGACGTAGAAGCCGTTGTCCTGCAGCCGGTAGTCGAAGCGGGTGTCGAGCGTGAGGCGTGATGTCATCTTGAAATTGAACGTCGTCTGCAGGAAGTGGTTACGATTCAACGTGTCGCCGTTGGGGTCGAACGTCTCATCGACGACCTTCGAGGACAGACCGTAGAATTGTTTGAGCGACACTTGCGGCGTGATCCTGTAATCGAAGCGCTGCCGCACCACGTATTCGGTTTCGTTGCGGCTGTCCTTCGAGCGCCGCGGGTCGATGAACGCCTGGTTGAAACCGCGCACGTAAACCTCCACCCGTGCGCTGGCCTTGCTGCTGATCTGGCCGTCCAGGTCACCGCCCAGCTGAGCGCGGAGATCGTCGCGATCGCCCAAGCCCTGCGGCCCGGCGTGGGCGTAGAAGCCCTGCGCGAGCTCGACGTTGCCGTAAAGGCGCACTTTCATCGTCTTGGTGAAGGGCTGCAGGATTTCACCGGAGAGCTGGCGTGACTCGTCGACCCGCGTTTGCGGGTTGAGGGCTTGTGTCGTGCTCTGGTCGGCCTTGGGGTCGTCCTTGTTGATATCCGCACGTGTTCCGTCCAGCCTCAGGCGCAGCTGGCCATTGCCCGGGTAGCGCAAGGTGCCGCCCAAGGACCAACGCGCGCGCTTGGCATCTTCGAACACGTTGGTCCGCACCGCCGCGCTCACCGAATCACGCACCACCTCGATGCCGAAGTCCGTCGACAGGAACTTCCACGGCTCTGCCTTGCCGTCGATGCGTAGCGCGCGCGAAAAGCGCGTCTCGGTTTCGACCACGAACAGGAAGGCATTCCCGGTGCTCCCCGACGAAGTACGCGACACGTCGGTGTAGCTGAACTCGGTGCGGCGCACCTGGAAATCGGCGCTGAGCTGCGGCAACAGCCGCCCGAGCGGCATGTCGACGCGGATGCTCAGCGTGTCGCCCTCGCTCGGTTGTGTGGTTTCGCCGCTCGGGTTCCCTTCGGGGGGAGGGCTGACGGTGAACAGCTGGCTGCTCACCGCGCGGCCGTAACGCCCTTTCAGCTTCATCCACGCCGCAGGGTCGTATTGGATCCCGGCGCCGTAGGAATTTCCCGTCGTTTGCGTCGAGCGCTCGCCGGCACTCGCGTCCTGCGTCGAGGCGCTGCTCTGCTCGTCGACAGTGAAGCGGCGGTCGTAGGATAGATTGAGGCCGACGCCGGGCACGATCTGGCGCAAGAACCCCGCCTGCGTCGAGGCCATCTTGTTCTCGAAGCTGTCCGAGGTGCGGCCGGTGACGCTGCGACCTCCGAGGGAAGTGCGCCGCGCGTCCGACGCCGAGACGCCGAATGTGAGTCCCACTTTGCGGATGGGCAACGTGAGGGAGGTGAGCAGGTTCTTGGTTTCGTTCTCGCTCCCTTGCGACAAGCGCAGCTCTTGGTCGTGTCCCAGGCTCGCAGACAAGGTCAGACCGGAACGATCCGCGAGTGCTGCCGCGAGCGACGACGTGAGTCGCATGCGGTCGTTATTGCTGTTGAGCGACGCAGAGAAAGCTGGGGCGAAGCCGCGGTCCGCGAACACGGTGGTGACGCCGGGGGTGAGCCCCTGGAACGGACCGGTCGACGGCGCACTCCCGGTCCCGCTCAAATCGGCGGCCGCTTGCGCCGAATCCGCGAACGATCCCGCCGAACTGCTCGAGCCCGCGTTGGCCAGCGAGTCCGCGCTGCCAAACACGTTCGTTCCGGGCGCACTCTGACCTTGGATCGAATCGGTGCCAGCGGCAGCGGCTTTCGTCGCCGCCGGTGTTCCAGGTTCTTGGGCGGTTGGCTTGGCACCAGGGACCGGCAAGTCGAGTTGCCCGGATTGAGCCTGCTTGGCGAGCCGGGCGAGAAGCGAAGGATCGAAGACGCCGGACTCGCTGGCCTTGCGCAGTTCCGCCATCGCCGACTCCGCCGCGGCCTGCGCGCTATCCGGGACACCGAGTGGACGCTCCCTCCAGGTCTGGAAGCGCGTGTCCCATTCCGGTGCGGAGAGGCTGTCGGTGTGCACGCGTGACACGCGATCGAGTGGCCACAGACCCCACGCATGCTGGGGCCCGCCGATTCCCAGCAGGACGGCGAGGATTCCGGCAACGCGCCGAGGACCGCGCAACCTCAGACCTCCACTCCAGAGTCAGCGCTCGCGGGCAACGCATGCAAGAGACGCACGAACTCCACGACCGACAGCGATTCCGGACGCCGGCCGAAGTCGATCGCGGCGGCGCGCTCGCAGTGCACGAGCGCGGCGGAGTCCAGGCTGTAGAACTTCTTGAGCGTGTTGCGCAAGATCTTACGCCGCTCGTTGAACACGTGACGCACCAGTCGCACGTAGCGTGCGCGGTCCGGCCAAGGCAGCGCCGGGCCACCGGGCCGGGGCGTGATGCGCAGAATGGCGGATTCGACACGCGGCGGCGGCCAGAAGGCCCCGGCTTTGACCCGCGCCGCGATCTCGATGTCGTAGTAGGTCTGCAACAGGACGCTCAGGATACCGTAGTTGCGCGAACCGGGGGCTCCCGCAATACGTTGCGCCACCTCGCGCTGCACCATGAGCACGGCATCCTGCAGGTGCTCTTCGAGCTCGAACAAACCGAACAGCACCGTGCTCGTCAATTGATAGGGCAGATTTCCTGCCAGCTTGAGAGTCGAGACACCGAGTTGCCGGCGCATCGCCGCGACATCGAGTGCCGCGAGATCCATGTGCAAGAGCGTGAAGGCGTCGCGGTCGCCGAGCTCGGCGCGCAGCACCGCTGCCAGCGCATCGTCGAGCTCGACGGCCACGACTCGTGCGCCTGCATCCAAGAGTCGCTCGGTGAGCACACCGACGCCGGCGCCGAACTCGAGGACGACCGAACCGGGCGCAGGGGCGATGAGCTGCACCAGACGCGTCAGAACACCGGGTTCGACGAGAAAGTGCTGGCCGAGTTCCTTGCGCGGGCGCAGGCCATGACGCCGCAAGCGCTCCACGACCGGATTGCTCACGCGACCTCCACTCCGTGCGCTGCGGGCGTGCACGCGGGGTGACAGGCAGAACGCATGCATTGCAGCACGAGCAGGATGGGGAAGGGGAACCTCCGCAAAGGCGGGCAGCCGAGGCTAACATCGGCCCCGCGCAGGGTCAAGGCGCCCGCTTTCACCCGGCGCCGTCCAGGAAGCGCTCGAAGTTGCGCGTCGTCAATGTGCCGACCTCGTCGACACCGAGGCCGAGCAGCTCGCCCAGGCGGCGGGCGACGATCTCGACGTGTGCCGGCTCGTTGCGCTGGCCGCGCCGTGGGTGCGGGCTGAGATAAGGCGAATCGGTTTCGAGCAACAGCGCCGAGCGTGGCAAATCGCGCACGCGATCGGCAAGCGGGTGTTTCTTGAAGGTGAGGAAGCCGCCGATGCCGAAGAAGAAGCCGTGGCGCGCCCCGAGTGCCGCGAGCACTTCGGAACCGCCGAAAGCGTGCAGGACGAGACGCAGCCCGGCGCCGTCCTCGGCGAGGATGCGCGCCATGTCCGCATCGGAGTCGCGGTTGTGCACCACGACCGGCCGGTTGTGACGGCGCGCCATGTGCAAATGCAGCCGCAGTGCCTGCTGCTGTGCGTCGCGCGGTGAATGATCGTAGTAATAGTCCAGACCGGTCTCGCCAACCGCCTGAGCGCGGTGGGTGACCAGGAGGGACTCGATCTCGCCAGCGACCTCGGCACTGCATGTTTGCGCGTCGTGAGGATGGATCCCCACCGCCGCGATGACGTCCGGTTCGCAAGCGGCCAAGGCCACGGCGGCATGGCTCGATGCCAAATCGTAGCCAGGACAGAGGAATCGCCGCACGCCGGCGGCGCGCGCGCGGTGCAGGACTTGTTGCAGGTCGGCGCTGAAATCCGGGCTGTTGAGGTGCACGTGGCTATCGACGAGCATTCGGCTCCGATCCCGCGCGTGCCGTCCGGGAATTGCAGACTCTCGGCGTGAGATGAGCCCGTTTGGACACACGGCGCGAACAGGCTTGCGCGGTGGCGCTCGTTTCTGCCACGCTCAGACCTATGCAAAGCGGCCGCACACACAGGCGACAACGCCACGCCGAGGTCACGTGGGGGCCGCAGTATAACGGACGATCGCCGCGCCTGTGGTGGAGCGCATGGGGGCGCGTGGCTGCGGCACCCACCCTGCTCATTGGCTTCCTGTTGTTCTCTTCGACGTCGCCGGCCGTCGCCGCTCCCGGACCGGGGCAGGTCCTGCGGGAGTATTTGCACGCGCGGCTGCAAGGTCGCCTCGATGACGCCAAAGCGCACTGGGACGCGCGTGATCTCCGCCGCGCGAGTGCGCTCGGGATCACCTTCGCGGATGTCGAAGCCAGCTACGACGACTACTGGATGCACGGTGGCGCGGCACGCAAGATGATGACCGGCCAGGTGCGTCCTGTGGTGCGTGACAGCGTCGTGCAGGCGGACAAGGCGGACTTCACCGTGGCCCTGGAAGCGAGCGGGGTGGCGAGCGACACGCTGCGCTACCTGGTGCAACAGGTCGATGGCGTCTGGCGCGTTTCGCTTCCGTACCTCGAGGCGACCCGCGATTGGACGCGACGCGAGAGCCGGTTCATTCGCTTGCGTGCCAAGAAACTGACGCTGGTCAGCCAGCACGCGCTCACCGCGTTGGACGCTGAGATCGCCAGATTGTTCGCGCAACTGGAAACACCACAAGCAGCCCAGCTGCGTCTCGAGCGCATCAAGCTCGAATACTACTTGTGCGACGACGACGCCGATGTGCGCAGCCTGGTGGGAACGGTCGCGCGTACGGGTTATCAGCCCGCAGGAGGGCGAGTGGTGGCACGCCTCCTGCCGGATATGAATGCGGTGGCGCGCTTGCTCGTGCACCTTACGTTGCGCGACGCGACACTCCACAGCGCGCCGATGTTCGTGGAGGGATTGGGCGCAGCGTTCGGAGGCTCGGCGGAACTGGGCACTGGAGTCTACTTGCAGCGAGCCCGCGAGGAAGTCCACCACCAGCCTGCTCGGCTCGGCGCTCCCTTCGACCCCAATAGCGATACGGGTGCCGACGTTCCCATGCAAGCGCTGTGGTGCCGGGCATTGCTCGACGAGCTGGGGGCGCAGAAGTTCCTGGCGCTCGTGCGCGGCGCACCGGCTGGCGAGGGCGGTGGCAACACGGTGGCACGCGAGGCGATCGAACGCGCCATGGGCGTGCAGGGCGAAGCCTTGCTGCAGCGCGTGCAGCAACGGTTGTCGCAGTACACACCCACGATCCAGCCCGGGTGCGAAACCTGGCCCGGAGACGTCCAGGGGGTGCAACCGATCCTGCGTTGGCGCGACACCAAGGACGCATGGGGGCTCCTGGGTTACGAGATCGGCGATGAATACGTGTTCACCATCGCGGCGCATGATCCGTCACTGCCGAAGTGGATGCAACGGATGGTCGATTCTCTCTCGGCCGAGTATTCGGGAGAAAAACCCGCATGGGAAATCCAGGAAGTCAAACGACCGGCCGGGGATCCAGATCCCATCGTCGTGCTGGTGCGCGCCAGACTCGAAGAGGACCTGGAGCCCTACGAGAGCCGTCTCTTCGCCGAACATTTCGTACAAAGAGATTTTCGCAACGACCTGTACGGTCTGTTCATCTCTCCGGACGACGTGCGTTTCTACGATTACACTCACAACAAGCTCCTGGCCGAGTACTCGACGAAGACGGCGGCGCCAGGGGGTCTGGTGTATTACGATGAAACGTTGGGCAAAATCTGCTTCCGATTCCCGCGGAATCTCCTCGCGCGTCCACTCACGACCTATTACGTGTTCCTCAGCACCCACACGGGCGAGTAACAGATCCAGTCGGTCGGTCTCGCCGGTCTGGTGGCGCGTCGCCGGGCTGTGGCGCTGGGTCGCTGCCGTGCTGTGGCTGCGCCTCGGTGTGTCGCCGCTCGCGGCGCAACCCAGCTTCGTGGGGGTCTGGGCCGAGCGTGGCATGGCGGTGGGCGAGCTGTGGGCGCCGAGCGGAGTCGCGGTCAACGCCGGCGACACACTGTATGTTTCCGACCGGTTCCTGCATCGCATCACCTACTTCGACGAAAACGGCACCGCATTGGGGGCCTGGCTCTTGGACGGTGGTAGCCCAGTGGGCGGCAGCGACCCAGGGCAACTGCGGTCTCCCGACGGCTTGGCAGTCGACGCTGCGGGCGATGTCTACGTCGCCGATCGTGGCAACCACCGCATTCAGCGTTTCCGCGACGGTCGCTTCGTCGAAGCATTCGGGGCGTTCGGTGCGGCAGCGGGAGAGTTCTCGTCGCCGGCGGGGCTCACGCTCACACGCGATCGGCAGCTGTACGTCGCCGACGCTGGCAATCGACGCGTGCAGCATTTGGATTGGAGCCAGTCGCCGCCACGGTTCGTTCGCATCCTGGGCGACAGCCTCTCTCCGCCTCTCGTGGAACCGACGGATGTCGTCCTGGACTCGCTCGGGTTCCTCTCGATCATCGACCTCTTGGGTCACGAGGTCGTGCAACTCGACCCCGCCGGTACCGAAGTGCGACGGTTTCGTGGCAATGGCCTGGACTTCGAGCTGCCGGCGCCGCTCGCCGCGATCGTGGACTCCGGCACCTTGCACGTGACCGACGTGCTCAACGGTTTCGTCGAAACCTTCGATGCGAGTGGCCGGCGACTGTACGATTGGCCGCGCAGCGGCTTGCCGTCACCGGGCCGCATGGCGATCGATTCGCGGCGCCGACTTTTCATCGTCAGTGGTCAGCAAGGCTTGGTGTTCGTGTTCCAGCTCGCGGTGGGTGTGCGCACCGGCAGTTGGGCGGAGGTCAAGGGTCGCTTTCGCTGAAGAGCGCTCGAGCCCAAGCATTCAATGCCCGACTTGATACCACCAACGGCGGATCTCGTCGCGGAGAGTGGTGAGATCGGTCGAAACGATGGTTTCGCCTCGACCTTGGGACCAATCGAGCGGCACCGCGATGAAGATCCCATCGCGCTCGCGAATGTGATAGCCGAGAAAGTTCTCCTCGAACCGTCTCTCTCGCTCGGAACGTGTCACCGATCGATCCCCGGGGCGGGGATGGCGCAAGTCGGAGGTCGGCCACAGGATTGCCAAACGCCGGAGAGCACGCCGCGTACCAGGGTCAGCCACAGCGGCGCTGACGGTGCAACGTGTTTGGCGATAGGCTGTTGCGAGGCATGCGCACCGCGCTCTCCTCCCTGTGGCCGAGACGCCACGTGCCCGAATGTCACGAATGTGCCGGCGTCGACGTGAACGCCGTGACAGATGGACAGCTCGGGAAAAGTTCGGCAGGAGGAAAACTCGCACCGTGGCGCAGACGCTGAGCGGGAGAAAAGGAAGAACGGTCGATGCGGCGTGGCGAACCGGAGCCCGAACTGCGCCCCCAGGGTCAGGCCTTGATAACCCGGTTCATTCCACGCCACAATCGACCGATTCACGAGCCGCAGCGCGTTGGCTGCATCATCCAATGACTCTTGTCGAAGGTGTCGCCTCGATCGCGCTCTCGTTCCGCTGCGCGATCTGGATTCCCACCAAGGCACGCTCCGTACCAAGTCCGAGCCGGCGGATCCGGAGTGGCGAACACATTATTTTGCAATTGGTTAGGGAACTGCGCCGTCGCATGGCGATCTCCGCCAGACCGACGGAGTGACACAGTGAACCAGGGAAGCAGATGGACCGCGACATTCTGTCTCGGGTGAGTCGGAATCGGCAAGGAGTGGAGAAGCTGACGCAGCGGGGTGGGCGGGATGGCGCGCCCCCCACCTCACGCAGGAATCTGATACCACCAGCGCCAGACCTTGCGCCGCATTTCGGGGAGTGTCGCCGCCTCGAGGATGTCTCCTCGCCAGCCCTGTGGCACCGCGAGATACCAGCCGGAGATTTCCTGGATCGTGTACCCCAGGTAAATCTCGACGGCTTTCGCCTCCTGCATCTTCTTGAGCAGCTCGGTGGTCAACATCGCGATCACCTCTTCCTTGCTCGAGCCCCGCTTCCGAGGCCGTGACCTCATTCATCGCACAAGGCGTACCAGGCCGGGGAGGCGCTTCCAGATCCTCGCAAGGAACTCAATGCAAAGAGCTTAGAGGTGGTTCCAGGAACCCGGCCGGCTTCTAGGGAGCCCCAGGCGTCTTAACCTGACACGCTTCGAGGTGCCGTTTTGACATGGCCGCAAACTTTGCGCACTGGAGTTTCAGGGCTTGGTTTCGAGGCGGGGGAACAAGCTGGGGCCTGGGAAAACGCGCGGCCAGTCCTGCGGCGGCACCCCGAACTCGCCAGCGAAGCGGCGCTGCGACAAATCGTCCGGGAGACCGAGTTGGCGGCGCATCTCCGCCGCTTTCGCCGGCATCGCGGGGGCAATCATGACGCTCACGTGTCGCAGGACCTCGAGCAGGTTGCGCAGGATCGTGCCGAGGCGCGCCCGCTCCGCGGGGTTCTTCGCCAGCTCCCACGGTTTGGATTCCTCGATGTAGCGGTTGGCCGCCTGAATCGTCGACCATGCGGCAGCGAGCGCTGCATGGATGGCGAAGTTCTGCACGTGCGTGCAGTAGTCCGCCGTCGCGCGCTCGAGCATGCCGAGGAACGCTTGGTCGCGCGGGTCGTCGGTTGCTCGCGGCGGCACCGCGCCGTCGCAATAACGTTGCACCATGGCGAGCGTGCGTGCCAGCAGGTTGCCGAGATCGTTGGCGAGGTCGGCGTTGTAGCGTTCCGTGTAGGTCGTCCAAGAAAAATCACCGTCACGATCGAAGGGAACTTCGCGCAGGAAGAGGTAGCGAAACCCATCGACCCCGAAGCGTTGCACGACTTCTTGGGGCGCGATGACATTGCCGAGCGTTTTCGACATGCGTTCGCCGTTCACCGAGACGAAGCCATGCGCCCAGACGGTGCGCGGCAACGCGATTCCGCCGCTCATCAGCATGGCGGGCCAGATGATGCAATGAAAGCGAGTGATGTCTTTGCCGATGACGTGCATGTCGCAGGGCCAGTATTTTTCCACCAGGCCGTCGTCGTCGTCCGGGTAACCGAGCGCCGAGATGTAGTTGATGAGCGCGTCGAACCAGACGTAGACCACGTGACCATCGTCGATCGGCAATGGAATGCCCCACTCGACACCGCTGCGCGACACCGAAATGTCTTCCAGTCCACCGTCGATGACGGCCAGCACCTCGTTGCGCCGGATCTCGGGCTGCACGAACTCGGGGTGCGCGGCGATGTGCTGGCGCAAACGGTCGCCGAAGCGTGACAGCGCGAAAAAGTAGTTGTCTTCCACCAGCCAATGCGGGGCGCGCTTGTGCAGCGGGCACAGGCCGTCGACCAGGTCCTTCTCCTGCTTGAACCCTTCGCAGGAGTCGCAGTAGTAGCCCTCGTATTTGCCCTTGTAAATGTCGCCGGCGGCGTGGATGGCGGCGAAGATCGCGACCACTGCCCGGCGGTGGCGATCTTCCGTGGTGCGCACGAAGTCGTCGAAAGAGATGTCGAGGAGCTCCCAGACGTCGCGGAATCGTCGTTCCATGCGGTCGCAGTATGCGAGCGGCGACAGCCCTTCGGCGGCAGCGGCGCGCGCCACGTTGACGCTGTGCTCGTCGTTGCCCATGAGGAAGCGCACGTCTTCACCCATGAGTCGCCGCGAGCGCGCGATGAAATCGGCAGTGATCTTCTCGTAGGCCGTGCCGATGTGAGGATTGGCGTTGACGTAGTCGATCGCCGTCGTCAGGTAGAACTTGCTTCCGGTGCTGGACATCCGTGTCTCCTAGACGCGCGCGGATTGCGTGCGCGTCATGTGGCTCTCGCGCGCCAAGCCGAGGAAGAGCGCGCCCAAAGTGAGCTCGCTGTGGGCATAGCCTGCCATCTGCCGCTCGGCGACCTGCGTCTGCTGCACGATGCGACGCAGAGCCGGCGCGTCGAAGGCCTGCACCAGCGTCCCCAAGTCGCCGGCGCGGTCCTCGTGCACGAGGCGCGGCCGCGCCGGCACAGCAGCTGTTTCCGCCGCGCATGGAGCGGGCGTTGTCCTTGCGGCCGCGGGCGGTGGCTTCACCGCGGCTGCCCGGCCGTGGGACCGCCCGCCAGGTCCCGGTTGCGCGCTGGCCTCGGCAGCTCCTTCGCCAAGCAGCAGCGTGTCGCGAGCGATGGACGCGAGCAGCTGCAGCAGCAACGGGAACTTGTACCTGTCGCCCGCATAGCCGCGGGCCGAGGCGTGCGCGTGCTGCAGCAGTTCGAAGGCGTCGCCCTTCGCGGCGGCGAGCAGGATGGCGAAGGCGCGGTCGCGCAACTCGCGCAGCACGCCGGAGAGTGTGCGGTCGGCGGCGAGCATGCTTCCCTGCGACAGATATGCCGCGTTGCGCGCGTCCACTGCCTCCACCCCGTGCAAGATCTCGAGACGCGGCACCATCCACTCGGGCGCGAGAGGCGTGAAGGTGACGCGCTGGCAGCGCGAACGGATCGTCGGCAGCAGTCGTTCCGAGACGCTGCTCGTCAGCACCAACAGGCAATCCGCTGGCGGCTCCTCGAGCGTCTTCAGCAACAGGTTGCCGATGCCGGGCGCCATCTGCTCGGCCTCGGAGACGATGACGACCTTGGTGCGCGCTTCCACGGGCCGCCGGTGCACGGCGGGAAGCACGATGTCGCGCAACACGTCGGCATGGATGCCGAGCGGCCGGTCGAACACCGGCTTGAAGTAGGGATCGCGCGCCTTGGCCGCGAGAACTTCGGGGATCGATTTGAAATCGTGCTGTCGCCATTCCGCCGGCAGCTTGAAATCGGGCTTGGTGGATTCGTTCCAGAAACCGGTGGGGACGGGGAAGATCAGGTGTAGATCCGGATGCTGCAGGCGATGGAAGCGCGAGCAGGACGAACAAGCGTCGCCGTTCGCCGCCACCGGTTGCGGCTGGAAGATGCCGCGCGCTTCGCAGCCACCGTCGCGCTCGCAGTTGAGCAACCGGCCGATTTCGACGGCGAGCGCTTCCTTGCCGACGCCGGCGGGGCCGTCGAATAGGAACGAGCCCGCGAGCTTGTGCTTCAGGAACACTTCCTGGAGGATCGCCCGCACTCGTGGCTGTCCGAAATCTCCGAGTTGCATGGCGCGCTCCCGTTTCCGCCTGAACCCTTACCCGCCACGCCCATCCTGTCGTGGTGACGAAGGCACTAGGATACGGGGGTCCGCCCGACGCGACAAGGGCTGGCGCTGGGAACGGCAACAGTGCCATCCGTTCGGCTGCTTGCAAGATCTCGCGTGCATACGCGCGGGGCTGGCGAAGGACCTTTTTTAGCGGCTGAGCCACATCATGGGGTCGATGGCAGCGGCCTTGTCGCGAATCTCGAAGTGCAGCTTGGAACCCTCGAGAGAACCGGTTTCGCCGACGCGGGCGATGACTTGACCCGCCTCGACTTCCTGCTTCTCGCTGACCAGCGCCTCGGAGAGGTGCGCGTAGACGGTGTAGAAACCCGCGCCGTGGCTGACGATGATCGTCCGGCCGTAGCCCTCTCGCCACTGCGCGTATTCGACGCGACCGCGCGCGACACAGTGCACCGGTTCGCCTTCGCGCGCGGCGATGTCGATGCCGCTGTTGAATGTCTCCGTGTGGTGTGTTGGGTGCACGCGGCGCCCGAAGCGCGTCATCACTTGTCCCACCACGGGCCAGGGCATGCGGCCGCGCAGGTCGCGGAAGCCGAGGTCGGGGAACTCCCGCAGCTGGCCGGTACTGCGCAGCGACTCGCGACGTTTTTCGAGTATTGCGATCAGCTCCTGCATCTGCTTCTCGGCTGCGGCAAGATCGCGCAGCGACTTCTGATGTTCGCCGCGCTGCTGGCGCACGCGTTTGAGCGCATTCGTTCGCACCTTGCGGCCGTCGTCGAGGCGGTGCTTTTCCGCCTCGGCCTCCTGCGCGGTCGAAGCGACCTCCGACAGGTACTCGGTGAGTTGAGCACCGGTGCGCGCGAGGTAGACCTCCTGTTGCCGGATCTCGAGCAACAGGCGTTCGTTGTTGCGCGCCAGCATTTCCAGGTACTTGTATTGCGTCAGTGCGTCTTGCAGATTGCTGGTGCGCAGCAGCACCTCGGCGGTGTTCTCGGTGCCGCGGACGTACATGGCACGCAGGGTGCGTGACAGACGGTCCTTGCGTTCCGCCAGTAACTCCTCGGCGCGGGAGTGCTCGGCCCGGATGCCCTCGAGCTGTGCTTCGAGCCCCTGCCGCTTCTTGCCCAGTTGGCGCAGCAGGTCGGCGCTGAGAGCGACCTCCTTGTCGAGGATCTTGAGTTGCGCGAGCGTGCCTTTCTCTTCCTTTCCGAGCTGTTGGTCGCTTTTGCGCAGATCCCGGATCTGCTGACGTAACTCCTGCAGGTGCTGTTCCTGCGACTCGATCTGCTCGTCATAGGCCGCCAGCGAATCGCGTGCGTTGCCGCCGCCAGCACGCCCGCCTTGGGCGCTCCCCGACACCGGCAGCACCAGCGCCAGGCCAAGCCCGAGGAGGAGAATGCGGGTGCAAACCGCCATGGTCCTGAAACCGGCTTTCGTCTCGAGGCTCTTGGTGCGCATCAAATGCGCAGGAATCGGCGCAGCGACGTCAGGCTACCGAAGGCGCTGACGATGGCGCAGAGCGCGACGAAACCGGCGATTTGCGCCGCGTCGTAGAACACCAGAGGTCCGACGAAGCGCGTCGCGTAGCGATGCACGCCCCATAACACGGTCATCGCCAACCCGGCCGCTGCGGCACCCTGCAATGCACCCTCGACCACGAAAGGCGTGCGGATGAACCAATCGGTGGCGCCGACCAGGCGCATCACCTCGATGCTGCGTTCCCGCGCCAAGACCGTGAGCCGCACCGTGTTCGAGACCACGAACAGAGCCGACACGACGACGAGCCCGCCGAGCACGAGATCGAGCACGAGGAAGGCGCTGACATAGCGCTCGAGCCTTTCGACCCACTGGTCGCCGTAACGGACTTCCTCGACGCCAGGCATTTCACGCAGCCACGCCGCCACCACCCCGAGCCGCTCGGACGACTGCGCCTCCTCCTGCATGCGGATGTGCAGCGACGCCGGCATCGGATTCTCGTCGAGCACGTCCAGGAGGTCGCTGTCTTCGCCGAGCTGTGTGCGGAACTCAGCCAGCGCGTCAGTCTTGGACACATAGGAGACGTTGGCGATCCCGTGATGTGCGAGCAGCCGCTGCTGCATGTCCTGGACCTCGCCGGCAGCGAGACCTTCCTCGAGGAAGGCGACGATCTCGATCTCGTTCTGGAACGTGCGTGCAACGCCGTGCAGGTTGATCGTGATCAAGGTGAAGAGCGCGAGCATCGTCAGCGCTACGCTCATGATGAGCGTGGACACCAGGCTCACGGCCTTGAGACGTTGGAACGAACGCACGAGCTCGCGAAACTGGTAGCGCACTTGGCTGTCGGTGAACATCGTGACTCCCCCCTCTCCTGCGTCCAGGGTTGCAGCTTCTGCGGCAGTGGCCCGAGGGCGCTGCGCGCCAAGTCATTCGCCGACTTCCGGCGGCGGCACCTGCAATGGCTCCTCGCGCCAGGCCTCGAGCTCCCGCGCGCCGGGGCTCCAGCGGTCGAAGGCGTCCTCGTCCTGCACGATCTCGCCGTGCTCGATGTGCACGATGCGCTGGCGGTACTGGCGCACCAGGTCATGATCGTGCGTGGCCATGATGACTGCGGTACCGGCGATGTTGACACGGAAGAGCAGCTTGAGGATCTCTCGCGCCACGACCGGGTCGAGGTTGCCGGTGGGCTCGTCGGCAAGGAGCACGTACGGGGAATTGACCAGAGCGCGCGCGATGGCGACGCGCTGCTGCTCGCCGCCGGAAAGCTCGTGCGGAAAATTGTTGCGCTTCTGGTACAAGCCGACGCGCCCGAGCAGATCCAGCACCGTCTTGCGAATGTAGTTGCGGTTGACGCCGATCACATACAGCGGGAAGGCGACGTTCTCGAAGATGTTGCGGTCCTCGAGAAGCTTGAAGTTCTGGAAAATGAGCCCGACCTTGCGTCGCAAGTGTGGGATGCGATTGCGACGCATCCGCGAGCTCACGAACCCGGAAACGGTGACCTGACCCTCGCTGGGGAATTCCTCCATGTAGACGAGGCGCAGCAGGGTGGATTTCCCCGCACCGCTCGGTCCGACGATGAAAACGAAACCGCCGTTCTCGACGTGCAACGTGATATCCGTGAGCGCCAATCGCTTGCCGTAGCGCTTGGTCACGTGGTACAGGCTGACGATGGGGTGGCGCTCGGGGACGGCGCGGTTTTCCACGGGCGGCGTGGTGTTCGTCATGATTGTCGTCCTCCCCCTCACCGCGTCCACACCGCATCACATTCGCCATGGCGCTCGCATGGTGAACGACGAAGTTGACCACAGCCCAGCAGGACTGTCCAGGGGAAGGGGGTGACGCCTGGAAGGCGGCGCATTGCGGGTGTTATCGTCGCGACTCGCGCCACGAAGAAAGGCCGGCAAATGACGCGCCACGCATGCATCCCCGGCGACATCGCGCGCGCGGCGTTGCGCCGTGCAGGTGGAGGCGGCGCATGATCCTCCCGGTCGACGCGCACCCGCGTCTGGCACTCGCAGCGTTCCACACCGCATGGCCCACCGCACTGGCGACGATCGAGTCCCTCCCGTGGCTGACAAAGCTCCTGGTGTTGGAGGCGCCAACACCGGTCCAGCGCCGAGAGGAACTTCGCGCCGGCATCCGCGACATGTTGCGACAGGGTGGCTACAAGCCGACGGGTCGCGGCAAGCCGGCAGCGGAGTACTTGCTCGCCGCCGCCGCCGCAGGGGACGGGCTGCGTAGTATCAACGCGGCCGTGGATGTCGCCAACGCCGTGTCTTTGCACAGCGGATTCCCCGTGAGCGTGGTGGATCTGGACCGTCTTGTCATGCCCGCGCACGTCGGCATCGCGGGCGCAGGACTGCACTATGTTTTCAACGAAGCGGGCCAGGAGATCGATGTCGAGGGGCTGCTTTGCCTGCACGATGCGCATGGCCCGTGCGCCAACGCGGTCAAGGACGCGCAGCGCACGAAAACCGCTCCGACGACCACATGCACGTTGAGTCTGGTCTGGGGCGCGGAAGAAGTACGCCTCGATCTCGAACGAGCCACCGCATGGTATCGAGAGCTGTCCACGCGTCTCGGTGCGGTGACCACCACGGTCACGGTGGCGCGCCGTGGCTGAGTCGGGACAGCGCAGTCAATCCTCGTCACGGCCGTGAGAGTCGGGATGCTGCACCCGGTCCTCCCCCGCGCGATCTTCGCTGTCTCCGAACACACGCGCGATCCGGTCCGCCGGCCGATCGATGAGTATCTCGATCAATTCCGCCGCGGTGCCACGCGACACGTTGCCGTGCGGCAACGCGCGCACGCGGATTTCCAGGTCTCGGTGTGGCAACTGCAAGCGCAGGTGATCGCCCGGATGCACTTCCTGGCTTGGCTTGGCGGGCTTGGCGTTGCACCAGACCGCGCCAGCGTCGCAGAGCTGCTTTGCCAACTGACGTTGGCGCACGAGGTGCACTTTTTTGAGAAAGAGATCGAGTCGCATCCGGCAACGTCAGGGTTCGACGACACGCACATGAGCCTCGCCGCGGACGCGCTCCCCGGAAAACGTCGTTCCTTCGAGGATCAGCACGGCCGGGCCAGGGATGACATCCATCGCCTCCGGGCGGAACGACAGCACCAAGTCCAACGTGCCATCGCCATTGAGATCGTTGTAGGTCGCGAGCGTGCCTTTGCGCGAGATCACGGCAAGGGCACCTGCGAACGACACCGATCCAGCGTCGATCAAGCTCGGCGCCAGAAGCGGCGACGACAACACCGCGACCGAGATCGGGAGTGCAGACTGCCAGAGGATGTCGTCCGGCGCCCCCGGCTGCACGTCGATGGCCACTCGCGCAATTGCCGGACGTGCGACGAGAGTCGCGGCGACTTCCGGACCCATGAAGTGACCCCATGCGGCCAGCGACGGGGCGCCACCCGGAAGCGTCATGAGGCCGCTTCCCGAAGAGTGGAGACTCGTGAGCAGGATTCCACCGGGCGCGTTGGCGACGTCGCGGGTTGTGAATTGGTAGATCCGCCCCGTTTCCCCCGTGCGAACGGCGACGAACAAAGCGGCGCCGGTGTCGCCGAAGGGAATGGGTGTTTCCGGGAAAGCGTGTGCACCCGACACGCCCGACCAACCAGTGACTCGACTCACGTGTCCGGTGGCGGAGATGGCGCGCACGTCGCCGCAGGCAGGAAACGCGACGAGCAACTGGCCGGCGTGCGGCCCGAAGCCTTGGGCGGCAACGCTCGGGTCGCGGCCGCCGGCCCCGACATCGCCGATACGGAGAAGTGCGCCGCCAGAATCCAACCGATAGATGTTGCCACCGCTCGCCAAGACGAGGGGTGCAAAGGCGAAGTCTCCGACGGTGTCGAAGCAAAGACCGGTGACCTCTCCATCCGCGGCAGGGATCGATGCGAGGTGCGTGGCGGTGCGTGCCTCGAGCTGCACGCGCCAGATCTCGGTCCCCGTGCTCACCAAGGGCTCACCTTCCCGGAAGCCAGGATGCTGCCCAGGTGAGAGCGCGAGCATGCACGTTTCTTCTGGCCTCGCCGCGAGATCGATGCCAAGGCGAAGGACGTGGCCATCGCGGCTGATCTCGACCAGCTTGTCGGGGCCTTCCCCGACCGTGGTCGCGAGCAGCCGGTCGGGCAACGCCGCCAGCGCGCCGACGCGCAGTCCGGTAACGAAGAGGCGTGGATGAGCTTTGTAGTGAATCGTGGGGGAGGCCTTGCCGGCCAGTGGGGGGGTGTGCGGGTCCAGAGTGGAGAACGGTTCGAAGCAGCCACAAACGGCCAAAACGGCCAGACAGGCCGGAATCCAACCCCAAGAAACTCGTACAGACGTAACCCGTCGTACCTGGGACAACGCTCGTCCCTCTCCGGCATGACCCTGGTTCGAATGCGGCCCTGGGCTATGCCCAAAGCCGCGGCGCTATCCTCTAGTGAAGCGGATCGATTCTAGCAGAACGATCCACCGGCCGGCAAAACTCGCGGGGGCGACCGAAGCGACGCAGCACACCTCCTCGCGCCGAATCGACCAAACCGCTCATTTTTGCGCCCGTGGCAACCTAGTCTGGGTTTCCATCAGCTCGCAGGCTAGCCACGGTCACGCAGTGACTTGCAGGCGCCGCCGGAGCGGGGCACCATCGCGCCAGCCATGTGGCGGGAGGTCGCGGATTGGCAGCGCCCGGACCCAGTAGGCCATCGGGGCGATCGCGGCACGCGCGCCGCGTGGTCGTGCGATTCCTTGGCATCATCCTCGCCGGATTGGCCGTCGCCGGGATCGGTGCGGTGACGGCTCTGCGCCGCAGCATGCCGCGGCTGGATGGTGAGCTCAGCCTGGCAGATCTCCGAGCGCCGGTGCGCATCGAACGCGACGCTCTCGGTGTGCCGACGCTCACCGTCGCGAACCGGTTGGATGCCAGCTTCGCTCTGGGTTACCTGCACGCCCAAGACCGCTTCTTCCAAATGGACCTGCTGCGGCGCAGTGCCGCTGGCGAGCTGGCGGCTCTCGTCGGTCGGCCGGCGCTGGCACTGGATCGCAGCGTCCGGGTGCATCGGTTCCGCGCTCGGGCGCAGCGGGTCGCCGCATCGATGCCGCGCGCCGAGCACCTGGATGCCTACGCGCGCGGCGTGAACGCCGGGCTCACAAGCCTCGGCGCGCGCCCGTTCGAATATTGGCTGCTGCGCACGCGACCGAAGCCGTGGCTTCCCGAGGACGTCGTTCTCTGTGTCTTCGCCATGTACTTGGACCTGCAGTCTTCCGATGGTGACTTCGAGTCCGCGCTCGGCGTCGTGCACGATGTCCTGCCGAGCGCGCTCGCCGCATTCGTCGCCGCGTCCGGCACGACGTGGGACGCGCCGCTCATCGGCGATGTCTGCGAGACGCCGGCCGTTCCGGGACCAGACGTCGTCGACCTGCGGCGCGCCACGCGCGTGGGCAGCAGGAGTCCGGCGACCGACGCGAACAGAGGCGAGTTTATCGAAGCGCGCGGCAGCAACAATTGGGCAGTGGACGGCGCACACACGGCCGACGGCGGTGCGCTCTTGGCCGGCGACATGCATCTGGGACTCGCGGTGCCCAACATCTGGTATCGCGCCTCGATCGTCTGCGCAACGCCGAACGGGACGCGAAGGGTGACTGGGATCACGCTTCCCGGTACGCCGGCGATCATCGCCGGCAGCAATGGGGACGTGGCGTGGGCGTTCACGAACAGCGAGGTAGATGCGTCCGACCTCGTCCTCCTCGAGTTCGAAGATACGGCACGCACGCGAGTGCGTACTCCGGATGGACCGCGCGTGCTCGATCGCCGCGTCGAAGTCATCGCCATCCACGGAGCGTCCGACGACACCTTGATCGTGTACGAGTCGATTTGGGGGCCCGTGATCGACGACGACCACCGCGGTCGCGCGCGCGCGCTGCGCTGGGTCGCGCACGACCTCGAGGCAGTCGATCTCGGGCTCTTGGAGATGGAAGGGGCTGCGAGCGTCGGCGAGGCCGTGGAGATCGCAAACCACACGCGTATTCCGACACAAAACTGCGTCATCGTCGATCGTGCTGGCCGCATTGCATGGACGCTCATGGGACCCTTGCCGCGGCGTTTCGGCGCCGCGGGTCGCCTGCCGTGCAGCTGGGCCGACGGCACGAATGGTTGGGAGGGTATGCGCGATGCGAACGAATATCCACGCGTCGTGGATCCGACGTCAGGCAGGATCTGGACGGCGAACAACCGCAACGTGGACGGAGAGTGGCTCGCGCGAATCGGCGATGGCGGCTATGCCCTCGGCGCACGCGCACGCCAGATCCGCGATGCGTTGAGCGCGATCGAGAAGGCCACCCCGACCGGCTTCCTGCAACTGCAGCTCGACGACCGCGCCTTGTTTCTCGAGCCCTGGCAGCAGCTGATGCGCGATGTGCTGGGGCATGCGCCCGGGGGAAGTGTCGTCGATGAGCTGCGCCGGCATGTCGAGGCTTGGGGCGGGCGAGCCGCCGCCGAGTCCGTCGGCTATCGTGCCGTGCGCGAGTTTCGCCTGGCGGTGGTGGCAGAGGCATTCGGTCCGCTCCTCGGACCCTGCCGCACGGCGGATGCGCGCATGCAGGATTGGCAGTTACGCCAGCGCGAGGGCGCAGTGTGGCGCCTGCTGCAGGAGCGACCGATGCATCTCCTCGATGCTCGCTTCGACAGCTGGGACGAGCTGTTGGCGGCAGCGCTGGATACGACGGTGACACGCTTGCAGCGCTGGGGTCCAAATCTGACGCAGCGCACTTGGGGAGAGCTCAATACCTCGCGCATCCGGCACCCGTTGAGCCGCGCCATTCCGGTCGCCGGTCGTTGGCTCGACATGCATCGGCGCTCCCTGCCGGGCGACCGGGACATGCCGCGAGTGCAATCGCCCACTGCCGGTGCCTCGCAACGAATGGTCGTTTCGCCTGGACGCGAGGATCGCGGCTTCTTCCACATGCCCGCCGGCCAGTGCGGCCATCCTCTGTCGCGTTTCTATCGCAACGGCCACACCGACTGGGAAGAGGGGCGACCGACGCCATTTCTTCCGGGTCCGGTGCAGCACACGCTGCACCTCGTGCTTCAATCATGAGAGGATTCTCGCGGCGAGGCTTCCATTCGAAGAGAAAAAGGAGGAAACGCGTGAGAATGTTGTCAGCGGCATGTTTCGGTGTGTGGATGCTTGGTTCCGGACCGCTCGCGGCGGCCACGGTGGATGAACTGCACTGGATGGCCGGCATCTGGAGCGGGACGGCGAACGCGGTCACAAGCGAGGAGCACTGGAGTACCCCGAGCGGCGGTCTCCTCATCGGCATGCATCGCGACGTGTGGGATGGGCGAGCAGTCGGATTCGAGTTCTTCCGCATCCAGGTGCAGGACGGAGTGATCACGTATTTGACGCAGCCGGGCGGCCAACCAGCCGTTCCATTCAAGATGAAGGAACTCGGCGCACAGCGAGTCGTGTTCGAGAATCTCGGCCACGATTTTCCACAGCGGATCATCTATTGGCAGACGCAGCCTGGTGAGCTGCGTGCGCGCGTTGAGGGCACGGTCGACGGCAAGCCCGAGTTCAAGGAATGGGTTTGGACCAAAGTTCCGGCCGCACCTTGACGATCAGTACTGACGCACGAACTCCTCGATGGTCAGTCCAACGTCACGCGCAATTCGACGGAGCAACGTGGGGGCGATGTCCCGCCCAACATGAAATGGTACCGTCGTCGCGCGACCATCCGGATGCCTGTATTGCTTGTGGGACCCGCGTTGGCGCACTTCCTTGAACCCCAGCTGAGTGAGGATCGCAATGACCTCGCGGGGTTTTAGAACTGGGACGGAGCCCACAATCAGGCCACCTGAATGGTTTGCACCCCGACAAACTCAGATTCGATCTTCGGATCCCCGTCCTCCAGCAGCATAGTAATCACTTCTCGAAGGTTGCTTTCGAGCTCGTCGAGGGTTGCGCCTTGGCTATGAGCGCCGGGCCAGCCTGGAACGTAGCCGACGTAAAGATTGGTGTCTGGGTCGCGTTCAACGACGATACTGAAGGTGCGCATCGACGGCCTCCGTCGGACCGAACTCAGGAACTAAGGGTACCCGATCTCCGCCGTCGGCGCCACACGCCCAACAAGATCCTCGACAGGAGATCGCCGAGTCGCTGCGCTGCCGCGCTGTGCATGCAGCTACGAGGGCGCCTTCACACCTTTTAATGCTGGCCAGGGCAAAAAAGATCAGGGAGCCGGCGCGCTCCTGGGATTCACCGAAGAGCTGACGGGTCCGTCTCGCAGCGCGAGCTGTCCTTGCCGGCAGACGTCGATGGATGCGCCAAGGATGCGCGCGGCCTCTTGCGGCGCATGGAACCCGCCCGAATTTTCGGCCTCGACGTAATCGAGCAGGAACTGACCGTGCCTTTGCAAGGCGCGCGCCGCGGCGAGATCGGCGTCGGATTTGCCCGCGGCACGCGCGGCCGCGAGATCCTGGATGAGAGCAACGAGTGCATCCATGGCGCGGTTGCGCAGCTCGAAATGACGACCCTGGATGATCTCGACGCGCGCGGCGAGCTCTGTGTCCGGCCAGTGATGACAAGTCTGGCAGGCGCGGTTGATATTGAGCATCGGGCTCTGCACGTGGTGGTCGCTGATCTTGAGGGCACCGACGCGCGCGTACGGCATGTGACAATCGGCACAGGTGACGCCCGAGCGTGCGTGAATCCCCTGGCTCCACATTTCGAACTCCGGATGCTGCGCCTTCAGGACCTCGGCTCCCGTCGCGGCGTGAACCCAGTCCTTGTGGCCCGATTCGTCGTAATAGGCCAGGATGCTGTCCACGACCAAGCCCTTGGCCCAAGGGTAGACGAGACGCTTCTCCGGTCCTTTGAAGTAGTACTCCACGTGGCACTGGCCGCAGACGAAAGCGCGCATCTCCTGGCGCGTGGCCATGCGGTTGACGTCGTAATCCTGGATACCCTCGGAAGCCTTGAGTGCGCGGATGCCTTCGAGAAACCCCGGACGCGTGACTCGAAGTTGCATGGTTTCGGGATCGTGACAGTCGATGCACGCCACGGGGTGCTCGACCAGTTTGCGTGCTTCTGCGTAGGGCATGGCGTTCATCATTTCGAAGCCGCGGATGATGTCGCCGTTGCCCAACTTCTTGTACGGCACGTACACGGACGCATGGCAGTGCATGCATGTGCCCGGCTGTTTGGCGGCGATCTGGCGCTCGGTGTAGGTCTGATCGTCGAGCATGTAGGCATGGCCGCGTTCCTCGCGGAAGTCGCGCGCGAAGGCGTAGCCGGCCCAGATCGTCTTGAGACGCGGATCTTCCTCGATCTTGGATTGCGCCACCACGGAACGGGGATCGACCGTGGTCGGCGTGCGCTGCACCGCTTCGCTGCCACCGAAGCGAGTGCGCGTCTGATCGACCGTACGCACATAGCCGTCGTACTGCATGGGAAAGTTCTTGCCCCACACCGCGGGGTCACTGGTCTCGTCGTCGAGCTCGACGACGCGATAGAACGGGTTGCGGCCTTCTTGCTTGCGCTCGACGATGTTGACGAGCAACATCACCACCGCGGCGGTGACGAGCATGCTGGCGCCCGCGGTGACGAGAATGACTCCTGGGCGGGTCATCGCAAGTGCCCCACGGAAGCATGACAGCGGACGCAAGACAACATGCCAGCTCCTTCGATCGCGTGTGTGATGGGTTCATGGCATCGCCGGCAAGCGTGCTCGGTGATTTCGAGGTTGTGGGGTTTGATGTGCAGCACGTCCTCGAACCGGCCGGAGGTGAAGGCGAAGGAGTGGTGGAAGCCGTTCGAGGCCTTGGTGGCGTACTTGGGGACCAACGCGTGCGGTGTGTGGCAGTCGTTGCAGACGGCCACGGCGCGGTGCGGCGACTTGAGCCAGGCGTCGTAGTATTCCTGCATGACGTGGCAGTTGGCGCAGGCGGCCGGATCGTTGGTCATGTAGGAGCCACCCTTGGCGTAGACGAAGGTGTAGATTCCGACGCCGGTGGCAAGACCGACGGCGATGCCCAGCAGGGCGCCTTCTGTGCCACGGAACCGCATGCGAGTGGTTTATCATGTGGGAGTTCCACGGATCAACCGCACAGGTGGTCCAAATGAAAAAACTCATCGACGTCCGATGGAATTCGGAGATCCAATGAAGAAACTCCTCGACATCCAAAGGAACCACGCCAGTCACTGGGTCGGCGATGGGTTTCCGGTGCGCACGATGTTCTCGTACCACGACCCAAGCGACCGGATCAGTCCGTTCCTCTTGCTCGACTACGGCGGTCCTGCCCATTTCGAACCGTCGCCTCGCCCCCGAGGCGTCGGCCGGCATCCGCACCGCGGCTTCGAAACGGTGACCATCGTCTACGACGGCGAGGTCGAGCACGGAGACTCCGCCGGTAACAAAGGCAAGATCGGCCCCGGGGACGTGCAGTGGATGACCGCCGCGTCCGGGATCATCCACGAAGAGTTTCACAGCCACGCCTTCAGCGAACGTGGCGGCCGCTTCGAAATGGTGCAGCTCTGGGTCAATTTGCCGGCGCAGCACAAAATGTCACCGCCGCGCTACCAGGAGATCCTCGACCGCCAGATTCCCGCCGTCGCGCTTGCCGACGGCGCAGGCAACGTGCGCGTCATCGCCGGCAAGCTCGGCGACACCCAGGGTCCGGCGAAGACGTTCACCACGCTCTCGGTCTGGGATGTGCAGCTCGCCGCGGGTCACCGTGTCGAGCTTCCCGCGCCGGAGGGACACAACGCCATGTTGGTGGTCCTGAGTGGCGCGGTCGCGATCTCCGGCTCGGAAGCCACTGACGCGAGCCTCGTGCTCTTCGACCGCGCCGGCCAAGGCATCGCCATCGACTGCCGCAAGGACACCAAGGCGCTGCTGCTCACGGGAGAACCGATCGAAGAACCGGTGGTTGGCCAAGGGCCTTTCGTGATGAACACAGAAGAAGAGATCGGCCAAGCGATCCGCGACTACGAAAGCGGCCGGATGGGACGCATTCGGGCTACGACTTGATTCGATCGATCATGACCCCCCCCAGCTTCTAGTAGATGGGGCTGGCCGGTCAGGACTTCGATTCCACCTGGACCAATGCCTGCCGTGCCTCCTCGACCATCGGGCGCAGCTCCGGGTCGGGATTCGTGAAAATATCCTCGAAGATCTTCCAGTGGCGGCGGGCGTCCTCGAGGCGGCCCATGCGCGCGTAGAGCAGAACGAGCCGGTGGTGCGCGAAGGAGGAGAATAGCCCGCGTACGCAGAATTCTGGTCCCATCCAACGCACGGAGAATCCGGTTGGTTGCAAGACCAACTCGTACGCTGCAGCTGCAGCCTCCCAGCTCCCCATCTGCTCATACGCTTCGGCGACGAGCCACCGGATTGGAAGTCTTCCTGTGAGAGTCGGCTGCTGGCCGCGCGCCGTCGACGGCTCGAGGAAGTTGGATCACCTCCTCCCATTGATTGGCTCTCGCCATGATCCAGGCCTCGAGCAGCGAAGCTTCCACCGCGTAGCATTGATGGTCCGGCTTCGCCCGAATGGTTTGGAGGTCGCGCCTGGCCGCTTGGGTGTCGCCGCGAACGGCGGAACCGATTCCGTGCCCAATCAAGCCGGCGGTTGTCTGATCCACGCAGATCTCTGGATCGGGACCTTCCAGGATCCCACCACTGACGGTCGAGAGGTGCAGCCGTGCGAAGCATGCGATGCGTGCCAACTCCGGGTTGGGTGCTTTTGGAAGCAGCCTTTCCAGAGCACGGGCCGCTCTTGCTTCATCGTTGCGTGCCTCATGATGGCATGCGGACTCTCGGGATTCGCGCTTTCGTCGCCGGCACACGCCGCGGCGGAAAAGCTCCCGACGGTTCTCCCCGTTGGTGCGAATCCTTTTGGAGCCTCGTACGCCGAGTGGAGCGCCCGGTGGTGGCAGTGGGCGCTATCGCTCCCGGCAGATGCCCATCCGCTTCTCGATTCCGCTGGCTGCGATGCCGGGCAGTCCGGTCTCGCGTGGTTTCTGGGCGGGTCGTTCGCCGACGCCACGGTCGTGCGCGATTGCACCGTGCCCGCGGGCAAGCCGATCTTCTTCCCTGTGTTGAATACCGAGTGCTCGACGATCGAAGGGCCGCCGTTCTTCGGCGGCAACGAAGCCGAGCTGCGTGACTGCGCGGCGACGATCATGGACACGGCGGTGGGATTGTTCACAACCATCGATGGTGTGGCGGTGCAGAACTTGAGCAGCTTCCGTGTGCAGTCGCCGTTATACGAATTCTCCGCGCCCGACGGTGGGCTTTTTGGCGGCGCAGTGACCGGCGCGTCGGTCTCGGATGGTGTGTATTTGATGTTGGCGCCACTGTCCGCTGGCGCGCACACGATCCACTTCGGTGGGACGCAAACCTTCGGGACCACCACGTTGACCCTGGACGTGACCTACAATCTCACGGTGATGCCGGGCGGACGGGGCCGTGGCGGCATCAGTAGCGGGCCCGAGAGCGTCGAAGCCTCCTGGGGTCTGGTGAAAAAACTCTACCGCTGACGCCACTGCTTGTCAGGAGATCGTCAGGCGAGAAAAGAATAGGGAAGGTCAGGCTCGCATCCAGATTGCCCTTGAATGCGAGTCTGACCTCTTTTTTGCTATGACTTTCACCAGCGATCGAAACGTCAAGCATCGTTGATGTGCAGGGTGCCGCGAATCACCGTCACTGCCGGGCCGCCGACCTTGACGGTGACGATGTCGTCGCGCGGGCCGACCACTTCGACGCTGGCCTGGCCGGGCCGGCGCATCCAATGCCCTTGCTCGGCGACGAACCGCGGTGTTTCGATCAGCCCATGGTGCCAGAGATACGCACCCATGCCGCCCGTGGCCGAACCGGTGAACGGATCCTCGATCAGATCCGGTGGGATGGCGAAATGGCGCGCGAACGTCTGTGCCTGTGGTGTGAGGCCCTGGAGGCAGAAAAGGTGGGCGCTGAAGAAACCGGCTCGCTGCCGCAGTTCGACGTAGCCTTGAATATCGAGAGTCACGCGGCGCAGGACTTCGAGGTCGCGAACCGGTAGCATGAGCTGTGGCGTCCCGGTGCTCACGGTCTGGATCGGAACGTTCGGGACCAGGTCGCCATTCTCGAGTCCGAATGCCGGTAGGATGTCGGCCGCGGCGTGGGTGGCCAAGAACGCGGGTTTCTTTTGCGACATGATCACGCGCTCGACGCCGCGATCTCCGCTCACGATCTCGACTTCGATCGGACCCACACGCAGCTCGAAGGTCACGAGCGTGCGCGCGCCATGCAACTGCAGTCGGCCCGCATCCACGAGCGCGAAGGCGGCGGCGATCGTTGGATGGCCGGCGAGCGGGATCTCTTCGACCGGCGTGAAGTAACGAACGCCGAAATCGGCCACGCGCGAACGCCGCACGAACGCGGTCTCGGAGAGATTCTGCTCACGGGCGATGGCGAGCATCGTGGCATCATCGAGGTCATCGGCATCGAAGACGACGGCGCAGGCGTTCCCCTCCAGCGCGCGAGTGGTGAAGGCATCGACCTGCATGAACGGGTACGTACGCATCCTGACCCCTCCCTATGATTCGGCATGAGAGTGTACCCTCCGGGCGGGAGGACGTGATGCCCATCACGATTCGCGCCAACGAGCTCGCCGCACTCGGCGTCGACCGGCCGGCCTTGCTCCTCGACGAACGGCGCGCGCGGCGGAACATCGAGCGCATGGCTCGCAAAGCGATGGCTGCCGGAGTCCAGTTTCGGCCGCACTTCAAGACCCATCAGTCGGCTGCCGTGGGCGAGTGGTTTCGTGTCGCGGGAGTGCGGGCCATCACCGTGTCGTCCGTCGACATGGCCGTCTACTTCGCCGCGCACGGTTGGCAAGACATCACCATCGCGTTTCCGGCCAACCTCCGGGAGATGGAGAAGATCGATGCTCTGGCACGCGACATCCGCTTGCATCTCGTGGTCGATACGCCGGAGACCGTGACGGCGCTCGCACGCGGCTTGAGACAAAGCGTTCACATTTGGATCAAGGTCGATGTTGGGAAACGACGAGCCGGTATTCCCTGGGATGAAACGCAAAGCATTCGCGACCTGGCCGAGCGGATCCACGCCGCAGAGGGCCTCGTCTTCGCCGGGCTCCTCACGCACGCGGGTCACAGCTACGACGCGCTCGATACCGCCGGAGTTGTCGAGATTCACACCACCAGTCTCGCGCGCATGCGGCAACTGCAAGCGACGTTGCGGGCGGGCGGCGTGGATCCTGGCGCAATCTCCATCGGCGACACGCCTTGCTGCAGCCTGGCGCAGGATTTCGCTGGCGCCGACGAAATCCGTCCCGGGAATTTCGTGTTCTTCGATCTCATGCAAGTGCGATTGGGCGTTTGCACCGACGATGACATCGCCGTGGCGGTGGCGTGTCCCGTCGCGGGCAAGTCTGCAGCGCGGCATGAGCTCGTTCTCTACGGAGGTGCAGTACATCTCTCGAAGGACTCTTGTCGTGATGCACACGGTCGCACGATGTTCGGTTGCTTGGCGACCTGGAAGGGGGACGGCTGGGGGAGCTCCGAGCCCGGCGCCCCGGTCCTCTCGCTGTCGCAGGAACACGGATTGGTCCAAGTAAACGACGAGTTGTTCCATTCAGTGGACATTGGCGATCTCGTGATCGTGTTGCCGGCGCATTCGTGTTTGACGAGCGACCTCTATTCCGAGTACCTGACGCTCCGGGGTGAGCGCCTGCCGCGTCGTCGGTCGAATGACCGAGCCGCGAGCGCGAGCGCAAGTCCGCGGTGATCGCCCGACCGGTGCGGATCATTGCAGTCCGCAGGGGAGGGTCGACAGGGGTGACCCCGGGGGTAGCGATCTGCTATGGTCTGGCGCTCCGTCGAATCGAGGCCGGACCGGGCGGTCCGATGACACTCGCCTCGAGGTGACGGCACTCGATAGGAGGTAGGCGATGAGCGAGAAGGAAGTGCTGGTCGTCGTCTCGAAGGTGAAGAACTACATTCGGGAAAAGTCCGACTTCAACACGGCGGGCAACGTCGCCCCCAAGATCTCGGACGTGATCCGGCGGCTGTGTGACCAAGCGGTCGAGAACGCGCGCAAGGACGGACGCAAGACGGTGATGGATCGAGACTTCGGGGGCTGAAACCGCCGGCATTCTTCGCCACGCGCGTGCGGGCCTGCTGGCCGGTACGCGAGCAGATTTCCATCGTCGAGACACGGCGGTAGCGTTCGCCCAAGGGGCGCGACGCTCATCCCGCGACGCCGTCCAGTTGTGACAGGTGCGTGGGCTTTGCCGTCAAGCCGGCGGGGATTTCTTCGCGCGCGCGTGCGTGGCGATAGGC
Organism: uncultured bacterium; assembly: GCA_964567755.1. GTDB lineage: Bacteria > Krumholzibacteriota > Krumholzibacteriia > DASRJW01. The sequence goes on from CAZMNW010000015.1 coordinate 91,303, forward strand.
CTGCAGCTCTGCCGCGGGCTCGACGAGGCCGAGGGCCTCGTCCACCGGGCGGGACACGGTGGCGTGTACTCGAGCGCGCAGCGCCTCCGCGGCACCCGGACCGAGCCCACATGTCTCGATCAACTCGTGCATGAAAACCGTGATCGTCGACGGTCGCAACGCCCAGCTTCCCTTGCGACTGAAGGCGTAGGACCCGGTGATGGTCATCGGAGCGATCGGCACGCCCCATTGGCAAGCCCAGCGGAAGATCCCCTTCTGAAAGTCGTGCACGCGGCCGTCGGGGGTGCGGTGGCCTTCGGCGAAGACGATGATGCTCGTGCCTGCGTCCAATGACGCCTGGATGCGGCGCGCCAATTCCCGCATCTCTTCCTTCCCGTGCTTCTCCGGCACGGGGATATTGCCGAACTTGCCGGCCATCCACCCGTAGGCGGGGATCTTGAAGTGCGATTCCAATTCCATCCCGCGCACGAACTGCGGAATCGCCGAGTAGATCACCATCGGATCGAACAAATTGACGTGATTACAGATGAACAACGCCGTGCGCTTCGGATCGAAACGTGGCGAATAGCGCAATTGGAAGCGGGCACCAGCCATGCGCAGCACGTTGCGAAAGAACCAGCGCTGCGGCCGATCGTTGTGTCGGGGGTCCTTGAAAACACTGAGGAGGATGAGCAAGGTACAGACCACGAAGAAATGGACGATGCCAATCGTCCACAGGACAGCGGAGCGAATGATGATCCACAGGGTCTTTACCACGGGCTCTCCTCATGCATAGTCGCTTCTCCTCACGTGCCGGACCCTGCCGGTCGTGGCCGGCGCATGCCAGGGGCCGGCGCGCTCACACCATGACGTCGAGGGCGGACGGCAGCACTTCGAGCGTCCGCGGCTGCAGCGTCATCACCTCGCCGTCCACCATGACATCTACGGGCGTATCGAGATGGAACTCGACGCGCCGCACGCCGCGCCGGGCCGCCAGCGGGTGGTTGACGTGCGTGCCGTCGTAGAGCGTGTGCAAGCTGCGGATGAGACCGATGCGGCCGATGGGTCCCCAGCGCACGTACTCGACCAGGCCATCCGCCGTGTCCGCTTGCGGTGCGATCATCATCGTGCCACCGGTGAACTTGCTGTTGTTGAACGTCAGGAACAAGTGCCGCCGGCGGTCGATCTCGGCCTCCTCGTCCACCTGCAGCGGGAACTCGCGGCGCCGCAGCCGCGCCAGGCACACGAGCACGCCCAGAAGGTAACCCAGGTGGCCCAAACGTTTGAAGCGGCGGTTCGTGAGCGCCGCGACGTCGGCAGAGAAGCCGATGCTGAGCAGGTTGATGGAATACAGCACGCCCTCGCCATGCGTGAGGCGGATCAGGTCGCATGGCCGGCGGCGGTTTTCGACGAGAGCCCGCGTCGCGTGCGGGAGTCCTTCGGTGCTGAAGTCGCGCAGGAACGAATTGCCGGTGCCGAGTGGCTGGAAGGCCAGTGTGACACGCTGGTTTGCTGCCGCGGGGAAGAGGCCGTTCACGATCTCGCAGGCCGTGCCGTCGCCGCCCATGGCGACGAAGTGTCGGTATCCCTGCGCGAACGCGTCGCGCGCGAGCGCGATTCCATGACCAGGGTGGCGACTCTCGACGACGTCGAATTGCAGGCCTGCATCGCGCAGACGTGACAGCGCCGCCGGCGCCAGCTTGCCACACTTGCCGCCGCCGGCAGCCGGGTTCAGGACCACGAGAAAGCGCGGGGACGGGGCAGCTCGCGACTCGTTCATATCCCCACCACGGCGTGATCGCGCACCAATTGCGTGCGGATGCGCTCGGCCAGTTCCTCGCGCTTCACCTTCATCGAGGCCGTGCGTGGGAAGTCCTCCTGCCACGAGGTGAAGCCGTGGATGCGCTTGAAATCCGGCAGACGGCGATTGCGCTCTTCGAGCAGACGTTGCAGCTCCGGTGTCAGCTCCTGCCCGGGCTCGAGCCGCAGCACCATGACCAGCTGCTCGCCGCCCAGCGCGCGCTGCGGCCACAAGTAATTGGCGGCGAAGATGCAGTACTCCTTCACCGGCAGACCGACGAATGCGTTCTCGATATCCTCGGGGTAGATGTTCTTGCCGCCGGCAGTCACGATCATGTTCTTCATGCGCCCAAAAAGCTGCAGATGACCGGTCGAATCCAACCGTCCGAGATCTCCGGTCACGAGCCAGCCGTCGACGAGCGTAGCCTGTGTCAGTTCGGGGTCGTCGAGATAGCCGGACATGACGGTGCGGCCGCGAGCCGCCACTTCCCCGATGCCATCGGCATCCGGTGCCAGGATGCGCACTTCGGTGCCGGGAACCGGCTTGCCGACGCTGTCGCTGCGGAAGGGCCGCATGTCGTTGACGGTGATGACCGTGCCGGCTTCGGTGAGGCCATAGCCGTTGGCGACCGGTATGCCGAGGTCGAAGAAATACTCCAGCGTCTCGGGTTCGGTAAAGGCGCCACCGACGAAGAACATCTGCAACGCACCGCCGAAGCTCTTGTGAAGGGGCCAGAGCAGGCGGCGCGACAGCCATGTCTTGGGCCGGCGACCGACGAGCGCGCGATTCAAACCAATGAGGCCACGCATCAAGGCGCGCTGCGCGGCGGGCAAGTCGGCGAGGCGCTGGCGCAGGCCGCGCTCGAGGTTCTTGAGCACCATCGGCACGAGGGCCATGTGCGTGATGCGGTAGCGGGTGAAGGCCGCGCGCACGAACTCCGGGCGGATGGTGCGCAGATGTACGACGGTGGCGCCGCAGACGAACGGGCCGATGAATCCCACCATGAAATCAATGGCGTGATTGGTGGGGAGAACACTCAAGTAGCGCGCGCCGGGTCCGAAAGGAAACAGACGCGTCAACGCGGTGCATTGCTCGAGATAATTATCGTGGGTGAGCATGCAGCCTTTGGGCTGTCCGCCCGTGCCCGACGAGTAGACGATGCAGGCCAAGTCACTGCGCTGCCGCGCCACGGCTGGCGACGGCGTGTCGCTCCTCACGTCCTCCCAGCGCCGTGCGCCGCGAAGATCGGCGTTCGACGGGGCTTCGCAGACGAGCACCAGCCGCGCGGGTTCTGCCGGCAGCATCATCTGCCGCCACACCGGATATTCCGTGACCACGACTTGCACGCCGGCGTGCGCGATGAGCTGCTGGTGCTCAGCGCCGCTCAGCTTGAAATCGAGAGGGACCAGCACGCCGCCACGGCGAAACACGGCGTAGGCCGAGAGCAGCCATTTCGACTGATTGCTCATGACGATGGCGGCGCGGTGGCCGGCGCCGAAGCCGCACTCTTCCAGCGCCCGCGCCAGCGAACGCCCGCGCGCCGCGAATGCCTTGTACGTCAGGCGAATGATCTCGCGCTCGCGGTCGGCTTCGATCAAACAAGGATGGTCACGGCCGTGCTCCAACGCGGCGTCGAGGGCACTGCCCAGTGACGCATGGTGGCCGAGTTCGATCCGCGACATTCCTCGCTCCCACGCGCTTTCGGGTCGAGACGAAGGTCCGCGAGCCGACTCGCGGTTGCGGGCATCAAAGACGCTCTTGGACGCGGACGGCCAAGGTGCGAAAATCGCTCACGCCTTGCATCTCGTAGTCCGGGATCTCGATGCCGAAATGATGCTCGAGGCGCGACAGCAATTCCAGCGCTTGCAAACTGTCGATTTTCAGCTTGGCGAAAAAATCATCATCGGGTTGCAGCTCGTGACGTGCCACCTTGAAGTGTTTGGATGCGAGGTCGAGAATCTCGTCGAGCGTTTGCTGCTGGGTCCGCATTCCGTCGCTCCGTTTGTTGTCCCTTTGGTCGCCGCCGTGCCGCGCGCCGCCGGCGCTGTGCTTCTCCGGCACCGCGATCACGGCAAGTACGGTTGCACTTCCGTGCTGGTGACGAACTTGCGCAAGGATGCTTCCACCGCCGGCCGCGCCAGCAGAGTGCAGAACAAGTCGATTTCGCGCTGCAGTTCCTCACGCGGCAGTGGCTTGATGAAGGCCTTGGCAGCAGCCGTTGTGTCGCGGTCGTACTTGGCGATCTGGCGCGCCGTGGAACGCGCCAGCTGCAGCGCCGCACCTTCGCCGGCCAGCTGACTCACCAGGCCCAACGCATGGGCGCGCACCGCGTTCAGACTTCTCCCGGTCAGCAGCAGGTCGCGCACCACGGCATTGCCGATATCGCGCTTCAACCGTGGGATGCCACCGAAGCCGGGGACGATTCCCAAACGCAATTCCGGCAAGCAGAAACGCGCCAGGCGATCGGCAATGATCAGATCACACGCCAGCGCCAGCTCCAGGCCGCCGCCGAAACACACGCCATGCACCGCCGCGATCGTCGGCCGCGGCCACATGTCGATGGCATTGAGGACGGCGTGGATACGCTCGAGGAATCGCCGCACGCCGGCGGTGCGCTCTGCCGGCGACGCGACCGCCTGCATGCCCGCGTAGAGCTCACGCAAGTCGGCACCGGCACAGAAGCCCGCGGGCACGGAGCTGTAGACGATGAGTGCGTGCGACGAGTCACGGACCGTCTCGAGCGCCGCGACCAAGAGCTCGAGTTCGGCGAGCGTCGTCGATCCGATCTCGTTGCACGGCAACCGGCGCAGCTCCACCTCGACGGCGCCGTCGACTTGCTTCCAGGCCAGTGCTTGCCCGACATAATCCTTCATGAGCTTTTCTGACCGCCGTGACCATGGGGGGAATGACCGCTCGAGTCCGCGGATGCACGGTCGCCGGGACCGTGGCGAGGGGCAGACAAGTGCCCCGTGGGGGCGGGATGCGCTGCTGCGGCGTTGGGCTCGCTCGCTCGCGCGGCGGCCGGTGTCGCGTACAGGGCGTCGATTTCGCGCCCGAACCGCTCCAGCACGCGCTGGCGTTTGAGCTTGCCGTTCGCGGTCAACAGGCCGCTCTCCGTCGAGAACGGCTCGCGATGCACGTGAACCGCGCGCACCTGCTTGTAGTGTGGCTGGGCGCGATTCAGTGTCGCGAGTGCGGCGTCGATGTCGCTCGTCGTGACGTCCCCCGTGATGATGGCGGTCAGATGCTTGCGTTCGTTGCCGATGAGGACCACCTGTTGGGCGTGCGGCACCGCCAAGCGCAACGCATCTTCCAGCGGGTCTGGCACCAATTTGTGTCCCGAGGTGAGAACGATGAGATTCTTGACCCGACCGACGATGCGCCAGAGTCCGTCTCCATCCACATCGCCCTGGTCGCCGGTGCGAAACCACCCGTCCTGCATGCAAGCCGCCGTTTCCTCCGGGCGGTTCCAATAGCCGGCGAACAAATGCGGCCCGCGCACGAGGATTTCCTCGTTGTCGCCGAGCTGCATCGTGATTCCAGGGATGGCGCGCCCGACACGTCCCGGTTTGCGCACGCCATGCGGTTCATCCATGGTGCAGATGGCGGTGGTTTCGGTGAGGCCGTACACTTGCAGCACGGGAATACCGAGCATTTCGAAGAACCCTTGCGTGTCTTCGGCGAGCGGTGCCGAGCCGCAAATCAGAGCCTCAAGATTCGGGCTGATCTTGTGCCGCACGCGCGCGAAGAGCAACCGCCGCGCGAGCGCCAGCCAAATGCCGTCGACGCCGCTGCGGCGCCCGTCCCGCTCACGCCGCCAAGCGGTTCGCGCGTGTGTGTAGAGCACTCCGATGACACCCTTGGTCAACTTCGCCTCGATGCCAGCACGCATGCGCTCGAGGAGAAGCGGCACGTTCTGGAAGTAATGCGGGGACGCGACGCGCAGTGCGTCGAGCAGCGTGTCGAGATCCGTCGCCAGCGTCAACAAACTGCGGCGTGTGAGACTGCTGAGCAGTAACATCCACGAGCCGGCGAAGCAGAACGGCAAGTAATGGAAAACGCGTTCCTGGCCGTGCTGGCCGCGCATCAGCGCGTCCATCCGTTGGAGGATGCACGGCAGCATGTGGTCGAGGTTGCCGACGGTGAGCACGACACCCTTCGCATCGCCCGAAGTTCCCGACGTATAGATGATGGCGACCGGATCCTCGGCGCGCCGCACCACGGGTGGTGTGTCGGCGTCCACGGTGTTGGACACGAACGTGCCGTTGGAGCCGGCCAGGCGTCCGCTGGCAGCAGCGTCGAGGCTCGCGGTCGCCTCGACGAACACTTCGCTCCACAGACACACGGGCGCCTCACGCCAGTGTTCTTGCACGCTGGCCTGGGCGCGTTCGTCGCCACAAAGAACCAACACCGCACCGCAGTCGTGCATCATCGTCACCAGCTCGCCGGGCGCTTGGCGCGTATACAGCGGCACGCGCACCAGCCCCTCCGCCATGAGAGCGAGATCCATCGCCGCCCAGCGGATACTGTTGGGTCCAAGGAGCACGCAGCGATCGCCGGGGTGCAGGCGTTGGCGGCGCAAGAACCCGCGCGCGCGCGCGACAAGTTGCAACAGCTCGCCTGCCGTGGCGCGCTCGATGCGATTCGCCCACGCTTCCTGCAGGACGATGCACTCCGGCTCGCGCCGCAGCCCGTCGAAGATGCGCTCGAGAAAGTTCATGTCGTCACCCAGCTGCTGTGTGGGTGGCGTGACCGCAGAAGTTCCTCCGAGACGGCGTCACGAGCGCGCCCGCGAGCGCAGGAGGCGCGAGCAGCGCTCGTGCCGAGCGACGAGCGCGCAGGAGCGCGCGCGAGGAGCGTCCGTCTCGGAGGAACTTCTGCGGTCACGGCGTCTCCTTTCACACGTAGGCGGTTACCAGTTCCTGCAGGTCGCGGCCGAGCGGCGGCAGGTACTCATCCCAAGAATACTTACCCTGGCGTATGGGGAACTCGGGATAATGCTGCTGCACTCGGGCTTCGAGATGGACTCCCATTTGGGCCATCGTTTGCAGACTTCGCACCACGGTGCGGGCGATGCCGTCGCGAACCTCGGCCCGCTCGCGATCCAGGGCCCGCAACATCGCAAACAACTTGTCGGCCAGCTCCGGATCGTCCACCTGCAGCAACAAGTGCTCGTGCCCGCGCTCGGCCATGAGATTCCGGATGCGTTCGTCCATGGTGACTCCGGCCGAAGCCACGAGGCCAGGCATGCTGGTGACGATGCCATGATAGCGCGACGACACCATCAAGTGGCAGGCGCGCAGGATACTCACCAGCTGGTACATGTCGTGATCGTGCGACGAGATCACTGGAGCGCCGAGAACCGCGCCCATGCGGCGGCAGGCATCGATGTCGAGCATCTCCATGGCGGCCAGCACCACGAAGACGTCCTTTTCGTGCCGGAATCGGTCCACGGCCCGCGTCATGCCGTCGAGATAGCGGGCGTATGCGGCGTCCACGTGCGGCCCGGCACGGTGGAAGTAGATCGAGCGATAGTGACTGTTGGCGTAAGCACCGGTAAGCGCGCGGGCGCCGGCTTTGACCAACGATGGCTGCACTGGCCACCAGAACGGATTGATCGGGCAGACGACGAGCACGGTGGAGGAGCCATCCCAACCGAGATCGCGCAGCGCCCGGCGGCCGTAGTCCGGACCGTGGGGCTCGAAGGTCCACGCAGTGTCGGTCCCGACCTCGGTCATGATGCCAAACCGACGCAGGATGGTGGCGGATTCGGCGTTGCGTGTGATGACGAATGCACGCCGGCCATATCGCCGCAACATGCGACGGACGGGCGCATCCATGGCACCGGCCTCGGCGCCGTAGCCCACGGCCAGCTTGTTCTGGGCCGAGGCGATTCCGAGCGCGCCGACCATCATCGTGGTGAGCGCGTTGGCGAACTTGCTCTTGAACATCGATCCTTCGCAGGTGACGACTCCGTGGTGTTTCGGAACCTCCCGGAACAAGAAGGCGGGAAAGACAGCGGGCAACTTCACCTGGTGCGCGTCGCCGAAGTAGCCGCGCGAAAGCGCGAAGTTCTGGCTCAAGACCGTGAGCTCGATTTTCTCCTCGCCGAGGACACGTCGCACCTGGCGCAACATTTCCTCCACGCGCACGTCGGCGCCGGTGTTGCGCGTGCCGTTGTAACCGGCGAAGAGCAGCTTGAGCCTCGTCCCCGGCGTCCACGGCTTCCCGGCTCCGAGAGCCCAGCGCATCTTGGACAGCTCGATGAGCCCGCTCATCCACCCGATGAGGAGTTCGTCCATCATGGCCGTTCGCCAGTGGGAGCGGAAGACGCCGCGGGCATCCGCGCCAGTGTGTCGCGAACGCCGTCATTGGCTGTGTCGTGCGTCCCGCGAGTCGACGCCGTCGCGGAGGCGAGGTCGGCGGGCCATTCCTGGGCGGGATACTGAAAGCGTACCGCGGTGGCAAAACGCAACAAGCCGAGGCTGTACTCGGAAAAGCGCCGTGGTTCGCACCCGCGCTCGGCAACGATCCGCTGGTTGTCGAACACCGTGTTCCAGTAGAGATACGGCAAGAACACCTTGAGCAGCGATCCTACCTGGCCGGCGCGTGTGCCACGCCGTGCCGCGAGTGCATTCACGACAGCATCGAAAGGCCGGCGCATGAACGGTGCGTACAGTGGCCGGCGGTTGCCGCGAGCTGCGGCCAGCGCGTCGGTCAGCTGGCGGAAAGTCTGCGCGCCCGTGCCGGAAGAAAGATGGTACGTGTCGTGCGCAGGCTTGTCCTTCAGGTGCAGGGTGGAAATGGAATCGGCGACGAACTCCACCGGCACGATGTCGACGCGATGCCGAGGATCGAAGGGCAGCACGGGCAACCCGGCCAAGAACACGAAGGCGCGCACCATATCGAATTGCGAGGTCTCACCGCGACGGCTGTCGCCCAGCACGATGCTGGGACGGAACACGAGATGGCTCGTGTCGTGCGGCAGCAGTTCGTGCAGCATGTGTTCGCAGAACTTCTTCGTGCGCGCGTAGGGGTCGTAATCCGATCGCGCCCAGTCGATGGCCTGGTCCTCGGTCACGACTTCATCTTGCCGCTGGCCGGCGACGGCCACGGTGCTCACGTGGCTGAAACGGCGCAGGCCGTTGCACGCATGAATGCGCCGGGCGAGTTGCAGAGCTTCCAGCGTGCCACGTAGGTTGACGTTGAGGCAGCTCTTCTCGGAACGGCGATTGAGCGAGGCGGCGCAATGAATGATCGACTCGGTCGATTGCACCAGGCGCTCGTACTCTCCGGATTCCAAGCCGAAGCAGCCGTCGGTCAAATCGCCACGGAAAACATGGATGCGCTGGCGCAAATGCTCGTGGAAAGTGGGGAAGTCGAGGTGCAACTGCAGCGCTTGCCACAGACGGCGATCGGCCTCCGCCGCATCGCGTGCACGCACCAGGAGATTGAGTGACTGGCCTTGCGCGAGGAGGTTGGCGGCGACGTGCGCGCCGATGTAGCCGGTGGCGCCGCTCAGGAAAATCGCCATTACGCTCGGGTCCCGATCGTCTCGGCGCCGACGCCGTGTGGCGCCTCGGATGGCACTGGCTCCGGGAGCCGGAAGCGGAAGCGTGCGCTCGTCTCCAGTGCCCTGCCCTCGATGAGTGGATAACACCACCGGCGCATGGCCGGGATGTGCACGTCCACCCAGTAGCGATGCCAATCGAACTCGCTGACTTCGCAGGCGAAGGCTGCACGCTCGTCGGCCGGCAGCGCCGCGGACAATACCCGAATGTTCTCGGCTTCGAAGACGTGCTCATTGTAGAGAATGAACGGCTCGTAGATTTCCACCAGCTTGGCGATACGTCCCACGGCGCGCTCGGCGCGGGCGAGGTGGGCCCCGAGCGGCGTGGCGGCGAACAGCCGGCGCAGGCTGCCGAGGATGGCCATGTGGCGCGGCGCCGATAGCGTCTCGTAGCGGCGCTTCGAAACCGGGATCGCGTCCATGTGAGCCTTCCACCATGAAAGGTAGCTGCGCTGTTCCATGTAGTGCTTGCGGTGCGCCAGACTAGTGAGCTCGATCACGCGTGTCATCCCCAACGGATTGCTGACCGAGCTCGCCATTTGATACAGCGGCTCGTGACAGCGGCGCACCAGTGCCGCCGCCACCAGTGTCATGCCCTTGCACACCAAGTCCACCGGCACCACATCGAGACACTTGCGTTCGTTCGCCGGCAGCTGGCGGAAAGTCGTGCCGAGCAACCACGAGAGCGGCGCCGAGGTGTTGATGCCCTCGTTCCAACCGGCGAAAGGTTGATCGAGCGAGGTTTCGACGATGGCTGGGCGCACGATGGCGATGGGGAGGCCCTGTCCGCCGCGTAGGAGCAACGATTCGCCAAGGCTCTTGGTGAAAGTGTAGGCATTGGGCCAACCCAATTCGCGGGCGCGATGCCGGCCGATTTCGGTGAGCACGCGCCGCAGCCAGCCGAAGCGGCTGCCGTTGGACCCCGTGACCTCGAGCGGGGCTTCCAGCTCGGCCGCGAGCTTGGCGTTCGGGGGCCATTGGCGGGCGTCTTCGATGCGTTGGCGCAGCTCGGCGCGTTCCCGCTCGGCATCGAAGCCGTCCGGCGCGCGTGGCGCGTAATTCGGCTGCAGATGTTCCGTGATACGACCCTCTTGCTCGCCGACGACGAAGCACGTGGATAGATGCAACAGCGCGGCGCGCTTGCTGCTGCGGATGAATTCGAGCAGACGCTGCGTTGCGTCGACATTGGCAGCCAGAGCATTGCGCAGATCTGGGTTGAAATCAGTCAGCCCGGAGCTGTTGATGACGACATCGACATGACGGCGCAGAGAAGCGAGCGTACCGGCAGCGATGCCGAGGTCGGGCTTGGTCACATCGCCTTCGACGATCTCGACCCGGGAACGGATGAAATGCGCGAGATCGGTCCCGAATCGCTCGTGCAGACCAGCGAACACCGGGCTTTCTTCCATCATTGTCTCGAAGCGGCGCAACGCGGTAGTGGATTGTTGTCGCCGAATCAACAGATGGATCTTGCCGATCTCCGGCAAATGCATGAGTACGTGCGCCAACCAGACCTTGCCGATGAAGCCTGTGCCTCCGACGAGCAACACCTGCTTGCCAGCTAGCGTGGCGCGGACGGACAGTTCATGCACGCGCTGTTTGCCGGGGAAGAACACGACCGGCCGCCGCCGCGTCGCGGCGGGCGGCTGCACCTGCATCACAGCGCGGCGCAGGGTCTCCTTGTCGACACCCAAGTTGGCGCTCAGCTCGTCTGTCGACACCCGCCCGTGTGAATCACGGCTCGCGAGCTTGGCGATGCCACCGCGGGAGTGCACGATGGGTTCGAGCAACCGTCCGGTGGCGCTCCCATCACGCCACTCCAAGCGGTTGGCGATGAAACGCTCGACACCGAGATGACAGGCCAAGGGGCGGACGACGTGTTCCAATCCCTGGCTGATGAGAACGACGGAACCTTCCTGCGCCATCGTGCGCTGCAGCCGTTCGACGCCGGACTTCTTCAGTCGTTGTTTGAGGAAGATCTCGAAGTATTCCTCGCCGAGAATTTCGAGCCGGTCGCGACTCATGCCAGCCAGACATAAATGCAACACACGGCTCGAGAGCACCGGGGAAGTGGAGTAGAGAAGTACGCGCGCCACCGAGACGCCGTACAACGCCGCGAGACGCTTCCAGCGCTCGGAATAGCGATAGGCGTTGCGTGCAAAGAAGGCGAGCGGGCTCACGGCACCGAGGTCGAGGAGACTGTCCTCGACGCGCCAGATGATCTCATCCTTGGCCGGCGTGACCTTCAGTACCACGTGTTGCTCTCCAGACGGGTTCATCGTAGCAGGCTAGCTCCCGGGCTCCTGTGTGTGGAAACGGCTATCCGGGAAGTGCAGACGCTAACACGGCGTTCGCAGGCGCGCAAGGACCCTCGAAGCCGGCGTGACGAGAGGGGAAGTCAGATCGAGGACAATTGGATGAACGCGCCGACGAGTTCGTCGCGGCGGGCTTCGTCGAAGCAGCCGGCGATGCGCCATTGCAACGCCGGCAGATCGTCATGCGTGCGGGGGTCCATCTCCGACCAGCCACGGGCGAGTCGATTCAACATGTGATCGACGCCGGCGCGGTCGGTCACCGCCACCACGAGCCAGCTGCCACGCTTGGTCGCGAAGACGAGATCCGTGCGCCGCACCTGGCTCGACAGGTAATGCTCGATCTCCTGCAGCGCCAGATCCTCAGTCGACGGTTCGGCACGAACGGTGAGCAACGACACGGTGCGCTGGGTTTGGCGCGCTTCCGTGACGCGGCTCACGTAGAGCGGCAGCAACCTCTCGGGTGCGGCCACCGGGACGGTGAAGGAGAAGACGCTGCCCTTGCCAACTTCGCTGTGCACGTGCACGCGGCCGAAGTTGAGATGCACGAGCTCTCGCACGATGGTGAGCCCGAGGCCGAAACCCTTGGTGCTGGAGCGCGTGTGGGTATCGAGCTGCTCGAAGCAGCGGAAGATGCGCTCCAGATGTTCCGGCGGCACGCCCGGGCCATGGTCGGTCACGCCGATGACCAGCTCGTCGCCATGCTCGTCGCGGCGGCACCAGAGCTCGACGATGTTCCCGGACTCGGAGAACTTGATGGCGTTCAGTCCGAGGTTGACGATGACGCGACTGGCCTTCTGCGGATCGCAGTACACAGCAGGAAGATCCGGTTCGGTGTCGACGACGAGATCGATCCCGCAGGCGTTCGCCTTGCGCTCGAGCGTGGCGCGGCTCGCGCGCAAGATTTCGACGATGTCGCAGGGTCGCCGCGACGGCACCAGGATGTTCGTCTCCAGGCTGCCAATATCCACCAAATCGTTCACCATGACCGCGAGATCGTCGACACGTGTGACAATGGTGTCGAGATACTGGCCTTGCTCCGCAGTGATGGTGCCCACGAGTTCCTCGTTCAAGGCGATGGCGTATTCGCGAATGACGGTGAGCGGTGTGCGGAATTCGTGTGACACGCGGCTGACGAACTCGTGCGCCATCTTGTTCAGCTCACGCAGGCGCGTATTCTGCAGTTCGGCGGTTCTTCGAACCTCAATCAAGTGTTTTTCCTGCTGATCCGCTTCGCGTTTTTCGTCCTCGAGCTCGCGCCGCAAGGTGTCCGTCACTGCCTGCAGGGTGCGCTCGACCTGGTGCCGCGCCTCGAGCTCGCTCTCGAGCTCGCGGACCTCGTCGGTCATGGTCGTGGCCGTTTGGTCCGAACTTTCGATCTGCACTTGCAGGGCGAGATCCAGCTTCCGGCGCCAAGTCACGAGCGAGCGCTGGCGCAATGTCAGGATCAAGACGAACGCAGTCAATACCACCGGGACCGCGGCGAGCAGGAGGAAGTGCGTCTGGGCCCAGGGCCACCACGATTCGATTTGAGTGCGGAGCAGTGGCGCGATCGCAAGCGCGAGCCCGGCGGTCGAAAGCACGCTCGCCAAGGCAAGGGATGCCCAGCTGCGATGCATCCAGCGGTCGATCGCCTCCACGGCCCGCCGGGTCCGGAGTCTCGACTCGGGGTCTTCGAGCGCGGCGCCTGGAAACGAGCCGATGACGATGGGTGCAGCTGGCCGCGGGAGGCGTGTGTGTTCGCGCTTCTCCCGCTCATCCTGCGGCGGCGGGGCATCGCTCACGGTGGAGGCTTGTTTTTCTGTTGCGCTCACCATGGTTGCTGCGGCGCCTGCCCGTCGCGCCGGACGGATTCGGGGTTTCGAATCGGTTTGATTGGTTGGATCGACGCTGGCGGTGCAACCACCCCAGGGGGATCGGTCCCGTGTGCGTGAAGCAGCAACGTGCGGGCCAAACCAGGCATGGGATGATTGCGATCGGCAGGAGAACCGACGCCGATGGCGGGCATGTGCGATTCCTGGGTCGCCAACTGTTAATCCTAAGGGAGGCTCTGCCACGAAGAGCCGATTCGGCTCCGACACTTACAGCGCAGGGCGCGCACGTCGCCTCTGGCCCAGAAGCACATTTTCTAGGGGTGCCTCCGTGAGAATCCTGATCGAGCGGAAACACCCTCTGGCACTGCACGCAGACCAGGGTTCGAATTCGAGCTCCCAATCGGCGTTGCGAATGGAGGTCCACGCGGGAGGAGACCTCTGGGAAAAAGCGGTCGCCGAGGGTGCCGACGCAGTCGTGGTCGAAGTTGCCGCGGCGGTGCCCGCTCACGGCGCACGCGCGAGAGTCGAATCGACGACGCGCACGCTCGTCTTGTGCCTGCACCCCGTGGACGAACCCCTCGGGTCGCAGGCGATCGTCGCGACGGCGTGCGCGTTCCTTCTCACCAGCGCCGCAGCGGCCGACGTCTACCGCGTCGTGGCCGAGGCACATGTACGCACCTGCGCTCGCGCCAGCCCACCCCGAGCGCCTGGCCTGGTAGCGGCGACGACCGGGCCGCTCGGGGCTCTATCGGCTCGGGAACAGCTGATCCTGACTTTCCTCGCCCAGGAAAAGACCTCCAAGGAGATCGCCGCCGCTCTGGGGATTTCAGCGCGCACGGTCGATGCCCATCGATCCGCGCTGATGAAGAAGCTCGGCGTGCAGAGCACCGTGGGGCTTGCCTGCTACGCCGTGGGGGCGGGTCTCGTCGGACCGTGAGGTGCGCTGGACATGCGCTCCGGCGACAATCGCGAGCTCGAGCGACTGCTTTGGCGCGCAGGGGTGTCACACTAGACACGTGAACCACTTGTCAAAGGTCGCCCGTCCGGCGTCTAGTTCATGTATTCGCCACATGTCCTGTGTTCACTTCGACCCTTGGAGGGAAAAATGCGCAAGTCGCCACTTGGAGGATTGGTCTCGAGCCTCGCATTCGTCCTGGCGTGCGAGGATTCGACAGGACCGCAGCAGGTCGGGAGGGTGAAGATCGATCCGGAAGCCGGCCTAGCTGCTGTGCCTCAGATCGTGGAGTTCGACCAGGAAACGGGTCGCATCACCATCCTGGACCAGAATCTCAGCAACCAGCTGCGGGATTTCTATGGCGTCAGGCCCGGCACTGCGGGCTCGGGCGAGGCGGTCATCGTCTTCGTCGGGTCGGCATCGAAGACACGGCAAGATGGCGACGCCATTGACGGCGGCGACATCATCGTCAACCTGCGCTGCTGATGAAATCGCCGGTGGTGAGGCAATGAAGGAAGACAAATGATCTCGGCAACGGAGATCCATTCCTCTTTGGCCAACAACGTCCTGCGCCTGATCTTGATGCCCACGGAGGCGTGCAACTTCCGTTGCACGTACTGCTACGAGGACTTCGAGATCGGGCGCATGGACGCCGGCGTGGTACGTGGCGTGCAACTTTACCTCTCACGGCGCGCCGCTGAACTCGAATTGCTGACGATATCCTGGTTCGGCGGCGAGCCGCTCATGGCCCGCGACGTGGTGGCGGACATCATGTTGCACACTCAGGCGCTCGCGGTGGCGAATCCGAACCTGCGACTCGTCTCCGATATCACGACCAACGGCTTCCTGCTCACGCCACGCACGTTTGCTTCGCTCTTGGACTTGGGCGTCGGTACCTTCCAGGTGTCTGTGGACGGCCCCCGGGACGCCCACGATCGCACCCGGGTGCGGGCCGGGGGCGGCCCCACGTTCGCGCGCATCTGGCAGCACTTGCTCGCGATGCGCAACGTGCGGCGCGATTTCACCGCGGTGGTGCGTTTGCACGTGCATGCGGCCAACGCCAGCCACCTGCCAGGGTTCCTCGACAGCTTCGCGCAATGCTTCGGCGGCGACGGGCGTTTCCGCGTCCTGTTCAAGGAAGTCGCGGCATTGGGAGGACCTTGCGATGCGGACTTCCCGTTCCTGGCGGCATCGGATCGCGAATCGACATTGGCAAAGTTGCGGCAGCAGGCGAGAGGGCTGGGGATCGAGCTCGTCGAAGGCGCCTTACCCGGGGTGTGCTACGCGGCACGAGGCAACGCCTTTGTCGTGCGCGCCGACGGACGCCTGAACAAATGCACTGTCGCTCTGGGCCATGCGGCAAATGACGTCGGACGCATTCACGCCGACGGCAGGCTGGAATTGAGCGGGGCGAAGATGCATCCCTGGATGCGAGGCTTGTGGTCGGGAAACGCGACCGAGCTCGAGTGCCCGATGGAAGGTCTCGCCACCCCCGCGCCAGGTGCGCTCTCGCTGCGAGTGGGAAGTTGAACGCGCAAGAGCCTATAATCGATTCTTCATCGTCGGGGCGCCGCGGTTGGCCGCCGTGCCGCCGATGTTCCCACCGGGGTCATGGTGGGACGGCGAATGCCAGATGGCGTGACGAATTCCGCGGTCCCGGAACCGAAGGTCACGAAAACGCCCCCACGGACGACGGCATCGGAGTCCTCTCTCGAGAGCACCGCAGAGCTTCTGACTCTCGTACGTCAGGGGGATGGCGAGGCGCGCGAGCGCTTGGTGGCGCGCTTCCTCCCCGTGTTCAAGCGTTGGGCGCACGGAAGGCTCCCCGCCGCGGTTCGGGACCTTGCCGAAACCGATGATCTCGTGCAGTCCTCCCTCCTGCGTGCGTTGGACTATGTAGAGGGGTTCGAGCCCCGGCGGCCCGGAGCATTCCTGGCCTACCTGCGGCGCATCCTGATGAACCAGGTGTGCGACGAGATCCGGCGGTCGAGCCATCGGCCCCGGCTCGAGGAGCTGTCGGAAGAGCTGCCGAGCCCAGGGCCGACCCCATTCGAGACCGTGGTCAGCCGCGAGAGCTTCGTGGCGTACGAGTCGGCTCTCGCAGCGCTCGGGGAAAGCGCACGCGAGGCCGTCGTCATGCGTCTGGAATTCGGTTTGGGCTATCGAGAGATCGCCGACGCGATCGGCAGTCCTTCAGCCAACGCGGCGCGGATGCTCATCGCGCGCGCGCTGGTGCACATGGCGGAGGCCATGCATGGCACACGATGAACACGAGCCCGACATGACATTGCATCGGATTGCCGAGGCGGTTGCCGACGGAGCCGGCGTCGACTGGAGGCTCGCAGGGTCGGCAGAGCCGGAGCTCGCGGAGAAATTGAATTGCCTGCGCACCATCGAGTCGATCTCGCAACTCTGTCATCGCATCGGTGACGCCGAACCGGCTGCGAGCGTGACGAGCAGCAGCGCCAGCAACGCGCCGGATCGGAGCACCGCCGACGTGTTGGGCGATGTTTCACAATCCATTCCGTCGCAATGGGGGCACCTCCTGGTGCACGAGCGCATCGGCGGCGGAAATTTCGCCGAGGTGTATCGCGCCACCGATCCGCATCTGCAACGCGAGGTCGCTCTCAAGCTGTTCAAGCGCACGTCTAGGTCGACGGCGCACGACAGTTTCTTGCAGGAGGCGCGCAGACTGGCGCAGGTCGAGCACCCGAACGTCATCACGGTGTATGGCGCCGACGCGCACGCGGATCGCGCCGGGCTGTGGACCGAACTGCTTTCCGGCGAAACGCTGGAGCAGAGTCTGCATCAGCGCGGCCCGTTCAGCGCCGACGAGGCAGGGCTCATCGGCGCCGAGCTGTGTGCAGCCCTCGCAGCCATTCATGGCGTGGGTCTGGTGCATGGCGACATCAAGGCGAGCAACGTGCTGCGTGTCGATGGTGGACGCATCGTGCTCATGGATTTTGGCTGTGTGCGCGAGGATGGACCCCAGGACTTGCAGGACGCACGCCGGGTTGGGACGCCGCTTTTCATGGCACCGGAAGTCCTGCGTGGTGCTCCACCCAGCCGGGCCGCGGACGTCTATCAACTCGGAGTTCTCCTCTTCCGGCTGGTCAGTCACGCCTATCCGGTGCAGGCCGACACGCTCGACGAGTTGATGGCGAAGCACGCACGAGGTGAGGTCCTGCGTCTGCGCGATTGCAGGGCGGACATTCCGGCCACCTTCATCCAGATCGTCGAGCGCGCGCTCGACCCCGATCCGGCCCGTCGCTTCACCAGCATGGGAGAAATGGAACGGGCGCTGCGCGGCACGCTGGCCCTGGAACGCCCGAGGGTCTCGCCGCGGTTGCGCCAGATGTTGATCGCGTCGGCGTTGGTCGGGTCTGCGGTGCTCATTCTGTTCGCTGTTCGACTTCGCGAGGCGGGGAAAATTCTTGGTGCGCCGCCGCGAGTGAATACAGTTCTGTACCGCGTGCAAGCGGGAGTCGAGGAACCGCTCGGCGCCGATTCGCGACTTCGGCCTGGGGATGCCTTGTTCATGACCCTTCAGAGTCGGGAGGATCTGCACGTCTACGTGCTCAACGAGGCGACCCGCGAACCCGGGGTGGTGAACGCGCTGTTCCCGGACCCCGGATTGCGGCTCCGCAACCCACTTGCAGGCGGTGTGGAACATCGTCTCCCGGCCGATTCACGCGGCGAGGCGTTCTGGCACGCGTCGCCTTCGGGAGGCGCGGAAAGGATTCTGGTGGTGGCCACGCGCGGTCGCTTCGAGGAACTCGAGCGCTTGATCGCACTGCAACAGCAGCAAGCGGCAGCGTCTCCCGA
The DNA here is from genome assembly GCA_964567755.1 of uncultured bacterium. Lineage (GTDB taxonomy): Bacteria > Krumholzibacteriota > Krumholzibacteriia > DASRJW01. The sequence goes on from CAZMNW010000015.1 coordinate 109,559, forward strand.
ACTCGATGGGCAGCAGGCCGAAGATCTGCAGCTGCGCTCCATCCAGTTGCGCAAAGCACAACCGACCGCGAGCGCCATCGATGCCTGGATGCAGGAGCTCGAAATCCGGCGCCAGCGGGACAAGGATCTTTGGTTCGACCTCCTGCGGCTCGAGCCAGAAACCGAGACCAGCACGCGCGCGCGGCCATGAAAGGACGCGGGGTGGGATGATTGCAGGTCCCCAATCGCTCCGACGTTTTCTGCGCCCCCTGCACTGGCGGCGCCTCGTGGCGCGCGTGGGCCTGGTGCTCGCTTGCCTGAGCGTCGCTCCCACTCTCCACGAGTCCGTGCCGACTCTTCATGCCGGCAATCGGGAGATCGGGGATTTCGTCGCCAACCGCCCTGAGGCCGGCGGTTGTTCACCCGATGCGATTCGCCACGACGTGCGCGTGCTACGCGATGCGCTCTCAACCGGCAACGCCATGGACATCCTGCAACGTGGCCGCCAGCTGTTGGGTACCGTCGAGCGCGCCTGTGGTCCATTCACTCTGGAGGCGGCAGAAGTCCTCGATCTGATCGTCGAGTGCGCCGGCCGCGCTGGCCGGGCCACGGACGCCGAAACTCAAGTGCTGGTGGAGCGCGCACTCCGCATTCATCTCGTGTTCTCGGACGACGTGCGCCTCGCCGAAAGCTTGCGCAGCACCGGACTGCACGACGAGTTGTGCAACCGACTGCCGGAGGCGAGCGAACTGTACGCACTGGCGGCAAGGATCCTGGCGGCGAAGCTGGGGCCGACATCGCTGCGTGTGGCCATGCTCGGCAACGATCTCGCCATCGTCGCGACGCGCAGGGGACGATATACCGAGGCCATCGCCGCTTACCGCACCGCGCTTGCTGCACTGGAAGCGGGGCCCGCGTCCGATCCGCTCGATATCGCTTTCGTGCTCAACGGTCTCGCCATCGCGTCCTTCGAGGCCGGAGAATACAGCGACGCGCGGGAAGCACACGAGCGGGCGGTGAAGTTGCGCGCAAGGCATCTGCCCCCGGATCACCCCAAGGTCGCCGAGAGCCTCAACAACCTAGGCGCGCTGCTGGCCCGGATGGGGGACGACTCCCGCGCGCTCGAGCTCTTCGAACGCGTTCTGGCCATCCGCAGGCAAACATACGGCGAACGCAGCGCATTGACGGCGGCGGCCATGGTCAATGTCGCGCGTCTGCTGCTGCAACAGGGCAATCACGCGAGCGCGCAAAGTCTGTACACGACCGCACTCGAGATCTTCGAGAACCAGAGCCGGGATCCGGGAATCGTCGCCTGCTACCTGGGGCTCGGAATCCTGCATCAAGAGACAGGTTCCTTGGCGCAAGCGCAGATCCAGTACGAAAAAGTCCTGGCGGTGAAAGACGAGCTTCTCGGGCCCGAGCATCCGTATGTCGGCGAGGCGCTGCACCGCTTTGCGGCGCTGCATTACGCCGCGGGAGATCTGGATGCAGCACGCAAGCGGTGTGCGGTGGCGCTTGCCATCCGCCGCGCGAGCCTAGGGTCCCAGCATCCCGAAGTTGCGGAGAGCATGGTGCTCTTGGCGACGGTCGAGGCCGCGAGCGGCAATGCCAACGCGGCATTTCGCATGGCTGCGGACGCCGAAGCGATGGCGCTCCAACACCAGCAATTCGCGTCGCGCACTTTGACAGAGCGCGAGGCTCTGCTCTTGGCATCGGTGCGGGCCCGCGGCCTGGATCTCATGCAAGATCTCGCCGATCGCGGCCTGGTGGAATCGCCAGGAATCGCGCGGCGAGTGTGGGAAGCGGTGATCCGTTCACGGGCGCAGGTGCTCGATGAGATGATGCAGCGCAGCCACGCGGCGGCCTTGGGCGATGATCCTGAGCTCGCGCGTCTGATGGGCGATCTCCAGGAAGCAAGCGTGCGTTTCGCGAACCTCGCCTTGCGTAGCGCCAGCGCGGAGCGCGTGCAAGAAGCGGAACGTGCCAAGGTGATGGCGGAGCGTGCGCTGGCGGAGAAGAGCCTGGTGTATCGAGAATGGCGGACCCGCAGCACGTTGGGACTGGACGCGGTTGCGCGCAGCCTGCCGCCCGGTGACGCGCTCGTGGCCTTCTCGGTCTACCGGAGGCCGGGTCGTCCCGGGTCCGAGGATGCATCGGACCGCGCTCTCGCCGCTTTCGTTCTCGCGGGCACGAATGAACCGCGGCGCATCGCACTTGGACCCATGCAACACATCGATTCATTGGTGGTGCGATGGGGCGTCGAGGCGGCCGTCGGGGTCGGGGCGCGAGGACGCAGCGCGGTGCAAAGCGAAGCGGCCTACCGACGGGCGGGAGATGCGCTGCGCCGCGCAGTGTGGGATCCAATGCGATCTGCCATTGCAGGAGCCGCGCACGTGTACATCGTGACCGACGGCGTGCTGCACCTGGTGAACTTCGCCGCGCTCCCCCAAGGCGATCCCGAATCACCGCACGACGGCTATTTGGCCGACGCGAATGTGCGTGTGCACAGCCTGGCTTCCGAGCGCGATCTCGTGCGAGTAGCGGCCGAAACTCCGGGGCGTGGATTGCTGGCGATGGGGGGTGCCGATTTCGATGGTGCGGGAGCCGGTGCTGCCTCAATCGAGTCGTCGATGTTGCCAGGCGTGGCAGACGATGGCATCGGCACGCTCGCCTTGCGCGGGCCCACCGCTCCATGTGCCGATCTTGCCGCGTTGCATTTCGTGCCACTGCCGGGATCGGCGCGCGAGGTGCACGACATCGCCAGACTTTGGGGTCAGGGGGCGGTCGTCCGCACCGGGATGGCGGCGAGCGACGTGGCCTTCCGCGCCGAAGCTCCGGGCAAGCGCGTGCTGCATCTGGCGACGCACGGATTCTTCCTGTCGACCGCGTGCTCGCCAGCTCTGGAGGGAACACGCGGAATTCATCTCCGGCAGCGCCGCCCGACGCGAGCGCCCGCGGTGCAAGGTTCCCAAGCAGGCATGGCTCTGGCCGGCGCCAATCGCCGCGATGCTGCGGCCAGCGCCGGTGACGACGGCATTCTCACGACTGAGGAGATCGCCGCGCTCGACCTGCGCGGCGTCGAGTGGGCCGTGCTGTCCGCGTGCAACACCGGCGTCGGTGAAGTGCAGATGGGTGAAGGAGTCCTTGGCCTGCGTCGCGCGTTCCAAATCGCGGGTGCACGGTCGTTGATCATGAGCCTCTGGCCGGTGGCCGACGAACCGACACGGGCGTGGATGCAAGCGCTCTACCGAGCACGGTTGCTCCTGGGGCTCGGCACGGCTGATGCTGTTCATCACGCGCACACCACCGTTCTCGCCGCGAGGCGCGCCCGCGGCGAAAGTACCCACCCCTTCTACTGGGCCGGCTTCGTCTCCGCCGGCGACTGGCGCTAGAGTCGATCATGATCGAGTCGAGCCTCCGACCGATTCCGGATCACCACAACCTCCTCGATTGCCATGGCTGATTCGGGGTTCGTCAGAACCACGCGACCGCGAATCCCTCCGTGGAACTACGGAGTTGGCGTCGTGCGCGTGCTGGCCGCGTGCGCCTCTGGCGGTCGCATTCCCGTCGCATCTCATGTATTTTCATGGGGAACGAGGCCCCGGGACAATACGGCGATCCGGCGCAGTCAGGCCTGGTCTCCGCGTCCCATTGCGTACGTCCGTTTCCAGGGTGGCGCCGTGGATCCTGCGTTTCGAAGCCGAGCATGCTCTGCGTTCGTGTTGCTCTTCGCCTTGAGCACCGGTTGCGGCGCGAGCCCAGTGGACCGCCTGCAGGCGCGACTCGCACTCAAGGAAGGCAACCGCAGCTACCTCGCTGGCCATTATCGGGAAGCGATCGCACACTACGACCGGGCTCTTGTGCACGTACCGATGCAGGCAGAGCCGTATCTCAATCGCGCCTACGGCCAGGTTGCACTGTTCCGGAACAGCACAGATCGGGCGGCGAGCCGGCAGCTGGCAGACAGCGCCATCGCTTCCTTCCAGGGCTATTTGCAGCGGATCGAAGCCCGGCCTGACGCCTTCCAGGGCCCAGGCCGTGCACGGATCGAGCAGCACATCCTGACTCTCTTTCTCGAATCCGAACAGCCGGACAAGGTGTTCGCGTTCCTGCGCGAAAAGCTGCAGCGAGACCCACGCGATGTCGCGACACTCGCGATGCTTGCCAATCTCGTCCTGGAACGAGGGGACATCGATCAGGCGTTGGACCTGCAGCGCCGGCGCCTCGGGATCGAACCCAACAGCCCGGAGGCGCACTATGCGCTCGGCGTCGCGATCTGGAAATGCGCCTACTACGACAAGGTGGCGTCCGAGAAACGACAAGTGCTCGTCGACGAGGGATTGCGCACGATGCTGCGCGCGGTCGATTTGCGCCCGGATTATTTCGAAGCCCTCATCTACGTGAATCTGCTGTACCGCGAGTGCGCCAAGCACGCGCAGAGCGAAGCGGAACGCGCCTCCTTCGAGCTCAAGTACAAAGAATACGAAGCGCGCGCACAACGGGTGCGCGAGGCACAGAACGGCGCCAGCTAGTTGGTCACCGTCGGTGAGCAGCGAGTCCACCAGAATGGATGGTTGGCGGTGACGAGCCAAACACAGACCGCACTGTTCGGAAGCCTGATCGAGTCGCGGCAAGAGCGCAGGACGCCACTGCGTTTCGTGGCGCTGCAGATCGCCATCGCCGTGCACGCCGTGGCCCTGGGAATCATCTTGATCGAGAACTGGCTCGACATCCCGCCCATTCACGAGCCGAACGTGAACGTGTCCTTCGCTCAGATCGTCCCGCCGCCGCCGCCACCTCCACCAGCCCCGGCCGCCAAACCGGAGGTCCCCAAGGTCGAGCCCAAGGTCGAGATCCCCCCGCCCGACGTGATGATGGAACCGGTCGAGATGCCCGATACCATCGACATGGCTCCAATCGCTGAGACGAGCACGAGCACTGGTGTCGAAGGTGGCGTCGAGGGGGGTGTCGAAGGCGGCGTCCTCGGAGGAGCCTTGCTTGGACCGGAGGTCGTGCGCATCCAGTCTCCCAATCCCCCAGAGGTGCTGTACGACGTCCGGCCCGATTACCCGCGTCTCGCTCTGGCATCGCGTGTCGCTGGCACGGTGATCCTGAAAGTCGTCATTCTCCGCGATGGCACCGTGGGCGACATCGCGGTGCTGCGAGGGCTCCCGATGGGTCTTACCGAGGCCGCGGTGGATGCGGTCAAGCGCCGGCGTTACAAACCCGCGACAACACCCGGCGGCGAGCCCGCCGAGATCGAGTGCACCATCACCGTCAACTTCAAACTCTGAGAGGGGAGCTGGGATGGAAGGGACGTTTGGACCAGTCGATATTTGGCATTCGATGGGAATCGTTGGCAAATGTGTGCTCATCTTCTTGCTTCTGATGTCTGTCTATTCGATCGGAGTCATGGTCGAACGGTACGTCTTGTTTGACAAGGCGCGCAAGCAAACGTTGCGCTTCGTCGACGTGGCCAAGACCTTGCTTCCCAAGGGTGATGTGCACACGTTGCTCGAGGAAACCAAGAGATACCCGAAAAGCCATCTGGCGCACATCTACGCCGCTGCGATCGTCGACTGGTACGACTTCAGGCACAACCCCGAACCTCCGATCGGTTTCGACGAGACCATGGCGCGCGCGGTCGAGCGTGAGGCAGTGGTCATGGTGCAACAACTCAAGCGCGGACTCCCCGGACTGGCTTCGATCGGCGCCACGGCACCGTTCGTCGGTCTCTTCGGCACCGTGGTTGGCATCATGAACGCTTTCTTCGCCATGGCCACGGCCGGGGAAGGTGGGATCGGCACCGTGGCCGGCGGCATCGCCGAGGCGCTGGTCAACACCGCCGTCGGGCTTTTCGTGGCGTTGCCGGCCGTGTGGGCCTTCAATTACTTCCTCAACCGCGTCGAACGGTTTCGTGCCGAGATGGCCAATTCGGGGTCCGAGCTGGTGGATTATTTCGTCAAACACTGCCGGAGCGAAGCATGGAAATTGGCGATGACCAAGAACTGAAGAGCGACATCAACGTCACACCGCTCGTGGATGTGATGCTGGTCATGCTCATCATCTTCATGCTCGTGACGCCGCTGCTGCAGAAGGGCGTGGGCGTACAGCTGCCGGCGGCGCGCAACGTCAAAGCAGTGTCGGAGAGTGAAGAGAGGGTCATCGTGGTCGCTTTGCGGGCGAATGGCGAGCTGTATCTCGGCAGCGACCGGCTGGACTGGGATCATCTCGACCCGGAGCTTCGTATCCGGCTCAAGAGCAACCCGGCGTTGCAGCTGCAGATCAAGGCCGACCGCAATGCCCGCTTCGGAGACATCAAGAAGATCGTCCGCGCCGGGCGCACGGCGGGGTTCGATAACGCCGCCTTCATTGCCGAGGAGATCAAGCCCGAAGCAAGCGACGCCGGCCACTCGAAGCGGAAGGGTTCTGGAGGCTAGCTATGCCCGTGGGCTTGGGGGGACTGGATCAGCAGAAGTCCGACATCAACGTCACGCCCCTCATCGACGTGTTGCTGGTGTTGTTGGTCATTTTCATGATGATCACGCCATTGCTTACCAAGGCAATGGACTCGAGCATCCCGAAAAAGACAGACCAACCGCTGCCGCAAGAGTTTGTCGACAAGCAGCTCGTTCTCAGCGTCACCACAGATGCCCGCTATTTCCTGAACCGCGAAGAGCTGAGCTTCCTCAATCTCGCCACGCGCCTGCGCGAGGTATTCACCCAACGGGGAGGAGGGCGAGTCGTCTTCGTCAACGCCGACGACGGCGTGCCGTACGGGCTCGTGGCTCAAGCCATGGATGTCTGCTACGGGGCCGGCGCCGAAACTGTCGGCATCGTGATGGAATCGATCGAGGCCCCTACGTCCGCAACCGAGCTTCCTGGTACCCCATGAGAGCGCCCTGCGCCCCGCCACGGAGAACGCGCGCGTCATCGAAACGCACCTTATTCTGGATGGGTGCAATGTCGATGGCGATCATCGCGTCTTTCCCGCCGTCTTTGCAGACGGATGCGAACGGTCCGTGGATCCGCGGTGGACCGCCACCCGCCGCGGCGCAGCTCATCGAGGACTATCGTTTCAAGGGCAAGGTCGTCGACACGACGGGCATGCCGATTCCCAAGGTCCAGGTCACATTCCGCGAGGTGGAAACGGGGGGCCGCATTGTCTTCACGACCAAGGACGATGGCACGTTCGATCGCCGCATGATTACGCACGGCGTCTACGAAGTTCTTTTCGAAAAGACGGGATACGTTTCACGCACGGAAAAGTTCGATTGGTCGTTCTCTCCGACCGGTACCATCGTCAAGGAAGCGACCATCGTGCTCGAAAACCAGCGCGATCGAGCGCGGCGTGAGCTGGGTAAGAAATCCGCGGCGATTTACGAGGAGGCCTACGCGGCTCTCGCGGCCGGCGACTGTCCAACGGCGCGCAAAAAGGCCGAAGAGCTCCTGGCTCTCGGAGCGGGCGATTGGGAGTATGCCGTGCGCTTCGTGCTCGCTCGTTGCTATGCCAGTCTCGGAGAGCTGGACTCCTCCGTGTACGAGTACCGCAACGTCCTTGCGCAGAAACCGGATTTATTCGAGGCCCGCTTCGATCTGGGGCTAGTTCTGGAGCGTCAGGGACAGGCCGACGAGGCGTTGATCGAGTACGCAGCGGCCGCGGCTCTGCGCCCCGACGATGCGGAGGTGCAGTACAACCTCGGCGCCATCTTGTTTCGGAAGCAGGAACTCGAACGCGCCCGGCCATATTTCGAAAAGGCCGTCGCGCTCGACTCCCTGCATGCGCAGGCAGCCAAGGCCCTCGGGTTCGTTCACATTCAGTCACAAACCAAGGATCTCGTGGCCGCAAAGCGCCTGCTGCAGCGCTATCTCACCCTCGAGCCCGATGCCCTAGATGCGGCGCAAATCCGCGAGCTGGTGCAGGAACTCGAAACACCGCCATCTGCTCCCAAGTGATGCGTCGGGTGCGGCAGTGCGCGTGCGGTAGGCTCGCGCGCCTTCGCCTGAGGTCCGGGGCCATCTTCGAAGCGATGTGAGTTATGGTCGGGACTCTGCTTGGACGGTATCGACTCCTGGAAAAGATCGGCGCCGGCGGGATGGGCGTCGTCTATCGCGCCAGGGACGAGCGGCTCGAGCGCGACGTTGCGGTGAAGATCCTTCCAGCTGGCACTCTCGCCGATGAGGCCCAACGGCGGCGCTTCCGCAAAGAGGCGCTTGTTCTCTCGAAGCTCAACCATGCGAACATTGCCATGGTGCTCGACTTCGACACGCAGGAGGGTGTCGACTTCCTGGTCATGGAGTACGTCCCGGGCGAGACGCTGGACGATAAGCTGGCGCGGGGTGCGCTTCCGGAGAGCGAAGTGCAGCGTCTGGGGATGCAGCTCGCGCAAGGACTGGTGGAGGCCCATGAGAAATGGGTGGTGCATCGCGACCTCAAACCGGGAAACCTGCAGGTCACGCCGGACGGGCAACTCAAGATCCTCGACTTTGGGGTGGCGAGCCTGCGGCAGCCGGTGAGCGAGACATCCACGACACGCGGCCTGAGCCGGGCGACTGCGAGCGCAGCGAGCGACACGGGAGACTTCGCCGGCACCGTTCCCTACATGTCCCCAGAGCAGCTGAGCGGAGGGAAGGTCGACGCGCGCAGCGACGTCTATGCTGCCGGGACCGTGCTCTACGAGATGGCCACCGGGAAGAGGCCATTTTGGGAGGTGCAGGGCCCCCAGCTCGTCGCCGCGATCTTGAACCAGACTCCGCCGGTGCCCACCACTCTCAACCGCGAGATCTCGCCGGAGCTGGAGAGCGTCGTCCTCAAGGCTCTCGAGAAAGAACCCGATCACCGTTATCAATCGGCCCGCGAGCTTCGAATGGACCTGGAGCGGCTCGGGACGAGCGCGCCGCTCCTGGCGCAACGGCCCCGGCCGCGTCGGCGCCGTCGGTGGCTCGCGCTTGCGGGCGCCGCTGCTGTTCTGGTTGTTGCTGGTCTCATGCTGAATGCATACGGACTCCGTGACCGTTTCCTGGGCCGAAGCAGCCGAATCCGATCGCTCGCAGTGCTGCCGATCGAGAACCTCTCCGGCGACCCGAACCAGGAGTACTTCGCCGACGGCATGACGGATCAGCTGATCACCGATCTGGCCCAGATCACAGCGCTCAAGGTGATCTCGCGGACCTCGAGTATGCAGTACAAGTCCGTGAGGAAGCCCCTGCGCGAGATCGCGCGCGAGCTGGGCGTGGAAGCCATCGTGGCAGGTTCCGTTCTGCGCTCTGGGGAGCGGATGCGGATCACGGCCCAGTTGATCCGTGCCTCGACCGACGAGCACATCTGGGCCCAGAGCTATGACCGCGACGTGAGCGACTTCCTGGCGCTCCAAAACGAGGTGGCGCGTGCCATCACCGACACGATTCGAGTCACAGTCGCGCCGGGAGAACTCGCCAGTCCATCCCAGACCCGTAAGGTGGATCCCCTGGCGCTCGAGGCTTACCTGAAGGGGCGCTACCAGTACGATCACAGCCAACTCGAGAGTGCCATCGCGAGCTTCGAGCAGGCGATCACGATCGATCCAGGCTACGCGCAGGCCTATGCCGGACTGGCGCGCACCTATTGCCAGGGTTCGGGCGGTGTATTCGATTCCGAGGAAGCCTTGCCGAAGGCAAAGGCGGCCGCGAAGAGGGCGCTCGAGCTCGACCCCGGCCTAGCCGACGTTTACACCGACTTCGGCTACTTCAAGGCGTTCTACGAATGGAAGTGGCAGGAGGCCGAGGCGGACTTCAAACGAGCCATTCAGCTCCACCCGGGTGGCGCGACCGGGCACTCGCAGTACGCGTACTATCTGACCTTAACGAAGCGTTTCGATGAAGCGATCGTCGAGTATCGCCGCGCCCGGGAGCTCGATCCTCTCTCAGTGGCGATCGAAATCGGATCCCTGATTCCTCTGAATTGGGGCCGAAGGTACGATCAGGCGATCCAGGCCGCCTCGAAGGTCCTCGAGTCCCGTCCGGACGACCGCGCAGCGAAGTTGATCCGGGGGCAAGCGTATCTGTTCGAGAAACGTTACGCCGAGTCGATTGCGCAGCTGCGGCAGCTGGTCGACTCGGGCGACACGGGTTTCTGGGACCTCTCGTCTCTCGGCTCCGCCTATGCCCGGTCGGGGAATCGAAGCGAGGCGTTGAAGATCCTGCAACGGATGCAGGCGAGTCCGAAGGACATGGAGCTTCACGCCTACTGCGTAGCCGTGCTGTACACGGCCCTTGGAGACAAAGATCGTGCCTTCGAATGGCTGGACAAGAGCATCGAGTCTCACTCCGAGGAAGCCACGGCCATCCCGGTGGACCCACTTCTGGATGCCCTGCGTGAAGACCCGAGGTACAAGGCTCTCTTGCCCCGGCTCGGTTTCCCAGCGGGATGATTTCACCTGATTCTCAAACTGATCCTCAATGAAGAAGACGCAGACGTTTTTTCTTAACGCTAGAACCTCGTGCGTGCGGCGAAACGGATCTGCCGCGGTTGCTGGAACACCACGGGTTTGCCGAAGTCGGGGTTCTCGAACTCCGGAAAGGGGCCGCCGCCCAGTGCCGGGTTGATGGCGCCGCCGCGCTCGAATTCGTGCTCGTAATCCAGTTCCTTCTGCTGGTTGAAGATGTTGAAGACATCGAAGATCAGATCGATGTTGCTGCCTCCGAGACCCAACGGGTAGTCGAAGTGCAACCCGATGTCGGTGGTGGTCGGCGTCCGCCCGCTGCCACCGCGCTCCTCGATAGGGATCTCGGCGCCGAGGTACACTTCGTTGAACCCGAGCTTGGTCTTCGGAATGCCGCTTTGCACCTTGAAGCTCAAGCCGGCCTTGAGCTTGAAATCGAAACCGTACGAGCCGAAGAGATTGAAAACGTGCGTTCGGTCGTTCAACAAGAGCCCGTCTTCGATCAAGTACTTGAAGATGTCCGGGTCCTTGAGGTACGGGAAGTCGAAGAGCGAGGTGATGAACGGGTCCGGCTGGCCGTTCTCACGCCTGAAGTAGCCCTCGTAGTTGCCCTCGAGACGCGACCAAGTGTAGGAGCCGAGCATCTGCCAGCTCTCGTGTAAACGCTTGTCGAGCTTGAGCGTCACCGCGTCGTAATTGCGCGACGGTTTGGGGGATCCAAGCTCGGGCGACGGGTTGGTGATGAAGTAGCTGCCGAAGCTCTCGGTGCCGTTCAAGATTCCCGAGTACGTCGAGAGCGCCACGTCTTCCAGCGTGCGGCCGAGCCTGCGGTTGATGTAGCTCACGCCAATGTTGAAGAACGGTAGCACTTCGCGCTCCACGGACGCGATGTATTCATCCTGGTAGGTGAGCCCAGCGTTGGGATCGATCACCGTCGGTGAGTCGCCGAAGGTGAAGAAGCTGTCGGTGATGATGTTGTTCGGGTCGATGATCCGAGGGTTGGATGGATCGCTCAAATCCACGTTGGTGATCGGGTAACTGACCGCCGCGCCGATCTCCTGAGACATGGCACGCACAGCCAGGTCCTGGGGAATCTTGCCGTAGAATCGTCCATAGGCGAACGACAACTTGGTCTTGTTGTCCTTCGTCGGATCGATGGTAACGTGTGCGCGCGGGGCCCAGTTGCCGTCCCACTTGAAATCCGTAATAGTGCCAGTGAGTTCTTCCTGCTCGTAGCGCACGCCGGCCATCAGGTTCAGCCACTTGGTGATGCTCCAGGAATCCGAAAGATAAAAGGCCAGGTAACGCGCTTTGGTTTCCGCGTTGAGGTCCCCGACACGGACGCTGCCGATGCGGAAAATGGCGTCACCGGGGACGTGCAGTGAGGTATCAGCCGGGGTGATGTCCCAGACGAATCCGCTCGAAGACTTCCGTCCGTCCGGAAGCGTAACGGTTCCCGGTGTCCCGGTGATGTTGGTGATGTTGTCGTAGTGGATGTCCTGAAACTCGACGCCGTAGCGGAAGTTGTGCTCGCCGCGCGCCTGGACAAAGTTGGAGAGCTTGAGTCGGTACTGCAGGTTCCACGACTCGCTTTGGTTGAAGTAGCCAACACCGCCGTAGCGGACCGAAACCGCGGGACGGAAGTCGATCCCCGATGGTTGGTTGACCGCAAACCCTTCCTTGAACTCGTCTCGATGGTAGCCGACGGAGCCTTCGGCGAACCAGTTCGGAAGCAGCTCGCCTTCCCAGCGGCCAGCGACGTTGTGACCGCCGAAGGTGAGCTTCGAAAACCGCGTGGACGGATTCTCCACCACGAGCGCGTTTTCGCGCTGCGGGCCGAGCACGCCCGTGGATGGATCCCCGAACCCGGAAAGGCTGAAGGTGTGTTTCGGGTTCACGAACCACTTGGCGTTGGCCGCATAGTTGTAAGTGGTGCGCTCAATTTGCATCTGGTGATCGAACCCAAAGGCATCACGTGCGGCCTGCGGCGTCCGGCGTGTCCGGGTGGTGAACGTGGGATCGAAGGCGACGAACCAGAACGCCTTGTCCTGCACGATGGGCCCACCGGCCTCGAAACCAAAATCGGTGCTCTCGAAACTGACCGCGTCAAAGTTGGCGTTGGCGCGATCGGTCGTCGCCCGACCCCCTTCCAGATTCTCGGATTGATAGTAGGTGAACAGGCTGCCCGTGACCTGGTTGCCGCCGGTCTTGGTCACCAAGTTGACGTAACCGCCGAGCGCCTCGCCGAACTCCGGCTCGTAGCCGCCGGTCTTGACTTGAATCTCCTTGATGTAGTCGAAGTTGACGCCCGTCCCCAGTGTGCCGAACACATAGGAGAACGAGCCGGCGCTGCCGAATCCGGTGTTGCCGATGTTGACGCCGTCCACCATGTAGGTGTTCTCGAGGCCGCTCGCGCCGTTGATCGAAGGGTTCGAGTCCTCGGCGCCGGGAATGCCACCGACGACAACGCCGGGCACGAGGGACAGGGTGCTGGAGAAGTTACGCCCAACCGGGACGCTGGATATCAGTTCCGCGCTGAGCGTGGCCCCTATCGTCGTGGTCGAAAGATCCACGACAGGTGCGGTGCCGATGACTTCGATCGTCTCGGTCACACCCGGCGTGAGCACGACTTCGATGCGCACGCGGGAACCGAGACGGACGTCGAGACTCTGGCGCTCGACCGTGTTGAACCCGGAGAGGATTGCCTTGAGGCCGTAGGTTCCGGGCGAGAGTTGCGGGAAGCGGAAACCGCCGTTCGCATCCGTCACTGCGGTCTTAGGGCCCTGCAGCGAGGAGAGCGTCACCGTCACCCCGGGCAACGCGGCGCCTTGTTTGTCGACGACCGTGCCTTCGAGAGTACCAGTGGTGGTTTCTTGAGCCCGCGCGGGTGTCAGAACTGCGGAAGAAAGGAACAGGCACAAGAAGACACAAAGCCATTTCATGGCTTCTCCTCATTGCGGACCTGTTCGACCTGGCGCGCAAAGCCTAGAGAGCCAACGCGTGTCGTGTCAAGCAGCTGGTCACCGGCAAGCGCACTCCAGGTTGTCTTGGCGCTAGAACCTCGTGCGAGCGGCGAAGCGGATCTGCCGCGGTTGTTGGAACACCGTCGGTTTGCCGAAGTCCACGTTCTCGAACTCCGGGTTGGGTCCACCGCCCAACGCGGGGTTGATGGCGCCGCCGCGCTCGAAGTTGTGCTCGTAGTCCTGTTCTTTCTGCTGGTTGAAAACGTTGAAGACATCGAAAATCAGATCGATGTTGCTGCCCCCGAGACCCAGAGGGTAGTCGAGGTGCAAACCAACATCCGTGGTCATTGGCGTCCGGCCGCTGGCACCCCGTTCCTCGAGCGCGATCTCACCGTCGTTGCTGTACACCTCATGAAAGCCGAGCTTGGTCTTCGGAATACCGCTTTGTACCTTGAAGCTCAAGCCGGCATTGAGCTTGAAATCGAAACCGTACGAGCCGAAGAGATTGACGACGTGGGTCCGGTCGTTCAATAGGACACCGTCTTCGATCAAGTGCTTGAAGATGTCCGGGTCCTTGAGGTACGGGAAGTCGAAGAGCGAGGTGATGAAGGGGTCCGGCTGACCGTTCTCGCGCCGGAAGTAGCCCTCATAGTTCCCCTCGAGACGCGACCAGGTATAGGAGCCGAGCAGTTGCCACTCGTCGTGCAAGCGTTTGTCGAGCTTGAGCGTCACGGCGTCGTACTTGCGCGACGGTTTGGGGAATCCGTCCTCGGGCTTCGGGTTGGTGATGAAGTAGTTTCCGAAGGTCTCGGAACCGTTCAAGATTCCCGAGTAAGTCGAGAGCGCCACGTCCTCCAGCGTCCTGCCGAGCCTGCGGTTGATGTAGGTCACGCCGACGTTGAAGAACGGCAGCACCTCGCGCTCGACGCCGGCCACATACTCGTCCTGATAGGTGAGCCCGGCGTCGGGGTCGATCACCGTCGGCTGGTCGCCGAAGGTGAAGAATCCGTCGGGGATGATGTTGTTCGGGTCGATGATCTGGGGGTTGGTTGGATCGCTCAAGTCCACGTTCGCGATCGGGTAGTTGATTACGGCAGTCACTTCGCTGGACATGGCGCGAACCGCCAGATCCTGGGGCACCTTGCCGAAGAAGCGACCATAGGCGAACGACACCTTGGTCTTGTTGTCCTTCGTCGGATCGATGGTGATGTGCATGCGCGGTGCCCAGTTCCCGTCCCACGTGAAGTCGGAAAGCGTGCCGGTGAGCTCTTCCTGTTCGTAGCGCACGCCGGCCATCACGTTCAGCCACTTGGTGATGCTCCAAGAATCCGAAACGTAGAATGCCAGGTAACGGGCCTTGGTTTCCGCCAGGAGTTCATCGACGCGGACGCGATTGATGCGAAAGACCTCGTCGCCGACTATCGCGGTATCGGGGTCCGAGATGTCCCACGTAAATCCGCTCGTGGACACCCGCCCGTCCGGTAGCGTGACGGTTCCAGGTGTCCCGGTGTAGCTTGTGGTGTTGTCGTAGTGGATGTCCTGCATTTCGGCGCCGTAGCGGAAGTTGTGCTCGCCGCGGGCCTCGACGAAATTGGAGAGCTTGAGCCGGTACTGCAGATTCCAAGAGTCGCTCTGAGTGAAGAAACCGACACCGCCGTAACGCACCGGCACAAAGGGCCTGTTGTCGACTCCCGATGGCTGGTTGACAGGAATCTCTTCCTTGAACTCGTCTCGGTGGTAGCCGACGGAGCCCTCGGCGAACCAGTTTGGAAGCAGCTCGCCTTCCCAGCGACCGATGACGTTGTGACCGCCGAAGGTGAGCTTGGAGAATTTCGTCGAGGGGTTTGCGACCGTCAGGGCATCGTCTCGCTGCGGGCCGAGTGCGCCGGTGGACGGATCACCGAACCCAGAAAAGCTGAATGTATGCTTCGGGTTCGCGAACCACTTGGCGTTGGCGGCGTAGTTGTAGATCGTGCGTTCGACTTGCATCTGGTGGTCGAACCCAGAGGCATCACGCACTGCCTGCGGCGTCCGCCGCGTGCGCGTAGTGAACGTGGGGTCGAAGGCGACGAACCAGAAAGCCTTGTCCTGCACGATCGGCCCGCCGGTCTCGAAGCCAAAGTCGGTGCTCTCGTAACCAACCGCATCGAAGTTGGCGTTGGCCCGATCGGTCGTGGCGCGGTCCCCTTCCAGGTTCTCGGACTGATAGTAAGTGAACAAGCTGCCCGTGACCTGGTTGCCGCCGGTCTTGGTGACCAAGTTGACGTAACCGCCGAGGGCTTCGCCGAACTCCGGCTCGTAGCCGCCGGTTTTGACCTGGATTTCCTTGATGTAGTCGAAGTTGACTCCCGTCCCCAGTGCGCCGAAAACATACGAGAACGAGCCGGCACTGCCGAAGCCGGTGTTGCCGATGTTGACGCCGTCCACCATGTAGGTGTTTTCGAGGCCGCTCGCGCCGTTGATCGAAGGGTTCGAGTCCTCGGCGCCGGGAATGCCACCGACGACGACGCCCGGCACGAGAGATAGGGTGCTGGAGAAGTTACGCCCCACCGGGACGCTGGATATCAGTTCCGCGCTGAGCGTGGCCCCTGTCGTCGTGGTCGAAAGATCCACGACAGGTGCGGTGCCGATGACTTCGATCGTCTCGGTGACGCCCGGCGTGAGCACGATTTCGATGCGCACTCGGGAACCGAGGCGCACGTCAAGATTCTGGCGCTCGACCGCGTTGAACCCGGAGAGGATTGCCTTGAGGCCGTAGGTTCCGGACGGGAGTTGCGGGAAGCGGAAACCGCCGTTCGCATCCGTCACTTCGGTCTTGGGGCCCTGCAGCGAGGAGAGGGTCACCGTTACCCCGGGCAACGCGGCGCCCTGCTTGTCGACGACCGTGCCCTCGAGAGTTCCAGTGGTGGTTTCTTGAGCGTGTGCGGGTATGAGAGCGGCGAGAGAAACTAAAAGGCACAAAGAGACACACAGCCATTTCATGGCTTTCTCCTCGTTGCGGGCCTGTTCGACCTGGCGGGCAAAGAATAGAGAGCCAACATGTGGCGTGTCAAGCCGTTGGCCCGCTATGGACGGCGTACGACTTTGCCTGCTTTCATGACGAACGTCGGCCTGCGGACGGCCGTGATGTCGGTGGCAGGATCTGCTGCGAAAGCGACCAGATCGGCAGTGAACCCGGGCGCCACGCGCCCGATCTCCTTTTCCAGTCCGAGAAGCTCGGCGTTCACCGAGGTCGCTGCGCGCAACGCCTCGACCGGCGTCAAACCGGCGCGCACCAGCCAAACGAGCTCCTCGGCGTTCTCCCCGTGCATCGTGAACAGCGCATCGGAACCGCAGCCGATCTGCACACCCGCACGCTTGGCGCGCGCGAGCGACGCGAACTGTTCCTTCTGCAGGGCGTCGACCCGTTGCGCGTATCCCGGGGAGTATTCGAGCGCGTGTCCGTGATCTGCGTAGTACTGGAGATGACAGAGGGTGGGGACGAGAAAGATGCGCTTGCGCGCCATCTCGCGCACGAGCGCGTCGTCGAGCCGGGAACCGTGCTCGAGCGAACGCACGCCGGCGGCGACCGCTCGCCGCGCGCCGTCCAGGCCCATCACGTGCGCCGCGACCCAGCAACGCCGCGGATGCGACACCTCGACCGCCGCGCGAATCTCTTCCGCGGTGAAATAGCTGACTCCGGTGGTGTCGTCGAACGTGCCGCTGGTGGCGTAGATCTTAATCCAGTCGCAACCATCGCCCATGTGGATGCGTGCTTTCTCGACCACCTGCGCCTGGGTGGCCGCGGTACCGTCGGGCGGCCACTTCATGTCGGTGCGCCCGCCTCCGAACGGTCTGTGGATGGCTCCGGAGGTGATGACGCGCGGACCTTCGGCAAGCCCGCTCGCGATCGCTTCCGCCAGCACACGGTCGTTGCCATCGTTGCTCCCCATGTCGCGCACGGTCGTAAACCCCGCGTGCAGCGTCTTGCGGGCATCGCGCGCGGCGCGGAAGACGACCAGCGTCGGCGAGCCGAGGTACGCGCTGACAATATCCGGAGCGCGCGTCGTGTCTTCCCAGGAATAGGTGAGGTGAGTGTGCGCATCGATGAGCCCCGGGGTCACGGTCATGCCGGCGAGATCGATGCGCTCGGCATCGGGCGGCGCGGCCACGGAAGCACCCACCGCGGCGATGAGGCCGTCACGCACGAGGATTTCGACCGGGCCTGCTTTTGCGGTCACGCCATCGAAGAGACCATCGCACTCGAGAACGATGGCGGGCGCTTGCGCCAGTGCAGCGTGGAGACCTCCACCTCCCGCCGCGGTCATCAAGAGCCCGACCGCCAGCCATCGCGCCGAGCGCCGCTTCCATGTGCCAGCGATGAGCCGGGTTGCCGCGGTGAATCGAGGATCGACCACACTTCGTTTCGTACGCATCGGAATCCCCCTCGAGGCTCGGTCGAAATCGGGGCGAATCGGACATTTCTACCACATCATCGGAGCCATGCCAAACACGGACTCAGTACTTCTACGGAGATTTTTGTCGCATGGGAAGTCGCTGCCTCGCGTTGACCCAAGATGGAACGCAGGTCTACCTTTTGAGAAGGGAGACTGCAACACCCACGCTCCGCCCATCCTGCGCCTATTGAGGGTCATGGTTGCTGCGCCACGCGTGTGCGATCCAGCCGTGAATTTCGTTGAGGTCTGCGTGGGCCTCCGGTCGGGAACCCCTTCCGCAGGTGCCCAGGAAGGTCTTCATGATCGGCAAGCGGCTGGCGCACTACCTCATTCTCGAGCAGCTCGGTGCGGGCGGCATGGGGGTCGTCTACCGTGCGCGCGACGAGCATCTCGAACGCGATGTCGCCATCAAGGTGCTCCCCGCAGCGACACTCGCGGTCGAGGATGCGCGCCGGCAATTTCGCAAGGAAGCCCTGGCCCTTTCCAAGCTCAATCATCCCAACATCGCGACCGTGCACGACTTCGACTCGCGCGATGGCGTGGACTTCCTCGTTCTCGAGCTCCTTTCCGGTGAGAGCCTGGACAAGCGCATCGAGAAGGGTCCGCTGCCAGAGCGCGAGGTCTGTCGCCTGGGTGAACAGCTGGCAACGGGCCTGGCGGCGGCCCACGCAGCCGGAGTGCTGCACCGGGACATCAAACCCGGGAATCTCCACGTCGACGCCACGAGCCGATTGAAGATCCTCGACTTCGGTCTGGCGAAGTCGACGCGAACATCCACGGCCGGCACGACCGAGACCATGACCGACAAAGCCCAGATCGCCGGCACCTTGCCATACATGTCGCCGGAACAGCTCGAAGGCGAGAAGCTGGACCAGCGCACCGACATCTATTCCGCTGGCGCGGTGGTCTACGAAATGGTCTGCGGCCGGAAGGCGTTCGCGCAAGAAACGCAGGCCGCGCTCGTGAGCGCCGTCTTGACGCTTCCAGCTGCATCCCCGCGCGAGTTCGCACCAGGGATCTCCGTCGAGCTCGAGCGCATCATCCTCAAGTGCCTGGAGAAGGATCCCGCCGATCGCTATCAATCGGCCGTGGAGCTGGCGGTCGATCTACGCCACCTCGCCTCGCCGGGGACGGGTCGGCCGGCGCCATTGCGACACACGCGCCGTGCACGCCGTCGATTCGTTCCGGCCGTGATCAGCGTACCCGTTCTCCTCGCGCTCGCGACGATGATTGGCCTGGATATGGGTGGCATTCGCAGCCGATTCACTCGGGTTGGTCCCACCGCGCCGCTGGCTCTCGCGGTGCTGCCGCTCGCCAACCTCTCGGGGGATCCGGAACAGGAGTACTTCGCCGACGGCATGACCGACGAGCTGATCACCAAGCTCGCCGGCGTGGCGGCTCTGCGCGTAATCTCGCGTT
>CAZMNW010000016.1:0-51196 GCA_964567755.1 uncultured bacterium
AAGTCCTGGAAACAGAAAACACTCTGTCGTAGGATTCGTGTCCAAGAGAAAGCCTCCTCGGTGCCGAGAATTGCTGTCAACAAGCTCTTTTTAGCACGTGGAGGCTTTTTCGTCTTCAACTTCGTGAATAATCCGGGCTAGCTGGTCTCAAGTCCTCTGAAGACGAATTGACTCGTCTCGGCTGCAGCGTGCAAATGTGTTTAACCGACTTTGGCGAAACTGCGGAGGCAGTTGTTCAAAGCCAACTCAAGCAGAAGCGGTTCGACTGCATCCTTATCGGGGCAGGTGTGAGAACGAACCCAAGCAACTTCATGCTGTTTGAGAAGTTAATCAACGTGGTGCACGAACACGCACCTCAAGCTACTAAGCTGTGCTTCAATACGATGCCGAGCGATACAGCTGCGGCGGTAAAGCGTTGGCTCTGAGGTACTAGACGGCTGCGCAACCACTTCTACTGATGAAGGAATCCCATGGGTGCTACTGAAATCAAAGTC
Organism: uncultured bacterium; assembly: GCA_964567755.1. Lineage (GTDB taxonomy): Bacteria > Krumholzibacteriota > Krumholzibacteriia > DASRJW01. The sequence goes on from CAZMNW010000016.1 coordinate 495, forward strand.
GGCCAACTTGGCATCAACTATATCGTCGATGGCTCGCATACCGCGAGTCTCGGAATGTTTGAACTGACCGTGCCTGCTGGCTCGAACGTTCCTCCGCCGCACAGTCACTCCAACAACGAAGAGTGCGTGTACGTACTGGTGGGAACCCTTCGATACACAGTCGGAACTGAGACACGCGATCTTACACCCGGCCAAAGCATGAGCACGCCAAAGGGCGTGGTTCATGCTTTCTCGAACCCATTCACAGAGACGGCTCGTGCCTTGGTCGTCCAGTCTCCGGACATCGGAGCCCAATACTTCAAAGAAGTCGCTGTCGTGGTCAACGCCGGAGGACCCCCGGACAAAGCGGCCCTGGTATCCGTCATGTCCAAGTACGGGCTTGTCCCTGCTGCGCCGAAGTGACGCCTAACCCCGCGTTGCACCGGACTCGCCTTCGGCGAGCCGGTGAACTCGAACGTTAGCCTTTTTTGGCGATCGTGTCTGTTCCGAGGTGTTCTGTGGCAAAGGTCGGTCACGCCCAAGCGCGAAGTTTGGCCCCGGCGAGCGCTGTCCAGTGTGGCTGCTCATAAATCTACGGGATTATGAACAATCTACTGAGTGGCCGGAACCCCGGTTTTCCCCGCGGTTTCATTGGCAGCGCGCAAAGGGGGATTCGTGAACACCCGCTCGGCGAACATGCGCACGTGATCACTCGGCCGGCCAAGTTCGTGATCTCGTGCAAAATCGCGATCTCAGCGGGCGATGACGGTCACGAGCGGGCCCGGGCCGAAGTAGCGTTGCGCGGCACGCCGGACGTCTTCGGGCCGTACCCCCGACAATCCCTGCGCCTCGCGCGTTGCGTAATCGAGATCGTCGTATTGGAAGAGATCGCGACAAAGCGAGAAAGCCTGGCCCATGCTGGTGATGCGGCGCATGCGAACGAGCGCCAGGTATTTGTTGACTGCAGTTTCGATCTCGTCGGCTGTCGCCTCCAAGGTGGTGGCATTGAGATAGGCCGACATTCCGGCCTCGGCTTCGGCGAGGTTCTCCGGTCGCGTTCCCATGGATGCCACGATGCTGGCGCGGTCGGCGGCGACATGCGTGGCGATGCCGAGTGAATAGGCGAGGCCGCGAGTTTCGCGTAGATCCTGTTGCATACGGCTGGATGCCAGACTCGTGGTCACGAGCAGAGCCCAGCGATCCTCCGGGTCGATGGTCACGACGCGACCCATGCGCAGCGCAGACTGCTTGCCGCCCCCTTCCAACTCCTCGCGCATGCTCGCCGTGGTGAGTGGGATAGGTGGCACAGTCGGTGCAGATCCGTCACCTGGGGGAAGTTTGCCGAGTGTCGATTCGACATTCGGCAGGAGCTCGTCGCGTCCGACATTGCCGACGATCGCGACCACGAGCTGTGAGGCCGCCAAGTAATCACGTGCGAATCGCGCCAGAGTCTCGGGTGTAATGCGCGCGAGGCTCTCAGCATCACCCAACACCGGCTTGGCCTGCGGCTGACCTGGTTGCAGGAGTGCGTCTAGCCGCGCCGCTGCCTTGGCGGCTGGCTGGCTGGTGCTGCGCTGCAGCGCCGAAAGCATTTCCTGGCGGCTCGATTCGAGTGCCTCGGGATCGTCGTGCGGACCGGCGAGCATCCGGGCCAGGAGCTTCAACGCGTCGCCGTAATACTCGTCGAGACATTCGAGTCGGATGAAAGAGAACAGCGGCGTCGTGTAGTAGTCGTCGTACGGGATGAAGGGGCTGTCCGCCACCTTGAGCGTGGCGCCGATGGATGCAAGCGGCGGAGCGCCTTCGTTCGACTCGTTCTCGACGCGAGCGGCCATCGTGCGGTGCAAGAGGTCGGCGATTCCAGGCTGATCCGCCGGCTCGCGCGCGCTGCGGTTTCGCACGAGCACGTGGATGGCGAACATGCGCGTCGTCGGCGCCGCGGCGTGAATCAAGGTCAGTCCATTGGGGAGCGCCTGCACCGAAGGCGGTTCGACGGCGGCGAGCGTGTTTGGTCGACGCGGCTCCGGAGAGTGCTTCTCGGCGTGCCCGGGCGCAAGTGCGGTTCCTGCAGGGAAGGCAGCAAGCGACACCGAGGTCGTCTCGAGACCTGGTCCGGCGGCCATGATCTGCAGCTCGGCGCTCGCCAGTTTGCGGCCGAGTGCCTCGATGGGTTTTCTTTCGGCGTCCTCCAGTCCCAACAAGTATCGGGTGGTGAATCCACTCGGCATGTGCCAGAGGCGATCGCCATTGAAGATCGCGTAGTAGTGCAGCTGCTCGAGTTGCGAGAGCTCCTGCGTGAGCAATGCCGTACGTGCGGCGGCGAGGTCGGCAGCACTGACCGAACCCAGGCTCCGCCACGCGGTCAGCAGACGTTGGGCTGCTTCCTGCGCCGAAGCGCCCTCCTCCAGACGGACGCGCAAGGTCACCCAGCGGCTGTCGGCGCGGTATTGCAGCGAGCCGGATATTGGCTCGTGCGGCACCGCAGGGTCGGCATTCAACGCACGTTCGACACGGCAGTTTTCGCCGTCGGATGCGATCTGCACCAGGAGCGCGAGAAGAGCATCGTCCTTGGCGGACGTCGCCAGGACCTTGGCAACCAACTGGACAATGGTTTTCGGCGCCTCCACGGCGCGAGTCACGAACTGTCCTGGGGCGGCGAGAGCTGGGATGGGATCGTTTTCCCTGACAGGCCGGATGGAAACACCCTTACTCTTGGAAGCCAGGCGCGTCGAATCGAAAGCGCGCTCCAGTCGCTGCAAGGCCGCCTCGCTCTCGAACTCGCCCATCAGCACCACTCTCATGTTCGCAGGAACGTAGTGTTGCTTGTAATAGGCGACGACGCTGTCGCGCGGCAAGCTGGCGATGGTTTCTGCCGTGCCGAGGACCGCCCGCGCGAATGGGCTGCTCGATCCGTGGAGCATTTCTTCGAGGCTCCGCTCCAAGATGGTATCGGGATCGTCCAGGTCCTTGGAGAGCTCCTCGAGCACGATGCCGCGCTCCTTCTCGAACTTCTCGGTCGGCAGCGTGGAGTCGAGGAGCATGCTGGTCTGGATGTCGATGGCAGCGCCGAGCTGCTCTTTGGGAACCACGATCATGAAATGAGTGATTTCCTGGCGCGTGCTGGCGTTGTTGTAGGCGCCGATGCGGTCGGCGGCGGCATAGAGCTCTTCCTGCGTGCGCTCGGTCGTGCCGTTGAAGAGCACGTGCTCCAAGAAATGACTGCTGCCGGCGAAGCGATCCGCCTCGCGCATCGAGCCTGCGCCCACGAAGACGTTGCAGGCCACCATGCCGCTGCCGGGATGTGGAAAGAGGACGATGCGCAGACCATTCTCGAGCTGGATTTCTTCGGGGATCATGGCGTTGGCGTGCGCGGCTGGGGCAGTGCGCGCCGTGAGAGCGAGCAGCAAGAGCATGGCCAGCCGCGCCGGATTGCTCATTTGCCATGGACTGAATCGCATGGGGTAACCGTCCTGGGAGCGAGGGTGCCGCGAAACCCAGGACAGTTTGCCCCACGTGGGCAGCGGAATCAACGTCAGCCGGGGGGAAGTGAAGTGCCTCTACGGGGAGCGATAGAGGCGCTTCACGTGCGACCAGCTGATCGATTCGATGGCCAGCGGCAGCGGATCGAAGGCCGCGACGAAACCCCATTCCAGGGGCAACGAGTTGGGATTCTGTGGATCGTACGCCGGTGCGAACCAGACTCCCGACTGCCCCCCGTCCACGGTGAAGAAATCACAACCCTCGTCCGGCACCTGCGCCTCGGCGGCGATTCCGGGGCCCTGTGTCGGTGCCGAGAGCTGGCCGCCCGCCGGAAACTGCAGCACCAGAACGAGGGCGACGCTGGCGCCCGGCTCGATCACCAGGTTCTCGCCCCGGAGATCGACAAACACGCGCGCGGTGTCGCCGGTCGAGCGCACGTTGCGCACCGCCAAATGGGTGAGCTCGCTTGTGCTCGGGAAGCGCAAGGTTCCGCCCTCGACGGGAACGAGGAGCGCTCCGGCACTCGGGAAAGTCGTGTCCTTGTCGTTGCTCAGGAATCCGAAGCCGCGCAGGCGCTGTGGGACGGCGGGATCGGGAAACAGATACTGCACCAGGAATTGGGAATCGCTCGAGGTGCAATCACCCGCTTGCGACGGGCTGCTGGTCACGAAACACCCCGGGTTGAGGAGCGCGAACTGAGAGCCGTCGAAACATTGCAACGTGCTGTCGGCGGCCACAGATGGAAAGCGCAGGTCGATTGGCACGGCATCCTGCAGCTGTGCGGGATGCGCGGCGACGTCCGCTTCGACCTCGAGAGGCGTCATCGCCAGGGACCAGATCACTGCGAACCAAAAGGGGAACCAAGGAAGGCGACCCAACGATCGATTGCACCCACGCACCACCGCACCTCCCAGCCAGCGAGCGACACCGGTCGGTCAGTCGCGAGGCGATGAGGCCGGCCGCTCTGTTCACAACATCTTTGTTCGATGTCGAATGCGATGCATCGATCATTCCCTTTGAGGTCGATCCGGGGGTGCGAAGGGAGATGCCCGCGCCTACGGGGTGATACGTGTGCGCAAGCGGGCGCATCGCGGCGCTCGATGGCGCATTTTTTTCAGGGTTGCGATCCGGCGCGTATCGGGAGAGCGATGTGCGGCGGCCGCTCGACGGGTGGCGCAGCTGCATCCTGCACGAACCCCGAGCGGGAAGGAGTGCAAGAAGTGCCACGGGCGCGCGATCACGCCGACACTTCGACCTTCTCATTGGGGTGCGATGCCTGCGCTTGGGAAGGCCGGTGGGCGTGCTCGGCACGCGTCAGACGCCGTTTGAAACGAGCGCCCAGATCGTCGAACAACGTGTAGACCACCGGCACGACGACCAGGGTGAGCAGGCTGCTGGTGATCAACCCGCCGATGACGGCACGTGCCATCGGAGCGCGGAACTCCGCACCGGCACCGAGCGCGAGCGCGAGCGGCAGCATGCCGAAGATCATGGCCAAGGTGGTCATGACGATGGGTCGGAGCCGGATCTCGCCGGCATCGATGAGCGCGGACCTACGGTCATGACCCAGGGCGCGCCGTCGATTGGTGAAATCCACCAGCAGGATCGCGTTCTTGGTCACTAGACCCATGAGCAGAATGAGGCCGATCATGCTCATGATGTTGAATGTGGTGCCGGTGGCGAGCAACACCAAGATGACGCCGACCATGGAGAGCGGCAGCGACAGCATGATGGCGAGCGGCTGCAGGAACGAACCGAACTGACTCGCCAGCACCAAGTAGATGAAGACGATGGCGAGCGTCAGACTCTCGAGGATGTATCCGACCGTCTCACGGAAGTCTTGGGTTTCGCCACCGAGGCGCACACTGTAGCCAGTGGGCATGGCCACTTGCGCCACCTGGCGTTCGATGTCACCGCTCACCTCGGTGAGGGGGCGGCCATCGTAGTTGGCCGAAATCCAGACGACGCGCTTCAAGTCGCGACGTTCGATCTTCTGCGGGCTCGTCGTGGTGGTGATCGACGCCACGTGACCGAGGCGCACGATCCGAGGTGTTCCCGTGATCGGATCGCGCGTGCCGGCCGCCAGCGGCAGCCCGGCCAGCTGCTCGGTGGTGCTGCGGCTCGAGCGTGGCAGTTGGACGATGACGTCGTGTTGCTCGCCGTTCGGGTCTTCCCAGGTAGAGGCTTTCTCGCCCGCCAGTGCCGGCCGCAACGTGCGCGCGATGGTATCGATGCCGACGCCGAGATCGCTGGCGAGATCGCGCCGCACATCGATGCGGACCTCGGGGCGTTCTTCCTCGAGCCCCGATTCGGCCTCGATGGCGCCGGGGGTGCCGCGGACGATCTCCAGGACCGCGTTCGAGATGCGCCGGAGCTCGTCGATCTGGTCGCCCTTGACGTAGATCTGCAACGGCTTCATCGGCCCGCCGAAGCCTCCGGCTTCGAGCACGGAGATCGTGGCTCCGGGGAGGACGCCGATCTCGCGCCGAAAGACGCGGGCCATCTCTTGTTGCCGGCGGTCGCGCTCGCGCTTGGGCACCAGCTTGACGTAAATCTCGGCCTCGTTCACCTGGGCATTCCAGCCACCGGCGATGGTCTCGTAGGTGTAATCGACCTCGTGGTACTCGCGCAGCAGCGCCGAAATCTCGCGCAACCGATCGCGCGTGTAATCCAGCGAGGAGCTCACCGGGGTCTTCACCATGACCGAGAGCTGCTCGCTGTCGGATTCCGGCATGAAAGTGCCGCCGACGAATGGAAAGAGCGCGAGGGCGGCGACAAAAGACCCGGCGGCGATGGCGAGTGTCGCCACGCGATGCTCGAGCGCCCAGCCGATGAGCCGCCGGTAGCGCTTGCCGAGGCCGATGAACCCGTGATTGAAACGTTCCAGCAAGCGGCCGAACGCGTTGCGTCCCACATGGCCCTCGGCCACCGGGTCGTACCATACCGACGACAACATCGGGTCGAGGGTGAAGGAGACAAACAGGCTCACGGCGACTGCGAACGCCACCGTGACCCCGAATTCCTTGAAGAACTTGCCGACGATCCCGCCCATGAACGCCACCGGCACGAACACGCACAAGGTAGACAGTGTGGTGGCGAGAACCGCGAGACCGATCTCGCTCGTGCCCTTGCGTGCCGCCGTATGGTGATCCTCGCCCATGCCGACGCGGCGCACGATGTTCTCGCGCACGACGATGGCATCGTCGATCAGGATGCCGATGGCGAGCGACAGCCCCATGAGCGTCATGGTGTTGAGTGTGTAGCCGAAAGCGTAGATGGCGACGAATGCCGCGATCACCGACACCGGCAACGTGAGTCCGGTGATCACGGTCGAACGCCACGAGTTGAGGAAGGTAAAGACGACGAGCACGGTCAGGAGGGCGCCGAGAAGGAGAGTCGTCTTGACGTCTTCGACCGAATGACGGATCCACACCGAGTCGTCGCGCACCACCGAGAGCGAGATCCCTTGCGGCATCTCGGCTCCGAGACGTGCCACGACCTCCTTGAGCGCGTCCGCGACCTGGACGGTATTGGCGCCGGATACTTTGCGCAGATCGATCCCGACCGCTGACACGCCGTTGACGAGCGCCGCCGATCGGGGTTCCTCGGCGGCATCCCGGGTGGTGGCGACATCGCCGAGATGGATGGGCACGCCATTGCGCACTTCGAGCACCAAGTCATCGAAGTCGGAGGGGTCGCGCAAACGTCCGGCCACACGCACGAGCTTCTCGCTCGGGCCGAGCTCGAGGCGGCCCGCCGGCACCTCGACGTTCTCCGACGCCAAGGTGAGCATGACTTGGTCCACCGTGATCGCGCGGGAAGCCAATCTCTCCGGGTCGAGGTGCACGAGGATGGCACGCTTCTCGCCGCCGACCAAGGTCACCTGGCCGACGCCATCGACACCTTCCAGCTCGCGGCGCAGGGTCTCGTCGGCGAGCGTCGTCAGCTCGCGCAATGTCCGCGTCTCGGAGCGGAGTGCGAGCGACATGATTGGAATCTCTTGAGGATCGAACCGTTGCACCAACGGCTCCTCGATGTCGCGCGGCAGCTCGACACGGATCTGCTCGATCTTGGCGCGCACGTCCTGCTGTGCATCCATTTCGTCGACGTGCAGCTCGAACTCGATGAAGACCGATGAAAAGCCCTCGACCGAAGTGGACGTGAGGTTGCGTACGCCGGCGATGGGGTTCACGGCCTCTTCGATTTTGCGGGTCACGTCACGCTCGACGGTCTCCGGGGCCGCGCCAGGGTAGGAAGTTTGGACGACGATGAAGGGAAAGGAGACTTCGGGCCATTGATCGATGGAGAGCCGGAAATACGAGAACAACCCGAGCGTCACCAGCGCCAGCATCATCATGGTGGCGAAGACGGGCCGTTTGATCGAAACGTCGGAAAGGAACACGAGTCACCGTTCCGTCGTGCTGGACACGCCGCTTGCCGGCGTCGTCGCGGCGAGGATGCGCACTGGCGCGCCCGGCCGCAACCCGGGGACGACGCCGGAAAGCAACGACTCGCCGGGAGCCACGGCCCCGAGCAGCTCGACGACGCCTTCGATCTCGTCGACGAGGCCGGTTTGGACCACGACGCGCTCGGCGCTGCCAGCGCGAACGCGATACACGACTTGTTCCGTGCCTTCGAGACGCAGGCAGGCAAGAGGCGCCGTCGTCGCCTGTTCCTTGGTGGCATGAATGACACGACCGCTGGCGAAGAGCCCGCCCACGAGCCGTCCGCCGGGGTTCTCGATCCGCGTGTACACGCGCACCTGCCGCGTTCCGGCTTCCGTCGTCGGATTCAGCCGGTCCACTTGGCCGGTGAACACCTCGCCCGGGAAAGCGTCGATGTGGAACTCGATGGGCGTTCCCGGTTGCACGTGGCGCAAGTTTTCGCTGGCAACCGTCGCCGACAGCTCGAGAGTCCGTGTGTCGACGATCTGCAGCAGAAAATCTCCGATCGCCGTGCGTGCGCCACTGTGCACATGGATCTTGCTGACGATGCCATCGATGGGGCTCGGAACGTCGAGCGTCGCGGCGTTCTCCTCGGCGATGTTCAGCTGCGCCTGAGCGGCCTGCACTTGTGCCTGGGCAGCTTTGTGCTGTGCTTCCGCGGTTTCGAGGTCGGCGGGTGCGGCGGCACCAGCATCCAACAGCCGCTTGGCACGGCGCACCGCATTCTCCGCCGCCACCACGTTGGCCTGCGCAGCTTGCAGCTCGGCGGTGGCAGCGTCCCACGTGCCCCGCACCTCGCGTGCTTTGTAGGCGGCGAGCTTCTGCCCGCGCCGCACGCTTTGCCCCTCGCGGACGAGCATGGCTTCCAAATCGCCGTCGAAACGAGCGACGACCTCGACGATCTCGTCCGGGACGAGCTCGCCCGTGAACGCAATCCCGGCTTCGAGCTTGCGTGCTTCGAGGCGTATGACACTGGCTGCGCTCACCAGCACTTGCCCGGGGGCGTTCGGTGTCTCGACCGCCTCGTGGGTCCCACAACTGGGGAGTCCGAACAGCGCCACGAGTGCCGTCCACCGCACGTGTGCCATCCCGCGCAGCTCCCGCATGTGCGCCGCATCCTTCCTGAGCCCGTGCCGGTTCATTCGTTGCCCGATTGCGTGATCAGGTTGGTGAACATGGGCCTGCCCGTATAACGCTCCAGCCGGGCGAGAGCGTTGAGGTAATCATGCCGCGCGCTGGCCTCGCTGAGCTGAGCCGTCTGCAATGCCGTGCGTGCATCTTCGACTTCGAGCAGACTCGAAGCTCCCTCTTCAAACCGGAGGTTGGCGAGCTCCATGGCGCGTTGCGCCAGCTGCGCAGTTCGGGTCCGCGAGCGCAATAGCTCTGCGGCGCGCGTCAACTCGCCGATTTGGTTCTCGACCAGCAGCTGGATCGATTCCCGCGCCTGCTGCAAGTCGTATCGCGCCCGTGACGCCTCGGCGCGCGAAGTCTGCACTTGTCCGCGAGTTCGCAGGCCATCGAAGAGCTTCCAAGAGAGTGCGGCACCCGCGTTCGCGTCCTGGACCCAATCGTCCTGATTCGGCCAGCCGTCACTCGGAAAGGCCTGCTGCGAGTAGGTGCCGTAGAGTGAAAGCGCTGGCCATGCCTCGCGTCCGGCGACGGTGATCGCGGCCTCTCGGGCCTTGACCCCTTCTTCGAACGCCGCAATTCCCAAGTTGCGCAGTGCGGCGCTGAAGATTCCCGTGGTGTCGAACATTGCCAGAGGTTCCAGTGGGAGCTCGACGCCAGCCAGAAGCGGCGTCCGCAGCACCAGCGTCACGTGAACCGGCAAGTTGGCGAACGCTGCCAGCCGCAAGTAGGCGACGTCGCGGGCGTTCTCGGCGGCACGCACGAATGGATACTGGTTGTCGCGCTGAACCTCCGCTTGCAAGAGCTCGAACTCCGAAGTTTGGCCGGCGTCGGCGCGTGCACGCACACGTCGCAGCTGCGTTTCCGCCTGTTCGAGTCCCAGCTCGGTGATCGACACCGAGCGATCGGCGAGAAGCGCCGCAAGATACGCCTCACGAACCAGCATGCGAACTTCCGCGGTCCGGTCGTCGCGCCGGTTTTCAAAGGCACGCAACGCATGTTTGGCAGCGCGGACTGCGGCCACGATCGAACCGCCCTCGAAGACTTTCTGGGACAGGCCGAGCCTGACGTCGTAGCGATGGGCGCTCGCGAACGGTCCGGCGTCGAACAGTCCGGAGAAGCTGGCGAATGGAGCCGTGGGCAGGGCGATTTCGAGGTCGCGGACGCGCTGATCGAGCGCCGCCAACGTATCCGGCTCGAAGGGTTGGATGCTGCCGAAGCCGCCATCCTGGCGGAAAACACTTTCGAACTGTCGCGTATAGGTCGAACTCAGGACGATCTGTGGAAACACGTCGGCGCGGGCTTGCCGATAGGTACCATAGGCAGCATCGCGGTCGGCTTCGGCACGCAGCATTTCTTCGCCGACATCGAGCGCTCGTTCCATGCACTCACGCAATGAAACGGCCAATGTCTCGGGCCGTGCGGGCGCCGGAGCGTCGGGCTGAGCGCGCACCATCCCTGGTGCGAACACACCAAGGACTGCGAGAGCGCAAGCCCGGTGCCATCGCACATGCTTCGTGACTTCAGCAGATCGATGACGTGGCATCGTCGCCCTCATCCTTCGTTCTGAGGACACGCCTCGCGCCCTCTGGTCGAAAGATCCGCTGACCCACGCCGCGCTGCAAGGCGGTGGTTGCCGCCCTCCTCGACTCAGGCGTGCGTTTCCTCATCCCCGCGGACCGGGATAATCTAACATGTTGCTAAATAGCAGTATAAGGTCTAGGCGGGCTGTTTTGCGCCGGGCCCAACGAAAGAAGAACCACTCGCCCGCACCAGGCTGCGGCGTGGAGTCTTCCATTGCGGGGCTGAGCGTGTCTTACGGCCGGGGCGGCGAGGGCGCCAGAGCACGCTGCACGCGGGCGAGAAGGTCGCGGTTGGAGAAGGGTTTGGAGACGTAGTCATCGGCCCCTGCGGCCAAACCCTCCTGGTGCTCGCGCTGCATGGCGCGCGCCGTGAGCAAAATGACGCAAATATCGCGTAAAGAAGAATCCGATTTGACCAGGCGGCACAGGTCGAGACCGCTCATCGACCCCATCATGACATCGAACACGGCGACGCGCGGTTTCTCGCTTCGTAGTTGCGCCAGGGCGGCTGCACCATCGCTCACGGTGATCACGCGCATGCCGGCGCCGCGCAAGACGATGCTCACCGACTTGAGCGTCAACGGATCGTCATCTGCGACGAGAACGTAAGGTTCAATGTGATCCGGGTGCTGCATCGGCAAGTCTCCAGGGCCGCCGTGGATGCCGGCTGTGACCGGCTCGAGTGAATCACACGAGCGCGCGAACATTCTCCAATAACTGGGCCTTCTCGAACGGCTTGCGGACGTACTCCGTGGCGCCGAGCGCCATCGCCTTGTCGCGATCCTCGAGCACGGACAGCACCAGCACCGGGATGCCTGAGGTGGCGGGATCGCTCTTCAGCAGTCGCAGCACATCGTATCCATCGATTTCGGGCATCATGATGTCGAGGATGATCACGTCTGGTTGGAGCTGACGCGCCTTGGCCACGGCCTCGCTGCCGCTTTGACAGCCGACGGTCCGATAGCCGAGCGGCTCCAGCAGTTCCGTCAGCGCCACCACGATCGATGGTTCGTCATCAACGATCAAAACTTGCTTCCCGGGCGAGGTCCGCTCCAGTGCTTGCACCAGGTGGTGCTCGGCGTCGCCAGCCAGGGATTCGGCCGAACGAATGGACCGGCGCGGCGGCTTCACCGATTCAGGCACTGCCGCAACCGGCAGGGTGAAGCGAAACACCGAGCCTTCCCCGGGTGCGCTCTCGACCCAAATCGCCCCCCCGTGCTGCACGATGATGTTGCCCGAGATCGCCAGGCCCAGCCCGGTGCCCTGAGGCTTTTCGGTGAGAACGTTGCCCACCTGGCCGAACTTGTCGAAAATGCGCTGGTGGTGGTCGCGCGGAATCCCCATTCCCGTGTCGCGGACTTCGACCAACACATAGGCCGGCCGCTCGGGAACGGTGCTCGTCATGCCGGCAGGTCCGCTGCGCTCAGGACCGACACCGAGCGGCGCCCGTTGCATCGCCGGCCGCGCCGCAACGGTAATGACACCACGCTGTGGCGTGAACTTGATCGCGTTATCCACGAGGTTCGTGATCACCTGGCTCAAACGGTCAGGGTCCGCGAGCACCGTTGGAAGTCCGGGATCGATCTCACCGCGCACACGGATTTGTTTGCCCGTGGCCAGGGTGCGCAATGTTTCTAGGCATGGATCGATGATTCGTTGCAGATGCACAGCCTCGAAGCGACAGCGCATTTCTCCTGCCTCGATGCGCGAAAGATCCAGCAAATCACTGATGAGACGTGTCAAGCGTTCCGTCTGGGTGGCGATGATACCGAGGAACTCACGGCGTTCGGACTCCGTCAGCTCCTGCGGGTCGTCGAGCATGATCTCGGTGAAGCTGCGAATCGAGGTCAGTGGTGTGCGCAACTCGTGGCTGACGTTGCTGAGAAAATCGCTCTTGAGTCGGTCAATTTCCTTGAGTTCAGCGTTGGCTTTTTCCAGTTCCTGCGCCTTTTGATGCAGGGCGGCCGTGCGTTGTTGCACGATCTGTTCGAGATGCTGATTGTGGTAACGAATGGCGTCCTGGCTCTGCTTCAAGTCGTTTGTCATGGTGTTGAAGCAGCGCGCCAGGTCGCCCAGCTCGCCGACCAGGTTCTCCTCGACGACGTGGTCGAGATCGCACTTGGCGACCAGGGCAGTCGCCCGGGCCAGGTTCTGCAGCGGCACGGTCACCTTGCGCGAGAAGAAGCGTGCGGCCAGCAGCACGATGATGACGGCGCCAGCCCCCAGGAGGTACAACACGAGCCGGGTTTCCGCCAGCGATGCCACCAGCGGCTCGAGCGACAGCCCGACGCGCACGGTGCCCCAACGTACGGGCGTGCCCTGCACGCGCACCGGGACGGCGATGTCGAGGAACGGTTTACCCGTAGATTGGCCTGCGGCTCGGCTCAGACTTTGGATCACGACGTCGTTCACTGCCAGGATCCGGCGGCTCGTCGGATCGTCGGCGCGTTGGCCCTGCCGCTCGGGCTCGCCGCTGTGCCCGGCCACCATCCCTTCCTTGTCGAGGATGATGACATAGAGCACGCCGTTGTCGTGGATGGCCGTCTCGGCTGTTTGCTGCAACGATACATAGTCGTAGCTCAGCAAGGCGTTGCGCACCACCGCGGCGATCGAGTTGGCGACAGCAACGCCGCGCATTTCGGTCAGCTCCAGCATCACCGTCGTATGACGCTTGCCGACCACGTAAATGACACTCGCCATCAGCAAAATGACAATGATGCCGAAATAGAGCATAAAACGCCCTTGTAAACCCAAGGCGCGCAAGCGTCGTAAGGATCTCGAGAATGCGAGGTCCATGCTCTTACGGTTTCCCTTCGGCGAGGAGGGCAGTCTGCAACCAGACTTCCTCCATGGCGATGTTGCCGATGCCCATTGGTGTCATGAGAACGCCGCGCACATTCTGCTGGAGCGCGAGAGCCTGCAGGGGATGGAACAGGGGCACGATGGACGCGTCGTTCAACACCAAGCGCTCCACCTCGCGGTAGATTCCCATGCGCTCGAGCGCGAAGCGCGTGCCGCGACCGCGCGCCAGCAACGAGTCCACCGTGGCGTTGCGGTAGCTGGTGAAGTTGGCCGCGCCCTCACGATGGCCGAGCGGGAAGAGGATCGAATCTGGATCCGGAATGTCCGCGAGCCAGGTCACCGTGAAACACTGCAGATCCTGGGTGGTGAGTCTGTCACTGAAGTCGCGCCAGTTGAGGGTCTCGGTTTCGAAACGCAGACCGACCTGCGCGACTTGCCGCGAGATCTCGTCGAGCAAAAGGCGGGTCTCTTCCGTTTGGCTTGCGGTCGTGAAGACGATACGCGGTAGCCCGCGGCCCCCGGGATAGCCGGCAGCCGCCAGCAACTGCCGCGCTCGTTCTGGGTCGTGCTCGAGCAGCTTCGATTCCGGCGTATAACCGGGCATTCCCGGCGGCAGGATCCCGTTCGGCGCGATGCGCGTGGTGGGGTCGCGGCGCAGGATCGCTTCACGATCGATGGCGAGTGCGAAGGCTTGCCGGACCCGGACGTCGTCGAACGGGGCGCGATTCTGGTTGAGACCGATGAATGTCGTGCTGAGCTCCTGGCGCGTCAGAATGCGGACACGTGCTTGGGTGCGGAACTCGTTGAAGCGTCCCTGGGGTATCAGTGCGGCGCTCAGCCGTCCGTGCAGGAACGACTGAGCCGCGTAGTCTTTGGCATGTTCTCCCGGCAGTTCGTAGACGAGTGAATCGAGCCGCGCGACGCCCAGGTGATACTCGGGATGCGTCACCAGGACGACATCGGTCTCGGTCCATCGCGCCAGACGGAATGGGCCGCACCCCATTGGTTCGCGTCCGAAGCGCTCGTTGCCAATCCGCTCCACGTAGTTTCTGGGCACGATGCGCGACGGGTCGGACGCCAACGCAGCCAAGAAGGACGCAAAGGGATGCTCCAGCTCAATGCGCACGTCGTACGGGCCGAGCGCGCGCAATCCGAGTACCGAGTCGGCGCGTCCTTCTGCGAATGCCTGACTCCCGAGAATGTGGCCGAGATACTCGCGCGCGAGGCTGGTGTCCTCTGCCGGCATTTGGAAAATGCGGGTGAAAGAGTACACGACGTCCATGGCGGTGAGCTCGCTGCCGTCGTGGAAGCGGACGTCTGGCTTGAGATGGAAAATGTAGACGCGACCGTCGGGCGAGACTTCCCACAGGTCGGCGATGCATGGAATGATGTTCAGGTTGGAATCGAAGTGCAACAGGCCGTCGAAGATCTGGTTGACGATGGTGGCCTCATAGACGTCGTCCAGGCACGCCGGGTCGAGGCTTCCGGGTGCATCCTGCGCCATGCGGAACGCGCCGCCGCGAGGAATCGCCGCTGTGACCGGAACCTCTTCAGCCGGTGGGCGCCGGCCACAACCTGCCCCCACCGCGATACAAAGCGCGAGTGTCGCCAGGAGCGATCGCCATGCGCTCGCTCTTCGATCCTCGATGCGGAAAAACCTCTGGAGGCCGATGGACATTTCATACTCGCAGAGGCTGAAACCAGTGGTCGTCTATGCGCTTCGGTGGGACAAAGCAAGGATCAATCCACGACAGCCGTAACAGTCCCCCCTTGGGAACTCTGCGATTGACACGCGCCGGGCGCGCTTCACTTCTGTGTTCGGATGCCCGCGCGTTTCGCGGCGTCGATCGGGTCGACAGGAGCGAGCGGCGCTTGTCGCGTGCGCGCGCCAGCATGGTCCAGACGCGCTCCGTTGTCTGCGCGAAGCACCGGCTGGAAGCGACTGTCCAAACATCAAGCGGGCAGTGCTCGAACCCAGACGTGCAGTCCACCGCCTCGTCCCAGGTGCGGCTCTATTCTGAAGTGCTGCGAAGCAGCATTGGCATGATCGAATCGAAGCAACACAACGAGCAGCCATGGAACCCACGCCAGCAAGCCGAAGCTTCTTTTGCCTGGATCCGAAGCGGGGGCGCATCCTCGCGTCACCAGCGGTGATCTCCACCCATTCCGCTACACCCGCGTCATCAGACGTCACCCCTTTTCCAAGTGCCGCGCTGGAATGCGCCGACCCTCCAGGACGGAGAGGGTCCTGGAATCAAGGATGCGACGGCCGCGCTCGCTCGGGAACCGTGAGGGCGCTCACAGCAATTTGTCACGCGTCATGGTCGAAATGAGGAGCTGGATGAACTCTTGGATCTGTGCCTCCATCTGGCCCCCCAGCTCGGTCTCCGTCAGGCCCGTCCACACGAGTTTCCCGGAACCGATGTCATAGACATTCGTCTCCAGATGGACGAGCTCGGTGTCGTAGGTGTAACCCGGGCTCGAGACCGTGGTATAGCCCGTATTGTAATAGCCGGACCAGGAGCCGTAGTAGGACGGGTAATAGGACGGGAATCCCGTCGCGTACGCCGTCGTTGTCGGTGGCACATACGTGGTCACGGTCTTGCGGTCGACGATGCGCGTGACCAGAACTTGCGTGAACTGATGCTGTTTCACCAAGGGGGCGACGCTTTCCTCGCTCAGCGCTTGGGGATCGGCAAGCATTTGGTAGCTCACCATCGCGCGGATGTTCTTGCCCGCGAGCACTCGGGCGAAGGAGTCCTCGAATTGGCGGCGAGTGACGGCATTCTTGGCGACCCCGATGATGAGCACATGTGCATTCTCAGTTTTCTTGCCCACGGCCTCCGGATCCACCCAGCTGGTGAGCAGGGTGGTGGTGGCGCAGGAAGTGAGCAAGCTGGTCAGAACGGTACCGAGGACAGCAAGAGACACGGCACTTGGTTTCAAGGGGAACTCCTTTTGCTGGGGGCAGAATACACGAACGGCGGCTCCCTTGTTCGCCGCCTGCGGCTCCGCCGGACGCCGGCGCGTGGCCGGGAATGGGGCATGCGCCGCCGCATTCGATGGCGCCCTTCGCCGCCAACCGGTACGCTGCCCGCATGGATGTGCACCCGCAGGCCGGCATGCCCGCAGCGGAATCGATGCTGGTCGATGTCCCACGGCTCTTGGATGCATATGCGAGCGTCGTTCCCGATGCCTCCATCCCCGCACATCGTGTGGCCTTCGGCACCTCCGGCCACCGCGGCAGTGCGCTCGCGGCGAGTTTCAACGAAGCGCACATCCTCTCGATTACGCAGGCGATCTGCGAGTACAGGAACAGCCACGGAATCGACGGGCCGCTGTACCTGGGCAAGGATACGCACGCGCTGTCGGAACCCGCCTTCACCACCGCGCTGGAAGTGCTGGTCGCCAACGATGTCAGCGTTGTCGTCGATGCGGCGGGCGGCTTCACACCGACGCCGGTGATCTCGCACGCCATTCTCGCCCACAACCGGCGTCGCGGTCGCGGGCTGGCCGACGGCATCGTGATCACGCCTTCACACAACCCGCCCGCGGATGGAGGCTTCAAGTACAACCCTCCGCACGGTGGACCGGCCGAGACCGCTGTCACGGCTTGGATCGAGCGCCGCGCCAACGACATCCTGGAAGCAGGGCCGCACAAGGTGCGACGTCTGCCGGCGCAGAAGGCGCTTGTCGCGGCTCGACGACACGATTTCGTCAGCGCTTACATCGACGATCTGACCGCAGTGGTCGATCTCGAGGCCGTGCGTAGCGCGGGTTTGCGCATCGGCGTCGATGCCCTGGGTGGCGCCGCACTCGCGTACTGGGCGCCGCTCGCCGCGCGTTACGGAATCCACATCGAGGTCATGAATGCGACGGCGGATCCGACATTCCGCTTCATGACGCTGGACTGGGACGGCAAGATTCGCATGGACTGTTCTTCGATGTATGCCATGGCGGGAACGATCGCATCACGGCAGCGTTTCGACATCGCTTTCGGCAACGACGCGGATGCCGACCGGCACGGCATCGTGACCCGAGATTCGGGACTCATGAACCCCAATCATTACCTCGCGGTGGCCGTCGATTACCTGTTTCGCGAGCGACCGGGGTGGGGCGCGACGGCGGCCATTGGCAAGACCGTGGTCAGCAGCAGCCTCATCGATCGCGTCGCGCGCCGCGCCAGACGGCGATTGGTCGAAGTCCCGGTGGGATTCAAATGGTTCGTGGGGGGATTGGCCGATGCGACCCTCGGCATCGGATTGGAGGAAAGCGCCGGTGCGTCGTTTCTGCGACGCGACGGCCGCACGTGGACCACGGACAAAGACGGCATCGTTCTCGGCTTGCTGGCGGCAGAGATGCTGGCCCGCACCGGTCGGGATCCCAGCGAGCTCTACACGGCGCTCGTGCGCGACGTCGGTGCGCCCTTCTACCACCGTCGCGATGCTGCGGCGACCGGGCCGCAGAAAATCCGCTTGCAACGACTGTCGCCCGCCGACATACGGGCGACGCATCTCGCCGGCGAGCCGATCGAGGCGGTGCTCGTGCAAGCGCCCGGGAACAACGAGCGCATTGGCGTGGTCAAGGTCGTAACGGCGAACGGCTGGTTCGCCGCTCGTCCCTCGGGAACCGAAGACGTGTACAAGATCTACGCGGAGAGCTTCCGCGATGCGGAGCATTTGCACCGCATTCAAGACGAGGCCGATGCGCTGTTGGCGGAAGCATTGGCGACCCCCGGCTGATCCGCGACGAGGGAGGATCTCCTTGGAATCACTGGTCGGGAAGACCCGTTCGCACTACCGGATCGGGCGCGAGCTGGGTCACGGTGGAATGGCCACGGTTTACCTTGCGGATGACCTCAAGCACGGCCGGCAGGTGGCGATCAAGGTCATGCATCCGGAAATGGCCGCCGCGATCGGCCGCGCCGGTTCCTGCGTGAGATCGAGATCGCAACGAGACTGACGCATCCCCACATCCTCTCCCTGCATGATTCCGGTGGCAGGCGATGGCCCTCGCGGAGCGAGGCGCGGACGAACGCGATCCAATGATCTTCACCGCGATGGGGCACCCGAGCTGGGAACCCCTCCGGAATCACCCACGCTTCGCTGCGTTGCGGCGGACGGTAGGGCTGGATTGAATCGGCGGCCGCGACAAGTTCGCCCCAGGCTGGTTTTCAATCCTGGCGAAAGCGTCAGGCGATGGGCAGGAGCAGGGAGATGGAGGTGCCGCGATCGAGCTCGCTCGTGGCCAGGATCTTGCCGCCCATGGCTTGGACGAGGCGATGGGCGAGGGCCAGTCCCAAACCCAGGCCATTCTTCTCGCGCGTCAGCGAGCCGTCGACTTGCAGGAAGGGCACGAAAAGTTTGTGGAGCTTGTCGGCAGCAATGCCGGGGCCGTTGTCTTCCATCTCGAGCCGCACCTTGGTGGTGTCGTCTGGCAGGCGGTGGGCTCGCAACGTGATGCGCGAGCCCTGGGGCGTGAAACGCACGGCATTGTCGAGAAGGATGTCGAGAACCTGGCGCAGCCGGCGCGCTTCGAAAACCACCGCAGGGAGTTTGTCTTCGAGGACCAGGCGGAAATCGTGCAGCCTGGCTGCGACACCGTTGCGGCGTTTCTCGTAGTAATCGCGCAACAAGGCGGAAATATCCCCGGGACCGCACTGCACCTCGATGCGGTTGCCGGCCAGACCGGAATAATCGAGCAGATTCTCCAGCATGCGTTTCAGTTTTTCCGTTTGCTGTAGAACGATCTTCAGATGCTCACGCTGGCTGCTCCCCGCTGCCGCCTCCTCCAGCAAGCTCTCGGTATACATCTGCATCACCGTTACCGGAGTTCGCAGCTCGTGGTGCATGTTGCTGACGAACTCGTTCTTGGCCCGGTCGAGCTCCTCGAGGTTGTCGTTGGCCTGACGCAATTCGCGAATGCTTTCTTGGAGCTGGTGATAGAACATCGAGTTCTGCAGTGCCACCGCAAAGAATTCCACCGACGCTTGCAATACCTCGAGCTCGAACTTGTCGTCGACGGTGCCCTGTCGCGCGCCCAAAGCGACGACGCCAAGAAGTTTGTCCGGCGCCAACAACGGCGCGAACAGAGTCAGGCCGCGGTTGCGGAGCAGTTCGAGGTCGGATGGAGTGAAGACGGCCGACAAGTTGTCGCGGAACTGAATCCGGCGGTCACGCAACAGCCGATCCACGAGAGTCTCGATGCATTGAGTGCCGATCTGTCGCGCCACGGATTCGGGGATCCCATGGCTGCGAATCAGCACCAAGCTGCCGCTCGTGTCCGGGGGCAGGATCCACAACGCCGAATGCGGCGTTCCCAGGTGACCCATGAAATTGAACAATGCGCGATCGGCGAAGTCGTAGATGTTGAGTGAATAATCCAACTCCTTGCTGAGCTCGAAGAAAGACAGCAGGCTGTGCCGTTGCAGATCGCTTTCGCGCGCGGCCGGCCCGTCGCCTGGCTTGACGGCTTCCTGGCCACGCGCGCGGGCTTGGCCCGGCTGGCGCAGCGGATCCGGCTGCGGAATTTCCTGTGTCAGTCTCTTGGCCATGCTGGGCGTTGGGTTCCTTTTCATCTCGCGCACGCAATCAACGCGATCCCTTGCCGACCACGAGATCGTCCGCGGAGGGCACGAGCGACAAGAAACGGCCGACGTTGAGGAGATTGACCACGGACGACACAACCGATGACGCGGCGACGAGATGCAAGCTGCCTTTGGCTTCTTTGAACTCCTCGGTTTCGGCCAGAAACACACCGAGACCGCTGGAAGCCAGAAACGTCACCTGTGACAGATCCAATCCCAGATGCTGCACTCCCTGGGCGCGAATCTCGGCACATCGTTGCTGCACCAACTGCGCGGCACGGCCATCGAGACGCCCACTCAGCTTGAGCAGCATCAACGAGCCACGTCGTTGCCCATCGGTCATCTTGAAATCCCCCACGGACGCGAGGGTTTCGCTTTTGGGCCCCGAGCCCGTGGCCTTCGGCCGCGGACGTGGTCCCTCCGAGTTACCGCTTGGTCGAGACATTGCGTACCTCCTGTGCACTCTGTTCCACCGGATCGAAGCGCATGAGCGTGATGTTGCCGTGCGGCGTGCTATCGTGATAGAGCAGCGGATGCATCACTTCTTGAATAATGCGCAAGCCCAGGCCGCGACCGCGCTTGCGCACCGTGGGATCGTCGAGGTCTTCGGCGCGCCGCACCGAAGGCGAGAAGGCTCTGCCGCGGTCGCGGACCAGAAAGACGCCGCGCTGCAAGCACTGCAACAACTGCTTCTGGCCGGCAAAGCGCTTCGGGTCACGTGGTGTTTGCCCCGACCAGAGGTCGGCATCGGGGATCCACCACAGATCCAAGGCAGGGTCGCGATGACCCTCCACGCCATGATCGCGGTAACCGTGCTCGATGATGTTGGCACAAAGCTCGTGCAGCGCGTGTTCGAGAAGAACGGTGTCGCTGTTGGCGAGCGCCGTGAGCTCAGAACAGGTGGCGAGCCAAGGACGCAGCCCGTGCAGGGCGCCGGAATCGCGCCGCATCCCCAGATGACGACCGCTGTCGCGCAAGCTCCAGGCGCGTTCGATCAGGAGCTCGCCGGCGCCTGGCAAGGCGCGCGACGGTTGCGCTCCGCTGCTGCCCGCCGCGGTCATGCCGGCTCCTGCGGGCAGGCGGTGCACCACGACCAGGGTCTCGTCGTCGAGGCGTGGCGTGTCCTGGGTCCACTGTCCGAGGGCGCGCCGCACCGCGGTGATCACCGCGCGGCTTCCGCCCGCGGCGGTGTTCTTGACCACTTGCTCCAGTCGGCCGAAGCCGAACTGTTGCAGCGAACCGGGTTCCCAGGCTTCATTGACGCCATCGGTGAACTGCACCAGCGTGTCGCCCGGTTGCAGCTCGAGCTCGTAGTCGCGCAGCGTGTCACGCAGCGCGCCGCGCACGGCACCGATCGGGATGGCTTCGGTGTAGTGCCACTCGGTGGCCTGGGTCGCGGCGCGATGCACGAGCACCGGGCTGTGTCCGGCCGAGGCATAGCACAAGTGGCCGCTGATCGGGTCGAGGATGCCGTAGAACATGGTGACGAAAACTCCCGGGCGTAGATTGCCGGAGAGCTGATCGTCGAGCGACGCGAGCAGTGCGGACGGCGTGCGATGCGAACGCCGCAGAGATCGCAGCAGCACCGCGACCATCGACATCACCAGACAACCGGCCAGTCCCTTGCCGGAGACGTCGGCAATGGCGATGCCGATTCGCCCGTCCGGCAGTTCGAGAATGTCGAAGTAATCGCCACCAACCTCGGCCGCCGCCTGGTTCACGCCGAGGATCTCGAAATCGCCACTCACGATGCTATGCGCCGGCAGCAATGAGTTCTGCACCTGCCGCGCCAGCTCCATTTCGTGCTTGAGGCGTTCTTTTTCCATCATTTGTTCCTGCGCCTTGCTCAGCTCGCTGGCCATCGTGTTGATCGAATCGGCCAGCAGTTGGAACTCGGTGCGGTCGCTGAGCACGATCGGCGTCCCAAGATCCCCGTGGCCGATGCGTTCCAGTCCGGCGCGCAACCGATCGATCGGCCGCAGCAGGGCGGTCATGAGAACGAGCGTGGTGGCGACGGCGAGGAGCAACAGCACCATGAGCACCACTGCTTGCTGCTGGCGCGCCGCGGTCGCCGCGGCCTCGACGTGGCTGCGATGCAGCCCGACGTATACCGCACCAATACTGGCGCCACTCGGGTGGCGCACTGGAACCCGTGCGACCAATGTCGCCGAATTCTTGGAAATAGACTCGTTCGGCCATAGTCGGTGCGCGGTGGGAACGGCGACCAAATCGACGGGCGGCACGAAGGTCTCATCCAAGCTGCGAGCATTGGCGTGCCCTTGGATCTTGTTTTCGTGATCCACGACCACGACGAAAGCCAGCTCGGGGTGGTCCTCTTGGATTTCGCGCACCGCCGGGTGCAGCGCCAGCTCGGGGAAATCGCTGAGAAGTGCGCTCGCCGACGACCGCGCCAGATTGCGCGCTCCCATGAGCAGGCGTGCCTCGACTTCGGTCGCCAGCACGCTACGCACGTGACGCTCGCCGACCCACCCGACACCGAGGACGCCGCCCGCCACCAGGGCCACGGCCACGGCGGTGACGATGAAGCGGATGCTGACGACACGACGCCGCTCTTGACCCTGGCCAAGGAGAACGACCCCTGTCTCCGTGGCGGCGGCCGGGCTCGAGGATTTGAGCCTGCTCTCCTGGACGGACATCACTGCGCTCCTCAATCCCCTTGCCCGAGGATCTGCCGTGTGCGGGCCAGCTGCTCCTGTGCACGTTGCAGGTACGCGCGTGTGCGCTCGTCGGTTGGGTCGACGCGCAGCGCCTTCTGCCACTGTTCGATCGCACTGTTCAGCGAACCGCGTGCGAAGTGCTCGAGACCCCAAGTCATGTACTCGCGTTTCAAGTGTTCGCGGACGCGTTCGTAGTCCGGATCGAAGGACCAGACCAACTCCCAGTAGCGCACGGCGTCGGCAGGACGCCCTTCCTGCATGGCGGCGACGCCGCGGCGGTAGAGATCGTCCAACTCGTGCCGGCGTTCGGGGGTGAGCGCAACAGGCTGCGCCGCGGGTGCGGTGTCGCCAGTGCCGGGAGAGCCCGGAGGGCGCGTCTTGGTTGTTCGCGCCACCTTCTCCGCCGCACGCCACCGTGCCGCAAGCACGTCCAGGCCTTTGGCGCGCGGATCGAGCGCGCGTGCTTGTTCGATGAGGCGCCCGGCTTCATCCAGGACACCGTCGGCGACCAGTCGCTCGGCGAGCTGGAGGAGGCTCTGGACTCTGCGCGTGATTGCCTTCTCGGTACGCTCGAGCATGTCGTACGCTTCGGCATCGCCTGGGTTGAGCTCGAGCACGCGCGCGAACCCAGTGCGCGCCACGGTGAAGTTCTCGGCCGTGAAGGCTTCCATCGACGTGGCGAATTCTTGTCGAATCTGCTGGGACCGTGCCGCACGCCGGTCGCTCGAATTCTGGCAACGCAACTGGCCGGCCTTGGCGGTGGCATCGTCAGCGACGACATCCAGCACTCGGCCCCAGGCGAGCACGGCGTCGGCATACGCGCCGCTTTTCTCCAGGTCCATGGCCTTGTCGCCGAGATACGCCGCCTCGAGCTGGCGAGCGCTCGCATTCTCTGGCGCGAGAACCCGCACCATGGTCACGAGCTCCAGGGCGGCATCGAGTTGGCGCAGTCGATGTTGCTCTTCCGCCTCGTTCAACAATGCTGTGATCTGCTGCGCTTGGAGTTTGTCGAATTCTTCGGCGAGCCGGGAAGCGAGCACAGCCTCCTGTGCCGCCAGCGCCGCTTGTCGGCTTTCTTCCACCGAGAGGCCGAAACGGAATACGGCGCCGAATCGATGCACGGCCTCGATGTCACTGTTCTCGTACACATAATCGAAGGAGAGATCGCGCCAGGAGATCCCGGTTCCAGCGCTCATGCTGCGATCGTTGAGACCGATGCGCAGTGCCAGAGCCGAATGCAAGCGTGCCTCGATTCCGGTGTGTGGGCGAATGCTCATGCCGTTGGTTTTTTCGATGTCCGCGACCCACAACAACTGGCTGCGGCCCACCGGGATCCAGAGGCTGGTGCCGGCGCGAACGGTGGGCGGGTCGGCGACACTCGCTTCGTTCAGTCGGATCGCCGGTTTCACTACGTTCTGCACCGTGACACCGAGGCCGAAGCGGTGGGCCCACGGGCTGTGGCTGCCGAAGACGAGCGCCGGACGCATGAGCACGCCGGCGTCGACACCGAAACCGGTGTCGGAGTATCCGGCCAGGCTGTGATGGCGCAACTTGAGAGCTCCACCCAAGCTCCAGGCATTGCCGATGGGCCGGCCGTAAGCGAGAGTGAACTGCGTCTGACTGTCGCTTGCGTCCCCGAGAGCGAAGTTGCGCTCGTCGCGCAGATCGATGCCATCGACAGCGAACTGCTGGTAAGTGAGCGCCGTCGTGCCGAAGCGCCAGCTGGGCAGCACGATCGAGGCATATTGCTCCTGGAATCCCAAACTGTAGAAACTGGCGTAGCTCAAGTCGAGGCTGCGGCGTTGGACGAATCCGAGTCCGCCTGGGTTCCAAAGCGGCGTGCTGGCGTCGTCGCCGAGACCCGTGTGCGCGCCGCCGAGGGCGAGGGCGCGATTGCCGGCGCCATAGGCGAATACCGAGCGAATGCCGCCATCGGCGTCGGCAACGCTGCGCTGTGGAATGTGCGCCAGCATCACGGCGAGGAGCACGAAGGGCGCATGCTGCCGCAACGTTCTTGGTCCCCACGGCATTCTCATCGCACCACCGCCACCTTGCGCAGCACGCGTTCATGCGTGCCGTCGTCGAGCCGAACATCGATCTCGGCGATGTAGGTGCCGTTTTGCACCGTTTGGCGCTGGCCATTGGAGCCGTTCCAGATGTCGTTCTGGTGCATCCCCGAAGCCCGTGGCTGGTCGCTCACCAGAGTCGTCACGGTTTCGCCACGCGCTGTCAGAATGCGCAACGTCACGCGTCCCGACTGTGGCAAGTAATAGGTGAAGGTCGTGCTCTGGCGCCCGGCTCCGAATGGATTGGGGAAGTTGGCGAAACTTTCGCGCAACGAGGCGGTGCCAAAGCTCGCCGATTTCGTCCACAGCGGGAACGAAGATCCTGCCTCAGCCTGAACGCGGACGCTGAGCGACGTTCCGGCCGGCTGCACGACGTGAACGTCGTCGCGATCCACTCCCAAGCGGAAACCGTCGGCCTGGGAAGCAGCGTCGAAGGTCGCGTAGACATCGAGCAGAATCGTGGCCCCGGCGTCGACAAGGATCGGAGACGCCGGCACGAAGGTGACCGTGGTGCTGTCCGACGTGAGCGCACTTTGGACGACAAGACTGCCGTTGCGACGGAGGATCATTTGCGCCGCCGCCGTTCCGAGAGCAATTGGGGTTTGGCCGCGATCGCTGGCGCGCAGCACCAGCCGATCGACGCGAATGCTGCCGGAGCCAGATACGGCGGAGTTGCGCACCGACAACCGCGCCAACAACACTTCGGTGCCATCCGGGTTGAGCACGGCCGGGATGCGGCTCTGCAAGCCAACCACGAGCTCCGTGGCCGGCGCCCCGAGCTTCGCCAGGCCGGAGCTGAGCGGCATCTCGGCGCCGACTTCGGCGACCACGCGCACCGGCAGCACCAGATTCGCCTCGAGAGCGGCAAACGCGGTGACGACTAGTTCGAAGAAGGTGGTCGGCGCGCTCGCTTCCAGGTCGATCTGAATGGTGAGTGCAGCGCGTTCACCCGGTTCGAGGAAGAAATCGGCGAGACTGACGTCGAAGCCGCCGGTGGCAGGGAACGTTGTCGATTGCGCGATTTCCAAACCATCGCGGCGAACGGACAGTCGATCCAGATAAGCTGGGCTCGACAAATTGCGGCGGGTTTCGTCGCGGCACAGCAAGGACAAGCGATCGATACGAATGCGTCCCATTCCGGCCTGGCCGGGATGGCGCAGGTCGATGACGAGAGCGTTGCGCCCCGTGTCGCCGACGGTGAAGTTCGCCGGGAGCTGCGGTGTGCCGCTGACGCGCAAGCTGTCGGCAATGGCCTCGATGCGCAGCTCTGCTCCTTGCACGACCGTGGTGGTGTAGCCCACGGGAACCGGGGCATGCGTGTTGTCGTCACGCGCATCGAGTGTGGAGGGGTCGCCGAGACGCAAGCGATAGCTGCCCAGAGGCGCGTTCGGAGCCACGTCGCCGACGATGGTGATATCGTTGTCGATGCCGGCCGGAACCAAGGCGGGGATGGACAGTGCGCAATGAATCAAAGAATCCGAGTTCGCGGCCAAGCTCAGATCTTCCAGCGTCAACGCACCGCTCTTGATGCGCAGACTCTGGAAGTAACGCGCCGGCTCGAGGAGCGCATTGCCTGCGGCGTCGATGACCCGCACCTGCAACGACCCCACCCGCACGTGCGTCGTGACGTTGGGGACTCCCGGGTTCGACAGGCGCAGGCCGAGGAGCGCCACCTGCGTCTGACCTAGAGCAGCACGCTGCGCGCTCGCGGGCAGCGCCTCCACCTGAAGCTCGGTCGGTGCCGCGTGCAGCTGCACGATGCCCGATTGAATTGGGAAGCTTCCTTGCGCCAGGGTCACGCTCACCGGCGTGCCCTCGGTGGCGTCCTCGGCGTTGAAGAAGCTGACATCCAGGAGTGCAAAGCGGAATACCGGGGCCGTGGCCGCGACGTGCACATCGCATTGGAAGCTCACGGTGGCCGGTTCGTCGGGAGTGATGACGACTGGCGTGGTGAGATCGACCAGGATCTCGGCGCCGCTCGCGGGCAAGATGGCGGTGGCGAAGTACAGGAGTGAGCCTTCGCGGAGCGCCAGTCGTGAGAGAATGTCGGCGGGAACGAGTCCCGTGCCAGAATCGTCTTCGACGCGCAGACGCATGCGTCGCAACACCACATCCGAGTTGTTCGCATTGCCGTCGTGGGTGAATGTGAGGCTGAGCGGAACCACGTTGGTTTCGCCGCGGTTGATCGAGAATGGGACGTTGCCGACGGGTTGGACGCTCATGGAGGTCGCGCGCAGCAAGGCGCGAATGGTGCCAGACCGATTGGGCAGCGAACGCCGCAGCAAACCGCCGACGGCCGCCGTGCCCTCCACCTGTCCCGAGAACTGCAGAGTTCCGACGCTGGTGCAACGGTAGAGCCAGAGGAAGTCGACTTGGCTGCCGGGTGGCATGTCGGTACTGGCCGGAGTGGGCGGGGTGATCAGGACGGCGCCGCCATCGCCGAGTTGCGACAAAGCCGACGGCGTGACCCCGAGAATGGTCTCGTTGCTGATATTGCGCACGGTCATCTGTACCGAGAGATCTTGGCCGACGTTGGTGCGCGTCGCTCCGAACGTCAAGGACACCGAAAGGGGAGCGGTGCTGAGCAGCAGAGCGGCGCCGTTCGCCAGCGGTTGGTCCAGTGGACCCTCGTTCCCCGAGGCCGTTTGGATGCCATTGACGGGCACACCCAGCAGCACCGTCGCCGAGTCCGTGGGCGTGCTGCCGACGGTCACGCCGACAAACAGACGCAATCCAAGGACGCCGATCGGCTCGGCGATCTGCGGGCTCTTCCACCGGCCCTCGACCCACACCAGCGGTGCGATCTCGGTATCGTCGCCGGTTCCGCGATTGAAAGTCGCGTCGCCGCCGTCGCGCCATAGCCGCACGTCGGCGACATCGGTGGACACGGCCGTTCCGAGCTCGACGAGGTTGACGCCTTCCAACACGTCGCTTGCATAGCCGTTGGCGGGCACCAGGAGGTCGAGCGCGAGCGCCGGTCCCTCGTTCGGGCCGACGGTCACGCCGGGAGCGTCGAAGCTCGTGAGCTGTGCCGCCACCATACCGTCCACTACGGCACCTGCGCTCGCGTGCAGCGGCCAGCTGGCGATGACCGACGTCGTTTCCAGGATCGAGACGTCGAGCGCACCGTTCAATTGCACGTCGAGCACGTCGCCATCGGCGGCCGCGCGCAAAGCCACGTCGCCGAGAATGAAGAACTGCCGCGAGGCTCCTGCCGGCACACTCGAGGCAAAGCCTTCGAACGTGGCACGTCCTTGAGCGAAGAGGGTGGTGGCGAGTATTGGATCGGTGGCATCGAGGGTCCCGTCGTTGTTGGCGTCGACGAGTAATTGCAAGCTCTCGAACGTGGCATCGAGCTGTGCACTGCTGCCGCCGTTCGGGCTGCTTGTCGTATTGGTGACTCGGAACGCGACCACCGTCCGCTCACTGGAATACGTATTGGTCGCGACGATGGGCAGCAGTGGCACCATCTTGTCGCCGGGACGAGCGGTCCGCGGCGGGAGCGCGACGGCGCTCAGCACCAGGCGATCCGCAGTGCTGATTGTCTGCGCGAAGCGGTTCGATACCGAGGCGTCGATGGGGCCGTCGTTTCCGCTCGCCATGCCGATGGGGACGTCGGGATCGCCGCTCAGCCCAAAACGCACCGTCCGCCCGATGCTGGCCGTGGGGCTGATCTGTAGCGTGAAGAAGAGTCGCCGCCCGCCGACGGGAACCGTTTCTGTGAGACCGGTGAGCTCCCAGCGGTTGCCGGTGAACACGAGAGTCCCGAGCGCGCGTTCCTGACCGTCCAGGTAGCTGCCATCGCCGTTGTCCACCCACGCTTGCACGCCTTGGATGTCGCTTCCGGCGACGGCGGTTCCGTGGTTGAAGAGGTTGAGCTTCTGCAGCTGGTCGCTCGCATACCCGTTGGCCGGAAGCGTGATGTCGAACGCCAGGTTGCCGGCAGTGCCGGCAAAAAACGTCGTGGGCCCCACTTCGTGGAGCGCGATTTGCGCCGCCGTCATGCCGTTGACCTGGAATTCGCCAGCAGGAGCCAGCGGCCAAGTCGCCTGGACCTCGGCCGGACCGGAATGCTCGACGTCCCCGGTTGCGTCCAAGCTCAGGTCGAGCACATCCCCGTCGCGAGCCACGGTGGCGGGGGCGCCGTGCACCAGCAGGGTGGCGCTGTCGCCGGGCGCGAGAGCGAGATCGAGCGCATCGAGGCGCAGGCGGCCAGCGGTGAAGCTGCGCGTCGCAAGCACGGTTTCGAATCCCGAGCGTGTGAGCGTCAACGCACCCCAGGAGGTGTCCAGTTCGGTCTGCGACCCCGGCCCCAGCGAACGGTTGGCGAAGGTGACGGCGCGCAAGGTCTCGGACAGTGCGGACGCGTTGGCGACGTGCAGTCGATACACAACGCCCGCGGCCTGACCCGGGAGCAACGTGCCTGCGCTCTGGGATGCGGAGAGACTCAGGATGCTGAGCGTCGGCTGCACGTCCAGTGTCGCGGCGTTGTTGCTCTGTACGGGATCGACTTCGACGAGTCCGGTCAACGTCGCGGTGTTGGTGAGCGTCGAACCTGCGGTTCCGGCGTCGACGAGACACGTGATCTGCAACACGTCTGTCGACAGCACCGACATCGAAGGGATGAGCCAGACACCGGTGGCGGTCGAAAAGTTCCCCTGGGTCGCGAAGTCGGAGAGAAAAGTGAGCCCCGAAGGCAGGATGTCGGTGATCGCGACGTTCGTGGCAATGTCGGGGCCGTTGTTGAGGCAGGTGATGGTGATCTGGATGGTGCTGCCTTCACGCGGCACGGCATCGCTCACGCTCATGCTGAGCGCGATGTCGGCGGCCGCCTGCAGGGCATAAAAACGTCCGAAGACGCCATCGTTGTCGCCGGGCCCCGAGCCCTGCCAAGCCACCACGAACTCCTCGAGATCGTCGAGGACGATGGATGGCGAGGATTGCGTACCCGATGTAGTGAGGTGCGCCACCGTCTCGTTGCTGACGGCGAAGCCATCCTTGTTGAATTGCTGCAGGCGAATGTTCCAGTCGAAACTCGCGGTCGAGTCGTCGTCGCTCGCCCAAACGACGATGAACTCCCCACCACCGTCGAGATCGATGCACGCATCTCTTTGATCGCCTCGGGTGGTGGAATTGGCGCGGGTTTCGGCGCTTTGGGGATTGCCGGAAGGGCCGAAGTACCGCATGAAGATGTCGTGGTCGCCGGCGGAGTCGCCTTCCCAAACAACGACGAAGCTGCCGTTCGAAGCGCGCGACACGGCTGGGTTACGTTGCGCACCTGCGGTCGCCGCGTGTGCGCGAACCGGACCTCCCTGGGCACTCCCGGAGCGCGAAAAGCGCTGGAAGAAGATGTCCCAGTCACCACCCGCACTCATGCTCTCCCAGACGACGACGAAGTCACCGTTCGAGTCCGTGGCCACCGTGGGGCGGCTTTGGACGCCGGTCGTGTCGACATTGACTTGGATCTCGCTCGAGGCGGGAGTGCCGTTGCTGTTGAACACCCGTGCGTAGATGCCCTGCACGTCTGCCGGACCGGCACCGCTCCATACGACGATGAAGTCGCCACCGTTGTCGACGGCCACGTCGGCATCGCTCTGCGTATCGGCCGTCGTCGTGTTGATGGCGATTTCATCACCCCGCGGACTGCCGGCCACGGTGTACAGCCGCGCGAAGATGCCAGCCGCATCCCCGGGTCCTTCGCCGCTCCAGACCACGACGAAGTTGCCGCCGTTGTCGGCGCCCACCGCAGGCAGGCTCTGATTTCCGAGCGTCGTCGCATTGATCAGGAACTCGCCACCCTGTTGCACGCCCGCGGCGTTCCAGCGCTGGCCGAAGATGCCGCTGCCATCGCCATCCTGGGCCGCGCTCTGCCAGACGCTCACGGTAGCGCCGGCGCCGCGTGCTACGCCGCGTCCACGGGACGTCCCTTGCGCCAACGCTTGCGAATCGGTGACGGTGGTGTTGAAGCGCAACTCGGGTCCGCGCGGCGTAGCCGCGTCGGTCGAACTCGAGCTGCCGACCAGCACGCCGAGTGCGAGAGTGAAAAGCGCGCGTGCGCGCGTGCGCGGTCCGCTACGCCCGCGGCGCCGCGACAGCGCAGGGGTATTGTTCGTCGCTCGGCGATCCCGAGTCCGAGACCACGGTGCCATACGCGCTTCCAGTGCGGTTCCGGGCGCGGCATGCGCCCTGGAGAGACCTCGCCGGCGCCATGGACTGCAAGGATCGTGACCGAAAGCAGACGGAGAAACGTGAGTTCCGCGACTGCAATGGAGCGTCTGGATGTGCCTTGGAGTGGGGCGGAAGGGAATCCTGGCGCCCGCCGGGAGGCTTCGGACCGCCCGGCGGGCTTTGACCTGCTTTGTCGGCCGGTGCGCCGCGAGGGCGCAGGCGACTATTTAGACACAGGCGGTGGTGGCATGCGCCGCGGGGGAACCTCGAAGCTATCGGGCGTGGCCGCGAAGAGCTGCAAGTTCTCGTCCGACTCGAAGTAGAACGGGGTTCCTTCGTGCTGTGCCTGCGGTGACTTCGACTTGGGTTGGAAGCGCTTTCGGCTCACGGGGTCGGTGACTAGACCACAATGCTGCGCGGGAGCTTTGGCGAAGCGTGCGCATTCGTCCTCATCGGCAAAGAAATAGAATTCCCAGTTCACCCGCTGCTGGTGCACCGAGTCGACTTTCGCCGGACGGGAAGCGTCGAACCAGCTCGAAAGTGTGATGCCGCGCGAAACGAGGTACGTTTGCGGGTCTTGCACGAAGACCCCGGCGCACGGCGTTCAACAGAAGCCGATCGGCTTGCCATTGACGTAAACCGGCGGGATGCGCGTGTTGAGCTTGTTCTGGCGCACGATGCAGCGATCGTTGAGCGATACCAGCGAATCGGCGTACTGGACGCGTGGGTGCTCAGCATCGGAACCAGGGACATGATGTTGCCCCCACGCAATCGAGCCGATCGACACTGCCAGGAAGGCGACCAGCGCGGACCTCGACCCTCGCCTCAGCGCGCGAGCGGCGCACGTGGAGCGGCGGAGCATCGGAACCTCCAGGAGAATGAATCGCCGCGGCGCTCGAACCCCATGAACATAAAGAGGGTCCTCACGACGGTCAAGCACGGTGTTGTCGTTGTCGTCGACTCGCAGCCTCACGGGCGACGGCCACCCGGGTCGTCGAGTCGTTGCGCCAGCGCCGCCAGTGCGCTCACGAGATCTGGCTTCGCATCCAGCACCAGGAGCAGTGGATCGCGATGCTGGCGCGCCAGACGAGCTGGCATGTTGCGCAAGGTGAACTGTCGTGGCCCGAGCCGCGCGCCGACTTCCTTCCACGTGAGCGGCGCCGACGCCGGCGCCCCGGGCAGAGGGCGGAGACTGTAGGGGGCAACCAGGAGCTGTCCATGGCGATTCTGCAGGGTGTCGAGATAGACACGCCCGGCGCGCAAGGCAGGATTGCGCAGTGTCGTGGCGATGCTCGCGTGCTGGGATTCGATGTGCCGCGCGATGAGCTGGCCGAGCTGGCGAGATTGGTCGAAGGTGCACTGTCCTCCGAGCGGGATCAGAACATGCAGGCCGGTCGAACCCGTGGTTTTGACGAACGATGGCAGCCCGATTTCCTCGCACAAGGCGTAGATCGCGCGCGCCAGCGTCACCACGTGGGCAAACGGCGCGGTCTTCGGGTCCAGATCGAGGATGCACCAATCGGGATGTTGCAGCGTTTGCACGCGGCTCGGCCACACGTGCAACGGGATCGCGCCCATATTGGCGATGTAGAGCAAGGCCTCCTCGCTGTCGCAGACGAAGTACTCGATCTCGCGCTCCGAACTGTCGCTCCATACCCGCACGCGGCGGATCCACTCCGGCACGAACTCCGGCGCGTTCTTCTGATAGAAGCTCTTGCCGTGGATGCCATCGGGATAGCGTGTCAGAACCAAGGGCCGATCGCGCAAATAGGGCAGGAGTCGTGACGCCACGCGCCGGTAGTAATCGATCAGCGCGCCTTTGGTGAGCCCATCTTCCGGCCAGAACACTTTTTCGAGGTTGGTGAATTGGAAAGGCTGCGGCGTCGCGCGCGCGCCGGCGCCGCTGGATGCCCCGATGACGGCCGCCTGCGTCGCGGGGGAGTCGCTTGCGCCGCTGTCGAGACCCGGTTCGGCCTTGTCGTCGCCGCGCGGGCGTGTCGCGGCGTCACGAATGCACTCGCGTGCCAGCTTGTCGTCGCGCATGCGCACGAACACCGGCGCCCGCAACAGCCCATCACGCGTGACTTCTTTGAAGTGCACTTCGGCCACGGCCTCGGGTCGGACCCACACGTGCTCGGCGTCGGCGGAAATGTTGCCCGTGCACGGGCAAACGTCTTGCCGCAACGGGTTCAGCATGGCGTGCAACGCGCGCAGTTGCTTGTCGTCGAAGCCCGTGCCGACGCGTCCGGCATAGACGAGACTCTCGTTCTCGTACAAGCCAAGATGCAAAGCACCAAACCCAGAACGCGAGCCCTTTGGTTGGGTGAAACCACAGACGACGAAGTCTCCATGATGTTCGACGACGATTTTGAGCCACTGGGGGGTCCGGCGACCGACGTATTTGGAGTCGGCGCGCTTGGCGAGGATGCCTTCCAATCCGAGTGCGGCGACCTTGTCGAAGAAAGCGCTGCCGTGCTCGACCACGTGGTCGGCGAAGCGGAGCGGGCCGGCGCGGGGGAGTAGTAGCTGCAAGTGGCGCTTGCGCTCGACAAGCGGCAGGCCGCGCAGATCGAGCCCGGCGAAACCCAGGAGATCGAAAATGAACAGCGTCGCCGGCTGCTCGACCGTGGCGCGTTCGATGTCGTGCCGATGACGCAGCTTGCTGCGTTTCTGCAGCGCTTGGAAATCGGGCTTGCCGGCAAGGTCGAGGACCACCATTTCGCCGTCGAGGACGATGTCGTCGTAGGGCAGCCGGCGCAACGAGCGCACCAGCTCGGGGAAAAAGGCGGCGAGATCGTGGCCGTTGCGCGAGCGCAGTTTCGGCGCGCCCGCTTGGCGCGCCGCCAATGCCCGGTAGCCGTCGTACTTGAGCTCGAAGATCCAGTCGGGGGAGGCGAACGGCGCATCGGCGGTTTCGGCGAGTGTGAGATCGAGTGTGTCGACATTCAACTCGCGCGTTGCCGCACCGAGAGTCGCAAGCTCGGCCTGTGTCTGTTGCACGCGATCGTGGCCGTCACGCAACTCCTCGAGCGACAGCCCCGACAACACCGATTCTTCGCCGAACGGTGCCGCCGCCGCCTTCGACCACGCATCCGGCTTCTTGCGCAGCAGCCACTCTTTGCCCGCGGTGCGCAACAACAGCCAGATGCCGTGAAGCTTGTAGCCGCGCAGCTCGAAGTGCAGCTTGCCGGTCGCGTCCATCTGGTCGGGGTCGTCGAGCGGCACCCACATTCCCAGATCCCAGACGATGACGGCGCCGGCACCGTATTCACCGCTGGGAATCACACCCTCGAAATCGGCGTAGTCGACGGGATGATCTTCCACCTGCACCGCGAGACGATTGACCTTGGGGTCGAGGCACGGGCCCTTGGGCACCGCCCAGGACCACAGCGTGCCGCCCCATTCCAGGCGGAAGTCGTAGTGCAGTCGGCGCGCAGCGTGCTTCTGCACACAGAAGAGCCGTGGCCGGACACGTGCGTCGCCGCCGAACGGTTCCGGGGTGCGCTGTGCCGAACGCTTGGCGCGGTACGGCTCCAGACGCCGCCTGCGGCGGCTTTCATCCTTGTTCATGGGCAAACCGGCACTATAATAACACTCATGGCACCACGCCCCACGGCATCCGCCACCATCTCCTTCGGGCTCGTCTCCATTCCGGTGAAGCTCTTCACCACCGTCGAGTCGTCCGAGAGCATCTCTTTCCGCATGCTGCACCAGAAGTGTGGGTCGCCGCTCAGGTACCAGACGTGGTGCCCCAAGGACGAAGTGAAGGTGGAGCGCGACGCCACGGTCAAGGGCTACGAGTATGCCAAGGACCGCTTCGTCGTCTTCACGCCGGACGAGCTCAAGGCGCTCGAAGAAGAGGCCACCAAAGCCATCGCCATCGAAGAGTTTGTCTCCATTGCCAAGGTCGATCCGGTGTTCTTCGACAAGGCCTACTACTTGGCTCCGGAGAAGGGCGGGGAGCGCGCCTACAAGTTGCTGGCGCAGGCCATGCAGGAGCGCGGCCTCGCCGGCCTGGCGAAATACGCGGCGCGCGGCAAGCAGTATCTGGTGATGGTACGCCCGGTGGACGATGGTCTGGTCATGCAGCAGCTGCACTATGCCAGCGAAGTGCGCGCTTTCGCTGCAGTTCCTCGACCCAAGACCGAAGTGAAGGACAGCGAGCTCAAGTTGGCACGCCAGCTCATCGAACAGTCCATCGCCGACGAGTTCCACCCCGAAAAATACGAAGACGATGTCCACAAGCGCGTGATGGAGGTCATCCAGCAGAAGGTCGAGGGGGAAGAGATCACCTTCGCGCCGAGCGCAGCCCCGAAGGCCCAGATCATCGACCTCATGGAGGCGCTCAAGGCCAGCCTGGCCCAGGTCGTCGACTCCAGCGACGTGCGCGCCTCGGCTTCGGCGCGCGCCCCGCGACCGGCCAAGGCGTCGCCGCGCCAGGCCGCTGCCAAGAGCGTGCGCAAGAGAGCTTCCAAATAACTCACGTCTGTGCTATTGGAACCGCAGGTGGTTCCAATGCGCGAGCAACTCGAACGCCGTCGCCGGCCGCCCTTTGCGAATGGCTACACCGTTGGCGAGGCGGCGCGGCTCCTCGATCTCCCCGTGAGTCGCATCTACGGTTACGTGCGCGCCCAGTTTCTCGCGCCGCGGCTCGGGCCGCGCGGCGAGTATCGCTTCACCTTCCAGGATCTGGTCTTGATGCGCACGGCCAAGGAGCTGTCGCGGCAGCTCAAGCCTCGCCGCGTGCAACGCGCGCTCGCCAACCTGCGCCGGCAGCTGCCGCGCGGCCGCGAGCTCACGGGGCTCCGCATCCTGTCGGATGGTGAGCGCGTGGTCGTGCGTGATGGCGGTGCCACCTGGCTCCCCGAGTCGGGCCAGACGGTGTTCGATTTCGCGGTCGCCGAGCTCACCACAGGCGTCGAGCCACTGGTGCGCCGCACGGCAGAAGCGGCCCGCAGCCACGAGCACGCGCTCGCAGCCGAAGACTGGTACGAGCTCGGCTGCGAGCTGGAGCCGGTGGACGCAGCCCAAGCGCGCGATGCCTATGCCCGCGCCCTGGCATTGGACGCGGTGCACGTCGATGCGCACGTCAACTTGGGGCGGTTGTTGCACGAAGCCGGCGACAGGCGTGGAGCCGAGTCGCACTATCGCGCCGCGCTCGCGGCCGAAGCCGAAGACTCTACCGCGGCGTTCAATCTCGGGGTCTTGCTCCAGGAAACTGGTCGCAATCTCGAAGCGGTGAACGCATACCAGCAGGCCATCCGCGCCGACCCGGGCCACGCGGACGCACATTTCAACCTCGCGCACGTCTACGAGGAGCTCGGACGCAAGCAGGGCGCGGTGCGTCACCTGCAGATTTATCGCAACTTGGAGGGCGGCAGCTCGACCTGACGCGATCTCGAGCCAGGGGGCGAGATGTGAATGGCGTCGTCGAGTCAGTGCCGCTCTCGGTCCACTTCGATCTCTTTCAACTCGACAGCGGTGGCGCCCGTGATCTCTTCGACCTCGCGCTGGCCATCGCAGGACAGGGCAGTGTGAAGAAGGACCTGCGTCTCGACCTCGAACCCA
This sequence comes from uncultured bacterium, assembly GCA_964567755.1. GTDB lineage: Bacteria > Krumholzibacteriota > Krumholzibacteriia > DASRJW01. The sequence continues at coordinate 36,978 of CAZMNW010000016.1, forward strand.
CCGTCGAGATGTCGGTCGGGCCGATCCGTTTCTCGGCTCCGGTCGGGGTGCGACGTGGGACCGTTTCGCACTGAGAGTCCCACGTGCGGAGGAAGACGATGCGAGGGTGGCTTCTTGCCGGTTTGACGGCGATCATGGCCGCAGGATTCGATGCGGCCGCGGGGCACGAGTTCTGGCTGCAACCCAAGCGATACTTCGCGGGTCGCGACGAGGCGGTGACCATCGGTGCCTTCGTTGGCAGCGGATTCCGGGGCGAGGCCTGGGCCTACGATCCGTCGCGGGCGGTCAAGCTGGAGCTGCATGCCGGCGGACGCGTGGCGGACCTGAAATCGGCGGCAACCCCTGGGGACGCCGTTCTGGCTCGCGTCGTCATGGCCGATGACCGCGGTGCCGTCGTCGTCTACGAGTCGAACTTTGCCCATATCGAGCTCCCGGCGGATCGATTCGATGCGTATCTGCGCGACGAGGGGCTGGACGCGGTGCTCGCGGCGCGTGCGCTGGAAGGTCGCAGTGCTGGCCCTGGGCGCGAGCGCTATCGCCGTTGCGTCAAGACTTGGATCCAGGGCTCGCACGGTACACGCTTCCGGATGCCGGCGCTTGGTTTACCGCTCGAGATCGTGCTGCGTTCCGATCCGAACTCGAGCCCGCAAGTCGAGATCGAAGTACGTGTCGATGGGGATCCCTTGCCAGACGCCCTGGTCCGGGCATGGCATGCGCCGCTCGATGAGGGCATGCGGCCGATGGATGCTGTACAACGTCAGCCCAGCGCTCCCACCGACCAGGGGCTCACCGATCGTCGTGGTCGCATCACGTTGCGACTCGAACCATCGGGCGAGTGGCTCGTCAGCACGGTGCACATGGTGCCTGCGGCCGATCCGACTGATGCCGATTGGGAGAGCACCTGGGCCTCCATCACTTTCGCGGTGACATCGCGTTGACCGATGTCGAGACTGTCATTCCACGTCGGCAGTTCCGTCGTCGGGGACGATCTCGGGCGGCCGCTCGATCTGGAGCTCGAGCGGTGCGTCGCCGGTGATGAGCCGGGCGTCGCGGGCGTTCAGCATCCAGCTCCAGAACCAACTCAGCAACACCTGCAACCGGTTGCGGAAGCCGATGAGGAACGCGATATGAACGCCCCCCCATAGCAGCCACGCGAGGAAGCCGCTGCACTGGAACGCGCCGATCTGTACGACAGCCTTCGCCTTGCCAATGACCGCCATCGAACCCTTGTCGCGGTACACGAACGGCTCGCGACGAGCGGGCTCGAGCCCTCTTGCGCGCCGACGCACCTCTTTGCCGATTGTCTCTCCCGCGAAGCGGCCCATCTGCATGCCGGCCTGCGCCACGCCAGGGACCGCCTGGCCCGTGTCGGCCGATTTCGCCGCTGCCATGTCGCCGGCGACAAAGATCTCCGGGTGATCCGGGATCGAGAGGTCGGCGCCGACGATCACGCGCCCGACGCGATCGAGCGGCACACCCAGCAACCGGCCCAGCGCGCTGGCCCTCACACCGGCGGCCCAGAAGACGTTGCGCACCGCGATCGACTCGTCGCCGATCGAGATGCCTTGCGGCCTGATGTTGGTCACCATCGCGTTCACGCGCACCTCCACCCCCATGCGCTCGAGGTCGCGCTGGGCACGGGCGCTGAGCCGCGGTGGGAACGAAGGCAGCACACGGGGGCCTGCCTCGAAGAGGAGAACACGCGTCGTCCGCGTGTCGATGTGCTTGTAATCCTTGGGGATCGACTGGCCCGCGATCTCCATGATTGCGCCAGCGAGTTCGACGCCGGTCGGCCCCGCGCCGACGATGGCGAACGTCAATGCTGCGCGCCGGGCTGCGTCGCTGTCCGCGTATTCGGCGGACTCGAACGCCAGCAGGATGCGTCGCCGCAGTTCAGTGGCGTCTTCGATGCTCTTGAGCCCCGGCGCGATCGCGGCCCACTCCTCGTGGCCGAAGTACGCGTGCGTCGCGCCGGCGGCGAGAACCAGGTAGTCGTACCCGGCGTGGTCGTTCGAAAAGATCACACGGCGGTTGGCGAGGTCGACGCCGGTGATCTCGGCCAGCCGCACTTCGCAGTTCCTCTGCCCGCGCAGCACCGCACGGATCGGGGCGCTGATGTCGGCTGGCGACAGTGATGCCGTGGCGACCTGGTAGAGCAGCGGCTGGAACAAGTGATGGTTGCGGCGGTCGATCACCATCACCGCGACTTGCACCCCGGCGAGCGCCCTGGCCGCCGCAAGACCGGCGAAGCCCCCGCCGACGATGAACACTCTGGGAAGCGGCTGCGACGTCATGGATCCTCGGCTCCGCCGGGTTCTGTGGCGTGCTTGGACAGGCGGACGACGAAATCGTGCCGCAGAACGACATCGTGCTGCTGCCAAAAATGCCTCACTGGCTGGTATTCGGTCATATAAGTCTTCGTGCGTGTCATGACCGGGATCAAACTGGCGCCGATGATGATGTCCGGGCGGATCGTCTCGAGAGTGTAGGCGGGATCGTATTTCTCGTGTCCGGGCGTGCCTTTGCCCAGATTCGGCATTTCGAGCGCGGCGATGTGCCGGTCCGTGAGCCCCAACATGTCATGGGTGTAGAGCTTCGAGTAATAGGCCAATTGTCCCAGGGCAAAGGCGGCGAGCCGCGCGTCGGCCGGCATCGTCTGGGCGAGCCAGCGGCCGATCGAGACGCGCTCGTGGTCGGCCGCGGCGTAAGTGCGCCAGCGCGGTGCCTTCCGCACGTTCGTCGTGATGTGGAAGCTCGCAGCGATGAAGATCGCCATGAGCAGCGTCAGCGTCGCGCGGCCGCCCCGGGATCGCCAGGCACCGGTGCTCGCGCCGAGTCGCGCGAGGGTGCCGACGAAGAGCACGCTCGCAAGCGGCAGGAGCGGCGCGAAGAAGCGACCCGAGGACCAATCGCCACCGGCAGCGGCGAAGACGCACAGGTAGGCGACGACGAGCAGCACCCCGAGAGCGCTCGCGGTCTCGCGCCAGCGCCTTCGCAGCAGCAGGATGCACAGGAGAAGCGGCGCGTAGGGAACGAGGAAGTTGCGCGCCACGTAATCAGAGCCACGCAGCAGCTGATGGATGCCGCCGCCGAGCTTGGCCTGTACCGAGTTTGGCAGCAAGTACGGACCGTAATACGCGAAGCGCCAGATCTCGTAGAACCCGATCGCCGCAACCACGATGGCTGGAAAGACGAGAGCACGCGTCGCGGGCCGGCGCGGCCGCTCGCAGGCGAGACGCACGCCGTGGAATGCGACGGCAACGAGAGCGAGGAGCACGCCTTCGGCCCGCGTGAGCGCCAGGGCGACGAACAGCAATGCCGAACCGGCGTGCCGGTCATCGGGGCGCTCGCTCTCGACGGCGTAACGCACCCACGCCGCAAGAAGGATCAACGCGTACAGCGCGCTCTCCATCCCGGAGATGCACCAGGCGGCGAAGTAGCCGCTCGCCGCCGGCACGAGCACAGCTGCCGCCATCGCCCCGGCGCCGCCGAGCCGGAAGACCCGGCGCACCGCCGATGCGGCGAGTCCGAGGGTTGCGATTCCCAGGACGAGGCCGAGGATTCGGGCCGGCGCGGTCAAGTCGCTCGCGATGTGGGTGATCAGCGCGAGCGCCAGGACCCACAGAAAATTCGAGTAGCCTTCGACGCGCTCGCCGGGGTTGAACACGAGTCCGTGGCCCCGGCTCAGGTTCTCGGCGTAGCGGAAGGAGATGTACGCATCGTCGATGGCGACGTCGCCGAAGATGTGCCAGAAGTACAACGCATGCGCGACGAAGACGGCGATTGCGGCGAACACGACCAGGGCGCCGTGAATAGGGGAGATCCCCAGTCTCTGCCTGCGGGCATGGGTGGTCGGACTCATGCCGCAAGCCTACCGTGCTCAGGCCCGTAAGGCGAGCCGTGCTCCGGCCAGCTGCGTCGCTCCCTCACGGGGGCGTTCTCTCGCCGCAGTCAACGATGGGAACTCGGCTGCGGGCCCCTGCGGCGTGCGTGTGCGCGCAATCTCGTGAAGCAGTCCTGTGCTAATCTTGTGCCCGAGGAAAATATGATCCACGCAGCGACGATCGAAGAAACCTACCGTCTCATGGTCGACAAGCTGTCGCGCGTCGTCCCGGACGTGGAGCTGCGCTACAAGGCGGAACTTGTCTTCGAGATCAACCGTTTGAAGGAAGAGCGCGGGGCGATCATCCTCGGGCACAACTACATGGAGCCCGCCCTGTATCATACGGTCCCCGACGTCGTCGGCGACTCGCTCGAGCTCGCGCGCCAGGCGGCGCGGACCGACCGCGACCCGATCGTGTTCTGCGGTGTGCGCTTCATGGCCGAGACCGCGAAGATCCTCAATCCGACCAAGACTGTGCTCTTGCCCACCCAGCGAGGTGGGTGCTCGCTCGCGGCCAGCATCACCGCCGAGGACGTCCGCGAGTTGAAACGCCAGTATCCGGGCGTCCCCGTCGTCACGTATGTCAATTGTTATGCCGACGTCAAGGCCGAGACCGACGTGTGCTGCACCTCGAGCAACGCGGCGCGCGTGGTCGAAGCCCTGGGCTCGGAGTGCGTCATTTTTTTGCCGGACGAGTATCTGGCTCAGAACGTCGCCCGCGACACGGGTCGTCAGGTGATCTTTCCGACGCGGGAGCCCAAGTCGAGCGCGGCGCGCGCGGCGGCGCCGCAGAACCTCCAGTACCATATGATCGGCTGGCAGGGTCGTTGCGAAGTCCACGAGAAGTTCACGGTCGCCGACATCGTCGCGGTGCGCAAACAGTTCCCGGATGTCGTGGTCCTGGCGCATCCGGAATGCAGCCTCGAGGTCGTGGAGGCCTCCGACTTTTCGGGGAGCACGTCCAAGATGATCGAGTTCGTGCAGAAATCGGCGGCGCCGCGTTACCTATTGCTCACCGAATGCAGCATGGGAGACAACATCATTGCCGAAAACCCGGACAAAGAGACACTGCGGCTGTGCAGCGTCCGTTGCCCGCACATGAACGAAATCACGTTGGAGGACACGCGCGACGCGCTCCTGCACAATCGCTACGTCATCGACGTTCCCGAAGACATTCGTGTGCGCGCCAAGCGCGCTTTGGATCGGATGCTCGAGATCGGCTGACGGGTCGTCGCATGTCTTTTTTTCGTCAGGGAGGTTGGAGTTGAAGCGCGCCGTCCGACGCACGTCATCCCTCGTGGGTGTCGCTGTCGTGCTGGGTGCGTTGGCCCTGATCAAGGTCGAGTTCTTGAAGGGTGATTCCGCGCCGCCCGAAGGCGCCGGCCGCGGCGGCGCGGCCGGCAGTGGTGGCGTTCCAGCCGTGCACGCGCTGGTGCTCGGGATGCAGCGCATGGCCGACCGCATCACCACCGTGGGCACCATTCTGGCCAACGAAGACGTCGACGTGCGGAGTGAGATCTCCGGACGCATCGAAGCAATCTCGTTCCTCGAAGGCGCGCGCGTTGCCAGGGGCCAAGTTCTGCTGAAGATCGCCGACGCGGAGCTGCGCGCACAAACCGCGCGGGCCGAGTTGCGACTCGCCATCACCAAGGCCGATGCGGAACGCCAGCGCCAACTGTTCGAGCAGAATCTCACCAACCAGCGCGAGTATGACAATGCCTTGAACGCGTTCCAGGTGGCGAAAGCGGAAGCGGACTTGGTGCGCGCCCAGCTCGACAAGACCGAGATTCGGGCACCATTCGACGGCAAGGTGGGACTGCGCTTCGTGAGCGAAGGTAGCTATGTCTCACCCGCGACGCAGATCACGTCCATTCAAGACGACACCCCGGTGAAGCTCGACTTCTCCGTCCCCGAGCGCTACGCGGGACGCCTGGCGCCAGGCGACCGGGTGCGCTTTTCGGTGCAGGGCGCCTCCCGCACGTTCGATAGCACGATCTACGCCATGGAACCGTCGATCGAACCCGCGACGCGGACGCTGCGCGTGCGTGCCACGAGCCCCAACGCCGACGGAGCGCTCGTGCCCGGCGCCTTTGCCGATGTCGAGATCCACTTGCAGGAGCGCGACACGATCACCATCCCTGCGTACGCCCTGATTCCCGAGCTCAAGGGCCACTGCGTCTTCGTGTACGCGGGTGGCAAAGCCGAATCGCGCAGCGTCGAGATCGGGACGCGGACCGACGAGAATGTGGAGATTTTGCGCGGGCTGGCGGCGGGCGACACGCTCATCACGTCGGCGATCCTGCAGCTCAAGCCCGGCGCGCCGGTGACGGTCGCGGGCATGGCTGCGCAGGGCGGCGCTCCGTGAGCCTCGCTTCGACTTGCATTCAGCGGCCGGTGTTGACGATCGTCTTCTCGGTCGTCATCGTGGTTTTTGGCATCATCGGCTTCACCTTTCTCGGCGTGCGCGAGTATCCCAACGTCGACCCCGCCGTCATCACGGTCAACACCAACTATACCGGCACCAACGCCGACATCATTGATTCGCAGATCACGCAGCCGCTCGAAGAAGACATCAGCAGCGTCCCGGGCATTCGCACCATCAGCTCGGTCAGCCGTGAGGGCCGGAGCCAGATCACCATCGAGTTCGAGCTCGGCGCTGACCTCGAGACCGCCGCCAACGACGTGCGCGACAAGGTGGCGGGCGCCATCGGCAGCTTGCCGCCGGACGTCGACCCGCCCGTCGTCGCCAAGGCCGACGCCGATGCGACTCCGATCGTCGTTCTCAATGTGAGCAGCCCGTCGCGCGATCTCTTGAAGCTCACCGAGATCGCCGAGAAAGTTTTCAAAGAGCGTTTGCAAACGATCAACGGTGTGAGCGAAGTCCGCATCTTCGGCGAGAAGCGCTATGCGATGCGCCTGTGGCTGGACCCGCTCAAAATGGCGGCATACGGTGTGACTCCGCTCGACGTCCGCACGGCTCTCGATCAAGAGAACGTCGAGTTGCCCTCGGGGCGCATCGAAGGCACCACGGTCGAACTTCCCGTGCGTACCCTGAGCCGTCTGCAAACGGTGGAGCAGTTCAATGGCCTCATCCTGCGCGAGGAGTCCGGTCAGCTGCTGCGCTTCCGTGACATCGGCATGGCGGAGCTGGGGCCGGAGAACCAGCGCTCGGAATCGAAAGGCCTGACCGGCCCGCGCGTGGCGGTCGCAATCGTGCCCCAGCCGGGTTCGAATCACATCGCGATCACGGACGAGTTCTATAAGCGCGTCGAGCAGATCGATCGCGAGCTTCCCGACGACGTCGTCCTCGGCGTCGCGTGGGACACGACTCGGTACATTCGCAAATCGATCCATGAAGTGCGCGAAACAATTCTTACCGCGTTCTTGCTCGTCGTGGGCATCATTTTCGTTTTCCTCCGTGCCTGGCGCACCACGCTCATTCCGGTGCTGGCGATTCCCATCTCGTTGGTCGGGGTGTTCTTCGTCATGTTCCTGGCGGGTTTCTCGATCAATGTGCTGACGCTCCTGGGGCTGGTGCTCGCCATCGGGCTCGTGGTCGACGATGCCATCGTCATGCTCGAAAACATCTATTCCAAGGTCGAGGCCGGCATGTCTCCCGTCGAGGCGGCTTTCAAGGGCTCGCGCGAAGTGTTCTTCGCCATTGTCGCGACGACGGTCGCCCTCATCGCGGTCTTCTTGCCGATCATTTTTCTGCAAGGGCTGACGGGCCGTCTGTTCAAAGAATTTGGCATCGTGATCGGCGGCAGTGTCGCCGTGTCGGCGTTCGTCGCGCTGACGCTGACGCCGATGTTGTCGGCGCATTTACTCGAGCCGCACGCCAAGCACAACGTGCTTTACAGAAAGACGGAGCCGTTCTTCGTCGGGTTGAACGAGGGGTATCGCCGTTCGTTGGCTGCGTTCATGCATCGTCGCTGGCTTGGCGTGGCGACGGTTCTCGTCTGCGCGGGGGCGATGTGGCTGTTGTTCACGCAGCTGCCGCGCGAGCTTGCGCCTGTCGAAGATCGCAGCCGCTTGCGTTTGACCGCCACCGCGCCAGAGGGGACTTCCTTCGAGCGCATGTCCACGTACATGGACAGCGTCGTCGAGTTGGTGCGGAGCGAAGTGCCCGAAGTCGACGTCGTCCTCGCCAACACGTCGGGATTCGCGGGCGGCGCCAACACGGGGAACGTTACCGTCACGCTGATTCCACCCGAGGAACGCGAACGCTCCCAGCAGGAGATTGCCAGTGCACTGTCGCTCTCGGTGCGGGCCCTGAACGACGCACGCGCCTTCGTCACCCAGGAGCAAACCATCAGCGTGGGTGGCGGCAGCGCGCGCTTCGGGCTTCCCGTGCAGTATGTGATCCAGGCGCCCACGATCGACAAGCTCAAAAAAGTGCTGCCCGTGTTTCAGGAGGAAGCGAGCCTCCACCCGGCGTTCAGCGTCGTGGACGTAAACCTGAAGTTCAGCAAACCCGAGCTGGTGATCGAGATCAACCGCGAGCGGGCTCGGACGCTCGGACTTTCCGTGGCCGACGTCGGGCAGACGCTGCAATTGGCGCTGAGCGGATCGCGCTACGGATATTTCATCAAGGACGGCAAGCAATACCAGGTCATCGGGCAGCTCGCGCGTTCCAACCGCGACGAGCCGTTCGATCTGTCGGCGATCTACGTCCGCAACCGCGACCGGCAGTTGATTCAACTCGACAACGTGATTCACATGTCGGAGTCGGCGAATCCGCCGCAGTTGTTCCGAACCAATCGCTACGTGGCGGCGACCGTATCGGCTGGTCTCAATCCCGGCTACACGCTGGGCGACGGGATCGCAGCCATGGACCAAATCGCGGACAAGGTACTCGACGAGTCGTTCGCCACCGACCTCGCCGGTGCAGCGCGTGACTTCTCCGAAAGCTCGTCGAGCTTGTTGTTCGTATTCATCTTTGCGCTGGTGTTGACGTATCTCGTCCTCGCCGCCCAGTTCGAGAGCTTCCGCGATCCGCTGATCGTCATGCTGACGGTGCCGCTCGCGGTGGCGGGAGCGCTGTTATCTCTCTGGTACTTCAATCACACGATCAACATCTTCAGTCAAATCGGGATGATCATGCTGATTGGGCTGGTGACAAAAAATGGCATTTTGATCGTCGAGTTCGCCAACCAGCGCCGCAACGCCGGCCTCGCGCGGCTGGAAGCGATCCAGGATGCTGCCGCGGCGCGCTTCCGTCCGATTCTGATGACCAGCCTGTCGACGATTCTCGGCATTCTCCCGGTGGCGTTGGGGCTGGGCGCGGGTTCTGCGAGTCGCGTCTCGATGGGGATCGCCGTGGTCGGTGGCATGCTCCTGGCGACGGGGCTGACTCTCTACGTCATCCCCGCGATGTATTCGTACTTGTCGAAGGAGACGCGCGCGACGCGTGTTCACGAAGACGTCGAGATCGCGGCGGTGAACGGGCTCCGCAACGGAACCCGCGGGTGAGGCGATACGCAGCGGCACTGTTGGACGAGATCAAGCGGCCTCGCCGTGCACGCCGGCCGGTTTGATGTCGCGTATTGATCGCGCTCGAACGCCGAGAAGCTCACGCGAGTCGTTCACACGGCAAACGCGATGTCACGGACACCGATCGCGAGGCTGCCGCCATCAGGCTTTTTTGGGTGTCTTCTCCTGCTTCTTCTTGGTCTCTTGGTCGTGCTTGCTGTCCTTCTGCTTCTGGCCCTTGGCCTTGTCCTTCTTGCCTTTGTCACCCATCGCGCAACTCCTTTGTTGTCCCGCCCTCATCCCTCGACTGCCCAATGAAAGCGGGGCTCACGCAGGTGCGAGAGCCCCGAAGTCGAGGAGCATTGCGCTCGTCGTCGGCCGAGATTAACGACCGCCGTCACTGCCGAAACGCTGCGGGCCGCTACCCGCGCCAGCCGTCTTGGGCTTCGCCTCGCTGACGGTGAGCGTACGGCCGTCGATCTCGCGCCCGTTCAACGCCTCGATCGCCGTCCGCGAATCCTCGGGGGACCCCATCTGCACGAATGCGAAGCCGCGCGGGCGACCAGTATCGCGATCCATGACGATCGCGACCTCATCGACCCGGCGTCCGTCGCCCTCGAACAGGGTGCGGAGGGTGCTCTCGGTGGTGTTGAAGGAAATATTTCCGACGTAAAGCTTCGTAGCCATGGAACACGGACCTTTCGATTTCGCTTCTGTCCCTTCGCGAATCGAAAGGCACTTAGCGTTGGGTCATCCTACTCGAAATGCGACCCGAGCGCCAGGAATATCGTTAGAAACCTGCCACTCGTTCTCACGATGTGAGTTGGTTCGTTCCACGAGAGTGAATTGCATCTCGCTTTTGCGAACTGCTGCTGCTACGATCGGCACGTTCGTGCGTGAATGCGCCAGGAAGCGACGGTCCGTCGAGATGCCCGACAAAACCTACCCCTTTTCCAAGATCGCCTTCGTCGGCAACTACGTACCTCGCCGCTGCGGGATCGCGACTTTCACTGCCGACATCTGCGAGTCGATGGCGCGCGAATTCCCGGCAATTGACTTCTATGCAGCAGCGATGAACGACACGCCCAAGGGCCATCCATATCCAAATCGGGTGCGCTTCGAAGTCGGAGAGAACGACAAGGACCAGTACCGGCAGCTGGCCGAGTTTCTCAACATGAGTCATGTGGACCTTGTGTGCCTCCAGCACGAGTACGGCATTTACGGCGGCCCCGCCGGCAGCTACCTGCTGACGACCCTCCGCCGGCTGCGCATGCCGATCGTCACGACCTTGCACACTGTGCTCGCCGAACCAGACGAAATCCAGGCTCGGGTCCTGAGAGAGCTGTGCGAACTCTCGGAGCGGTTGATCGTCATGAGCGAGAAGGCCCGGACATTCCTGACGACGATTTACAAGTGCCCGGACCGCAAGATCGATCTAGTGCCCCATGGCATCCCGGACATGCCCTTTGTCGACCCTAACTTCTACAAGGACATGTTCGAGGTGGAGGGGCGCCGCGTCATCCTGACCTTCGGGCTGCTCTCACCCAACAAGGGGATCGAGTACATGATCGATGCGCTGCCCGCGATCGTGCAGCGCATCCCGGACGTCATCTACATTGTCCTTGGTGTGACCCATCCACATGTCCAGCGTGAGCAGGGAGAGAAGTACCGTCTCGACCTCCAGGTGCGCGCGCGCAGGCTCGGCGTCGCCAACAACATCATCTTCCACAACCGCTATGTGACCCTGGAGGAGCTGTGTCAGTTTCTGGGGGCGGCCGATCTATACGTGACTCCCTACCTCAATCCGGCGCAGATCGTCTCCGGCACGCTCGCCTACTCGCTGGGCAACGGCAAGGCAGTGATCTCGACACCGTACTGGTACGCCGACGAGTTGCTGGCGGATGGGCGGGGACAAATCGTCCCCTTCCACGATTCGTCGGCACTGGCCGAAGCCGCGATCGAACTGTTCGACAACGAGGCCAAACGGCATGCGATGCGCAAGCGAGCCTATTCGTATGGGCGCAAGATGATCTGGAAGGAAGTCGCCGCGCTCTACCTCCAGTCCTTTCAGCGAGCGACAAAGGAGCGCCTCGGGACGCCGGTGGCCATCGGCCGGCAAGCAGCCTCCGACCCGCTCGACTTCGAATTGCCCGCGCTCCGGTTCAACCACCTGTTGACGATGACCGACGATACCGGAATCCTCCAGCATGCTTGCCGAACCACGCCGAATCTCGTCGAGGGGTACACGACCGACGACAACGCCCGTGCGTTGATTGTCGTGCTGCGAGGCCAGCGCCTGGCAGAAGACGGCGAGCTGCTCCGCCGCCTGGCCGCGAAGTACCTGGCGTTCCTCAACTACGCGTTCAACCCGGCCAACGGCCGGTTCCGCAACTTCCTGGGCTACGACCGGCACTGGCTCGAGGATTCGGGTTCCGAGGACAGCCATGGGCGCGCGCTTTGGAGCCTGGGCTGCGCAGCCAGCGAATCGTCCGACGACGGGCTCGTTGCACTCGCGATGAACCTGTTCGACTCCGGCTTGCCCGCGGTCGAAACCTTCACCAGCCCGCGTGCCTGGGCGTTTTCGCTGCTCGGAATCAGCGCACATATTCGGCGCTTCCCGGGTGATAGCAACGCTCGCCGCTTTCGTGGCGTGCTGGCGACTCGGCTCTTCGAACTCTACGGTGACAGCCGCAGTGACGACTGGCCCTGGTTCGAGCAGTCACTCGCCTACGCCAACGCCGCGCTCTCCGAGTCGTTACTGCTCGCGGGACACGAGATGGGCAGGAAGGACATGGTGGCAGCGGGCATCGAAGCCCTCGAGTGGCTTGTTCGTGTCCAATTAGCCGACCAGGGCCATTTCTCGCCGATCGCGAACACGGGCTGGCGTCGCGGCGAGCCACGGGCGCGCTTCGACCAGCAACCGATCGAGGCGCAGAGCACGCTCGAAGCCTGCTCGCTGGCTTACCGTGTGACGGGAGAGCGACGCTGGCGCGAGCGCATGGGCCTTGTCTTCGATTGGTTCCTGGGCCGCAACGATTTCGGCCGGGCAGTCTACGACTACTCGACCGGCGGCTGTCACGACGGACTGCATCACGAGGGCGTCAACGCCAACGAAGGTGCGGAATCAACGCTGGCTTTTCTAAGTTCTTTGCTGGAGTTGCGCAGCATGGGACCGGTCGTGGTTGTGGAACAGGAGGCACGATGAGTGACGGGAAGCGGCCGTTTCTTCTCCAGCGTCACGAGGCAAATCCCATCTTGACGGCCGCGGACTGGCCGCACACGGTCAACGCGGTCTTCAATCCCGGCGCCGTGCGGTTGCAGGACGGCACCACGCTGTTGCTTTGTCGTGTCGAAGACCGGCGCGGAATCTCCTGCCTGTGGGTCGTCCGATCGGAGAACGGCATCGACGGCTGGCGGATCGAATCGGAACCGGCGCTGCTGCCAGATCCGGAACGCCATCCCGAGGAACTCTGGGGAGTCGAAGACCCACGGATCGTCTGGCTCGACGAGTTGGGCCAATACGCCATCACGTACACGGCATACTCTCGTGCGGGTCCCGCCGTCTCGCTGGCGCTCACACGCGATTTCGTCCAGTTCGAGCGTCTTGGCGTGGTGATGACACCTGACGACAAGGATGCGGCGTTGCTGCCGCAGCGCATCGGCGGCAAGTGGCTGATGCTGCACCGGCCACAGACGGGATTGGGATCCAGTATCTGGCTGGCCGAATCACCAGATCTGTACCACTGGGGCAAGCACCGGGTGGTGATGGCATCTCGCCGCGGTGCCTGGTGGGACGCCACCCGGATCGGGCTCGGATCACCGCTGATCGAGACCGAGCAAGGTTGGTTGATGATCTACCACGGTGCGCGTCAGACTGCGGCCGGCAGCCTGTATCGCCTGGGCGTGGCGTTGTTGGATCGGCAGGACCCGAGCGTGTGCATCGCCCGAGGAAGCGAGTGGATCCTCGGCCCGCGCGAAAACTACGAACGTCAAGGCGATGTGGGTGACGTGGTCTTCGTCTGCGGCCATACGATTGGGGAAGATGGCGACACGATCCATCTGTACTATGGAGGCGCGGACACCTGTATTGCCCTGGCCTTCGGACGCGTCTCGGAGATCCTTGCCTGGCTCGCCGCGCACGGCTCCGAAGAGCGTGGCTTGAGCACGGTGATCTAGCCTCGATGTGTCAAATTGTTGCTGAGTTCGGTCTGGCGATTCTCCTTTCATTTCGCCACCACATACCGAGCCTTTGGTCTCCGAGCTGGCAGAGGACATCGAGCGGCGCCCTGCCTCTGAAACGCGCGGGCACCAGGGCGGTGACGAGCCGTGGAAGAGCCGGGTGCAATCCAAAGCACTCGATTCGTCTCGCAAGCGCTTGACCGTCCGCTCCCTCGCATGCCGCACCCAGTGTGCTTGCAACGCCTGCTCCCCGCGCGTCGGTCGCAGCGTCCGAGCCACCCATTGCGTCGCCACGAAGCCGATCACCCGACCCTCGTAAGCCGTGGTCACGCGGTCGTACCGCCTAAGCTCCCGGGCGAGCGACACCCGCTGGCGCGCCATCGAGCCTCCGAGCCCGAGCCGGTTCTCTACGTAGCTCTCCAGCCCCGAATACCCGAGTAGATCCCAGGCCCGATGCTCGTGCAGCTCGAGCAACAGTGCCGCCATGTCGATCGCGATGCCGCCTTCGAGACAGAGGAGCGATTGCAGCACTCCCACGAGACGACGCAACGCACGCACACGCGAGCGCGGCAGTGGCTTCTTCCCCGGGAGTGAATCGCCACCACCCTTCTTGCTCTCTTCATCCCAGGCCGCGAGCTTGGCCTCGAGACGCACCAAGCGCTGGAGCAGCGCCATGTACTCCAGG